>CAVVEN010000017.1:0-29921 GCA_963747125.1 uncultured Actinomycetes bacterium | reverse complement strand
CGCATGACGAGGTTCGGACAGCGCCGTCCGTAGGCCGGGGGAGACAAGTGACACTGTGTCACCTGCCCTCTGCTTCGGCGGGCCTCGGCGTCGCGTGACGCGGTTTAGACCGGGCCGTCCGTGAGGGTTCCCGGGGAAGCGCAAGTGACGTTGCGGGGAAATGCAAGTGACACTGTGTCACTTGGGCTCTTGGTCTGTCGCGTCGGGGGGTGCCAGCCGTTCGGTCGTCGATGCCAGAGCCTCCGACCGCGCGCACGGTGGAGCTCGTCGGCCGCGCTCTGGAAGCGCCGGCAGCCTCGTGCCTCCAGGTCCGTCAACGGCAGGAAGCGTCCGTGTTGGCTGACGCCCGGGCCGCATTCGAGCTCGCTCGCGCCGGGATCGAGGACATCGTGGCGTCGGCGGGCGGGGTAGCCTCGCCGGTCGTGAAGCTCGACGACACGTCCTGGGGGATCGAGCCGGTGCCGGAGCGGCTCCGCGTGCTCGGCGGGCTCGACCTCGGCCTCCTCTGGGGAAACCTCGGCGTCTCGGCTGCTCGTGATCGTCGCAGGGGCGATCCTCGTCCCGGCGCTCTCGCTGCCCGCGGCGCTCGTCGCGATCCTCGTCGGCTGCCTGGTCGGCAACCTCATGCTGGCGGTCGCAGGCGCGATCGGGGCGCAGGCGCGCGTCCCCGCGATGGTGCTGATGCGGGCGCCGCTCGGCGAGCGCGGGACTCGTACCTACCGACGAACGATCAACGTCGTCCAGTGCCTCGGCCTGGACGGGGCTCGAGCTGCTCGTGATCGCGGACCGCCGCCGCGCTGGCGCTCTCCGACGACGCTGCTCCGGCTTCGAGGCGCGCTGGGCGTGGACGCTCGTCTTCGGCGCCGCCGCGCTCGCGCTGGGCCTGCTCGGCCCGATCGGGGTCGTGCGCACGGTGATCCCGGCGCGTGGCGATCTGGGTCGTCCCGCCCCCGTCGCGTACCTCGGCTGGTGGGCCCTTACCGGCGGAGGGCTCGACGAGGCGTGGAGCCGGCCCGGCGACGGTGGCCTCTCCACCTGGCAGGGGATCGACATCGTCGTCGGGGTGACGGTCTCCTGGATCCCGCTCGCCGCGGACTACACCCGCTTCGCCCGCTCGCCACGCGCCGCGTTCTGGGGGACGGGCATCGGGTACTTCGTGCCGGACGCGCTCCTGCTCGCGCTCGGCGCGGTCGTCCTCCTCACGCGCGACGTCGCCGACGCCGCGGCCCTCCCGGCGGCCGTCGCTGCGGGCGGGCTCGTGGCGCTGCTCGTCCTCCTCGCCCTGACGGTCGCAGAGACGGACGAGGCGTTCCGCGAACGCCTACTCCGGCGCCATCTCGCTCCAGAACCTCTTCCCCTCGGTCTCGCAGCGACTGCTGGTCGTCCTGACGACGACGGTCGGCACGATCGGCGCTCTCGTGCTCGGGCTCGGGAGCTTCCAGTCGTTCCTGTTCCTCCTGGGCTCGTTCTTCGTCCCGCTCTTCGCGGTGCTCCTGGCCGACTGGCTCGCGAGCGGGAGGCGGTACGAGCCCGAGGACCGTCTTCGGCCGGGAGCCGGTCCGGACGGGGCTCGTCGCCGCCTGGATCGCCGGCTTCGCCGCGTACCAGTGGCTCTCGCCCACCGGGCCCGGCCTGGTGGGTCGAGCAGGTGCAGCGGCTCGATCCGCCCGCCTGGGGCATCGGCGCGACGCTCCCGAGCTTCGCCGTCTCGTTCGTCATCGCGCTCGCCGTCTCGGTCGCGACGGGTCGTGTCGGCGCCGGAACCGCGCGCGCATGAGCCGGATCGCGCTGATCGGCAACCTCGCGGTCGACCGTGTCGCAAGCGGCGACCCGAGGCCCGGGCGCGGTTCTCCATGCCGCCCGGGCAGCCGTCCACCTCGGACGGACGCGGTCGTCGTCACCCGATGCGCCCCGGCCGACCGGAGCGTCGCGCTCGCCCCGCTCGAGACCCTCGGCCTTCCCGTGCTCTGTGGCGACGCGGCCGAGACGACGGTCGTTCAGCTTCCACTACGAGGGCGACCTGCGGATCATGACCGTCGAGGCGATCGGAGACCCCTGGACGGCCGCGGACGTCGAGGGATGGGCCGACGACGCCCTCGCCGGCTGCGAGTGGGTGCTGGTCGGAGGCCTGCTGCGCTCCCACTTCGAGGCGGCCGCGGCGGACGCCCTCGCGGCCGGGGTCGACGGCTCCTCCTCGACGCACAGGGCGTGACCCGCGTCGCCGAGACCGGGCCGCTTCACGAGGACGCCGCCTTCGATCGGGCGCTGCTCCGCGATCTCGCGGTGCTGAAGCTGAACGAGGAGGAGGGGCTGATGGTCGCCGGCGGGCTCGAAGGGGAGCGGCTCGAGGCGCTCGGTGTGCCCGAGGTGGTGCTCACCCTCGGCTCGAAGGGCGCGCAGGTCCTCGCACACGGGGAGGTGACGCCGATCGCGCCGTGTCCCGTCGACGGCCTTGTCGACCCGACGGGGGCGGGGGACGCCTTCTCGCTCGTCTACGTCGACGGCCGGGCGAGCGGTCCGCGCCCGCGGCGGCCGCCGCGCGGGCCGCGCGGGTCGTCTCCGAGCTGATCACCGTCCGATGACCCGCGTGCTCGTCGCGTGCGCCCTCGGCACCGTCGCCGTCGACCTCGACGAGGACGAGGAGGCCGAGGTCGTCGACGACGAGCTGCCCGCCGTCGCGGTGCCCGAGGTCGAGCTGCCGCTCCTCGTCGCCGCCGCCGCCCACGGCTCGGTGGTCGTCGCCGTCGTCGACCGGCGGCCGCCGCTCGTCGTGTCGAACGACGCCGGGCACACGTGGCGCGAGGCCGGCGCGGGGATCGGCCGAGCCGTCGCCGTCGCGATCGCGCCCGACCACCCGGACCTCGTCGTCGTCGCGACGGAGGAGCGGCTCTACGTCTCGCGCGACGGCGGACGCTTCTGGTCGGTGCTCGGCCTCGAGCTCCCGTCGATCACCGCCCTCGCGTTCCCGCTCCCGCCGGAGGCGTGACAGGACTCAGAGCCGGAACTCGCCGCGGGCGACGACGACCGCGGCGCCGCCGACCTCGACCGCGTCGATCAGGCCTTCTCCCTCCCTCTGCGCGAGCGTGGAGCGTCGAGGGGCGGCCCATCTCGACCCCCTGGGTGATCACGATCTCCTCGCCCCAGGCGACGAGGCCGTGGCGGGCGAGGTGACAGGCGATCGGCCCGGCGGCCGAGCCCGTGGCGGGATCCTCGCCGTGCTCCCAGAACACCCGGCTGCGCCACGACGCGGAGCCGCGCGCGACGCAGTTGACGCCCGTGATGCCGAACGTCGCGATCGCCTCGCCGTCCGGCCGGAGCTCTCCGAGCTCGCCCTCCTCGAGTGTCACGACGATGTGGCGCGCGCCGTTGTCGTAGAGCTCGATCGGCAGGAGCGAGCGCTCGGCCCCGACCGCGGCGAGCACGGCCTCGGGAGACTCGAGCTCCTCGACGCGCGGCACGGGTTGCGTCATGCGCCCGAACACGATGCGGCCCGACTCGTCGCGCTCGAGCACCACCGGCACGATCCCGGCACCCGTCTCGAGCCGCACGACGCCGAGCTGGAGCGGCGCGCCGAGGACGAACGCAGCGCCGAGGGTCGGGTGCCCGGCGAACGGCATCTCGTGGCGCGGGTTGAAGATCCGGATCCTCGCCGTCCCACCTTGCTCGGCAGGCAGCGTGAAGACGGTCTCGGAGAAGCCGATCTCGAGCGCGAGCGCCTGCATCGTCGCGTCGTCCAGCCCGCGCCCGTCGGTGAACACCGCGAGCTGGTTGCCCGTCAGGGGCGTCGACGTGAAGACGTCGGCGACGACGTAGCGATAGGAGGCCACGCCCCGGTTATAGCCGGGCCGTGTGGGGCGTGGCTTCAGCCTCGCCCCACTTGCGCTCTTGCCCGACCGTACGAAGGAGGGCGAGGCTGAAGCCACGCCCTGTCCGCCCTGGTTCTACGTCCCGCGCTCCGTCTCCACCCACTTCGGATGGTGCTCGCGGGCCCAGTCCTCGCGCACGTCGCCCCGGGTCATCCCGCGCAGCGCGTGGCGGGTGCTCGGTTGCACGAGCGCGAGGTAGAGATGCCCGGTGAGGAGCACGAGCGAGGCGTACATGGCCACGTCGTGCACCGTCCCCGTCCCGTCGAAGAGGAACCGGTGGTCGCGCTCTCCGAGCCAGAGGAAGAACCCCGAGACGACGAAGAGCAGGGCGAGCGCGGCGGTCAGGATCACGTTCAGCTTCTGACCGGCGTTGAAGCGACCCTGCGGTGACGGGTGCCCGGCGAGCCAGCGCCGGTCGTCCCGGTCGATCGCCTCGACCTCGCGCCAGTCGGCGGCGAGCCGCGCTCGGTCTCCGAGCGCAACGACGAGCGCGAGCGCGACGGCCCAGCCGATCGCCGAGAAGAGGTGGACGTTCTTGACGAGGTTCCGGCGCGCGACGAGCTCGGAGAGCGACGGCAGGTAGAGGATCAGCCCCGTGCCGAGCATCGCGAGGAAGCCCGTCGCGTGCACCCAGTGGAGGAGCCGCTCCGTCCGGCCGAAGCGGGGGATCATCCGCACCTCAGTAGACGCTCCCCCCGCCGTTGGAGGAGCCGACCCAGGCGTCCTTGTCGTAGCCGCGCTGCTCCCAGTAGCCGATGCGGTCGTACGTCGTCTCCAGCTCGATCCGGGTCACCCACTTGACGTTCTTGTAGCCGTACATCCGCGGCATCACGACCCGTGCCGGAAAGCCGTGCGCGACCGAAAGGGGCTTGCCGTCCATGTCGTACGCGAGCATCGCGTCGGGCGCGAGCGCCTGCTCGAGCGTCAGCGTGTCGTCGTAGGGAACCTCGTCCGACACGAACCGCAGCGTCACCGCGTCCTTCCGGGGGCGAGCCTCGGCCAGCAGGTCGGCGAAGCGCACGCCGCGCCAGTGCACGCCGTCGACGCCCCACCCCGTCACGCAGTGGAAGTCGGAGACCTGCTCCGCGGCGGGCAGCGCCTGCAGGTCCGCAAGGCTGTAGCTCGCGGGGCGCTCGACCGCGCCCGTGATCGTCAGCCGGTACCGCGCCGGGTCGATCCGCGGGATCGAGTTGCCGATCGTGTAGATCCGCCAGCCGGAGGTCGGCACGATCGCCTGCACCTGGTCAGGGATGACCCGTCCGAGGAACCGCGTCGCGTCCCTCGCGAGAAAGAGCCCGGCGACGCCCACGCCGACGATCCCGAGGAACGCGCCACGCCCGATCGCACGGTCGTCCATCCTCACGTTGTAGCGGGATGTGCGGGGTCGGCGCCGGATTCGTTGCCGCGCCGGGGCCGGCGGGGAGGCGACTATCCTCGTCAGCCGTGCGCGTCTATCTCTGCCGACATGCGAAGGCCGCGCCCGGTGAGCCGGACGACGCACGCGAGCTCACCGCGAAGGGGCACGACCAGGCGGCGGCCCTCGGCGAGCGGCTCGCCCGCCTCCTCGAGCCTCCCGCGGTCGTGCTGGCGAGCCCGCTCGTGCGGGCGCGCCAGACGGCCGAGGCGATCGCGGCGGCGACCGAGGCGCCGTTGGAGATCGAGCCACTGCTGTCGCCCGGGGCGACCGTGGACGATCTGCGTGCCGCGGTCGCCGATCGGCGCGGCCCCGTCGCGACCGTCGGCCACCAGCCGGACTGCTCCGAGATCGCGCTCGCCGTGACGGGCTCCGACCCGGGCTTCGCCCCGGGGGCGATGGCCGAGCTCGAGCTCGATCGGTGACGCCCGACACGGCGATCCGGGTCCGCGGCCTCAAGAAGGCGTACGGCAGCCACGAGGCCCTCCGCGGGATCGACTTCGACGTGCGGACGGGCGAGGTGTTCGGCCTGCTCGGCCCGAACGGCGCGGGAAAGACGACGACGGTCGAGATTCTCGAGGGCTACCGCGAGCGCGACGGAGGCGACGTGGAGGTGCTCGGCGTCGATCCGTGGCGCGGCGAGGCGGCGCACCGGGAGCGAATCGGCGTCGTCCTCCAGCACTCGGAGCTCCCGCCGGCGCTCACGGTCCGGGAGGTGCATGCGATGTTCGCCGGCTACTACCGCCGTCCGCGCGACGTCGACGAGGTGATCGAGCTTGCCGGGCTCACCGACAAGGCGGGGGAGCGCGTCAAGACGCTGTCCGGCGGCCAGAAGCGCAGGCTCGACCTCGGTGTGGCGCTCGTCGGCGACCCGGAGCTCGTCTTCCTCGACGAGCCGACGACCGGCTTCGACCCGTCGGCGCGGCGAACGGCCTGGGAGCTCATCCGCTCGCTCCGCTCGCTCGGGAAGACGATCGTCCTCACGACGCACTACCTCGACGAGGCCCAGCAGCTCGCCGACCGCGTCGCCGTGATCCGGGAGGGAGGCCTGGTGCGGATCGGGACGCCGGACGAGCTGATCGGCGCGGTCCCCGACGTCGAGATCCGCTATCGCGAGAGCGGTCGCGAGGTGATCGTCACCACGTCGGAGCCGACGCGCGTGCTCGCCGAGCTCGCCGGCCGGGCGGTGGCGGAGGGGCGCGAGCTCGAGGGGCTCGAGGTGCGCCGGCCGACCCTCGAGGACGTCTACCTCGACCTCGTCGACGAGGACGGCCCACCGGCCGGAGACGAAGGGCGGCCAGGGACGTGAGGCTCTTCTGGCACGAGCTGCGGATGCAGCAGCTGCTCTTCTGGCGCAACCGCGAGTCGGCCGTCTTCATCTTCATCTTTCCGCCGCTCCTGTTCTTGCTCCTCGGCGCCGTCTACAGCGGGAAGATCGACGGCGTCCCGGCGGTCGACCGGCTGCTCGTCGGGATGATGGGCTACGGCTGCGCGAACACTGCGCTCGCGGGGCTCGCGATCACCCTCGTCGTCCGCCGGGAGTACGGGCTCCTGAAGCGCGTCCGTGCGACGCCGCTCCCGGCTGCGACGTACCTGACGGCCGTGCTCGTCTCCACCTTGATCGTCTTCTGCCTCCAGATGGCGGTCACCGTCGCGCTCGGCGTCACGCTCTACGGGGCCCGCGGGCCAGAGAGCTGGGTCGCGCTCGTCCCGGTGCTGCTGCTCGGCGCCGTCGCGTTCGCCGGTCTCGGGATCGGGCTCGCGTCATTGATCCGCTCCGACGAGGGCGCCTCGGCCGTCGTCAACCTCGTCGTGCTGCCGATGGCGTTCCTGTCCGGCTCGTTCGGCCCGACGCGCGACTACCCGGACGTCCTCCAGGCGGTCGCGGACGTGCTGCCGCTCACGTACCTGATCCGCCTCGTCCAGGCCGCGTACCTCCACGGCGCGTCGCTCGTCCACGACGTCGGGGCGGTCGCCGTCGTCGTCGCGTGGGGCCTCGCTGGGCTGGTCGTGGCGCTCCGGCGCTTCGACTGGCAGCCGCGCGAGCGCTGAGGCTCAGGCGTCGAGCCGCGGAAGCCAGCCGTCCCGGTAGGGGACGAAGGTGGAACGCGGAAGCCTGGCGCGGACGTCCGCGTAGGCGATCGACGGCTTCGTCGTCTCCTCCTCCACGCTCGCGCCGTGCCCGGCAGCGACCTCGCCGACCGGGTACACCAGCCCTCCGGCCACGCCGCGCCCGCGCCGGCCCACAGCGACCACGATCGCGGACTGCCCCTCGGCGGCGACGATGATGTGCGGCGTCCCCGGAGGGCAGTGGAAGAGGTCCCAGGCGTGCAGCCGACGCTCCTCGTCCTCGACGATCAACGTGCACTCGCCGGCGAGGACGAGGAATCCCTCCTGGGCGCTCTCGCGGTGGTACATCCCCATCCGCTCGCCGGGCTCGAGCACGCTGATGTTGATCCCGAGCTCGGGAAACCGGCGCTTCCCCTCGAAGGTGCAGTACGCGCCGAGAGGCCCCTCGTCGCGCCAGCGGGAGTCGCGCGCGCTCAGGATGAACCAGCCGTCGCCGTCGACGGCCGGGCCGTTCTTCGTCTCGCGCATCCGCGCCTCCGGCACCGCCGCAGTCTTGCACGACGATGCCACCGCCTTGGCGCCCTCGCCCGCTCGCCGCTTGCAGCAGACTGACGCCGATGGACGCCGATGCAAGCGACGGGTCGCGCGTGAGCCCCGCCGAGCTCCGGGACGCGCTCGTCCGCGCGCTCGGCGACGCCGATCTCGTCTCGGACGGCGAGTCCGAGCGCGACCTGCACGCCGGCGACATGTCCTTCCACCGCCCGAGCCGTCCCGACGTCGTCGTCTACGCGACCTCGACCGAGGACGTGGCGGCGGTGCTCGCGCTCGCCGACGAGCGGCGGGTGCCCGTGACGCCGTTCGGCGCCGCGTCGAGCCTCGAGGGCCACGTGATCCCGCTCGCGGGCGGCATCTCGCTCGACCTCACCCGGATGGACCACGTCCTCGCCCTCTCGCCGGCAGACCTCACGGCCACGGTGCAGGCCGGCGTCACCCGCATGGCGCTCGAGCGAGCCGCGGCCGAGCACGGCCTCTTCTTCCCGGTCGACCCGGGCGCGGATGCGACGCTCGGGGGGATGGCCGCGACGAACGCGGCGGGGACGACATCGGTGCGCTACGGGAAGATGCGCGCCAACATCCTCGCGCTCGAGGCGGTGCTCCCGGGAGGCCGCGTCGTCCGGGCCGGGAGCCGCGCGCCGAAGACCTCCGCCGGCTACGACCTCCTCGGCCTGCTCGTCGGCTCGGAGGGGACCCTGGGCGTGATCACCGAGCTCACGCTCCGCCTGCAGGGCATCCCGGAGGAGGCCGTGGTCCTCCGCGTGTCGTTCCCGGACGTCGAGTCCGCGTGTCGTGCCGCGACAGCGATCGTCGCCGCGGGCGCCGGCGTCACGCGCGTGGAGCTCCTGGACGCCTGGACGATCACGGCGGTCAACGCCTACCGGGGGACGAGCTTCCCGGCCGGGCCATCGCTCTTCGTCGAGGCGGCCGGCAGCGACGGCACGGTCCGGTCGGACATCGAACTCGTGAGCGCAGTCGCCGAGTCGGAGGGCTCCCTGGAGATCGTCTCCGAGCGCGACCCGACCGCTCGCTCGCGGCTCTGGGCGGCGCGCCACGCCACCGCCTACGCGACGGCAGCCGCGGCCCCCGGGAAGCGCCACCGCTCGACGGACGTCTGCGTCCCGCTCTCGGAGCTCGCCGCGGCGGTCTCCTTTGCGCGACAGGAGCTGGAGCGCCGCGGCCTCGTCGCGGGGCTCGTGGGCCACGCGGGGGACGGCAACGTCCACCTCGCGCTCATGGTCGACCCGGACGACCCCGACGAGATGCGTTCATCGGACGAGCTGATCGAGCTGCTCGTCGAGGACGCGCTCGCGCGCGGCGGCACGTGCACGGGGGAGCACGGGGTCGGTATGGGGAAGATCCACGCCCTCGAGGCGGAGCACGGCGACCTGCTGTCGCTGATGCAGGGCGTCAAGCGGCTCTTCGACCCGAACGGGATCATGAACCCCGGCAAGGTCGTGGCGCCCGTGGCCCGGCGCGGAGCGCCGGGCCACGAGTAGCGCTCAGAGGGCGTTGCCCGACGAGCTGGAGCCGTCGGACGGCGCCGTGTCGCCACCGGAGCCGCCGTCGTGACCGGGACAGTCGTCCCGCGACGGAGCGGCGCCGCTGCCCTGGGAGTCCTGCACGAACCCTGCCGGCGGCTCGCCGCCGGGCGGCGCCGACGTTCCCATCGAGCTGCTCGACGTGCCGCCCGACGCGAACGCGGCCGCTGCCCAGATCGCAGCGACGACGAACGCGAGACCGAGCGCGGCCAGCGCGGCCCGGGGGCCGAGCCTCGATGCAGTGGTCTCTTCCATGTGCCTCACCTCCTCTCGCGTCGTGGGTCAGGGAAGCCGGCCGAACCAGAGCGCCGACAGGCCGGAGGCGACGAGGAGGAGGACGGCCCCGCGCACCGGCGAAGGCGACGGTCACCTCCTGCTTTCGCTCGTCCCAGGCGACCTGCGACCCGACCGCGTCGTAGACGGCGTTCAGGTCGTCGGCGGTCGGCGCGTCGAAGTACGTCCCACCCGTCTCGTCGGCGATTCGGCTCAGGGTCTCGCGGTCGGGCGCGACCGACACCGTCTGCATCTCGCCGATCTCGTTCGGGAGGGTGACGGTGCCCGCGTCGGTGCCGAGCGCGATCGTGTTGACCGCGATCCCGGCCGTCTTGGCGAGGCCGATCGCGTCGTCGACCGAGATCCCCTGGGTGCTCGCGCCGTCCGAGAGGAGCAGGATCGAGACGAGGGGCTTCCCGTCCTTCCCGGTCGCCACCTTGCCCTCGTCGTCCTTCGGTACGAGGTCGATCGCGGAGGCGATCGCGTCGCCGATCGCCGTGCCCGTGTGGGCCTCCAGCCCGTCGATCAGGTGGAGAATCTGGTCGCGGTCGTCGGTCGGCTCCGCCAGCGAGGTCGCGCCGGTGGAGAACGACACGAGGCCGACCCCGAACCGGTCGGGAAGCCCCTCGACGAACGTGGACGCCGCCTGCTTCGCGGCGTCGAGCCGCGTCGGCGGGACGTCCGTCGCCAGCATCGAGCCGGACACGTCGATCGCGAGCACGACGCTCGCCTCGTCCCGCGGCACCGCGATGGTCGTCTCGGGGCGCGCGAGCGCCACGAGCAGCGCCGCGAGCGCGGCGAGCGCGAAGACGGGCGGCAGGTGGCGCCGCCAGCCCGGTGAGCGGTCGACGACGTTCGCGAGCAGGTCGAGGTTCGTGAAGCGCATCGCGTACTTGACCCGTCGCCGCTGGATCACCATGTACGCCAGCACGAGCAGCGGGATCAGCGCTATCGAGAGGAGCGCCGCGGGCCATGCGAAGCTCATCGCCACCTCCTCTGCTCGCGCGTGAGGAACGAGCCGAGCGAGCGCAGCCAGTCCTCGTCGGTGGAGAGCGTGCAGTGCGCCACGCCGAGCGACGCGAGCTCGCGCGCGACGTCCGCCCGGTCGGCGTCGGCGGCCGCGGCGAACGCGTCGCGCGTCTTGCGCCGCCGCGTGTCGACCTGGATCCGCCGCCCGGTCTCCGGGTCGACCAGCCAGAGGTGGCCGACATCGGGGAGCGCGTGCTCGCGCCGGTCGCGGATCTCGATCGCCGAGACCTCGTGCCGCGCCGCAAGCCGCAGGAGCGGCTCGCGCCAGTCGCGCGGCCCGAGGAAGTCGGAGACGACGATGACGACCCCGCGCTGGCGTGCGACGGCGCCGAGGCGGGCGAGGGCGGCACCGAGCGACGTCGAGCCGACCTGCTCCGTCTCGGGCTCCTGCCGCGCTGCCAGGAGCGCGCCGATCAGCCCGCGGCGACCCTGGCGCTGGGGGACGGTCAGCGGGCTGCGGCTCCCGAACGTCAGCGCCCCGACCCGGTTGCCCCGGCGGGACGTGATGTGCGCGAGGGCGAGCCCGACGCCCTCCACGACGTCCGCCTTGCGGCGGTCGCCGGTGCCGAACCCCATCGACGGCGAGACGTCGAGCAGCAGCCAGGTCGAGACCGCGCGTTCCGCGACGTCGACGCGCACGTGGAGCGCGTTCTGGCGCGCGGTCGCATTCCAGTCGATCCGCCGGACGTCGTCGCCCTCGACGTAGGGGCGCACCTGAGCGAGCTCGGAGCCGCGGCCGAGGCGGCTCGCCCGATGCCCGCCGTCGACGAGACTCGCCGTGCGTCGCGCGACGCGAAGGTCGAGCGCGCGGAGCAGGCCCGCCGGCACGGGGCCGGGCCCGGGCTTCTCCCGCGTCCGCTCGATGTCGGGGAGCGTGGACGTCATGCCGCACGCTCCAGGCCCTCGAGCCGAGGCACCGGGACTGCCGCGAGCGCGGCGTCGATCAGCGTGTCCTCGACGACGCCGGTGGCGATCGCCTCGTAGCTCAGCACCAGCCGGTGGCGCAGAACGTCGTGCGCGAGGTCGACGAGATCCTGCGGCAGGACGTAGTCCCGTCCCCGGATCAGGGCGAGGGCGCGCGCTGCGATGACGAGCGAGATCGAGCCGCGGGGGCTCGCGCCGAACTCCACGAACCGGGCCAGCTCGGGAATCCCGGCCGCCTCGGGCGAGCGCGTCGCGCCCGCGAGCGCGACCGCGTAGCGGGACACCGCCGGGTCGACGTACACGCGGGTGACCTGCGCGCGGATCGCAGCGAGCTCGTCGAGTGAGACGACGCTCCTGACCTCGGCGACGGGGACGAGCGCGCGCTCGACGACCGTCAGCTCGTCCTCGGGCTCGGGGTAGCCGACGACCACCTTCAGCATGAAGCGGTCGACCTGGGCCTCCGGGAGCGGGTAGGTGCCTTCCGACTCGATCGGGTTCTGCGTCGCCATGACGAGGAACGGGTCGGGCACCGGCATCGTCTCGCGGCCGATCGTGACCTGGTGCTCCTGCATCACCTCGAGCAGCGCGGACTGCACCTTCGCGGGCGCGCGGTTGATCTCGTCGGCGAGCAGGAAGTTGCAGAACACGGGCCCCTGCTCGGTGTCGAACGTCCCGGTGTCGGGGCGGAAGACCCGCGTTCCGACGAGGTCGCTCGGCACGAGGTCGGGGGTGAACTGGATCCGGTGGAACGTGCCGCCGAGGGCGGCGGCCGTTGTCTTGATGGTGAGCGTCTTCGCGAGCCCGGGCACGCCCTCGATCAGGAGGTGGCCGCCGGACAGGAGGCACACGAGCACGCGCTCGAGCATCCGGTCCTGTCCAGCGATCACGCGGCGGATCTCGAAGAGCGCCCGCTCGACGGTCTCCCTCGCGGCAGGCGCGTTGGGCAGCTCGAGCGTCGTCGTGCTGTCGTCCATGTCTCTCGGTTCTCCTTCGCTTTCGGGGGGAGCTACGAAGAGAACCGGCGGCCGCAGAGAGGCCGCTGTGACGTTCCTTGGATCTTCCTGAGAGCGCCGTGTGGTCGGCTCAGACGTGGGCTTCGCCCGCGGCGCCCTGCGTCCCGGGCACGCCGACGGCCTGCACGACGACCGCGACGACGACGATCAACCCGCCCGCAACCGTCGCCGCCGACGGGCGCTCGTCGTACGCGAGCCACACCCAGAGCGGCCCGAGCACGACCTCGAGCAGCGAGATGATCGCCACCTGCGCGGGCGGGATCAGCCGCGCGCCGATCGTCAGGAAGGCGAGCCCCAGGCCCATCTGGCCGACGCCGAGCGCGGCGAGGATCGCCCAGTCGCTCCGGCTCGCGGAAGCCGCGTCGAGGAACGGGAGAAACGCCGCCACGACGATCAGCTGCGAGGCGAACGTCGCGGGCATCATCGACACCTCGCGCCGGTGTCGCGCGATCACGATCACTGCGGCGAACGACGCGGTCACGACGAGCGGGAGCACGACTGCCGTTGTCCCCGCGTCGAACGACCCGGCGGCCATCAGCACCACACCGGCCCCCGCGAGGACGAGCGCGACCCACGTCCGGCCATCGATGGGCTCTGAGAGGAGCGCCCAGGCGAGCAGAGCGGCCATCATCGGCGCCGCCGCCTGCATGAAGAGCACGTTGGCGACCGTCGTGTAGTTCAGCGCGAGGAGGAACGACCCGGAGGAGATCGCGAGGCACACGGCCATCGCGAGCCCGGACCGGCCCATCCTGCGAAACGCGCGCCGGGTTCCGCTGCGCTCGGTCGCGAGCACGAGCCCGAAGAGCGCGACGGCGGCGAACGCCGCTCGGCCTGCGACCTGCGTCGCCGGGGTGGCGTCGAGGCCTCGCTGCGCGAGGCCGGCGGTCGACCAGGCGATCGCGGCGACGAGGATCGCGAGCTGGCCCTCACGGGCCCGGCGTCGCTCCAGGCCCGTGGAGCCCGTCACGCCGTCAGTCAACCAGTCGGGCTTGCGGCGGCGAGCCGTCCCGGGTCAGCCGGCGTGGAGTGCGCCGCGATCCCGCAGGCGGAGCACGCAGACATCGGGCTGCGCGAACACCTCGAGCTCGTCGACCCGAGCAACGCCGGATCGTCGCCCGGGTCGAGGAGCAGCTCTCGGCGATCGACGCGCTGCGCGCCGCGATCGAGCGGGCGCAGCGTCGCTCCAGGTCGCTCCGCCGGGCGATCCTCGAGCGCGCCTTCCGCGGCGAGCTCGTCCCCCAGGACCCGACCGACGAGCCAGCCAAGCACCTCCTCGCCCGCATCCGCGCGGAGCGCGTTCGCGCCGATGTGAGCATCCGAGCAACACGCAAGGACGCCCGCGCGGCTGACCTGGTTGTCGTCTATTCTGAGAACGGATGACAACGATCGGCAACACGCGCGCGGATCGAGCGGCAAACGCGTTCCGGATCTGGATCGCCGGCGATGCCAAGGCCCGAGGCGCCATGGAGCGAGAGTTCGTCCGCGTGATCTCGGACATCGCCGCGTACCGGGAGCTCCACGCCTATCCGCGCGCGATCCACGTCATCGAGCGACGAGATGGACGCCAACAACTCGCCGCCCGTCAGGGCGCAAGTAACACTGTGTCACTTGTAGAGGGTTGGTTCGGACCGTCGACTGCGGAGCGCCTTTGTGCTACAAGTAGCACGTGGCCAGCGTGGGCATCAGGGAGTTGCGACAGCGGGCGAGCGAGCTGCTCCGTCGGGTCGCTGCCGGCGAGACGATCGAGGTCACCGATCGCGGACGACCCGTCGCGGTCCTCGCACCCATCCCCGACAGCAGCCCGCTCGAGCGACTCCGCGTGGCTGGCGAGATCACGCCTGCTATCGGGCGCCTCGACGACCTCCCGGAGCCGTTGCCCGTTCCAACGGGGCAGGAGCCCGCGTCCGCTGTGCTTGCGCGGTTGAGGCGCGATGAGCGCTGAGCGCGCCACCTATCTCGATCCGTCCGCCATCGTCAAGCTCGCGAACGAGGAGCCTGAGTCTCGTGCTCTGCGGCGCTACCTGCGCCGTCGGGAGCCGTTCGTCGCGAGCGCCATCGCTCGCACCGAGGTGGCGCGAGCGCTCCTCCCTCTCGGCCCGGCGCTCCAGCGCCGCGGGCAGGACGTGCTATCGCGCATCGATGTGCTCCGCGTGAACGACCGCATCCTCACCGCCGCGGGCTCGCTCCTCCCTTTCGAGCTGCGATCCCTCGACGCGATCCACCTGGCCACGGCCCGAGAGCTCGGCGCAGACCTGGCGCAACTCGTGACGTACGACGAGCGCATGACGGCCGCTGCGACGGATCTCGGGCTCCGCGTCGTCGCCCCGCGTGACAATTCAAGGACGGCTCGCGAGCCGCCTCACACCCACAGATGATGTCTAAAAAGCATCAATTGATGATATATAGACAACGATGCGAACGCAGCCGTCGCTTCTCCTCCCTCTTTTCCGGTCAGACGGGCAGCGACGGCTCCTTGCTCGCGTCTACCTCCAGCCGGACCGGCCGGCGCCGATCGCCGAGCTCGCGCGCGAGCTCGGCGTCGACCGCGGTGGTCTGAAGCGCGAGGCGGATCGGCTGGAAGCCGCGGGGCTCATCCGCTCGCAACGGGTCGGGCGCCAGCGTCTCCTCCACCCCGACGAGCGGTCGCCGTTCTACCGCGAGCTGTACGGCCTGCTCGTCAAGGCGTTCGGCCCCGACACCGTCCTTGGCCCCGCGCTGTCTGCCATCGGCGGCATCGACGAGGCGTACATCTACGGGTCCTGGGCGGCGCGGTATCACGGGGAGCCGGGACTCGCGCCCGCGGACATCGACGTCCTCGTGGTGGGTCGTCCCGCTCGTATCGCCCTCGCCGGCGCCGAGAGGCAGCTCAGCGGTGTACTCGGCCGCGACGTCAACGCAGTGATCGTGTCTCCTGAGGACTGGCGCGCTGCCGCGAGCGGGTTCCTCCAGGATGTCCGGAACGGCCCGCTCGTACCGATCCGCCTCTCAGAGGGCCCCGATTGAGCGCAGACGCGGTGGAGGGGTTGGTGGCGGAGGGCGTGGTCGCGCGAGTCGTGGCGGACGCCGTGGCGGCGCAGCATGAGCTCGATGCCGCGAAAGCGCACCTGCGCGGAGCGAAAGCCGCCGGCCGCGTCGATCCAACGGGCGCATTCACGCTCGCCTATGACGGCGCACGCAAGGCGATCACCGCCCACATGCGCGCGAACGGCCTTCGCGTGAGGTCGCGGTTCGGTGCGCACCTCCAGACCGGTCGGTACGCCAAAGCGGCGCTTGCCGGTCGCGTCGCCGACGAGCACCTGGTCGCGTTCGAGAACATGCGCATCGTGCGCAACGACGCCGAGTACGACGGAGAGGTGGTTGGCATCTCGGACGCAGCCGAAGCCCTGACTCACGCACGAGCGATTGTCGAGGCGATCGAGGCGGATCTCGCGTGAGCGCGCAGAACGGCCTCGTCCAGCGGCTCTGGAGCTACTGCAACGTCCTGCGCGACGACGGGCTCTCGTACGGCGACTACGTCGAGCAGCTCACCTACCTGCTCTTCCTCAAGATGGCGGACGAGCAGACGAAGCCGCCGTTCTCGCGGCCCGCCGTCGTCCCCGACGGGCTCGACTGGCCGTCGCTGCTCGAGCGCGACGGCGACGAGCTCGAGGTCCACTACCGCCACGTCCTCGACGAGCTCGGGCGCAAGCCCGGGATGCTCGGCGTCGTCTTCCGCAAGGCGCAGAACCGGATCCAGGACCCGGCCAAGCTGCGGCGCCTCGTCGTCGACCTGATCGACCGCGAGAGCTGGCTGACGCTCGACGCCGACGTGAAGGGCGACGCCTACGAGGGGCTGCTCGAGAAGAACGCGGAGGACGTCAAGTCGGGCGCCGGCCAGTACTTCACGCCCGCGGCCGCTGATCCGGGCGATCGTCGAGGTGATGCGCCCCGAGCCGGGCACGCGGATCGCCGACCCGGCCTGCGGCACCGGCGGGTTCCTGCTCGCGGCGCACGAGTCGATCGCCGCCAACCACCTGCCTCGACCCGGACGAGAAGCGCCACCTGCGCTACGAGGCGCTGCGCGGCTGGGAGATCGTCGACAACACCGCGCGGCTCTGCGTGATGAACCTGTTGCTGCACGGCATCGGCGACGAGGAGCACGACTGCGCCGATCGCCGTCGACGACGCGCTCAAGGCCGACCCGGGCGAGCGGTTCGAGCATGGTGCTGACGAACCCGCCGTTCGGGCGGAAGTCGTCGATGACGATCGTCAACGACGAGGGCGAGGTCGGCCGCGAGGACCTCGTCGTCGTGCGCGACGACTTCTGGGCCTCGACGTCGAACAAGCAGCTCAACTTCGTCCAGCACGTCAAGACGCTGCTCGACGATCGACGGCCGTGCCGCGGTCGTCGTGCCCGACAACGTGCTGTTCGAGGGCGGCGCCGGCGAGACGGTGCGGCGCAAGCTCCTCGCACGAGTGCGACGTTCACACGCTGCTGCGGCTGCCGACCGGCATCTTCTACGCGCAGGGCGTGAAGGCGAACGTCCTGTTCTTCGACCGCAAGCCCGCGTCGGAGACGCCGTGGACGCAGCGAGCTCTGGGTCTACGACCTGCGCACGAACATGCACTTCACGCTCAAGCAGAACCCGCTGCGCGCCGAGCACCTCGCCGACTTCGTCGACGTGCTTCTCGGCCGAAGATCGCCGCAGCGCGAGCGGAGTCGGAGCGGTTCCGCCGCTTCGCCTACGACGAGCTCGTCGCGCGCGACAAGGCGATCCTCGACATCACCTGGCTGCGCGACGAGTCGCTCGAGGACACCGACAACCTGCCGCCGCCCGACGTCATCGCGCAGGAGATCGTCGAGGACCTCGAGGCGGCGCTCGCGGAGTGCTCGGCGGTGGCGCAGTCGCTCGGCGGCGAGCCGACGCCCACCTGATCGCCGACCTGCCGTTCAGGCGGACGCGAGGAACTTTGCCGGGTCGCGCGCGAACCTGCCGCGGCAGCCCGGGCAGCAGAACCAGTAGGTCGTGCCATCGTGCACGACGCTCGGCGTGTCCGACCCGACGGCGACCGTCATGCCGCAGACCGGGTCGACGGCCTCGACCGGCAGCTCGCCGAGCGGGCCCCGAACGTGGCGCCAGGCGACCAGCTCCGCCAGCACCGCGACGGCGATCTCCGGCTGGGTCAGCGGGCCGAGGTCGAGCCCGGCCGGACTGCGGACGCGCGCGAGCGTCTCCTCGTCGAGCCCGCGCTCGCGCAGGGCTGCGAGCTCGACGCCGGCCCGCTTGGCGCTCGCCACCAGCCCGATGTAGCCCGCGGGGGTCGCCAGCGCCGCGTCGAGCGCCTCGGCGTCGCCGCGACCCATCGTCGCGACGACGACCGCCTCGGCGCCGGCCGCGAGGTCGGTCGTCACCGCCCAGCCGATCGCGGCCGCGAGATCGCGGAGCGTCACCGCAGCAGGGCTGTCGCCCACGACCGCGAGCAGCGGCTGCGGCAGCTGCGGTTCGATCAGCACCTCGACCGTCCCCTCCGACGCGCACGAGCTCTCGGCCACGACGACGCCCTCCTCTCCCACGGAGCTTCCCGGCGGGCAGATGCGGAGCAGCCGGGTCGTGCCCTCGGCAAGTGCGCGCAGCGCTTCCCGCACGACGGCGGGCTCGGAGCATGCGCCGCCGACCCAGCCGACGAGCCTCCCGTCCTGGGTGACGATGCCGCGGTCGCCGATCCGGGCCGAGGCCGGTCGCCTGACCGAGGCGACCGTGGCGAGGACGAACGGACGCCCCTCTGCAGCGAGGCGGCCGGCCTCGACGAGCACCGCGTTGCGATCGAGCCTCCCGCGCGGCTCCGTCACTCCGCGATTCCCGCCTCGTGCATCGCGCCCCAGACCTTGTCGGGCGTGAGCGGCATGTCGATGTTCTTCACCCCCGCGTGCCACAAGGCGTCGATCACCGCGTTGACGTACGCCGCCGGCGAGCCGACCGTGGCGGACTCCCCGACGCCTTTCGCGCCGAGCGGGTGGTGCGGCGACGGCGTGGTCAGCTCGCCGAGGTCGAACTCGGGCGTCTCCCACGCGGTGGGGATCAGGTAGTCGGTGAAGTTCGAGCCGATGCAGTTGCCGTCCTCGTCGAAGTCGATCAGCTGCATGGCCGCGATCGCGTAGCCCTCGGTGAGCCCGCCCATGATCTGGCCCTCGACGATCATCGGGTTGATCCGCACGCCGCAGTCGTCGACGGCGACCATCTTGACGGGACGCCACTGGCCGGTGCCGCGGTCGACCTCGACCACGACCGCGTACGTGCCGAACGGGAAGGTCATGTTCGGCGGGTCGTAGTACGTGACGCCCTCGAGCCCGGCCTCCATCCCGTCCGGCAGGTTCGTGTAGGCCGCGAACGCGACGTCCTGGATCGTCTTCGAGCGCTCCGGCGAGCCCTTGACGAAGAAGCTGCCGGCCTCGAACTCGATGTCGTCGGCCGACGCCTCGAGCAGGTGCGCGGCGATCTCCTTGCCCTTGTCGCGCAGCTTGCGCGCGATCACCGTCGTCGCGGCGCCCGCGACCGGCGTCGAGCGGCTCGCATAGGTGCCGAGGCCGTACGGCGTGTTGTCGGTGTCGCCCTCCTGCACCTCGATGTCCTCGGTCGGGATCCCGAGTTCCTGCGCGACGATCTGCCCGAACGTCGTCTCGTGGCCCTGACCCTGCGACTTGACGCCGAGCTTGAGGATCGCCTTCCCGGTCGGGTGCACGCGCAGCTCCGCCGAGTCGAACATGCGCAGGCCGGCGATGTCGTACTCCTTGCCGTGGCCCGCGCCGACGACCTCGGTGAACGACGCGATCCCGATCCCGAGCAGCCGGCCCTCCTTGCGCGCCTCCTCCTGCTCGCGGCGCAGCTCCTCGTAGCCGAGCTTCTCCAGCGCGATCCGCATCGCCTCGGGGTAGTTGCCCGAGTCGTAGACGAACCCGGTCGCGGACTCGTACGGGAACTGCTCGGGCTGGATGAAGTTGTCGAGCCGGAACTGCGTCGCGTCGACGCCGAGCTCGTGTGCGGCGTTGTCGACGAGGCGCTCGATCAGGTACGAGGCCTCCGTCACCCGGAACGAGCAGCGGTACGCGACCCCGCCGGGCGCCTTGTTCGTGTACCAGCCGTCGGCCACGACGTGCGCTGCCGGGATGTCGTACGAGCCCGTGACGATGTGGAACAGCCCGGCGCGAAACTTCGTCGGCTGCGCGTCGGCGTAGAACGCCCCCTGGTCGGAGAGGAGCGTCGCCCGCAGGGCGGTCATCTTCCCGCCCTTGACCGCCAGCTCTCCGCGCATGTGGTAGTCGCGGGCGAACCCGGTCGAGATCAGGTTGCCGGTGCGGTCCTCGACCCACTTCACCGGCCGGCCGATCAGGAGCGACGCCGCCGTCGCGACGACGTACCCCGGGTAGATCGGCACCTTGTTGCCGAAGCCGCCGCCGAGGTCGGGGCTGATGATGCGGATGTTCTGCTCCGGCAGGCCCGCCACGATCGCGAAGAGCGTCCGGTGCGCGTGCGGCGCCTGCGAGGTGAGGTAGATCGTCGCCTTTCCCGTCGCCGGGTTGACGTCCGCGATGCAGCCGCAGCACTCGAGCGGCGCCGGGTGGCAGCGCGGGTAGAAGGTGTCGAGCGAGACGACGTGGTCGGCCTCACCGAAGGCCCGATCGGTCGCGTCCTTGTCGCCCGCCTCCCAGTGGTAGACGTGATTGTCCGTCTGCCCTTCCTTCTCGTCGCGGATCAGCGGTGCGTCGGGCGAGGACGACTGCTGCGGGCTCGTGACTGCGTCGAGCGGCTCGTAGTCGACCTCGATCAGCTCGAGCGCGTCCTTCGCCACGTAGGCCGACTCCGCGATCACGCAGGCGACCTCCTGGCCCTGGTAGCGCACCTTGTCGGTGACGAGCACGGCCTGCGTGTCGCCCGACAGGGTTGGCATCCACGCGAGGTTGTGCTGCGCCATCAGCTCGCCGGTGACGACCGCGACGACCCCGGGCAGCGCGGCCGCGGCCGAGGTGTCGATCGAGTTGATGCGGGCGTGGGCGTAGGGGCTGCGGAGGATCTCCATGTGGAGCATCCCGGGCAGGGTGATGTCGTCGAAGTACTGGCCCTTCCCGCGGATGAAGCGCGCGTCCTCCTTGCGCTTCACGGAGTGGCCGACGCCGCGGACCTCGTGCGTCGCTGACATCACGCCTCCCTCATGGTCGTCGCCGCGCTCTGCACGGCCTTGACGATGTTCTGGTACCCCGTGCACCGGCAGATCTGGCCCGAGAGCGCCCAGCGGATCTCCTCGTCCGTCGGGCTCGGGTTCTCCTGCAGGAGCGCGACCGAGGTCAGCATCATCCCGGGCGTGCAGAACCCGCACTGCAGGCCGTGCTCCTCGTGGAATGCCTGCTGGATCGGGTGGAGCTGGCCTCCCGCGGCGAGGCCCTCGACGGTCGTGATCTCGGTGCCGTTCGCCTGGACGGCGAGCATCGTGCAGGACTTGACGGGCGTCCCGTCGACGAGCACGCAGCACGCGCCGCAGCTCGTCGTGTCGCAGCCGAGGTGCGTCCCGGTGAGGCCCAGGGACTCGCGCAGGAAGTGCGCGAGCAGGAGCCGGGCCTCGACCTCGGCGAAGCGGGGCTGCCCGTTGACCGTGACCTCGACGGTGTGGAGGCCCGCGGCGGTGCCGGGTGATTCGAGCTGGGTCATGTCCTACTCCTCGCCGGCCCGGGCGGCCGAGATCGCGGTGCGAAGGCCGCGCTCGCAGAACACGCGCACGACGCTCCTCTTGTATTCGGCGCTCCCGCGGTTGTCGGATTGCGGCTCCGCCGCCTCGGCGGCGAGCCTCGCGGCAGCGGCGATCGCCTCGTCGGTCGGCTCGCTGCCGCGGAGCGCGTCCTCCGCGGCGGTCGCGCGAAGGTTCGTCGCCCCGACACCGGTCAGCGCAATGCCCGCCTCGCCGACATGGCCGTTCGAGAGGCTCACCTGCACGGCGACGGCCGCGGTCGCGAAGTCGCCGACCTTCCGCTCGAGCTTGAGGTACGTCCCGCCCGCTCGCGCGCCGGGGTCGGGCACGCGGGCCTCGACGATCACCTCGTCGGCCGCGAGGGTCGTGGAGAACGGGCCGAGCGCGAGCTCCTCCACGGGGATCGTCCGCTCGCCGTTCGGCCCGCGGACGACGATACTTGCCCGAGCGGCGATCATCGCCGAGCCCCAGTCGCCCTGCGGGTCGGCGTGTGCGAGGGAGCCGCAGATGGTGCCGCGGTTGCGCACGAGCGGATCGGCGACGAGCCGCGCGGTGGCGCCCAGCAGGCCGTAGCGTCCCTGCAGGAGCGGCGAGCGCTCCGCCGCGGAGTGCCGGACGAGCGCGCCGATCCGGAGGGCCCCACCGTCCTCCTCGATCGTGTCGAGCCCGGGGACGCCGTTGATGTCGACGACCGTGTCGACGACGGCGACGCGCAGCTTGAGCACCGGGATCAGGCTCTGGCCTCCGGCCATCACCTTCGACCCCTCGTGCTCGCCGAGCGCCTCGACCACCTCCTCGAGCGTCGCAGGTGCGAGGTAGTCGAACCGCGGTGGGTACACCGATTCCTCCTCTTCAGGGGACGCCAAAGGAGCCGCGTGTCGAGCATACGACACTGCGGCGCTTCGGATTCCGCTTGCGGACGTTGTCGAAGTCGCGCCCTAGCCGTCGAACTCGACGACCTGGTGCCAGGGCCCGGCCAGGTGGACGGTGGCGACGGCGAGGATCAGACCGGCGACGAGCGAGCCGGCCAGCAGCCAGCGGCGCAGCGACGAGCCGGGGAGCGCTTCCTCCCGTCGCCAGTCGGCAGCGGCCAGTCGCGGCAGCGGGAGCACGTGCGCAAGGACGTGCGCCGCCATTGCGGCGAACCAGACGACAAAGCTCGCCTTGTGGAGACCGAGCACGCCGTGCTCCTCCGGGCCGAGCACGACCAGGGCTACGCCGCTCGCAAACAGCGCCGCCGTCGACAGCACGACGAACGGCCCGAGCAGGCGAAGCAATGGGTGCGGCGGGCCGTCCTCACGGTAGGCGCGGCTCCCCGTGTAGTAGCGCGCGAAGCGGTAGCCCGTGGTGGCCACCTTCAGGCCGACGGGCGGCAGGAGCAGCATGCCGAGGAAGACGTGCGCCGACACGAGGGGGCGGATCGCAATCAGCGTGACCCCCTCGGCGGCGAGCAGCACGAGGAGGACTGCCCCCGTCGCCGCGGTCAGGCGCTTGTTGCCCTCGCTGCCGCCCGTCCGCACGACGGAGCGCGCGGCGACGCGCGTCCCCCTCACCCTCTGTCGCCGCACGTCGAGCACGGGCCTATGGGAGCGGACGTGGATGAGAGGACGATGAGACTCATCGCCGGCTCACGTGCGCGCACCACAATGCGTGCCATGCGTGTGCTCGTGGTCGAGGACGAACCAAAGCTCGCGGGCCTGCTCGCGCGGGGCCTCGGTGAGGAGGGCCACCCGACGGACGTCGCGACGACGGGCGGGGACGTGGTCTGGATGGCCCGCGCGAAGCCGTACGACGCGATCGTCCTCGACGTGATGCTGCCGGGCCAGGACGGGTTCGAGGTCTGCCGCGAGCTCCGCGCGGCGGACGTCTGGACGCCGGTGCTGTTCCTCACCGCGCGCGACAGCGTCGAGGACCGAGTTGGGGGCCTCGACGTCGGCGGCGACGACTACCTCGTCAAGCCGTTCTCGTTCCCCGAGCTCCTGGCCCGCCTCCGTGCGCTGACGCGGCGCGGTCCCGTCGAGCGGCCAACCGTGCTGGAGGTCGGGACGCTCCGGCTCGACCCGGCGACGCACCGCGCCTGGCGGAACGGCACCGCGATCGAGCTGTCCGCGAAGGAGTTCACGCTGCTCGAGGTCTTCATGCGGCATCCGGGGCAGGTGCTCTCGCGGCTCGAGCTGCTCGAGCGGGGGTGGGACATGGCGTACGAGACACGCTCCAACATCGTCGACGTGTACGTGCGCTACCTCCGCGAGAAGATCGACCGCCCGTTCGGCTGCGTCTCGCTCGAGACGGTGCGCGGCGTCGGCTACCGGCTGCGCGAGCCCGACGCGTGCTGAGGGCGATCCCGATCCGCTGGCGGCTCGCGGCCGCGTTCGCCGTCTCGATGGCAGTGCTGCTCGTCGCGCTCGGCGCCTTCGTCTACCTTCGGGTCGAGGATGCGCTCCGAAGCTCGGTCGACCAGGCGCTGCGCGCGCAGGCGGCCGAGTCCGTGGGCCGTGCCGACGAGGGCTCGCTCCTCGACGACGACGCGCGCGGGTCGGGAACCGTCGTCCAGCTCGTCGACCGGGACGGGCGGGTCGTCCGGTCGGATCCGGCGTCGCTGCCGACGATCCTCGATCCGCAGACCCTGACCGCTGCACGGAAGGGCACGGTCCTCACGACGGTCTCCCTGGGCGCCGGCGAGCAGAATCGCTGGCGGGCGCTCGCCGCCCCCGACGACGGGCACGTGCTGGTGGTCGCCCGGCCGCTCGGACAGACCGAGGAGACGCTCCACCATCTGTTTCGCGGCCTCATCGTCGCCGGCCCGGTCGGGCTGCTCCTCGCGACCCTCGGCGGCTACCTGCTCGCGGCCGCCGCGCTTCGGCCGGTCGAGTCGATGCGGCGCCGGGCGAGCGCGATCTCTGCCACGACCACCGGGGCGCGGCTCCCGGTGCCGCGCAGTCGGGACGAGATCCGCGACCTGGCGGAGACGCTGAACGACATGCTCGCGCGCCTCGAGGCCGCGCTCGAGCACGAGCGCCGCTTCGTCGCGGACGCGAGCCATGAGCTGCGCACGCCGCTGGCGCTCCTGAAGGCGGAGCTCGAGCTGGCCCTCCGCCGCCCGAGGAGCGCGGCGGAGCTGCGTGCAGCGGTCGGCTCGGCGGCCGAGGAGACCGACCGGCTCGTGCTGCTCGCCGAGGACCTGCTGCTGATCGCGCGCACGGACCAGGCCGGGCTGGCGCTCCGCGTCGAGCCGGTCGACCTGGGGGAGCTCGCCCACTCGACCGCAGCTCGCTTCGAGGACAGGGCGTCGGCCGAGCACAGGCGGCTCACCGTCGAGATCCCACCGCGGACGGAGGTGGATGCGGATCGGCTTCGCCTCGAGCAGGCGCTCCGCAACCTCGTCGACAACGCTCTCGGGTACGGCGACGGCGCGGTCGCGATCACCGCCCGGACGGCCGGCGACGCGACGGAGATCCACGTCACCGACGAGGGTCACGGCTTTCCGCCGGGCTTCGCCGGGCGTGCGTTCGAGCGGTTCTCGAGGGGCGACGACGTGCGGGCGCGTGGAGGCAGCGGGCTCGGCCTCGCGATCGTTCAGGCGATTGCCGAGGCACACGGCGGGACGGCCGGCATCGCCCCGAACGGCAACGGGGCGGACGTCTGGATCTCCCTTCCTACGCACGCCCGTCGTACAGCCTGACGGGCTCTCATCGCGCTCTCATGTCGGCTGCCTACCGTCGGCCACGTGGAGTCGATCGAGACGCGCGAACGCGCCAAGCGCCGGCATCGGCAGCGGCTCGTGGTGCTGCGGCAGCGCGCCGCGATCGCCTCCGCGCTCGGCTTCGCCGCTTTCCTCGGCCTTGCCGCCCAGCACGCCGTCGGCTCGTCGAAGCGCCACGCAACGGTCGCGGTGCCGCCGCCGGCCGCGCCTCTCACCGCAACGTACTTCGACCAGCGCGCCGACAGCTTCGCGTTCGACGACGCCTCGCCGGCGCCGCCTCCACCCCCGGTCGCCCAGACGAATGTCTCATGAGCTCATGGTCCCGCATGGACTGTCGTCGCACCACTTCCGGGCGATGGGCACTGAAGTTCACGTTCTCGCGTCCGGCGCGCGTGCCCCTGACGGCGCACGGGCCGTCGAGGGGCTGTTCGAGGAGTGGGAGGCCGCGCTCAGCCGCTTTCGTCCGGAGAGCGACCTCTCCCGCCTCAATGCGCGGGCGGGCGCGCCCGTTCCGGTCGGCCGGATCCTGCTGAGCGCGGTCGAGGCGTCCCTCGCCGCGGCGCGCGCAACCGGCGGCCTCTTCGATCCCACGCTCCGACACGAGCTCGTCCGCCTCGGCTACGACAGGCCGTTCGACCAGATCGGCCACGCGGAGACCGCAGCCGGGCGCCCCCGGGGGGGCGGCGCCTGGCGGCGGATCGTCGTCGACCGCTCCGCCGGGCTCGTCACACTCCCGGAGGGAAGCGGTCTCGACCTGGGCGGGATCGCGAAGGGAATGGCCGTCGACGCCTCGCTCGAGCTGCTCGCCGGGCTCGGGATGGAGGCTGCACTGGTGAGCGCCGGGGGTGACCTCGCGGTGCTCGGACATCCGCCCGACGATCGTGCCTGGGGGGTGCGGGTGGGGGACGACCCGGAGGGGCCGGTCGTCCCGCTCGTGCGGGGGGCGCTGGCGACCTCCGGGGTCGCGCGACGCCGGTGGATGCAGGGAGAGGCGTCGCGGCACCATCTCGTCGACCCGCGCACGGGCGACCCCGCCACGAGCGGGCTCTGCGAGGTGACCGTGGCCGGCGGGACCTGCCGGTCCGCGGAGGTCGGCGCGACCGCTGCGTTCGTGGCCGGGCCGCTGCTCGGCCCGCGGTTGCTCGAGCGCCTCGGCCTCGCCGGCCTGCTCGTCGCGAGGGCGGGGGTGCGGATACGGGTCGGGCGGTGGCCCTGGCGCGAGGCCTCCTACGCCGCATGAGCAACGCTCGCCTGCGACTCGCGTTCGTGGGGGAGACCATGTTTCCCCCACGGGCCCCCTTCTTCTGGAGGGCATGGGGAACCTCCCGGTTCCCCACACCCCTCCCCGCTCATGGGCCAACCAGGGTTGGCCCATGAGCAGCTGGAGCACGATCACCTGGGACACGGCGCGCGCGGGCGGCCTCGTCTCGTACGTCCTCCTGACGGGGGCCGTCGCACTGGGGCTCGTTCTCCGGAACCGCTGGCAGTCGAGTCGCTGGCCACGCCTCGTCACCAACGAGCTGCATGGCTACATCTCGCTGCTGGCCCTCGTCTTCATCGTCGTCCACGTCCTCGCCGTCGCGGTCGACCCCTTCACGCATTTCGGCCTGCAGGCCGTGGTCGTGCCGTTCGCGACCCACTACCGCCCCTTGTGGATGAGCCTCGGCATCGTCTCGCTCTACCTGCTCCTCGCCGTGTGGATCAGCTCGCGCCTGCGGCAGAGGATCGGTCATCGCCTCTGGCGGCGGATTCACGTGCTCGCCTTCGCCGTCTATGCGGCGGCGACGCTCCACGGCCTGGGTACCGGCAGCGACACCCGGACCATCTGGGCCGCCGCCGTCTACGCGGGCAGCGTCGGCCTCGTCGGCACGCTGCTCGCCGTCAGGCTGGTCGCTCCGGCGGGACGAGACTCGCGCCGCCGTCCGCTCGCGGCGGGTGCGGCAGGCGCCGCGGTACTCGCGGCCGTTGCCTGGTCCGTCACGGGGCCGTTCGGTCCCGGCTGGTCCGCGCGGGCCGGCGGGACGGCGGTGCGGCCGACGCGCGCTGCGGCTGCGTCTCCGAGGCCGCGCCTCGCGCGCGCGACGGTGCCGTCCCTACCGCCCGCCGTCGTGCACGTGCCCTTCACGGCCCGGTACGCCGGTCGGCTGACCGTGGCGCCGGTGAACGATCGCGGACGTCTCACCGTGCGCATCGACGGTGCCCTGAGCGGAGGGACGCACGACCACCTCGAGATCCTGATCCACGGCATCCCGCTGCAGGACGGCGGCGTGGCCATGGAGCAGAGCCGCGTCCGGATGGGCACGGCGACCCCGCTGTACCACGGCGAGATCACGGCGCTCGACGGGACACGCGTCGTCGCGGCACTGCGCTCCACCCACCAGCGGCTGCGCCTCGGCCTCACCCTCACGATCGGCCGAGACGGCAGCGTCGTCGGGTCGGTGCGCGGAACGGCAGCACCGCCGCCTACTTCTCCCGCGCGGGTGGAGGCGGACGACACCGCGTGAGGCGAGAGCGCCGTCGCGGTCCTACGCGGCCTCGGGCAGCTCCGCCTCGCGCGGCGGAAGCGGCGCGGTCGACCGTGTGCGCGATCGCCGCACGAGCAGGTTGTTCGCCACGAGCGCGCCGATCGTCAGCCCCGCGCCGAGCGAGCTCGACGCCGTCGGGCGGTAGCCGCGCGCGATCTCGATCGCGAACGTCGTGACCGGGATCAGGTTGCTGAAGAGGACGGTGTTCTGCGGCCCGAGCGTCGCGATCGCCGCGTTCCACGTCAGCACGGCGACGAACGCGCCCGGGATCGTGAGGTACGCGATCTGCGGCGTGACCGACCAGAGCTCGTCGGCGGACGGAGCTGGACGAGCCCGGCGCGATCGCGACCGCGGTCGCGGCGGCGATCGAGAGCCAGCCGAGGCCGGCCGTCAGCGCCGTGTAGCGGAGCGGCGAGAGCGTCGGGGAACTCGGCCGCGCCGAGGCCGTAGAGCACGAAGCTGAGCACGCCGCCGAGGACGAGCGCGTCGCCCCAGCCGACCGAGCCGTCGACGATCGACGAGGGGTGGCCGCCGCTGATCACGAGCGCCACGCCGGCGAGCGCGACCCCGAGCAGCGACGAACGTCGTCGTGCCGGGCGCACGCCGCTGCGGTGCCACAGCACGAGCGCGGTCAGGAGCGGGCCGAGCGCGACGATCAGCGAGGCGCGTCTCGCGGCCGCGCGTGCGCGAGGCCCGTGTACGCGAGCAGGTTGAAGCCGGCGAAGCCGAGCGTGCCGAGCCAGAAGAGCCGCAAGCCGCGCCCATCGAGGCGCAGCGCGCCCGGCCCTCGACCACCGCGAGCACGACGAGCCACAGCACGGCCGCGACCGCGTAGCGGATCGGTCGAGAGCGGGAACGCGTTCGACGCTCCCGAGCGCCGACTTGCCGACGACGAACTGCCCGCCCCAGGCGAGCGCGGTCGTCGTGGCGAAGAGCGCTCCGAGCGTGGCGGTTCTCGATCTCACACGTCTACCGCGCTTGCCATACCGGGGTCAACGACCCCGGCGGCAGCGGTATTTCGGCCTCACCGACGTCCCTGCTACGGGATCTCGACGTCGCGGATCTCGACCGGCACGGTGCGTCGCGCGACGAACCGCGGCAGCAGCGCCAGAGCCTCGACGGCATCGTCGGCCTGGACGCGCCACCAGAGGGCGTGACCGCCCGCAAGGCAGCTCGACGTCGCCAGTCCGTGGCGGAGCGGGCTCCTGAAGCCGGTCCAGGCGGCGTAGGCCGCGGCGCACTCGCTCGGGTCGTGGCGGTGCTGGAGAAGGAAGAATGGCATGTGCTCAGCGTGCCCGAGTGCGGCCTTCGGAACATCGGGGAGTCTCCCTGAGCCGAGCGACGAACGGAGTAGGGTGCACGCACGTGCGTATCGACTCGAGCGCCGGACGGACCATCGGGCGCGACCTCGAGCTCGAGCAGCTGAGCGCGGTGCTCGACGGCCTGGCGGCGAGCCCGGCCGCCTGCGTCACGGTGGAGGGCGAGCCCGGAATCGGCAAGACGCATCTGCTCGCCGAGCTTCGTCGCCGCGCGGAGGAGGCAGGGTGCCTCGTGCTCGCCGGCTCGGCGACGGAGTTCGAGCGCGACCTGCCGTTCAGCGTCTGGGTCGACGCGCTCGACGCCTACGTCGCCTCGCAGGAGCTCGACCTCGGCGACGGCTGGAGCGCGGAGCTCGTGGAGGAGCTCTCGAGAGTGATCCCATCCGTCCGACCGCGCAGCGACGACGCCCCGGCAACGGTTGCCGACGAGCGCTACCGGGCCCACCGCGCCGTGCGCCGGCTGCTCGAGCTCCTCGCGGACGAGAGGCCGCTCGTGGTCGTGCTGGACGATCTCCATTGGAGCGACGAGGCGTCCATCGAGCTGCTCGCCGGGCTGCTGCAGCGCCCACCCGAGGCTCCGGTGCTGCTCGCGATCGCGTTTCGCGCCGGCCGGGCACCGGCGCGCCTCTCGACCGCGCTCGCGATTCCGACCGTCCGCCGGATCCGGCTCGCGCAGCTCGACGAAGCACAGTCGACCGAGCTCCTCGGCGAGGTCGATCCCCGTGCGGCAGAGGTCATGGTCAGCCACGCCGGAGGGAACCCGTTCTACCTCGAGCAGCTCAAGCGCGCCCGCGAGGACGGCGCCGTCCCAGGAACGCACGAGCCGGGTGTCGACGTCGCAGGCGTGTCCGTCCCGGCCGCCGTGGCGGCGTCGCTCGCCGACGAGCTCGCGGCGCTGCCGGCGGACGAGCTCGCGCTGCTCCGCGCCGCCGCGGTCGCGGGCGAGCCATTCGAGCCGGATCTGGCGGGCG
>CAVVEN010000016.1:0-191764 GCA_963747125.1 uncultured Actinomycetes bacterium | reverse complement strand
GCCGCTGCGCGAGCGGGAGAGCCACCGCGGCCCACCAGAGCCCGTAGAGCGCGATCGGGCCGAAGGCGCGGGAGGACGCGAGGTGCGTCGCGAGCACGGGCGCTGCGAGCACGAAGCCCGCCTGCGCCCCGAGCAGCACCGCCGCCCGACCCGACAGAAGGCCGGGGAGGGCGCGGCGGACCCACGCCAGCTTGGCCACGGCGAGCGCCACCAGCAGAGCGGCCGTCGCGGTGCCCACACGCGCGTTCGCGGCCACGCACTCCGCGGCGAGAAGAGGCGCGTCCATCAGGAAGACCGACTCGAGGACGCGCACCATGGCGCCGTCTCGCGGCGCCCGGCCCGTTCGCACGAGGAAGGAGCCCAGGCCGACGAGGAGCCCCTCGTAGAGCTGCAGCACCGAGCATGAGGGTCAGGAGTCCGCCGAGCTGACCGGCCTGCAGGTGGAGCGCCTCGCTCGCAGCAGCCAGCAGCCGAGCAGCATCGCGGACGCACTGAGGGCGTAGAACGGGTTCGATTTCATGGTGTCCTCGTTGGTCGTCGAAGAGGGCGACGCCACGCTCCACAGCAAGCGCTGTGCCGCACGTCACACGGACGCGCCACGCGCCACGAATGCCGCAAGAGGCTGACTTCCTCGCATCCACACGCCGGCGAGACGGACTCGCTCGTGACAAAAAGCGTCAGGAGCGACAGGAAGTGTCGACTCTGCGTGGACGGTCCGCTATCGCTCTCTTCGGTGGGATTTCCGCGGTCCGTAGGCTCCCAGGGCCGCCGCCAGCTCCTTCGCGACCACGTCCCGCAGCGACTGCGGGGCGAGCACCTCGGCCTCGCTGCCGAACTGCAGCACCCAGCGGCGGATCTCGCTCGTCTCGGCGACCTGCAGGTGCAGCACGAGCCCGCCGTCGAGCCGCTCCTGCACGCGCGCCGTCTTGTGCCAGCGGCGCTCGCGGATCCAGCGCGCCTGCCGGGGCGCGAAGCGGATGGAGACGGCCACCGGCTTCTCCCCCTTCTGGACCCCGAAGGCGTCGGCCATGAACGTCGTCGAAGCGGAAGCCCGGCGCAACTCGAAGCCCGCGGTCGCGAGCGTCGCGCGGCGGATGCGGTGGAGGGCGAAGATGCGGATCTGCTTCCGCGCCTCGTCCCACCCGGCGACGTACCAGTCCCCGTGGTGGTTGAAGAGGTGGTAGGGGTGGATCGTGCGCTCCGCGGTGCGGTTGCTGCTCAGGCTGCGGTAGCGGACGAGGAGCCGCCGGCGCAGGCGCAGCGCGGCCAGCACGTCGCGGAAGACCTGCGCGTCGGGCGTGTGCAGCGGGCCCGGGTCGAGGCTCAGGAAGTCGTCGAGGCTGGCCGGCGAGACGCGCACCTCGCCCGGCAGGAGGTCCTGGATCTTGCGGAAGGCGCTCGTGAGGTCGGCCTCGAAGGGCGTGCCCGCGGTACTGCGCGAGCACCTTCTCGGCGAAGTAGAGGGCCACGAGCTCGCCCTCGCTGAGCGGCACGAGCGGGAGGGCGACCGTGGGCTCGGTCAGCCGGTAGGTGCCCTGCGCCCGGTCGAACTCGAGCGGCACGCGCCAGTCGTCGCGGAGGAAGTCGAGGTCGCGGTAGGCCGTGCGGACGTTCACCTCGAACTCGGTCGGCGAGGTCGTTGGCCTTGAGCGGCCGGCCCGAGCGCAGCCGGCCGACCGCCCAGAGCAGGCGACGCAGCTGCGGCAGCGTCGAGATCGCCCGCGCGGTCGACGCCGCGCTCCGCGGCCAGTGCCTTCACCATGCCGGATCCGATCTCATTCTCGCGGCTGCGGAGTCGCACCGACCCGCACGCGGCCGGGCTCGATCACCGTGAACGAGCTCGGCAAGCGGTTGGCCAGAGTTCGGACCGTCTCCGCCACCGCCAGCACCTCGTGGCCTTCATCTCGCAGCGCCCGAACGACGGCGAAGTCACAGCTCTCGTCGGCGAGAAGCGCATCTAGGCGCCGGTTGGGTTCCCTGCCGCTCCCGTGAAGAGGATCGTCTCGTGAGAGACGGTGTCGGCAGCGTACGCGAGAGCGGCCCGGATGTCCTCCAGCTTCAGGTGCGGGTAGGCATCCAGGATCTCAGCTTCGGAGGCGCCCTCGGCGAGCTTTCTGAGAATCAGGTCCACGGTGATGCGAGTCCCCCGTATGACGGGCTTCCCCTGCATGACGTCGGGCGCGAGGGTGATGCGGTCGGCCAGTGTCATGTGACTCCGTGCTCCGCCTTTGATTGTACCTCCCTCACCGCACCGTCTCGCGGCAGGACCTCCTCGAGGCTCGTGACGCCCTGGCGGACCTTCTCGAGGCCGCTCATGCGCAGCGTCAGCATCCCCTCCTCGAGCGCCTTCCTCTTGATCTCGACGGCGGTGCCGCCGGCCAGGACGATGTCGCGGATGCCTTCGCTCATCTCCATCACCTCGTAGAGGCCGACCCGGCCCTTGTAGCCGCTGCCGTTGCACGCCTCGCAGCCGCGGCCGCGGTGGACCCTCAGGTCCGCGATCTCGCCCGCATCGAAGCCCGCGTCCAGCAGGTTCCGCGCGTGGAGCTCCCTCGTGACGTCGGCCTTGCAGCGGGCGCAGATGCGCCTCACCAGGCGCTGGGCCTGGATGAGGTTCACCGCGGTGCCCACCAGGAAGGGCTCGATGCCCATGTTCACGAGGCGCGACACCGTGGACGGGGCGTCGTTCGTGTGGAGGGTCGAGAGGACGAGGTGGCCGGTGAGCGCGGCCTTCACCGCGATCTCCGCCGTCTCGTAGTCGCGGATCTCGCCCACGAGGATGATGTTCGGGTCCTGGCGCATGAACTCGCGCAGCACGGCCGCGAACGAGAGGCCCACGTTCTCCCGGATCTGGACCTGGTTGATGCCGCGCAGGTTGAACTCGACGGGGTCCTCCGCGGTGAGGATGTTCGTGTCGCGCTTGTTGAGGATGGAGATGGCCGAGTAGAGGGTGTTCGTCTTGCCGGAGCCGGTGGGCCCGTCACGAGCACGATCCCGTAGGGCCTCGCGATGGCGGCCTGGAACCGGCGCAGCGACTCCTCCTCGAAGCCCAGCTTCGTCATGTCGAGCATGAGGTTCGCCTTGTCGAGGAGCCGCAGGACGATCTTCTCGCCCCACAGCGTCGGCAGGACCGAGGCGCGGAAGTCGAGGTCGCGCACGCGGTCGTCCTGGCGAATCCGGATCTTGATGCGCCCGCCCTGCGGCAGACGCCGCTCGGCGATGTCGAGGTTGGCCATGATCTTGATCCGCGTCGTCACCGTCTCGCGGAGGCGGGTGCGGCAGGTTGCCGTACTCGACGAGGACACCGTCGATCCGGAAGCGGACGCAGAACTCCTTCTCGTACGGCTCCACGTGGATGTCGGAGGCGCCCCGGCGGTAGGCCTCGACGAGGATGCGGTTGACGAGCCCCACCACCGGCCGGTCGGCGCTGCCCCGCGCGAGCGAGGCGAGGTCGATCTCCTCCGGCCCCACGCGGAGCTGCTCGATCTCGGCCTCGTCCTCGCCGAGCGCGTCGGCGTCGATCTCGACGCCCTCGAAGGCGATGTCGGTGCGGTCGAGCTCCGACCCTGGGCGCGGCGGCGGCGGCGGACGCGCGGGCGAGACGGCGCCTCGAGGCCTCGTCGACGATGCGCAGCCCCTTCTCCTCGCCGTAGAGCCGCGCCGACCGCCCGCGCGATGGCGCCCTCCGCCGCCACGACGGGCTTCACCTGCAGCCCGGTGCGGAACTGGATCGGGTCCACCGCGAAGACGTTCGTGGGATCCGCCATGGCCAGGTGGAGCTGCGCGCCCCGCCGCGTCGAGCGGCAGGACGCAGTGCGATTGGCAGTGCTCGCGCGGGACGAGCGCGAGCACCTCGCCCGACACCTCCAGCGCGTCGAGGTCGTTGACTGCCGCGAGCCCGTACTGCTTCGCGACGAGGTCCGTGACCTGGGCCTCGGTGACGTAGCCGAGGCTGACGAGGGCCGCGCCGATGCGCCCCGGGTGCTCGCCCTGCCACCGCCGCGCCTCGTCCAGCTGCTCGACTGTGACGGCTCCCGCCGCCAGGGCCAGGTCGCCGATTCGGACGGTCATCTGTCTTCTCCTCCCGCGGGACATCCCGCGTCCAAGTCACGGATGAACGGCACCCTGGCGAGCCTCCGCCCGTCCCCCGTGCCGTCGCAGGCGGCGCAGCTTCTCCGCCACGTCGCGGAAGCCGGCGTCCTCGCCGTAGAGCTCGACGTAGATCTCCAGGGCGAGACCTTCGTCCCCCCGGGCCTCGTGGGCGCCCGCGAGGTCGTACCGCAGGCTCAGGGCCTGGTCGGGGTTGAGGCCGGGCACGGCGAGTCCCCGCTCGAGCCACTTGACCGCGAGCTTCGGCAGGCCCTTGTCGAGGAAGCACGCGGCCAGCAGGCTCGCGCACTCCACCACCCGGCTCGGGCCGCGCGAGGCCAGCTGCAGCTCGGCGATCGCCTCGTCGACAAGCCCCATCTCGCGGTACGCGATGCCGAGGTCGTAGCGGGTCTCGGCGTCCTCCCGGTCCACCTGCCCGTCGAAGGCGCTGCGGATCTCCCGACCGGCGCCCGTCCACTCGTCGTCGAGGTCGACTTCAAGATGATCGTCCGGGGCGAGAGGCTCGAGTTCGAGGTCGAGCTCTGGAACGTCGTCCTCGCCCGGGCTCGTGGGGACTTCGAGGCCTGCCAGGTCGCCGACCGGGTCGCGCTCGCAGTCCACGGGCTTTGCGAGGGCCGCTCGTGCGCGGCGGCTTCCTCGTGGCGCCCGGCCTCCAGCAGCAGGTCGCGAAGCTCGCGGCGCGCCTCGACGTTGTCGGGGAACCGGGCGATCACCTCGGCGAGCTGGCCGCGAGCCAGGTCGACGAGGCCGAAGCGCCGGAAGAGGCGGCCCTGTGCGAGACGTTCCTGCCACGAAATCCGCGTCGTCCACGTCCTTGACCCCGTCGTCGCGAGCCCGTGTCCCCTTCCCGGGTTCGACGCTTCGTCGAGATCGGCGAGGCGGTCCTCGACGAGAGCCGCCTCTCGAGCCCGCGCCGTCGCCCGGTACGTGGCGAGGGCCTCGCGGTAGTGCTTCCGTGCCTCGGCGCGGAAGCCCCCGAGCGCGTAGAGCTCCCCGAGCTTGACGTGCGCGCTCACGAAGTCCGGCTCGCCCACGAGGACCATCTTCCAGACCGAGATGGCCTTGGCGAGGAGCTGGTCGCTCTCGTAGTGCGCGGCGAGGCGTCGGTAGAGATCGTTCGCGGGCCGCCGCCGCCCCAGCCGGGCCAGGAGGGCTGCCAGAAGGCGGACGCTCTTCCAGTCGGCGCCGTCTCGGCGCAGCGCCTCTTCGAGGAGCGCCACCGCCTGCGCAGCCTGCCCGGATCGCCCGCGGCGATCGCCTCGGTGCGGAGGCGCGTCGGGCTCCAGCCGGCGTGGTCAGGCATGGCACGGCCCCTCGTTGAGCGTCGGCTTCCTCGAGGGAAGGGGCCGCGGCTCGGCCTACGTCACTCCGCCCCCGGCACCGCCGGCGGCACGTGCCGCCCGCGAGCCATCGTCTACGCCCGGCATTGTGCGCGACGTCACTGCCGCGCGAGGTCCGATTCGCCTTGTCGCTTGCGGTTCGTTCGGCGGCGGCGTTTCAGCGCCGTCGGCGGCGCGCCGGCCTCGGCCCGTACCGGCGCGCTCTCTCGGAGACACTTTCCGGCTCCTCCCCACTCTTCAGGAGGCTGAGAGCCGTCGCGGGGTCCACCACCGGCACCGATGATCCGCGGAAGTCGCCGGGGTTGCGGGTCACGATCAAGTCGCACCCCACCGCTTCGGCGGCGGCGGCGCACACCGCGTCCTCCAAGTCCGTCCAACCCAGGGAGAGGGCCCGCAGGAGGACGCCCCCGTCACGGGAGCCACGCTGAACACGGAGAGCACGCTCTCGACGGCCCGACGAGCCGTCGGCGCTCCCTTCGCCTGCCTCAACAGGTAGAAGAGTGTCGTGACACCGTGCGCCGGAAACAGCGCGCGCACGTGTTTCTTCTCCCCGCGGCAGCCCAGAGCCCTGCCGCCGCCACACCGTGCGGCGCACCGGCCGAGGAGGGCATCGAGGACGACGTTCACGTCGACGAGCGGCTGGGTCACCGGTACTTCCGGGCGAGGTACTTCCGGTAGGCGCGCGTGTCGGCGCTCATACCCTCGAGTTCCGCCTGCAGACCAGCCAGGAGCGGCGTGACCACCGCCCGACCTGCCGGGGTGCGAGAGACGAGATCCAGGTAGCCCTCGACCAGGCTCGACACGGACGTGCCGCGGCGAGCCGCGTAGTCCTTGGCTCGCCTCACGACCGAGGAGTCCACGCTCAGCGTCAGCTTGCCCATGTACGTATTATCGGCTCTCCGCCGTACGTATCAAGGCCGAGAAGTCGAGATCCCGCATGTCCGACTCGTCTACGCGAGCATCTCCTGTGCGTGCGTCAGCGGCTGTTCCGGACCGTCACGCGTAGGCGCACCGGAAGGAGCAGGAGGCGCCCACTTGATCGCGGCCACGGAACTCCCGGCTGGGCGAGCCGCTGGCCGAGATCTTGCGGGTTGGCCACTTGACGTCTTGTGACAGCCGGCCTCCACGCCTCGGCTCGCCGAACGGCGTCCTCGAGAAAGCGGACGCCCCCCGGCCCGCGAGCGTCCCATCCGGGCGACGGCCCTCGCGAAGGGTGGGGCGATCTCACGCTGCTTCGAGCGCCTGCGAGCGGCGTCACAGCTGGCAGGCCGCTTGCTTCCCACCTCGATGCAGGGCCCGCCGGGCAAGCGGGCCCGAAGCCAAGGAGAAGAGAGCATGACAAGGTCTGACGGCAGTGGACGGAGTGCGTGAACCCGAGCGCTCGCTGCGCTCGCCGCGACGAGCCTGGTTCTCGGTGCCGGCATCGGCGCGCGCGGACGACGCAGAGACGAAGCGAAAGGTCGAACAGCGGCTGGCGCGGGCGAAGGTCTACACCGCGGCGGACGTCCGCGTGAGCGTCGAGCAGGGCGCCGTGACGCTCGACGGCGTGGCATCACGCATGGACGCGGCCCTCGACGCGGAGCGGGCCGCCCGCAAGGAGTCGAAGTCGGTCGTGAACCAGATCCGGGTCGTTCCGGACGTCGAGCGCAAGGACTCGGAGATTCGCGCGGAGGTCGCCGACCGGGTCGCCCTGGGCTACGTCTGGTACACCGTGTTCGACAGCGTCGAAGCGGGTGTCGAGGACGGCGTCGTGATCCTGCGCGGCTCCGTCAACCAGCCCTACCGCAAGACCGAGATCGAGGACCGTGTCGCCGGCATCCCCGGCGTCAAGGGGCTCAAGAGCGAGATCCGCGTCCAGGGCGCTTCGTTCTTCGACGACCGGCTGCGGCAGGAGCTGGTGCGCCGGATCTACGGCGACGAACGCTTCGTGCAGTACGCGAGCTGGGTCCACCCGCCGATCCGCATCGTCGTGGAGCAGGGGCGCATCACGCTCACGGGAGTCGTCGGCAGCCCGGTGGAGCAGCAGCTCGTCGGGCACATCGCGCGCGGGACGCTGGCCTTCGGCGTCGACAACCAGGTGATGCTCGAGAGCGACCGTCAGGCAGGAGCCCGCACGCAAGGCGGTCGTCGAGAGCTGACGTCGGCGCCAGCGGGTCTGCGTGAGCCGCGGCACGCAGACCCGCGCGACGGGTCGGCCGGATCGCCCACGTCCCGTCGGACTCGTGCCGGCGATGGTATAAGGGGCGCGGATGGACACCGGGAGCGCGGAGCCGATTCGAGGCTCGAGCCACAGCGAGGAGGAGCGTGCGTTCCTCCAGGGACGCCTCGCGCTCTTCTGGAAGGCCGTGTTCCTCATCGCCCTCGGCACCGACGTCGTGGGGCTCCTGGTGGACCCGGCGTCGTTCCGTGAGGACCGGCGCCATCCTGGACCGGGTCTCGACTCTCTTCTTCGGTCTTTTGTGGCTGCTCTGCCGGGGGGGGCGTCGCTCCTGGGGGAAGCTGCTGGCCGTCGAGTGGATCGGGCTGGCGGTGGTCGTCGGCGTGCTCGCCCTGGACGGGCGCTACCTGGCGGCGGAGTCCATCGCCCACTTCGCGGCCCAGTCCCCCGGCATCGACCCGGGCTCGCTGGCCGTCTCGAAGGCGGCCGACGCGTTCATGTCGGTCTCGATCATCCTGGTGGGGGCCTCATCCTCCTCCTTCGGGCCGCGGTCGTCCCCGCCCCGCCTTTGCGGACGCTCGTCCTCACCGCCCTCCTGGGCCTGCCCCTCGTCGCGGTGCCCTTCTTCTTCGCTCCGGCGTCGGCCGGCGCGCCGGCGCTTCGAACCGCGGACTTCCCGGTGGTGGGCGCCATCACGTACTCGATCTGGTGGGCGATCGTGACGGTGGGCGCCACGGTGGTCTCGCGGGTCGTGTTCGGGCTGCGCGCCGAGATGCGGCGCGCGCGCCGCCTCGGGCAGTACACGATCGAGGCGAAGATCGGAGAGGGCGGGATGGGCGTCGTCTACCGCGCGCACCACGGGATGATGCGGCGGCCCACCGCGATCAAGCTGCTCCGCCCGGAGAAGGCGATCGCGTCCAACCTCAAGCGCTTCGAGCGGGAGGTCCAGCTCACCGCGCGCCTCACCCACCCGCACACGATCACGATCTTCGACTACGGCCGCACGCCGGAGGGCCTGTTCTACTACGCCATGGAGCTGCTGGACGGGGCCTCGCTCGACAGGGTGGTGGCCGTGGCCGGACGCCTGGAGCCGGCGCGGGTGATCCACGCGCTCTACGAGGTGGCGGGCGCCCTCGTCGAGGCTCACGAGTCGGGCCTCATCCACCGCGACATCAAGCCCGCGAACATCATCCTGTGCCGGCAGGGAGGGCTCTACGACTTCCCGAAGGTGGTGGATTCCGCTTCGCCTTGACCGTCTCTCGCGCGATCACGCGGGAACCGATCGCCGCCTGGATCGGGACGTCGAACATCTGCCGCGGGATCTCCTCCCGCAGCCGCTCGACGAGCAGCTTGCCGCGCTCGTACGCGGCGTCGCGATGGGCGATGAGTGACAGCGCATCGACCTGCTCACCACCGACGAGCACGTCCACGCGGGCGAGCTCGCCGTCGCGGAAGCCGGCGATGTCGTAGTCGAAGCTCGCGTAGCCGCGCGTGCGCGACTTCAGCTGGTCGTAGAAGTCGAGCACGATCTCGCCGAGCGGCAGCTCGTACGTCAGCAGGACGCGCGTCTCCGAGAGGTACTCCATGTGGTCGAACCGACCGCGCTTCTCGGTGCTGAGCTCCATCACCGCGCCGACGTAGTCCTTCGGCACGATCACCTGCGCGCGGACGTACGGCTCCTGCACCTCCTCGATCTCGCGCGGCATCTCGGCCGGGTTGTGCACCTCGAGCCACCCACCGTTCTTCTGCCTCACGTTGTAGGCGACGTTCGGTGCGGTCACCAGCAGGTCGAGATCGAACTCGCGCTCGAGCCGCTCGCGGACGATCTCCATGTGCAGGAGCCCGAGGAAGCCGCAGCGGAAGCCGAACCCGAGCGCCTGCGACGTCTCCGGCTCGTAGAAGAGCGCCGCGTCATTGAGCTTGAGCTTCTCGAGCGCGTCGCGCAGCTCCGGGTAGTCGTCCGAATCGGTCGGGAAGAGGCCCGCGAACACCATCGGCTTGACGTCCTTGTAGCCGGGGAGGGCGCTCGCCGCCCCGCCTCTGCGTGTCGTCAGCGTGTCGCCGACACGCAGGCGCGAGACGTCCTTCAGCCCGGTCACGACGTAGCCCACCTCGCCCGCCTCGAGCGCCTCGACCGGGACGCGCTGCGGCGACATGAAGCCGAGCTCCTCGGCGTCGAAGTCGGTGCCCATCGCCATCGCGCGAATGCCGTCACCCGTGCCGAGCCGGCCGTCGACCACACGGACGAAGGCGATCACGCCGCGGTACTGGTCGTAGCTCGAATCGAAGACGAGAGCGCGCGCGGGAGCGTCCTCCACGCCCTCCGGCGCCGGGATCCGCTCGACGATCGCGTCGAGGACCTGCTCGACGTTGACCCCCGTCTTCGCCGAGATACGGACGACGTCGTCGGTCGAGCCGCCGAGCAGCTCGACGACCTCCGCCGCCGCACCGTCCGGATTGGCCGACGGCAGGTCGATCTTGTTGACGACCGAGACGATCTCGAGGTCGTTCTCGATCGCGAGATACGCGTTGGCGAGCGTCTGGGCCTCGATCCCCTGCGCCGCGTCGACGACCAGCACCGCCCCCTCGCACGCCTGGAGCGAGCGCGAGACCTCGTACGTGAAGTCGACGTGGCCCGGCGTGTCGATCAGGTTCAGCTCGTGGCCCTTCCATTGGACGCGCACCGCCTGCGCCTTGATCGTGATCCCCCGCTCGCGCTCCAGCTCCATCGAGTCGAGCAACTGGTCACGCATGTCGCGCTCGGAGACGGTCTCCGTCACCTGAAGGATCCGGTCGGCGAGCGTCGACTTGCCATGGTCGATGTGCGCGATGATCGAGAAGTTGCGGATCCGGCTCTGGTCCATGGCTGATCGAGCCGGATCGTAGCCGTGAAGCCGTTTTTCCTGGATTTTGGGAACAGGCGGGCAGCTGACGCCGAGCGCTCGACGCGCGGAACCCACAGCGCATTGATTACACGTGTATACGTGCTACACTGATTTACGTGAAGCAGAACGTCACGCTCGCGCTCCCCTTGGAGGCGATCCGGAGGCTGAAGGTGCTCGCCGCCGAACGGGACAGCTCGATCTCGCGCATGCTGACCGAGCAGCTCGAGGAGCTGCTCGACCGGGAAACGGGCTACGACCGAGCACGGCGGCAAGCGCTCCGCGACCTCGAGCACGGCTGGGAGCTCGGCCTGGGCGACAAGGTGACGTGGAGCCGCGACGAGCTCCATGAGCGCTGAGGGCCGGGCGTTCGTCGACACGAACGTCGTCGCGTATGCGTACGACGCCGCCTCGGAGATGAAGCGCGCGGGGGCCCGGCCGCTCATACAGGAGTTGTGGGAGTCTCGGCGCGGCTGTATCAGCGTCCAGGTGCTCCAGGAGCTCTTCGTCACCCTGACCCGGAGCCTTGCGCAGCCGCTCGAGGTGGAAACCGCACGGCGAGCAACACAAACGATGTCCCACTGGACGGTTCACTCACCGACGGTCGAGGACGTGGACGCCGCGATTGGTCTTCACGAGCGTTACGGCATCGCGTTCTGGGACGCGATGATCGTCCAGAGTGCCTCTCAGCTCGGCTGCGAGCTTCTTTACAGCGAGGATCTGAACGCCGGGCAGCGCTACGACGGGGTGCTCATAGTCAACCCGTTCGCGTAGGCAAGACTGTCAGATCCACGACCGGATCGAGGAGCTCGTCACCGAGGAGCACGAGCTGTGGGACGTCGAGACGTCGGGGAACGCGACCGAAAGTGATCGGCGCAGGCATCAGACGCGGGCTGCGCGGAGCAACGGCTTGATGTCGACGACGGGCGTCCCGTCGATCGCCTCGAGTGGCTGGACGAGGAGACGAAGCCCGTCGACCTCGACGACGGTAACGGCGTGGAGGCCGATCGGGTTCGGGCGATCGGGGGAGCGCGTGCTGAACACCCCGGTCTCCGGGAGGCTCGGGTCGTTGCGCGGGTGGACGAGCTGGGTCTCGCGGTCGGCCTCGTGCAGCCAGGTCAGGACGAGCAGGTCGTCCCCGGGACGCAGGTCGCGCATCGCGTCGCGAACGCCGTGCTCGAGCTCGATCCATGCCTCGGGAGCGCGCTCCGACCCCTGCCTCGGGGCGTCCTCGCGGCGCGTGAGCGTCGAGCGCACGCGGCCGACGGGGCGGAGTGACGGGCCATGCTCGCCGATTCGTCCATCGTACGAGCGCCGGGGTGTCAGGCGCTGCGCCGCAGGGCGAGCAGCGAGCCGAGCTCGCGCACGCCGAGCAGCCGGCTCGCGCCGAGATAGCCGGCGGTGCCCACGGCGAGCGCCAGCCCGACCGACACGATCTGGCCGACGATCCCGCGGCCGACGGCGGTGTCGATCGCCCACCACACGAGGACTGCCAGGCCGGACGCGACCACCGACGCGACGAAGATGCGGGCGAGTGCCGTCAGCGTCGCCGCCGCCTCGACGCCGCCGACGCGTCGCCACATCAAGATTGCGAGCGCGACCGCCCCTGCGAGGTTCGAGAGCGACACCGCGAGCGGTAGGCCCCAGACGCCGACGGGGTACAGCGCCGCGAAGAGGACGACGTTGAGCGCGAGGTTGCCGAGGGCGACGAACGTCGGGATCCAGTTCGCCTGGAGCCCGTAGAACGCGCGGTTGAGCAGGAGCATCCACCCGTTGAAGACGAGACCGATCGAGAATGCCGCGAGCGCTCCCGCGACCACCGGCGTCTGGGCGGCGGTGAACTCGCCGCGCTGGTAGACGAGCCGCGTGATCGGCTCGGCGAGCACCGCCGACACGAGCCCGGCAGGAATCAGCAGGAAGCCGATCTGGCGGATGCCGGTGTCCACCGTCCGGCCGAACCCGGCCATGTCGCCGCGCGCGGCGAGCCGCGAGAGCGTCGGGAACAGCACCGTCGCGACCGCGACCGAGAAGATCCCCTGCGGGAGCATGTAGAGGCGAAACGCGAGGTCGATCGCTCGCGGCGCGAGCTCGGGGTCGATCAGGCGCGAGGCGAAGAGCGTCCCGATCAGCGTCGAGACGTTGATCAGCCCGAGGGTCAGCGTGACCGGCAGCATCAGGACGAAGAACCGGTGCACGGCCGGGTCCCGCCAGTCGAGGGCAACCCGCAGCCGGCCGTCGAGCCCGCGCAGCCACGGCACCGGCAGCAGCAGCTGGACGAGCGTGGCGAGCACGATCGACCCGGCGTAGACGTAGAGTTGCGCGTCCTCGCTTCCTGCCGCCGGGACGCCCAGCGCGAGGCCGAGGATGATCACCAGGTTCCACGCGACGGGGGTCAGCGCGGGCACGGTGAACTGGTCGTACGCGTTCAGGATCCCGACGATGATCCCGGAGAGCCCGAGCATGATCACGATCGGGAAGAGAAGGCGCGAGAGACCGACCGCGAGGTCGAAGTCCCCGCCCGGCGTCCCGAACAGCTCCACGATGAGCGGCGCGGCGAGCACGAAGATCGCCGTCAACGCGGTGGTGAGGAGGAGGACGAGCCAGAAGATCGTCGAGGCGACGCGCCACGCGCGCGCGCGCTCGCCCTTCTCGAGCAGCTCGCTGAAGACCGGCACGAACGCGCCCGAGAGCGCGGTATCCGCCACGAGCGCGCGCACGAGGTTGGGGATCTGGAAGGCGACGGTGAAGGCGTTGATCCTCCCGGCCGCACCGAAGGTGTAGGCGGCGACGATCTCCCTGACCAGCCCCAGCACCCGCGAGACGCCGGTCGCGGCGCCGAATACGGCGGTCGAGCGCGCGAGTCGACGGCGATGCGCGCGCTCCTCCGCCAGGGCGGGATCGACGTTCGGGTCGAACGACGGGTCGAGCTCGGACATTCCGGGGGAGTTTCGCGGAATCGTCGGAAGCCCCTCTGCTACCATCCGGCGGCCCGCGGCCGGATCGGTCGGGGCGCTCTCACGTATGGCGAACATCAAGCAGCAGAAGAAGCGCGTCGACATCGCGGCTCGGCAGCGGCTCGAGAACCTCCGCTACCGCTCGACGATCAAGACGCTCGCAAAACGGCTCGAGACCGCGGTCGCCGATGGTGACGAGGCAGTGGTCGCCACCGAGCACCGCGAGCTCGTGCGCACGATCGACAGGGCGGCTGCCCGCGGCGCGCTCCACCGGAACACAGCGGCGCGCAAGAAGGCGCATGCCGCTCGCGTGGTCAGCGGCAGCGCCGCTGCCTAGCGCCTCGCAGCGCTAGCGCCGCTCGCGCGTGACGTCGGCGACGGCGAGCTGGACCTCGAGTTCCGGGGCGAGCTTGCTCCCGCCCTTGAGCGCGTGATCGAGGCGGGCGATCCGTACCGTCGCATCGCGGAGCTCGTCGATCGAGAACCGCTCCGACTGGGCAACGAGCTTCCGCGCCGGGTACTCCTTCATTCCGAGGGCCTTGGCGACGTCGGCGGTGCGCGCCCCGCGCTCGAGCAGCGACTTCGCCCTCGCAAGCCTCGTGACGTGGGCGCTCAGACGTCCGGCGAACGCAATCGGCTCCTGGGTCGGGCGCGGACTGCGCCGGTACTCGCCCTCGACCACGGAGAGCGCCCTCGCGAGATCGCGCTCGCCCCAGGCGTCGGTCAGGTCCCAGGCGTGGCCCTCGCCGAGCGGGGCCGCAAGCTGCTGCACCTCCTCGACCCCGAGGGGCTCGCCGTCGGCCCACGTCGCGAGCTTGTCGACCTCTCGCGCGAGAACGAGCTTGTCGTCGCCGACGATGTCAACGAGCGACTGGCACGCGGGTCCGTCGACCTTGACCCCGCGCGCCGCGAAGCTCTCGGCAACCCACTTTGCGAGCTTGCGCTCGTCGATCTCCCAGGCGAGCACGTCACCCGTCTTCTTGGCCGCCTTCCCGAGAGGCGAGCTCTCCTTGAGCTGGTGGCCGACGAGGCAGAGGACGGTGCCCGGCGCCGGGCCGGCGAGGTACTCGATCACCGCGTCGATGTCCGCCTGCTTCCAGCCTCCGGTCAGCTTGCCCCACTCGTTGGGACGACCGTCGACCTCGTTCACGAGCACCAGCCGGTCGCCTGTCAGGAGCGTTCCCGAGTTGCAGGCGAGGACGACGTCGGGGCCTGACACCCCGTCCTTTCCGCCAGCGACGAGACGCTCGATCGAGCCCGGGTCGAAGCGCGCGCGTAGCCGCTCGAGGGTTCGCTCCACCTTCGGGAGATCGTTGCCCGTGACGAGGTAGACGGGCTTCAGCTCTTGAGCGGCCATCCACGCCAGCGTAGAGGGTTCCCGCTACCGCTCGGAGCGGACGCTGAGCGTGCGGCCGTCGGACTCGACGACGACCCGCCCGTCGAGGTCGGTTCGGAAGGTCTCGAGCCCCGGAGACGCGGCGAGCGCGGCGACGGTCTCGGGCCGCGGGTGGTCGTAGTCGTTGTGCGCTCCGACCGAGATTACGGCGACCATGGGTCGGAGGATCCGGAGCAGCTCCGGCAGCCCGGGATCCTCGGAGCCGTGGTGGGCGACCTTGACGACCTCCACGGGTCGTAGGTGCAACCTCGTTGTCACATCGCTCTCCGCATCGGCGGTGAGGAGGACGTCCGTCGCCCCGTAGCTCGCAAGCGCGACGACCGCGTGCTGGTTCGGGTCCTCGCTCGGAAGGCCCGGGTCGTCGGGCCAGAGGATCCGGAAAGTCAGCCTGCCGAACTCGAAGACCTCGCCCGCGTGGACGACGACGATCGGGACGCCGCGCCGGTGCGCTGCGGCCACCGCGTCGTCGTGGTCGCGGGACGGCGCTTCGATCCCCGGGTCGGCGACCGCACCGACGGTCAGCCGCTCGAGCACGCGCGCGGCGCCGCCGATGTGATCGCGCTGCGGGTGCGTGAGGACGATCGCGGTCAGCGACCGCACGCCGAGCCGTCGGAGCTGGCCCGCGACGTCCGCCTCGGGCGGCCCCTCGTCGACGAGGATCGCGCCGCCCGGCGCCTCGACGAGCGCCGAGTCTCCCTGACCGACGTCGAGGAAGGTCACGCGCAGGCCCCTCGGAGGTGTCCACGACGGTGCCGGGCGGACGGCGCACGCGACGGTGGACGCCGTGAGCGCGAGCGATGCCAGCGCGACGATCGCCCCACGCCGCCGATAGCGCGGCAGACGGCGGACGAGAGCGAACGCCGCGGCGAGCGCCCCGGCCATGACGATCACGAGAGGCGACGAAACCTGCGCCGACGGCCAGCCGGCCACGACGCGGGCGACGAGCGCAAGCCACCAGGCGCACCACCCGGCGAGCCAGGCGAGCGCGGTCGCGGCACCCGGAAGCACCGGCTCGATCGCGGCAGCGGCGAGCGAGAGCGAGATGAGCGGCGGCATCGCCGGCTCGGCAGCGACGTTCGCCGGCACGGTCCAGAGCGCGACCCGGCCGAAGTGGACCCAGACGATCGGCGCCGTCACCAGCCCGCACGCGCCCGCGACGACGAGGATCTCCCACAGCTTCCGGTTGATCGGATAGGCGTCCGGCACCCCGGACACGCGGGGCACGACGAGGAAGATCGCCGCCACCGCGGCGAACGACAGCTGGAACCCGGGCTCGAGAATCGATCGGGGCATCCACACGAGGAGGACGAGCGCGCCGACGGCAAGCGCGTGCCAGCGGTCGCGCGGCCGCGCGACGATCCAGGCGAGCGACGCGAGGATCCCGGCGACCGCGGCGCGCACGACGGACGGCTGCCAGCCTACGGCGAGGGCGTAGGCGAGCACGACCACGATCGCGAGCGCCTCGCCGACGAGCCGACCCAGCCCGATGATCCGCGCGGCCAGGACGACGCCGAACGCGACGATGGCGACGTTCTGGCCCGAGACCGCGAGCAGGTGCGTCAGCCCGCTCGCCTGGAAGGCGTCTCGCAGGTCCTTGTCGATGCCCGAGCCCTCGCCGAGGACGATCCCGGCGAGCAGGCGGCGTCGCTCCCCCGCCGTCCCGCGGGCGAGCGTCGCCTCCACGTGCGCGCGCAGCCGGTCGCCGACGCCACCGATCCCGCCCCGCCGGCCGACGACGCGCCAGCCATCGTCGCCGCGGAGCACGACGTGCACTCCGCGACGTGCGAGCCACCCACGCTCGTCGAAGCCGGTCTCGGGCCCACGCGGCTCGACCGGCCGCGCGCGCAGCTCGAGCACGGCGCCCTGCGGCGGCGCGCGCTCGGGCGGGAGCTCGAGCAGGACCCGCTCGCGGATCCCGCTCGAGCCGAAGCGGTGCACCTCGGCCGGGGTCCGGACCGCGAAGGGCGTTCTCCCGACCGGGCCGGTGACGACGACCCGTGCGGACGCGGGCTCGCCCAGGTGCGCCGTAAGGAAGCTCTGCTCGAGCGCGTCGTTTCGGATCGTCCCCCACCAGAGCCCGGCGCAGGCAAGCGCGACCGCCGCGAGCGCGAGCCTCCGGGTGTCCCGCGCCATGAGCGCGCCGGCGACCGCCACGGCGGCGACAGCCGCCGGTTGCGCGGGCGGGGGCCGCACCCAGGTCGAGACGGCGATGCCGATGCACGCCGCGCCGACCAGCAGCGCGGGCCACCCTGTCTCGAGCAGACGCCGAGCCGCCGCCGCAGGACCGCGCCCCGCCGGTTCCTCGCGCTCGGTCACGGCGTCACCAGGTCTCGGAGCTGCTCGATGCGGGCGGGCCCGATCCCCGGCACGTCGTCGAGGTCGTCGACCGAGCGGAACGGGCCGTGCGTCGTCCGCCAGTCGACGATCTTCTGGGCCGTGACGGGCCCGATCCCGGGGAGCTCGTCCAGCTGCTCGACCGTCACGCTCGCGAGGCTGACCTTCGCCCCCGGCACCGAGGCGCCGGCGATCGCCGCAGGTACCCCACCGGGCGCGCGGCGCGGCACGATCACCTGCTGCCCGTCGACGAGGGGTGCAGCGAGGTTCACGGCGGTCAGGTCTGCGCGTTTCGTCGGCCCTCCGGCGCGGGCGACGGCGTCCGCGACGCGTGTGCCGTCCTTCAGCCGGAAGAGGCCGGGTCGGCGCACGGCACCCACCACGTGGATGAAGAGCTTCGGGGCCGCCTCGATCGAGTCGCTGCCGGGGGCGCCCGCGCGGATCGACGTCAGCGGAGCCACCGTCGTCGGCCCCTCGCTCGCGCCAATGCCCGCAACGCGCGTTCCGGCGATCGCGAGCAGCGCGAGGAGCGGTACCGCGATCATGGCCAGCTGTGCGCGCGTGAGGGTGATCACCTCTCGAGCGTCACGCACAACCCGTCACGGGAGTGTGTCGCCTCTGTGCCGAGATCGGGACGACGCCCCGCTGCCGCACACGGCGCCAGCCGGTGACGGAGGCGAGCGGGGCCTACGCGACGACGTTGACGAGCCGGTCGGGCACGACGATCGTCCGTCGCGGCTCCGCGTCGTTCAGGTGGGAGCGGACGCGCTCCGACGCGAGCGCGAGCCTGAGCAGCTCATCCTCGCCCGTCCCCGCCGGCACATGGAGGCGGTCGCGCAGCTTCCCGTTCACCTGGACGGCGATCTCGACGACGTCCGTTGCGACCAGGGCCGCGTCGGCCACGGGCCAGGGCGCCTGCCACAGCCGCGCGTGGCCGAGACGCTCCCACAGCTCCTCGGCGACGTGCGGCGCATACGGCTGGATCAGGGACACGGCCGTCTCGGTCGCGAGGCGCACCTCGCCGGCCCGTGTCTCGTCGTCCTTGACCCGATAGATCTCGTTCACCAGCTCGAACAGCGCGGCGATGGGCGTGTGGAACTGGAAGCGGCGCAGGATGTCGTCGGAGACGCGGTCGATCGCCCGGTGCGTCGCGCGCACGAGGTCGCCGTCGGCCGGGATGTCGACAGGCCCGCGGGCCGCGACCTCGAGCGCGAGCCGCCAGATCCGGTCGAGCAGCCGGGCAGTGCCGTCGATCCCGGCGTCGCTCCATTCCCTGTCCTGCTCGGCCGGCCCCATGTAGAGGATGTAGAGGCGCAGGGCATCGGCGCCGTAGCGCTCCACCGCCTCGTCGGGGGAGACGACGTTCCCTCGCGACTTCGACATCTTCGCGCCGCTCCGGTAGAGCATCCCCTGCGTGAACAGGCGCGCGAACGGCTCGCGGAAGCCGATGAGGCCGATGTCGTTCAAGACCTTCGTGAAGAAGCGCGCGTACAGCAGGTGCAGTACGGCGTGCTCGACGCCGCCGATGTACTGCTTCACCGGCAGCCAGTAGTCGACGATCTGCGGATCCCACGCGGCCTCGTCGTTCCCGGCGTCGGCGTAGCGGAGGAAGTACCACGACGAGTCGACGAACGTGTCCATCGTGTCCGTCTCGCGCCGTGCCGGGCCTCCGCAGGACGGGCAGGTCGTCGCCACCCACTCCTCGGCCGCCGCGAGCGGCGAGCGCCCCTTCGGCAGGTAGTCGTCGATCTCGGGCAGGAGCACTGGAAGCTGGTCGTCGGGGACGGGGACCATGCCGCACGCGTCGCAGTGCACGATCGGGATCGGGCAGCCCCAGTACCGCTGGCGCGAGAGCAGCCAGTCGCGCAGCCGGTAGCCGATCGTCTCCTCACCGAGCCCCCGCTCGGCGAGCCAGGCGGTGATCGCGCGCTTCCCCTCGGGAGCCGTGAAACCCGTGAAGTCACCCGAGTTGACGAGCACCTCGTCGTCGGTGTGCGCGACGTAGGCGCCGTCCGCGGCGGCAGCAGCCCCGCCGTCGGCGGGGGCAACCACCTGCCTGACCTCGAGGCCGTACGTGGCCGCGAACTGATGGTCGCGCTCGTCGTGCGCCGGCACCGCCATGATCGCGCCCGTGCCGTACTCCATGAGGACGTAGTCGGCCACCCAGATCGGAATCGCCTGGCCGTTGACCGGGTTGACGGCGTGGCGGCCGGTGAAGACGCCGTCCTTCTCCTTCGTCTCGCGCTCGACCGTCGAGCGCGCCGCGGCGTGGCGGACGTAGTCGGCGACCGCCTGCTCCTGGTCCGTCCCCGCGGTCAGCTCTGGAATCAGCGGATGCTCAGGCGCGAGCGCGAAGAACGTCGCGCCGAACAGCGTGTCGGGGCGCGTCGTGAAGACGGGCAGCTCCTCGCCGGAGCCCTCGACGCCGAAGACGACGCGCGCACCCTCGGAGCGCCCGATCCAGTTGCGCTGCATCGTCAGCACGCGCTCCGGCCACGACTCCAGCGTCGCCATCTCGTCGAGCAGCGCGTCGGCGTAGTCCGTGATCTTGAAGAACCACTGCGTGAGGTTGCGCGACTCGACCTCGGTACCGCAGCGCTCGCAACGACCGTCGATCACCTGCTCGTTGGCGAGCACGGTCTGGTCCTTCGGGCACCACTTGACCGGCGCCTCGCGGCGGTACGCGAGGCCGCGCTCGAAGAAGCGGAGGAAGAGCCACTGTGTCCAGCGGTAGTACCGCGCGTCGGCGGTCGAAACCTCGCGCGACCAGTCGATCGCCCACCCCATGCGCCGCATCTGCCGGCGGATGGCCTCGATGTTGCGGTTCGTGATCTCGCGCGGGTGACCCCCCTCCTTGATCGCTGCGTTCTCGGAATTGAGCCCGAACGCGTCGTAGCCCATCGGGCGCAGCACCGTGAACCCCTGCCTCCGGCGGACATGGGCAAAGACGTCGCCGAGCGTGTAGTTGAAGACGTGCCCCATGTGGAGCTCGCCCGAGGGGTACGGGAGCATCTCGAGGACGTAGGTCGACTGGAGGTCGGCGGCGGAGCCCGGGTCGGGATTCGGGACCACGAAGGCGCCCTCGGCCTCCCAGACGGCCTGCCACCTGGCCTCGATTGCCTCGGGCTCGTACCGGTCGGTCTCCATCGGTCCTCGAAATGCTCCCTTCGAACGAAAAAGCCTCTCGGTCGAGAGGCTCAGCGGGAGTCGGCGCGGCTTCGCCGCGTTCGCTCCCTGGACTACGCGAGAAGCTGCTGCACGAGCCTCATGCTAACAGGCAGGATCGGCGGATGCCAGGATTGCTCCCGGACTCGGCGCTCGTCGAAGGCGCCTCGCTCGCGCTCGGAGGCGTGCACGCGGAGACGCTCGCCGCGGAGCACGGCACGCCCCTTCTCGTCCTCTGCGAGGAGACGTTGCGCGCGAATGCCCGCGCGCTTCGAGCGGCCGTCGGCGACGACGGGCGCGTGTTCTTCGGGACGAAGGCGCTTCCCAACGTCGCGCTTCTCCGACTCCTGGCGGACGAGGGCATCGGCGCGGACGTCGCCTCCGAAGGCGAGCTGGCCTTTGCCCTCCGTGCCGGCCTGGACGGCGGACAGCTCGTCGTCCACGGTAACAACAAGGACGTCGCGTTCCTCGAGGCGGCGGCCTCGGTCGGCGCGCCTGTCGTCCTCGACGCGTCGGACGAGGCGGGGCTCGCAGCGCGCGCGGGGGTCGCCCGCGTCCTCGTTCGGGTGACCCTCGGCGTCGACGCCGACACCCACGAGGCGATCCGCACGGGTCACCACGGCTCGAAGTTCGGGCTGCCGCCCGACCAGGCGCGGGCGGCCGTCGCGACAGCGATCGACCTCGGGCTGGAGGTCGCGGGCGTCCACGTCCACGTCGGGTCGCAGCTCGCCGACTTCGACGCGCAGGCGGAGACGATCGTCCGTCTCGCCTCCTTCGCCGCGCGCTGCCGCGACGAGCTCGGTTGGGTGGCCAGGGTCGCCGACCTCGGCGGCGGCTTCGGCATCCGCCATCACCCGGAGGACGGCATTCCGGATGCGGCCGAGCTCGCCTCGAGCGCTGCGTCGACAGCCCGCCTCGCGTTCGTGGAGGCGGGGCTGCCGACACCCGAGCTCTGGCTCGAGCCCGGCCGCTGTCTCGTGGGGCGGGCCGGGGTCACGCTCTATCGCGTGGGCAGCGTCAAGCGCCTTCCCGAGCGGACGTGGGCGGCGATCGACGGAGGGATGTCCGACAACCCGAGACCGCAGCTCTACGGCGCCCGCTACACCGCGCTCTCGGCCTCCCGCGCCGACGAGCTGGCGGACGAGGTCGTCAGCGTTGCGGGGATGCACTGCGAGTCGGGAGACGTGCTGATCGACGACGTGGCGCTCCCCGCTCCCCGGCGGGGCGACCTGCTCGCCGTCCCCGCGACGGGCGCCTACACACTCGCGATGGCGTCGAACTACAACGGCGTGCCGCGGCCGGCTGCCGTCCTCGTCCGCGACGGCGTCGCAACTGAGATCCGCAGGCGGGAGACGATCGACGACCTTCTCCGTGCCGAGGTCGAGTGACGGACGAGCTCCGGACAGCCGCCGTGCTCGTGCCGGTGTTCCGGGACGCGGAGGGAGAGACTCGGGTCGTCCTCGTCGTCCGCGCAGACGACGGCGGGCAGCATGGCGGGCAGCTCGGCCTCCCGGGCGGGAAGCCCGAGCCGAGCGACGCCGACCTGCGCGCGACGGCCCTCCGCGAAGCCGAGGAGGAGGTCGGGCTGTCGCCGGCGGCGGTGGAGGTGGTCGCGAGCCTCGAGCCGCTCGCGACGCAGGCGACCGGATGGCTCGTGTACCCGTTCCTGGCCCGGGTTCCCTCGAACACCGCGTGGCGGCTCCAGGAGACCGAGATCGTGGGCATCCTGACGCCCGCCGCGAGGCTGCTCGCCGATCCGGCCTCGCGCTCGATGCTGCCCTTCACGTCGCTCCGCTTCCCTGAGCCCTTGCTCGTCGACGGGATCGACGTCGACGGGCACGTCCTCTGGGGGATGACCCTCCGGCTGCTCGACACCGTCGTGCCGCGGCTCCTCGGCGGCGAGTGGGACATCTGAGCCCGGGAAGTAGGCTCGGCATCATGGAGATGAACCTGCTCGACGACGAGGCACCACCCTCGCGCGCGCGTCCGTTCGAAGTCGGCACGCACTCGGCACGATCCGGTCGAGGTTTCCTCGATAGCGTGACACCAGGGACACCGGGGTGCCCCTGGGGGCGGTTGGGGGCATACGCACGGTTGGCGGCGGAAGCTGCTCCGGTCGGTGGCGAGCCGAGCTGAAGCCGCCCCGGCGACGACCCGCGACGGGGTCCGGCCCGCAGACGCAGGGTCAGAGCGGCAGCGTCAGCGCCTCGATGTCGCTCGGGTAGTCGGTGAGGATCTCGATCCCGTCGTCCCGCACGACGACGGTGTCGGAGTGCCGGAATCCGCCGAGCCCCTCGACGTACACCCCCGGCTCGATCGTGAAGACCATCCCGGGCTCGACGGGCGTGTGGTCGCCGACGTCGAGGAACGGCGCCTCGTGGTTCCGCAGCCCGATCGCATGGCCGGTGTGCTGGCTCCACGTGTCGAGGATCCCTGCCTCCTCGAAGCACGAGAGCACAGCGCGGTCGACGTCGGCGCACGTCGCACCCGGTCGGAGCACATCGAATGCGACCTGCTGCGCGGCGCGCATGTGGTCGAAATGGCGTCGCATCTCGTCGGTCGGCGGGCCGACGATCATCGCGCGCTCGAGCTCCGCGTTGTACCCCCATACGGGCGCGCTCGTCTCGCTGACGAGGATGTCGCCCGGGCGGAACTCGATGTTGTGCGCAACGGCGTGCGCCCACGCGCTGCGCGCGCCGATCTGGCCGCGGTAGCCCGCCGACGCGCCGTCCGTGGACGAGAGGCCGCCGTCGTACTCGGGGCCCAGGGCGTCCAGCATCGCGAGGGTCGCTTCGTACCCGGCACGCAGCCCGGCCTGCGCCTCCGTCGTTCCCGGTCGGCTGTACTCCTGCAGGAGTCGGTGGGCGTGCTCGCACCAGCGCGCGCTCTCGCGGATGAGTTCGACCTCCGCGTCGCTCTTGCGCGCCATGAGCCGCTCGAGCGCCGGAGCCGCGGGGACGATGTCGGCACCCGTCACCTCCGACAGCGGCGGCCCGTCGTACCCGAGGATCCCGGGATAGCCGTCCTGATCGGCGGCTATGGTGCCCGCGATCCCCAGTTCGCCGAGCAGCCTGGCGAGCACGCGCATCGGGTGCTCGACGCCCGGGTACTCGACGTACGAGTCCACCCGGTCGAAGTCGGCCTCCGCGCGGACGCGCGCGACCTCGAACTCCGGGACGAACGCGACCGTCTCGCCGGCCGCGGTCTCGACGTACGCGACTGGCCGCTCCGTGGCAAGAAACGAGAAGCGGGTGAGGTACTGGACGTAGCTCTGGTCGAACACGACGAGGCCCGACGGCTGCCGGTCGGCCAGCGATGCGCGGAGCCGCTCGCGCCGCTCGCGGAGCTCGTCGGAAGCGATGCCGGCTGCGACTGCGATGCGGCGACGATACTCGTGTCGACGTCGCGGAGGCGCAGGACGCTTTCAGTCCGGCCGATGCCGGTGTCGGAGCTCGTCCTCCACCGCGCCCGGCTGGAGGCCGCGCGCTGCGAGCAGGACGTAGCTGTGGAACCAGAGGTCGGCGAGCTCCTCGACGAGCCGCTCATCCGACTCCGTCACCGCAGCGAGCGCCGCCTCGACACCCTCCTCGCCTACCTTGCGCGCGGCCGCCGCGGGGCCGCCGCCGAGCAGCTGTGCGACGTACGAGCCCTCGGGGCGCGTGGCAGCTCGCTCGGCGACGATGCGCCAGAGCCACGGCGCGAAGCACGACTCCGCACCGGTGTGGCAGGCCGGGCCGCTCGGGTGCACGCGGTACAGCAGGGCGTCGCCGTCGCAGTCGTCCCGGATCTCCTCGACCGCCATCGTGTTCCCGGACGTCGCGCCCTTGTGCCACAGCTCCGCGCGCGACCGGCTCCAGAACCACGCCTCACCAGTCTCCCGGGTGCGGCGGATCGCCTCCTCGTTCGCGTACGCGAGCATCAGCACTCGATCCGTCCCCGCGTCCTGGACGATCACCGGCGTCAGCGCCTCATCGGCCATCCCGCCTCCTCCAGCTCGGCCTTCAGCTCCGGCAGCCGTTCCGGCCGCTCGTGCACGATCGACGCGATCAGCGCGGCCTCAGCCCCCGCCGCGAACGCGTCCGCGAGGTGCCGCGCCTCGCCGGCCCCACCGGAGGCGATCACCGGCACCTCGACGGCGTCGGCGACGCGTCGGGTGAGACCGAGGTCGTAACCCGCGCGCGTGCCATCGGCGTCGATCGACGTCAGCAGGATCTCGCCCGCCCCGCGCTCGACCGCCTCGCAGGCCCACTCGACCGCGTCGCGGCCGCGAGGGTTGCGCCCCGCATGCGTCACGACCTCCCCCGCCCGCGCGTCGATCGCGCAGACGACGGCCTGGCTCCCGAACTCGGCGGACAGCGCCGTGAGAATCTCGGGCTCGTCGAACGCGGCGCGGTTGATCGCGACCTTGTCGGCGCCTGCCAGAAGCAAGTTGCGCGCATCGCCGGTGCCCGTGATCCCTCCGCCCGCCGTGAACGGGATCGTCAGCTCGTCGGCCGCGCGCCCGATCACCTCGAGGATCGGCCCTCGCTCTTCGAGGGTCGCGGTGATGTCGAGGAAGACGAGCTCGTCGGCTCCGAGCTCGGAGTAGCGGCGCGCGAGCTCGACGGGCTCGCCCATCTCGCGCAGGTTCTCGAAGTTGACGCCCTTGACGACACGGCCGTCGGCGACGTCGAGACAGGGGATCACGCGCTTCTTGACCATGCCAGGAGGTTCTCGAGGACACGGGCGCCCGCCGCGGCGCTCCGCTCGGGGTGGAACTGGACGCCGGCGAGCGGCCCGTCCTCCACGGCGGCGACGATGGAGCCGCCGTGGTCGATCGTCGCGGTGACGACGCCGCGATCGTCGGGCTCGGCAGCGAAGCTGTGGGCGAAGTAGACGTCCGCATCGTCAAGCCCGTCGAGAAGCGCCGAAGGCCTGGTCGGTGCGAGGGTGTTCCACCCCATGTGCGGAACGCGACCTGCTCGCAGCCGCCGGACCGGGCCGGCGAAAAGCCCGAGCCCCTCGCCGCCCTCCTCGCTCTCGCCGAACAGGAGCTGGAGCCCGACGCAGATGCCTGCCACCGGGCGACCCGCGCCGACGCGCTCGCGGAGCGCCCGGTCGAGCCCGTGACGCTCGAGGCCCGCCGCCGCGCTCTCGACGTGGCCGACGCCCGCGATCAACGCGAGCGGCGCCTCGGCGACCACCGCCGCGTCGAGGGTGACGACGGGGTCGGCGCCGGCGCGGACGAGCGCCGACGCCAGCGAGCGAAGGTTCCCGGCGCCGTAGTCGGCGAGCGCCACCCTCACGCGACGCCCTTCGTCGAGCGGACGCCGGCGCCGCCGGGGGCGACGGCCTGCCGAAACGCCTGGCCGAGCGCCTTGTAGGCGGCCTCGGCGACGTGGTGGTCGTCGGAGCCCGACGACTCGACGTGCACGGTGCAGCCGGCCTCGATCGTGAAGCGCTCGAGCGCGTGCCCGAGGAGGGACACCGCGAGTGCCCCGACCCGCTCGCCGCCGAAGGAGAGCGCGATCTCGGGGTGAGGCCGCCGCACGAGGTCGACCGCCGCGGTGGCACGGGCCTCGTCCATGGGCACGATGGCCGATCCGTAGCGCGCGACGCCTTCCCTCGCACCGAGCGCCTCGCCGATCGCGCCGCCGAGCGCCGCGTGTACGTCCTCGACGGTGTGGTGCTCGTCCACGTCGAGGTCGCCGCCCGCGGCGAGCTCGAGGTCGAAGCCCGCATGGAAGGCGAACAGCGTGAGGAGATGGTCGAGGAAGCCGATGCCGGTCTCGACGCGCGTGCGCCCGCCCCCGTCGAGGGACACGGTCAGTCGGAGCGCCGTCTCGGTCGTCGTGCGCAGCACCGTGGCCTCGCGCCCCGTTCTCGGACCCGGCTCGGCACCGAGCGCGTGCAGGAGCACGTCGTTCTCCGAGGGGCGTCGCACCGTCAGGCGGATGCCCTCCGGGAAGACGCGCGCCACGATCCCGTGCTTCTCGAGCCGCTCGCCGAGCCGCTCCTCGGTCCGCACGAAGACGAAGTTCGTCGCCGTCTGCGGGCAGTCGTAGCCGGCCGCAACGAGAGCGCTGCGGAGTCGCTCTCGCTCCACCACCGTCGCCTCGACGTCTCCGAGTCGCGGCTCGCGCAGCGCCGCAGCGGCGATCGCCGCCGAGGGGCCGGAGATCGGCGCCGGCGCCCTGCGCTCGGTGAGGAGGGCCGCGGTCGCAGGATGCGCGAGCGCGTAGCCGACCCGGAGCGCCGCGAAGCCGAAGGCCTTCGACAGCGTCCGCAGAACGACGAGGTTCTCGAGCTCGTCGACCCACGGGACGCACGACCGCGCCCCGTACTCGACATACGCCTCGTCGACCACGACGATCGCCCCGGGCCGCGCGCGCACCTGCTCGACGATCGCCTCCGGCTCGACCCACGACCCGATCGGGTTGTTCGGGTTGCAGATCCAGACGAGCTCGGCCTCGTCCGACGGTCCGACCACCGTCGCCCCGTGGAGCGTCGTCGCAATGCGGTAGAGCGCGTACGTCGGCGGCTCGATCGCGGCCCGCGCCCCGGCCCCGAGGAAGGCCTGCGCTACGAGCAGGATGAGGTCGTCGGCGCCTGCTCCGACGACGACGTTCTCGGGCGCGAGGCCGACATAGCCCGCGGCCGCCTCGCGCAGCTCGCGGTACGACCCGTCCGGATACTCGCCGAGACGCGCCATGCTCGCGGCGAGCGGCACCTGCGGGACGCCCGGCAGAGGCGGCGTGTTCTGGTCGAACTTCGAGCACGGACTCCCGCGGGAGCCCGTGGCGCAACGCGACCTCGTCGATGCCCGCCGACCAGACATACGGCGCGAATCCCTCTCCGACCGGCTGCGCCTTGGCCCGTGCGAGGCTCACGGGCTCACCGCCGCGGCGTGGCGTGGGAGCCCCTCGACGCCCGCGAGCGGGCCGACGACCTCGGCTGCACGACGCACGCCGTCGGGGGTCGCCCTGACGATCTGGAGCGGCTTGAGGAACGTCTCGAGACCGAGCCCACCGGTCGATCGAGCGAGCCCGCCGGTCGGCAGGACGTGGGTCGCGCCCGCCGCATAGTCGCCGACGACGGACGAGCATCCCACGAACACCGAGCCGGCATGCCGGACGCGGCCGAGCAGGGCCTCGGGGTCGGCAACGTGGAGCTCGAGATGCTCCGGTGCGTAGGCCTCCGAGCGCTCGAGCGCCTCCTCGAGCGACGAGACGCGCGTGACCCGGACGTTCGCCTGGCCCGACACGAGGCGCTCCACCTCACTCGCCAGCCCGCCGTCGTCGGTCAGGAGCAATGCCTCGCTGTCGTCCCCGTGCTCCGCCTGCGCGAGGAGGTCCGCCGCGACGAGGTCGGGCGACGCGCTTCCGTCGGCGATCACGACGACCTCGCTCGGCCCCGCAGGGAGGTCGATCCGGACACGGCTCGAGACCAGGAGCTTGGCAGCGGTGACGTACGCATTGCCCGGTCCGACGACCGCGTCGACGCGCTCGATGGCGTCGGTCCCGTACGCCAGCGCGGCCACCGCCTGCGCTCCGCCGACAGCGTAGACCTCCTCGATCTCCAGCTCCCGCGCGACGACGAGAGTCGCGTCGGCGGGGTTCGGCGTCACGACCGCAAGGCGCCCGACGCCCGCCACGCGCGCCGGCACGGCGGTCATCACGAGCGACGAGGGAAGCGGGACACGCCCGCTCGGGACGCAGATGCCGACCGACGCGAGCGCCACCCAGCGGCGCTCGGTGACGATCCCCGGAGCAGCCTCGACCACGGTGTCGGCCGGACGCTGCGCCTCGCTGAAGCGCCGGACGGCGTCGATCATGCGGCGTATCGCCTCGAGGACCTCGTCGTCGACCCCGGCGGCGGCGAGCCGCTCGGCCGGGACCCGGAGCCCGTCGGGGCGGGACCCGTCGAGACGCTCCGTCCACTCCAGAAGTGCCTCGTCGCCGCGACGCCGGACGTCGATAACGATCGGCGCGACGACCTCGAGAGCCTCGTCGATCGAGCCTCTCACGCCACCAGCCGCTCGATCGGCAGAACGAGGATCGACGTCGCTCCGGCATCGCGCAGGACGGGAAGCAGGTTCCAGATCTCGTCGACCTCCACCGCGGCATGCACGGCGATCTCGCCCTCGTCCGCGAGCTGGAGGACGGACGGCGGGCCCATGCCTGGCAACACGGCCTGGATGGCGGGCAGGTCGTCGACGTGTGCGTTCATCATCACGTACCGCTTGCGTCGCGCCGCGACGACGCCGGAGAACATCAGCTGGAGTCGCTCGACGAGGTCCCGGCGCGCTTCGATCGCCTCTTTGCCGCCGATGAGGACGGCCTGTGAGACGAGCAGCCGGCCGATCGGCCGGAGGCCGTTGGCGCTCATGGTCGAGCCCGTCGAGACGAGGTCGACGATCGCATCGGCCAGCCCCAGCCGTGGCGCCGCCTCGACCGAGCCGGAGACCGGTACGAGCTCGCACTCGATGCCGCGCTCGGCGAGGAGGCTCCTGGTCGACACGGGATAGGCGGTCGCGACGCGTAGGCCGTCGAGGTCCCCGACGTCCTGCTGGGGCGCGTCGACCGGAACGGCCGCCTCGAGCGAGCAGCGCGCAAAGCCGAGCTCGGCGAGCGTGACAACGTCCGCTTCCGCCTCGACGACGAGGTTCGCGCCCGTGATCCCGAGGTCGACGACGCCGTCCTGCGCGTACTCGGGGATGTCGCTCGGCCGAACGAGGAGCAGGTCGACCGGGGCATTGGCGCACGGGACGACGAGCGAGCGCTCCGTAACCTCGAACGAGAGGCCCGCATCGGCGCAGAGACGGAGCGCCGGCTCGGCCATCCGCCCCTTCGCCGGGACGGCGACCGTCAGCCTGCCGTTCTCGCCGGCACGGGTGAAGGCGGCGCTCACCGACGCGGTCTCCCGCGCCGGCGCGTCCGCTCGAACGCGGTCCGGTATCCGCCCGTCCCGTGACGAAGCCACTGGGCGACACGTGTCACGGTCGCGGTCGACGTCGGGACGCGCTCGGCGATCTCGACGTACGGCACGCCTTCCTCGAGCAGCAGCACGATCTGCCAGCGGTGCGCGAGCGCCTCGAGCTCGGGCAGGGTGCACAGGTCGCGGAGGAAGCGCGTCACCTCGTCTGGCGAGCGCAGGAGCGTGACGGCCTCCGCCAGCTCCTCGAGGCCGGGAACGGCCTCGACCCCGCGCTCGAGACCGCCGTCTGTCCTCTGGGACGCCATCCGCACTCGCGCCATGCGCCTATGTTACCATGTTAACGTGCTAGCACGCAATATGGAAGTCATTCCCGCGATCGACGTGCTCGAAGGGCGAGTTGTCCGCCTCGCGCAGGGTCGTCGCGAGGCGGTCACCATCGAGGGCGGCGACCCCGTCGAGCTCGCTCGAAGGTTCGCCGCCGAGGGTGTCTCGCGGCTACATCTCGTCGACCTCGACGGCGCGTTCTCGGGATCGCCGTCGCTCGAGCTTCTCACCCGCGTCTCGGCTGCAGGCGGGCTGCCGCTGCAGGTCGGGGGCGGCTACCGAACACACGAGGCCGTCGCGGCGGCGCTCCGGGCGGGCGCGGACCGCGTGATGGTCGGCACCGCTGCCCTTACGCCGGGGTTCGTCGAGATCGCCGTCGAGCGGTTCGGCGACCAGCTCGTCGTGGCCGTCGACGTGCGCGACGGCAAGGTCGCAGTCGACGGGTGGATGCGCGTCACGGAGACGAGCCCTGCCGAGCTCGCGCGCCGGTGCTCGGAGGCCGGCGTCTCGCGCCTGCTCGTGACCTCGACGACACGCGACGGCTCGCTCGTCGGGCCCGATCTGGATCTGCTTGCCGGCATTCTCCCGATCGGGCTGCCCGTCGTCGCAGCGGGCGGGATCTCCTCCGTTGCAGACCTCGTCTCCCTGCAGCAGCTCGGGTGCGAGGCCGCGGTCGCGGGCAGCGCGCTCCTCTCGGGCAGGTTCACGCTTGCGGCGGCACGCGAGGCGCTGGACGCAGCCCCTCCGTCCCGGTAGCGGCTCGACCTCGGCGTCAGCCGGAGTGCTCGGCGACAGGTGGGTCGGCGGCGAGCGTCTTCTGCAGCCCACGAACGAGCTCGGCGCGCTGGAGATCCGAGAGCCGGGCGCCCGCGTGCATGGGCCTGTACTGCAGCGGCGGCATCGAGCCGTCACGCACCGCCTCCACGATCTCGGACGCCTCGGCCTGGGGCTTGCCCCATTCGGAGAAGTCGAGGTGCTCGCGACCGCCCGTCACGTCGGCGTACACGAGCCAGGAGATCGGAGCGACGTTCGAGTACCACGTCCACTTCGTCTCGTTCGAATGGCAGTCGAAGCACGCGCCCGCGGCGAGCTGGCGCGTCCTCGAGCTGTCCCAGCGGATCTCGCGGGTGACGGGCGGGTTGGTGTGGTCGCGACCGTAGGGAACGAGCTGGGCGACCACGAAGAGCACGCCGACCGCGACGACACCCCGTACGAGCCACTTCCTCACGCGACCATCGTCGCGCCGAAACCGACCGCGGCCATCCGCAGCGAGCACGCCCGTACAGGTGGGGAACTACGGACTGTCCGTCGCGGCTCCGGCGTCTGCGACGGGGGTTTGCGAGGGGCTGGCGCGACCGGTGTCGGCGATGGGCGTTCGCGATGGGCACCATGCGCCCGGCCGACACGAACTCGGCGCGCGATCGGCACAGTCGGGTCACGAGATCCTCGATAGCGTGACACCAGGGACACCGGGGTGCCCCTGGGGGCGGTTGGGGACGCGGGCGGCCGGTCGAGGCGACTCGTCGAGAGGAGCCGGGCGGCCCCCCGGGTGGAAGTCGGCGCGGCGCCACGGTACCGCGAGCGCCCCCAAAAAACCGTCGCAGGCGTCCGGTGCGTACCCTCGTCTCGTGACGATCCGGTTCTGCGACGACCGCGGCCAGCGAGGGTTCTCCTGGACCGTCGACGAGCCCGCCACCCGCACGTCGCATGCGCTCGCAAGCGGCGGCGCCGTCTGGCTCGTCGACCCCGTTCGCTTCGACGAGGGGATCGCTCGCGCGCGAGGCCTCGGGGAGATGGCGGCCGTGCTGCAGCTTCTCGATCGACACAACCGCGACTGCGCAGCCGTCGCGGCGGAGCTCGGCGTCCCGCATCTGGTCACGCCCGACGCCGTCCCGCAGAGCCCGTTCGAGGTGATCGCGGTCAAGACAGCGCGTCGCTGGCGCGAGACGGCGCTCTGGTGGCCGAAGGAGCGCACACTCGTCGTCGCCGAGGCGATCGGGACGAACCGATTCTTCGCGGGAGACCGCGACCCGGCCGGCGTGCACCTGCTGCTCCGGCTGACGCCGCCGCGCGCGACCCTCGGAGGGTTCGAGCCCGAGCACCTGCTCGTCGGGCACGGCGAGGGTCTGCACGGCCCCGCCGCAGCCGTCGGGCTCCAGACGGCGCTCGAGCACTCCCGCCGCGGCCTCCCGAGCATGCTGCTGCACGTCCCGGCCTTCGCGCGGGACGCTCGACGACGCCGCAGACGGGCGTAGCGCGCGCGTCAGCCGGCGAGGGCGGCCGGTCGCAGCAGCCTCGGCGGACGGCGCAAGCCCGCTTCGCGGGCGGGCGGGTTGCGCGGCTCCTCGAGCGGCGCGGCCCCGAACGAGCGGCGTACCTGCGCCGCGTCGGGCGTCCCATAGGTGGTCGTCCGTTGCCGCGGCGCGCGACCCGCCGAGCGAATCAGCGCCTCCATGGCCTCGGGCGGCATCTCCTGCCCCCACTCCGACCCCGCCGCGCGCGAGATCGACTCGTTCATCAGCGTCCCGCCGAGGTCGTTGACACCCGCCGCGAGCGCCTGGCGGACGCCGTCCGGCCCGAGCTTCACCCAGCTCGCCTGGACATTCGTGATCAGCGGGTGCAGCGCGAGCCGCGCGACCGCGTGCAGGAGCAGCGCCTCGCCGAACGTCGGTCCTCGCCGCGCGCGACCCTGCAGGTAGAGCGGCGCCTCCATCGGGACGAACGGCAGCGGCACGAGCTCGGTGAACCCGCCCGACCGCGCCTGCTGCTCCCGCGCCCGCAGGAGGTGCCGCGCCCAGTGGACGGGCCGCTCGACATGCCCGAACATGATCGTCACGTTCGAGCGCAGCCCGACCCGGTGGGCGGCGCCGTGCACGTCGAGCCACTGGTCGGTCGTGACCTTGTCCGGGCAGATCACCGCACGCACCTCGTCGTCGAGGATCTCGGCCGCGGTGCCGGGCAGCGAGCCGAGGCCGAGGTCGCGCAGCCGCGTGAGGTACGTCTCGAGATCGAGCCCGAGCGTGGCCGCGCCCTGCCAGACCTCGAGCGCCGAGAAGGCGTGCACGTGGATCCCCGGGACGGCGTCTTTGATGGCCGCCACGACGCCGGCGTAGTAGTCGCCGGTGAACGACGGGTGGATGCCGCCCTGGAGGCACACCTCGGTCGCGCCGCGCTCCCACGCCTCCCGCACCCGGCGGACGATCTCCTCCTCGGGCACGAGGTACGCGGGCCCGCGAAGGTTCGCCGCGAGCTTGCCCTTCGAGAAGGCGCAGAACCCGCAGCGGAAGTAGCAGACGTTCGTGTACTGGATGTTCCGCGTGACGACGTAGGTGACCTCGTCGCCGCACACCTCGCGGCGGAGGTCGTCGGCCGCCGCGAGGACCTGCTCGCGCTCGCGGCCCCGCGCGGCGAAGAGCCGCACGAGCTCGTCCTCGCCGAGCTCCTCGCCGGCGAGCCCGATCGGCACCGGGTCGCAGCCGACGACGAACGGCACCAAGACCGGCTCGCCCGGAGCCCAGCGATCCTCGCGTGCGAGCCCGTGCGCGTCCGCAGCACGGCGAATCGCGGGCGCGACCGCGGGGTCGGCCCACCGGCCGAGGTCGGCAACGTGCTCCGGGTAGAGCGGGAGCCGCGGCGCCAGCTCGAGCCCGCGCGAGTGGCACGCCTCGCGCAGGCGGTCGACCTGGGGCCACGGCGCCTCGGGGTTGACGTGGTCGGCCGTGACAGGCGAGACCCCGCCCCAGTCGTCGATTCCCGCGTCGAGGAGGAGCGGGAAGTCGTCATAGGCGAGATTCGGCGGCGCCTGCACGTGGACGCCCGGGCCGAGCACGATCCTTGCGACCGCGATCGACCAGAGGTGCTCCTCCATCGTTGCGTCCGGATGCTCGGCCATCCGCGTCCCGGGCTTCGCGCGGAAGTTCTGGACGATCACCTCGCGCAGGTGCCCGTGCTCCTCGGCGAGCGAGCGCAGCGCGAGCAGCGCGTCGATCCGCTCCTCGCGCGTCTCGCCGATCCCGACCAGGATCCCGCTCGTGAACGGGATCGCGAGCTCCCCCGCGAGCCGGATCGTCTCGAGCCGCCGGGTCGGCACCTTGTCGGGCGAGGCCCAGTGCGGCCCGTTGCGCGCGGCGAGCCGTTCCGCCGTCGTCTCGAGCATGATCCCCATCGACGCCGCGACCGGACGCAGCGCCGCGAGCTCCTCGCGCGCCATCACCCCGGGGTTCAGGTGCGGCAGAAGCCCCGTCTCCTCGAGCACCCGTCCCGCGCACCGCGCGAGGTACTCGAGCGTCGTCGCGCAGCCGAGTGCCGAGAGCTCCCTGCGCGCGATGCGATAGCGCGCCTCCGGCCGGTCTCCGAGCGTGAAGAGGGCCTCCGTGCAGCCCGCCTCCACGCCGGCCCGCGCGATCGAGAGCACCTCGTCCTCGGTGAGATAGGCGCGCTCGCCGCGTCGCGGCGGCCGCGCGAACGTGCAGTAGCCACACACGTCGCGGCAGAGCGTCGTCAGCGGGACGAAGACCTTGGGCGAATACGTGACGAGCGCCCCGGTGCCCCGCGCCCGCACCAGGCGGGCCTCGGCCACGAGGTCGTCCAGCGGCGCCGCGAGGAGATCGGAGACGAGATGTGCCATCGGCGGGTGGGTTGTCGCCGGGCGGTCTCCTCGCACCGGAGCAGAGAGCATATGTAATCGGCCGGCGGCCGGATCGGGTCCATCGAGGGGTCCGGCGCACGTCGGGCGGCTCCTGCCGCAGCGAGGGCTCGAGGCTACGCGGTGCGGTAGCCCCAGATCCCGCCGAAGCTCTTCCAGCTGCCCTTGTGCCAGCGCTGGAGCACCATCTGCTCGATCGGGAAATGGTCGCCCGGGCCGGTCTTGAGCCCGATCCCCGGCAGCAGGAACGGGTTGCCGGTGAGGTTCATGTTCGAGACGACCTTGACGAGGCCGTCGCGGGTCAGGTCCTTGCCGGCCCTGCGCAGGGCCTCGACCGCTGTCCACGCCGCGGCCATCCCGTACACGTGGTAGACGTCGTTCACGTTCGCGCTCGGCGCAAAACGCTTCATGATCGAGCGGTAGAGCCGCATCGCGGCGTCGTTCTTCCAGCTCGGATCGGTCGGGTCCTTGAGGAAGACGATCGAGACGGAGCCCTCGACGACCTTGTTCGTCCCGCCCTCCGAGGCGAGCTGCATGACGTTCGAGGCGGACGACACCGCGTTCGTGAGCGACAGCTTCGGCTTCCAGCCGAGCTTGTTCGCGTAGACGTACGCCTGGATCGCGAACTTCGGCGTCGCAAACACCGCGAACACGTTCGCGCCCGAGGAGCGGAGCTTCGCGACCTGCGCCTGGACGTCGCTCGAGGTCACCTCGTACGGCTGCGCCGCCGCGATCCGCACCCGCGACCGCTCGATGCCCTTCTTCAAGCCGTTCATGAGGTCCTTGCCGTAATCGTCGTTCTGGAACAGCACCGCCACCTTCGCGTTGCCCTGCGTGCGCGCGAGGTACTTCCCGAGCACCCAGCCCTCGGCCTGGTAGCTCGGCTGGAGCCCGATCGTGTACGGGTACTTCGCCGCCTCGCTGCCGAAGACCGTTGCGCCAGAGGCGGCGAAGAGCTGCGGCACCTTCTGGGCGTTCAGGTAGTCGCGCACCGCGAGGTTCTGCTCGGTGCCGAGCCCGTTGAAGACCGCGAAGACCTTGTCCTGCTCGACGAGCTGTCGCGTCGCCTGCACCGTCGACGCCGGGTTGTAGGCGTCGTCGAGAATCGTGTCCGTGATCTTGCGGCCGTTCACGCCGCCGCGTGCGTTGACGTACTTGAAGTACGCGTCCGCCCCGCGCGCGACCGAGGCGTACGCGGAGGCGACCCCGGAGAGCGGCGAGGTCGTGCCGAGGAGGATCGACGTCGGGGTTACGCCCGGGTCGGCCGACGTGCGCATCGGGCCGGCGAGAGCGGCGGTCACGCAGGTGGCGAACGTGAGGACGAGCGCCGACAGCGCGAACGCGATCTTCCTGGTCATCGAGGAGGTGCTCCTTGCGGTGGGGAACTCGGGCGTTGCGGTGCGGCCGATGGTAGCCGCGCGTTGTCAGCGCTTTGTGAGGGCTCGCAGCCGGGCCAAGAGACCCGCGAAGCCCATCGGCAGCACGAACATCAGCGCGATCAGGACGACCCCGGAGACGACCGCCGGCGCACCGGGGGACTTCGAGACCTCCTGTGACCAGATCGGCAGGAACTGGATGAACACGGCGCCCGCGATCAGGCCGGCGAGGGAGCCGAGCCCACCGACGACGACGCCGACGAGGAGCAGGATCGACAGCGCGATCGGGAAGGTGTCGGGGTTGACGAACGTCGTCGCGATCGCGAACAGCGACCCGGCGACGCCCGCGTAGGCGGCGCTCACGCCGAAGGCGAGGGTCTTGTACGACGCGAGGCTGACGCCCGACGACTGCGCGGCCGTCTCGCTGTCGCGGACGGCCCGGAAGGCCCGGCCCGTCCGACCGCGGACGAGGAGCCAGGCGACGACGTACCCGACGAGCGCGACCGTCCAGCAGAGGTAGTAGATCCAGTCGTTGAACGTGAGCTCGCGACCGAGCACGGTGACGGGCGTGAGCGACGCGGTCAGCTCGGGCACGCCGAACAGGTTGAGGCCCCCGCCGCCTCCCGTGAACCCCTCGAAGCGCTTGATCACCGCCGGCATCGACACTGCGACCGCGAACGTCGCGAGCGCGAGGTAGAGCCCCGAGAGGCGGAGCGCCGGGATCCCGAACAGGAAGCCGATCACGCCGGTGACGACCGCCGCGACGGGGATCGTCCAGATGTCCTTGACCCCGTGATCGACCATCAGGATCGCGGTCGTGTAGCCGCCGATCGCCATGAATGCGCCGTGGCCGAGAGAGATCTGCCCCGTGTAGCCGGTGAGGATGTTCAGCCCGAGAAGCGCGACCAGGTAGATCGCGACGTACGCGAGCTGCTGCGCCCGAAACGCGGAGACGAACGAGGGCAGCACCGCGACGACGACTGCCAGCACGACGAACGCCAGGACCGGTACGAGCGCGCGGGACCGCCTCATACCCGCTTCACCTCGGTCTTCCCGAAGATCCCGGAGGGCTTGACGAGCAGCACGACGAGGATGACACGAGCAGCGCGACCGGGAGCCGGAGGTCGGCGCCGACGAAGTCGACGTACGTCCCGACCAGGTTGAGCCCGACGCCGAGCGATGAGGCCCCCGACGACCGCGCCGATCGGCGAGTCGATGCCGCCGAGCACGGCTGCGGCGAACGCGTAGATGAGGACGGCCGCCATCAGGTTCGGGTCGAGGAACAGGCTCGGCGCTGCGAGCATCCCGGCAGATCGCCCCGAGCGCGGCCGCGAGGCCCCACCCGAGCGAGAGCATCCACGCGACGCGGACCCCGACGAGCCGCGCCTCGGCGGGGTTCGACGGCCGCGGCCCGCATCGCGAGCCCGACCTTCGTGTACTGGAAGAGGAGCCAGAGCACGACGACCGTGGCGAGGACGACGCCGATCGTCCCGATGTCCTGGATCGAGATCGCGACCCCTGCGATGTCGACGGTCCTCGTCGGGAACGGGCTCGGGACGGCCCTGACCTCGCCCGACCAGATCCAGCGTCACGAGGCCGTTGAGCGCCAGCAGCAGGCCGATCGTGACGATCACGACGCGCAGGACCGAGCCCTTCTCGATGGGCCGGATCGATTCCCTGGTGGATCGCCGCGCCGCCGAGAAACGACAGCACAAGCGTCGCCGCGAACGCCGGCCAGTAGCTCCAGCCGTGGTTCGTCGTCAGCGTCCAGGCGATGTACGTCGAGAACGTCGCCATCTCGCCCTGCGCGAAGTTGATGACTCCCGTCGCGCGATGGATCAGGACGAGGGCGAGCGCGAGCGACGCGTAGATCGAGCCCGACGCGAGCCCTGCGACCACCTGCTGCATGAAGTCGGCCATCAGTACCCGAGGTAGCTCCGTCGCACCGACTCGTTCTCCGTGAGCTCGTCGCTCGACCCGGAGACGGCCACCCGTCCGACCTCGAGGACGTACGCGCTCGACGCGGTGCGGAGCGCGATCCGCGCGTCCTGCTCGACGACGAGCACGGTGAGCCCCTCCTTCTCGTTCAGCTCCCCGACGATGCGGAAGATCTCGCGGACGATCATCGGCGCCAGCCCGAGCGACGGCTCGTCGAGCATGATCAGCCGCGGCCGCGCCATCAGGGCCCGCGCGACCGCGAGCATCTGCTGCTCGCCGCCCGAGAGCGTCCCGGCTCGCTGGTCCGCACGGCCTGGAATCCACGGGAACCACTCCGACACGCGGTCGATGTCGGCGCGGAGGCTCCGCTCGCGGCGCGTGTACGCGCCGAGCTTGAGGTTCTCGGTCACTGTGAGCTCCGTGAACGTCCCGCGCCCCTCCGGAACGTGGGCGATCCCGGCGCGGGCGACGGACTCGGGCCCGCCTCGCAAGGGCTTGCCGGCGAAGCTGATCCGCCCGCTACGGCGGACGGTGCCGGAGACCGCCCGCAGCGTTGTCGTCTTCCCCGCCCCGTTGGCGCCGAGCACGGCGACGACCGCGCCCTCCGGCGACCTCGAGCGATACGCCGTGGAGCGCCTGAACCGGGCCGTAGCGTGCCTCGACTCCCTCGAGCTCGAGCAGGGCGGTCATGCCTCGCCCCCGCTCACTCCTCGACCCCGAGGTACGCCTCGATCACGGCCGGGTCGGCCTGAACCTGCGCGGGCGGCCCGGACGCGATCTTCCGCCCGAAGCTCAGGACGTTGACGTGGTCGGAGACCCGCATCACGAGGCTCATGTGGTGCTCGACGAGGAGGATCGTGAGCGCGCGCTCGTCGCGCAGCCGCACGATGAAGTCGCCGAGCTCCTCGACCTCCTCGTGGTTGAGCCCGCCGGCCGGCTCGTCGAGCAGGAGGAACGTCGGCTGCGCCATCAGGGCGCGCGCCATCTCGACGCGCTTCTGCGTTCCGTACGGGAGCGCCGCCGCCGGCCGCCCGGCGCTGTCGGCGAGGCCCACGACGTCGAGCGCCTCGAGCGCCTCGCGCTCGCCCACCCCGCGGCCGAGCGCATGCCCGCCGACGAGGACGTTCTCGAGCACGGTCATCGACCGGAAGAGGTTGATGTTCTGGAAGGTCCGCGCGATGCCGCGGCGGACGATCGCGTGCGGCGGCGTCCGCAGGAGCGTCGTGCCGTCGAGCTCGACCTCGCCCGAGTCCGGCGTGTAGAGCCGCGTGATGACGTTGAAGACGGTCGTCTTGCCCGCGCCGTTGGGGCCGATCAGCCCCGCGACGACGCCGCGGTCGACGTCGAAGGAGACCCCGTCAAGCGCCACGATGCCTCCGAACCGGAGCGTGACGTCCCGCACCGAGAGCAGCATTGAGCGGGGATCCTACGTCGCCCGTGGACGATCCGCGGCACGGTGCTCGCAGGCGACGAGTGCTAGGGCAGGCGGGGCGCGCCGATCAACGCCGCGCCCGCCGCGCCCGCGAGGAGGAGCGCCCCGGCGGCGACGAACATCGCCGTCACCTCGCGCGGGCGGTTCTCCCGCCCCACGCGCGAGCCGAGACCGGCGTAGACCTTCTCCAGCACGCTCGCGCTCTCGGCGTCGAACGACTCGGCACCCGTGTACTCGGCGATCGCCCCGAGCGTCTCCCGGTCCGGCGGCACGGGGATCACCTGCTCCTGCCCCGGCGGGCCCGCGAGGATCGTGCCTCCGTCGGTGCCGAGGGCGATCGTGTACACCGGGACCCCGGCTCGCTGGGCGCGCTCCGCGCCCTGACCGGGGCTCAGGAGCCCGCGCGTCTGGGCGCCGTCGGAGAGGAGGAGGATCGACGCGAGCGCCCGGCCCTTGGCGTCCTTGAGCGGCGCCCGCGCCGCGGTGCCCGCGCCGTCACCGGAACGACCGGCGGCCGCGCGCGCGAGCTCGACCGCGCGCGCGATCCCGTCGCCGATAGCGGTGCCGAAGCCCGGCCCGAGGATCTCGATGCCCTGGTCGAGCTGCCCGCGATCGAGGGTGGGCGGGACGACGACCTGCGCCTCGTCGGAGAACGAGACGATCCCGACACGCAGCGAGGACGGCGCACGCTCGAGGAACGAGTGCATCGCGTGCTTGGCAGCGGCGAGGCGCGTCGGCTTCACGTCGGTCGCGCGCATCGAGCCGGACGTGTCGACGACGAGCACCACGCTCGCCCGCTCGTTCGGCGCCTTGACCGTCACCGTCGGTCGCGCGAGCGCGACGCCGAGGGCCGCGAGGGCCGCGAGCATCAGCGCGGCCGGCACGTGTCGGCGCCAGGCCCGCCGCCGCCCCGCGACGCCGGCCAGCACCTCGAGGTTCGAGTACCGCACCGCGTAGCGCGGCGGGCGCCGCTGCAGGAGCCAGTAGCCGACCGCGGCCAGCGGTACGACGAGGAGCGTGAGGAGCAGGACCGGCGCCTCGAAGCTCATCGCGTGCCTCGCGAGCAGAGGCTGTGCAGCTGGAGGTCGATCGCCATGCTCTGCGGCACCTGCGGTGCGACAGAGGCGATCGCGACGACCCGCCTGCCGGAGACGACGCGGCGCACGGTCACGGCCCGCAGGAGCGTGAGGCCCGGCTCGGCCTCGGTGCGGAACCCGAAAGCGTGGCTCGCGCCGAGCAGGCGCGTCCCGGCGGGGCACCCGCCGACGACGCGCACCGTCGCGCCGGAGACGAGCCGCTTCTGGACGACCCGTCGATCGAGCGCCCTCGTCGGGACAAAGGCCGCCGGCCGCCGGAACGCGGTCTCGCCGCGCCCCCCACCCCCGGAGGTCGGGATGCAGCCGATGAAGGGACGGAACGAGGTCGGTCTCGCCGCACCGCCGGTGTAGACGGCGGTGAACACGACCTCGCGGCCGGTCGTCACGCCGGGCGACACCGGCGCGCCGTTCTCGCCGCGGATGCTGACGTCGATCGCCCGGTCGGAGACCCGCGCGTCCACGCCGGCGACGATGTAGCCGCGCAGCGGGCAGCGCAGCTGCCAGGCGACGGTCGAGCCGGGGGCAGTTGCGGGGATCGCGACCCACGGGCCGGGGACGGGCAGGCAGGTCTGGAGGCCCTTGCACTCGTCTGCGGCGCCGGCAGCGCCGGCGCCGACGAGGCAGAGGACCGCGACCACCGCCGCCAGCGCCGCCCCCGCCCTCACAGGACCCTCCTGAACCAGAGCGAGGAGAGCGTGCCGCCCAGCAGCACGAGCACGGCGCCGCCGGCGGCGAACGCCGAGGTCACCTCGACCCGCTTGCGGTCGCGTGCGAGCCGGGTGCCGAGCTCGCGGTAGACGGACTCGAGGCGTGTCGCGTCCGGCGCCTCCGAGAAGGTTCCTCCGGTCGTCTGCGCGATCTGACGGAGCGTGGGCACGTCCGGTGCGACGACGACCCGCTCCTTGAGCCCACCCGGACGGGGCACCTCGACGACGGCGTTCCCCGTCCCGAGCGCGACCGTCGAGACCGGGACGCCGAGGCGGCGTGCGCGCTGCGCAGCCGGAAGCGGGCGGATGTCGCCTGCCGTCTGGGCGCCGTCGGAGAGAAGCAGCACCGCGGCCGGCGAGCGCTCCCCCGGCGCGCGTTGCGGCTGCGTCTGCGGCGGCAGCGGCGGCTGCTGTTGCTGTTGCCCCTGCGCCGTCCGCTGGGAGAGCGCGAGGTCGACCGACCGCGTGATCGCATTCCCGATCGCCGTCCCGGACCCGAGTCGGAGCTGCGCGAGCGCCGTCCTCGCCGCGTCGCGGTCGGTCGTCGGGGGCAGCACGGGGTCGGCCGAGGTCGAGAACGAGACGATTCCCACGCTGTAGTTGTCGGGCACAACGTCGAGGAACGCGAGCGCCGCCTGCTTCGCCGCGGCGAAGCGGGACGGCTCGACGTCGTCCGCGGCCATCGAGCGGGACGTATCGATTGCAAGCACGATCGTCGCGTCGTCCCGGGTGACGTTGCGGACGACGTGCGGCCGCGCGATCCCGACGACGAGCAGCGTGAGCGCGGCGAGGGCGAGGATCGGCGCGACGTGACGCCGCCAGCCGGGAGACGCCGCAACGAGGTTGGGGACGAGCGCGGGGTTCGCGAAGCGCTCCGCGTCGCGCCGTCGCTTGCGACCGGCGAGCACGTAGAGGGCGCCCAGGATCGGGATCGCGACGAGCCCGATCAGCGCGAGCGGCCAGGCGAACGTCACCGGCGGTGCCTCCGGAGGAAGAGGGCGAGGTCGCGGAGCCAGTCGCCGTCGGTCGAGAGGACGGCATGGGCCACGCCGGCACTCGCGAGGTCGCGTGCGACGCCCGCCCGCTCGGCGGCGGCCGCCTCGGCGAAGCGGCTGCGCAGCGCGCCGTCGTTCGTGTCGACCTGGAGCTCGTGCCCGCTTTCCGGGTCGACGAGCCAGACGGTGCCGACGGGCTCGAGCGCCTGCTCGCGCGGGTCGCGGATCTCCATCGCGACGACCTGGTGGCGGCCCGCGAGGCGGAGCAGCGGCTTGCGCCAGTCGCGCGGCCCGCGGAAGTCGGAGACGACGACGACGAGCGCCCGCTGGCGCGCGGCCCCGGCGACGCGGGTGAGCGCCTGCGCGAGCGGCATCCCGGCGTTCCCGTCCGGCTCGTGGCCGTCCCGCAGCGCAAGGAGGAGGCCGACGAGACCCGCTCGCCCCTGCGTCGGCGTGAGCACCTGCTCCGAGCCGCCGCCGAAGCCGACCAGCCCTACCCGGTTGCCGCGGATCGTCGGCGGCATGCCCGACCGCCAGCGTCACGCCGAGCGCGACGTCGGCCTTCCGGCGGGTGGCGGTGCCGAACGTCATCGACGGCGACAGGTCGAGGACGATCCACGTGACGAGCACGCGCTCCGCGAGGTGAACACGGACGTGCGGCTCGGTCGTCCGCGCCGTGACGTTCCAGTCGATCAAGCGGACGTCGTCGCCCGGGACGTAGGGTCGGACCTGCGCGAGCTCCGTCCCCCGGCCGAGGAGGGACGAGCGGTGGTCGCCCGCAAGCATGCCGTCCACGCGCCGCGCGACCGTCAGCTCGAGCGCCTTCAGCAGGCCCTCTGAGACGGGGCCGGGCCCCGGACGGTCGGGTGTCGGCTCTGCGCCGAGCGCCTTGAGGACGCGGATCACGCGGCTGCGGATCTCCCGAGCTCGAGCCGCGGCTGCGGGACCGCCGCGAGCACGGCGTCGAGCACGTCGTCCGCCGTCCGCTCCTCCGCGAGCGCCTGGTACGTGAGCACGAGGCGGTGCCGGAAGGCGTCCTTGACGAGCGCACGGATGTCCGCAGGGATCACGTAGTCGCGCCCGTGGACGAGCGCGAGCGCCCGCGCGCTCTGCACGAGCGCGATGGGGCCGCGCGGGCTCGCGCCGTAGGCGACGAGCTCGGAGATCCCCTCGAGGCCGAACGTCGCCGGCTCGCGCGTGGCGACCGCCAGGCTCACCGCGTAGCTCACGAGTCCCGGGTCGACATAGACGTCCTTGACCTTCGCCTGGAGCTCGGCGAGCTCGGCGAGGGGGAGCACCTGCCGCACCTCGACCGGATCCTCGAGCGACCTGTGCACCACGGTCAGCTCCTCGTCGCGGTCGGGGTAGCCGACAAGCACCTTGAGCATGAACCGGTCGACCTGCGCCTCGGGCAGCGGGTACGTCCCCTCCGACTCGATCGGGTTCTGCGTCGCCATCACGAGGAACGGCGCCGGGACGAGATGCGTGTCGTGGCCGATCGTCACCTGGTGCTCCTGCATGACCTCGAGCAGGGCGGACTGCACCTTCGCGGGAGCGCGGTTGATCTCGTCTGCGAGCAGGAAGTTGCAGAACACCGGGCCGAGGTCCGTCTCGAAGCCACCCTGGTCCGGGCGGTAGATGCGCGTCCCGACGAGATCGGAGGGAACGAGGTCGGGCGTGAACTGGATCCGGCGGAACGAGCCGCCGAGCACGGCGGCCGTCGTCTTGATCGTGAGCGTCTTCGCAAGGCCGGGGACACCCTCGATCAGGAGGTGCCCGCCCGCGACGAGGCACACGAGCACGCGCTCGAGCATCTCGTCCTGTCCCGCGATCACGCGCTTCACCTCGACGAGCGCCTCCTCGAGTCGCGCGCGGGGCTCGTCGGGGTGCGTCTCGGCCGGCGTCTCCGCCGGCGGCGCTTCCGGAACCGTGGGCTCGCTTTCCGGTGTGGACATGTGTGCTCCTCGCGTCGACGTCGGATGCGAGCGGCCGCGGGCGGCGCGCCCGTCGCTCGATGGTAGACGTCGGCGCCGGGGGCCATGTTGCGGGGCTATTACGACACCCGGCGTGAAAGCGCCGCTCGGACGCTTTAGCATCGCGCCCATGGACTTCCGTGACACACCCGAGGAGGCGCGGTTCCGCGGCGAGGTCCCGCGGGTGGCTCGAGGCGAACCTCCCGCTCGAGCTGCGCGGCCATCGCGGCGGCGAGGCGCGCTTCGACGGCCCCGAGGTGCGCGCCTGGAGCCGCGCGCTGTACGACGCGGGCTGGTCGGGGATCACGTGGCCGCTGGGGTACGGCGGCCGTGGCCTCGCGCCGCGCTTCCAGGCGATCTACCTCGAGGAGGAGGCCCGCGCGGAGGGGCCGCCGCACATCGGCGTGATCGGGCTCGGCATGGCGGGGCCGACGATCATCAGCCGGGGCACGGAGGCCCAGAAGGCCCGCTACCTCCAGCCGCTCCTCGCCGCCGACGAGATCTGGTGCCAGGGGTTCTCGGAGCCGGGAGCGGGCTCCGACCTCGCCGGGGTCCGCACGTCCGCGCGGCTCGACGGCGACCGCTTCGTCCTCGACGGGCAGAAGGTCTGGTCGTCGTACGCGCACATCGCGGACTTCTGCATCCTCCTCGCCCGTTCCGACCCGGACTCGCAGCGCCACGCGGGCCTCACCTACCTCATCGTCGACATGCACGCTCCCGGGGTCGAGGTGCGCCCGCTCCGCCAGATCACCGGCGAGGCCGAGTTCAACGAGATCTTCCTGAGCGGCGTCGAGGTGCCGCTCGACAACGTCATCGGGGACGTCGGCGGCGGCTGGGACGTGGCCATGACGACGCTGCTGCACGAGCGCGGGACGCTCGGCTTCGCGCTCGTCGCCCGGCTCGAGGTGCAGGTACGGAAGCTCGTCGCGCTCGCCGCGGACCGGGGCGCGACGCCGAGCCAGCGCGAGGCGGTCGCCCGCGAGTGGACCCGCCTGCAGGCGCTGCGCGTGACGGCCTACCGCTCGCTCTCCGCCCTCGAGCGGACGGGCATCCCCGGCCCGGAGGGGTCGATTCTCAAGCTCGAGTGGTCGGAGGCGAACCAGCGGGTCACGAAGCTGGCGCTCGAGCTGCTCGGTCCCGACTCCCAGCTGCTCGCCCCGAACGCGCCATACGGTGGCTACTGGACGACCCAGCAGCTCCGCAGCCGCGGGAACACGATCGAGGCGGGGACATCGGAGATCCTCCGCAACATCCTCGCCGAGCGGGTGCTCGGCCTCCCGAGGTCGAGGTAGACACGGTGGATCTCGCCTTCACGCCGCTCCAGGACGAGCTCCGCGACCAGGCGCGCGCATTCCTCGAGGCGAACGCCGACCCGACCTGGGCGCAGCTCGCGGAGCTCGGCTGGACCGGCGCATCGGTTGCGGAGGAGCAGGGGGGCGCAGGGTTGAGCTTCCTCGAGGAAGGCATCCTGCACGAGGAGGCGGGCCGCGCGCTCCTGCACGCCCCGCTCTGGTCGACGTCCTGCCTGCTGCCGTTCCTGCCGCCGGAGGATCAGGCCGCGGTCGCCGCTGGCGAGGCGAGCTGGGCCGTCGGGCTCGGCCCGCTCGTCCCGGATCTCGACACGGCGACCCGCATCGCCGTCCTCGGCGGAGACACGATCTGGGAGCTGGAGGGAGCCGAGCGCGAGGTCCTCGCGACCAGCGACGAGAGCAGGCCGCTCGGCGTCGTCTCGGGCGGTGAGGCGACGCGTGCGCTCTGCGGATCTCATGTCGTGCCGGCGCTGCGGACGCGGTCGCTCGCGATCCTCGCGCTCGAGGCGGTCGGCGTCGGCGCACGCGCGCTCGAGCTGAGCGTCGCCTACGTGGCGGAGCGAGAGCAGTTCGGGCGGAGGATCGGCTCGTACCAGGCCGTCGCGCATCCGCTCGCAAGCTCGCTCGCGGACGTCGAGCTCGCGCGGTCGCTTGCGTGGTGGGCGGCGTGGTGCGTGGCCCACGACGAGCCGAACGCGGCGGTCGTCGCCGCCGCGGCGAAGGCGGACGCGGCGGACGCGGCCGTCCTCGCCTGCGAGCGCGCGATCCAGGCGCACGGCGGCATCGGCTTCACCTGGGAGCACGTGCTGCATCGGCTGTACAAGCGCGCGCTCGCGATCCAGACCTGGGAGGCGTCCTCGGGCCAGCTGCGGGCCGAAGTCGCCGATCACCTTCTCGACACAGCATGAGAAACGCGACCGCGAAGCGGGCGCCTTCGGGGATGTGCCTCGCCCGCGTGCCCGCCTGGGCGGGCACGCTCACCGCGACCGGAATCCGCTCGGCGGATTCCGGTCTTGCGGACAACACAGGCGAGGATCAAGCGGTGAGAATCCGCTTCTCCGGATTCTCACTTCGCGGAAGGAGATCTCTGTGCAGGGCTTGATGATGGACTACCAGCTGAACGTCCCGGCGATCCTGCGGCGCGCCGACGAGCTGTACGGCGATCGCGAGATCGTCTCGCGCCTCGCGGACAAGAGCTGGCACCGCTACCGCTATGCGGACTTCGTCTCGCGGGCGAAGCGGCTCGCGGTCGCGCTGCGGGGGCTCGGGCTCGCCGACGGGGACCGGGTCGGGACGCTGATGTGGAACCACCACGAGCATCTGGAGACCTACATCGGCGCCCCGGTGGGCGGGTTCGTCACGCACACCCTCAACCTGCGGCTCCACCCCGACGACAACACGTACATCGCCTCGCACGCGGGCGACCGCGTGCTCGTGGTCGACAAGGTGCTGTGGCCGCTCGCAGCGCAGTTCGTCGATCGGGTCGGCTTCGAGCACGTGATCGCGGTCGGTCAGGGCGAGACCCCGGAGGGCGCGATCGACTACGAGGAGCTGCTCGGGTCGGCGGACGAGACCGCCTTCTCCTATCGCGACCTCGACGAGCGCTCGGCGGCCGCCATGTGCTTCACGAGCGGGACGACCGGGCTGCCGAAAGGCGTCGTCTACTCGCATCGCGCGATCGCGATCCACGCCCTCACGGCTGCGCTCTTGCTCGGCGTGAACGAGGGCGACACCATCCTCCCCGTCGTGCCGATGTTCCACGCGAACGCGTGGTGCTTCCCGTTCACCTGCTGCCTCGTCGGCGCAAAGCAGGTGTTTCCCGGGCCGCACCTCGACCCCGAGAGCCTCCTCGACGCGTTCGAGCAGGAGAAGGTCACGTTGAGCGCGGGCGTGCCGACGATCTGGATGGGGATCCTCCAGGCGCTCGACGCGACGCCCGACCGCTGGGATCTCTCGGCGATGCGGTCGATGACAGTGGGGGGCGCGGCGCCGCCGCGGGCGATGCTCGAGGCGTTCGGCGAGCGCCACGGGCTTCAGATCGTCCACGGTTGGGGCATGACCGAGATGTCCCCGATCGGGACGACGTCCGGAAGCCCGGGGCAGGAGCTCGGGCTCTCGCGGGAGGAGATGTACGACAAGCGTGCGCAGCAGGGCCCGCCGATCCCGTTCGTCGAGGTCCGCGCCCGCGGCGTCGAGGGTTTCGTGCCGTGGGACGGCGAGTCGATGGGCGAGCTCGAGGTGCGCGGCCCGTCGGTTGCCTCGTCGTACTTCGAGGCGCCCGACGCGGCGGACCGCTGGACGGAGGACGGCTGGTTCAGGACGGGCGACATCGTCACGATCGGACGCGACGGCTACGTCCAGGTGCAGGACCGCACGAAGGACCTCGTCAAGTCGGGCGGCGAGTGGATCTCGACGGTGGCGCTGGAGAACGCGCTCATGGGCCACCCGGCCGTCGCCGAGGCGGCGGTGATCGCGGTGCCGGACGAGAAGTGGTCGGAGCGGCCGCTCGCGGTCGTCGTTCTCCGCGATGGGGCGACCGCGACCGACGACGAGCTGCGCGACCACCTCGCCCCCTCGTTCGCGAAGTTCTGGCTCCCCGACCGCTTCGAGCACGTCGACGAGATCCCGAAGACCGCGGTCGGCAAGTTCCGGAAGACGGTCTTGCGGGAGCGATTCGCGTCGACGGCCGGGGCCGAGAAGGGCTAGGGCGGGTGGGCACGCACATCTCGTCCGAGCGCCGTGAGGCAGTGGGGCTCGTCACGATCGACAACCCGCCCATGAACGCGCTCTCCGCGGCCCTGCTCGCGGAGCTCGAGGCGGAGGTCGACGCGCTCGACGCGGACGGCGAGGTTCGCGCGATCGTGCTCCGCGGCGCGGGCGAGCGGGCGTTCGTCGCCGGAGCGGACATCAAGGAGTTCCCCGCGCTGCGCGAGTCCGCCTCGGAGGGGGGCTCGGCACGGGGGATCCAGCGCCTCGGTCACCGGATGGACGCGGCTTCGACGCCGTTCGTCGCGGCGATCCGCGGCTTCTGCCTCGGCGGCGGGCTCGAGCTCGCGATGTGCTGCGACATCCGCGTCTGCGCCGACGACGCGACGCTCGGCCAGCCCGAGATCAAGCTCGGCCTGATCCCAGGAGGTGGAGGGACACAGCGTCTGCCGCGGCTCGTCGGTCACGGCCGCGCGATGTTCCTGAACCTGACCGGCGACTTCGTCGACGCCGACACGGCCTACGCGTGGGGGCTCGTCGAGAAGGTCGTTCCGGTGGACGAGCTCGAGGACGCGGCGCTGGCGATCGCCGGCCGGATCGCGTTGCAGTCACCCCATGCGGTCGCCGTGCTCCGCGAGCTCGCGCGGACGACGCGCGACCTGCCGCTCGAGGAGGGGCTGCGCCGCGAGGCCGACGGCTTTGCGCGCTGCCTCCGCTCCGAGGATGGCGCCGAGGGGATCGCGGCGTTCATCGAGAAGCGCGCGCCCGTGTTCGCGGGGCGGTGAAGGTGCGGCTTGTGTTGATTCAACACAAGCGTTGTCCGGAGCCGTCGTGAGGGCCGTCGTCCTCGACGAGGAGCGCCGGCTCGCGCTGCAGGACGTTCCCGACCCGCTCGCCGGAGCCGGCCAGGCGCTCGTCGAGGTGCGCGCTGCCGGCGTCAACTACGCCGACGTCCTGATCCGCGAGGGCCGGTACCCCCAACCGCCGCCGCTGCCGTTCGTGCCGGGCTCGGAGATCGCGGGCGTCACGGCGGAGGGGCGGCGCGTGATCGGCTTCGTTCGCGCGGACGGCGGCGGGTACGCGGAGCGGGCCGTCGTCGACGACGGCTGGCTGTTCTCCCTGCCCGACATCGCCTCGTTCGAAGAGGGCGCGGCATTTCTCCTCGCCTATCTCACGGTCTGGATCCCACTGACGCGCCAGGCGGTCGTCCGGCCGGGGTCACGGGTGCTCGTGACCGCCGCGGCCGGTGGCGTCGGGAGCGCGGGCGTGCAGGTCGCGGCCGCGCTCGGCGCCGAGGTGGTCGGGGCCGTAGGCGCGCCGGAGAAGCTCGAGCACGTGCGGAAGCTCGGCGCGACCCACGCCGTCACGTACGACGAGATCGCAGGGCTCGAGCCGTTCGACGTGATCCTCGATCAGGTTGGCGGCGACATGTTCGCGGCAGGGCTCGAGCTGCTCCGGCCGCTTGGGGCAATCATCGGCGTCGGGTTTGCAGGCGGCGCCTGGCAGCCGGTCGACCCGGCACGGCTGGTCGGCCGAAACTCCTCGGTCGTCGGGTTCTACCTCGGCCGGCTCATGAAGCTCCGGCCCGACGTGGTGCAAGAAGCAGCGGGCGAGCTTCTCGAGCGATGGGCCCACGGCGGGCTGTCCCCCACCGTCGGCGCCACCTTCCCGCTCGCGGAGGCGGACGCAGCGCTGCGGATGGTCGCCGAGCGACGCTCGGTGGGGAAGGTCGTGCTGGTGCCGTGACGGGGTCGAGTCGGGCCCGCGCGATCGTGACGGGCGGCGCCTCGGGGATCGGAGCGGCGCTCGTCTCGCGCCTGCGGGCCGAGGGTTTCGAGGTGGAGTCGCTCGACATCGTCAACGGCTTCGACGTCTCCGACCCCGAGGCGTGGGACGAGGTCGGCCCGGCCGAGGTGGCCTGCCTCAACGCGGGCGTGCTCGGAGGGCCTCCCGACCCGGCCGACCTCGCGCTGGACGGCTACCGCCGCGCCATCGGCGTGAACATCGACGGGGTCGTGCTCGGTGTCCGCCGCCTGGCACGGGTGATGCCGGATGGTGGTCGGATCGTCTGCACGGCCTCGCTCGCGGGCCTGACCGCCGTCCCGGACGATCCGGTCTACGCGCTGACGAAGCACGCGGTTGTCGGGTTCGTCCGGAGCGTCGCTCCGTCACTCGCGACGCGCGGTATCTCGATCAACGCGGTGTGCCCGGGCTTCGCAGACACGCCGATGGTCTCGGGCACTGCGCGCGAGCGGCTCGCGTCGGCGAGCTTCCCGCTGCTCAATGCCCCGGAGGTCGCCGAGGCCGCCTGGGTCGCGCTCTCGTCCGGCGGGACGGGCCATGCGTGGGTCGTCCAGCCCGGCCGACCGCCGGTCGACTTCCGCTTTCCGTCGGTTCCCGGCCCTCGTACCGGCGCGGACACGTCCGTGGGCCTGCCGCCGCCGCTCTCGCAGTGAGCCGATACGAGATCCCGAGCCACGAGCCTCCCGGGTATGCGTGCCCGTTCTGCGCGATCGTGGCCGGCAACCGATCCGATCTGCTCACTGGGCCGGAGGATGTGGTCGACCGCACGCCGTCGACGACTGCGTGGATCTCGTCGCGTTGGTCGGAGCGAAATCCGGGCCACGTGATCGTCGTCCCGAACGAGCACGTCGAGAACATGTACGGGCTCGAGCCGGCGCTCGCCGGTGCGATCCACGAGGCTGCGCGTCGCATCGCGCTCGCCCTACGGCGCGCGTACGAGTGCGAGGGCGTCTCCACGCGCCAGCACAACGAGCCCGCGGGATACCAGGAGGTGTGGCACTACCACCTTCACGTCTTCCCGCGCTGGGCCGGCGACAACCTCTACGGCTCGCCGTGGCGCGACACGACGCCGGGCGAGCGTCGACCGTACGCCGACCGCCTCCGCGCGGCGCTTGCTCCCACCCCCTGACCCTCAGGGTCGGTGGTTGACGACCGGTGTCAGACACCGTTGTCCGTCAAGGCGGAACCGTGCCAACTGTGTGTCGATCGTTCCACACGCCTCCCGATCGTCTGTCGTTGCCAGTACCGTGAACGAATGGCCCGAGCGCGACGCGATTGGATCGAGGGCTCGATCTACCACCTGTTCTCGCGCGGCAGCAACCGCCAGGCGATCTTCCTGAACGATGGCGACTATGTCGAGTTCGACATGCTGCTGGGACAGGCAATCCGCAAGCACAGGATCGAGAGTTTCGGTTGGTCACTGATGCCCAACCACTGGCACGGGATCTTCCGTTGTCTTGCCGAGGGCCTTTCCCGCTTCGTACAGCACCTCAACCACCGGTATGCGCTGCGGTTCGATCGTCGATGGGGCAGAACCGCGCACGTGTTCGACAATCGCTTCGGAGCGGTGCTGCAGAAGACGGAGGAGCAGTTCCTCTGGACGCTCCGGTACGTCGTCCGCAATCCTGTCGAGGCGGGCCTGTGCTCCTCGCCCTTCGACGCACGATGGTCGAGCTTCGCGGCCACCGCCGGTCTCGCCCCTGCTCCCGAGTACCTCCGCGTGGGGGAGATCCTTGACCATTTCGGACGGGAGCCGGAGAGCGCTCGTCAGCGCTTCGTCGAGTTCGTCATCGGCGCGGCTCCCGATGGTGCGGCGAGAGCTCGCAACCCGATTCTCGAAACTCCGGGAGAGCCCGCGATCGCCCTCTGAGCCCGCGGGGACGCGCCTTTGGAGACGTTGGTGCATACCTGGCACACGCTGCACTTGACGAAGAGCGGTGTCTGACACCGGCCCTGCACCGGCCCTGCGCCGTGCCGCGCCGTGTATCGGAGCGCGGCTACTCGAAGGACCAGCCGTCGCCGTCGGCGGCAAACGAGCGCAGGATCCGGCGGGCGGCGACCATGCGGTGCACCTCGTCCGGCCCGTCGTAGATCCGCGCGCCGCGGGCCATCATCGACATAACCGCGAGCGGCGTCTCGTCGGTCAGCCCGCGGGCGCCGTGGACCTGGATCGCCCGGTCGATGACGTCGCCGAGCACGCGCGCTGCGTAGACCTTCAGGAGCGAGACCTCGACCCGAGCCTCGGAGCCCTCGTCGATCTTCCGCGCGGCGTCCATCGTCAGCAGGCGACAGGCCTGGATCTCGGCCGCAGAGTCCGCCACCCAGTTCTGCACCGTCTGCTTCTCGGCGAGCAGGCTCCCGAATGCCTCGCGCTCGTTCGCGTACCGGCACATCAGCTCGAACGCACGCTGCATCTGCCCGAGCCAGCGCATCACGTGGTGGATCCGCCCGGGTCCGAGCCGCTTCTGCGCGAGACGGAACGCGTCGCCCTCGCCGCCGAGCGTGTTCGCGACCGGCACCCGAACGCCCGTGTACCGCACCTCGCAATGCGTGCTCCACCCCCGTCCCGCGTGTCCCATCACGGGCACCGCGCGGACGACCTCCACGCCGGGTACGTCGACCGGAACGAGAATCATCGTCCCGCGGCGGTGCGGCTCCGCCTCGGGATCCGAGATCGCGAAGACGATCGCGAACGCCGCACCGTCCGCTCCGCTCGAGAACCACTTGTGCCCGTCGATCACCCACTCGTCGCCTTCGCGCACGGCCCGCGTCCGCAACAGCGTCGGATCCGACCCGGCCACCTCGGGCTCAGTCATCGAGAAGAAGGACCGCACCTCGCCGGCAACGAGGGGTCGTAGAAAACGCTCCTTCTGGTCGTCGGTGCCGAACAGGTGGAGAATCTCGGCGTTGCCGGCGTCGGGCGCCTGGCAGCCGAAGACGAGCTGCGCGTACGCCGAGCGGCCGATCTCCTCGTTGAGGCACGCGTAGTAGAGGAACCCCAGCCCTGTCCCGCCGGCTTCGGGCGGCACATGGGGCGCCCACAGGCCCGCCTCGTGCGCGCGGCCGCGCAACTCCTCGAGCAGCGCCTGCGCAGCGTCGTCCTCCCGCCCGATCGCCGCCTCGTTCGGGTAGACGTGCTCCTCCATGAACGCGCGATAGCGCGCCCGAGTGTCGAGGTAGGACTCCGGGAAGAGCGACATGACGTGAGTAGGATCGTCGCGTGCGCCTCGGCTTGCAACTGGGATACGACGACCCCACGTTCTGGGTCGGCCTCGCGGAGGAGGCGGAGCGCTGCGGGTTCCACTCCGTCTGGACCTCGGAGGCGTACGGCTCGGACGCCGTTTCTCCGCTCGCCTGGGTCGGCGGCCGCACCGAGCGCATCAAGCTCGGCACCGCGATCATGCAGATGCCCGCGCGCACGCCGGCCACCACGGCCGCGACCGTAGCGACGCTCGACCTCCTCTCCGGCGGCCGCGTCCTGCTCGGGCTCGGGACGAGCGGCCCGCAAGTCGCCGAAGGCTGGCACGGCCAGGCATGGGGCAAGCCGCTCACCCGCACGCGCGAGTACGTCGAGATCGTGCGTACGATCCTCCGCCGCGAGGAGCCGCTCGAGCACCACGGCGAGCACTACGACATCCCGTACGCGGGCAACGACGCAACCGGCCTCGGCAAGCCGCTCAAGATCATCGTCCACCCACCGCGCGCCGACGTGCCGATCTATCTCGCCGCGATCGGCCCGAAGAACGTGGCGCTCGCAGCCGAGATCGCCGACGGCTGGCTCCCGATCTTCTTCTCGCCCGAGCGCTTCGCGGGGACCCACCTGCCGATGCTCGAGGAGGGCTTCGCGCGCCGCGGCGGTCGCCCTGCAGAGCTGGGACCTCGCCGCCCATGTCCCGGTCGTCGTCACCGACGAGGACGACGTCCAGCTGGCCCGGGACTTCCTCAAGCCACTGCTCGCGCTCTACGTCGGCGGCATGGGCGCGAAAGGACAGAACTTCTACACCAGGCTCGCCGAGCGCTACGGCTATGCGGACGCGGCGGCGACGATCCAGGACCTGTACCTCGCCGGCCGGAAGAGCGACGCGATCGCCGCCGTCCCGGACGCGCTGGTCGACGAGGTCGCCCTCGTCGGCGGTCGCGCGCGGATCGCCGATCGCCTCGATGCGTTCCGCGACAGCGGCGTCACGACCCTCGTGCTCCAGGCGCGTCAGCCCGAGGCGCTCCGGCTTCTCGCCGAGCTCGCCGCCTAGTGCCCTCGCCGACGACCGCGCGCCGGCGGCTCTACCTGATGCGACACGGCGCCGTCGCGTACTTCGACGGGAGCGGCCGGCCGGTCCCGCCCGACGAGGTCCCGCTCACGACCGAGGGGCGAGCACAGGCCGAGGCCGCTCGCTCGCTCCTTGCGCAGGTCGCGCTCGACCGGGTGATCGCGAGCGGTCTGCCCCGCACGGCCGAGACCGCGGCGCTCGTCGCGCCGGCGCACGACGTCGAGACGTGGCCGGAGCTCCGGGAGATCACCGGCGACCGCTTCTCCTCGATCCCGCCCGGCGAGCTGGAGGAGGCGTTCGTCCACGCGCTGCACGGCATCGTCCCGAACGAGAAGCGCTTCCTCGGCGGCGAGACGATCGGCGAGCTCTTCGACCGTGTCGTGCCCGCGGTCGACCGGCTCCTCGCCGACCAGGGCTGGGACACGGTGCTCGTTGTCGCGCACGGCGCGGTGAACCGGGCGATCCTCTCCCATGCGCTGCTCGGGGAACGGACGTTCCTCGGACGGTTCGAGCAGGCGCCTGGGTGCCTCAACGTGCTCGACGTCGGCCGCGAGCCCGACCCGGAGTGGATCGTCCGCGCGGTAAACGTGGCTCCGACCGACCTAGCGCACACGTCCACGCGGATGACGCAGATGGAGCAGTACTGGGCGCAGTACGTCCCGAGGCGGCCGCGGGTCGGAGAGCCCGACGCCGGCTCGAGCGGCTGAGCGACGCCAAAAAGAGGGAGAGGGCGTTGCCGCCCTCTCCCTGTGGTCCGATGCCCATCGAGGGCAGGGCAAGTCCGGCTACGTCCCTGCCGTGTCGCACTTCAGCTTCGACACGGGTGTGAACACGCCGTCACTGAACTTGACGATCTTGAAGCACTGGAGCGGCAGCTGATCGGATGCGCCCGTCTTCTGCCGGTTGCCGGGGAGCAGGAACGGGTTCGGCTGGTCCCAGGCGCGGTACGCCTTCATGAGCGACGCCCGCGTCGGGTTCTTGCCGGCGCTGTAGAGGAGCTCGACGAACGCCTCTGCGGTGCCGACGCCGAAGAAGTTCAGGCCGTCGGTGGCCTTGCCGGCCGGGTAGTACTTCGCCATCACCTGCTTGTACAGCTTCATCGCGGCGTCGTTGTCCCACGAGGTGCTGGCCGGGTCCTTCGAGTACTGGACGGTGTACGTCTTGTCGACCAGGTCACCTCCGCCAGAACTCTTCGCGAGCGTGAGGAACGCGTTGGTGGCCGCCACCTGTGTCGTGTAGATCACGGCAGGCTACCACCTCAGCGCGTTCGCGATCGCGTACGACTGGATCGCGAACTTCGGCGTCGCGAAGATGACGAGGATCGACGCACCTGTCGCGCGCAGCTTCGCGATCTGCGCCCGCACGTCGGCGGCAGTGACCTCGTACGGCTCCGCCCCGACGATGTTGGACGCCTTCGCGCCGAGGCCCTTCTTCAGGCTGTCGAGGTTCTCCTTGCCGAAGTCGTCGTTCTGGTACAGCACCGCGATCTTCGCATTCGGGCTGTTGTGTGCGATCGCCTGGCCGTAGATCCGCGACTCGTAGTCGTACGTGGGCTGCCAGCCGCCGGTCCACGGGTACTGCTTCGCGTTCCCGAAGACCGACGCGCCAGTCGAGACGAGCATCTGCGGCACCTTCTGGGAGTTGAGGTACGGCCTGATCGCCTCGTTCACGGCGGTCCCGAGCGACCCGACGACGGCAAACACCTTGTCCTCCTCGACGAGCTTCCGCGTCAGCTGCACCGAGTTGGCGGGGTTGTAGCCGTCGTCGTAGTACTTGAATACGATCTGCCGCCCGTAGACGCCGCGCCTGCCGTCGGGCCCCTTGCGCGCGTTGATGTACGAGAAGTACGCCTTCATCGCCGGCGCGATCGTCGCGTAGAGCGACGCCGGCCCCGTCAGCGGGAAGGTCCCCCCGATCGTGACCGTCCGCGCGGTGACCCCCGTCTCCGTCGCGGCCGATGTGGCACTCGCGGCACCGATGCCGAGCGCAACGACGAGCGCCGCGGCCAAGAGCACGACCTTCCTCATTGGAGCTCCTTTTGGAGAGATACGTTGGCGGCGAGCGTAACCCGCCGCAACCCGTTTGCCAACCACTTTGACGCCGGCCGAACGACGGCGGTTAGCGGCGCTTCAGCCGAGCCCGACCTCAGCGGCAAGTCGCTCGGCCTCGTCCAGCTCCTCGGAAAGCGCGTCGATCCCGCTCGCCCAGATCGCCGGGTCGGTGAGATCGAGCCCGACGAGCCGCGCGAGCTCCTCGGGCGGGCGGGAGCCGCCGGCGCGGAGCAGATCGAGGTACGGCCCGACCATCGACTCGCCATCGGTCACGTACCGGCGGTAGATGGCCAGCGAGAAGAGGTAGCCGTACGCGTACGCGTAGACATAGCCCGGCGTTCCGGTGAAGTGCGGGATGTAGCTCCACCACGGCGTATAGCCGTCGATCGAGACCGAGTCGCCGAAGAGAGCGTTCTGGGCCTCGAGCCACAGCTCGCCGATCCGTTCGGAGCTGAGCTCGCCTTGCCCGCGACGCTCCGTGTGGACCGCATGCTCGAACCGGTTCATCGCGATCTGCCGGAACGTGGTCGCGATCGCGTCCTCGATCCGCCCGGTGAGGAGGTCGAGGCGGCGCCGGGGGTCGTCCTCGTTCGCAAGGAGCAGCTCGAACGTGAGCGCCTCGCCGAACACGGACGCGGTCTCGGCCGTGGTGAGCGGCGTCGACGAGTTGAAAAGGCCGAGCGGCTGCGCGAGGACGCCGTGCAGCCCATGGCCGAGCTCGTGCGCGAGGGTCAGGATCGAGCGGCGGTCGCCCGTGTAGTTCATGAGGATGTACGGGTGGACGCCGGGCACCGTCGTTGCGCAGAACGCCCCGGTTCGCTTGTCCGGCCGCACAGGGCCGTCGATCCAGCTGTCGTCGAAGAAGCGCGACACGATCGCCCCCGCCTCCTCGGAGAACGCGCCGTAGGCGCCGACGACGATCCTCTGCGCCTCGTCCCAGGGCGTCTTCTGCGTGTCGGTCGAGACGGGAGCGAAGCGGTCGAAGTGATCGAGCCGGTCGACGCCCAGCAGCCGTGCCTTCAGGCGGTAGTAGCGTTGGGCGACGTCGTAGCGGGATGTCGCCGCCTCGATGAGCGCGTCGACCGCGTCGTCGGTGGTCTCGTTGGCGAGGTTGCGCGAGGAGATCCAGGTCGGGTATCCGCGCATCCGGTCGTCGATCGACTTGTCGAGCAAGATGGTGTTGAAGACGAACGTCCGTGTCCTGAGGCCCGGGCCCAGCGCGTCGGTGATCGCCTCCGCGGCCACACGCCTCGTCTCGCGATCGTGGTCATAGAGCCGGGCCATCGCAGTCTCGAGCGACACCTCGTCGCCGTCGAGCGACACACGGAGCGCCCCGAGCTGCTCCTCGTACAGGCGCGACCATGCGGAGACGCCCGAGACGGTCTTCTCGGTGACGACCCGCTCCTCGGGCTCGGTCAGGAGGTACGGCCGGAACTTGCGCATCGACAGGAGGTGATGCCGCCAGTCGTCGAGCGCCGGGTCGGTGAGGACGCGCTCGGCGACCTCGTCGGGCGCCGCCGCCCACTCGAGGGCGAAGAAGAGAAGCTGAGTCTCGAGCGCAGCGGCTTTCTCGCCGAGCCGCGCGACAAGCGCGCCGCGGGCCGGATCGGCCATATTCGTCGCGAAGACGAGGTGCGCGTAGGTCAGCGCGCGGACGACCGACGACTCGATTCGCTCGTGCTCCGCCACGGCGTCCGCGAGGGTCTCTGCGTCAAGCCCGCGCGACCTTCCCGTGGAAGCGCTCGCGGAACGCGGCGGCGTCCGCCTCGGCCTGTGCGACGACCTCGTCGATACGCGGATCGTCGAGGCCGTCGAAGAGATCCGTGAGGTCCCACGCGACCTCTTCCGCCCCGGTGACCTCGGTCGTCGCCATGCGCCGGAATCTATCTGTCGCACGGGGTCACGGCTCGGCCACCGGTCGTGCCCCGACCGTGCGTCCCGCGCTGTGCGCACGCTGTCGCGCGCGCGGTCGGGACCCGGTCCCATCCCTAGCCCCCACCCACCCACGGGGTACCGACGGTAGCGGGAAAGTCGTGACACGTCCGTGCCGATTTCGTGCCAGCTGTGTTTCGTTCGCCTATTCCGGCGGCACCGACGTCGGTGCTGCGACGAGCCTCAGCCGGCGGCGTCGAGCTCGAGGTCGTCGGGGCGCGTCACCGGCGCGCGGCAGGCGAACCGCTCGCAGACGTACACCGCGGGGAGGCCATCGACAAGGCCCTTCCCCGCGAGCAGGGGCACGTCGTCGGACGGCCCGACGGCGACGACCGTCGACGGCATGAAGGGCCCCAGCGCGGCCCGCGCGACCGCCGAGCGGACGTCGCCGACGATCGCGAGCTCTCGCGGCGGGGAGAGGTGCAGGTCGAGCGCGCAGAGCGCCCAGGAAAACGGTCGTGGAACGCGCTCCATTGCAGGCGCCAGCAGGCGGAAAGTCGCCTCCGCCCGCTCGTCGAGCGCCTCGTCGCCCCAGATCCGGCCGAGGCGGACGAGGAGCGAAGCCATCATCGAGTTTCCCGACGGCGTCGGCTCGTCGTCCAGATCCTTCGAGCGCGCGGCCAGCTCCTCGCCGTCCCGCGGCGCGAGGAAGAAGCCGCCGCGCTCGTTGTCGGCGAAGAGGTCGATGGCGCGGTCGACGATCCGCCGCGCCTCGAGCAGCCAGCGGACGTCTCCGGTCGCGACGTGGAGCTCGAGCAGGCCGTGCGCGACGTTCGCGTGGTCGTCGAGGAACCCGCCGCCGCTGACCCGACCGTCCCGGATGCTCCGCAGCACGCGGCCGTCCTCGGCGGAGAGTGGCCCGAGCAGGAACGCACCGAGGCGCTCGGCGGCGGCGAGCCAGTCGTCCCGCTCGAGCCGTCGCGCAGACTCCGCGAGGGCGGCGAGCGCGAGCCCGTTCCAGGAGGCGATCGCCTTGTCGTCCCGGAACGGCTGCGGTCGCCCGGCGCGCAGCGCGAGCAGGCGCCCCCTCGTCGCCGAATCGAGCTCGCCGCGCACGATCGCGCGCCCGTGCTCGAACGGCTCGAGCAGGGACCCGTCGAGGCCGAGGTCCCGACCATTCCTCGGCCGTCCAGGTGTACGTGAGCCCTTCGACCCCGTCGGTGTCGGCATCCTGCGCAGAGGCAAGCCCGCCGCTCTCGAGCAGCATCTCGCGAAGGAGGTACTCGACCGTGTGCTCGACGACCGCGCGGTAGCGCTCCTCGCCGGTCACCACCCAGGCGTGCAGGTACGCCGAGGTCAGCAACGCGTTGTCGTAGAGCATCTTCTCGAAGTGCGGGACGACCCACCGCGGGTCGACCGAGTAGCGGTGAAAGCCGCCCCCGACGACGTCGTACAGGCCGCCGGCCGCCATCCCGTCGAGCGTGCGGCGCACGATGCCGAGCGCCTCCGGCCCGCCTCGGCGCAGCAGGAGCTCGATCGCCGAGGACGGCGGGAACTTCGGCGCCGTCCCGAATCCGCCGAACGCCGGCTCGTAGTCGCGGGCGAGGCCGCGGTCGGCGGCCTCGAGAAGCGCCACCGACAGCGGCCCGTGCGCCCGCCTCGAGCCGCGCCGCCCCGCCGAGGGAGCCGACGAGGCGCTCCGCCTGCGCCTCCAGGTCGTCGCGCCGGTCGCGCCACGCCTCGGCGATCGCATGCAGGAGCTGCCGGAAGCTCGGCAGCCCGTGCCGCGGCTCCGGCGGGAAGTACGTGCCGGCGTAGAAGGGCCGACCGTCGGGCGTCAGGAACACGGTCGTCGGCCAGCCGCCCTGGCCGGTCATCGTGACGCACGCCTCCATGGTCAGCGCGTCGACGTCGGGGCGCTCCTCACGGTCGACCTTGACGTTGACGAACAGGTCGTTCATCAGCGAGGCGGTCGTCGCGTCGGAGAACGACTCGTGCTCCATCACGTGGCACCAGTGACAGGAGCTGTACCCGACCGAGACGAGGAGCGGCCGTCCCTGCGCGCTGGCGCGCGCGAACGCCTCGTCGCCCCACGGGTACCAGTCGACGGGGTTGGCGGCGTGCTGCAGGAGGTACGGGCTCGAGGTGTCGGCGAGGCGGTTCATCCGAGCACCGTACGCACGCCGCGCACCTCGATGCGCGCCTCGCCCGGAGTCAGGCTTCCGGGCTCTCCGTCGCGCGCCGCTTTCTGATCCACTCGACCGAGAAGGCCACGGTGAACGCGATCGCAAGCCCGAGGAGCACGCCCTTCCACGGCTGCTCCTCGAACTGCTTGCCGCCGATGTACCCGAGCATCGTCGCGTAGGTGGCCCAGACGAGGCACGCCACGATGTCGTAGCGGATGAACCGGTGCCAGGGAAGCCCGTGCGTGTAGCCCGCCGTAAACGTGACGGCGGTGCGCCCGAAGGGGATGAACCGCGCGACGACGATGATGTAGCTGCCCCGTTCCTCCAGCTGCGTCTCGGCCCAGTCGAAGGCGCGATGCGCTTTCTCGTTGTTGAAGAGCCGCCGGACCGTGCGGCCGCCGACCCACTTGCCGATCCCGTACGAGATGTTGTCCCCGACGACTGCTCCCGACGCCGCGGCGAGGATCACGACGAACACGTTGAGATCGCCGGCGCCCGCGAGCGTGCCCGCCACGACCACGAGCGACTCGCTCGGAACGACCGGGAAGAAGGCGTCCAGCACGGCGAAGCCGAACACGATGACGTAGCTCCAGCTGGAGCCCGAGATCCAGTCGACAGCCTGGGCGAACACCACCGCATGCTCGCAGACGAGCGAACCGCGATCATGCGCCAATGGCGCGCGAACCACTGACCGGCGTCCGCGTGCTCGACGTCACGACGTCGATCGCCGGCCCGTACTGCGCGCAGATCCTCGCGGCGCTCGGCGCGGACGTCGTCAAGGTCGAGCGGCCGGACACGGGCGACGACGGCCGCGCCTGGGGACCGCCGTTCTGGAACGGCGAGGGGACGATGTTCCTCTCGGCAAACGCGGGCAAGCGCTCGCTCGGCCTCTCGTTGCGCGACCCGGACGGTCGCCAGGCGCTCCTCCGCCTCGCCGAGCGATCGGATGTCTTCCTGCAGAGCCTCCGGCCGGGACGCGCCGAGGAGCTAGGCCTCGGCCCCGAGGACGTCCGTGCGCGCAACCCGCGGATCGTCTACTGCTCGATCGGCGCGTACGGCCGGGTCGGCCCGCTGTCGCACGAGCCCGGGTACGACGCGCTGATGCAGGCGGCGGGCGGTCTGATCTCGATCACCGGCGAGCCGGGTCGACCGGGTGTCCGCGTGGGGGCATCGTTGATCGACCAGGGCACGGGCATGTGGGCGGCGCTCGGCGTGCTCGCCGCGCTGCTCGAGCGCGAGCGCACCGGGGCCGCGCCCGAGGTCGACGCCTCCCTCTACGAGACCGCGCTCGGCTACATCGGCTACCACCTCGCCGGCTACCTCGCCGACGGCACGGTCCCGGCGGGCGAGGGCACGCGCTTCCCGATGATTGCCCCGTACGAGGTGCTCCGAACGGGCGACGGCGAGCTGATGATCGCGGCCGGCAACGACCGCCTGTTCGCCGCGCTCTGCGCGGTGCTGGGAACGCCGGAGCTCTTCGACGACCCGCGCTTCCGCGACAATCCCGCTCGGGTGGCCAACCGCGACGCGTTGTGCTCGCTGATCGAGGAGCGCCTCCGCGCCGAGCCCGCCGAGGTCTGGCACGAGCGCCTCACAGCCGCCGGCGTCCCGGCCGCCCCCGTCGCGGACGTCGCCGACATCGTCTCGGCGCCCCAGACGGAGGCGCTCGGGATGCTCCAGCACCTCCCCCACCCGGCGATCGCGGACCTGCGCCTGCCCGCGCTTCCCCTGAGCCTCGACCGCGAGCGCGCGCTCCACCCCGCCCCGCCGCCGACCCTGGGGCAGCACACGGCGGAGATCCTCGCCGAGGCCGGCTACGACGACCAGACGATCGCGGCGCTCGCCGCACGAGGAGTGATCACGCCATGACGCACCTGTCCGCCTCTTTCAGCGCCACCCTGCGCGTCCGGCTCGCGGACGCCCCGGGCTCGTTCGCCCGCGTCGCGAACGCGATCGGCGAGGCGGGCGGCTCGCTCGGCGCGATCGACCTGGTCAGGGTCGACCGCGACGAGAAGGTGCGCGACGTCACCGTGCAGGCGTCGAGCGACGAGCACCTCGAGGCGATCGTCGCCGCGGTCCGGAGCGTGGACGGCGTCGAGGTCGAGCACGTCTCCGACCGCACGTTCCTCCTCCACCTGGGCGGGAAGCTCGAGGTCGTCCCGAAGACGCCCCTGAAGACGCGCGACGATCTCTCGATGGCGTACACGCCGGGGGTCGCGCGCGTCTGCAAGGCAATCGCGGACGACCCGGAGTCGGCGTGGAATCTCACGATCAAGAAGAACTGCGTCGCCGTCGTCTCGGACGGCACAGCGGTGCTCGGGCTCGGCGACATCGGGCCGGAGGCTGCGATGCCGGTGATGGAGGGCAAGGCGGTGCTCTTCAAGGAGTTCGGGGACGTCGACGCGTTCCCGCTCTGCATCGCGACGACGAACGTCGACGAGATCGTCGCGTTCTGCAAGGCTATCGCCCCGACGTTCGGCGGCATCAACCTCGAGGACATCTCGGCGCCGCGCTGCTTCGAGATCGAGGAGCGCCTGCGCAGCGACGTCGACATCCCCGTCTTCCACGACGACCAGCACGGAACGGCGATCGTCACGCTGGCGGCGCTCGTCAATGCGCTCCAGGTCGTCGGCAAGCGGATCGAGGACGTGAAGATCGTGATGACCGGCGTCGGCGCGGCCGGGATCGCGACCGCGGACATCCTCCTGCATGCCGGCGCCGTCAACGTGATCGGCGTCGACCGCGCCGGCGCCGTCCACCGCGGGCGCACCGACCTCGCGCCGGCCAAGGCCGCCTTCGCGGAACGCTCCAACCCCGACGGCGAGCGCGGTACGGCCGACGAGGTGCTCGCCGGCGCCGACGTCTTCATCGGCCTCTCCTCGCCGGGCGCGGTCAGCGTCGCGGGCATCCGGCGGATGGCAACCGACGCGATCGTGTTCGCGATGGCCAACCCGACACCCGAGGTCCCGCCGGAGGAGATCGCCGAGCACGTCGCCGTCGTCGGCACCGGACGGTCGGACTACCCCAACCAGATCAACAACGTGCTCGCGTTCCCGGGCGTGTTCCGCGGCGCGCTCGACGTGCGCGCGAGCGCCATCACGGAGGGGATGAAGGTCGCGGCGAGCCGGGCGCTCGCGACGGTGATCCCACCGGAAGAGCTCGGGCCCGAGTACGTGATCCCGGGCGTCTTCAACCGGGACGTCGGCCCGCGGGTCGCGGCCGCGGTCGCCGAGGCGGCGGAGCGCGACGGCGTCGCCCGGAAGTCCCGTTCCTGACGGGGCCGGCGACGCTACGCCGGCTTGCGCTTCGCCGCGAGCTCGGCCCTGATCTTCTCGATGTGACGGTGGAGCTCCCGGATGCGTGCCTCGCGTGCGTCCCACCACGCGCGGAACTCCTCAGGAGTCTCCTTCCTCTTCCTCTTCATCGTCGTCCTCGTCGTCTCCCCTCAGGATCGCGAGGATCTGTCGCGTGTCGGTCGTGACGTGGGCGAGCGCGCCCATCATCAGGATGACTTCCTCGCGGTAGATCCCGGCCTCCTCGTCCACCCCTTCAGGGTGCCAGTGCGCACCCAGGAGCGCCAGATGGCCGACGGGGACGTGTCAGGGCTTGCCGGCCGGGAGGCCAGGGAAGCCCCGCCATGCCGGAAACCGGAAGGAGGGGGCTCGTGGGGGAACCATGCGGTTCCCCCACGCCCTCACTCGTAGTGCAGCGCCTCGAGCGGATTGAGCTTCGCCGCTCGGCGCGCCGGGAAGATCGCCGCGAGAATCCCCACGATGATCGCGGCGATGGTGAAGACGATGATCTGGGTGGTCGGGAACGCGAACTCGAGGAAGTCGACCTTCGCGATCAGGATGCCCGCGAGGATCAGGCCCAGCACGATCCCGACAAACGCGCCGATCAGCGCGGTGATGACGCTCTCGTGCCGGATCATCCGCCGGGTCTGCCGGCGCGTCAGTCCGATCGCGCGCAGCATCCCGATCTCGCGTGTCCGCTCGAAGACCGTGAGCACGAGCGTGTTCACGATCCCGAACAGGCTCACGATGATCGACAGGGCGAGCAGCACGTAGAGGATGTTCAGAATCGAGTTGAGACCCGAGATCTGGTTGTCGATGAACTGCTCGCGGGTCTGCACCTTGGCGTTCGGGTAGCCGGCGAGGGTCTTCTCGATCGCGGCCTGGTTCTCCGCCGACTCGCCGCCCGACACCTTGAGGAAGGAGAAGAGGTCCTTCGGCTGGGGGTTCTCGGCGTCCCATGTCTTGGCGGAGATCGTGACGTTGCCGAACGGCGAGCCGCCCGTCGGCGGGTCGAAGATGCCCTTCACCATGAACGTCTTCGTCGTGCCGGTCACGAACGTGACGGGGAACGTCGAGCCGACCTTCAGCTGGTGGTCGTCCGCGTACCCGTCGTCGACGAATGCGCCGTCGTCGCCGAGCGACGACATCACGTCCTGCGAGCCGTCCTTCCAGACGAGCGACACGACGTCCTTCGTCTGCGGCGTCACCGCGGTCGAGTAGGTCGTCTCACCGAACACCTTCGTCTCGCCGGTCCGAACGCTGCCGACGGCGGTCACGCCCGGCGCCGTGGCTGCGGTCTCGCCGATCGAGATCGGGATCGGCGAGTAGTTGTTCTGCGCCGTGATCGCGTAGTCGCTCGAGAAGATGTCGTTCACCGCGCCGCGGAACGTCTGCGTGATCCCGGCGGCGAGCGTCGCGACGAGCGTGACGAGCGCGAGCCCGATCATCAGCGCGGCGGCGGTCGACGCCGTGCGCTGTGGATTGCGGCGCGCGTTGTCGCGCGCAAGCGACCCGGCGGCGCCGCCGATCCACGTCGACGGCCAGCCGAGGAAGCCCGACAGCGCGGGGATGAACGGCGCCGAGAGCATCGCCACACCGACGAACACGAGGAGCGTGCCGACGATCAGCAGGATCAGCACGGTCGAGGTGCCGTGCGAGAAGAGCCCGAGCACGAGCAGCCCGAACCCGATCGCCGTGATGATCGCCGCGACCGGCGTCCGGAAGCGCGCGAACCGGCCGGGCGGCAGCTCGGCGCCCTCGCGCACGGCGGCGATCGGGGGAACGCGCGTCGCCCGCAGCGCCGGGAAGAAGCTCGCGATCAGCGTCACGATGATCCCCAGTGCGAGCGAGATGACGATCGTCCGCGTCTCGAACAGGAGGCCGTTGTTCGGCAGCGTGAAGCCGACCGCGTCGAACAGGGCGAACAGCCCGTACGCGAGCGCGAGGCCGAGGAAGAGGCCGACGATCGAGGCGATCACGCCCATCGCGAGCGCTTCCACGACGACCGACATCCGGACCTGGCGCCGCGACGCGCCGAGCGTCCGCAGCGTGGCCAGCTCGCGCGTCCGCTGCGCGATCGTGATCGAGAGCGAGTTGACGATCACGAAGGCGCCGACGAAGAGCGCGATGAGCCCGAACGCGAGCAGGAAGTAGCGGAGGAACGAGATGAACTCGTCCGTGTCCTGGGCGTCCTCCTTGGCCTGCGCGTCGCCGGTCCTGACCTCCGTCCCGGGCGGCAGGACCGTCTGGATCTGCTCCACGAGCCGCTGCGGCGAGACGCCCGGGTTGGCGGCGACGCGGATCTGGTCGAGCTTGCCCTCCTTGTCGAAGAGCCGCTGCGCGGTCGCGAGATCGAACCCGGACAACGTCGCGCCGCCGATCGAGCTCACGGAGCCGAACTTGACGAGCCCGGAGACCGTGAGCGTCTCGACGGGGCCTTCGACCTGGACGCCGATCTTGTCGCCGACGGCGATGTCCTTCTTTCCCGCGGTCGACTTGTCGATCACGACCTGATTCGCGCCGGGCCACTTGCCGTCCACGAGGGTCAGGCTGTTGAACTGCGGCTTCGACGGATCGACCGAGAAGCCCAGGTTCGGCGCGCCGCCGAACGCGATCGCCTTGCCGTCCTTGACGAGCTGTGTGTTCTCGCTCGCCACGCCGCCGATCGCGTCCTTGACATCGGGCAGGTCCTTCACCTCGGCGAGCAGCGACTCGTCGAAGGCGGCCTCGGTCGTCCCCGCGTCGCCGCTCGTGTCGAAGGCGGACTTCGGGGTGATGGTCGCGTCGGTGTTGCGGTAGACGTCGCTGAAGATCGAGTCGAACGCCTTGTCGATCGAGTCGGTGAGGATGAACGTGCCGCTCACCGTCGCGACGCCGAGCACGATCGCGATCGCGGTCAGCGCCGTGCGGAGCTTGCGCGTGAGGAGGCCCCTGAGCGCGAACGACGTCATTGCGCGGCGATCTCCTCCATCGCCTCGCCGATCTCGTGCTGTGTCGCGCCCGACAGCTCGCGGACGATGCGACCGTCGGCCAGGTAGAGGACGCGGTCGGCGATCGCCGCGGCGCGCGCCTCGTGGGTCACCATCACGATCGTCTGGCCCAGGTCTGCGACCGAGTGCCGCAGCAGCTCGAGGATCTCCGTCCCCGTCGACGAGTCGAGGTTCCCCGTCGGCTCGTCCGCGAACACGACGTCCGGCTGCGAGACGAGCGCACGGGCGATCGCGACGCGCTGCTGCTGGCCACCGGACAGCTCCGCCGGACGGTGCGAGAGCCGGTCGCCGAGCCCGACCGACTTGACGAGCCCCTCGAAGAACGCCGGCTCGGGCTTCTCGCCCGCGATCGCGAGCGGGAGCCGGATGTTCTCCTCGGCGTTCAGCATCGGCAGGAGGTTGAAGAACTGGAAGACGAACCCGATGTGCTGCCGCCGCAGCTTCGTGAGATCGGAGTCCTTGAGCGTCGTGATCTCCGTTCCGGCGATAGCGACCGAGCCCGAGGTGGGCTTGTCGAGCCCGGCGAGAATGTGCATCAGCGTCGACTTGCCGGAGCCCGACGGCCCCATCACCGCGGTGAGCTTCCCCCGCGCGACGTCGACCGAGACTCCGCGGAGCGCATCGACCGCCGTCTCTCCCTCGCCGTAGCGTCGTGTGATGTCGCGCGCGACGACGACCGTCCCGTTCTCGTCCTCCATACCCTCTCTCTCCTCCGTTCCTCGGTGCCTCGCACGACAGGTTGCCCGCGTCGGGAACGGCGCGTGGTGCGGGAAACCCTACCCCCGGATCGGGAATGACCCCAGTACGGGTTAGGGGATGGTTACGAGCGGGTCAGCGCCGCCGCTCTGCCTCGGCGAGCACGTCGCCGAGGATGCCGACGATCTCGTCCATCTCCGCCTCCGTCCGCGACGAGCGGCGGGGAGATCTGCACGACCGGGTCGCCGCGGTCGTCCGCGCGGCAGATGAGGCCGGCCTCGAAGAACGCGGGCGAGAGGTAGCCCCGCAGCAGCGCCTCGCACTCCGCGTCGTCGAACGTCGCCTTCGTCTCCGAGTCCTTGACGAGCTCGAGGGCGTAGAAGAATCCCGCGCCGCGGACGTCCCCGACGATGTCGAGGTCGAGGAGCGACTCCAGCTTGGCGCGGAAGACGCTCTCGCTCTCGCGCACGTGCTCGACGATCCGCTCGCGCTTCATGATCTCGATGTTCTTGAGCGCGATCGCGCACTGCACCGGGTGGCCGCCGAACGTGATCCCGTGCGTGTACATCGACGAGCCCTCGAGGAACGGCTCGGCCACCCGGTCGGTTGCGATCACCGCGCCGATCGCCGCGTAGGAGGAGGAGAGACCTTTCGCCGACGTGATGATGTCCGGGCGGATGTCGTAGCGCTCGGAGGCGAACCAGGCTCCGATCCGGCCGAAGCCCGTGATGACCTCGTCGGCCGACAGCAGGATGTCGTAGCGGTCGCACAGCTCGCGGACGCCTTGCCAGTAGCCGACCGGCGGCGTGAAGGCGCCGCCCGAGTTCTGCACGGGCTCCATGTGGACGAGGCAGACGGTCTCCGGCCCCATCATCTCGATCGTCCGCTCCAGCTCGGCGAGCAGGTCGGCGGTGAACTCCTCCTCTGTCTCGCCCTCCGGGCGGCGGAATCGGTTCGTGTTGCGGACGTTCCGCACCTCGGGCATGAGCGGCTCGAACGGGACGCGGATCGCCGGGATCCCGGTGAGCGAGAGTGCGCCGAGCGTCGTCCCGTGGTAGGCGGTCTGTCGCGTGATCGCCTTGTAGCGGCGGGGCGGCGTTCCGAGGTTGGCGGCGATCGCGTCGTGGTCGCGTTCCGGTGTGGAGCCGGCGTACGTCCGGAGCCGCTTCTCGCCCCGTGCGAGGTAGTACTGCCGCGCGAGCTTCCACGCCGACTCGACGGCTTCCGAGCCGCCGGAGACGAAGAACGCGCGGTTGAGGTCGCCGGGCGCCAGCGACGCGAGCTCGGCCGCGAGCTCGATCGCCCGCGGATGCGCGTACGTCCAGTTCGTGTAGAACGGCAGCTCGCGCATCTGCTCGAGCGCGGCCTGGCCGATCTCCTCGCCGAAGCCGTACCCGATGTTGACCGAGAACAGGCCCGCGAGCGCGTCGAGGTAGCGCTTGCCGTTCGCGTCCTCGAGATAGCACCCGTCGCCACGGACGATCACGGGCACGTCCGCCTCGCGGTACCCGCTCATCCGCGTGAAGTGCATCCACAGGTGGTCCTTCGCGAGCTTCTGTAGATCGGGCGCGGTCGTCGTCGTCTGGGTCATGCGGCCTCCGGTCGGGGGAGCGCTTCGGGGAGCGGGACTGCCGCAGGCATCGACTCGCGGGCGCGGCGGGAGCGGAGCCCCCACAGCACGTTCCCGATCATCACGAGCACCGCGATCATGAAGATCGCGCTCGCGACGACGTTGACCTGGGGCGGCACCGCGACACGCGCGGCGCCCCAGACGAAGAGCGGGAACGTCTGGGTCGGCCCGGAGACGAAGTACGTGATCACGAAGTCGTCGATCGACAGCGCGAACCCGAGCAGAGCGGCGCTCAGGATCGCCGGCGCGAGCAACGGGAGCGTCACCTTGCGGAACGTCACCCACTCGTTGGCGCCGAGGTCCATCGCCGCTTCCTCGAGGTGGCGGTCGAAGTCGATCAGCCGCGCCTTCACGGTGACGACGACGTAGCTCACGATGAACATCACGTGCGCGATGAAGATCGTCCCGAACCCCGTCACGATCTGCCGGTTGAGGAACAGGGTCAGGAGCGACGCGCCGAGCACGATCTCCGGCGTCGACATCGGCAGGAAGATCAGCATGTTCGTGGCACCGCGACCGCGGAACCGGTGACGCACGATCGCGAGCGCGAGCAACGTGCCGAGCACCGTCGCGCAGATCGTCGAGACGACGCCGATCTCGAGTGACTTGACGACGGCGGACTGGATCCCGGACGGAGCGTCCCAGTGGATCCAGTTGTCGAGCGTGAAGCCCTCCCAGACGTAGTTGTAACGGCCCGAGGGAGCGTTGAACGAGAAGAGGATCACGACCGCGATCGGCAGCAGGAGGTAGCAGAACGCGAGGAGCGCGTACGCCGGGAGCAGGTGGCGCTTGACCCATCGCATCATCCCGTCAGCCTCTCGGTCCCTACCGCGCGGGCATAGGCGAGGAGCCCGACCAGGATCAGCGCCATCAGGATGAACGACAGCGCGGCGGCGGACGGATAGTCCAGCACGTCGAGAAACTTCGACTGGATCACGTTGCCGACCATGTACTGACGCGGCGTCCCGAGGAGCTGCGCGTTGATGAAGTCGCCTGCCGCCGGAATGAAGGTCAGAAGCGTTCCGGCGACGATGCCCGGCGCGGAAAGGGGCAGGGTGACGCGGAGGAACGCCTGCCGCTTGCTCGCGTAGAGATCCTCGGCCGCCTCGAGCAGCCGCGCGTCGATCTGCTCCAGGGAGACGTAGACCGGCAGCGCCATGAAGGGCAGGAAGTTGTACGTGATGCCGGCGACCACGGCGACCGACGTCGCGAGCAGGCGCCCGTCCGGCCCCAGCACGTGGATGTCGCGCAGGAAGCCGACGACCGGCCCCTCGTCGGCGAGGATGTTGAGCCACGCGAGCGTGCGCACCAGATAGGTGACGAACAGCGGCGCGACGATCAGGATCAGGAAGACGTTCTTCCAGCGCCCCGCCCGGAAGGCGATCCAGTACACGAGCGGATACGAGACCAGGAGCGCCAGGATCGTCGCGATGCCGGCGTAGACGAACGAGCGCACGAACTGCTCGTGGTAGTCGCTGATGGCGTTCCAGTAGTTCGAGAAGGCCCAGTCGAACGTGTAGCCGGTGTCGAACGTGCCGGACTGGAGCGACTGGTAGCCGAGAAAGCCGAGCGGAGCGACGAAGAAGAGCGCGAGCCAGACGATCCCCGGCAGGAGCAAGAGATACGGCGTGAGCCCCTTGTGACGATGCAGGAAGCTCATCGCGCGACCGGGCGCCGGCTCAGGCTCCGAGGACCCGCTGCCACTGCTCGATGTAGTCCTGGTTGTTGAGCGCAGCGGAGTCGTACTGGTGCGTCTTCGCGAGCACCTCCTCGGACGGGAAGACGAGCGGGCTCTTCGCCAGGGCGGGATCCGACTTCTGGAGGACCGCCTGCGTGCCGCTGACCGGCGGCACGTACGCCACATAGGCGGTGATCTGCGCGGCGATCTTCGGGTCGTACACGAAGTTCATGTACGTCGACGCCGTCGGCACGCTCCCACCGGTCGGGATGATCATGTTGTCGGTCCAGATGATCCCGCCCTTGGTCGGCAGCGCCCACTTCAGGCTCGGATTCGAGGAGAGCAGCTGGTAGATGTCGCCTGACCACGCGATCGCCGCGGCCAGGTCCCCCTGCGACAGCGGCTGCGCGTAGTCGTTCCCGGTGAACCGTCGGATCTGGCCGGAGTCGACGGCGCTCTGGATCCGCTCCAGCGCCGCGTTCCACGTCTCGTCGGTGACGTTCGAGGGGTCGTCGCCGTTGTCGAGCATGACGAGCCCCGGCGTGTCGCCCATGCCGCTCAGGGCCGTCACCTTCCCCTTCAGCTTGGGATCCTCGAACAGCTGCGTGATCGAGGTGACAGGGCCCGTGATCTTCTCGTTCCACGCGATGCCGGTCATGCCGGACTGCCACGGGAGCGAGTACTTGCGGTCGGGGTCGAACGGCGGGCTCTTCTGCGCGTCGATCAGATTGGCGAAGTTGGGGATCAGGTCCTTGTCGAGCTCCTCCACCCAACCCTTGTCGATCGTGAGGCCCAGGAAGCGCTCGTTGTCGGTGAGGACGATGATGTCGCGGTCGATCGACTGGCCCTGCGACAGCGGACGCTGGATCTTGCCGAAGTACTCGGCGTTCGAGTTGATGTCCTCGAAGTACTCGACCTTGATCCCCGTCTTCTCCGTGAACGCGTCGAGCGTCGGGTGCGTCTTCGCCTTCTCGTCGTAGTCGATGTAGAGCGGCCAGTTCGAGAACCGCAGCACATCCGCGAGCTCGCCCCCGCCCCCGCCTCCGCTGCTTCCGCCGCACGCCGCGAGGAGCCCCGGAAGGGAAAGGAGCGTGAGACCGGCGGCTCCACGCTCGACGAGCTGACGGCGTGTGATCGTCGTACTCATGACGAGCTTTCTCCTCCGTTCTGGATCACGAAGGTCGCCTCGGGCGACCACGACACGGTGACGGCCGAGCCGGGGCTCGGCGCGACGCCGCCCGCCTCGACGTTCTGGTGGAACACGGTCAACTCGCCCACCTGCGTCGCGACGACGACCTCGGTCGCGACTCCGATGTAGGCGGACTCCTTCACCTTCCCCGACAGCCGGTTCACGCCGCCGGTCGAGAGGCTGATCTTCTCGGGCCGCACGCCGACCGACACCGCGCCGCGCGAGCCGTTCGTCGAGGCGCGCAGCTCGGAGCCGTCGGACAGCCGGATCAGGCCGTCGCCGGCGACCGTCCCGTCGAGCAGGTTGGACTTGCCGAGGAACCCCGCGACGAACGCGGTGCGCGGGCGCTCGTAGAGCTCGGCGGGCGACCCGAGCTGCTCGATCCGGCCGCCGTTCATCACGGCGATCGTGTCGGCCATCGTCATCGCCTCCTCCTGGTCGTGCGTGACGTGGACGAATGTGATGCCGACCTCGTTCTGGATGCGCTTGAGCTCGAGTTGCATCTGCTTGCGGAGCTTCAGGTCGAGCGCGCCGAGCGGCTCGTCGAGCAGGAGCACGCGCGGGTTGTTCACGATCGCCCGTGCGAGCGCAACGCGCTGCTGCTGACCGCCGGAGAGCTGCCGCGGCTTGCTGCCCTCGCGGCCGGAGAGGTCGACGAGCTCGAGGATCTCTGCGACGCGTGTCTTGACCTCCGCCTTCGGCAGCTTCTTCCGCTCGAGCCCGAACGCGACGTTGTCGGCGACCGTCATGTGCGGGAAGAGCGCGTAGCTCTGGAAGACCGTGTTGACGTCGCGCTTGTAGGGCGGGAGCCCGACGACGTCGCGGTCGCCGAGGAAGATCTTCCCGGACGTCGCCTCCTCGAAGCCGCCGATCATCCGGAGGGTCGTCGTCTTGCCGCAGCCGGACGGGCCAAGCAGCGCAAAGAACGACCCGCGGGGGATCCCGAGCGAGATTCCGTCGACGGCGCGCGTCTCGCCGAACTCCTTGACGACCTCCTCGAGCCGGACGTCCGGGGGCATCGTGCTCTCGCTCACCTGCTCTCCTCGGCCGAGGCCGCAACCGCGTCGCGGTCGCGGTGGGCGATCGCATCGCGATCGCGGTGGGCGATCGCATCGCGATCGCCCACGCCCCAGTCGTAGAGCTGCTTCCAGAGCTCGAGGTAGAGGAAGGTCTCGGTCGAGACGACCGCGGGGACCGACCGCATGCGGTTCGTCACGTCGAGCAGCCCGCGGCGGTCAGCGCAGACGACCTCGACGAGCAGGTCGAAGCGGCCGGTGGTGACGACGACGTAGTCGGCCTCCTCCCAGTGGCTGATCTCGTCGGCGACGACCTCGGGCGGCCCGCTCGTGCGGACGCCCACCATCGCCCACGAATCGAAGCCGAGCCCGAGCGGGTTCGTGACACCGGTGACCTGGAGGATGCTCTGGTCGCAGAGGCGCCCGTACCGGGCGCGGACCGTCGCCTCGGAGACGCCGAGGTCGGCCGCGATCCGCCGGAACGACTCGCGACCGTTCAGCTGGAGTGCGTGGATGATGCCGCGGTCGACGTGGTCGAGCTCGGGCGCGCGCGAAACCGGCCCCCGTCGTGCGTGGCCCCTCCGACCGACCCCCGGCGGGCTTGCCTCTCTCGACGCCCTGGCCTCAGATTGGCTGCGCAATGCGTGGCCTTCCTACCAAAGTGGCTCGCAACGCGCAACCGGGAGCGGCGGCTTTCGTCGCCGCTCTAGAGCTTTCTTGAGCCGCTGCGCGGCTCAAGAAAGCTTCACGCAGACGTGCTTGATCCGCGTGTACTCCTCCATCGAGTAGAGCGACATGTCCTTCCCGTAGCCCGACTCCTTGAAGCCGCCGTGCGGCATCTCCGAGGTGAGCGGGTAGAGGTGCTCGTTCACCCACACCGTGCCGAAGTCGAGCCGCCCCGCCACCTTCATGGCGCGGCCGACGTTCTCCGAGAAGACCGACGACGCGAGGCCGTAGCGGACGTCGTTGGCCATCGCGACCGCCTCGTCGTCCGACGCGAAGCGCTGCATCGTGACGACGGGGCCGAACACCTCGTTCTGGACGATCTCGGCGTCCTGCGCGACGTCGGCGACGATCGTCGGCGCGACGAAGAACCCGCGATCGCCGACCGAGTCGCCACCCGTGACGACGGTTGCCTTCGCCTCGAGCGCGCGCTCGACGAAGCCGAGCACGCGCTCCTGCTGCTCCGCCGAGATCACCGGCCCCATACCGATCTCCTCGTCGGTCGCCGGATCGCCGACGGACATGCCCTCCACCGCGGTCACCGTCGCCGAGAGGACGTCGTCGTAGATCCGCTCGGCGATCAGGATCCGCGACGACGCCGTGCAGTCCTGCCCCGAGTTGAAGTAGCCGCCGACCTTGATCGCCTCGGCCACCGTCCCCGGGTCTGCGTCGTCGAGCACGACCATCGGCGCCTTCCCACCGAGCTCCAGGTGGACGCGCTTGACGGTGTCGGCCGCGTTCTTCGCGATCAGCTTGCCGGTCGCGGTGTCCCCGGTGAGCGAGACGAGGCGCACCGACGGATGCCGCACGAGCCGGTCGCCGGCGGGGACGCCGTCGCCCGTCACGACCTGGAGGACGCCCTTCGGGATGATCTCCTGGGCGAGCTCGACGAACCGCAGGACCGTGAGCGGGGTCTGCTCCGCGGGCTTGATGATCTGCACGTTCCCGGCCGCGAGCGCCGGGCCCATCTTCCAGATCACCATGAAGAGCGGGTAGTTCCAGGGGGCGATGCCCGCGACGACGCCGAGTGGCTCGCGGCGGATCATCGACGTGTAGCCCTCGACGTACTCCCCGGCGGCCTTGCCCTCGAGGTTCCGCGCCGCGCCCGCGAAGAAGCGGAGGTTGTCGGACATCACGCCCGGCTCGTCGACCGCCACCCACCACGGCTTGCCGACGTTCAGCGACTCGAGGCGCGCGAGCTCGTCCGCGTTGTCGTCGATCACGTCGGCGAGCTTCGAGGAGGCAGCTCCATGCGGTCCTTCGGCGTCTTCTCGCGCCAGGTCAACCACGCGCGCTCTGCGGCGGCGACGGCGCGGTCGACGTCCTTCTCCCCGGCCCGCGGCACCTCGGCGATGACCTCGCCGGTGGCCGGGTTGAGCACCTCCATCGTCTCGCCCGACCCGGCGTCGACGAACTCACCGTCGACGAACATCTTCTGCTGCGCCACCGAAATGCTCATGTGTCCTCCTTCGCCCGGCCCGGTGTCCGACTTTAAGTCGGACACCGAACGTCCTGCCGCGAGCGTACCGCGGCGCGAGTCACCTCTCTGGTAGAAGCCCGCCATGCGGATCCTCGTCGTCGGTACCGGCGGAGTCGGCTCTGCGTTCGCCGCGATCGCCGCGCGACGCTCCTTCTTCGACCATTGCGCGCTCGCCGACTACGACACCGACGCGCCCGGCCGCGGTGGCGACCGGGCTCGACGATGGGCGCTTCTCCGCGCACGGGATCGACGCGTCGAGCCGCGACGCAGTGCTGGAGCTGATCCGCGAGACGAGGGCCGACGCCGTGCTCAACGCAGTCGACCCCGTCTTCAACGTGCCGATCTTCGACGCGTGCCTCGAGGCCGGCGTGACCTATCTCGACATGGCGATGACGCTCTCCGAGCCACACCCCGAGCGCCCGTTCGAGCGCACGGGCGTCAAGCTCGGCGACTACCAGTTCGAGCGTGCCGCGGCCTGGGAGGAGAAGCCGGTCGCTCGCGCTCGTCGGCATCGGGATCGAGCCCGGGCGCGGCCGACGTCTTCGCGCGGCACGCGGCCGACGAGCTCTTCTCGGAGATCGACGAGGTCGGCGTGCGCGACGGGGCGAACCTCGTCGTCGAGGGCTACGACTTCGCGCCGACGTTTTCGATCTGGACGACGATCGAGGAGTGCCTCAACCCACCCGTGATCTGGGAGCGCGACCGGGGCTGGTTCACGACGGAGCCGTTCTCCGAGCCGGAGGTGTTCGACTTCCCGGAGGGCATCGGCCCGGTCGAGTGCGTCAACGTCGAGCACGAGGAGGTGCTGCTCGTGCCGCGCTGGGTCGAGTGCCGGCGCGTGACGTTCAAGTACGGCCTCGGCGACGAGTTCATCGAGGTGCTGAAGACGCTGCACAAGCTCGGCCTCGACGGGAAGGAGCCGATCCGCGTGAAGGGCGTCGACGTCGCCCCGCGCGACGTCGTCGCGGCGGCGCTGCCCGATCCGGCGACGCTCGGCGAGCGGATGGCCGGCAAGACGTGCGCCGGGACGCTCGTCACCGGCACCGGCAGAGACGGGCAGGCCGCGGAAGACCTACCTCTACCACGTCGTCGACAACGAGTGGTCGATGCGCGAGTACGGCCACCAGGCGGTCGTCTGGCAGACGGCGCTCAACCCCGTCGTCGCCCTCGAGCTCCTCGCGTTCGGGCGCCTGGTCGGGGACGGGCGTCCTCGGGCCCGAGGCGTTCCCGGCGCGGCCGTTCCTCGACCTGCTCGCCGCGTACGGCGCGCCGCACGGCGTGCTCGAGCTCGCTGCCGACCGTAACGGCGCCGATGAGTTCCGGCCGGCGCGAGCTGTCGATATTCGTGTGAACCGTACGTCTCACGGATATGACCCGTCCTAGGATCGCCTCATGGCGCAGGTGATGCTCCGTGCCCCGCTCTCAGAGCTGTGCGGCGGCCGTTCGTCACGCGATCGCGGGCGCCACCGTCGGCGAGGTGCTCGCCGCGCTCGAGCGGGCGCATCCGCCGATCGCCGGCTGGGTGCTCGACGAGCAGGGACGGATCCGCGAGCACGTCAACGTCTTCGTCAACGGCGACACGCGGGGAGGAGCGGACGCCGGTCGGTGACGACGATCGCGTCCACGTGCTCCCCGCGATCACGGGAGGCTGAGGTGACCGAACTGCTGGTGGGCACGAAGAAGGGCCTGTTCCGCCTGGAGGGCAACGGCGGTGGCTTCGAGATCACCGCGCGCGCGTTCGCGGGCCAGAGCGTCGAGTACGCGATGCGCGACCCGCGGAGCGGTCGCTATCTCGCCTCGGTCACCTCCTGGTTCTACGGCCCGCGGATCTGGGTCACCGACGACCCCACGGGCGAGTGGGAGCAGGCGGAGGGCACCGTGCTGCCCGAGGGCGAGGAGAAGGCGCTCGAGCGCCTCTGGGTGATCGTCCCCGGGGAAGCCGACGGCCTGCTCTACGCGGGGGGCGACCCCGGCCCGCTCTTCGAGAGCCGGGACGGCGGCCTCACGTGGTCGCTCAACCGCGGCCTCTGGGACCATCCGACGCGCGGCGACTGGAACCCCGGGAACGGCGGCTTGTGCCTCCACACGATCGCTCCATGGCAGGGCGACCCGTCCCGCCTGCTCGTCGCGATCTCGGCGGTCGGCGTGTGGCTCTCCGACGACGGCGGCGAGACCTGGCGCCACTCGAACACCGGCATCGTCCCTGGCTACCTCCCGGACGAGGAGCCCGTGAACCCGATCCAGCACTGCGTGCACGACGTCCGTCGCGCGCCGGGCAGGCCCGAGCGGCTCTTCATGCAGTTCCACGGCGGCGTCTACCGCTCCGACGACGGCGGCGAGAACTGGATCGACATCGGCGAGGGGCTGCCGTCCGACTTCGGGTTCCCGATCGTCGTCGACCCCGCCGACGCGGACAGCGCCTACGTCATCCCTCTGATCGGCGCCGAGGACCGCACGCCGCCCGACGGCGCGGTTCGTGTCTGGGAGACGCGCGATGCGGGCGCGACGTGGACGGCGCGCGGCGACGGCCTGCCCGGCCAGTCCTACCTGACGATCCTGCGCGAGGCGTTCGACAACGCCGGCGAGGGCGAGCGCATGGAGCTCTACTTCGGCGCCACGTCGGGCGAGGTCTTCGGGTCCGACGACGCCGGCGCGACCTGGCGGCAGGTGGCCGACCACCTCCCGCCCGTGTATTCGGTGCGCACCGCGTAGACGTCGAGCGTGGGGGCGTGCCCGCCCCCACGCTGGATCTCAGTTGACCGTCGTCGGGATGTCGCCGATCTTGCCGTCCGCGATCTCGCCCTCGACCTTCTCGGTCGCGGCCACGTCGTCGGCGTTCGCCTTCGCGCTGACGGTGCCGAGCCCGACCCCTTCCTGGTCGAGCCCGAAGACGGTGTTCCCGCCGCCGGTGAACGTCCCGTCCTCGAGCGACTTGATCGTCAGGAAGACGGCGCTGTCGACGCCCTTGAGCGCGCTCGTGAGCACGTGCGGCCCGAGGAACGACTGGTCGGCGTCGACGCCGATCCCCCAGACGTGGCGGTCCTTCGCCGCGGAGATCGCGCCGAGGCCGCAGCCGCCCGCGACCTGGAACACGACCTTCGACCCCGCCGCGATCTGGTTCAGCGCCAGCTCCTTGCACTTCGCCTGGTCTTCCCAGTCCTGCGAGTAGCCCCACTTCACCTTCGTCCCGGGGACGGCCGCCTCCGCGCCCGCGCGGTAGCCCGCGATGAAGCGGTCGACCGGAGGCTCCTTGAACCCGCCGACCGCGCTGATCGACTCGGAGCCCGCACGCTTCGCCTCGAGCGCGCCGAGGTAGCCGACGAGGTAGCCGACCTGCTCCTCGCGGAAGAGCAGGCCTTCGACGTTCGCCGGCTTGCCCTTGAGGGACGCCTGGTCGACGTCGACGATCGCGAAGTGCGTATCCGGGAAGCGCTTGGCAGTCGTGGCGATTGCATCTCCCTGCGCGAACCCGACGCCGATCACCAGGTCGTAGCCCTGCCGCGCGAGCGTCGACATGTTCGGGATGTAGTCCGCGGCGCTCTTGGCCTCGACGACACGGCCCGTGACCCCGAGCTCACGCTGGGCCCGCTTGAGCCCCTTGTAGGCCAGCTCGTTGAAGCCGTTGTCGTTCAGCTGCCCCGCGTCGGCGACGAGCGCGACCTCGAGGCTCGAGGCCGGCGTCGTGCTCGTGCCGGTGTCCGTGGTGGCGCCGCTGCCGCTCGTGTCGTCGCCACCACCGCAGCCCGCGCTGAGCGCGACGCTCACGGCGACGAGCGCCGCGACGGCGAGAAGGCGGGTGGAAGGTTGTCTCATCCCTATCGCTCCTGGTTTCCGGTAGTTTTTGACTATGAGTCGTAAACTGTCGGACGAGTCTACCAGACCGCGTCATGCGAGCCTCGCCGTCGTCCTCCAGGTCCGCGACGGCGCCCTCCAGGTCCTGCTCTGGAAGCGCGGGCGGGAGCCGTTTCGGGAGTTCTGGGCGCTTCCCGGCGGGCGACTCGACCCCGGCGAGACGCTCGAGGAGTCGATCCGGCGGCATCTCGCCGCGAAGGTCGACGTGCGCGAGATCTCGCACGTCGAGCAGCTCGCGACGTACAGCGACCCGCGGCGCGACCCGACCGCGTGGGAGCTCGCGACCGCCTACCTCGGCCTCGTCGAGCTCGAGCTCGACCCCGACGTTCCCGACGACACGCGCTGGCACCCGGTCGAGCACCTGCCTCCCACTGCGTTCGACCACGGCGGGATCGTGCTCGCCGCCCGCGACCGCCTGCGCGGGAAGCTCTCGTACTCGAACGCCGGCTTTGCGCTCGCCCCGCCGACCTTCACGCTCGCCGAGCTGCGCGAGATCTATGTCGCCGCGCTCGGGCACGAGGTCTCGGCGACGAACCTCCGCCGCGTGCTCGAGCGGCGTGCTGTGATCGAGCCCACGGGGGAGCGGCGCCCGTCCGGCCGGGCCGGCGGCCGCCCGGCCGACGTCTTCCGCTTCCGCGACCGCCAGCTTTCGATCACCGACCCCTTCGCCGCGCTGCGCCCGAGGCGGTGAGCCTCGGCCGCGCAGGAGTGCGAGGTCGAGGGGCTTCTCCATGGCACAGCGCCGCCCTTGACCGAAATCGGTTTCTCACACCGTTCCCCGTCACGTCGCCGTAATGGCCGTGTCCCTGAGCGCCGACACTGCGTAGGAGGATGTTCCATCGTGCTGCGCCTTTCGTCGTCGCGGCCGTCGCGGTCGCGGCCGGAGCGGTGTCTGACACCGCAGCCCGCCCCGCGCGGGCCGACGCGACAAACGGGCGCGTCGGCCGTGTGATCGACGGCGACACGATCGTGCTCTCGAGCGGCGTCCACGTGCGCTTCGTCCAGATCGACACGCCCGAGGTGGGAAGCGGCGAGTGCTTCTCCCGGGCAGCCGGGCGCGAGCTCCGCGCGATGCTCCCCACCGGCACGGCCGTCACGCTCGCTTCGGACTCGCGGCTCGACCAGGTCGACAGGTACGGCCGGCTCCTGCGCTACGTCTTCCGCGACGGGCGGAACCTGAACCTCGAGCTCGTGCGACGCGGCGCGGCGACCGTGTGGTTCTACGAGGGCGCCCGCGGCCGCTACGCGTCACGGCTGCTCGTCGCCGCAGCCGCGGCGCGGAACGCGCGCCGCGGTCTCTGGGGCGCCTGCCCGCACGCGGTCTGGGACCCGCTCGCACCCGCGACCACCGGGCCGGGCTCACCGACACGTTCCGCACCGAGACCGTTCGCGGGCGGAGGCCGCTGCGATCCGTCCTACCCGACCGTATGCATCCCGCCGCCTCCGCCCGACCTCGATTGCAGGGACATCCCCTACCGCAACTTCCGGGTGCGCCCGCCCGACCCGCACCATTTCGACGGCGGCGGCGACGGCCTCGGCTGCGAGCACTGAGCGACCCGCCGCCACCTCGATGGCTGACTACGCTGCTCTCGACGATGGCCGAGGTGAACGCAGTTGGCGATCTCGTGCTCACCCAGGCGCACGAGTTCCGCGCGCTCGCCGGCCCGCACGCCATCGAGCTCACCGATCGCCTCCGGCGGGAGGGCCCGGCAACCACGACCGCCCTCGCCGAGCGTCTCGAAACGCCGGCGGCGCCGATCCGCACTGCCCTCGAGACGCTCGAGCGCTCAGGGATCGTCACTCGAGACGACGAGACGTGGTCCGCAGTTGCCCGGGGCTTCGTCTTCGAGATTCCCGACGAGCCCGAGGCCCAGGCTGCCGGACGCGAGCTCGCGAACGCCATGCTGCTCCAGTACGTCGACCTGCCGAGGCGCTGGGTCGCCGTCGAGGAGCCGCGGCTCGAGCCCGAATGGGTCCGCGCAGCGGGCCTCTTCAACGCGCGCCCCGCGCTGACGGCGGAGGAGCTCGACCGCGTCCAGGAGCAGCTCGAGGAGCTCGTCGAGCCGTACCTCACCCGCGGGGCAAGCGAAGTGCCGGCGAACGCCCGCCGTGTGCGCGTCCTCGCCTATTTCCTTCCCGAGCCGCCGGCCTGAATCAGCCGGACGCGGCGCCGTCAAGAGGTCGGCGCAGCGTGGACACCCGCGCGACTGCCCGTACGGCATCGCCGACGCAGAAGCCGAGCAGGATCTCGCCGTCCGAGAACGAGGTCGCAAGCTCCACCCGGTCGGCGAGGTCGATCGGGTCCCGGTAGTCGACCTCGGCGACCATCGGCGCGCAGAGGTCGACCGCGTACGTTCTGGCGACGTCCTCGACCGCCTGCCAGTGGACGGCATTGTTCACGTGCCCGTGCAGGTCGACGTCGGTCGAGCGCAGCGGCCACGGCGAACGAGGGGCGTCGTCCGGCGGCACCGGCAGCTCGAGCCGGGTCGAGACCGGCCGACCGCCGGTCGCGTCGGCGTAGATGCCGAAGGATTCGATCCGCGCGGGCCGCTGGTCAGGTCCGAGGTGAATCCACACGCTGTCCACCTCGATGCGCCCACCCCTCTCCCCTTCGAGCGACCAGCGGCGGCCCGCCGCGATCGCCGCGAGCCCGCTACACCACGTCACGATCCGGACCTCGCGGTCGTCGACGAACGGCGCATGCACCTCCAGCCGAATCCGGCGTACGAACCACAGATGGTCGGGTATCCCCCACCCCGTCTCCTGCACGTCGTCGATCGCGACGTCCTGGAGGAACCGCGCGGCCGCGTCGAGACGGAGCCGCCCCGTCTCGTCCATGTCGGCGAGCCTGACGCGGCGACGGGCCGCGAACGTCCGACCCGCCGACGGCAGCGGGAGCGAGGGATCGAGCATCAGCGCACCAGACGTTCGAAGAGCTCGTCGAGGCAGGCCGCCGGATCGTCGCAGAGACCGGTGTGCACCTCGGACGGCTGGATGATCGTGCTCGACGGCGCGACGAGCCAGTGGAACCGGCCCGTGGTGTCGAGCGCGGCGATCGGCCCTGCCTCCGGGTCGCCCGCGGCGACACGCTCGATTGCCGAGAGGTGCCGTTGCGCCGCGGCGAGGTCGGCGTCACCGCGCAAGGAGCGCACCCGCTCCTCGTTCAGGGCGGTCCGCGCGCCGAGGTAGTCGAGCGGCCGGCAGAAGACGATCACGCCCACGTTCACCCGCTCGCCGCGCTCGAGGTCGGGCACGAGGCGGAGCACCGCGTAGGAGAACGGCTCAGCCACGGGCATCCTCCGCCTCCTCGACGAACCCTCGCGGCGCCTCGAGCCGCCGCGCGGAGGTAGTCGACGTAGACGCCACGAGCCACGCGTCCGTCGAGCCACGCCGCCGGGACGGCCGCCGACCACGTCCTCGAGCAGGTCGGGAGTCACGCGAGCCGCGAGCCGCCGATCTGCGTCGACGAGCGAGCGACGCGTACGGCAGCAGGACGTGGTCGCGCACCGCCTCGAAGCGGCCGCCGCGCATGCTCGGAGTCGACGTCGGCGGCATGGTGGAAGTAGAGCGCGGCTCCGTGGTCGATCAGCCAGAGTCGGTCGTGCCACCAGAGCAGATTCGGGTTCTGCGCGGTGCGGTCGACGTTCGTCACGAACGCGTCGAGCCACACGACGTCGGCGGCGAAGTCGGGCGTCGGGCGCCGGCCCGGCCGCGGGGCTGAACGGCAGTGAGCCGGGCAGGAAGTCGACGCCGAGGTTGAGCCCGCCGCTCGCGAGCAGCAGATCCTGGATCTCGGGGTCGGGCTCGGCGCGCCCGATCGCAGGGTCGAGCTCGACGAAGACGAGCTCCGGGACGGGGAACCCGAGCGCGCGGGCGAGCTCGCCGACGACCACCTCCGCGACGAGCGCCTTCGGCCCCTGCCCGGCCCCGCGGAACTTGAGCACGTAGAGCCCGTCGTCGTCGGCCTCGACGAGCGCAGGGAGCGACCCGCCCTCCCGCAGAGGCGTCACGTAGCGCGTCGCGGCGACCGTGCGCACGCGGGCGACCCTAGACCTCCAACCGTCAGAGCCCGTAGGCCTCGAGCAGCCGCAGCCAGAGCTCCGAGCGCGTCGGGAACGACGGCACCGCGTGCCACAGGTCGTCGAGCGGCACCTCGCCGATCACGGCGATCGTCGCCGCGTGGAGCGCCTCCGCGACCTCCGAGCCCGTGATCGTCGCGCCGACGACGACGCGCTCGGTCCTCGTCGACGACGAGCCGGGCCGTTCCCGGCGCGCCGCGACCGACGAACGACCCGCCGGCGTTGCCGCTCGTCTCGACGTCGACCGCGCGCACCCTGAGGCCGGCTTCCTCGCGCGGCGGCGAGCGTCGAGCCCGACGGCGCCCACCTGCGGGTCGGTGAAGATCACCCGCGGCGACGCGCCGCCGTCCGAGCGGAGGCGGACGTCCTTGCCGAGGATCGCGTCGGCCGCGAGCCGCGCCTGGTACTTCCCCATGTGCGTCAGCAGGGCGCGGCCGTTGACGTCTCCGACCGCGTAGAGCCAGTCGATGCCGGGTACGCGGAGCGACTCGTCCACCGTGACGTGCTTCCCGGGCTCGAGCCCGACCGTCTCGAGGCCGACGTCGGACGGTTCGCGGCGTCCGTCCGATCGAGACGAGGAGCTCGTCGGCCTCGACCTCGTCACCACCTTCGAGCTCGACCCGGACGGCGCCGTTCCGCGACACGGCCGCGACCTCGGCGCCGAGCCGGACGTCGACGCCGCCGTCGCGCAGGGCCGTCTCGACCTGCGCGCTCGCGAAGCGCTCCTCCCGCTCGATCAGCCGGTCGCCCCGGTGGACCAGCGTCACCTGCGAGCCCAGCGACGACCACGCCTGCGCCATCTCGACCCCGACGACACCGCCGCCCAGGACGAACAGCCGGCCGGGGACGTGCTTCGACGTCGTCGCCTCGATGTTCGTCCACGGCCGCGCCTCCGCGAGCCCGGGCACCGGCGGGATCGTCGCGGAGCTCCCGCTCGCCAGCGACGACTGCGCCGCCGAGCCTCGAGGACATCGTCGCCGACGCGGACCCGCCGCTCGCCGTCGAGTCGGCCGTGGCCGCGGACGACCGCCACGCCGCGCTCCTCGAGCCACGGCAGCTGGGTCGAGTCGTCGAGATCGTGGACGACCTCGTCGCGCCGCGCGAGCACGGCGTCGACGTCGAGCGCGCCCGTCGCGACGCCGGGCACGCGCCCTGCCTCGGCCGCCACCTCCATCGGGCGTAGCAGCGCCTTCGACGGCATGCAGGCGAAGAACGAGCACTCGCCGCCGACGAGCCGCTCCTCCACGACGACGACCTCGAGCCCGGCCTCACCGAGTCGGCCCGCGATCACCTCGCCGGGCGCTCCCGCACCGATCACCACAACGTCGACCTCGCGCCCGTCCATGCCCTACCTCCCGGTGTCCAACTTGGTGTCCGACTTCAATCGGACACCTTAGGCCGACGTCAGCTCGCGGCCGCGACGATCTCGTCGGCTTCCGCCAGGTATGCCGTCGCGCCGACCTTCCGGAAGAAGGCACGCGCGAGATCGAGCTGCGCCTCCGCTTCCGCCAGCCGGCCGACAGCGGCAAGCGACCTTGCGGCCAACAACCGAAGCTCCGCCTGGAGTCGCTTGCTCCCCACGGTCGCGACGGTGTCCGCGGCCGCGGCGTAGTCTCCGTCGACAACCGCGACACAGGCGTCTTTCCACCCCCCCGTCCGGGATTCGTGCGACGATCGCCTGCCCGGCGTCGTTTCGGCCCGCCTCGCGAAGCTCGACCGCGAGATCGACATGCCACTCCTGCACATCCCCGACCGACTCGCTGTTGCCCATCGCATCGACGACGTCGGTCAATACACCTGCCGCGTCCTCGCTGCGACCCTGGCGCCGGAAGAGGCCAGCGGAGGTGATCAGCGTCGGCCAGACAACCTGCGGGTCCGCGATCTCGAGCGACTCCGCAATCCCCGCCTCCATGGCCGACAATGCGTCCAGGCTCCGTCCGCGGGACTGGAGAATCTGCGCTCGGATCGCGTGGGCGAACGGCCTGAGGCGAGGCGAACCGGCTTCGAGAATCACATTCGCGTGGGTCAGCGCGTCGTCCCATTCCCCCCGCTCGAACTGGACGCCCATCAGGTTGCCTCGCATGAACGCGGCACTCTGCTCGTCGCCGTCGCGCTCGGCCATCGCGATGCCCCTGGCGCTCACCTCGGCCGCACGCTGCAGGTCACCGAAGAATGACCAGGCGACCCCCAGGTTCGTGTTGGCGCGCGACGCGACCCGTCCGCGGTGGCCCACGAGCGCGAGCGCCTGCTCGAACAGCTCCATGCTCCGCTGGTGGTCCCCGACCATCGCCGTCGAGCAGGCGCTCGTGACCATCGCGTCGGCCTCTATCTGCACGTCACCGACCGCGCGGGCCTGCTGGATCGCCTCCTCCGCGATCGGCAGCGACGTCTCGTACTGGTAGTTGACCATCACGATCCGTGCACGCTCTGCCAGCATGAGCGCCTTCGCCCGCGATGGAGGCCGCCCGTCGAGAAGGGCCGTCGCTCGTTCGAGCCACGCTCCTGACTCGACCGGATTCGAGTGCCACGTGTGCCAGCTCGCAGCGACGGCCGCCTCGGCTGCCCGCTCGGGGTCTCCTGCGCGTTCGAACGCATCGACGGCCCGCGCGAGCTCGTCGGTCTCCCGACCCATGAAGCCGAACGCCGTGCCGGCGTGGAAGAGAAGCTCGCCGACGGCTCGGCATCCGGCGGCAGCAGCTCGAGCGCGCTCGCGAGAAACGACGCGGCCGTGTTGTAGGCGCTCAACGCGATCGCCCGCTCGCCCGCCTCCTCGAGCGCTCTCGCGGCTCGCGGGGCGAGCGCCGAGACGTCGTCGCCGGCCGCCCGCCCGAGCTCGATCGCCGTGAGGTAATGATGCGCCAGAGTCTCGGCACGGTCCTCGCCGGCCAGAGACTCGATCCACTCGGCGGCCGCGAGGTGCCGCCGGGCCCGCGCCGGGCGCGGCAGCTGGTTGTACGCCGCGTCGCGGACGAGCGCATGGACGAAGGCGTGCTGCGCAGCGCCCGCCACCGCAGAGCGGTGCTCCCGCCGGACGAACTCCTTCCGCTCGAGCGAGCGCAGCATCTCCGTCAGCTGCCACTGCTCGCCGCCGACCGCGGAGGCGAGGGCGTCCGACCAGAACACCTGGCCCATGACAGCCGCTGTCTGGAGGAGGTCCTTCTCCTCCGCGGGGAGCAGGTCGATGCGCGCGGCGATGATGCCCTGGATCGTCTCGGGCAGCCGTTCGTCGACGCCGACCCCGCCTGGAGCATGCGGACGAACTCCTCCGCGTAGAGCGGGTTGCCGCCCGCACGTGCAACGAGGGCCTGCTGCATCTCGACATCGAGCACGGGGCGATCGAGAAGCGAGAGGACGAGCCGCGCGGTCGCGTCGTCGTCCAGCGCTGCAAGCGACACGGTGGTCGCGTTGCGCTTCCCTCCACCCCAGCCCGGCCTTCGCTCCAGGAGCTCGGGCCTGGCGGTGCAGACCACGAGCAGGGGCACGCCGTCGACCCAGTCGACGAGGCCGTCGACGAAATCGAGCAGCCCGTCGTCGGCCCAGTGGAGGTCCTCGAAGACGAGCACCACGGGGCCGCGTTCCGCCACGACCTCGAGGAAGCGCCGCCACGCGGCAAACGCCTCGCCGCGCACGTCGCCGCTCTCCTCGACGCGGCCGAGCCCGATGAGTGGGCGGAGGTGGCGACCCACCCAGCCGCGCTCGCCCTCGTCGGGCACTGCCTCGAGAATCGCCGCCAGCTTGGCCTCGGCCACGTCGCCGGGATCCGACTCGAGGATGCCGGCATGGGCCTTGACGATCTCGCCGAGCGCCCAGTACGACACGCCGTCGCCGTACGGCAGGCAGCGACCCTGGCGCCAGGTGATCAGGTCCGGGTCGTCGTCGACGACCTGCCCGAGCTCGAACACGAGCCGGCTTTTCCCGATCCCCGGCACGCCGACGAGCGTCACGAGCTGCGTCGACCGGTCGCGCCGCGACCGGCGCAGAGCGTCCACGAGCAGATCCAGCTCGTCGGCGCGACCCATGAGCGGCGCCCCGACGGCCCCGCCGAGATCGACTCCGAGCCGTGCGCGCGGCTCGACCGCCTCCCAGACGGCGACGGGCTGCGCTTTCCCTTTCGCGACGACGGCCTCTGCCTCCCGGTACACGATCTCGCGCTCGGTCGCGCGGTACGTCTGCTCCCCGACGAGGATCCCGTCGACCGGCGCGGCGGACTGGAGGCGGGCCGCCGTGTTCATCACGTCGCCGGCGACCATCCCCTCCCCCTCACCGGGAGCTGCGTCCAGCGAGACGAGCGCCTCACCCGTGTTCACCGCGATCCGGACGTGCAGATCGCGTCCCGGCTCTGCGTCGTTGAGCTGTGCGACGGCGTCGCGCACGGCGAGCGCGGCCCGGACGGCGCGCTCGGGATCGTCCTCGTGGGCGACCGGCGCGCCGAACACCGCGACCACCGCGTCGCCGATGAACTTCTCGACCGTGCCGCCTCTGCGCTCGAGCTCGTCGCGTGCTCGCTCGTGGTAGACGCGAAGGAGGGCGCGGACGTCCTCCGGGTCGCTCTCCTCCGCCCTCGCGGTCGACCCCACGAGATCGGTGAAGACGACGCTGACGACCTTCCGCTCCTCCCGCCGCGGAGGGGACGCGCCGGCGGCCAGCGAGGTGCCGCACTCCGAGCAGAACTTCGCGGTTGCCGCGTTCTCCGTTCCGCAGCCGGGACACGCCCCCATGAGCCCGAGTCTATGCGGGCGCGCGACGCGACAGCTGGCTGCCGCGGCAGAGCGGCCACGTAGGCTGGTCCGGTGCCGAGGCGCCGCCTTCGACTGACCGCCGCGGCCGACGGAGCGATCGACGCGGCGCTCGCCGAGCTGCGACGCGAGCTCGGGGTCGTGGTCGGCTTCCCGGATGAGGTCGTCGCCGAAGCGGATCGAGCCGCACGCGACGTGGAGCTGCCCGACGCCGACGAGACGGCGGTCCCGTTCGTCACGATCGATCCGCCGGAGTCGATGGACCTCGACCAGGCGCTGCACGTCGAGCGTCGCGGGTCGGGCTACCGCGTCCGCTACGCGATCGCCGACGTCGCCTCGTTCGTGACGCCCGGAGGGCCGCTCGACGAGGAGTCGCACCGGCGCGGCGAGACGCTCTACGCCCCGGACGGCAACGCCCGCCTCTACCCGGCCGAGCTCTCCGAGGGCGCTGCCAGCCTGCTGCCGGGCGAGCTCCGGCCCGCGCTCGTCTGGACGATGGACGTCGACGAGACCGGCGAAGGAACCGCCGTCCACGTCCGCAAGGCGCGCGTCCGCAGCCGTGCGAAGCTCGACTACGGCGGCGCGCAACGCGCCCTCGACGACGGCTCGGCGGGCGACGTCCTCGTGCTCCTGCGCGAGGTGGGGATCCTCCGCCAGCAGCGGGAGGTGCGCCGCGGAGGCGTCAGCCTCCAGCTCCCCGAGCAGGAGGTCGCGAAGGGCCCGGACGGATACGCGCTCTCTTTCCGCGCGCCGTTTCCAGTCGAGGGGTGGAACGCGCAGATCTCGCTCATGACTGGCATGGCCGCGGCCGAGCTGATGCTCGGCGGCGAGGTCGGGATCCTCCGCACCGTCCCACCCGCCGACCCGAGTCGGCTGGAGCGGTTCCGGCGAGCCGCGTCGGCGCTCGCGGTCCCGTGGCCGAAGGAGATGTCCTACCCGGACTTCGTCCGCACGCTGGACGCGAACGTCCCCCGCCAGGCGGCGCTGCTCGCGCAGGCCGCCGGTCTGCTGCGCGGGGCCGGCTACACGGCCTTCGACCGCCGGGCTCCCGTGCACGCCGAGCACGCCGCCCTGGCCTCGACGTACGCCCACACGACCGCGCCGCTCCGGCGGCTCGTCGACCGCTACGTCGGCGAGACGTGCGTCGCGCTCTCGAGCCGCCAGAAGGTGCCCGGGTGGGTCGAGGACGCGCTGCCGACGCTGCCCGCCGTGATGGAGGCGTCCGACCGCAGGGCCGCCCAGTACGAGGCGGGGATCGTGTCGACGCTCGAGGCGGCGATCCTCGAACGACACGTCGGGGAGACGTTCGAGGCCGTCGTGGTCGAGGTCGATCGCGACGGCGGCGCAGGTTCGGTCCAGCTCCGCGAGCCGGCCGTGACCGCGCGCTGCGACGGCGCCGACCTCCCGCTCGGTGAGACGGTGACCGTGCGCCTCGAGCTCGCAGACGTCCTGCGACGCCAGGTGCGCTTCGCGCTCGCATGAGCGCGCCTGTCCGAGCTACGAGCCGGCCGCGCGCTTCTTCGCGTTGAGCTCGCGATAGCGCTCGATCATCTCGAGCAGCCGGCGGTCGAGATCCGCCCGCCGCTCGAGCTCGGCTCGCCACTCCTCAGGTGTCATCTTCTTCCGACGCTTCATCCTCGTCCTCCGGTGGGTCGATCAAGACATCGCGGATGTCGTAGACCGCAGCCTTGATGTCGAAGAGGGCTTCGAGCACGAGCTGTGTCGCTTCGTTGGCCTCCAAACGATGATGGTGCCGAGGCCACCCTTCCGCGCAAGATGTCCGCGACACCCATGTCTCCAGGCGCCGGGGCTCCCCCCACGCCGTGACCATTGTTGTCATAGTCCGGCCGAGCTTGTAGCCTCTCCACCCCAGTGGACCTGAACGACTGGATCCTCTCGCTCCACGTCCTCTCGGCGTTCGCGCTGGTCGGCGCGATGGTGATCTTCTGGATCATGATCGTCGCGCTCTGGGGCACGGACAGCACGCGCCGCGTTGCGTCGCTGATGCGCGTCTCGCAGGTCGGGACCGTGCTCGTGTCCGTGGGGTCGCTCGGCACGATCATCTTTGGCGTCTGGCTCGCGATCTCGGTCGATGTCTTCGACATCTGGGACGGCTGGGTGATCGCCGCCATCGTCCTCTGGGCGATCGCCGTCGAGCTCGGCCGGCGCGCCGGCTCCGGCTACGGCGCGGCGGGCAAGGAGGCACAGCAGCTTGCAGAGGCGGGGACGGAGACGAGCCCGCTGGTGGCCGACACGTTCGGTGCGTCGCGCGCGCTCCAGTTCCACGCCGCGAGCAGCGTGCTGATCCTCCTCATCCTGATCGACATGATCTGGAAGCCGGGCGCATGATCGGCGTGCTCGCCAGCATTCGTCCCGACAGCTGGAACCTTCCGCTGTTCATCCACGTCTTCGGCGCGATGGTGCTCGTCGGAGCCGTCGCCGCCGCGGTGGTGGCGCAGCTCTGGACGGTCGGCCCGGCGGACGGCGATCGGCTGCGTCGCTTCTCGTTCCGCACGCTCCTCTTCGTCGCAATCCCCTCGTGGTTCGTCATGGCTGCCGGCTCCGAGTGGATCTACTCGAAGGAGTTCGGCGACACGGACGACGACCCGACCTGGATCGGAATCGGCTTCATGACGCGCGAGGGCGGCGGCCTCCTGCTCCTCATCGCCACCATTTGCGCAGGCATCGCGTCGCGGAAGTCGAAGAGCGGCCTCGCCCGCGCCTCAGGCGTCATCGCCGCGATCGCCCTTGCCGCCTGGATCGTCGCCGTCTGGGCGATGGCCGCGAAGCCCTCCTAACGGCCGAAGACCTTCTCCGCGATCTCGTACGACTCCCGGCCGAACAGGACGAGCCGCGCTTCGCCCACCGCCGTCTCGACGTCCCGCAATGCTGCGAGCGCCTGCCGAACGGCGTCGCCGAGCGGCCACCCGAAGGTGCCCGACGAGATCAGCGGGAACGCGACCGTCGCCGCCCCGAGATCGTCCGCGACGGCGATCGACCGCGTGTAGCAGGAGCGGAGCGTCGCGCTCAGGTCGACCCGCGCGTCCCAAACCGGGCCGACCGTGTGGATCACCCAGCGCGCCCGAAGCTCGCCCGCCGTGGTCGCGACGGCGTCGCCGGCCGGGAGCCCGCCGCGGAACCGCGACTCCCGGAGCGCGCGGCACTCCGCCAGGATCGCCGGGCCTCCCGTGCGGTGGATCGCCCCGTCGACGCCGCCCCCGCCGAGAAGCGACGAGTTCGCAGCGTTGACGACCGCGTCGACGACCTGGGCGGTGACGTCCCCCTCGACGAGCGAGATTCGCACGCGCCGCTCAGCCCTCGGCGTCGCCCGACCGCGCGGGATCCGGGAGCGCGATCGCGGCGAGCACCCCGATCGCGGCGGCGAGCACCGTGAACGGCGCGACGTCGGGCGCCGCCGTGCCGACGAGCAACGTGCCGAGGACGGCGGCGGTGAACGGCGCCTGCAGTGCGGCGGCGACCGCGGCGGCGATGCCCGTCGCGACCGCCGGGGTCGAGTCCAGGCCAGGGAGGATGTTCGCAGCGGCGACGGCCAGCGCCGTCCCGAGGGCAATCGCCGGGAACACGGGCCCGCCGCGGAATCCCGCGCCGAGCGAGAGGGCGTACGCGCAGCCCTTGGCGAGCACGACGAGCAGCAGGACGCCCGCGGACGACTCTGCGACGAGCGCGGGGATCTCGGTCTGCCCGGAGAAGAGCACGAGGTCGACCGGCCGATCGGCGAGGAGCCGGAACGCGACCGCGACGACCCCGACGAGAAGCCCGGCGGCGACGATCGCGACGTCCGACCGCGGCTGCGAGAGCGCGGCGACCCGGTAGGCGGCGTGTCGGGAGGCGACAACGACGATCGCGACGGCGACGGCGATCAGGCCGCACCAGGCGAGGTCGGCGATCCGCACCGAGTCGTAGGACGGCAGCGTCGGGAGGTCGAGGCCGTTCTTGTGCAGCCCCGGCCACCCCGCCACGCCCGTCCAGACGAGCGCGCCCGTGCCCGCGGCGACGAACCCCGGCAGTAGCGCGTGGCCGATGACGCGGGCAGAAACCATCCCGCTCTTCGCGACCATCTCCAGCAGCAGGAACGCCGCGATGAGCGGCCCTCCGAACAGCGCGGCGACCGCGGCGAACGCGCCCGCCACCACCAGCAGGCGGGCCTCGGTGGCCTGCACTCGGAGGAGCCCGACGGCGAGCGCCCCGAGACCGACCCCCAGCGCCACGAGCGGCGCTTCCGGCCCGAGGACAAGGCCGGCTCCAAGGCTGAGGATCGCCGCCAGCAGGATGCCGCCGAGGTCGACCGCGCGCACCTCCGCGACGCTGATCCCGTCCAGCGCCGAGTGCCCCCCGTGGCCGGGCAGCCGACAGGCGAGTGCAACGAGGGCCCCGCCGAGGGCCGGCACGAGGACGACGTACCACCCTGCGGGCTCGGACCACCCGAGCCAGTCCGGCACCCTGTCCCAGACGAGATGGATCAGCTCGTGCGACGCCGTCTGGAACAGCACGGCAGCGAACGCAACCGGGACGCCGAGCAGGCCGGCGTAAACGAGCGTCCTGACGTACGCAGCCGGGGTGAGCTCCGGGCTGTCGAGCGTCGGGGCCGGCGCAGCGTCCACCGGCCGATCCTCTCATCTCCGCCGGTCGGGTCGAGCGACGAAGCCTCTACGCGCTCGCGGCGCGCACCGGCGCGGGCAGCGCCGCGATGCGCCGCTCGAGCTCGTCGTAGACGTCCTGCACCTGCTCGCGGGTCAACTCGTCGACCCCGGCGCCGGCGGTCACCCGGGCGACGAGCGCCGCGACGGCGTCGCGGTCGACCGTCCCTTCTGCGGCGACGAGCCCCGCGGCGCGGGCCAACCCGAAGAGCCGCCTGAGCTGCGGCTCGGACGCGGGCCTCGTGTCCCCGCGCGAGCGCAGGCGCATGTACGCCGCGTCGTCCAGCTCGACCGTCTCGGGTGCGATGCCCTCGCGCAGGAGGATCCGCAGGAGCTCGGTGGTCGCGAGCACGTCGCCGCGTGCGTCATGCGCGTCGTCGAGCGGGACGCCGTGCCGCGCGCAGAGCGCCTCGAGCCGGTGGCTCCGCTCGGTGGGCTCGAGCAGCCGGAAGGCGTCGAGCGTGCAGGCCACGCCGACCGGGCGGTAGCGGATGCCCGCGCGCGCGAACGCGTGCTCGAGCAGCGGGAGGTCGAAGTCGGCGTTGTGCGCGACGAACACCGCCCGCTCGAGCAGTGTGAGCAGCTCGGGCCCGACCTCGGCGAACACCGGTGCCGCAGCGACCGACGCGTCGTCGATCCCGTGCACCGCGGTCGCCTCCGGAGGGATCGGCCCTCCGGGCCGCACGAGGCTCGCGAAGCGATCGAGCTCGACCCCGTCGGCGTCGAGCCGAACGACGGCGAGCGAGACGATCTCGTCCGCTTCGACGCTGGTGCCCGTCGTCTCGAGGTCGACGACCGCGTAGGCGACAGGCGACGCCACCTCGCTCCGTCGGCGGACGCGCCCGGGGAGACCGGCGAGGCCGGGGACGAGCCGGAGTGATCTCTCCGATCGCGCCATGCGACGAGCATGTCGTCCGCGTCGGACGGCGAGGATTGCAGAAATGCCCTGCATGCAGGGTGATCGCCGACTTTGGGCCGGATGCTTACGCCGAGGATCGGCGCGCGTGCTCGACGAACAGGCAGAGCGCGTTCGCGAGCCTCACGTGCTCGACGGTCGAGCAGTCGACCTCGAGCAGGCGCGGCGAGCAGACGACGTACGCGAGGCACTGCGCACGCGAGACGGCGACGTTGAGCCGGTTCCGCGACATCAGGAAGTCGAGCCCGCGCGGGACGTCCTCCCCGCTCGACGACGCCATCGAGTAGAAGACGACCGGCGCCTCGCGTCCCTGGAACTTGTCGACCGTTCCGACCTCGACCCCGGCGGGCAGCCGGTCGCGCAGCAGCCGCACCTGCGCGTTGTACGGGCGCGACGACCATCACGTCCGAGTGCGACGAGCGGCCGCTCCTCGACGCCGTCGCGTGAAGGTGTGGCCGAGCAGCCGCTCGATCTCGTGCCGCGATCGCGTCGGCCTCCTCCTCGGAGTCGACGCGGTTCCCCTCGTGCGCGACGTCGAGCCAGCGGACGCCGACGCCGTCCGAGGTCGTCCGCGCTCGCAGCACTCGGGGATCGAGTCGAGCCGGCCCTCGTAGAACGCCTCGGAGACGAACCGGCAGACCTCGGGGTGCATCCGTCGCGTCTGCTCGAGGAAGACGCCCATGCTCCTCGGGGATCGTCTCGTGGCTCGCCGAGGAGGTGCTCGAGCACCGTCGCGCCGGAGCCGCCGGGGTGCACGCCCTGCGTCACCTGGGCGAGCTGGAGCGGGTCGCCGAGCAGGACGAGCCGCCGGGCGGAGGTGCCGCAGGCGAGCGTGTCGGCGAGGCGAGTACTGGCCGGCCTCGTCGACGACGAGCGTGTCGAGCTCGCCGTCGAGCTCCTCGCGCGCGAACAGCCAGGCCGTGCCGGCGACGAGCGTCACGTCCGGGTCGAGTCCAGCTTCGACGACGTCGCTCGGCTTGACGTGCGCGCTCTCGTAGAGCGTCGCCGTGCTTGATGCCCTTGAAGTCGAGATCCGCTCCTCGGCGGCCGCCTCCTCGATCTCGTCGAGCAGGTTGTGGATCACCTTGTGGCTCTGCGCGGTGATCCCGACCTTCCGCCCCTGCGCGAGCAGGTGCGTGATCGAGCCGCGCGCCGCGATACGTCTTGCCCGAGCCCGGCGGCCCCTGGACGACGAGGTACGAGCCGTCGAGCTCGTCGAGGAGCGCGCGCTGCTCCTCGATCTCCGCCGCACTGTACGCGGCGCCCGCCGAGCGGCGGCTCGCGGCGGAGCACGCGCTCGAGGTGCCGGTAGCGACCGTCGCCGGCGAGGAGCGACTCGCCGAGCCGGCGGAGCGCCGCCTGCTGTGCCCTTGTCGGGAACGGCCCGCCGGGGACGAGAGCCGTCGGCAGCGGCGCGTCGCGCTTCGACTTCCCGCGGCGGAGCGTGATCCGGGCCGGTCGCGTTGTCGACCGCCGACACGGTCCACGCCGTTCCCTCGGGATGCGGGTCCTCGCCGCCGTCGCCCTCGTCGAACTGGTGCTGCTGCGGCCGGAAGGTGAACGTCCACTCGAGCGACTTGCGCGACGGGCTCCGGCTCGGCCCGGTCCCAGCGAAGCCCGCCGAGCGCCTCGCCGTCGTCGGCGAGCTCGTCGTCGGTCATCTCGCGGCGGCGGAAGTACCACCACCACGCCGGGCGCGCCTCGCGCCGGTGGTACTCGAGGAGCCGGGCGGCGAGCTCGCTGCCCGTCGCCCTCGACCGCCGCCCCGAGCAGCGCGTCGCGGAGCTCGCTCGACCCCGGTGAGGGCGTCGGCATCGTCCTTCGGCTCTCGCGCCTCCGGCGGCGCGCGGAACGGGATCGCGACGCCGTACTGGTCCGCCGCCTCGGCCGTTCGCGCGAGCAGCCAGTCGCGCAGCTCGAGCGTCGCGCGGCAGTCCTCCTCGTTGTACGCCGCGATCGCGTCGAGCCGCGCCGGGTCGCCGTCGTCGAGCCAGCGCTCGAACTCGATCACGGCCTCGTTCCCCGAGCTGACGTCGGCGCGTGCGGGTGAAGAACGAGCTGCTCGATCGTCCTTCAGCGAGTACGACGGCGACGCCGGCGCGGAGCGCCTGGCGCACGACCTGGAGGAGGTCGACGAACACCTCGCCGCGGAGCAGCTCGTCGATCTCGTCCTCGCGCGTCGCGTGCGTGCCCATCAGCCGCGCGAGCGTCGAGGGCTCGTAGGCCGCGTAGTGGTAGACGTGCATGTCCGGGTACGCGCGGCGCCGCTCGACGACGAAGTCGACGAAGTGCCTCGAACGCCGCCGCTCCGCGGCCCGGTCGTGGGCCCGGAACGCCCGGTAGGCGGTCGTCCCGTCCGGCTCGCGCCAGAGCACCCCGAACAGGAACTCGAGGCCCGCGGCCGGCTCGTAGAACGGGTCGCCCTCCATGTCGAAGAAGAGGTCGCCGGGCGACGGCTCCGGCAGGAGCCCGAAGCCGCGCCCGCTCCTCGGCTCGAGCAGGTGCACGTCGAGCTCGCCCGTCGCCGTGCGGTGGAGCTGGAGCGCAGCCTGGTCCCGGAGCGCGCTCGACCGTCGGGCGGTGCCAGCCGGCGCACCGTCAGCCCGGGCGGCGACTCGGCGAGGGCCGTGAGCGTCGTCGACGTCGACCGTGCGCGAGCTTCTCGATCTGGTCGCGCCGGATCGAAGCGACGCGCGTCAGGTGATCGTCGGCCTCCCACCGCGCTCGACAGATCGCGACGAAGTCGCAGCGCGCAGCAGTGGTCGCACGGCCACGGGTACGTCTCCGGCCGCTCCTCGACGTGCGCCGCGAGCCGCCGCTGTGCGCATGCGGAGGTACGCGTCGACGTCGTCGGGCCGGTAAGCTCTCGACCGCGCCGGTCCCGAGCACGACGTGCAACCGCTCGGGCATCCGTCCCTGGATCGCGGCGATCTCGTTCGCGTACCACGCGAGCTGGAGCACCGCCGCCGGCTTCGCGAGCTGCGCGCGAGCTTCGTGTCGTAGGGCTCGTAGCTCCACGCGCCGAGATCGGACGGCTCGTCGACCCGGACGACGAAGTCCGCGCGGCCTCGCCAGCCGTCGCGCGCGAACGTCGCCTGGTAGATGACCTCGGCGCCCGAGCGCATCGCCTCGACCGTCGCCGCGTGCGCCGTCGTCGAACGCGGCGGGCTCCTCGGGCAGTTCGATCTCGACGACGTCCCGGCCGTGCCGCGCGCAGCTGCTCGAGGTAGCGCGCTCGTGCAGCGTCGCCCTTCTCGGCGACAGCTGCGCGAGCGCCTCGCGCGCGAATGACGGGGGCTCGCTCGCCGCGCGCGACCTCGAGCGCGAGCGTCGTCAGGTGCGGGCAGGCGAGGTACGCCGAGAGATCGGACGGAGAGAGCCACAGGGTGCCGTCGGAGCGCAGGCGCACGCCCCGAGTATCGGCGCTCGCGTCGACGCGCCTTACGCGAACGCGCGCGGGAGACAACGCTTGTGTTGATTCAACACAAGCGTTGTCCGGGCGGTCTCAGGGCGCGCGTTGGGTCGGGTCAGGCGGCGGGCGCGCTCGCTCCGTCCGCTGCCGCTTCGACCGCGGCGATGTCGATCTTCCTCATCTCGAGCATGGCCGCCATCGCGCGCTGGGCGCGCGCCTCGTCAGGATCGCCCAGCAGCTCGAAGAGCCGCGCCGGGACGACCTGCCACGAAAGGCCGAAGCGGTCCTTCACCCAGCCACACGGCCCCTGCTCCCCACCGTCGGTGAGCGCCTCCGAATAGCGGTCGACCTCCTCCTGGTCGGCGCAGTCGATCTGGAACGAGATCGCCTCGTCGAATGTGAACTCCGGACCGCCGTTCAGTGCGACGAACTCCTGCCCATCGAGCTCGAAGCGCACGGCCATGACGGTGCCCGCCTCGCGCGGCCCCGCTTCGCCGTAGCGCGCGACATCCACCATCCGCGAGTTCGGGAAGATCGACGTATAGAACCGCGCTGCGTCCTCGCCCTGGGTGTCGAACCACAGACACGGGGTGATCTTCGGCATGGCTGCTCCTCTCGTCGGCTCGAGTCAGTCTTTCTTGGAACTCGTTTCAGACTGAAGCCTTGAGCCGTCGGGGCGTCATCCTGAAACGAGTTCTTATCCGACCGGCAGCCCGCCGCGAACTCATCGGCCAACGAGAACGGATGCGCCCGCGCCGCTCCCCCGAACGGCGCGGACGCGTCGTGAGGGCGCCTACAACGCGATCCGCGCAGCGGTCGCGCTCGGGCAGCCCCGCTGCACCAGGCTCACGGCCCAGTGCAGATCGATATCGGTGCGGAGCGCGACGTCCGCGGCATCCGCGATGTCGTATCCGGCCCGCAGAAGCTCGTCGAACCGCCAGCGCCGGACATGGTCGCTCTCGCCGACCTCGACCTTCTCGAGCTGTGCCGCAGCCATCGGGTCCCCCCTTCGCCTCAGGTGCCGATATGCACGTTCTGACGAACCCCTGCGCCGGGCACCATCCCTCGTCCGAGGGATCGCCGTCCTCGGACACCGGCGCCCCGGTTGCTCGCTCCGGCGCTCACGCCGGCTTCTCCGCGAGGCCGAAGCTGTACAGCCGCCAGTGCGCCGCGAGCCGCGACACCTGGAATTGCGACGCCAGCTCGTCCCGATCCGGGAAGGCCGCCCACGCCGTGCGCACTGCAACCTCCGGCATGAGCAGCTCGGCACCGAAGACGTTGGCCTCGCGCTCGAGCGCACGGTCGGCATCCTGTTCGAGGTCGCGCGCCCGGCAGTACGTCTCCGAGGCGTCCGCGCCCTTCGCGTGGCAGACCCAGTGGCCGAGCTCGTGGGCGACCGTGAAGCGGTCGCGGCGCGTCGGGACCTCGCCGCTCCTCGCCTCCGAGTGGTTGACGAGGATCAGGCGCTCGGCCGGGATCAGCATCCCGGAGCAGTCGCCGAGATCACGCCGCTCGATCCGGAGCCCGAGGAGGTCCTCGGCGATCGACTCCACGGGCACCGGGATCTCGGCGCCGCCGTAGGTCGCGGCGTACGCGGAGCGCAGGCCGTGGGCGCGCGGGTCGGTGTGGCGGGTCGGGGCTGACGACAAGACAATCGGCTCGCTCTCTCGAACAACGTCTCCAGACTGGAGCAATCGGCCGCCTCGGGGACCGGCCTTACGGCTGGACCCGTGCCCCGGAAGGGGTAGAGGGCTCGCGGGAGCCTCCGGGCGATGCGGCCCGGCGTCCCGGCTGCTCGCCCCGCGCCGCGCGGCTGGCTCGAGGCTGGTCTACTAGTGCCGTGATCCTGGCGATCGACCAGGGGACGACCGGGACGACGTGCCTCGTGGTCGATGACGAGCTGCGCGCGATCGGCCGCGGGTACCGCGAGATTCGACAGTCGTTCCCGCATCCCGGCTGGGTCGAGCACGACCCCGAGGAGATCTGGGCGAGCGTCGAGCTGACCGCCGCCGAGGCCCTCGACGACGCCGGTGCCCGTGCCCGCGACCTCGCAGCGATCGGCATCACGAACCAGCGCGAGACGACCGTCGTCTGGGAGCACGCGACCGGGCGGCCGGTGCACCCGGCGATCGTCTGGCAGGACCGGCGGACGGCGGAGCGCTGCGCCTCGCTGCCGACGCAGCTCGTCCGCGAGCGGACGGGGCTCGTGCCCGACCCGTACTTCTCGGCGACGAAGCTCGAGTGGATCCTCGCCCGCACCGACGTCGCGCAGGACCGGCTCCGGTTCGGGACGATCGACGCGTGGCTCACGTGGAGGCTCACCGGCGGGGCGACGCACGTCACCGACGTGACGAATGCGTCCCGCACCATGCTTCTCGACCTCGCGGCCGGTGCGTGGGACGACGAGCTCCTCGGGCTGTTCGGCGTCGACCGCGCGCTGCTTCCCCTGGTCGTTCCCTCGTCGGGCGTCGTCGGGGAGGCATCGCTCCTGGGCGCGATCGTCCCGGTGGCCGGCATCGCGGGCGACCAGCAGGCGGCGCTCTTCGGACAGGGCTGCGTCGCGCCCGGGATGGCGAAGGCGACGTACGGGACGGGGACGTTCGTGCTCGTCGCGCTCGGGGAGGACGCCGGGACGCCCTGCGACGGGCTGCTCACGACGGCCGCGGCCGTCGGCCCCGGAGCGGCGCCGTCCTTCGCAGCCGAGGGGTCGGTGCTCGTCGGCGGCGCGGCGCTGCAGTGGCTGCGCGACGGGCTCGGCCTGATCGACTCGGCAGCGGACAGCGAGCGGCTCGCGACGAGCGTCCGCTCGACGGACGGCGTCCACTTCGTCCCGGCGCTCGCAGGTCTCGGGTCGCCGCAGTGGCGTCCGGACGCGCGCGGCCTGATCTCGGGACTGACGCGCGGAACGACAGGCGCGCACATCGTGCGGGCCGCGCTCGAGGCCGTCGCGCACCAGGTCGCAGACGTGCTCGAGACGCTGCCGGCTCACGTCGACGTGCTGCGAGCGGACGGCGGCGGAAGCGCAAACGGCTTTCTCATGCAGCTCCAGGCAGACCTCGCCGGGTGCCCGGTGGAGGTGGCCGCGGACGCAGACGCAACTGCGATCGGCGCAGCGGCGCTCGCCGGGCTGGCCGTGGGAACGTGGTCCGACACCGACGAGCTCGCCTCGCTGATCCGCTGTGGCGCGCGCTACGAGCCACGGATGGAGGCCGAGGGGGTCGCCCAGCGCCGTGCCGACTGGCATGACGCGGTGCGGCGCGTGCTGGCATGACCGCGACTCCTTCGTCCGGCCGTCGAGCGGCCATAGGCTGCCGCGGCCCGTCAGGCGCGCTGCACGCTGACCGCGGTGCCGTACGCGGCGACCTCGGTCATGTTGCTGCCGAGCTCGTTGCAGTCGAAGCGCATCGCGATCACGGCGTTGGCGCCCGTCTCGCGTGCCGCGTCACGCAGCCGCTCGACGGCCTGCAGGCGGCTGTCCGCGAGCATCTTCGTGTAGCCCTTGACCTCGCCGCCGACCAGGCCCTTGAGGCTGGCGCCGATGTCGGCGCCGATGTTCCGGCTGCGGACGGTGAGGCCGAACACCTCCCCGTAGACCTCCGCGATGCGGTACCCCGGAAGATCGTTCATCGTGGTGACCATCAGGTCGGACACGGCGTGCTCCTCTCTGCCTCGTCGGATTCCGTCCACCCCGACGCTACCGGGGCGATCGCCGAGACAGCTTGGGACCGATCGTCCGTTCGGACGAGGAGACGGACGAGGTGGCCTCGTGCAAACTGGCGGCGTGGCGACGATGCGCGACCTCGACGAGCTCGCCCTCGGGATGCCGCAGGCCACGAAGGAGGTCTCCGACGACGGGCGGCCGACGTACGCGGTGCACGGCAAGTTCTTCTGCTTCCATCGCAGCCGGCGGCCCGACGCCGTCGATCGCGAGACCGGCGAGCGGCTCGACGACGTGCTCGTCTTCCGGGTCGCCGATCCGGGCGAGAAGGAGATCCTGCTCCGCGACGATCGCGGCCTGTTCTTCACGACGCCGCACTGGAACGGCTACTCGGCGGTGCTGCTGCGGATCCGGGACCTCGCGCGCATCGACCGCGACGAGCTTCGAGACGTCGTCGCCGACGCGTGGCTGACCCGTGCCCAGAAGCGCGTCGCGAAGGCGTGGCTCGCCGCGCAGGGCGTCGAGGAGAACTGACCGGGCTCGCGCCACTGGCCTAAATGCGCGGCGTGCGGCACATCGGCGACGAATCCCGTGTCGCCGGCCTCTCGTCGGTCGAGCGCAGACATGTCACAATCGCGACGAGGACGGAAGATCGCGGGTGAGTCTCCCGTCTCGTGGGCAGATGCCGCAGCCTGCGGCGCAACACGAAGGGAGGCCCCATGGAGGCCAGTGGGACGGGCGCAGCGGCGATGCTCGTCGGCACGTCCGAGGACGTCGAGGGACGTCTGGACACGGCGACGCTGACGCTGCCGCGCGAGGAGATCGAGGAGGCGCTCGCGTCCGATGCGCCTCTCGACCTGATCCTCTCGGTGCAATCGGGCGAGGGTGGGCCGAAGGACGTGCGGGTCGCCTGGCAGCGAAACGACCTCGAGGCGATCCTCGGACGCGTCGAGGCGGGTCCCGTGACGCTTTCGTTCGACCGCGCGGAGCTCTACCGGGCGTTCGAGCATCCGGACTTCGAGGGCCACGGTATGCGCGAGATCGTGCTGCTCGTGGCCGCCGCGTCCTCCTCGGCAGCGCTGATGGCCTCCACCGCGTCGGGACAGGTCCTGGACGCGGGCGGTGGCGGCGGGAGCGGTGCCGTCGGTGCAGCTGTGATGCCCGGCCACGACGAGGCACGGACCGCGAGCGACCTCGCGGCGAGCGGCGTCGTCGTTCCGGGTCACGACGAGGCCTCGACGGCGAGCGCGCTCGCCACGTCCGCTGCGGCGCACGACGAGCTCGGCGCCCAGGCACGCGGAATCGGCCAGACAGTCCCCAACAACGACGAGGCGACCCTCATAGCCCGCGGCATCGACCCCGCCATCGCCACCGCGATCGGAACCGGCGACGCCACCACGGCACGCGACCTCGCCACACCGGCCGTCCACGACGAGCTCGGCGCCCAGGCACGCGGCATCGGCCAGTCAATCCCGGGCAACGACGAGGCAACGCTCATCGAACGCGGCATCGACCCCGCCATCGCCACCGCGATCGGAACCGGCGACGCCACCACGGCACGCGACCTCGCCACACCGGCCGTCCACGACGAGCTCGGCGCCCAGGCACGCGGCATCGGCCAGTCAATCCCGGGCAACGACGAGGCAACGCTCATCGAACGCGGCATCGACCCCGCCATCGCCACCGCGATCGGAACCGGCGACGCCACCACGGCACGCGACCTCGCCACACCCGCCACGCCCGCGACGCCGGCTCCGAGCTCCGGGTCGTCGTTCGACGTTCCGTCGCTCGACGCCGGAACGGCGGCGGTCGTCGGGGGGCTCGCCGGCGCAAGCCTGCTGATCCTCGGTGGCGCATTCGCCGTCCGTCGGCAGCGCGTGACGCCGGTCTGACCCAGGAAGAGAGCATGCGGAGGGCCGCTCTACGGCGGCCCTCCGCCGCAGCCCGGCCGCAGCGACGAGCGGCCCGGGCTCAGGCGACCGCGGCGAGCAGCCGAGCGGCCGCGACATCGCTTGTGAACCCGTGAGAGAGCGTCAGGCGCGGTGACGCGCGCGCCAGCGCGACTCGAGCGTGGCGACGTCGAGGCGCTCGGCGGCGTCGAGCGCCTTCCACGCGGCCTTGCGCGTGTCCCGGCCGATCGCGCCGCGGACGAGCCACTTGCGGACGAGCTTCGCGAGCGGCAGGCCGCCGGAGAGCGTCGGCGTCCGCCGCGGCGAGAGGTAGAGCTCGAGCGTCAGCTGCTTGACGAGCGCGGGGTCGGCCGGACGACCCGTCGCCTGCTCGAGCCGATGCGCGACGAGCGATCCGAGCACGCGCACCTCGCGGACACCGGCGCGCAGCGTCATGACGAGCGAGGCGGTCGTGCTTGCGACGAGCACCCACGGGACACGAGGGAGAAGCCGCGAGCCCCGTGCGATCGTGCGCACGATCGGGGTGGCGATCACGGCGGCCCGCTGCACGCGGTCGGCCACCTCCTCGCTGTCGTCGTCGACGGCGATCAGCCCTCTCCCTTCTGCCGCGGACGTGACGCGCTCCTGGCTCAGGAGGATCCGGTCGATCGCCTGGTCGAACAGCCCGCCAACCGCGTCGAGCAGACGCCGGTCGCGCTCGGGCTCCGGCTCGGGAATGCGCTCCGCGACGGTCCCCTCGCGGAGCTCGGGCACGTTCGTCGTCATCCGCGTCTCACGCCGGGGCGTCGCGGCGGCCGACGAGGAGATAGAGCGGCGAGCCCACCGGCTGCACGAACAGCGCGGCACCCCACAGCGGCTTCGAGCCACGGATCTCTTGCGGCGCTCGGCGAACGAGGTCGCGCAGCGCCACCGTCGTCACCGCGAGCTCTGCGAGGGCGCCGAGGACGATCGCGGTACGCGTCCCGACTGACAGGTCGGACCACCGCTTCTTCTTCCTCTTCCTGACCATGACCCAACGGTAGCGAAGGGCATGTGCCGCAGACGCGCCGGAGCCCCGGCGGAAGGATCGGGGCTCCAGCGCGTCTCGGACGGTGTGCGGGGGTCAGGCAGCCTCTGCGAGCACCACCGTCTCCGCGTCCGACTCGAACGCCGGGGCCGAGACGAGCTCCTCCTTGCGGATCAGCACGAGCGACGCGACCACGCCGACCGCGGCGACGCCGGCGCCAACCCAGAACGCCGCCTGGAAGCCGGAGGTGAGCGCCTGCGGCATCGCGTCGCCCGCGCTCGCGGCGTCGGTGGTGTGAGCGACCGCGACCGACGAGAGCACGGCGATCCCGAGCGCGCCGCCGATCTGCTGCGACGTGTTGATCAGCCCGGAGGCGAGACCTGCGTCGTCCGCCTGGATGCCGGCGAGCGCGGCGATGGAGATCGAGACGAACGAGAACGCCATCCCCATCGCGATCACGAGGAAGCCGGGCAGGAGGTCGCCCAGGTAGGAGCCGCCGACCGACACCTGCGTGAAGTACAGGAGGCCGAGCGTGAGCAGGCTCATCCCCGTGACGAGCACCGGCTTGACGCCGACGCGAGTCACGAGCTGCTGCGCGACCATCGCCCACACGATCGACGTGCCCGCGACGGCGATGTACGCGATGCCGGTCTCGAGCGGCGAGTACCCGAGCACCTGCTGCATGTAGAGCGTCAGCATCAGGAACATTGAGAAGAGCGCCGTCCCGAGGATGAAGCCGGCGATGTTCGCGCCCGCGACCGTCTTGATCCGGAAGATCGAGAACGACATCAGCGGGTGCTCCGTGCGGGTTTCGCGCACGACGAAGCCGACGAGGAGCGCCGCCGCCGCGGCGAAGACGCCAATCGTCCGCGAGGAGCTCCAGCCCCAGTCGTTCGCCTGCGTGATCCCGAACACCGCGGCCGAGAGGCCGGCCGTGACGAGCACCGCGCCGAGGGCGTCGAAGCCCTTCGTGCGGACGTCGCGGCTCTCGCCGAGGAGCACGGGCGTGAGCGCCAGGGCGGTGATCCCGACCGGGATGTTGAGGAAGAAGATCCACTCCCAGCTCAGGAGGTCGGTGAAGACGCCACCGAGCAGGACGCCGGCGGCGGCACCGAAGCCGCCGACCGCGCCCCAGACGCCGAGCGCGACGTTCCGCTCCTTGCCCTCGGCGAAGGTCGTCATGAGGATCGACAGAGCGGCGGGGGCGATGATCGCCGCGCCGAGGCCCTGGATGGCACGGGCGCCGATCAGCGACGGCTCGTTCCACGCGAGCGCCGCGAGGAGCGATGCCGACGTGAACACGACGAGGCCGATCAGGAACATGCGCCTGCGGCCGAGGAGGTCGGCAGCACGCCCGCCGAGGAGCAGGAAGCCCCCGAACACGAGCGCGTAGGCGCTGATCACCCATTGGAGGTTCTCCTGGGAGAAGCCCAGGTCGTCCTTGATAGACGGGAGGGCGACGTTCACGATCGCGATGTCGAGCACGAGCATGAACTGGACGACGCTCAGGAGCGCCAGCGCCCACCACTTGCGGTTTCCGGAAGCAACCATGAGAACGTCACCTTTCCGAGTCGGTTGATGCACGGAGGCTAGCTCTCGAACTTGCTATTCGAAAGTACGGTCTTCCGTACTAAGAGTGCGGACAACCGAACCCTCACCGAGGGCATACAATGCGGCTGTGAAGCGCTACGGCCAGTACTGCCCCGTCGCCCACGCGCTCGACCAGGTCGGCGACCGCTGGGAGCTCCTGATCGTGCGCGAGCTGATGCTCGGGCAGCGGCGGTACACGGACCTCGCCGAGGCGCTCCCGGGGATCGGCTCCAACATCCTCACTTCGCGCCTGCGCGACCTCGAGGCGGCCGGCATCGTCCGCAAGAAGAAACTGCCGCCGCCGTGGGCGGTCACCGTCTACGAGCTCACCGAGCACGGCCGCTCGCTCGATGCGGTGCTCCGGTCGCTCGCGCAGTGGGGCGCGCGGACGCTCGGGGCGCCCGACCCCGCCGACTGCTGGAGCATGTATGCGGTGCACGCGCGGTTCCGCCCGGACGCCGCGGCCGACGGCGTCTATGAGATCCGCTTCGTCGAGGGCGAGACGATCTCGCTCCAGGTCGCCGCCGGGGAGCTCACCGCGATGAAGCACCGGGCAGAGCGGCCTGACCTCGTCGTCGAGACACACCCCGAGGCTCTGCACGAGCTGATCGAGGGGGCGGTGAGCGTGGGCACGGCGCTCGCCGAAGGGCGGCTGCGACTCCTCGCGGGGTCGGACGAGCGGCTGGCTCGGCTCGTCGCGATGTTCGCGCCCGTCGAGACCGACGCGTCGGTCGCCGCGGCGTAGCCCGCCGGCGCCCTTTCGGCCGATGACCGGCACGCCGGGCGGGGCCGGGAGCCGACGCTCCGCGGCGGCGGCGTTCGTGGTCAACTCGCTGGCCGCGAGAGCCCAGTCGGTCGAGGAGATCCGGCGGAAGCTGGCGGCGCGGGAGGTCCCGCCCGAGGTCGCGGAGGCCGTGATCGCCGACGCGCTCGAGCTTCGCTACCTCGACGACGCGGAGCTCGCCGGCCAGCTCGCACGCGGATTCCGGTCGCGCGGGTACGGGCGGCGCCGGGCGTCGGCGGGGATGCGGCGGCGAGCGCTGCCGCCGGACGTGGTCGAGGCGGCGTTGGACGCGGCGTTCGGGGACGCCGACGAGGCGACCCTGGCGGGCGCGGCGCTCGGGTCCCGACCGGTCGGCGACGCGAAGGCCGAGCGGCGTGCTGTCGCCTACCTCCTTCGGCGCGGTTTCTCAACGGCCGCAGCCTGGCAAGCCGTCCGATCGCGCGCCGATTCGGACGGTGAATAGGCATCGTCGCCGGGCTCAGCTCGCCTCGCGTCAGGTGGCGCTCGCGGACGTGCCCCGGAGCTCCTCGAGCTCGGCGCGAAGCCGCGCTACCTCCGCCTCCAGGCGTGCCACCCGCACCTCGAGACCGGGCTCGGGTTGAAGCGCCGGCTCGGGTGCGCTCTCGAGCGGGGCGCCAGCGACGGTCTCGCGATCGGTCCCGCTATCGGGTTCGTTCTGGCCGAGAAGGTGGCGGTAGCGCTCCTCCTTCTGTCCGGGACGGCGCCCGAGCCGCTCGACGAGGTCTCGCTCGGCAAGGCGATCGAGGGTCTCGTGGACGGGGTCGAGCCCGGCGAACGGGTGCAGCCGCCCGGTTCGCTGGTTGAGCTCGCCCGGCGTCTGAGGGCCGCGCAGCATGAGCACGCACAGGACCGCGACCTCGTCGCCGGAGAGGCCGAGCGCATCGTCGAATAGCTGCCGGTACTTCGCGGCCCGGCTGCCTGCGCCGCTCGCGAGCCTCGTCCAGCCGCGGCGCGCGAGGCGCTGGAGCGCCTCATGGATCTCCTGCTCGTCGTAGGTGACGACGGGATCGCGATTCGTCGCCTGGTTGCACGCGAGGCGGAGCGCGTTGAGCGACAGCGGATACTGGTCCGGGGTCGTCCGCTGCTTCTCGAGCAGGCAGCCGAGAACGCGGAGCTCGACGGGATCGGCATCCACGAGCGAAGCGTACGCTGCGGCATGCCTGTGGACGTGCCGATTCGCGACAGCTACTGGGTGGCCCAGTGCTTCCTGGCCGGCGAGTACCCGGGTGATGCCGACGGCGACGCGTCGCAGCGCCGGCTCGGCGCGTTCGCCCGGGCCGGAGTCACGCTGTTCGTCGACCTGACGCACCCGTCGGACCCGGTCGAGCCGTACGGACGGCTCTTGGACGGTGGGACACGCCGCATCGCCCATCCGATCGTCGATTTCGGGACGACCACGATCCCGCACATGGCCAGGATCCTCGATGACGTCGACGCCGCCATCGGCGAGGGGGACACGGTATATGTCCACTGCTGGGGTGGGATCGGACGGACGGGCACCGCGGTCGGCTGCTGGCTGGTGCGGCACGGCCTGGGCGGCAACGACCCGATCGGGCGCATCGCGGAGCTTCGTCGCGACGTCTCGGACGCCCACGTGGCGTCACCGCAGACGTCGGCGCAGCGTGCGATGGTGCGTGCGTGGAAGCGGGGCCGCTGAGCGCTCTCGTCGACGCCGTCCTGCCGCGCGCCTGGCGACGTGAGTCGGCCTGGCACGGCGAGGTTCACTGGCGCTGCGTCACCGCAACCGGCCTCGAGCTCGCGTCGGCCGACGCGGCCATCGATCGAGCCCTCGTCTTCTGCTTCGGGCTGCTCCACGACACGCGGCGCGAGAACGAGGCTATCGATCCCGGGCACGGGCAACGGGCGGCGGATTTTGCGGAGGTGCTTCGTGGCGAGGGCGCGCTCGCGCTCGGCGATGAGCGCTTCGAGGCGCTCCACGATGCGCTCCGGCTCCATGCGAGCGGGCAGGTCTCGTCCGACCCGACCATCGGCACGTGCTGGGATGCGGACCGGCTGCATCTCCCGCGCGTGTCGATCGTCCCGGATCCCGCCCTGCTCTCGACGCCAGCCGCGCTCGGCGCGGAGCGACTCGGGGCCGCCGAGCGTCATCGCACGCACGGGCCGCCGTCGTGGGACGCGCTCGTCGCGTCGGTCGAACTCCACACGTAGGGACGGGCAGCGGCCTCGCGCGCGGCATCGGCGCGGACTGCCCGGAGCGACAGGAGTCACATTTCTGGCACGAAGTCGGAACGGACACGTCACGGTTCTGCCTGCACCCTTCTCGTATGGACGAGCGCAGTCGAGGTGCAGCGGACGAGACCGACGGCGAAGGGGCGCGAGCTGCGTCGTTCCTCGACACGGCTCCGAGCTGGATTGCGCTACCGGTCGGGCGCGCCGAGTCCGGCCCGACGATTGCGGAGCTCGTCGAGGCGGTGAAGGCGGCCGGTGGGATGGTCGGCGGCGAGGCCCTGTTCGACCCGCGCTACGAGGCCGAGATGCGCCGCTTCCTGATCAGGGCGCTGGAGATGGAGGGAATCCCCATTCCGAAGGGAGGTGGTACGCCATGAGGAGCGCGTCCACGGCGGCGCCCTCGCGGAAGTAGTGGGCGCGCCGCAGCCCCTCGCGCTCGAACCCAAAGCTCTCATACAGGCGAATCGCCGGCTCGTTCCAGGGAAACACGTGCAGCTCGAGCTTGCGGATCTGCGCCTCGCGCGCCCATGTCACGGCGGCGTCCAGGAGGCCCCGACCGATCCCCCGGCGGCGGTGGCTTGCCGCGACCATCATGCCCAGGTCGGCGACGTGCGCGCTCGCCGGGTGGGGGTCTCGGGCAAGCGAGAGGCGCCCCACGATGCGATCGGCATCCACGGCGACGAGAACCGCGGCGTCCGCATGCCGGCGCACCGCTCTCAGATAGCGGCGCTCGTCGGCGACCGGCCGCCACGCCTCCGTCGTCAGGAGCCAGCCGCCCGGCTCGCGACCGACGGCGACCGCCATCGCGACGAGCTCGGGCGCGTCGGACGGCTCGGCGGGCCGGATCGCGATCACTGGACGACAATCCCGTGACCGCCGCGCCGGGGGTCGCCGGCCGCGCCGAGCGTCGCGGCCGAGCGTCGCTCGACCGCGGACGCACCACCGAAGAAGAGGTTGCGATCGTCCCAGCGGATGACGTCGTAGCCGTCGCCCTGCAGGGCCTCGGCCACGCCGTCTGTCCATCCGCCCTCGAGGTGCACGGTGCTGCCGTCGACGTGGAGCCTCGGCCGGGCGATCGCCTCCGCCACCGGAATGCCCTGCCTCGCGACCGCAGCGACGACCTGGAGAATCGCGCCCGACAGGCGGACCGACCCCGCGCTGCCGACGACGAGACGTGGAGCGTCGTCCTCGAGAACGAGGGTCGGGGCCATCATGCTCGGCAGCCGCGTGCCCGGCTCACGGGCGCCGGTGCCGATCACGTCCAGCTCACCGAGCATGTTGTTGAGCTGAAAGCCGTGGCGGAACACGCCCGAGCCGGAGCCCAGGGTGGAGGAGATCCCGACGGCTGCGCCGTCGGCGTCCACCACCGAGACGTGCGTCGTGCCGGTCGGCCTGAGGCCGGCGGCGGCACCCGGCCCCGCGATGCCATAGCCCGCTTGAAGCGCAGCCGCGAGCGAGCGCGCCTCCTCGGGCGAGCCCGAGGAGTCTTCTGCGCGGCCCTCGAGTGTCTCGAGGCCCGTCTGGACGATCACGCCGCCGAGCGAGGGCGAAGGCGTCGTCCGCACGGTCGCCCCGGCGAAGCCGCACTCGAGCGGTTCGCGCACCTCCACCTGGTAGGCGGCGAGATCCTCGGCGAGGTCCGGGCAACAACAGGGCGATCGCCTCTCCGCGGGCCTGCTCGAGGAGCCGGAGCGACGGGACGAGATCGCTCGCGTCGACGTACCCGCGCACGCCGTAGACGCGCCGCCCCCCGTCCTCGCGCTGGAGGATCGCGACGAGGATCTCGTGGAGGTAGACCTGCGCGGGGCTTGCGGCGAGCGTCCGTCCCGCGAGCTCCAGCGCGGGCACGAACAGCCGCTCCCACGGGAGCCGTCCCCGCCGGAGGTGTGCCTCGACGAGCCCAGCGACGAGCCCCGGGACGGCGACAGACGCCTCGCCGACGTGGAAGAGCTGCGTCGAGGAGCCGACGAAGTCGATCTCGACCTGTTCCATCTCGGCCGGTGCCCGCGAGGGCACCGTGAAGAAGCAATCCAGCAGCACGGAGCCCGAGGCGGGCTCGTGCAGCAGCGCGAAGCCGCCGCCGGCCGGGCCGGTGAGCGGCCCCTCGGTCACGAAGGCCGCGAAGGTCGCCGCGATCGCGGCATCGACGCACGTCCCACCCTCGCGCAGCGCCCAGGCGCCGGCATCCGCCGAGTGGGGGTTCCCTGCCGCGACGGCGCCACGCATGCGGAGAGCGTAGAACGACCGCCTGTGCGGCGGTGCTGGACGCGATCGCCGCCGGTGACGGCCCACCGAACCCGGCACCGGCCGGCTCGCCCGCTTGCCGGACGTTACACGGTGGGTGCCAGACTCGTGGGGATGGCGCGCGCACCCTCGCGCGGCGGCCCGATCCCGGTCACCGGGTGAGCGAGGTCCTGCTCGAAGTGCTCGATCTCGTGCGCTCGCTGCGCTTCTACCCCGGGTGCTCGGCCTGCCTGTTGTCTGCCGCCGCGAGGACGGCGAGCGGGCAGGGCTGATGGCCTGGACAGGCACGCGCATCGGCCTGGGGCAACCGCAGGTGGGCGTCGCGGGCGGACGCGGCGGGGTCCATCAGTACCACGCGTTCCATCTCCGCGACGAAACCTTTGACGACGCGGTCGCCCGCCTCCGCGCCTTCGGCTACGAGCCCGAAGAGCATGCGTTCGACGATCGCGGACGGGCCGCATACGTCGCCGATCCCGACGGGAAGGTCGTCGAGCTCTGGAGATGGGACGTCGCAGGACACCTCGTCTGAGGTCACAAGCTCCTCGTCCGCAGCCAGATTCCGCTGTTCCCGCATGACGTGCGGCGCAGTAGCGCGCTACCGAGGAGGCACCGCGGGCTCGGAGCGAACGCCGCCGCGCAGGCGGACCCTGTCTCAGCGGAGGAAGCTTGGGAGCTCGCGCTCGGCGTCCGCGCCCGCGCGCGAGCCGCTTCCGGCGGACGAGCGCGACGTCGCCGTCGCGACCGGTGTGAAGGACGTGCGCCGCGGGGCACCGAGGCCGGTCGCCACGACCGTGACCCACACCTGGCCGTGCAGCCGTTCGTCGACGGTCGCGCCGAAGATGATGTTCGTGTCGTCCGTCGCCGCCTGGCGGACGACCTCCGCCGCCTCGTTCACCTCGAGCAACGTCAGGTCCTCACCGCCCGCGATCGAGAGCAGGATGCCGCGCGCCCCGACGATCTCCGTGTCGATCAGCGGCGAGCGGAGCGCCCGTTCGGCAGCCTCCCGCGCCCGGCTGTCCGGGGCTTCGGAGTAGCCGATGCCCATGAGCGCGGAGCCGGCGTCCGTCATCACGGTGCGGACGTCGGCGAAGTCGAGGTTGATCAGCCCAGGCATCGTGATCAGGTCGCAGATCCCCTGGACGCCCTGGCGCAGCACGTCGTCGGCGATCCGGAACGCGTCGATCATCGAGGTCGACCGGTCGAGGACCTCGAGCAGCCGGTCGTTGGGGATCACGATCACGGTGTCGCATGCTGCGCGCAGCCCATCCACACCGCCCTCGGCAGCGAGCTTGCGTCGTGTTCCCTCGAACTTGAACGGGGTCGTCACGATGCCGACCGTGAGCGCGCCGAGCTCGCGCGCGATCCGGGCGACGACGGGCGCGGCTCCTGTGCCTGTCCCCCGCCCTCGCCCGCGGTGACGAAGACCATGTCGCTGCCGCGTAGCGCGGCGCGGACGTGGTCGTACCCTTCCTCGGCCGCCCGGCGACCCGTCTCCGGGTCGGCGCCCGACCCGAGACCCTGGGTGATCGACTCGCCGATGTGGATCTTCACGGGAGCGTCGGAGAGCTCGAGCTGCTGCGCGTCGGTGTTCACCGCGACGAAGTCGACCTGCGCGATGCCCGCGTCCATCATCCGGTTGACCGCGTTGATCCCGGCGCCTCCGACGCCGACGACGCGGATCACGGCGAGGTACGAGGCGACGTCGCCCGCGACGTGGAGTCGCGGGGCGCTCTCGGGCATCGGGGTCACGAAGCGGCTCGCGGGCGGCGCGTACGGGGCGACGCGCTCCGCAGGCTCTGCCTCCGCAGGTGGCTCCGGCGGCGGGACAGGGTCTGCCGCCGGCACGGGGACGAGCTCGACCACCTCGGCAACGGACGGTTCCTCGACGACCTGCGCTTCCTCGGCGGGCAGCTCGGGCGCCGGCGAAGGGCCGGACCGAGGTGCGGACACGGGTGCGGCGACCTCGAAGTCGTAGACGTGCTCGACCGTGGCGTCGAGCTCGGCGCCGCCGGCGGAGATGAGCGTCGGCGCGCTGTCGAGCTGCAGCTGGGGATCCGGCCTCGTGACCATCGTCTCCGCAGCGGCGGCGTCAGGCCCCGCCTCGGCGTCCGGTGCAACGACATCCGGCTCCGCCTGGCCCCGTTGCGCGGCTTCCGTCGCCCTGAAGAGCTCCGCGAGCGGGCCCTCACGCATGCTTGCGCGCTTGCGCGCCATCCTCTGCCTCCTTCGCCGCGGCGATCTCGCGCGCGAGCTCGCGGTACGCCTCCGCAGCTGCGCCCGTCGGGTCGTACTTCAGGACGGAGCTGCCCTTGACGGGTGCCTCCGCGTAGCGGACGGTCTTGCGAATCCTCGTGCGGTAGACGAGATCGCCGAAGTTCTCCTCGAGGATCTCGATGGCCTCGCGCGAGTGCAGCGTCCGACCGTCGAACATCGTCGCCACGATTCCCTCGACGCCGACGTTCGGGTTGAGGTTCTCGCGCACCATCGCGAGCGTGTTCTCGAGCTGGACCAGCCCGCGGAGCGAGAGGTACTCGCACTGGACCGGGACGATCACCCCGGTGGCGGCGACGAAGGCGTTGATGGTGAGCAGGCCGAGGGACGGCGGCGTGTCGACGAGCACGTAGTCGTACGAGGCGCGCACCTCGACGAGCGCCTTCTCGAGCGCCCGCTCCCGACCGATCATCGCGCTCAACGCGAGCTCGGCGCCCGCGAGGTCGATCGACGCAACAGCGAGGTCGACCTCGCGCTGCTCGATCACGTCGGAGATCGGGATCCGGTGGACGAGCACGTCGAACATCGAGCGCTCGATCACATCGGGGTTGAGCCCTTGGCTCATCGTCAGGTTGCCCTGCGGGTCGAGGTCGATGATGAGCACGCGGTGGCCCATCTCGCGCAACGCGACGCCGAGGTTCAGCGTCGTGGTCGTCTTGGCGACGCCGCCCTTCTGGTTCGCGAGCACGATGACGTGCGTCGCGGTGCCCTGCTCGGCGAGCGCGCTGCCGTCGGGCTCCGGGAGTGGGGACGTCACCGGTGCGACCGGCGCAGGCTCGGGAGCGCTTGCCGGCTCGCTCACGACAACTGCCTCGGGCGCTTCCTCGAGCGGCTCGGGCGCCGTCTCACGGGCCGGCTCGGGCGCGGAGGGTGCGCCGCCGGGTCGGGGCAGGAGTCGGATGAGTCCCATGACCACGCTTCGTTCACCGCGGTCCACCCGACTCCTTCACGCGATCCTCAATCCTCCCCGTCCCAGTAGTCGAGCACCTCCAACCGGCCGATCAGGCCGACCCCGCGGAAGCTCACCTTGCCAGACCGCGGATAGAACGTCACGTCGCGAGAGTCTCTCGTTCCGTACGCGAGCACGTGCATCCCGTCCTCGCCGGCACGGAACGTGTGCGCGCGCCCAGTCCCGGCCGGCCGGGCGACGACGCTGCCCCGACGAACCGCGTGCGTCTCGTGTTCCCCGCCGAAGCGAAGGTGCGGCCAGAGCTCGAGCGTGCCGTCACCGTCGAGGACGACGAAGATCTCCTCCTCGGCGCTGTGGCAATGCGGAGGGTTGTGCAGCTTGCCCGACGGGACGTCGAAGACCTGGAGGCCGGTCTTGAGCGAGCCGGCTGCACGCCCGAGGTCGCGGACCGCGCGCACCACGGTCTCACCCTCGCGACGGGTCGGCTCCACGTCCGCGACGTTGACGATCCTCGGCGGCCGCTCCGAGAGCTCCCCGACCGTCGGCGGGCCGATCGCGATCTCCCGCGTCCAGGGATGGTCGTCCGGACGTCCCTCCAGCACCCACGTCGGGCCGAGCCACGACACGCCCGCACGGGGCAGGAGCGTGTTCGCCGCGTAGTGCCGCTCGCCGAAGGCGAGGACGTCCAGACCGTCAGGCCCCGCCTGGAGCGTGTGCGCATGCTCGAGCGCGAGATGCACGAGACAGTCGCCCGGTCCGACCGCGTACGCCGCGTCGTCCGAGCCGTCGCCCTGAACGGACACGCCGGAGCCGTCGAGCACGAAGAAGATCTCCTCCTCCGACCCTTCGAGGTGAAGCGGCGTCGACCATTTCCCCGGGTCGAGCCGGATCCGCTTCACGCCGGCCCGCTCCGACGCCTCTCCCGTGAGCGCCTGCCAGTGACCCGAGATGTGGCCCGATCCGCGATGGACGGCGTCGACGTCGTCCCAATGTGAGATCACACGCTGATCATGTCACGCGCCAGCGCCTCCCGGAGCTGCGCAACGGCGGCGTCGCCGGCATCACCTCCTTCCACCCTCACCCACGCCTCGGCCTCGCGGAGGAGAGCCCGGAGCTCCCCGAGCAGCTCGACCGGGCCCGCGTTCGCCCGTCGCATGGACTCGATCCGCTCGAACCGCTCGAGGACGCTCCGTGCTTCCTCCATGGAGCGACCGTAGCCCCGAACCCGTGACGGGTGTGTGCCAGGTTCGTGCCGAGATCGTGTCGAGTCGGAGAGGACGACGCAGCCGTCGCCGCCGTGCAACCCGACGGCGGCGCCACACAGGCGCCGGCGCTACGACGCGACGCGGAGCCGGCCCGGCTGCCCGACCCCGAGCAGCGTGCGATCGAGCCGCGCGACGAGTGCTGTCCTGTCGCCCTCGCGAAGCACCTCCACGAGCGCGCGCCGCACGGCGTCCGCCGCCCTCGTGCTCGCCTCTCCACCGTCCCCCAGCGCTGCGAGGTCGCGATGCAGCTCCTCGCGTCGCTCCGGTTCGGTCTCGAGCATGACCGCCGCGCGCAACGGCCACGTCGTCCCGAGCAACGCCGCCAGCGCCGACCGGGACTGCTCCGATCGAAACGGCTCGTGCTGGAAGAGCGATAGCTCCCAGCGGTCCAGGGCCTCGGCGAGGTGCGTGTCGGCGTCGGCCAGCGGAAGGCGGACGAGCAGCTCGGCTGCGAGGGGCGCGCGAAACTCGTCGAGCCTCGTCGCCTCCCCCGGCGGCTGCGTTGCTGCAATCGGCAACATCGGTCGGATCCCGTACGGCCTGCCGTCGAGCGTCTCGAAGAGCACGGGGCCGGCGGCGAGGGGCGCAGCCGTCGCGAGCCGGACCGCCGAGACGGCATCGGCGATCTCCGCCGGCGCGTCCGGCACATCCTCACCCGCGTCGAGCGCGGCGCGCAACTCGATCACGCAGTAGCGGTCGGCCTCGCGGCCGAAGCCCGGCGGGAGGAGGCCCTTCGCCTCGGGCCAGTGGCGGGCGAGCTCCCCGTCTGCGGCAGCACGCACCCTCAGCGACGCACCAAGCTCGCGCTGGATGCCGGTCGCGATCCCGACGAGCGGCGCGACGGCGGCGTAGGCCCGCCGCTCGCCGAACAGCGAGCGCTCGAGGTCGGCGTACGCGCGGTCGAACGCCTCGTCCTCCCAGTCGAAGCCACCGCAGGCCTCTGCGACTCTGATCAGCAGGTCGACGAGGACCGTGCGGAACAGCGCGTCGTCCTCCGACGCGTCGCGACCGGCGTGCGCACGGGCGTAGATGCCCGCGGCGGGCTCACGCGCGAGTTCCTCGAGCGCGATCAGCGCGTCGTCGCGGCCGCGGAGCCGCGCGGCACGGGCCTCGACGAAGTCGCGGACGAGCGGCCGGTACTCGTAGAGCACCGGGCCGTTCCCCTCGTGCTCCTCGAACGCGAATGGAAGCGACTCGCCCGCATCGTCGAGCTCGCGCAAGAGGTACGCGAACGCGCCGAGCGTGAAGGCGCGCAGGGCGTGATGGAGCTGCGGCGAGCGAGGGGCCACGAGGACACGTACTCGGCGGGCGACGCGATCCCTGCCCGGCCGTCTGCGTCACGGCCCGCGCTGGCAGGACGCGCACCAGTACGCACCGCGATTTGCGTCGCCGAGCCCGCGCGAGCAGATGGGAGTGGCGCAGCGGGGGCACGGGCGGCCGGAGCGCCGGTAGACGGCCCGGCTCGACCTCACGCCCTGGACCGCGTCGCGCATCGCAGCGCGCCCCCATTCGAGGCCCGTCGCGAGCTCGTCTCTTGTCGCCTCCCCGACCGGGAGCCAGGGCGACACGCGGGCGTGCCAGAGGAGCTCCGCCATCCACATGTTCCCGATCCCAGCAACGACGCGCTGGTCGAGAAGGACGTCTCCGAGCAGCCGTGTCGGCTCCGCGGCCCGAAGCCGCGCCACGACCTCGCCGACGGACGTGTCGTCCGCGAGCAGATCCGGGCCGAGGCGCCGCGTCCCCCTGGTCTCGAGCGTCAGCACGGGCCCGTTCCACTGTGCGGCCTCCCAACGAGGTGTGCGCAGCACGAGCCAGGGCCGGCCACGCCAGGGCAACGGGCCACGTTCCCGGACGGTCCAGCGCCCGTTCATGCGGAGGTGGCTCCGCATCGTGACGCCTCCCTCGAAACGGAGCAGGAGGTGCTTGCCGACCGCGTCGACGGACTCGAGCACGCGGCCGTCGACCGCACGTGCGACGTTCGTCACCGAGCCCGCGCGGGTTCGGCGACGACGCCTCGACGCGCTCGCCCACGAGCACCTGCAGTCGTTCAGCGATGCGATGGAGCGCGTCACCCTCGGGCATCGAAGACACGTGTGGTGCGGACGCGCCGAACCGGCTGCGTCATGATCCGGGCCACTCCCGGAACAGGGTGTCGAGGAGGCGAGTGAGATGCGACTGGAACGGTTGTGCAGGCTGGCGTTGGAGTACGACGAGCGCGGCGGTGTCCCCGACGGCGGGTTCGTGCTCGTCGCCCCATATGCCGGAGGCGACGGCGGTGGGTACGGAGCCGGTCACGGAACTGTTCGAGGAGAACGCCTGAACGGCGTCGCCGCCTGGTCCAACCATCCGCGGCGCAGAAGCGACGGGCGGATGCTCCCGGACGCGCACGGGGTGATCCTCACCGACGACGGCGCCCGGGTGATCTTCGAGCTGCGTGGCCGGACGGTGTTCCGCGATCCCGGTCGGGGCACGCAGAGCCTGATCGGCTGGTTCGAGTCGGACGACGAGCGCTACCGGTGGCTGAACGACGTCGTCTGCGTCGCCGGGGGCAAGATCCGGGTGCAGGAGTTGCAGACCGACATCGACGTCTACGTCGCCGTCAGCGAGCCGGACGATGAGGGGTGAACCGGGGCGTCCGTGGAGCTGGATCACGTCCTGATCGCGGTGTCCAATCTCGCCGACGCTACCCGCGAGCTCGAGACGCGACACGGGCTGGCATGCGTCGCAGGCGGCCGCCATCCCGGCTGGGGCACGGCGAACAGGATCGTGCCGCTCGGCGACGCGTATCTCGAGCTGGTCACCGTCGTCGACGAGGTCGAGGCGAAAGCGAGCGTCTTCGGACGCTGGGTCGCTGGGGCGCTTCCGACCGCCGCCCGGCCACTCGGCTGGGCCGCCCGTACCCGACGGCTCGACGACGTCGCCGCGCGACTCGGGCTCGACGTTCTGTCCGGCTCGCGGGTCACGCCCGACGGAGGCCTCGTGCGGTGGCGGCTTGCCGGGATCGACCGGGCCGCCGCGGAGCCGATGCTCCCCTTCTTCATCGAGTGGGAGGACGCAACGGCGCTCCCGGGAGCCACACCGGTCGAGCACCCGGCCGGAAGGACCTCCCTCGCGATGCTCGAGCTCACCGGAGACGCTGATCGCCTCGCGGATTGGCTCGGCTCCCACATCGTGCCGGTCACGGTGCTCGCAGGGCCGCCGGGGGTGACGAGCGTCACGCTCGCGCGAGCTACGGGCGAGGTCACGCGCGTCCGCTCCTGAACGTCTCAAGCCCGGAGCCGCGCGAGCCGCGTGAAGCCCTCCGTGTCGAGGACGACGGTCTTGCCGCGACCCAGCTCGACCAGCCCGCGGTTTTCGGCGTCTCGAAGCACGCGGTTGACCGTCGCGCGCGACGCACCGGCGAGTGCCGCGATCTCCTCCTGGATCAACGGAATCGTGACGGGTGGCGTGCCGCCGTAGACGCGCGCCAGCTCGAGCACCCGGCGCGCGACGCGGGTTTCGGCGTCGACCGTGTAGGACTCGACGAGACGCTCGGAGAGGAGGCCGACGTGCTCGGCGAGCATGCGGACGAGGACCTCGCCGACGGATGCGTGCTCGCGCGCAAGGCGTCGCAGCTCCGACCCGCGCAGGACGAGGGTCTCGCCCGGCTCGAGCGCGCTGACGGTCGCGCTGCGCTCCGCGCCGGTCACGACCGCGAGCTCGCCGAGAGTCTCCCCCGGCCCGCGAATCGCCAGCGCGATGACGTCGCCGTGGGTCGTCGTGATCCGGACGTCGAAGCGGCCCTTCGCGACGAGGTGCACTGCGTCGGCCGGGTCGTGGTGATGGAAGACGACCTCCCCTCGCCGGTACGTGCTGCGGCGCGCGAGCGCGAGGACGGCGCGCACGTCCTCGCCCGGGATCCCCTCGAACAGCCTCCACTCCATGGTGTGTGTGACAAGCGTTACACATGCTGTGTCGCAGCGGCGGACGACAGCGGGCCCGCCGCCTCCTAGCCTCGGCGCATGGTCGAACGGTCGAGGAGGAAGCAGGTCATGAACGACATCACCACAGCACGGATGCTCTTGACGACCGCCGCGCTCGCGGCCGTCGCAGCGCTGTTCGCCGGCGGGGCAAACGCAAAGCCGGTGATCATCGACGACGGACCGGCGAGCGTCGCCGTGACGACGCCGGCGACCGAGCCGATGACGATCCCGTACCTGAGCCACGGAGTCGGCGTCGACGAGAGCCTCTACAGCGGCCAGTCGCTGACGGGCGTGCACGCCGCGCTCCAGCACGACCGCTCGGCGGAGACGTCGTCGACGGTCGCGCCGGTGACGATCCCGTACCTCAGCCACGGGAACGGAGTCGACGCGACGCAGTTCAGCGGCCGGCCGTCGCTGGGGCTCAACGGGGACTCGGCTCTGACGCGGGTCTCGGCGCCCGAGCCGCAGGGTCTGACGGGCGACTCCGCGGTGACGCGGTACCCGGGCACCGTCAGCATCCAGACGACCTCGAGCGGCAGCGAGTTCGACTGGTCGTCGTTCGGGATCGGGGCAGGCATGGCGGCGCTGCTCGCCGCCGCGATCGCAGGCGTCTTCCTGACGACGCGAGGGCGCGGCGGGGTCGCACTCCCGTAGACCGTCCGACACGGGAACGGAACGGGGCGATCGGGGGAATCGCCCCGTTTCGGTGGACCCCTATCGGAGGTCGCCGGTCGCGAGGCGCCTGAATGCGGTCGGCCTCTCGGTGCCTGCCAGCCGTCGCGCGATCGCGGCGGCACACTGCTCCGGGCGCAGGACGGATGTGTCCACCTCGAGGTCGTAGATGCCCGGCACGTGGACGTCGCGCTGCCAGCGACGCACGGGGGCCGGTACCGACGCTCCCGAGGCGGCCGTCGCATACGCGCCGGGCGGCGCGTCGCGACGTCGCTCCATGATCACTTCCACCGGGCACCTGACACCGACGAGCAGGGCGTCGAGCCCGTCGAGGCGACGTGCACAGTCCGAGAGGATCACAGGATCGTGGTGCCCGACGTCGACCACCACGTTCAGCCCGAACCGTGCGTGGACGCCGATGGCGTCGTACAGCGCTGCATAGAGAGTCGGCACGAGCCGGGCGGCCGGGTGCTCCGGCTCGCCGGGACGGAGCCCGATACCGGGCTGATAGCGCCGGGGCGTCATCGTGCGGGCAACGTCGACGCCGAGGTTCATCCACGGCCCGTCGAAGGTGTTCTGGATGACGTCGACGATCGACGACTTCCCGGCGCGCGGCGCTCCGTTCAGGACGACGATGCGCCCGGGGGCGTCCGGATCCACGTCCGATCTCAGGGCCGGAGGACCGCTCGTCGCGGGCCGGCGAGGAATCCGGCGTCCACCAGCAGCGGCAGCGCGTCGCTCTCGATGATCGGGAGGCCGTCGAAGCGCTCGACCGAGAGCCGGCGGCCGCGCTCCGCGCGCACCCACGCGACGAGCGCATCGAGCGCGGGCCGCAGCCAGTCGGGATCGGGGTCGCGCAGCGGGAGCAACGAGCGGCCGCCCCGCTCGGCGTACAGCGCCGCCTCGCCGCCGAGAAGAACGACGTGCGCGCCCGCGACCCGCGCAGCACGTGACGCGGCCCGCCGGGGCCAGGGCAGGACGCCGCCGTAGGGCTGGGCAGGGTCGGCGGCGGCGAGGACGAGCGGTGCCTCGTCGTCGGCGTCCCGCAGCTCCCGCAGGCGCTCGACCGCGCCGGGGAGCGCGAACTGCGCCCCGCCGAGGCCCTCGACGAAGTAGCCACGCCTGCACCCGCCGACCGTCTCGAGCGCCTTCAGCTCCCCGTAGACCGCGCCGTAGCCGCCGGGGACGCCTTCGGCCCGCACGCCGTCGCGCGTGACGATCCCCTGTCGCTCGAGGAGGAGCTCCGCGAGCGCGCGACGGTCGGAATCCGTCGAGGGAGCGAACAGCCGCCCCGTGAGCGACCAGCGCCCCGCGGTCGCGACGTCGCCGGACGCGCGCGCCCGCGAGAAGCGACGCGGCCGCCGCTCGGTCGCCGGGACGCCGTACCGACGCTTGGCCCGGAGCGGCGCCCATGCGTCGTTCGTCACCTCCCCGTTCCAGACGAGCTCCCAGAGGACGGGGAGCGCGTCCGGGGCGTCCATCCCGACCGCCGCGACGAGGTCGGGCCAGAACTCGGCGCTGCGCGCGAGTGCCGAGCGGATCGCCTCGTGCACCGGGCCGGCAAGCGGCTCGGCCGCTCCGGGCGACCCGAGCACCGGAGCATCCTCGCGGTAGAAGAGCGCCACGCGATCGAGCCCGGCGCCGACCCAGACGACCTCGCCCGACGCGCAGAGCTGGTCGAGCGACGCGGGCTGGTAGCCGGGGACGCGCCGCGGGAGGATCTCGGTCTCCCAGAGCGCGACCGGCAGCGCGAGGCCCTGGAGCGGGACGAGCGCCTCGCGGAGCGTCGCCCTGCGATCGATCCCGTGCCACGCCGGCAGGAACCGCCCGAGCGCGGCCTGCTCGGTCGGCTCGACCTGACGGCGGAGGACGGCGAGCGACGCCCTGCGGATGCGGCGGAGGACGTCCGGGTCGCACCATTCGCGCTCGACGCCGCCCGGCCGCAGCTCGCCGCGGACGAGGGCGTCTCGCGCCTCGAGGGCCGCGAGCAGCGCCTCGGCCTCTGAGAGGTCGAGGCCGTAGCGCGACGCGACGTCGCGCGTCGTGAACGGCCCGCGCGAGCGGGCGTAGCGAACAGCGAGCCGCTCGACCGCGTCGTCGACCGGCTCGAGGAACGCCTCCGGGAGACCGCCCGGAGGCATCACGCCGAACGCGTCGCGGTAGAGCCCCGCGTCCTCGGCCGCGATCACCGCGGTCTGGGCGCCGACGACGGCGCGGAACGCGCGGCGATCGCGGACGAGCGCCTCGGCGAAGCCCGCGTCGAGCTCCCCGTCCCGGAGGTCGCCGACCCGGCGGAGCAGGTCGTGGAGCTCGTCCGGGTCGCGCGGCCGTGGAAGGAGCGACGCCTCGACTTCGGCGAGCGCCCCCGGGTCGAGCAGGTCGCGGAGCTCCTCCTGCCCGAGCAGCTCCCGAAGGAGCTCGCGGTCGAGCGACAGCGCCTGTGCACGCCGCTCCGCCGCGGGCGTGTCGTCTTCGTACATGTAGGTGGCGACGTAGTCGAAGAGCAGCGACGCGGCCATCGGCGAGGCCGACGCCGTCTCCACCTCGACGAGGTCGAGCTCGCGCGTCTGAAGGCCGCGGAGGATGCCGCGCAGCGCCGGGAGGTCGAAGACGTCCTGCAGGCACTCGCGGTAGGTCTCGAGCACGATCGGGAACGAGCCGTACTTCCGCGCGACCTCGAGCAGGCTCTGCGCCTTGAGGCGCTGCTGCCAGAGCGGCGTCCGCTGACCCGGCCGCCGGCGCGGGATCAGGAGCGCGCGGGCGGCGTTCTCGCGGAACCGCGCCCCGAAGAGCGCCGTCGAGCCGACCTCCTGGACGACCAGGTCCTCGAGCTCCTGCGGCTCGACGAGGATGTCCGCTACCGCGGGTGGCGCTTCCGCCTCGGGGAAGTGGAGCGCGATGCCGTCGTCCGACCAGAGCGACTGCACCTCCGCGCCAAGGGTGTCGCGCAGGCGCGCGGAGAGCGCCATCGACCACGGCGCGTGCACGCGGCCGCCGAACGGCGTGAGGACGCAGACGCGCCAGTCGCCGATCTCGTCGCGGAAGCGCTCCACAACGATCGTCCTGTCGGTCGGTAGCGCCGAGCTGCGTTCCTGCTCGCGCAGGAACGCTAGAAGGTTTCCGGCTGCGAGCTGGTCGAGGTGGTAGTCGTCTCGCAGACTTCGAGTGGCGCTCTCGTCGGAAAGCGCCGCCAATGCGCGGGACGCCTCTCCGATCCTCCGCCCCAGCTCGTACGGCCGCCCGACGCCCTCGCCCTTCCAGAACGGCACGGCGCCGGGGACGCCCGGAGCCGGGGAGACGAGGACGCGGTCGCGGGTGATCTCCTCGATCCGCCAGGTCGAGGCGCCGAGCATGAAGGTCTGTCCCTCGCGCGCCTCGTAGACCATCTCCTCGTCGAGCTCGCCCACGCGACCGCCGCCCTCGACCTGGAAGACGCCGTACAGCCCGCGATCGGGGATCGTCCCCGCGTTCGTCACGGCGAGACGCCGGGCTCCGGTCCGACCTCGGATCACGCCGCCGGTGCGGTCCCAGACGATCCTGGGCCGCAGCTCCGCGAACTCGTCCGACGGGTAGCGGCCCGCGAGCATGTCGAGCACGTTCTCGAGCTGCTCGCGCGTCAGCTCCGCGAACGGGTAGGCGCCGCGGACGAGCCCGTGCAGGTCGTCGACCGCGATCTCGTCCTCGGCGCAGATCGCGACGACCTGCTGCGCGAGGACGTCGAGCGGGTTGCGCGGGATCGCGGTCTCCTCGATCGCCCCCTCGCGCATCGCCTTCGCGACAACGGCGCACTCGAGCAGGTCGGCGCGGAACTTCGGGAAGATCCGCCCCTTGGACGTCGCGCCCAGCTCGTGCCCCGCCCGGCCGACCCGCTGGAGCCCGCGCGCGACGGACTTCGGGCTCTCGACCTGGATCACGAGGTCGACGGCGCCCATGTCGATCCCGAGCTCGAGGCTCGACGTCGCCACGAGGCACGGGATCCGGCCGGCCTTCAGGTCCTCCTCGATCAGCACGCGCTGCTCGCGCGCCAGGGAGCCGTGGTGCGCGCGCGCGATCTCCTGCTCGGCCAGCTCGTTGATCCGCAGCGCGAGCCGCTCGGCGAGGCGGCGGTTGTTGACGAACACGATCGTCGAGCGGTGCGCGCGGACGAGCTCGAGCAGCGCGGGATAGATCGAGGGCCAGATCGAGCGCGCGGTCGACTCGTAGCCCGAGGCCATCTCGACGCCGTCCGGCATCACCGGTTGCGAAAGGGGACGGGACGAGGCGCCGAGCTCGCGCATGTCCTCGACCGGGACGACGACCTCGAGGTCGAGCTCCTTGCGCTGCCCGGCGTCGACGAGCGCGATCTCGCGGTCGGGGCCCGCCACCCAGCGCCCGATCTCGGCGAGCGGGCGCTGCGTCGCGGAGAGCCCGATCCGCTGGAACGGCCGCTCGACGACCTGCTCGAGCCGCTCGAGCGACAGGGAGAGATGCGCACCCCGCTTCGTCCCGGCGACGGCGTGGACCTCGTCGAGGATCACCGTCTCGACGGTCTGCAAGAGCTCGCGGCCGCGCGAGGTGAGGAGCAGGAACAGCGACTCCGGCGTCGTGATCAGGATGTCAGGCGGCGTGCGGAGCATCCGCGCGCGGTCGCGCTGCGGGGTGTCGCCCGTCCGCACCCCCACCGAGAGCGCCGAGCCGATCCCCACGAGCGGGCCGCGGAGATTCCGCTCGATGTCGTAGTTGAGGGCCTTGAGTGGCGAGACGTAGAGAAGCCGCATGCCGACGCCGGGTGCGTCGTTCAGCCGGTCGAGCCCGAGGAGGAACGCCGCGAGCGTCTTGCCCGAGCCGGTCGGCGCCTGGACGAGGACGTGCCCGCCCTCCGCGATCGCCGGCCACGCGAGCTCCTGCGCAGGCGTCGGCTTCCCGAACGCGCGCTCGAACCAGGCCCTCGTGCCCGGTGAGAGCGTCGCGAGCGAATCCACCCCGCGAGCCTAGCCCCCGGCACTCTGCCGGAGCGTACGGGCGACCGTACGCCTACAGCGCTCGGGGTACGACGTCGTATGCTCCGCCGGTGGCGTTCGACGTGGCGGTCGTCGGTGGCGGCACCGCCGGGTGCGTCGTCGCGGCGCGCCTCTCCGAGGATCCCGACTGCCGTGTGTGCCTGATCGAGGCAGGCCCCGACTACGGCCCGCGCTCGTCCGGCTCGTGGCCCGCAGACCTGCTCGATCCGCGCGCCCTCAGCTTCACGCACGACTGGGGCACGGGCGGCGAGGACGACCGGTCGCTCGGCGCGCGCGTGATCGGCGGTTGCTCGACCCACAACGCGTGCATGGCCGTCGTCGGGACGCCCGGGGACTACGACGAGTGGGGGACGGAATGGCGGTACGAGGCGTTCGCGCCCTACCTCGCTCGCGCACGCGACATGCTCCGCGTCGTCTCTGCCAACACGGCCGAGCCGGCGCCGCTCCACGTCGCCTTCCTCGAGGCGGCGGGCGACGCGGGCCTCCCCCTGCTCGACGACCCCGACGACCCTTCGCGGCCCGTCGGCGTCTCCTCGCTGCCGTCGAACGTCGTCGAGGGTACGCGCTGGAACGCGGCCTTCGCGTACCTCGACGCGGCGCGGACGCGGGCCAACCTGAGCGTCGTGCCGGACACGACGGTCGACCGCGTGGCGCTGGCCGGGACGCGGGCCACGGGCGTGCTGACCGCGGCGGGCGGGCGGATCGACGCCGGCGTCGTCGTCCTCACGGCAGGCGCCTACCTCACGCCGGCGATCCTGCTGCGGAGCGGCATCGGGCCGGAGGACGAGCTCGTGCGCCACGCGCTCCCCGTCGTCGAGGCGCTTCCGGTCGGGGAGCCGTTACTCGACCACCACGGCACAGGGATCGGCTGGGAGCGAACCTCGGTGCTGGATCGGGAGACCGCCGCCCACGTTGCCCGCACCGGCGAGCTCTTCAGGCCGCACGCGTTCGTCAAGGCCGCGAGCACGTCCTGCGCGCCCGACGCCTGGGACCTCCACGTGCTCTCGTGGACGACCCGGTCCGAGGACGGCTCGGGCTACGAGGCGGGCATCAGCGTCTTCCACATGAAGCCCGCATCGGCCGGCCGCGTCGGGCTGCGCTCGCGCGACCCTGCCGCGCTGCCGGTCGTCGAGCGCGGGTTCCTCCGCGACGCGACCGACCTGCCCGTCGTCGTGGAGGGGATCGAGCTTGCGCGCGAGCTGGCGGCGCGGCCTCCGCTCGCGCGCCTGCTCGGGCCGGAGCGCGAGCCCGGCCCGGACGAGCTTCCCGCGTACGTCACGCGGACGATGCGCAACTACTTCCACCCCGCTGGGACGTGCGGGATCGGGCGTGTGGTGGACGACCGCGGGCGCGTGCTCGGGATCGACGGGCTCGTCGTCGCCGACGCCTCGATCATGCCGACGATCCCGCGCGCGAACACGAACGTGACGACGGTCGCGACCGCCGAGCGCCTCGCCGAGACCATCTGAGCGCCCGCGCCGCCGTGCGCGTGAGCTCGACGCCGTCCGCGCTCGCTCAGCTCGACCAAGGGTCGAGCCAGGGGACGCCGACGCGCTCGAACGGCTCCCGGTCGCGGGTTACCACGGTGAATCCGTGCACGAGCGCCGTCGCAGCCATGAGCCCGTCGATCACCGGGGCCGGCCGGCCGGCGGTGATGCGTCCCCACGCCTCGGCCACGGCAGCGTCGATCGACAGCACCCTGTCGACGAACTGCTGGCGCAGATCGGCCAGCCAATCCTCGAACACCGTCGCCTGAGCGATATCCCGTCGCCCTAGCTGTTGGATTCCGCGCCGGATCTCGCCGAACGCCAGGACGCTCACGAACAACTCGTCGTGCGAGATCTGGCCGAGCCAGTCGGCAACATGCGGATGCCGATTGGGTTTCCTGATCTCGGACAGAACGTTCGTGTCGAGCAGGTACGTCATAGGTCGATCTCGCGCGGCAACTCGTCGCTGCGCTCGAGATCGAGCATCGAGAAGTCCGGCGCAGTCATCAGGAACTCCTTGAAGTCCATCGTCGCGCCCGTGAGCCGACGGTACTCGCCAACGTCGAGCACGACGACCGCCGACTTGCCGTTCCGCGTCACGAACTGCGGACCCTCGTCGAGCGCGCGCCGCACGACCTCGCTGAAGCGCTGCTTCGCCTCCTGGAGTTGCCACGTCATGCTTCCAGTCTTGCTGAAAAGATCTAGTCTGTCTAGACAGAAACCAGCTCAGTGACGCTGGCTACGATCGGCGTATGGCCTCCCCCGACCGGCTTTACTTCACCGGCGACGACGAGGCGAACGCGCTGATCGCGAAGGATCCGCTCGCGCTCCTCATCGGCTTCGCGCTCGACCAGCAGATCACGGTGCAGACGGCGTTCGCCGGCCCGCTCAAGCTCCACCAGCGGCTCGGCTCGCTCGACGCGGCAACGATCGCCGCGACCGACCCGGCCGAGCTCGAGGCGCTCTTCCGGCAGCCGCCGGCGGTTCACCGCTTCCCCGGCTCGATGGCGAAGCGCGTCCACGACCTGTGCGCGCACGTCGCAGCCGAGTACGACGGGCACGCTGAGCGGGTGTGGACGGAGGCGACGGACGCGAAGGACCTCGAGAAGCGCATCCGCGCGCTCCCCGGCTTCGGCGACATGAAGGTGATGGCGCTTTCGGCCGTGCTCTCGAAGCGGTTCGGCGTCGCGGTCGCCGAGCCACTCGCCCCGAGCTTCCCGACGCTCGGCGACGTCGACTCGGTCGAAGCGCTGGAGGCCTACCAGGAAGCCAAGCGCGCTTACCGCAGCGCCCGTCGAACAGAAGTGCGAAGGTCGTAGTATCGCGCCCGCTGCGAGCTGACGCACGCCATGTTCCGACCCAACCAGGTTCGGGGCGATTGGGCGCCAGCGGAGCGCCGGTGAGATGATCTCCCACACCTATGACGCCCGACGTCGGTGCTCTCGTTCACTGGATCCATCGACTTCGGCGCCGCGTGAGCGTTCACGCGATCGTGTCGCCGATGCCGGGGGCCTCTTCCCGGAAGCCACTCGCTGATCGCCCGTCTGCGGGACGCTCAAAATGCCAGCAGCGAGCAGGAGCGTCCAGCTGCCAAGCGACGGCCCGGCGGCATACGCACCGTCAGTCGTCCGGTTCGGAGCCGTGCGAGCCGTCGTCGCCCGCCGTGGTCGTCTGAACGGGCGTGATCGGCGTCGTGGTGATCGTCGTACGCGGGCTCAGCCTTCCGGCGGGCTGGGGCTCACGACTTGCGTACCCGAGCAGCACGAGGTTTACGCCGGTCGCGGCGGCGACAAGCAGCGCCGAAGCGGCGGCGATGAGAAGCACCCGTGCCGGCCGGCCGTGCATCGTCAGGCGGCGAGGAACTCCGGGGCGAGCTCGCGGCGGAACGAACCGACCTGCTGGGGGCGGTTCACGAGCAACGCAGCAACGAGCCTCCCGTCCTGCGCGAGATACCGAGCCGCGAGCGAGGTCTCATCTCCATCGAGGACGATTCGCTCCCATCCCTCGGCGAAGCCTACGTGCTGAAGCCTGAGGCCGAACTGGTCGGACCAGAAGTAGGGCGTCGCCGTGACCTCCGGCTCTCCGCCGAGGATGGCGCGGGCGACCACGGCCGCCTGCCCGGCGGCGCTCGTCCAGTGTTCGAGACGCACACGGCGCGAATGCGTGGTGCTCCACGAGGCAGCGACGTCACCACAGGCGTAGACGTTCGGGAGCCGCGTGCGGCCGCCTTCGTCCGCCTCGATCGGGCCAGGGCCCCCCAGCAGGAGCTCACCGGCGGGCTCGGCGCCTACGGCGACGAGGACGAGGTCGCGCTCGAGCTCCGTCCCGTCCGAGAGGCGGAGACCGCGGAGCGTTCCGTCGCTCCCGCGGAGGACCCTTTCGACCCCGGCCCCGAGCCTGAGGTCGACACCGTGCTCCCGGTAGCGGTTGGCGAGGAGGCGGCCGACCTCCGGCCCGAGCATCCGCTCGAACGGCAGCCTCGCCAGGTCGATGATCGTCACGTCGACCCCGAGCCCGACCGCCGTCGATGCAACCTCGGTGCCGACGAAGCCCGAGCCGACGATCGCGAGCCTCCTATCGGCCACGAGCTCGGCGCGCAATTGCCGCGCGTCGTCGAGCGTTCGGAGGACGTGGACGCTGCTTCCGCCGAAGGCTGCCGGCCGCCGGGCCCGGGCTCCGGTCGCAAGCACGAGCGCATCCCACACGAGGTCGCCGCGAGACGTGCTCGCGAGTCGGCGCGTCGTGTCGATCCGCTTCACTCGGACCCCGAGCTCGAGGTCGATCTCGAGCTCGGACCACGCGACCGGAGCCTGGAGAAGGAGCTCCTCGCGGGTGCCCGCGAGGTACTCCTTCGAGAGGGCAGGCCGCTCGTACGGCGGGTGTGGTTCTTCGCCGACGAGCGTGATCGACCCGTCGAACCCCTCGGTGCGGAGCGTCTGCGCGCAGCGGCTGCCCGCGAGCCCGGCGCCGACGATGACGACGCGCCGGGGCATTAGGCGGCCTGCCTGCCGCGCTCGTCGTAGACGGTGATCGCACCCATGGGGCACGACACGGCGGCTTCGAGGACGGCGTCGTCGTTCGTCTCGGCCTCGTGCACGACGGCGATGCCGTCGGCGCCGAGGACGAAGGACCGGGATGCGAGCTCTGCGCAGCTTCCGAAGCCGCTACACAGCGACCGGTCGATCTCGATGCGATACACGAGTGTCTCCTTTCGTCGGTGGGACGAGCGTGCGCCACGCGGTTGCGGCAACGACTGCACCGACCGCTCCGCCGTAGAGGCAGAGAGCCCAGGGTTGGCTGCTGTCGGTTCCGGCCGTCAGACCGTGCACGGTGGCGAGGCCGAAGATGAGATACGTGGCCCAGTGCAGGCGCCGCCAGTTGCGCGCCCCGATGCGCTTCCGGAGCGAGAACGAGGCGTAGACGACCACCATGAGCTCGGCGGCGAGCACTCCGAGACCCGTCCACAGCGGACGGTAGGGAGCCAGGCCGGGCACGAGCAGGCTGCCGATCCCGATGTGCACGGTGCTGTCGAGGACGAGCGCCGACGCGTGTGTGAGCACGGCGCCGAGCCCGAGCATGGCGAGGAAGCGGTGGATGTCGGTCACCGTCGCTGCCTTCAGCGCCGCTCCGAACGGTCGCGCCTTGAGCACGAGCCCGGCCAGCACCGACGAGGTCAGCAACGCGTAGGCGAGCAGGCCGCTCGACCGGGCGAGGATCCAGAACGTCGGGTCGGCCTTCATGCGAGCCCTCCCGCGAAGAGCGTCCGTCCGTCGAGCGTGACGAGCAAGGCGGGCGTCGCGGTGGCGTTCGCCTCGCGTTCGGCCTCCTGTGCTCCGGCGAGGAAGAGGGCTTTCGCTCGCACCTCCGCTTCCGTGGCCGTCGCAGCGACGGCCGTCACCCGGAGAAGGTCCCCCGCAGCCGGCAGGCCGGTCGCGGGGTCGATGATGTGGTGGAGCTCCTCGTTCCCTCGCGTCCAGTGGCGACGGTCGCGGCCGGAGGTCGCGACCGCACCGTCGCCGAGTTCGAGCGTGAGCGTGCCGTCGCCGGTGTCGAGCCCGATCGGCCACCCGCCGCCGCGGGCGGCGATGTCGCCGCCGGCGTCGACCAGGCACGGGCCGAGCTCCCCGAGGATCTTCGCGGCGCGATCCACGGCGTAGCCCTTGGCGATCCCTCCGAGATCGAGGCGGACCCCGGGATCGAGCTCGATGTTCCGCGTCCCGCGATCCACACGGACCGACCCGGCGCAACGAACAGCCGCGAACACCCGGGGACTGCCACCGCGCCCTTCGGCGGACGCCACCTCCTCGAACGTGCGGTCGTAGCCGGCGGCGACGAGCGCGTCGTGCACCGTCGGGTCGAAGCGGCCACTCGTGCGATGCCTGGCGGCGAGTGCGAGATCGACGACTTCGAGCAGCTCCGGCCCGGCCCTCACTGCGCCCCGCCGGTTGAGCTCCGAGAGCTCCGAGTCGGGATCGAACCGCGAGAAGATCGTCTCCAGACGGCGCACTTCCCACTGGGCCTCGGCCATGGCGCGAAGTGCCTCGGGACGGGGCCGCCCTTTCAGGAAGAGCCCGCAGTCGGTGCCCATCGCGCGGAAGCGGCGACGCAACATCACGAGCTCCTCGTGGTGGTGATCGGTGGAAGGTGCACGATGCGCACCGTGGGGGCGGGCGTGGCCTGCGCTGCTGCCTGGGCGGCGATCTGGGCGGCGCGGTTGGCTGCCGCCCGCCGAGCCGCGATGAGCTGGACGAGCTTGGCGTCGCGCTGGAGGCGCTGCTGACGCTGCGCGAGAGCAGCGACCTGCGGATCCGGCGCCGGCGTCACCCACGGGCGGGCCGCGATTCCGGCCCAGGTGACGAAGAACACGACGATCGCGGCTGACGCCGCGTAGAGCCGGACGACGTGGTTAGTCATCTCCGCCCGCCTCTCCGAGCGCTCCGCCGTGCCCCTCGGCACCGTGCTCACCGTCGTCGCCGTGCGAGGCCGAGACCGCCGCAGCGGCCGAACGGACATACCGAACACCTGGCGCCGCGGATCGAGTCGCGACCCGTTGCGCCTTCGGGGCCGCCTTCGGCAGCGCCGCGAGCTGCTGGCGCAACTGTGCTTCGAGGCGGTCGAGCGAGCGCGCCCGGGCCGAGACCTGCGCAGTCGGGGCCGGCTTCGACGCGACACCGAGCTGCACGCTGCGACTGAGGGCGAAGAATCCCGCGACGACGGCGGCGCCGAGCAGGACGACGATCGAGAATCGGTGCTTACGAGCCATCGGATACCTCCGGGTCGTGCTGGCGAGTGCTTCGACCGTAGGAGGCGGCGCGCAAGCCCCGGGCCAGGCGAAGGTAAGGCATGGTGAGGCCCGGGTAAGTCTTTCGGCGGGCTTTCCGCCGCGAGCGGCCACGCATGCGACGATCCGCTCGTGCAGATCCTGATCGTCGAGGACGACGACGCGATTGCGAAGCCGCTCGCAGCGGGGCTCGAGCGTGAGGGCTTCGACGTGATCCGCGTCTCGAACGGGGAAGATGCTCTCGGGGCGGCCCTGCCCGATCTCGTCCTTCTCGACCTCCGCCTGCCCGGTATGGACGGAACCGAGGTGTGCCGGCGGCTGCGCGCGCGCTCGGACGTGCCGATCATCGTCGTGACCGCCAAGGGCGAGGAGGTGGACCGTGTGGTCGGCCTCGAGCTCGGCGCCGACGACTACATCGTGAAGCCGTTCGGGTTTCGTGAGCTGCTGGCGCGGATTCGCGCGGTGATGCGGCGGGCGCGTCCCGGCACCGACCGCGCACAGATCCACGTCGGGTCGCTCGAGATCGACGTTCGGGGGCGAAGGGCAACCATCGGAGACGACGCGCTGAACCTGACGACGAAGGAGTTCGACCTGCTCGCGCTGCTCGCGTCCGAGCCGGGCGACGTCGTCTCGCGCCAACGGATCCTGCGCGAGGTGTGGGACACCGAGTGGTTCGGGCCGACCAAGACCGTCGACGTCCACGTCGCCTCGCTACGGAAGAAGCTCGGCGATCCGGGCTGGATCGAGACCGTGCGCGGCATCGGGCTGCGGCTCGTCGCCCGTCCGTGACCAGGCGCCTCCTCGCAAGCTACGTCGTCCTCGCGCTCGTCGTCCTCGCACTGCTCGAGGTGCCGCTCGCCGTCTCGTTCGCGCGTAACGAGCGGCACGACCTGACGACCAAGGTCGAGCGCGATGCCGTGGCCATCGGTTCCCTCTCGGAAGACGTGCTCGAGCGTGGCGTATCCGCTCCACCGGCGCTCGACGCGCTCGGCGCGCGGTATGCGCGCGACACCGGCGGCCGGGTCGTCGTCGTCGATGCCAAGGGGCGCAGCGTCGTCGACTCGGCCGGGACGATCCGAGGCGACTTCTCCACGCGGCCCGAGATCCGGACTGCTCTGGGAGGAACCGTCGCCACCGGCGTTCGTCACTCGAACACCCTCGGCACCGACCTGCTCTACGTCGCGGTCCCCGTCGCCTCGAGCGGTGTCGTCCACGGCGCCGTGCGAATCACCTATCCGATGGCCGAGGTCAATGCGCGCATCCACCGCTACTGGCTGATCCTGGCGGCGATCGCCGTCGTCGTCCTCGCGATCGCGGTTGCGCTCGGCTTCGGCTTCGTGCGCTGGATCACGAGGCCGCTCCGACGGATCGAGACCGCTGCCGGGGAAGTCGCCAGAGGGAACCTTCTGGCGCGGGCGCCGCTCGACGGCCCGCCCGAGCTGCAGCAGCTCGCCCGCGAGTTCAACGACATGGTCGTCAAGCTCGACGCGCTCCTCCGCTCCCAGGACGAGTTCGTCGCCGATGCGTCGCACCAGCTCCGCACGCCGCTGACCGCGCTCCGCCTCCGTCTCGAGAACCTCGCTCGAGAGGACGGCACGAGGAGCGACGAGCTCGAGCCGGCGATCGTCGAGGTGGAGCGGTTGAGCTCCCTCGTCGACGGGCTCCTGACGCTCGCCCGGGCGGATCGTGCAACGAGCGAGCCGGTCGCCCTCGATGTCGGCGCGGCCATCGCCGAGCGGGTCGAGTCGTGGTCGGCGCTCGCCTCGGAGCAGACGGTGCAGCTCTCGGCGCAGGTCGAAGGCCGGCCGCTCGCCGCCGTCACTCCAGGGCGGATCGAGCAGGTCCTCGACAACCTGCTCGCGAACGCGCTCGACGTCTCATCGGCAGGCTCGAGCGTGGACGTCACTGCCGCCCGGTCGGGGAGATGGGTCGAGATCGCGGTCCGCGATCGTGGTCCGGGAATGACGGCCGGAGAGATCGACCGCGCGTTCGACCGCTTCTGGCGCTCCGGCGCAGGAAATGAGGGCTTCGGTCTCGGCCTGACGATCGTCCATCGGCTCGTGCGAGCGGATGGGGGCGAGATCGAGCTCTGCCCGCGGCCCGACGGGGGGCTCGAGGCGATCGTCCGGCTTCAGTCCACAACCAGGACGTGACCCCACCTCGCGCCAGGGACGGCGCCGTGCTCGCGAAGCAATCGCGCCTGACACTGCGCGGTGAGATGAAGGTCACGATCACGCTCGTCGAATCCGGCGGAGGCGCCGAGGTGCGGTGCGTGAGGGGCTCCCGCCTCGTGTGTCGATCGCCGGTAGCGAGATGGCCGGCGGTCGTCACTCGCGAGGCCGGCCGCACTCGGCGAAGAGAGATCGAGGGAGACTCGCCCGCGCCAGTGTGCTGGTTTCGGGCGGGAGCGCTTTCCGGGGCTGGATGATCGGTCGCGTAGGCTGACCAACGTTGCTGGAGCCAAACGTCGTCACGGTGTTCGTTGCCGCGCTCGTGACGGCGTTGGCGACCGGGCTTGGCGCGCTGCCGCTTGTCTTCGTCCGCTCTGCCGGCCGGTTCGTGCTGGGGGCGGCGAACGCAATCGCAGCCGGTGTGATGCTCGCGGCGAGCGTCAGCCTTTCGTTGCAGGGCGTCGATCGAAGCCTCTGGCGCACCGCGGTCGGCGTTGCGCTGGGAATCTGCTTCGTGCTGGCGACGGAGCGCTACCTCCAGCACGACCATGGACACGCGATCGGATCGTTGAGAGGCGAGGACGCGCGGAAAGCGCTGCTGATCGTCGGCGTCATGACGGTCCATTCCGCGGCCGAAGGAATCGGCGTCGGAGCTGCATTCGCCGACGGATCGACGCTTGGTCTACTGATCACGATCGCAATCACGGTGCACAACATCCCCGAAGGGCTCGCGATCAGCCTCGTGCTCGTTCCTCGCGGCACCTCGGTCAGCGCAGCGGCGGGATGGAGCATCTTCTCGAGCCTGCCACAGCCACTCCTCGCCGTTCCCGCGTTCCTGTTCGTTGACACGTTCACGTCGATCCTCCCAGTCGGGCTGGGATTTGCGGCAGGCGCAATGGTGTGGATGGTGCTCGGGGAACTGCTCCCGGAGGCGCTCGAAACGGCGCCGGCAAGGGTTGTCGCCCTTGCGGGCGGTGTCGCATTTGCGCTCATGCTCGGCTTCCAGCTCCTCTTGTCGTAGCAGCCACCAGCTCCGCCCTCGGACACCGAGACCGGCTCTCGAGGAAGGCCCGGCCGTGCCGTGCCGAGCCGAGCCGAAGATCGGCCCGCGGGGAGGGTGTCTGGCTCGATTCCGTGCGGACCGAAGCCGCCGCCGCGGTGATCGCGCGCCCGACTGCCGAAGCCCCTCCTGGCTATCCGGGGGAGTAGGGTCTTCTGCGTGCGTGGGAGCTTCGTCGCTCGGGACGTCGGGCCCGCGGCGATCCTGTTTTTCGTGTGCCTTTGGGGTCTCGTGTGGCTCGTCGCCCGACCCCCGGGAGAATCGAGCGGGAGCTACGCGGGACAGTTCCTGGGGGCGGAGTCGGTGCTGCTGCTCTCGATCGCCCTCGTCCTCATCAGCACGCTTCCATGGGTCGAGGAATGGTTCGACGGGATCGACCGGGCGGCGGCGATCTGGCATCGCCGCGCTGCAATCGCCGGCCTGATCCTCCTGGCTCCGCACATTCTGCTGTCGAGCAGCCCACATGGCACCACGCTCGGCGGACCGCTGGGCGCGATCGGTGCGATCGGCCTCGTGACGCTCGTCGTGTGGGCGATCGTGCCGCGCTGGCAGTCGGTTGTGCCTGCGCGGTTACGCGGCGTCATACGAACAGCGCACGACGCCCCCGGTGTGCGTCACGCCCGTCGCATCCTCGGCGGGTACGAGCGCTGGCGGCTCGTGCATCGCACGACCGGCCTCTTCGTCACCGCGGGCTTCGTCCACGGCGTGCTCGACGGAACACCCTTCCACCACATGCCGGTCCTGAGGTGGAGTTACGTCGCGGTCGGCGCTGTCGGCGTTGTGTTCTACGTCTACCGAGAGCTGCTGGCCCGTTTCTTCCTGTCGCTGCACGACTACCAGGTCGAAGCGGTCCGTGCGATCGACCGCAGCTTGGTCGAAGTGGCGCTACGACCGATCGGTCGCAGCGTCGACTTTGTCCCCGGCCAATTCGCGATGGTCTATCTCGAAGCGAAAGACGGCTGGCACCGACATCCTTTCGCCATCTCCAGCGCTCCCACCGAGCGCGTTCTCAGCGCCGCAACAGGTGACCCGCGCAGACTGTCCGTCTTCATGTGCGGGCCGCAGGGGATGCTGAGCACCTTCCAGACACAGCTGCGGCTCGCAGGCGTCCCGCGGAGACAGATCCACCGCGAATACTTCGACTGGCGATAACGACCCCGCGACCACCCAGGGCGGCTCGTCGAGCCTCCACTCGACCAAAGGAGAAGAGAAATGACTGAGAGCCGTCAAACATCGATCGAGGAAGCCCGGCGTGTCGGCGACGCGATCGGCGTCGACTGGAGCCGCTTCGACCTCGAGCAGTTTCGCGCCGGCATGGACGTCGAGTTCGAGCACGGCAGTCACGACCCGCAGACGGACGTGACCAGCGACGACCCGATCGTCACCGGGAAGATCGCGCTCGCGCACCTGAAGGAGTTCCCCGACTACTACGAGCGGCTCGCGCGGATGGAGCGAGAAGCCGAAGCCGAGTGGTCGCGACGGAGCGAGTAGCCGGCTCCGAGCCGCGAGCCGGGGAATCCAGGCGCGACGACGAAGATCCGCAGGAGGAGTGGCTGTCGTGAGAGGAGGCGAGCCGACGCTGCGGTGCCCGCAGGACGAAAGAGACCCTGGCACCGTGGGACATCGTCTTCCCGGCCCGGCCCACGGGAGGCCTACCAGGCAGCCAAGCGCGCCTACAAGAGCGCCCGCCGAGCCGAAGCTACAAGCGCCTGATCGTCCCTCGCTGGTCGGACCCACAGGCGCCGGGCCGCACACTCGCCATGGGCGTTCCGGAACTGGAAGCGAGGCTGACGGCCTCGGGGCATGGAAGTGCGCGCTCATGCGTTCCTCGATCCCGCCGCGACCGACTACGTGAGCGGCGTTCGGTGGCCCGTATCGGACGACGGCGGCCCGGGGGCGTGGCTCGAGACCGGAGCCGACCAGCCGCTTTGTGGGTATCTCGCCGATCAGCTGCTGTGGTGGCTCGACCAACAGCTGTGGGAGGTGGAGCTGGCCGGAGACGTGCACGCGGCGGGCCGAAGCTTCCTCGGAGCACGCGGCCGGCGGCTGGCGCCGGTGGAAGCGTGGACGCCCGACGTTGCGCGCGAACTGACGACGGACTGCGCTCTGCGGCTCCGCGATGGCGCTGTCGCCGCGCTCGAGGCGGACGGCAGGGAGCCTGAAGCGGCCGCCGTCGCGGCGGCGGCCGATCTGGAGTCGATCGCGTGGAGGCTCGAGGGCCGTCCGTGGGGACGGTCCTCGAGCTCCGCCACGTCCCGCGTGGCCGTTCAAGCGGTGCCCCAGGGGTTGTCGATGACGAATCGCCAGGTGCCGTCTTGTTGGCGACGCAGGACATCTGCGTTGCTCGCCGCCAGCCGCACTGGCTCGCCGTCCGGTCCGGTGCCGTCGAACGACCAGGTGCCGGTCACGAGTGCCAGGTCGTCCACCTCGAGGACGCGGATCACCTCGAGGTCGAGTTTGCCCTTCATCGAGATGAAGCCGGCAAGCGCCTCACGGACTCCGGGTGATCCGTGCGCGAGACTCCCTGGTTGCGTGGCAAAGGCTGCCTCGTTCTCGTAGAGCGGCATGAGCGTCTCGAGATTGCCTGAGTTGATTCCTTCGACGATCGTCTCGAGCACCTGTTCGGGAGTTGCTGTGGACATGACATGCTCCTTTCGGTATACAGTTTTGAGTCGCGGAATATGTACCGTACGACGCCGGAAGAAATCTGTCAAGCTTGGTGACACAGAAGTGAGTCCTGAAATAACACCGAAGCGGAAATACGAGCTCAAGAAGCGCGCCGAGGAGATGGCGGACACGCACCTGCGCATCACCGAGGCCGCCGTCGAGCTGCACGCAACGGTCGGGCCGTCCCGCACGACGATGAGTGCGGTCGCCGAGCGCGCAGGCGTCGAGCGACGCACGCTCTACCGCCACTTTCCGAGCGAGGCCGACCTGTTCGCCGCATGCTCGGCGCACTACTTCGCGGCCAACCCCTGGCCCGATCTTGGCGCCTGGCGAGCGGTTCGCGACCCGCATCAGCGACTCGAGCGCGCTCTTGACGAGCTCTACGCCTACTACGAACGCACCGCACCGATGTACAGCAACGTCCTTCGTGATGCCCAGCTCGTCGACTTCGCCCGCGACGCCGTCGCTCCGCTCCATGCGTACCTCGAAGAGACCACCCAGATCCTCACCCCCGGCCACCCCGTCCGTGGCCATAGACGACGCCTCCTCATCGGGGCGCTGCGCCACGCCCTCGCCTTCTCCACCTGGCAATCACTCACGGGCGCCGGCATCGCGCGAGCAGACGCCACCATGCTCGTAACCGCACTCGTCGAGGCCGCCGTCGCGCGTCCGCCTGACGCCCTCGCACCGAAGGTTCGTCACCGCGCCACCACCAGCGGCCGCTCCTGACGGGGATACGACTCAAGACCTCACGGGATTGCGCACTCGACCGGCTGCGTTGTCTGAACAGCCGAAATACCCGCACGCCAAGCGCATGCACGCCTTTGCGGAGAGCGCTGCTCGAGTCCGAGCATTAACACGACTACAAGAATCCATGGGCGGCCGTCGGCACGTAGTACGGGATACCAACCACCACTTCCGAGGAGGTCACACATGACTCGGACGGCAACCATCGCCAAGTCGATGGTTTCGGTGGTCTTGGCCGCCGCACTGGTTGCGGCGTTCGCCGCACACTCCGGCACTGCTGGGAGCATGTCGAAGCAGCTGGTAGTCAGGACCGCCAACAACCCGACGCTGCACGAGAAGGTGCTCGTCAATCGCAACGGCTTGACGCTCTACTCGCTGAGCGCCGAACAACGAGGCAGGTTCATCTGCACCGACCAGTCGTGCCTCTCCCTGTGGGCTCCGCTCGTGGTGCCGAAGGGCACGACCCCGACCGGAGGACTCCACCTGGCCACCGTCAGGCGTCCTGACGGCCGCATGCAGGTGTCCTACCGTGGACGTCCGCTCTACGTGTTCACTCAGGACCGCAAGCCGGGTGACGTCAGGGGCAACGGATTCAAGGACGTCGGCGTCTGGCGGCCGGCATCTCCTGCTCCGAGCATGACCGTTGCACCATCCTCGCCGAGCCCGGGGTATCCCGGCTACGGGGGATAGTCAGGAGGCTCGAACGCTGAAGCGATGCGCGTTCGCCCTTCGCGGGGCGGGCGCGCATCGCCGTCAGGCCGGGGGCTTCGGCTTCTCGGTGAGCCTGGAGGCCGTCCACCCCACGAGACCACCCGCGGCCCCGACATCGAGCAGGAGCTGGGCTGCGCTCGGCGCTTCGAAGTCGACGCCGTCGACCTCGACCGTTCCGAGCGGGTCGATCACGATCCGCGAGCCATCCTGCGCCGCATCGGCGGCGGCCGGGCAGGCAACGATCGCGAGGCCGAGATTGACGCAGTTGCGGTAGAAGATCCGCGCGAAGCTCCGCCCGACGAGCCCGCGGATCCCGCTCCCCTGCATCGCGAGCGGCACGTGCTCTCGCGAGGAGCCGATGCCGAAGTTCGCGCCCACGACGAGGATCGTCCCGTCGACGAGTCGCTCGCGCAGCGTCGGGTCGAAGCCCTCGAAGAGGTACTGCGCCATCTGCGAGGGGTCCTCGACGTTCAGGTACGCACCCGGGTACATGACGTCCGTGTCGACGTCGTCGCCGGGCACCAGCAGGGCGACGCCTTCGACTCTCATTCACCCTCCTCGAGCCTACGGCTCATGCGATCGCCCCCGGGTGGACGAGCTCGCCCGCGACCGCGGCCGCGGCTGCGACCCAGGCGTTCGCGATGTAGACCCCGGCCTCCGGCGAGCCCATCCGGCCGCGGAAGTTCCGGTTCGTCGTCGTCACGGCCGTCTCCCCGGCCGCGAGGATCCCGTTCGAGCCGCCGAAGCACGCGCCGCAGGTCGGCGTCGACACCACCGCGCCCGCCTCCACGAAGAGGTCGAGCAGCCCCTCGTCGGCCGCCTGGCGCCAGATCGACTGCGTGGCCGGGACGACAATCGCGCGCGTGCGCGGGTGTACGCGTCGACCGCCGAGGATCGACGCTGCCTGGCGAAGGTCGGTCATCGTCCCGTTCGCGCAGTTGCCGATGTAGACCTGGTCGACAGGAACCGAGCCGGCCTCCGACACCGCCTTCACGTTGCCGGGGAGGTGCGGGAGCGCCACGAGCGGCTCCAGCGCCGAGAGGTCGAGCGCGAGACGCTGCCGGAACGCGGCGTCGGCATCGGAGCCCTCGGCCGTCCAGGGGCTGCGGGCACGACCCTCGAGGTACGCCTCGACCTTCGCGTCGGCGGGAAAGATGCCGGTCTCCGACCCGGCTTCGACCGCCATGTTCGCGACGGCGAGGCGCTCGTCGATGGAGAGCGACTCGGCGCCCGGCCCGACGAACTCCAGCACGGCATTCGTCCCCCCGCCGACGCCGATCTCGCCGATCACCGCGAGGATCACGTCCTTCCCGGTGACGAAGCTCCCCGTTCGGCCGTCCAGCGTGATCTGGATCGTGTCCGGCACCGCCTGCCAGAACGAGCCGAGCGCAAGGCACGAGGCGATGTCCGTCGAGCCGAGCCCCGTCCCGAACGCGCCGAGCGCTCCATACGTGCAGGTGTGGGAATCGCCGCCCGCGACAACCGCGCCCGGGACGATCCACCCCTCCTCGCAGAGGAGCGTGTGCTCGATGCCCCCGCGGCCCTGGCCGTAGTACGTGACGCCTTGCTCCTCCGACCAACGCTTCAGGCGTGCCTGGAGCTCGGCCGACTTCACGTCCTTCGCGGGCATGAAGTGGTCGGCCACCATGACGACCCGGGCCGGATCGAAGACGCGCCAGGCACCCATCTTCTCCATCGCACGGAAGGCGACGGGCCCGGAGACGTCGTTCGCCATCACGAGATCGCAGCGGACGGTGACGACGTCGCCGGGCCGCAGGACGTCTGCGTCGCAGTGGGCGAGCAGGATCTTCTCAACCAGCGTGTGCGCCAACCAGCTCCTCCAGCGCGACGAGGCACTCGTCGAGCGACACCACGTCGCCGTACTTCAGGTCGATGTCGTACAGCGCGGCATCGTGGGCCGCCGGGTTTCGGTCGCCGACCGCCTCGCGCGGGACGACCGGGCGGTAGCCGTACTGCAGCACGTCGACGGCCGTCGCCCGCACGCAGCCCGAGGTCGATGCCCCGGTGACGATGACGCTGTCGCACCGGTGCGAGGCGAGCAGGCTGCCGAACGGCGTCCCGAAGAACGCCGACGCGTAGAGCTTGTTCAGCACGGGCTCGTCGGGACGTGGGGCGATCCGCCCGTCGATCTCGACCCACGGCGAACCTGCCTCGAGCGTCAGCAGCGCGGGCACCTTCTCGATGAACGCCTTCGCCGTCACCTTGTCGCCTTCGCCGTAGGAGACCGTGGTGAAGACGACGGGGATCTCGGCCTTGCGGGCGGCATCGAGCAGCCTGCGGATCGCGTCGATCGTGTCGTCGAGGTCGCAGACGAGCGGCGAGGCCGGGTCGGTGAAGCCGTTGTTCATGTCGATGATCACGAGCGCGGGACGGAGGCCGACGCCGCCGCCCCGCTGCCCGAAGCCCTCGAGCTGCCCGCTCACGGCTACACCCCCTCTCGCTCGCGGACGCGCGCGAGCGTCACGGCGCCGTCCTCGAGCGGCGACCAGCGGAGCGGCGTCGCAGGCGTCGGCGGCTCGAGCCCGGTCTCCGCGGTGCAATTCGCTAGCGCCTCCTCGAGCGAGGGGCCGAAGTCGAACGCGAGGGCCTCACCACGCTCGCCGCGTTGCCGTTCGCGCTCCTGCTCGGTCGCCTCCGTGTCGACGGAACCGTCGCCCGCCAGGGCGACGCCGTAGCTCGCGAGCGCCTTCTCGCGCGAGACGAGGCCGAGTTCGACGTCGCGGGCGACGGCCTCGGCGGGACGGTCGAGGCGGTCCTTCCAGCCGCCGCCGCCGGCCGTTCGGTAGACGAGCATGTCGCCGGGAGCGACCTCGACGTTGTCGCACTTCGAGGGCAGGCGCTCCTCGCTCCCGTCCGCGCGGACGAGGAGCTTCTCGGAGCGCTCGCCCGGCTGGCCGCCGAGCACGCCCCACGGTCGCGTCAGCCAGCGGTCGTCGTGGATCGAGACCTCGCCGGGCTCGAGGTACACGTAGCGCTTCTCGACGCCGTTGCCGCCGCGATGGAGCCCCGCGCCGCCCGAGTCGGTGATCGTCGTGTAGCCGTCGATCCGCATCGGGTAGTACGCCTCGAGGTACTCGGTCGGGATGTTCTCGAAGAGCGGCCACCAGGAGTGACCGTCCATCCCGTCCCCGATCGGGCGCCCCGGGATCCCCCCGTACAGGATCTCCATCGAGTAGAAGAAGTCCCCGCTCCCGTCCCACCCCGAATAGAGCATGTACGGAGAGGTGCCGTAGCCGGCCGCGGTGTTCAGCTCCGGGGCGTTCTTGCAGAGCGCGCCGCCGAGGACGTCGAACTGCCGCGCGAGGGCGTGGGTGCGGCAGCCGAGCGCCGCCGGGTAGCGCGGCTTCAGCAGGCAGCCCTCCGGCATCACGACGTGCAGCAGCGGGTAGAAGCCGTCGTTGAAGAGGATCTGGGGATCGTTGACCATGATCAGGTAGATCCCGATGAACATCTTGAACATGCCCTCGGAGAGGTAGAAGTTGATCGGCCCGAGCGCCTGCGGGTCGGTGCCCGTCCAGTCGAAGAAGGCGTGCTCGCCCTCCCGCCAGATCGTCAACTGCATCTTGTACGGGCCGTTCCCGAGCCCGTCGTCGTCGATGTAGTCGACGAACGTCTGCGGCTCCTCCGGGATCGCGATCGAGATCAGGAACTTCATCGCGTTGTAGGTGCGGTCGAGGAGCGCCTGCAGCGCGGCCAGATACGTCTCCTTACCGAACCGCTCGCACAGGTCGAGCACGCGTCGCTCGCCTGCCCGGCAGCCGGCGACGATCGCGAACAGGTCGGCACGGTTCATCTCCGGGAGCCGGACGTTGTTGAGGATCAGCCGGAGGACGTCCTCCTGCACCACCCCACGCTCGACGATCTTGATCGGCGGGATGATGATCCCCTCCTCGAAGATCGTGCGGGCGCCGGTCGGCAGCGACCCCGCGAGCGGGCCGCCCGCGTCCATCTGGTGCCCGAACTGGCTCGACCAGCCGACCAGCTCGTCCTCGTAGAAGATCGGCAGGAGGACGAGCCAGTCGTTCGTGTGCGAGATCGACCCGGAGCACTTGAACGGGTCCGAGGTGAGGATCACGTCGCCCGGGTACACCCCGCGATCCCAGTCGGCCATCATGTCGTTGATGTAGGCGCCGAACTGACCCACGACCATGCGGCCCCGCGGGTCGGTGATCATCGGGAACTCGTCGTGCTGCTCGCGGATGACCGGGCTCATGGCGGAGCGGAAGAGCACCGCGTCCATCTCGAACCGTGCGTTCTTCAATGCGCCTTCGATGATGTCGAGCGTGACCGGATCGACCGTGACGTCGGTCGGGATCTCGGCGATCCGAAGCTCGTCCTGCTGTGTAGATGCCATCGACTCGCCTCTCAGTCGTTCGGGGTGATGAGGATGTTGAAGTTCACGTCGACCTCGGCGACATAGCCGGGGAGCACCACCGTGGTCGAGTCGAACTCCGTCACGATCGCCGGGCCTTCGAACCGCATCTCGGGCCGCAGCTTCGACCGGTCGTAGATCGTCGTCGCGTGCTGTGCCCCGTCGAACCAGACCGCGTGCTCGTCGACGACCGCGCCCGACGCGTCCGGGCCGGCGTGCTCGCCGACCGCCAGCTCGGGCTTCGGCACGCTGCCGAAGCCGACGGCGCGGAGGTTGACGATCTCGGACTCGGTGCCTGGCATGCGGAAGCCGTAGAGCTGCTCGTGGAGCCGGTTGAAGCGCTCCTCGAGCTCGGCGACCCCGACCGAGCGGATCTCTCCGGGGTCGATGGCCACCGGGATCTCGTAGCCCTGGCCGTGGTAGCGCATGTCGGCCGTGTACGTCACCGTCCGCGTGTCGTCCGCGATCCCCTCGCTCTCGAGCCACTCGTCGGCGCGGCCTCCGAGGTCGTCGAGCAGTCGCGCGACCTCGTCCGGCTCGGCCTCCGACAGGACGCGGATGTAGGTCTGGGCGAACTCGTCGCGGAAGTCGGCGACGAGGTCGCCGATCGCGCAGAGCAGGCCGGGTGCGGGCGGCACGAGCACCGGGAACGACCCCATCAGCCGGGCCACCGCGTTCGCGTGCAGCGGGCCGGCGCCGCCGTAGGCGACGAGCGCGAAGTCGCGCGGATCATGGCCGCGCTGGACGGAGACGAGGCGCAGCGCGCCGGCCATGTTCTCGTTCACGATCGCGAGCATCCCCTCGGCCGCCTCCTCGACGGAGGCGAGCCCCATCGCGTCGGCGATCGTCTGGACCGCCGTGCGCGCGGCATCGATATCGAGCGACATCTCGCCGCCGAGGAGCTGCGGTGGCAGGTGCCCGAGCACGACGTTCGCGTCGGTGACGGTGGGCAGCTCGCCGCCCTTGCCGTACGCGGCCGGGCCGGGCGCAGCGCCCGCGGACTCGGGCCCGACCCGAAGCGCCTTCGTCAGCTGAGGGACGTGGGCGATCGAGCCGCCGCCGGCGCCAACGGTGTGCACGTCGACGGACGGGACGCGGATGCGGAAGTGCGAGATCGACGTCTCGCGCCCGATCGACGGCTGCCCGTTCTGACACAGGGCGACATCCGTCGACGTCCCCCCCATGTCGAACGTGAGGATGTCGTCGAAGCCGGCTTTGCGGGCGACGAAGAGCGCACCGGCGACGCCGCCCGACGGGCCGGAGAGCACCGCGTAGATCGGGTTGCGAGCCGCCTCGCGCGTCGTCATCAGGCCCGCGTCCGAGCGGAGGATGTTGACGTCCGCCTTGGCGCCGACCGACTGCAGCTCGGACTGCAGGCGCCCGACGTAGTCGGCCACCTTGGGCCGGACGTACGAGTTCATGCACGCGGTGAGCGCGCGCTCGTACTCGCGGAACTCCGGCAGGACGTGCGCGGAGAGCGTCACCGGGAAGCCGGGATAGAGGCGCTCCACGATCGCGCCGATCTGCTCCTCGTGCTCCGGGTTGACGTACGAGTTGATCAGGGCGACGGTCAGCGACTCGATGCCGGAGCCGACGAGGTCGTGCACGATCTCCTCGACCTGGGCCTCGTCGACCGGAACGACCACGTTTCCTCGCGCGTCCAGGCGCTCGACGGCCTCGCGGGTGTCTGCGAGGGACGCGGGCGGGTCGGGCTTGATCATGATGATCCAGCCGGCGAGCGGGCCCGGCGTCTGGGAGCGCGCCAGATGGAGGATCTGCCCGAAGCCCTTGGTCGTGATCAGGCCGACGCGAGCTCCCTTCGACTCGAGCACGGCGTTCGTCGCCACGGTCGTGCCGTGGAGGATGTTCTGCAGCTCGCCGACGCCGATCCCGGCCTCGTCGCAGATCCGCCGGACGCCGGTGAGGACGCCCTCCGACGGGTCGTGGGGCGTCGACGGCGTCTTGACGCGGTACTGGGCGCCGCCGTTGCCCTCGGACACGAGGAAGAGGTCGGTGAAGGTGCCCCCGACATCGACCCCCAGCCTGTACGCCATGTCGTCTTCCTTTCTGTCAGCCGGCGACGGGAGCAAACGTCCCCGCCTTGTAGACCTGGCCCTCGAGCTCGCGCCCGAGCTGTGATTCGAGCCACCGCGCCACGTCGATGAGCGCGTCGAGGTCGATGCCCGTCGCGACGCCCTCGCCGTGGAAGAGATACACGAGATCCTCGGTCGCGATATTGCCCGTCGCCCGGGGGGCGAACGGGCAGCCCCCGATCCCGCCGACCGAGGCGTCGAACACCGTCGCCCCGGCCCCGAGCGCGGCATACGCGTTCGCGAAGCCGACGTTGCGCGTGTTGTGCAGGTGGATCCCGGTCGGAGGCCCGAGCCGGGTAATCCGGCCGACGAGATCGCGCACCTGGCGCGGCACGCCGACGCCGACGGTGTCGGCCACCGCGATCTCGTCCGCCCCGGCGTCGGCGAGTCGCGCGGCGAGCTCGGCCACGCGACCGGGGTCGACGGCGCCTTCGAACGGGCAGCCGAACGCGACACCGATCGTGACGGTCGCGCGGATGCCGTCCGCGGCCGCGCGCCCGAGGATCCGCGCGGCGTCGACCATGCTCTCCTCCACCGATGCGCCCGCGTTTCGGCGGTTGAACTCCTCGCTCGCGGCGAAGGCGACGTGAACCTCGTCGAGCCCGCTCTCGCGCAGCCGGTGGTAGCCGCGCTCGTTCAGCGCGAGCCCCGCGTAGACGACGCCGTCGCGCCGCTCGATCGCGGCGACGACCTCCTCCGCCCCGGCCATCTGCGGCACCCGCTTCGGGCTGACGAAGCTGACGGCCTCGATGCGAGGCACGCCCGCGGCCGCGAGGATGTCGACCAGGTGCGCGCGCACGTCGGGCGCGAGCGTGACGGGCTGGTTCTGGAGGCCGTCGCGCGGCCCGACGTCGCAGATCGTCACGCGCCGCTCCTTGCGCTCCGTCGAGACGTCGCTCATATGACGCCATCCTCTCGCAGCTCGTCGAGCTCCGACGCGTCGAGGCCGAGCAGCCCGCAGTAGATCTCCTCGTTGTGGCTGCCCTCCTCCCACGTGCCGGACCACCGCACCTCGCCCGGCGTCGCGGAGAGCTTCGGGACGATCCCCGGCCCCAGGTACGTCCCGAACTCGGGGTCCTCGTGCTCCACGAGCATGTCGCGCGCCCGGTACTGCGGGTCCTCGAAGATCTCCGCAACGGTGTAGATCGGCCCGCACACCACCCCGGCCTCGTTCAGGACGCGGTCGATCTCACGGGCGTCGAGCTGGGCCGCCCAGTCGGCGACGATGCCCTCGATCTCCGCCTGGTTCTCGCCCCGCGCGACGTGCGTCGCGAAGCGAGGGTCTTCGGCGAGCTCGCCGCGCCCCATCGCCTCGCACAACCGGCCGAAGAGGTTGTCGTTGTTCGCCGCGATGACCATCCAGAGCTCGTCGCGCGACTTGAAGATGTTCGAGGGTGCGATACCCGCGAGGTTCGTGCCCGCCGGCTGCCGGACGATGCCGAGGCGGTCGTACTCGGGGACGATGCCCTCGAGCATGGCGAACGACGCCTCCATCAGCGAGACGTCGACGACCTGCCCGCGGCCTCCGCCGAGCACGTCGCGGTGGTAGAGCGCCGCGAGGATGCCCTGGACCGCGAACATCGCGGCGAGCGAGTCGCCGAGCGAGATGCCGGTCCGCGGCGGCGCCTCCCCGGGGAAGCCGTTGATGTAGCGAAGCCCGCCCATCGCTTCCGCGACGGACGCGAAGCCGGCGCGCGCTGCGTACGGCCCCGTCTGGCCGTAGCCCGAGATGCGCGCGAGGACGAGGCCCGGGTTTACCGTCGAGAGCCGGTCGTAGCCGAGGCCCCAGCGCTCGAGCGTGCCCGGACGGAAGTTCTCGGTGAGGACATCGGCGACGCGCACGAGCTCGAGCAGCAGCTCCTGGCCGCGCGGCTCGCGAAGGTTCAGCGTGATGCACCGCTTGTTCCTGGCCTGCACCGGCCACATGAGGGTCCGGCCCTCGTAGCGCGCCTGGCCCCACTCGCGCAGCGGATCCGGCTTTCCGGGCGGCTCCACCTTGATCACGTCCGCCCCCATGTCGCCCAAGAGGCGCCCTGCGAAAGGTCCGGCGAGCAACGTGCCGAGCTCGATCATCCGCATGCCTGCGAGCGGTCCGACGGTCCGGTCGTCGTCCGTCACAGGGTCACGCGCCCCGGTCGTCAAGCCTCCAGCTCCCGCCTGAGTCGGGCGAGCGTGACGTACGCGCGGTTCCTGCGGTCGATCAGCTCATCGGCCTGCGTCTCGGACAGCTCGAGGAAGCCGCGACCCGTCTTGACGCCGAACTCTCCGCGGGCGACGTGCTCCCGGAGGACGCGTGGCGCCGCAAAGGACTCGCCGAGGCCGGCCTCGAGGGTGTCAAAGATGTCGGCATAGACGTCGAGGCCCGCCATGTCGGCGATCGTGAACGGGCCGAAGAAGGGCAGCCGGAAGCCGAACGACGACCGCACCACCTCGTCTACCTGCTCGGGCGCGGCGAGCCCCTCCTCGACGATCCGCGTCGCCTCCCTGAACATCGCGAACTGGATGCGATTGGCGACAAAGCCGGGTCCGTCTCCGACGACGACCGGCGTCTTCCCGAGCCGCGTGAGCGCCTCGACCACCTGCTGGACGACGGCGTCCGCGGTCGTCGGCGTCCGGATCACCTCGACGCACGGTACGAGCAACGGCGGGACGAACCAGTGGACGCCGAGGAATCGCTCCGGCCGCCGCAGGCTCTCGGCGAGCTGCGCGATCGGGATGGAGGACGTGTTGGTCGCGACGATCGCCTCGTCGGCGGCCGCTGCCTCGATCGCTGCGTATCCAGCGACCTTGACGTCCGCTCGTTCGACAACGGCTTCGATGACGAGGTCGGCGCCGCGAACGGCGTCCTCGACCGACGCCGCGGCGGACAGGTGGAGCTCCGCGGTTCCCGTCGCGCCGCGCTCGACGGCGCGCTCCTCTTCGAGCCGGCGGAGGAGCTCGAGCGACCGGGTCAGCGCGACATCGGACAACTGCGCCGTGGCGTCGACCAGCACCGTCGGGATTCCGCTCGTGGCAAAGACCTGCGCGATGCCGACACCCATCGTGCCCGCGCCGACGACGGCGACGCGTGACGGCCATCCGCCCGGCCCCTCGGTCACAGCGACATCCTCAGCAGCTCCTCAAGCTCGGCCGCGCCGACTTCCTTCGCGGCGCCGACGAGGAGCCGGCGCTGCTCGAGCGCGCCCGAGACGAGCGCCGCGAGGTCGTCCTCCCCGTAGCCGAACGCGCCGAGCGTCGTGGGAGCCCCGACGTCCCGCATCAGACGCTCGAGCGAGGCGGCGAGGTCGTCGCCTCCGTCGAGCAGCCGTGCGGCGTTCGCGCACCTCTCGGGTGCCGCGTCCGCGATGAAGCGGAAGGTCGCGGGCGCGGTCACGGCCACCGCGAAGCCGTGCGGCACGAGCGCCGCGCCTCCGTAGCCCGGTGGCTGCCACTCGTGCTTGAGCGACGCGATCGGATACGCGAGGGCGTGCGGGATGTGCACCCCGGCGCCGGAGAACGCGATCCCGGCGATCGTCGAAGCGAGCGCCATCGCCGTGCGGGCTTCGACATCGGCGCCGCTCGACACCGCCGTCCGGAGATTGCCGCCGACGAGCTCGATCGCGCGCTCGCAGAGCGGGTCGGAGAACGGGTTCGCGCCCTGGTACGGCGGGCGCTGTCCGAGCGGCAGGCGCGGCCGCGCATCGTAGGGCGAGACCGTGTACGCCTCGAGCGCGTGCATGAGCGCGTCGATGCCGGTCGACGCGGTGACGGGGCCGGGACACGACACGGTCAGGGACGGGTCGACGATCGCGAGGGTGGGCCGCAGGTATCCGTGAGAGACGCCCGTCTTCGTTCCCAGGCGCGGGAAGTCGACGATCGCCACCGTCGTGACCTCGGATCCCGTGCCGGATGTCGTCGGCAGCGCGACGACCGGCAGGAGAGGGCCCGGCACTGGCCGGCCCTCGCCGATCGGCGCGTTCACGTAGTCGAGCAGCTCGCCGCCGTGGGTCGCGAAGAGCGCGCAGAGCTTCGCCGTGTCGAGCGCGGAGCCGCCGCCGATCCCCACGAAGCCGTCGAAGCCGCCGCGGGCTGCTTCCACCGCCTCCTGCACGGACTCCTCGCTCGGTTCCCCCACGATGCGGTCGTAGAGCACGGGCTCGACGCCGGCAGCACGCAGCGAGTCCTCGAATTGCCCGCCGAGGCCGGACTCCGTCACGAAGCGGTCACAGACGACGAGCGCTCGCGTGACGTTGAGCTGCCGCAGGCGCTCGCCCGTCTCGGACGAGGCGCCGGCGCCGAAGACCACGCTCCCGGTGTTGAAGGCGACGGTCGTGGCGCCGTCGACCTCGCGCGCGCTCATCGCGACTGCCACTCGGCGAGGCCGAGCAGCGCATTGACGTCGTCGAAGCTCTTGAACCGATCGGCGATCGCGCTCGTCGTGCGGTCGCGCACGACGGCGTCGCAGAGCTCCTCGTAGGCCTTCGCGAAGAGCCAGGTCTGCGTGCTCGGGAAGATGACGAGCTTGTACCCCATTCCCTCCAGCTCGGCGGTCGGGATCGCGGGCGACCTCCCGGTCTCCGACATGTTCGCAACGCCGGGCACCGAGCAGCGCTCGCCGATCGACACGTAGTCCTCCACCGTCGGCGGCGCGTCGACGAAGATCAGGTCTGCTCCGGCGTCGCCGTACGCGTTGCACCGAGCGATCGCGTCGTCGAGCCCGTTGACCTGCAGGGCATCCGAGCGGGCGATGATCAGCGTCTCCTCCGACCGCCGAGCCGCGACGGCGGCGCGAACCTTGATCACCATCTCGTCGGCGGGGATGACTTCCTTCCCTTCCATGTGGCCGCAGCGCTTCGGCGAGACCTGGTCCTCGATCTGCACCGCGTTCGCACCGACGGCCTCGAGCTCGCGCACCGTCAACCAGACGCCGGCCTCGGATCCGTAGCCGGTGTCGGCGTCGACGACGATCGGAAGGTCGGTCGCCGCGCGCATCCGGCGCACGCTCTCGACGACCTCGGCGCGGCCGACGAGGCCGACGTCGGGCACGCCGAAGTGGTGGGCGGCGGTGGCATAGCCGCCGTGGTAGAGCGCCTCGATCCCGGCGCGCTCGGCGATCTTCGCCGTGAGACCGTCGTGCGCCCCGAGGGCGACGACGGCGCCTGGCTCGGAGAGGCGGGAGCGAAGACTGGTCGTCATGTGAGCTCTCCTGTCGGGGCGTGACCGAAATCGAATGCCTGGACGGGCCCGCGCGCGTCGCCGATCCGGGCGCGCTCGCCGACGGTGGCCGCGGTGTCGACGGCGTCCCCGGCGACGACGACGCCGTAGTCTCGAAGCGCCGAGTCGTGCGAGACGAGGTCGCGCAGCACGTCCCGAAGAACGAGCTGCGGGTCGCGCTCGAGCGGGTCGCCCCACCCACCGGCCCCGGCCGTGCGAAACACGAGCTGGTCGCCCGCGCCGACCGGAACCTGATCGATCTTCGAGGCCAGCTCGACGACCTCCCCGGTGGCGCGGATCAGCGTCTTCGTGCTGCACCCGCCGTGGCGCCCGCCGTTGATCCCCCACGGCGGGATCGTCGCGCGGTCGTCGTTCACCGTGAAAGCCCCCGGGCCGGTGAACACGTACGTCTTCTCGATCCCCGTGCCCCCGCGATGGAGGCCGGCGCCACCGGTGTCGCGCGCCGGCACGTAGCTCGAGATCCGCACGGGGTAGTAGCTCTCCGCGTATTCGGCGGGCGTCGTCCGGAAGAGCGGCCACCACGAGTGCCCGTCGAGCCCGTCGGCCTTGAAGCGGGCCGGAAGGCCGCCGAAGAGGAGCTCGACGAACTGGAAGTACTCGCCGTCGGCGTCGTAGCCGGAGAAGACGAAGAACGGGCTCGTCCCGTAGCCGGCCGCCATCGAGAGCTCCGGCGCCTTCTGGCCGAGGGCTCCGCTCATGCAGTCGAAGAGGCGGGTGTGGACGTTCAGCCGGTTCGACAGCGGCGCCGGGAACTTCGGGTTCAGCAGCGACCCCTCGGGGAGCGTGACCTCGAACACGTCGTAGATCCCGTCGTTGAAGAGGATCTCGGGATCGAACGCCATGATCATGTAGATCCCGAGGAAGAGCTTGCAGAGGCCCTCGTGGATGTGGAAGTTGATCGAGCCCGGCGCCTGGTCGTCCGTGCCCGTCCAGTCGGCGTGGCACACGTCGCCCTCGCGCCAGATCGTCAGCACCATCTTGAACGGGCCGTTGCCGCACCCGTCGTCGTCGACCCAGTCGGTGAACGTCTGCGGCTCCTCCGGGATGTACGTGCGGATGATCTGCGCCATCGCTTCCCGTGTCCGGTCGAGCAGCGCGTCGCACGCCGCCTCGAAGGTCTCCGCGCCGAAGCGCTCGCAGATCTCGACGACGCGACGCTCCGCCGCGCGGCAGCCCCCGATGATCGCCATCAGGTCGCTCCGGTTCGTCTCCGGCGTGCGCGTGTTGTTGAGGATCACGTCGAGCGCCGTCTCGTTGAGGACGCCGCGGTCGAAGATCTTGATCGGCGGGATCCGGATGCCCTCCTCCCAGATCGAGAGGGCGTCCGAGACCTGGCTCCCGGGCACCTTGCCACCGACGTCCATCATGTGGCCGAAGAGGGATGCGAACGCAACGCGCTCGCCCTCGTGGAAGACGGGCAGGATCGCGAGCCAGTCGTTGCAGTGCGAGATCGACCCCTTGCAGAGGTACGGGTCGTTCAGCAGGATCACGTCCCCCTCGAAGATCTCGCCGCCGAACCGGTCGATCACCTCGGGGATGTACGACCCGAACTGGCCGACGACCATCTGGCCGCGGGCGTTGCAGATCATCGGGAACTCGTCGTGCTGCACCCGGATCGTGGGCGACATGGCAGCACGGCGGACGACCTCGTCCATCTCGAAGCGCGCGTTCAGGAGCGCGTTCTCGATCAGGTCGAGCGTGGTGACGTCGATCGTGACGCTCATGCGCGGGGCTCCTCGCGACGGATCAGCAGGTTCATCCACGGGTCGACGAGCGCACGATGCCCGGGAAGCACGACCGTGGTCGCGTCGTACTGCTCGACGATCGCGTAGCCCTCGATCGCCATCCCCGGCTCGAGCGCGGCCCGCTCGTACGTCGGGACGTCGACGGGCCCCTCCTGCGTCCAGACGGGCTGCGTGCCCGTCTGCGCCGCGGACGGGTCCGCGTCGCCCTCGGGGTGCGCCTCGAGCACGGGCAGCGGGACGCGGCCCGTGGCGACAACCCGCAGGTTGACGATCTCCGAGCCTCCCTCGAGCACGAAGCCGTAGAGGCGGCGGTGGGCCTCGCCGAAACGCTGCTCCAGCGCGGCGAGGTCGAGCGCGGCGAGCTCGATGCCGTCCAGCTCGATCGGGATCTCGTAGCCCTGCCTGCTGTAGCGCATGTCGAGGACGAAGCGGACGTTCTGGTCGGCGACGTCGACCTTCTCCTCGTCGAGCCACTCGCGGGCACGGGCCGTGAGCACCCCGAACGGCTCGCGCACGGCGTCCGGCGTCGTCGTCGCGATGCTCTTCACGAATGTCTGGCTGAACTCGTTCTTGATCTCCGAGGAGATGAACCCGAGCGCCGAGAGCACGCCCGACTCCTCGGGGACGATGACGGGGTAGCAGCCGAGGATGCTCGCGAGCGCATTCGCGTGCAGGCCGCCGGCGCCGCCGAACGCGACGAGCGCGAACTCGCTCGGCACCCGCCCCCGCTGGACGGTCACGACGCGCAGCGCTCCGAGCATCGCCTCGTCGACCATGCTGACGATCGCCCGTGCGGTCTCCTCCACGCCGGCGCCTCGCGTCTCGGCGACCTGCGCGACCGCGGCGTGCGCCGCCTCGGCGTCCAGCTCGAGCTCGCCGCCGAGCAGGCGCGGCGGCAGGTGCCCGAGGACGACGTTCGCATCCGTGACCGTCGCGGCCGTGCCGCCGCGGCCGTAGCAGGCGGGGCCGGGCAGGGCGCCCGCGCTCTCCGGGCCGACCCGGAGTGCCCCCGTCGCCTCGGCGACGTACGCGATCGAGCCGCCGCCGGCGCCGATGCTCGCGACGTCGACCGCAGGCGCGCGCACCGGAAAGTCGCCGACGTGCGTCTCGCGCGTGATCTCCGGGCGACCCGACACGCAGACCGCGACGTCCGTGGACGTCCCGCCCATGTCGAAGGTGAGGATGCGGTCGAAACCCGCGTGGGACGCGACGAACGACGCGCCGCTGACGCCGCCCGCCGGCCCCGACAGCACCGTCTGCACGGGGCTCTTGCACGCGGCTTCGAGGCTCATCAGGCCGCCGTCCGACCGCACGACCTGGATCGGCGCCCGCACCTGCGCGCTTGCGAGACCGTCGCGGACGTTCGTCAGGTACCGCTCGAGGGCCGGTGCGACGTACGCGTTCATCAGCGTCGTCACGGTGCGCTCGTACTCGCGGAACTCGGGAAGGATCTCGGACGAGATCGACACCGGCAGGTCGGGAGCGACCGAGGCTGCGATCTCGCCGACCACGCGCTCGTGGCGGCCGTTCGCATGCGCGTTCAGCAGGCAGACGGTCAGCGCCTCGACCCCGTCCGCGACGAGCTCCTCGACGGCGACGCGTACGGCCTCCGGGTCGATGGGCTCGACGATCGCCCCGTCGGCGCCGGTGCGCTCGGGTACCTCCCGGACGTAGCGGGTGTCGGTCAACGGCTCGGGCTTCTCGTAGACCATGAACCCGAACAACGGGCCCGGCGTCCAGGCCTCGGCGAGGTGAAGGATCTGCCGGAAGCCCTTCGTCACGATCAGGCCGCAGAGCGCGCCGCGGCGCTCGAGGACGGCGTTCGTCGCGACGGTCGTGCCGTGGAGGATCGCGTCGAGGTCGGGAAGGGGAACGCTGGCGCGGTCCGCCGCCAGCCGGATGCCCTCGATCACGCCGACGGACTGGTCGCGGGGCGTGCTCGGCGTCTTCGCCAGCCAGACCCGCTGGCCGTCGCTGTCGTAGAGGACGACATCGGTGAAGGTCCCGCCCACGTCGACCCCGAGCCGGTAGGTCATGCCGTGTCCGCCCCGGCGAGCGCCGGTCGTGTGTCCCTCACGGCGACGGCTCCGACGACGTCGGCTCGATTCTCCCCGGCGCGCGATCGGGCTGCTTCAGCGTGTCCAACGTCACTCCCACTGCCGATTGACTACGTATGCATAGACCCCGCGTCGCTCTCTTGTCAAATCCGCGCCGGGTGCCGCCCGAGGGTGCCGTCTGCGATGCTCCAACCGTGGCAGTGACGAGCAAGGACATCGCCCGTCGGCTCAAGATCAGCCAGTCGACGGTGTCACGTGCGCTCCGCGGCGACCCCCGCGTCGCCCCTCGGACGATGGCCCGCGTGCTCGAGGCCGCGCGCCAGATGAACTACACGCCGAACCTGGCCGCGCGGACCCTGATCACGCGGAAGACCCGCACCGTCGGCGTCGTCGTCCACGACATCACGAACCCGTTCTATCCCGAGCTCCTCGAGATCCTCCACAACGAGTTCGCGCTCGCCGGCTATCGCACCGTCCTCTTCAACGAGCGGACGGACGCGAGCGCCGAGCAGCATCTCGCAGACCTCGTCAACGGGGCGGCAGCGGACGGGATCGTCTATGTCTCCGCGACGCTCGGGTCCCCGCTCCCCGGTCGCCCGGGCGGCGTACCGATCGTGCTCGTCAACCGGTACCTCGACGACGCCGACGTCGACACGGTTGTCTCCGACAATCGGCGTGGCGGCCGGCTCGTCGCGGAGGCGCTGGTCGAGCTGGGTCATCGGCGGATCGCGCTCATCGCCGGGCCCGAGAACGCGACGACGAGCCGTGACCGCGAGCGCGGCTTCCGCGAGCAGCTCGAGGCCTCCCGCGTCTCGTTCGACCAGAGCCTTCGTCGCGTCGGCCAGTTCAGCCACCACAGCGGCTACCACTGGTGCCTCGACCTCCTCGCCTCCGAGCGCCGGCCGACGGCCGTGTTCGCCGCGAACGACCTCATCGCGTTCGGCGCGCTCGACGCGGCGCGGCGCGTCGGCGTCCGCGTGCCCGCCGAGCTGTCGATCGTCGGCTTCGACGACATCGACATGGCGGGGTGGGAGGGGTTCAACCTGACGACGGTCAGGCAGCCGCTCGCCGAGATGGGCGGGGCCGCCGCGAGGCTCCTGATCGAGCGAATCGAGTCCGACGACGACCGGCCTCCCCGGCGTCGCGTCTTTCCGGTCGGGCTCGTCCGCCGCGACACGCTCGCCGCTGCCGCCGCGATCTGACCCCGCCCGAGCCGTGCGGAGCCGTGTTTGACATGTCTCGGGGCACGTTGTATGACTACGTATGCATTGTCGGCGTGCCTAACTCGCCCCTCTCCGCCCCGTCCAACCTTGCAGAGGCGGCACGCACCGCCCGCTTCGGCGGCGGCCATCAATCGTCAGATCGGAAAGGACGTATGACATGAGGCGCAAGTCTTTGCGTTGGGCTCCGTTCGCGGCTCTCGCGGTCGTGACGGCCGTCTTCGTCTCCGGTGCGCTCGGCGCGAGCGGCCAGAGGAGCGACCTGTCAGGGAAGAACGTGGGCGTCATCATCTGCACGAACCAGAACCCCTTCTGCGCCGCGTGGGCGAACTCGGTCAAGAGCGGCCTCGAGAAGCAAGGGGCGAGCGTGACGGTCCTCTCGTCCGTGTTCGATCCGGCGGTCGACGCCCAGAACATGAACCGTCTGATCGCGGACAAGCCCGACCTGATCATCTCCGTGCCTGCGAGCGCGTCGGCAATCGTGCCGTCGTACATCCGCGCGCAACGGGCAGGCATTCCGATCCTCGGGGCGATCGGCCGCCAGTCGGCAGCCGGCGCGAAGATCGTCACGGCCGAGGCGCGCACCGATGACCCGGCGCTCGGCCGCTACGCCGCCATGAACCTCGTCGAGGGCATGAAGCGGGCCGGCTACAAGACGGGCAACGTCATCGCGCTCACCGGCACCGCGAGCCAGAACAACGTCACCGACCGGATGGCGACGTTCAAGGCCTACATGAAGAAGTACCCGCAGTTCAAGATCGTCGCCATCGAGGACACGAACTGGGATCAGGCCACGTCGGCGAAGGTCGCGCAGCAGCTGTTGTCGAAGTACGCCTCGAAGGGCGGCATCCAGGGCGCCTACGGGATGGCGGACAACATGGCGATCGGGATCATCCAGGGCGCGAAGCAGGCGGGCGTCCCGGTCGGCGTCTCGAAGAAGAACGGCCTCATCGTCACCGGCAGCAACTGCCTCGCCGTCGGCATCAACTCGATCAAGGCCGGCGTCCAGTACGGCACCGGCACGCAGGCGCCGCAGGTCGAGGCGGCCCTCGCGGTCAAGGTGGGGGCGCAGATCCTGAACGGCCAGACGCCCGCGAAGGTCTCCTACGTGAAGGAGCAGCGCATCACGAGGGCGAACGTCGCGAAGTTCACGAAGCTCTGCACGTTCTAGCGCTCGCATAGGCTTCCACCCTTGAACGGCGAACGGGATCCGGTACCGACCTCCGGATCCCGTTCGCAGCTCGTCGACGCCTCGGCCCCACGGGTCGTGCTCGAGGTTGTCGACCTCTCGAAGTCCTTCGGCCCGGTGCGCGCCGTCCGGGGGCTCTCGCTCGACGTGCGCGCAGGCGAGGTGCACGCCGTCTGCGGGCACAACGGCGCGGGCAAGAGCACGCTCGTCAAGGCGCTGGTCGGGCTCGTCCGGCCAGACGAAGGCCTCATCCGCTTCGAGGGCCAGGAGATCTCGCTGCGAAACCCTCACGACGCGCAGTCGTACGGGATCGCCCTCGTCAACCAGGAGCTCAGCCTCGTCCCCGAGCTCAGCGTCGAGGACAACATCTACCTCGGTGGGCTGGACGTCCCGCTCGTCTACCGGCGGCGGCACCTGTCGGAGGGCGCGCGCGGTGTCCTCGACCAGCTCGGTCTCGGCCACGTGCAGCTCGGCACCGCTGTCGAGACGCTCTCGATCGGCGAGCGGCAGCTCGTCGAGATCGCGCGGCTGCTCGTTCGCGATGCGCGGCTGCTCATCCTGGACGAGCCCACGGCGACGCTCTCGAAGCCCGAGATCGAGCGCGTCTTCCGCGCCACGCGCGACCTCGTGGCGGAGGGTCGGAGTGTCATCTTCGTCTCGCACCGGCTCGACGAGGTCTTCGAGCTGTGCGACCGCGTGACCGTGCTGCGGGACGGCCAGCGCGTCGCCACGCACGAGATCCACGAGATCGACCGCCGCTCCCTGATCGAGCAGATGCTCGGCGAGATGGAGGGGCGAAAGAGCATGGAGGAGCACGAGCATGCCGTTGCGGGCTCGGGCAACGCCGTCGTCCGGATCGAGGGCCTGACCGTGCCCGGCAGCGTCGAGGACGTCTCGCTCACCCTCGAGACCGGCATCATCACGGGCCTCGCCGGACAGGTCGGCTCGGGCACGAGCACAATCCTCCGCGCGCTCGGCGGTCTTGTCCCGAGCGCCACGGGCACGGTCGACGTGCGGGGGGCGCGGGTCCTCCTCAACACGCCTCGGCGTGCCGCGGCGGCAGGCGTCCTCTACATCCCGAACGACCGCCAGCGGGAGGGCCTCTTCCTCGGCCAGACTGTCGAGCGGAACCTGACGGTGGCGCGGCTGCGCCGGCTGAGCCGGCTCGGCGTCCTGCTGCGCCGCCGGGTCCAGCGCACGGCCCGGGAGCTCGCGACGATGGCGGGTGTGTCGCTCGAGCGGCTCGGTTCGCCCGCCTCGAGCATGAGCGGCGGCAACCAGCAGAAGGTGCTGCTCGGCCGGGCGCTGCAGCTCGAGGGAACCGCGTTGCTCGCGCTCGACGAGCCGACGCGCGGCGTCGACGTCGGCGGGCGCGCCGAGATCCACAACCTCGTGCGCGAGACGGCGCGCAAGGGGACGGCCGTGATCTTCTCGTCGACGGAGCTCGACGAGGTGCTCGACCTCGCTGACGTCGTCGTCACGATCTTCCACGGGCGCATCGTCTCGGTCGTCCCTCGTGCCGAGGCGTCGGCACCGACCATCCTCGCCGACATGACGACGAGCCACACCGCGGGCACGGGCGATTCGTGAGCACGATGCTGGCACGCGCCGGGATCGAGCGCCGGCCGCTCCGGCTCGCCGATGTCGCCCTGGCCGCCTGGATCGCGATTCTCGCCGGGGTGACCGTCTACGGGGCCGCGACGACCACGGGTTTCCTGACGGTCAGCAACATGAAGGCGATCCTCACCGCGGCCTCGTTCGTCGGGATCATCGCCGTCGGCCTCACGGTGATCGTTCTCAGCGGCAACCTCTTCTCGCTCGCGCTCGGCCAGACAGCCGCGATCTCGGCAATGGTGTTCCTCTACACGCTCCGCTGGGGCCTGGTCGCCGCGATCCTCCTGACGTTGCTGCTCGGTCTCGCGATCGGGGCGGTGCAGGGGTTCGCGGTCGGCGCCTGGGGCGCGAACCCGATCATCGTCACGATCGGCGCCGCCGGCCTGATAGAGGGCATGGCGGTCTGGCTCTCGCACGGCCAGAGCATCGTCCCGCCGCCCGGCCAGACGAGCTGGGAGCACCTTGCGAATCCCGTCCTCGGCCTCCCCGCGCCGGTGTACGTCTTCATCGTCGTCACGATCATCCTGGCCGTGGTGATGCGCCGGACACGCTTCGGGCGCCAGATCTACCTCCTCGGCGAGAACCGGGTCGCAGCGCGAGCCGCGGCGCTGCCGATCACGCTTCTCACCGTCGGCGCGTTCGGGATCGCGTCCCTCTCGACGGCCGGGTCGGGAATCCTGATCGGCGCGACCAGCGCGAACGCGTCGCTGCTCCTCGTCGGGAGCTACACCTATGACGCGATCGCCGCCGCGCTCGTCGGCGGGAACGCGGTGACGGGCGGGCGCGGGTCGATCGCGAGGACGGCTCTGGGGGCGATCTTCATCGCGACCATCTCGGACATGCTGCTCCTGCGCGGCTACTCCACGGGCGGGCAGATCCTCGTCCGGGGGATCATCGTCGTCGTGGTCGTCGTCCTCACGAACCTCAGGGAGCGAAGCCGGTGAGCACGGTCGAGCGAACACGTCGCCGTCCGAGAGGCGGCGAGCTCGCGCCGTACGCGATCCTCGCGCTGATGATCGTGGCGCTTGCGCTGGTGCCGGTCGTCACCGAGTACACCGTGCGCACGGCGAACGTCTACGACATCTTCCAGAACTTCGCCTCGTACGGGCTCGTCGCCCTTGCCCTCGGGATCACGATCATCGCGGGCGAGTTCGACCTCTCGGTGTCGTCGCTGTACCTGTTCGGCGGCATGGTCGCCGTGCTCACCGGGGCCGGCTCGCCGCTGCTCGGCATCGCCGCGGCGCTCGCCGCGGCGCTCGTCGTCGGCCTCGCGCAGGGCGGCCTGATCGCCGGCTTCCGCCTCAACTCGATGCCGGTGACGCTCGGCGGCTACCTCGTCGTGCTCGGCATCACGTACATCCTCGGGCACAACAAAAGTGTCCTGTACGACAACTACACCGTCGGCCTCCGGCTCGACGAGCCTGTCCTGCAGATCTTCTCGATCCGAAGCCTCGTGTCGCTCGGCATCTTCGTGGTCGCGGCGCTCGTGCTCCGCTACCTGCGGGTCGGACGCGACCTCCGCGCGATCGGCGGCGACCGGCGGGCGGCCCGCGTCGCCGGCGTCCCGGTCGACCGGCTTCTCGTCGGGGTGTTCGTCGTCTCGGCGCTGGGCGCCGCGCTCCCCGGCGCGCTCCTCAGCTACAGCCTCGCGACCGCGAGCCCGACGAACATCGGCTTCGACGTGCTGACGTTCTCCGCCACCGCCGCGTTGATCGGCGGCGTCAGCCTCTCCGGGGGCAAGGGCGGCGCGGTCGGCATCGCCGCGGGCGTGCTCTCGCTGAGCGTGCTCCAGGAGATCCTGGCCATTCTCCGCTCGCCCGACTACGTCTCGAGCCTGATCACGGGTGGGCTGCTCATCGTCGTGACGATCGTGTGGGCGCCCGACCTCTCGGAGTGGTTCCGGACGACTCGTCTGGCCAGACCGGCCGAGGAGCGGACGTGACCGAGGCCCACCAGATCCGCCTCGACCCCGATCCGCTCGAGCCCTACCTCCTCTCGCAGGGCTTTCGCGTCGGAGACCTCGTCATCGTCTCGGGCCAGGCGGCCATCGACGAACACGGGGCGATCGTCGGGAGCGGCGACTTCGATGCGCAGGCCGAGCAGGTCTTCCGGAACCTCGCGCGGGTGCTCGAGGCCGGCGGGTCGAGCCTCGAGCGCGTCGTGAAGGTGACCATCTTCCTCACGGACATGGCGAACTTTCCGAAGGTCGTCGAGCTGCGGAGGCGGTGGTTCACCCAGCCCTACCCCGCGGACACGATCGTCGAGGTCTCGGCACTCGCGCTGCCGGAGCTCGAGATCGAGATCGAAGCGATCGCGACCGTCGCGTAGCCCGCGGGCTCTGCCCGTCAGGCGAGAAGGACCTGCGCGAGGCGTCGGAAGGTCTCGCGCCCGAACGGATCGTGCTTCTCGAGCGGCTGGATCGCGACCTGGCTCGCTCCGGCGTCGAGATGCTCGCGGCAGCGGGCGGCGATGGCCTCCTCGTCGCCGACGACGACGAGCGCGTCGGCGAGCGCGGCCGAGCCGCCGTTGTCGAGATCGTCGTCGGAGAACCCGAGCCAGCGGAGGTTGTCCACGTAGTTCGGCGTGTCGAGGTACCACGCGAGCGCCGCACGCGCACGGTCGCGCGCCTCCGGGAGCTCGTCGGCCAGCACGACCTTCTGCTCGACGATCAGCAGCGGCTCGGGGCCGAGGATCTCCCGCGCGCGCCTCGTGTGCTCGACGGGGACGAGGAATGTGTGCGCTCCGAGCGCCTTCTCGGCCGCCAGCCGAAGCATGGGAGGGCGCAGGGCGGCGAGAACTCGCGGAACCGCTGGGCGTGCCACCACTGGGCCATCGGGGCTGACGAACGGGTCGTCATCCATCGCGTCGAGATAGGCGCGCATCGTTGCGACGGGGGCGCGGTACGTGTGGCCTCGCGGGTCGACCTGCCTCGGGTGGCTGACGCCGAGCCCGAGCAGAAACCGGTCGTCGAAGGCGTCACCCAGGACGCGGGCCGCGTTGGCGGCCGACACCGCGTCGCGCGCCCAGATGTTCGCGATGCCGGAGCCGATCCGGATGCGATCGGTCGCCGCGAGCAACACCGCGGCGTTCGTGAACGACTCTCTCGTGCCGAGGCCTTCGGGGTACCACAGGGTCTCGTACCCGAGTGCTTCGATCTCCGAGGCGGCGGGCCGCGCCGCGTCGGCAGAGGCGACCGTGAACGCCGCGCACCAGGCGCCGATCGTGCTCAGCCGCATGCGCGGACGTTATCCGGCCGCGCTGCGACGCGGCCGCGCCACGAGATTCTCGGGCGCGGCCGTGCGCATGAACCGGCGGTTAGCTTTCGAAGGGCACCGCGACGAGTCGTCGTGTCGAGACGCCGGCAAGTGGGTCCTCGCCCGGTTTCGTCGCGCGGATGAAGAGCGTCAGCTGCTGCTGTTGATCGCTCGCCGGGAAGTTCGCGTCGCGGTTGAAGACGAGGGTCGCGTTGCCGTCGTTCCCGGTGAGCTCCTCGTCGGGGATGGTGAACTGGTTGTACGGCACGGCCGTCACGTAGACGCTCGCGCCTATGACGTCGCGGCTGCAGGTGCTCCCGACGCGCACCTTCAACGTGAAGGTCTGCGTCCCCTCGTTGACCGGTCCGGACAGCACGTTGAAGGCTTCGATCTGGAGCCGCGCGGGCGGTGTGATGTTCGCGATCGGGGCCGGCTTCGTGCTCTTGTCGGTCGGGCAGCCATTCGGTGTGGCCGACGTCGCGGCCACGCCCACCGCCGCGACGACGACCAGCGTCAGCGTGGCGACGGCAGCGATCACGAGACGTCGTGCGCTCCCGGCGTGCCGCAACCGTGGGTGCCAGGGAAACCGTTCCATGGTGTCCTCCTCAGTTGTGTTGGCCATTGCTCTTCGCTGCTCGGCGAGGGCCAAATCCGGTCCTGAGAGGGCTGTCGCCCCTTCTCGTGCCGATACGGCTTACCCCGAGGTACCCGAAATCGCCGACCTCTAGTCTCCCGAACGGGTCGTTCGACAAGCAATGAGAGTCCCGGCGAGGCGCGCCAGGAGCTCCATGCGCGCTCGCGATGCGGGAGCGAACGGTCGCCGTACGATGCAGCACGAGCTCCGAACGAACCAGGAGGTGGGTGATGTCGGGCACAACGGCGACCGAGGAGGAGCTTGCCGAGCTCGTCGACCGAACCGCCGAGGCAGCCTCGGCGCTCATCCGCGGCGACGCACGTGGCTACTTCGCGCTCATCAGGCACGCGGAAGACTTCACCCTGATGTCTCCCTACGGCGGGGCGCCAGTCCGAGGCGTCGACGACTCGGACGAGGCGTTGGAGGCTTTGGCGCAGTTCTTTCGAAGCGGCGAGGCGACGCTGGAGATCGTGGACTCGCACGCATCCGGCGACGTCGTGGTCCTGGTCCTCGTCGAGCACCAACACGGGGAGGTCGGAGACCTGCCCGAGCAGGACCTGTCGCTTCGGGTGACGCTGGTCTTCCGGCGGTCAGCCGAATCGGAGTGGCAGCTCGTGCATCGACACGCGGATCCGCTCGTCCACGGCATCGGCCTGGAGCGTCTCGCGCGGCTCCTGCGGGGAGATTGACGGACCGTCGTGCCGGTCGAGCTGACCACGCTGACCGATGGCGGCCAGCCGGCGACCCGCGTGGCGGCCGAGATCGCCGCGTTCCTGAACGCCGCCCGCGCGAGCCTCGACCTGGCGCTCTACGACGTCCGGCTCGAGACGGAGGCCGGCGCGCTCGTGCTCGCGTCGCTGCTCGCGGCGCACCAGCGCGGCCTCCGCGTCCGGCTCCTGTTCGACGTCGACCACCCCGGCCCCGTCCCCGTGCCGCCGCCGCCGGAGACGCGGCCCGAGGCGATCGAGGCGCTCCCCGTCGAGACCCGGGGCATCGCCGGCATCCCTGACCTGATGCACCACAAGTTCTGCGTCCGCGACGGGCGCGACGTGTGGACGGGGTCGATGAACTGGACGGAGGACTCGTGGACGCGCCAGGAGAACGTCGTCGTCCGCGTGCTCGACAGCGAGCGGCTCGCCTTCGCGTTCACGCTCGCGTTCGAGGAGCTCTGGGAGCGCGGGGTGGTCGAGCGGACGGGAACGGTCGAGCCGCGGCCGGTGGACCTCGGCGGCGGCGTCACGGCCCGGCCGTGGTTCACGCCGGGGAACGGCGAGGCGCTTTCGCATCGCGTCGCGAAGCACATCGGGCGCGCGCGCCGGCGCATTCGCATCGCCTCGCCCGTGCTGACGGCAGGCCCGATCCTCGGCACGCTCGTCGAGGTCGTGAACGAGGAGCGCTGCCCGGTCGTCGGGGTTGTCGACGACTCGCAGTCCGACGACGTCTTCCGGCAGTGGAGCCGAAACCGTGTCAGCGCCTGGAAGATCCCGCTGCTGCGGACGATCGTCGAGCGCGCGGCGTTCTCCGGCAAGCCGTCCACGCCGTGGTCACCCGACGGCATCCAGGACGTCATGCACGCGAAGGTCGTGGTCTGCGACGACGTGAGCTTCGTCGGCTCGTTCAACTTCTCCCGCTCGGGCGAGCGGAACGCCGAAAACGTGCTCGAGATCCGCGATCCGGTGACCGCCGACCTGCTCGCCCGGTACGTCGAGGACGTCGCCGGCCGCTACCCGCGCGCGACGCCGCCGGAGCTCCCGCCGGCCACGGTCGCCGGAGAGGAGGGGTCGCGTGCCGTGTCAGGCCCCTGACGTGAGCATGCACGCCTGATTACTCGGCGGCAGTCGCTCCGGAGCCCTCGAGCGCGGCGCTGCTCTCCGTTCCTGCCCGGGCGCCGCCCCAGTACTGATTGAGCGCACCCTGAACCTTCACGAACCAGACGATCGCCGGGATGATCAGGATGGCTCCCGGGAACAGCCATAGGCCCGTCCAGCCTGTCATCGGTGCCGGCCTGCCGTCCCCCGCGTACATCTTCCCCACCTCGGACGGGATCACGAACGCGCTCACAGGGGTGAGCAGAATCCAGATAACGAGGCCGAGCACGCCGCCCAGTCCGTCGCCGGTGCGCTGCTTCATCTCCTCCTGGGTCTTGTAGGCCCAGTACCAGCCGTAGAACCCCAGCGTGACGATGTAGAGCAGGATCCCGAAGCCGATTCCGCGCGGTTGCCCGAGGGGACCCGTGTTGCCGCTCGTCATCGTCGCGCTCATCACACGCTCCTCACTCGTAGGCAGTCGGAAGAGTCCGACGCCCCTGTGTTCGGTGGACAGGCGTCACTTCCTGTTCTGCCGAGGCACTCCCGCGCGAAGCATCAGGTCGGGGGCCTGTCACCGCCCGACGGTCACGCCGCCCCACTCCTCCGGCGCGACGTCACGCATGGTCTGCGTGAGCTGCCAGCGGTGCCCGGCGAGATCCTCGACGGTGCACTCCCGCTCGCCGTACTCGAACTCGGTCGGCTCCTCCAGCACGCGTGCGCCGTGGGCGCAGGCCCGCTCGAACGCGGCGTCGACGTCGGCCACCCGCACCTTGACGACGTGCGTGGTCCGCCCCGCCTGCGGCGGCTGCTGCTCGCCGCGGACGTCGGCGACGATCACCGCGCCGTCGTCCCCGACGCGCATCTGCGACCGATGGTTGTCGCCGACGCGGACGCGCTCGACGAATCCGAAGGCGTCCGTCAGCCACGCCACGGCCGCACGGACGTCCGGGTAGACGAGCACCGGGATCACGGTGGCCGTCGGGATCGAGCGGTTCGGGATCATCAAGCCGGAGCGTAGCCATGGCGCACTCGCCGGCGGCCTTCAGGCCACGCCCGCGAGCAGGAAAGCACGTGACTCCCGGAGCATCTCGCGGGCGATCACGAGTCGCTGCACCTCCTGGGTGCCCTCGTAGATCTGCGTGATCTTCGCGTCGCGCATGAACCGCTCGACCGGGTACTCCTTGACGTAGCCGTAGCCGCCGAGGATCTGCACCGCCTCGGTCGTGACCTCCATCGCGACGTCGCCGCACATGAGCTTCGCCATCGCGGAGGCCTTCGTCAGCTCGCTCTCGGGGACACCGGCGTCGGCCATCTGCCCGAACCGATAGAGCAGCCCGCGGGCGGCCTCGGTCTTCGTCTCCATGTCGGCGAGCTTCGCCGCGATCAGCTGGTGCTCGGCGATCGGGCGCCCCATCGTCTCGCGCGTGCGCGCGTACTCGAGCGCGTAGTCGGTCGCGCCCTGCGCGATCCCGAGCGCCTGCGCCGCCACGCCCGGCCGGGACCGATCGAGGATCCGCATCGCGAGCTTGAACCCTGTCCCCTCGTCGCCGAGCCGGTTGCCAACCGGGATCCGGCACCCGTCGAAGACGAGCTCGCCCGTCGTCGACCCGGCAATCCCCATCTTCTCCTCCAGCCGCGCCACCTCGAACCCCGGCGCGTCCGCCTCGACGAGGAACGCCGAGATGCCCGCGTGACCCTCCTCCGGCTCGGTCTTCGCAAACACCGTGTAGAGGCCCGCGACACCCGCGTTCGTGATGAACCGCTTCGACCCGTCGAGCACGTACTCGTCGCCCTCGAGGCGCGCGGTCGTCCGCATCGCCGCCGAGTCCGAGCCCGAGCCGGCCTCCGTCAGCGCGTACGCCGCCAGCACCTCGCCCGACGCGAGCTGCGGCAGCCAGGCCGCCCGCTGCTCGTCCGTGCCACCCAGCTTCAGCCCCAGCGACCCGAGCTCCTGCACCGCGAGGATCAGGCCGCTCGTGGCGCAGACCTTCGAGACCTCCTCTATCGCGACGAGCGAGAGCAGCGTCCCCGTCCCGGTGCCACCGACTCCCTCGCCGAAGAAGAGCCCGAAGATCCCCTGGTCGCGGAAGAGCTCGACGACGTCCCACGGGAACTCGTGCGACGCGTCGATCTCCGCCGCCCGCGGCGCGATCCGCTCCCTCGCGACCGTCCGGACGAGCTCGCGCAGCTCCCGCTGCTCGTCGCTCAACACGTCCCAGGGCATCGAGCGGAGTCTACGAGGCGAACAGCGGCCGGCGTGCGCTAGAGGCTTGATGTGAAATTCGCGCGCGGTCGTGGGGCGCCCATTTCACGTCAAGCCTCTAGATCGACTCGAGAGGAGCGATCTGGACCAACTGCTCCGCCGTCCGCGCAAGACGCGCGTCGACCGTCAACAACGGGCATTCAAGGCGCGCCCGCCCCGATCAATGCCCGACCCGTGGTTCCGGACGACAGCGACGACGCTCGGGAGCGGTCGACCTGTCACCGGCGCTCCCCAGGATTCAGGGATGGGCTGCTCGTCCTCGGCGAGGACCGCCTCGAGGTCGGCCTCTTCGATGACGTGCTGGGTCCCGACCTTGCGAGCGGCGAGCATGCCGGACCGAATCCAGCGTCCAAGCGTCTCGGGATCGCGCCCTGCCCTCCGCGCTGCCTCCGGCACTGTCAGCACAGGCGGCGGTCTGTCGCGCTCAGCCTGCGAGCACGTCGGCCGGCACGAACTTGCTGACTTCGACGATCTTGTCGGCCGGCACGTTCGCGCGACGCGCGGCCTCGAGGATCGCGTCCGGCGTCGGCGCCTCGTAGAGGCAGTACGTGCGCAGCTTGTCGGCCGAGATGAACGAGAACAGCCAGCTGACGCCCTCGTCGGCGTTCACCGCGTCGATCGCCCGGACGTCGTCATCGGTCAGCTCGAGCCGGTCTGCGAACTTCCGCTCGATCACGTAGAGAGGCATGGCGGCATCGTACTCCCGGCGCTCAGTCCGGGACGAGCCCGTGGCGCAGCGCGTACCCGGCGGCCTCGGTGCGATTCGCGCACCGGGTCTTGCGGAGGATCGAGCGGATGTGATTGGCGGCGGTGTGCTCGCTGATGTGCAGGACGCGGCCGATCTCGCGGTTGGAGCGGCCGCGGGTGAGCTCCACGAGGATCTCGACCTCCCGCGGGCTCAAGCCGTCGGGGAGCTGCGTTCCGACGGGCGTCACACCCGCGTCGAGCTCCTCCGTCCGCCGGGCGAGCGCCGGAAGCCCGATCGTCCGGGCGAGACCGAGCGCGAGACCGAGCTGTCCTCGGGCGTGCGAGCGGTCGTCGGCGGCAGCCCGTGCCAGCAGCATGCGGGCGTACCAGTATGCGGTGTGCGCGAGCCACGTGCGCGCGCCCAGCCGCGTGTTGAGCGCCAGGGCCGCGTGGAAGTGCTCCTCCGCCCGGTCCCAGTCGCCGAGCACCGCCGCAGTCATGCCCAGGTAGCGGTCCATCGCGCCGTAGCACGCGACGAGGTGCCCGATCATCACGTTGCCGCCGGAGTACGCGGCGAGCTCGGGGTAGAGCACTCTCGCGGCGTCCTCGTCGCCGAGCGCCGCGCAGGCGTCGGCGAGGTAGACCAGCGACCCGAGCCAGAGCGACGGCCGCAGCGAGCCGAGCCCGTCGTCGAGGATGCGGTGCAGCTCGCGCCTGGCGTCGTCTTCCATCCCGAGCTCGGCGAGGAGCGCTGCGAGACCGGGGCCCCACGCGCTCTCGCGCGTCTCGGCGTCGAGCAGGCGGACGACGGGAGCAAGCTCGGCGAGGCGGCCCTGCTCGCGCCGGAGCCCGAACATCTGGATCGCGTACGTCCCCGAGGCGTCGCGCCCGGCCATCAGCCTCCCCCACTCCTCCGAGTGCCGCGCGGCGAGCTCGGCGGCCTCGAGGTCGCCGTCGCAGAGGGCGATCGCGGCCGCGTAGTGCTCGGCGACGTGGAGCATGAACGGCTCGTTCAACCGCCGCGCGCTCTGGAGCAGCTGCCCGAGGGTCTCGCGGGCGGCGTCGTGGTCGCAGAGGACGACGTACGACGGCACGAGCCACGAGAGCGCAGCGCCTTCGATCTCGACGTCCTCGAGCTCCCTACCGATGTCGCGCGCCTCGAGAAGCATGGCGTTGACTTCCTCGTTCGCGGAGCTCCCGCGCGCCCAGTAGGCCGCGGCAAGCGTCGTCCCGAGCGTGCGCCGGTCGCCGCGGCGGCGCGACATCGCGATCGCCTCGTCGCGTGCGAGCGCGGCGCGACCCGACTCGCCGCGCAGCTCGAGCGCGCGCGCGAGCCCGCTGAGAACCCGCGCGCGGAGCTCCGAGTCCTCCTGCTCGAGGGCCGCGGCCGCCTCGTCGAGGAGCTCGACGGTCTCCGCATCGTGGATCGCGGGGCGCCAGCACGCCTCCTCGAAGCCGATCGCCGCCCGAGCGAGGATCCCGGAGTCGGACAGGGTTCGCCCGAGCGCCGCCGCGCGCGAGAACGCGTCGAGCGCCGCATCGGCACGACCTGCGCGATGGCGGACGTCGCCGAGCCGGAGCATCACGTCCGCACGCTCGGCTGGGTCCCGGACGCCGAGCTCGAGCGCGACACGGAAGCGGTCCTCGGCCTCCCCGAACGCGAGCGCGCTCGACGCCGAGTCCGCCGCCAGCAGGTTGTAGCCGACCGCCCGCTCGACCCCGCCGATCGGCGCCGCCGCGGCGTAGTGATGCGCAAGGGCCGCCAGCACCGCCCTGCTGTCGCCCTGCGGGCGCCCGGATTCGAGCGAGTCGGCGACGAGGAGGTGGATCTCGGCCTTGCGCGAGGCGGAGAGCCGCTCGGTGACGGCCCTCCGAACGAGCTCGTGCGCGAAGCGATACGCGAGCCTCCGACCCGGCTCCTCGATGAGCAGCCCGTTGTGGACGGCTTCGTCGACCGCGTCGAGCATCGCCTCCTCCGGCACGATCGCGGTTCGCCTGACCATCTCGAGCTCGAAGTCGGCCCCTGCGACCGCGGCGAGGGCCAGCACCTCGTTCGTCTCGGGGGACAGGCGCCCAAGCCGCTGGCTCACCACCTCGCGCACCGTCCTCGGCGTGCCGAGCTCCGCGACGGGTCGCGCGAGACGGGCGGCGACCGGCCCGACCTCGACCGCGCCCGTGTCGAGCAGCTCTCGCCAGAGCTCGGTGAGAAGGAAGGCGTTGCCGCCGGTGAGCTCGCCGATCGCCGCGCGCAGCTCGGGCTCGGGCTCGACCCCGACGGCGAGCCGGACGAACTCGGCGATCTCCGTCTCGGACAGGCCCTCGAGCCGGATCCGCGCTACTCCCTCTGTGCGGTAGACGTCGACGAGCGTCTCGGCCAGCTCGGCCCGGACGTCGGCCTCGGCGTCGCGGAACGTCGCAACGAGAAGCATCCGCGCGGCCGCGCCGGAGCGGACGAGATGACGCATGAGCTGCAACGTGGACGCGTCGGCCCAGTGCACGTCCTCGAGCACGACGAGGAGCGGCGCCTCGGCGCTGAACCCCACGAGCAGGTCCGTCACCGCGGTGTGGAACCGGTGTCGCTCCGTGTCGGCATCCGCTGCCGCAGGCGGCGGAAGCCCCCCGACGCGCGCCGAGAGCTCGGGCAGGATCCGGGTCAGCTCGCCGCCGGTCGCCCCCAGGTGCCGCCGCAGCGTGTCGGGGTCCGCGTGGCGGACGAGGTGCTCGAGCGCTGCGGCAAACGGACCGTAGGCCGATCCGACGACGGCGTCGCAATCGCCGTAGAGGACGGCAGCGCCCTCGCCGGCGATCTCGCCGGCGAGCTCCCGGACGAGCCGGCTCTTCCCCGACCCCGGGTCGCCCGCGATCAGCGCGGCGCGGCGCCCCTCCCCGGCGGAGCGGGGCAGGAGGGCGCGGAGCGTCGCGAGCTCCCGCGTCCGGCCGGCGAAGGCGAAGGCCGGCGAGAGCCGGAGCGGGCCGGGCAGTGGTACAGGTGGCGCCTCGGTCATCTCGATGATCAGATCTGATCATTGCGCATCGGCCGGGGCCGCGAAATTCGGTCAGCCCCGGTCATGACACCCGGCCGCTCCGCTCGTACGCTCGGTCGACCCGTTTTCGAGGACGAGGAGGAACGATGTCCACGACCGTTTCCGCGCGGGACAGCGCGCGCACCGAGCTTGCGTCGTTCGGCGACCGGCTGGTCGGCCCGGAGGACGCGCGCTACGACGAGGCCCGCACGCTCTTCAACGCGATGATCGACAAGCGGCCGGCGCTGATCGCGTTCTGCACGAGCGCCGACGACGTGGCGGCCGCGATCCGTTTCGGACGGGAGCACGACCTGACGATTGCCGTCCGCGGCGGCGGCCACAACGGCGGCGGCCTCGCGAGCGTCGACGACGGCGTCGTGATCGACCTCTCGCCGCTCAAGTCCGTCTCCGTCGACCCGAAGGCACGGACCGTGCGGGTCGGCGGCGGCTGCGTCTGGGGCGAGGTCGACGCCGCGACCGGGCCGCACAACCTCGCAGTCCCGACGGGGATCATCTCCTCGACCGGGGTCGGCGGGTTGACCCTCGGCGGCGGGCACGGCTACCTCGCGCGACGTCACGGCCTGACCGTCGACAACCTGCTCTCCGCGGAGATGGTGCTCGCGGACGGGTCGCAGGTGACGCGCCAGCGCGAGCGAGAACCCGGATCTCTTCTGGGCGATCCGCGGCGGCGGCGGCAACTTCGGAGTCGTGACGGAGTTCACGTTCCAGGCGCATCCGCTCGAGACGATCGTGGGCGGCCCGACCTTCTGGGCGATCGAGGACTCCGACGAGCTCCTCGCGGCCTACCGCGAGTGGCTGCCCTCGGCGCCGCGCAACGTGATGGGGTTCTTCAACTTCCACACGATCCCGCCGGTCGCCGAGGCGTTCCCCGAGGAGCTCCACCTGCGCAAGGTCTGTGGCGTCGTCTGGTGCATCGACGCGTCTGACGAGGACGCGGAGAAGGCGATGGCGCCGATGCTGTCGATCGCGGAGCCGCTGCTCCACGGCGTGCAGCGGATGCCGATCGCGGCGCTCAACGGCGCCTTCGACGGGCTCTACGGCCCCGGCGACCAGTGGTACTGGCGCGGCGCGTTCCTGCGCGAGATCCCGGACGAGGCGATCGCGCTGAACCGCTCCTGGAACGAGCGGATGCCCGGCTTCAAGGCGGGCACGCACTTCTACCCCGTCGACGGGGCGGTCAACGACGTCGCTCCCGAGGACACCGCGTTCGGCTACCGCGACGCGACCTGGTCGCAGGTCTTCATCGGCTGCGACCCCGACCCCGGCCTCGGCGTCGGCGGTGCGCGACTGGACGGTCGGCTACCACGAGGCGATCGTCCCGTTCTCGGCGGGTGCCTCGTACGTCAACTTCATGATGGACGACGAGGGCCAGGCGCGGGTGAAGGCGACCTACGGAGCGAACTACCCGCGGCTCGCGCAGGTCAAGGCGAGCTACGACCCGGACAACGTCTTCCGGGTCAACCAGAACATCCTGCCCGCGTGATTCTGCCACTCCGGCCGGCGCCGCGGTCGCGGCGCCGGCCGGTCACGGCAGGCCCGGAGCGGCCAGGCGCGCGAGCGCGGCCGCCGCCGAGAGCGCGACCGCCGCGCCGGTGACGAAGAGCGCCGTCACCTCGGTGGGACGCCGGGCGCGGCCGAGACGCGAGCCGAGGTCCCGGTAGGCCGACTGGAGCGCGTCCGCGGAGCGCGCCGCGAAGTACTCGCCGCCGGTGCGCTCGGAGATGGCCTTCAGGGTCGCCCGGTCGGGCACGCGGCTGAACCCGGCGGCGCCGTACCCGTACCCACCCGAAAGGCCACGCGTCGGGTCGATCGGTTCCGAGCGCGACGGTGAAGACGGGGATTCCGGCCGCGGCGGCAATCGACGCTCCCTCGGCCGGCGGCAGCAAGCCGCGGTTCTGGCGGCCGTCGGAGAGGAAGAGGATCGTGACCGCGCCTCTTGCCTCGCTTTCGCGCGGCGCGGGCTCCGTTGCGCCGGGCTCCGAGAACGCGTCCCGGCCCAGCTCGACGGCACGCGCGAGGGCGTCGCCGATGGCTGTCCCGCCCCCCGCCTGCCAGCGCGTGATCGCCGCGACCGACCGGTGGAGGCGGTCGCGATCGTGCGTGGGGACGGCGGCGACGCTCACGTCGCCCGAGAAGGTGACGAGCCCGACCCGGAGCTTGGCGGGAGCGCGGTCGAGGAACGCCTGCGCGGCGGCCTTGGCAGCGCCGAGTCGCGTCGGCGCGACGTCGCTGGCGAGCATCGAGCGCGACGTGTCCAGCACGAGGACGACGGTCGCGTTCTCGACCGGCGCCGACCGTTGGACGTGCGGCCCCGCGATGCCGATGCAGAGCAGCGCGAGAGCCGCCGCGAGGAGCGCAGCCGGCACGTGCCGCCGCAGGGCCGCTCCCCTCGGCGCGACGCCGCGGAGCACGTCGACGTTCGTGAACCGCACGGCGTAGCGGGGCCGGCGCCGTGACACGACGACGTACGCGCCGGTGAGTACGGCGAGCACCGCGAGCGAAAGCAGCGCCAGCGGACGGTCGAAGCTCAAGCGATCCTCCGGACGGGACTCGATCGTATCGTCCTCGGTCGCCGGCGACGAGCCAAACGCAGGACAAAGGGTCGTCCCGAGTGCCCCGGGGTAGGCTCATACGCGTGATCCTCTCGAACGGCGTCGTGCGGACGATGGACGCACTCGCTTCCGACGGCCGGTGCGCTTGCGATCGCCGGTGATCGCATCGTCGGAGGCGTGGGAACGCACGAGCACGCCCTCCCCACGCCCGAGCGCGTCGATCTCCGCGGCCGCTGTGTCCTGCCCGCGTTCACCGACTCGCACGTCCACTTCCCCACGTGGTCGCTGGCGCGCAGCGACGTCCAACTCGAGGGCGCTGCGTCCCTCGCCGAGGCGCTCGCTCGCGTCGGCTCGCACCGCGCGCGTGGCGAGTGGGTCCACGGGCACGGTTGGCGTGACGCAGCGTGGGCGGAGCACCCCTCGCGCGAGGTGCTCGACGAGGTCACGGGCGAGCGTCCGGCCGCGCTCTGGTCGAAGGACTACCACTCGTTGTGGCTCAACACCGCGGCGCTCGCGCGCGCCGACGGCGACCTGCAGGTCCCGGGCGGCGTCGTCGAGCGCGACGAGGCCGGTGAGCCGACCGGCGTCCTGCGCGAGGAATCGGCATGGCGCTTCCGCGAGCGCCACGTCTCTGTCTCGGAGGACGAGTGGGTCGCCGCCACCCGCGAGGGCCTGCGGGTCGCGAACGAGCGGGGCGTTGGCGCGATCCACGACAAGGACGGCTGGCTCGGAGCGCACGCGATCTTCGGCCGGATCCACGAGACCGGCGGGCTGACGCTGCGCGTCTGGCAGTCGCTTCCGGCGGAGCACGTCGGGCGACTCGGCGAGCTCGGCCTCCGCTCGCGGATCGGCGACGACCATCTCCGGCTCGGCTACCTCAAGACGTTCATGGACGGCACGCTCGGCTCGCAGACGGCCTGGATGCTCGACGGGAGCGGGGTGTGCATCACGAGCGGCGAGGAGCTCGCGGAGCTGATCCGCGCGGCGGCCGCGGCGGGCTGGCCGGTCGGCGTGCACGCGATCGGCGACCGCGCGAACCGCGAGGCGCTCGACGCGTTCGAGGCGACCCGCGGCGTCTGGGAGCCGCTCGGGCTCCGGCAGCGGATCGAGCACGCGCAGTGTCTTGATCCCGCCGACCTGCCCCGCTTCGCCGTGCTCGGCGTCGCGTGCTCGGTGCAATTCAGCCACGCGCCCTCCGACCGCGACCTCGCCGAGCGGTTCTGGGGGGATCGTCTCGGAGGCACGTACGCCTTCGGGACGCTGCTTCGAAGCGGCGCGATGGTCGTGAACGGCTCGGATGCCCCGGTCGAGGAGCTCGAGCCGCTGGCCGGGATCGCCGCCGGGGTGCGCCGGACGATCGACGAGCGGCCCGGCTGGCGCACCGAGGACGCCGTCACGGTCGAGGAGGCGCTGCACGCGACGACCGTGACGCCGGCCTGGCTCGCCGGGGACGAGCGCCGCCGCGGGAAGCTCCTGCCCGGGCTTCCTCGCCGACCTCGTCGTCCTCGACCGGGACCCGATGTCGATCCCCGCCGACGAGCTCACGGACGTGAACGTGGTCGCGACGATGGTCGGCGGCCGCTGGGTCCACAACCCGCCGCCCTGGGACTGAGAACCAAGGGCCGCGGGTAGGGTTTCCGGATGCGAAGTGCCTCCGCAGCTGTCGCCGCGCTCGTCGCGTGCGCGGTGCTCGCCGGCGGCGCGTCGGCCGGCGTGTCCACCCGCCCGCGCGTGACGGTGTTCGGCGACTCCGTCGCCGCGGCCCTCCTGTACCAGAGCACCGCGCGGGCCGCGCTGGCGCGTGGGCTCGACCTCCAGATCGACGCCAAGGTCTGCCGGCGCCTCGCCGAGATCGGCTGTCCGTACCAGGGCGACCGGCCCCAGAGCGTCCTCGCGCTCGTCTCGAAGCCTGCGAAGCCCCTCGGCAGCGTCGTCGTGATCGACGTCGGCTACAACGACGACCCCTCCGACTACGGCGACGACGTCGACAACGTCATGCAAGCGCTGGTCGTCAGGGTGTGACGACCGTGATCTGGGTCACGATGCAGGAGCGTCGCGCGCTCTATCGGCCGACGAACGCGGCGATACGTGCGGCGGCCAAGCGGTGGCCTCAGATCAGAGTGGCGGACTGGAACGACGCGCGGCAGCGCCAGGCCAACGTGGTTCGTCGACGACGGGCTGCACCTCTCGTCGGCCGGGGCGGCAGGGCTGGCGCGCTTCCTGCGTCCGTTCGTCCTCGCCTGGACGTGCACCGCGCAGTGTCAGCGGGAGGTCGGCGCGTCCGACGGGTGAGGCGGGCGCACTCGGCAACCGCGGCGGTCGCCGTACAATTGGGACATGGCGGCGAGCGCCGATACCTCTCGGACGATGCTCCCGGTCCACCAGGCGGGCCAGTGCTCGGTCGCCGCGACGGGCGAGATCGTGGGCTCGAAGTGGACGGTGCTGATCGTGCACGACCTCTCCGAAGGGCCGCGCCGCTTCACCGAGCTCGAGCATGCGTGCGCGGGCATCAGCCCGAGGACGCTCGCGGAGCGCCTCCGCTGGCTCGAGGCCGAAGGCATCGTCGTCCGCCGCAGCTACGCCGAGTCCCCGCCCCGCGTGGAGTACCAGCTGACCGAGAAGGGCGACGCGCTGAAGCCGATCATCGACGAGATGCGGCGGTTCGGGCACGAGTGGCTGGGCTGCCCCGTTCATTCGGCTGACGCCGAATGAACTAGTCGGGACGACGAAGTCGTCCCGACTCGCCCCAGAGACGGACGAGCTCGACGCACGTCGCGGTGGCCGCGGCCATGTCCTGCACGGATGCCCACTCGCGCACCGAGTGGTAATGCTGGCCGCCCGTGAAGAGGTTGGGCGTCGGGAGGCCCTTCTCGGTGAGGCGCGCCCCGTCGGTGCCGCCGCGGATGATGCTGTGCACGGGCTCGACACCCGCACGCCGGATCGCCTCCTCGGCCGCGGTGACGACCTCCGGGTGGTGGTCGAGCGCCGTCCGCATGTTCCGGTACTGCTCCTCGACCACGAGGGTGTACGACGCGCGCGGCTCACGACCGACGACCTCCGCCGCGGTCCGCCGCAGCAGCTCGACGTGCTCTTCGAGCTTGGCGTCGTCGTGGTCGCGCGCGATCAGCCACAGCGTCGCCCGTGACGCGGTCCCGGAGAGGCGCTCGGGGTGGACGAAGCCCTCGCGTCCTTCGGTCGTCTCCGGCGACAGGCCGTCTCGCGGAAGCGCGGCGATCACGTCCGACATCAGCTTGAGCGCATTCACGAGCCGGCCCTTGGCGGTCCCTGGGTGGACGCCGACCCCGTCGATCGTGAGCCCGACCTGGTACGCGGAGAAGGTCTCCGTCTCGACCTCGCCGAGCCCCGAGCCGTCGAACGTGTAGGCGAAGTCCGCTCCGAACGCGTCGAGGTCGAAATGGTCGGTGCCGCGCCCCACTTCCTCGTCGACGGTGAAGGCGATGCGCGCCCGTGCGCGCGGTGCGTCGTCGGCGAGCAGCCGTCGCGCGGCGGTGACGATGATCGCGACACCGGCCTTGTCGTCCGCCCCGAGCAGCGTGGTCCCGTCGCTCGTGACGAGGTCGTGTCCGACCTTCTCCGCCAGCTCCGGCATGTCGTCCGGGTCGAGCGCCTGCGTCACGTCGCCCGGGAGGACGATCGGCTCGCCGGCCCATGCGCGGTGCACGAGCGGGACGACGCCCGTTCCCGACGCGGCCGGCGAGGTGTCGACGTGGGCGATCAGGCCGACCGTCGGGGCATCCGCGACCGTCCCGGGCAGCGTCGCGAAGACGTATCCCGCCGTGGTCAGCTCGGCGTCCGCGAGCCCGATCGCCCGGAGCTCCTCGACGAGCAACCGCGAGAGATCGAGCTGCTTCGCGGTCGAGGGGTACGTCGTCGAGGTCGGGTCCGCCTCGGTGTCGACAGCCACGTACCGCAGGAAGCGCTCGAGCACCTCCTCGCCGAGCTCTTCCGCGAGAGGGCTCGCGTAGCCGGCGTCAGCCAAGCTGGCCGAGCCGGCGCAGGACCTCGACGACCGTCTCGACGCCCTCGCGCAGGGCCGTGACCGGGATGTGCTCGTTCGGGGAGTGCATCTGGGCCGTCGGCCGGGCGAACCCGGTGACGATCGCGGGCACGCCGCGGGCGACGAGGGCGGCGACGACCGGAATCGAGCCGCCCGAGCGGGCGAGCACCGGCCGCACGCCGAGGACCCCCTCGAACGCGTCCTGCGCCAGAACGATCGCAGGCGCCTCGGGGTCGACGTAACCCGGCTCGCCCGTCGCCCAGAGCTCGACGTCGACCGTCGCGCCGTCCGGCGCCGCCTCGCGCATCAGCCGTTCGAACGCGGGAGCGATCGCGGCCGTCGTCTGCCCGGGAGCGAGCCTGATCGAGACGTTCGCCTGCGCCTCGACCGGCAGGACGGTCTTCATAAGGCGCGGCGAGCCGCTCTCGAGGCCGTTGACGGTCACCGACGGCTCGGCCGTCGTCCGCAGGTGGAACTCCGCGGCTGCGCGTGCGTCGTTCGGGCGGGCGCCGTCCGAGGCAAGCTCCTCGGCGCCCGTCGGCAGCGCGCTCCACCCCGCAAGCTCCTCCTCGGTGGGCGGCACGACGTCCGCGCGGAGCGGCCCGGGTAGGCGGCCGTCCGGGCCGGGGAGCACGGCGGCAAGCATCTGCATCAGCGCGTGCGTCGCGGTGAGCGCGGCGCCGCCGTACAGGCCCGAGTGGAGGTCGCGCTCGCCCGTGCGAACCGTGACGTGGAAATAGCACATGCCGCGGAGCGCGGTGCAGAACGAGGGCAGGGTCTCGGTCGCGTATCCCCCGTCGAGGATCAGTGCCGCGTCGCCGGGGTGCGCCACCTCGTCGACCCAGTCGATCACGGAGCGTCCGCCGACCTCCTCCTCCGCGTCGATGGCGAAGCGCACGTTCACGGGCAGCTCACCCGCGGCGGCGAGCAGCCTCGTCGCCTCGAGCAGCATGAAGAGGTGCGCCTTGTCGTCCGCGACGCCGCGCGCCACGAGCCAACCGTTCCGCTCGGTGAGCGTCCAGGGATCGGACTCCCAGAGCTCCAGTGGGTCGGGCGGCTGGACGTCGAGGTGGGCGTAGAGGAGCGCGGTGGGCGCCTTGGTGCCGGCCGAGGCAGGAACCTCGCCGACCACGAGCGGCCGCTCGCCCCGCTCCTGGATCTCGACGGTGCCGCCCGCCGCGCGGATGCGCCCGGCGACCCAGTCTGCCGCGCGGCGAATGTCGTCCGCGTGCGCCAGGTCCGCGCTCACCGACGGGATCGCGATCAGCTCGGCGAGCTCGGCGACGAGCTCCTCGTGGGTCGGGATCACCACGCGGGCGATCGTACCGTGGAGCCCAGTGTGTCGGACTTCAGTCCGACACCCACGTCGAGCGGCGCGGTCGGTGCGAGGTGTCCGACTGAAGTCGGACACCGAGGCTCGGTGCGCTCAGGCGACGTCGCGCACGGCGGCGGCGTCGGCGAGCGCGCGGAGCTTCTTGAGGCTCTGGTGCTCGATCTGCCGGATCCGCTCGCGGGTGACGTTGAACGCGCGCCCGACCTCGTCGAGCGTGCGGGGTTGCCTGCCGTCGAGGCCGTAGCGCAACTCGAGGACCTGACGCTCGCGCGGCGACAGCGCGCCAAGGATCGACCGCAGCGCCTCCCGGCGCATCGTCACCTCGGCGGCCTCGTCGGGGAGCGGCTCGGACTCGTCGGTGAGGAAGTGGCCGAACTCCGACTCCTCCTCGTCGCCGACCGGCTTCTCGAGCGAAACCGGCGTCTGCGCGCTCCGCTTGATCTGCTCGACCTCCTCGACCGGCAGGTCGAGGTCGACGGCGATCTCGAGCGAGGTGGGCTCGCGCGCGAGCTCGGCACGGAGTTTGCGCTCGGAGCGGCTGATCTTGTTGAGCTTCTCGACGACGTGCACCGGCATCCGGATCGTCCGGCCCTTGTCGGCGATCGCCCGCGCGACCGCCTGGCGGATCCACCACGTCGCGTAGGTCGAGAACTTGAACCCCTTGCGCCAGTCGAACTTCTCCGCGGCGCGGACGAGGCCGATCGTGCCCTCCTGGATCAGGTCGAGGAACGGCAGCCCCTGGTTGCGGTAGCGCTTCGCGATCGAGACGACGAGGCGGAGGTTCGCCTCGACCATCGCCTGCTTCGCGGCATGGTCACCGCGCTCGATCCGTTTCGCGAGCTCGACCTCCTGGGCGGCGGTGAGGAGCGGCACCTTGCCGATGTCCTTCAGGAAGAGCTGCAGGGTGTCCGTCGAGATCTCGGCCTCGGCCGTCTCCCAGGCGCGCTCGGTCTCGGCCTCCTCGGCCGCGGCGTCCGGGACGACCACCTCGATCTGCTCCTCGTCGAGCGCGTCGTAGAACGCGTCGATCTGCGCCGCGTCGAGATCCAGCTCGTCGAGCGCCAGCGCGACCTCGTCCGCGTCCAGGCGACCCTGCGCCCGCCCCGACTCGAGCAGCGCCCGACCCTCGTCGGACACGAGTGCAACATCCGGTGCCGTCGCCGTCCGTTCCGGATCACTCGCTGCAGCGCTCAGGACCGCCCCTTCCGTCGCGTAGCTCGACACGGTAGCCACGAAGTCCCCACCCCGTCAATAACGCGCACGGGGGCTCAGACCCCCGCCCGGGCGAGCTGGTCGAGGTATTTCCGCGCCTCGAGCGCGAGGGCGGAGCCCGGCTCGACCGCCGTCGCACGAACGAGCTGGGTCTTCGCCTCCTTCACCTCGCCCGACCAGAGGAGGAGCAGGCCGAGGTGGAAGCGCACCGTCGCGCGGTCGGGGAACCGCCGCGTGAGCGGGCCGAGTCGGGAGAACGCGTCGGCCGGGCGCGCCTTGTCGAAGCGGCCGACGGCTGCCGCGACCTGTGCCTCGACGTCTCCCGGCGCCTGCCGCGCGGCAGCCGCGAAGACGCGCTCGGCCGAGCGTTGCCGGCCGAGCTTCTGGAGCGCGACGCCGTAGAGCAGCTTGCCGTCGACGTTCCGCGCGGCGTCGCGGCGGAGTAGCTCGAGCTGGGCGGAGGGCGCGAGGCCCCCGAGCTTCTGCGACGGCCGCGCCGTCGTGACGAACACGGGCAGCCCGGGCGCGTACTCCGGATGCAGGAGATTGCCCGCCGCGACGGCGTAGGCCGAGTCGGGGTCGGACGCCGCCGCCGCGCGCCACGCCTCCTGCGCGCCGGACAGCCCCGACCAGAAGAGCGCCACGCCGAGGTTCAGCTGGACGGCGGGATCCTGGGCGTGCAGCCCCGCGAGCCGGTTCAGCCGGTCGACCGTCTCCTCGGGCCAGGCCGCGTACGCCTGGCCGACGCGCGCCTCGACCCCGCCGATCTTCGCGAATGCCCGTCCCGCCTCAGCCCGCTTCCCCGCCGCATAGAGGCGCTCGGCACGCCGGAGCGCTACCGCCTCCGAATCGTTCCTCACGCCGAGCTCGAGGGTCAACGGCGGGGCGCCCTTTCGCTGTTTCGGGGCCGGCGCGGCTCCCTTGACCGGGTCGGTCTGAAGCGCCACGACGCCCACGACGACCGCGACTGCGAGGGCTGCCGCCGCGGCGGTCGCGGCGACGACGCGAGCGAAGGGCGACACGGCGCCACGGTAGCCGCCGACGAGGCGGAGCGGGTCTTGCTGGATCGTGACGTTTCGGACGACACCTGCCATCACCCACACGACGGACGGCCAGATCGCGCTCTTCCACGCGCGATGCCCCCATGTCGCTATATTCGGGAAAGTAATGGCGAGCTATCGGGAGCTCCTGTCGGCGGCGCGCGCCGAGATCGACGAGATCTCGACGCCGGAGGCGCACGCGCTGCTCGGTCGCAACGGCGGCGAGCCACCGCTCTTCGTGGACGTGCGGCTGCGCGAGGAGTGGGACGAGGGGCACCTGCCCGGCGCGATCCATGTCCCGCGCAACAACCTCGAGTCCCGCGTCGAGGCGCTCATCCCGGACAAGACCCGCTCGCTCGTCGTCTACTGCGAGAGCGGCTCACGCTCGGCGTTCGCGACGCGCGACCTCCACGCGCTCGGCTACGAGAACGTCGTCAACCTCTCGGACGGCTTCGCGGGCTGGAAGCGGAACGGCTTCGAGCTCGTGACGCCGGCCGCGCTCGCGCCTGCCCAGCGCGCTCGGTATTCGCGGCACCTCCTGATCCCCGAGGTCGGCGAGGAGGGCCAGCAGCGGCTGCTCGCGTCGCGCGTCCTCTTGATCGGCGCCGGCGGCCTCGGCTCGCCGGCCTCGCTCTACCTCGCGGCAGCCGGCGTGGGAACGCTCGGGATCATCGACGCGGACGTCGTGGACGACTCGAACCTCCAGCGGCAGATCGTCCATTCGACGGAGCGGCTCGGCGAGCCGAAGGTCGAGTCGGCGAAGCGGACGATCGAGGCGCTCAACCCCGACGTCACCGTCGTGCCGTTCCAGGAGCGCCTCGACTCCGAGAACATCGAGCGGATCCTCGCGCACGGCTGGGACGTGATCCTCGACGGCACCGACAACTTCCCAACCCGGTACCTCGTCAACGACGCTTCCGTGTGGCACGACCTGCCGGTCGTCCACGGGTCGATCTACCGCTTCGAGGGCCAGGTCACTGTCTTCCACCCCGGGAACGGGCCGTGCTACCGCTGCCTGTACCCCGCGCCGCCGCCGCCCGAGCTGGCGCCGAGCTGCGCCGAGGGCGGCGTCCTCGGGGTGCTCCCCGGCATCGTCGGCTCACTCCAGGCGAGCGAGGCGCTCAAGCTCGTGCTCGGCGTCGGCGAGTCGCTTGCCGGCCGGCTCCTCCTCTTCGACGCCCTCCACACGACCTTCGACGAGGTGTCGATCCGCCGCAACCCGGACTGCCCGGTCTGCGGCGACCACCCCACGATCACCGAGTACATCGACTACGTCGAGTTCTGCTCCGGAGCGCCAGGGATCCACGCGTGACGCTCGTCCGCATCCCCCCCACGCTGCGCGGCGAGGTCGGCGGCGCGCGCCAGGTCGAGGCGAGCGGCGCGACGGTGCGAGAGGTGCTCGACGACCTCGTCGACCGGCACCCCGCGCTCGGCGCGCAGATTCTCGCGGACGGCGGGGTCGCGCCCTTCGTGAACGTCTACCTCGGCGGCGAGGACGTTCGCACGCTGGGCGGGCTCGACACGCCGGTGCCGGACGGCGAGACCGTGATTCTCCTTCCCGCCATGGCGGGCGGCAGCTCACAGCCGTGGTCGCCCGCGGTGGCGGCCAGCCTGCTCGACCTCGTCGGGCAGACGCCGCTCGTCGAGCTTCCGCGCCTCTCGCCCAAGCCGGGCGTCACGATCTACGCAAAGCTCGAGGGGCAGAACCCGACCGGCTCCGTCAAGGACCGTGTCGCGAAGGCGATGATCGAGGCGGCAGAGGCCTCGGGCGAGCTCGAGCCCGGGCGCGCGCTCCTCGAGCCGACATCGGGGAACACCGGCATCTCGCTCGGCCTCGTCGCGTCGCTGAAGGGCTACCCGCTGACGTGCGTGATGCCCGCGAACGCCACCGAGGAGCGCAAGCGGCTGCTCCGGCTGTACGGCGCCGACGTCGTCCTGTCGCCGGCCTCCGAGGGCTCGAACGGCGCAGTCAGGCTCGCGCTCGAGATGGCGGAGAGCGACCCACGCTGGTTCGTTCCCTTCCAGTACGCGAACGCGGCGAACCCGCGGGCGCACTACGAGGGCACCGGGGCCGAGATCGCGGCCGCGCTCGACCGCGTCGACGTGCTGGTCGCCGGGCTCGGCACCGGCGGCACGCTGATGGGCGCCGGCGAGAGGCTGCGCGAGTCTTTCCCCGACATCGTCGTCGCGGCGGCCGAGCCGCTCCCCGGCGACCCGGTGATGGGGCTCCGCTCGCTCGAGGACGGCTACGTCCCGCCCATCCTCGACGTCTCGCGCCTCGATCGGAAGGTGCTCGTCTCCAACGAGGAGTCGGTCGCCGCCGTCCGCGAGCTGCTGCGGCTCGAGGGGATCCTCGGCGGAGTGTCTGCCGGCGCCGCGATCCACGTCGCACGCCGCCTTGCAGGCGAGCTCGAGGAGGGCGTCGTGGTCGCGATCCTGGCGGACGGTGGCTGGAAGTACTTGAGCGCGGACTTCTGGGAGGCCCCCGCGGCCGACGTGGGCGAGTCGATGGAGTCGACCGTCTGGTGGTGATCGGAGCCGCCGTGCGGGCGGCGATCGCCGACCACGCGCGCGCCGAGCTCCCGAACGAGGCCTGCGGGCTCCTCCTCCTCGACGGCGACGAGGCGGTCGAGTACGTCCCCGGCGAGAACGCCTCGCCCTCGCCCTTCTACTTCGAACTCAAGCTCGACCCGGTCGCCTGGGCGGACCTCGGCGACCGCGACCTCGAGCAGGCGGTCGTCCACTCGCACGTCTCGTCACCGCCGCGCCCCTCGCGCACGGACGTCGAGCGGATCGGCCTGTGGCGCGGGCGGCCGTACGTCATCTACTCCGTCCGCCTCGACGAGCTCGCCGCGTGGCGCGTGTCCCCCGAGGGCTACGAGCCACTGCCCCTCGCATAGACCGTAGGCGCGGCGCAGACAACGCTTGTGTTGAATCACCACAAGCGTTGCCCGAGCCCGGCCGCGTGACCCCGCCTGCGAGATCGGCTCGTAAGCGCTACGAGATCTTGAACGAGCCTTTCATGAAGCTCTTGTGCGGGTCGCAGACGAACTTGTAGGTGCCCTTCTGGAGCGTCACCGTGAAGGTCTTCGTACCCTTGCTCGGGACGCTCGTCTTCACGTTGACCCCGGGGCCGGTCAGGTGGAAGTTGTGGATCGACGACTTGTCGGAGACCACGAGCTTGATCGTGCCTGCCTTCGTCGGCTTGGACGCCATCTTGATCGTGAATCCAGGGCCAACGGTTCCGGCATAGGTCGGCGTCGCCGCGACCGCGGGAAGCGCGAGCACGAGCGCGGCGGCGATGGCGGTTCCGGCGACGGTCAGCATGCGTGTCATCTCTCTCCTTCGGGTCTGGTGGCCGATGCAGGTGCATACGTCCGGCACGCGGGCGTGGATTGGAGCGGTAGGGTCGCCGGGCGATGATCGCCGACGCGCACGTCGACCTGCTGATGGAGCTCGCCTACCGCGAGCGCCGCCTGGGCGAGACGAACGTGTTCGCGGAGACATGGCTCCCGCTCCTCGAGCGCGGCGGGGTCGGCCTGCAGGTCTGCCCGATCTACGTCGACGTCACCGTCCAGCCCGAGAGCACCCTCCGCGAGGCGCTCTCCATGGTGGCGGCGTTCCAGCACGCGCTCCACGAGAACGACGACCGCGTGGTACAGGTCGTGTCTCCCGACGACCTCGACGCGGTCGAGGCGGGCGAGCGCATCGGGCTCCTGCTGGCGCTGGAGGGCGTGGAGTGCTTCGGCGTGGAAACCTGGCCGGCGGACGTCTTCCGCGCGCTCGGGGTGCGGATGGCCGGGCTCACATGGAACCGCAGGAACGCGTTCGCCGACGGCGCCGCCGAGGAGGGCGGCAGCCTCTCGCGACTCGGACGAGAGCTCGTCGACCGGCTCGTCTCGCTCGGCGTGATCCTCGACCTCGCCCACGCCTCGCGCGGAGTCTTCGCCGAGGTCCTCGACCGGATGGCGGGCGCGCCGGTGCTCTGCTCGCACGGCGGCTGCCGGGCTGTCTACGACACGCCGCGGAACCTCGACGACGACCAGCTTCGGGCTCTCGCGGACGCCGGCGGAGTCTTCGGGCTGATGCTCCACCCGATCGCGATCGGGCCGCGGCAGCGGACGATCGATGCCGTCGTCGACCACCTCGAACACGCCGTCTCCGTGATCGGCAGCGAGCGGGTCTGCCTCGGCGGGGACTTCACCCGAAGGTTGTGGGAGGCGATCCCGGCTCCGCCCCAGCCGAAGGATGGTCTCGCGCCGCCGGGGCTCATCCCGGGCGCCGGGATCGAAGGGCTGTCCGGCCCGCAGGAGTACCCCGCGCTCGTCGCAGCCCTCGAGCGGCGGGGATGGAGCGCAGAGGAAGCGGCCGCCGTCACGAGCGGCAACCTCCTCCGGTTCCTTCGCGCCTCGTTGTAGACGAGCCCGGTCTCGCCGAGCCGCGGACAACGCTTGTGGTGAATCACCACAAGCGTTGTCCGAGACGACGCGCAGGGTGCGCGCGCCGGAGCTCGCGGCTCCGGCTCCTGGTCAGGCCCGATCCGCTGGCGGGATCGGATGGTTGGCCAGGAGCACCTCGTCGGGGTCGACGTCCGCCTTCACCTCGCGCAGGCGGCGGTACGTCTCGGCACCGTAGAACGCGGCCGGGTCGGTCGGATCCTCCTCGAAGTTGAGGTAGCTCCCCGAGCGGGAGGGCCGAAGCGCCCCTGTGACGCAGTGCAGGTCGCGGCGCGTCGCCGCCTCCTGCTCCCCGTCGAAGGCGACGCCGATGCCGAAGTAGACGAACTCGCCCGGCAACCTGTCGAGCGCTCCGTGCCCGTCCCCGCCGCGGCCGAGCGCGCCGCCGACGTGACGGATCTCTGCCGAGACGAGAGTCGAGCCCGACTCCGGGCCGGCGGCCGCCACGAACGCGCCGATCGAGTCGCTCGGTAGGTCGCCGAGGACGAGGTGCTCGCCGAGGTAGGGCAGCGGGTCGGGCGGGTCCATGTGCATCTCGGAGAGCTCGACCGGCGCGACCATCCGGACGGTGTCGATCTCGGGCCCGAGCGCCCGCAGCGCAGCGAGCCGCTCCCGTCCCTCCGCCTCCGTGCCCAGCGAGTAGGCGTGGACGACCGCGAAGGAGCGCCCGCGCAACACGGCGGGGATCTCCTCGAGCGGCGGCAGCTGGAGGATCCTTCCGACCGAGGTCACCTCGTCGGGGACCGTCCGGATCCAGTCCCGCCAGGCGTGCAGCACCTCCGCCGAGCGTTCCCACGGGAAGAACAGCGCGCCGGCGTAGACCTGCTCGATCGGGAAGAGCCGGAACTCGAGCGCCGTGACGACGCCGAAGCTCCCGCCGCCCCCGCGCAGCGCCCAGAACAGCTCGGGCTCGTTGTCCGCGTCGACGCGCCGGAAGCGCCCGTCCGCCGTCACGAGCTCGATTGCGGTGATGCTGTTCGTGAAGAGCCCGTGCTTGCGCCCGTACCAGCCGAGGCCGCCGCCGAGCCCGTACCCGACGATCGAGACGTCGGGGGTCGACCCGTGGAGCACGGCGAGCCCGAGCTTGGACGCGCGCGGCACGACCTTCTCCCACTTCACGCCGGCCCCGACGCGGGCACGCAGCCCCACGGGGTCGAGCTCGACCGTGTCGAACCGGTCGGTCTTGAGCAGCACCACGCCTTCGAGCGAGACGAAGGGCGTGGCGTTGTGGCCTGTGCGCTGCGGCGCGACGCGGAGGCCGTTGGCGACCGCATAGCGGACAATCGCCTGCACGTCGGAGACGTCGTTCGGGAACGCGATCGCGGCCGGCTGCTGGTCGGCCGTCAGGTTGTAGGCCTCGCGGGCGGCGTCCCACTCCGGGTGGTCGGGAAACACGACCGAGCCTGCGAGGCTCTCCGTCAGCGAGGCGAGTGCGTAGGGGCGTTCGAGGATGCTCATGGTGGTGATCTCCTTGGGGTCGTCGAGGGTCAGACGAGGATCGGTGCGACCCATCCGCCGCCCGGCCGGACGAGCCGGCCGAGCAGTCGGACGAGTGTGCGGTGTGCGCGACGGCGCATCAGAGGCCGAGGGCGCCCGGGGCGGTGGGGGCGGCAGGCTCGTACGTGGGCCGGAAGCCCAGGAGCCGTCCGAGCGGGGCGCCGATCGCGAGGCCGAGGCGCTGCAGCCAGGCCGGCGGGAACGGGAGCTGCACATCGCCGAAGTGGTGGTGGGCGATGACAGCGAGCCGCAGCGGGTTCGGCATCCCCTTGCGGTTCACCTTCCCGTCCTCGGCGAGCGAGAACATGGTCTCGATCAGCTGCTCGAAGCCGAGCGCCGGGCGCACCTCGCAGACGAAGTGCGCCGTCTCCTCGCCGATGTTCTCGAACCGGTGCGGCGTCCCTGCCGGGACGAGCACGCGGTCGCCGGGCTTCGCGACGATCGTGTTCTTACCGAGGCGGAACTGGAGCTCGCCGGCGATGACCTCGAAGGTCTCCTCCTGGGCGGGATGGACATGAGCGGCGGCGACCGCCCCGTTCGGCTCGACGAACGTCTCCACGACAACGCGCTCGCCGCTCGTGTCGGCCGACGTCGTGCGGAACACGAGGGTCTCGCCTGTGACGGAGTTCGTGAGGGTCTGTCCGCTGGTGATCATGTCTGGCTCCTTGGGTCGGGCTGGGCTTGACGTGACGCACCATCGGGGAAGCCGCTTAGGATCCGCCGAAGCCGGGCTTAAGGGAGCGCAGGGAGGGGGTCGTAAGGGGTGGAGTTCCGTCTGTTGGGACCGTTGGAGGTGATCGGCGACGACGGTCTGCCGGTGCCCCTCGGAGGCCCGCGGCCACGCGCGTTGCTTGCGCAGCTCCTGCTGGAGCCCAACGTTCCCGTCTCCACGGACCGGCTGATCGACGGCATCTGGGGCGAGTCGCCGCCGGCGAGCGCGCAGAACGCGCTCCAGGTCCACGTCCACGCGCTCCGAAACTCGCTCGGCGCCGACCGCATCGTGACGCGGGCTCCGGGGTACCTCGCACGCATCGAGCCAGGCGAGCTCGACGTCGAGCACTTCGAGCGCCTCGCCGGGGCCGGAGCCGAGGCAGGCGTGGACGACGTCCGTGAGGCGCTCGCGCTGTGGCGAGGCCCCGCGCTCGCCGACCTCGCCAACGAGCCGTTCGCGCAGACGGCAGCAGTGCGGCTCGACGAGACCCGGCTCGCCGTGCTCGAGACGAGGATCGACCTCGACCTGGCCGCAGGACGGCACGCGGCGCTCGTCGGAGAGCTCGAGGCCCTCGTCGCCTCACACCCCCACCGCGAGCGCCTCCGCGGGCAGCTGATCCTCGCCCTCTACCGGGCCGGCCGACAGGCGGACGCGCTCGACGCCTATCGCGACGCCCGCGCGGCGCTCGACGAGCTCGGGCTCGAGCCGTCGCCGGACCTTCGCGCGCTCGAGCGGCGCATCCTCGAGCACGACCCGACGCTCGCCCTGCAGGGGCCACCGTCGGAGCAGGCGCCGTCGCCCGCACCGGCCCAGATCGTCGGCCGAACGCTCGAGCTGACGTCGATCACGGCGCTCCTTCGTCGCGAAGGCGCCCGGCTGGTCACGCTCACCGGCCCGGGAGGCACCGGCAAGACGACGCTCGCGGTCGCAGCCGCGACCGGGCTCGGCGGCGCGCCGTTCGTCGACCTCGCGCCGCTGACCGACGCGGGGCGCGTCGTCCAGGCGATCGCGGATGCGCTCGGGATCGACGAGCGGCAGGGGGAGCAGCCGGTGCAGACGATCGCCCGGGAGCTGTCCGGCAACGAGCCGCGGCTCGTGGTCGTCGACAACCTGGAGCATCTGCCCGAGTCGTTCGCCGAGCTCGCCGCGCTGCTCGGCGCCGCGCCGGAGCTGCAGATCCTGGCGACGAGCCGCGGCCCGCTCCATCTGTCGGTCGAGCAGGAGTACCGCGTTCCGCCGCTGACCGTGCCCGACCAGGCAGCCGTCGACGTCGAGGCGATCTCGACGACCGGGGCCGTGCGCCTCTACGTCGAGCGGGCTCGCGAGTCGGTGCCGGAATTCGCGCTCACCGAGGAGAACGCCCCGAGCGTCGCACGGATCGCGCGGGCGCTCGACGGGCTCCCGCTCGCGATCGAGCTCGCCGCGGCGCGCATCCGCGTGCTCGGGGTCGAGGGCACGGCCAACCGTCTCGGCGAGGCGCTCGCGCTGCTCACGCGGACGGGCCCCGACCTCCCCGAGCGCCAGCGGTCGCTGCGCGCGGCGGTCGACTGGAGCGTTCGCCTCCTGGAGTCGGCCCCCCTGCATCTTCTCGCGGTCCTTGCGATCTTTCCAGGCGGTGCGACGCTCGAGGCACTCGAGGCGACCGCTGATCCCGGGACGGACGCGGCCGGCGCCCTCGATGCCCTGCTCGACGCAGGCCTCGTCTCGTCCACGCTCACGCGAGGCTCGGAGCCGCGCTTCACCATGCTCGAGACGATCCGGGCCTACGCGCTCGCGGAGCTCGAGGCCCCGGAGCGGCTCGAGGAGCTCCGCCGGCGGCAGCTGGCCTGGTGCATCGAGCTGGCCGAGGACGGTCGGGAGCGATGGTGGGAGCGTGGCACGCCCTGGCTCGACCGGGCCGAGCCGGAGCTCGCGAACGTCGCCGCGGCGCTCGACTTCGCGCAAGCGGTCGACGACGTCGAGGGCGGACTCAGGCTCGCGGCGTCGATGCGGCACCTGTGGCGCGTGCGCGGGCACGGGATCGAGGCGCGCGAGCGGATGGAGGAGGCGGTGTTGCAGATCGACCGCGTCGAGCTTCGGCTTCGCGCCCGCGTCCTCCACGAAACGGCGGTCATGCGGATGTCGTCGGGAGAGTACGACAGCGCGCGCGCCGCCTGGCTCGAGGCGATGGCGATCTTCACGGAGCTCGGGAACGAGTTGCAGATCGGCCGCGTGCACGCGGAGCTGGCGGCGCTCTCGAACGCGGCCGGAGACCCGAAGGCCGGCATCGAGTATGGCGTGACGGCCGCCCGGATCTTCGCGGACGAGGAGTTCCTCCGGCTCATCGTCCTCGGCAACCTCGCCGAGTCCTACGAGCAGACGGGTGATCTCGAGCGCGGGCGCGCGATCGCGGTCGAGGTGCTCGAGTCCCAGCGCCGCATCGGCGACCGGGACGGGGTCGCATACATGAGCTTTGCGCTCGCCAGCATGGCGGCGGCGCAAGGTGACCCGGCGGAGGCACACAGGCGGCTGATCGAGTGCCTGACCGTCGCCGGCGAGGTCGGCTTCGTCGAGCTGACCGCGTACGCGCTCGGCGTTGCGGCCGAGCTCGCGCTCGTCGTCGGCAAGCCGGAGACCGCAGCGCTGCTCGTCGCCGCGTCACGCGAGGGATTCAGCCGGGTCGGCGGGACGCCGCAGGTGCACGAAGCCGAGCGCCACGAGCGCGTGCTCGTGTCGTTCGCGGGCCGTGTCGACATCGAGCCGGCGCTCGAGCGGGGTCGCGCGCTCCGACAGGACGAGGCGGTCGCCCTCGTGATGAGCCTCGACGCGCGGGGAGAGTGAGGCAGAGGCGCCTCGCTCAGAGGCGCATCAATGCGCCCTGCTCAGCGGAGCGGTAGAGCGCATCGATGACGCGGGCCTGCGCGAGGGCGTCGTCGCGGCCGAGCAGCAGCTCGGCACGCCCTTCGGCCGCGTCGGCGAAGTTCACGAGCTCGAGCGTGTACGAGTTCGCCGTCTCGGTCTCGACGACCTCTGTCTCCCCTCCGCGCCGCAGTGTCACGCCTCCGCCCCAGTCGACGCGCCACGGGGCATCGACTGCGAGCACGCCGTCTTCGCCCACGGCCTCGAGCGACTGCCGCTCGGGCGAGCGGAACGACGCCTCGAACTGACCGACGACATCGTCAGCGCAGCGCAGCGTCCCGTGGAAGCCCATGTCGATGCCCGTCGTCCCGACGACCTGCTCCCCCCGTACGTGCTCCGGCTCGCCCGCGAGGAGGCGGATCCCGCTCACGCAGTAGCAGCCGACGTCCATGAGGGCGCCGCCGTCGAGCTCGGGCAGCGCGCGCACGTCGGACAGGTTGTGGAGCGGGAAGGTGAAGGTTGTCTTGACCGCGCACAGGCGCCCGATCGCGCCGTCGGCGACTAGCCGCCGGATCGTCTCGGTCTGCGGGTGGTGGCGATACATGAAGGCCTCGGTCAGCACGAGGCCCGCGGCGTCGGCGGTGTCGAAGGCCTCCTCGACCTCCTGCGGCCTGCGCGAGTACGGCTTCTCGCAGAGGACGTGCTTGCCCGCCTCGAGCGTGCGCATCGTCCACGCGTGGTGCATGCCGTTCGGCAGCGAGATGTAGACGCCGTCGACGTCGGGATCGGCGAGCAGCGCCTCGTAGGAGCCGTGGGCCGTCGGGATGCCGTGCTCCTCGGCATAGGCGCGCGACCGGCCCTCGTCGCGACTCGCGACGGCGGCGATCTCGACCCGGTCGGTGTCGGCCGCGCCCGCGAGAATCGCGCGGTTGATGTTCGCGGTCGACAGCAGGCCGAGTCTCATGAGGGGGCTCCTTGGCTCAGGTTCGATTCGGGGACGGGCCTGATGTGCGGCGGCGGGACCGGCGGCACGTCCGACCCAGCCCCGGTGTCGGTGGTCGCCTCGATGATCTCGCGGAGCGCTTGGTCGTCCAGCACGAGGTCAGCGGCGGCCACCCAACCGGCGACGTGTTCCGGCAGGCGCGACCCGACGATACTCGCGGTGACGCCCGGCTGCGCCAGCACCCAGGCGACGGCGAGCGTCGGGAGCGCCGCCCCGCGCCGTGCCGCGATCTTGGCGAGCCGCTCGACGAGCGCGAGGTTCTGCGAGAGCAGCGGCTCGTTGAACGCGGGACTTGCGCGGCGCCAGTCGTCCTCGCCGAGAGCCGCGATGCGTTCGCGGTCGTAGGCGCCCGTCAGCATCCCGGACGCGAGCGGTGAGTACCCGAGCACCCCGGCGCCGTGCGCCGCCGCCCAGGGGACGACGGTCGCGAGCGCGCCGCGGGCGAGCAGCGAGAGAGGCGGCTGCACCGCGTCGACGTGGCGGACCGCCTCGCAGCGGTCGAGCTGCTCGACGTCGAAGTTGCAGACACCGATCCAGCGTGCCTTGCCCTCGTCGACGAGCTCGGCCATCGTCCCCCAGGCCTCCTCGAGAAGCGTCCCGGTCGTCCAGTCGGGCCAGTGCACCTGATAGAGGTCGATGCGCTCCAGGCCGAGGCGATGCAGGCTGCGCTCGCACTCCTCGCGGATCGACGCGGGGCGAAGATCGTTCCCGATGACACCGTCCGGGCGGCCTTCCCACCTCCGCCCGCACTTCGTGAGCACGAGCACCTCCTCACCCGCCCGGTAGGGCCGGAGCGCCCGCCCCACGACCTCTTCGGATCGGCCGAGGCCGTACACGGCCGCCGTGTCGACCCAGTTGACCCCGAGCTCCACCGCGCGCCTGATCGCGGCGATGGACTCGTCGTCGTCGACCTCTCCCCAGCCGAATCGCCAGGGCCCTCCGATCGCCCAGGCGCCGAACCCCACGACGCTCAGATCGGGCCCGGCGCGCCCGAGGCGCCTCGTCCTCACGCTCGCATCACGAGCTCGCTCCGGTGTCGCGCGTCATCCGGTATCGAGGCGTCTCGTGGGTGGGTTTCGCAGCCAGAAGGCGTATCATATTACTATTGTGTGGGCGTGCTTTCACGAACCGTCCTGGCCCGGGTCTACGATCGCGCGATGAGCCGACGGCGCTCGTGACGAAGTCTCACATCTATCCGCGGCGCGGGCTGCACGGCGAGGTCGTCCACACCATCGGGTTGCAGATCGTGAGCGGTGAGCTCCAGCCCGGAGACCCGCTGCCGCCCGAGGACGACCTGACATCCGACCTCTCGGTCAGCCGAACCGTGCTCCGAGAGGCTGTCCGCGTCCTCGCGGCCAAGGGGCTCGTCCAGGCACGACCCAAGACGGGCACCCGGGTGCGGGAGCGGAGCGAGTGGAACATCCTCGACCCGGACGTGCTCAGCTGGCGGACGGAGTCGTCGCACGACCAGAAGCTGTACGAGGAGACGACGGAGGTTCGGCTGGCCATCGAGCCGCTCGCCGCTCGCCTCGCCGCGACGAGGGCGACGGACGACGAGGTGGCAGCGATCGCGGCCGCCTACGACGCGATGGAGGCCGGCGTGGACGACCAGGCCGCGTACCTGGCCGCGGACCTCGAGTTCCACACCCGGATCCTGGGGTCATGCGACAACGAGCTCCTCGAGCATCTCGGCAGGGTGCTGCGGGCCGTGTTTCGAGCCACGTTCACGCTGACCACGACGCCGAGCCGCTCGCGGCGACGGGCGCTGCCGCTGCACCGAGCGATCGTCGACGGGATTCTCGCCCGGGACGAGAACGCGGCGGAGGCGGCCGCGAAGATCCTGATCGCCGACACGGCGGCAGACATCCGGAGGCTCGCAGGCGGCAACGGCCGCCCTCGCTGAGCGACGCGGGGCCAGCTCTCGAGCGAGCTCGAGGACATCTTCCGGCCGGCAGGTACGAGCCAGGTCGGGCATTCCCCGCCCGCGTTTCCAC
>CAVVEN010000015.1:0-131123 GCA_963747125.1 uncultured Actinomycetes bacterium | reverse complement strand
GACTCGCATCTAGAAATTCGGAGCCGCTGCATCCTTTCCCTGGCGCTCGGGCGGCGGTGCTTGCCGGCAGCGTCACGCTTGTCTCAGGATCGTGCTGGCTCGCGGTGCTGGTGGGGCGTAGGTCGCGGCGATCGCTAGTTCTTCTCCTCCTCTCGAGCGTCGGCGCCTGCTGAACGCCTCGGCGGTGCTGGTTCCGCCCGTGCGGGCCGATGCGGTACCGCGGGCCCGCCTCGCTCCCTTGCAGGAGGTCGTGCAGCGCAGCCGGGTGGTGCTGGTTTCTGCTCCGGCGGGCTACGGGAAATCGACTCTCGTCGCGCAGTGGAGCGACCTGGATCCGAGGGTCAGCTGCTGGGTGCAGCTCGCACACGGCGACAACGACCCCGTGGCGCTGCTCGCCCGCGTTGTGGCGGCGCTCGAGCGCACTGGCCCGGTCCTCGATGACCTTCTCGAGGAGTTGTCGACGAAGGACGCCGAGGATCGTCGAGGTCGCCTTTCCTTTGCTAGCTGCCGACCTCGGCGAGCGTGACCCGTTCGTGCTGGTGCTGGACGACGTTCACCTCGTCACGGCCAAGAGGAGCCGCTCGATTCTCGGGTTCCTCGCCGAACAGGTGCCATCCGGGTCTCAGCTGGTGCTGGTCGGGCGTGGCGATCGGGGACTGCGGCTCGGCCGCATGCGTGCAAGTGGCGACCTGGTCGAGGTCGGGGCGGCGCTCCTCGCCCTCGACGCGGAGGAGACGCGAGCCGTTGCCGCCCGCGGTGGTCTGGAGCTGTCGGAGGAGGCGGCCGAGGCTCTGCGCGAGCGGACGGAGGGGTGGGCTGCCGCGGTCGCGCTGGCAACGATCTCGTTGCGAGACCGGGACGATGCCGCCACGAGGGCTGCCGGTCTGACCGGCACTCAGCAGCAGATCGCCGACTACCTCCTGGAAGAGGTGCTGGGGCGCCAGCCGGGCAATCTCAGGACGTTCCTGCTCGGTACGTCGATCCTCGACCGGATGACGCCACCCTTGTGCGATGCGGTGCTCGGCACGGATGACGCGACCGATTCGCTCGAGGCCCTCGCGCGCTCGAATGCGTTCGTCGTCCCGCTCGACGATCGCGGGGGGTGGTACCGCTACCACCACCTGTTCAGTGACTTCCTCCGAGGCGAGCTCAACCGTCGTCATCCGGAGTTGCTCCGCGTGTACCTGAAGCGGGCGGCAGATTGGTGCGAGCTGCACGGAAGCCCTGACGAGGCGTTCGCCTACGCGCACGAGAGCGGCGATCTCGCGCAGGCCGGCAGGATCGCGCACGGGCACTGGGACGAGCTCGCAGGTCGCGGGCGGATCGAGACGTTGCGGCTCTGGCTCGACCGCTGCACCGACGAGGAGATCGAATCGGACGCCCAGCTGTCGATCGCGGCAGCCTGGGTGTCCGTGCTGCTCGGCGATCCGGTCCGAGCCAGGCGGTTCGTCGCTGCGGCCGAGCGGATGCCGCTCGATGTGGCGTCCGCCGACGGGGCGACCTCGCTTCGTTCGGCACTCGCGAATGTCCGAAGTGCCGTCGCTCCGGACGGAATCCACGGGATGCTGCGCGACGCCGAGTTCGTCTACGCCGCGGAGAAGCGCGATGGCACCCGCCGGCTACTCAGCGCCTGTCGCGCTCTGGGGACGGCGCGCGTTCTCCTGGGCCGACCGCAAGAAGCGATCGACGTGTTCGGTGAGGCACTCGCTCTCTCGAGCCACCGGCCAGACCTCGCGCACGTGCGGCTCTACTGTCTCGCCTACATGGCCTTCGCGGCCACAGAGATCGGCGATCGGCGCAACGCGCAGAGGTGGACGGTCGAAGCGCTACGGCTGGTCGAAGAAGCGCGACTCGACGAGGCAGTCCAGAGCACGATCGCCTACGCGGCAGGAGCGCTGGCCCACCAGCAGCGCGGTGACCACACGGAGGCCGCGCGCCAGCTCGCGAACGTCCGGCGCCTTCGCCCATTGCTCCACGGGGTCCCGTGGCTCGAAGCCGATCTCGCACTGCGCTGCGCCGATATCAGCCTGAACCTCGGTGACTTAGCCGGCGCCCTCGAATTCGCGCGGGTTGCGAGCGACGCACTCCAGGGCTACCCCGACGCCGGAACGCTTCCCGCCCGGCTGCAGCGTCTCGAAGAGCGGATCAGGCGAGGGAAGGACTACGAACTCACCCCGGCCGAGCTCCGGCTGATCGGCTTCCTGCCGACACATCTCTCGCTCCAGGAGATCGCCGATCGTGTGTGCCTCTCACGCCCAACGGTCAAGACTCAGGTCGCTTCGATCTACCACAAGCTCGGTGTCAAGAGTAGATCCGAAGCCGTCGAGATCGTCGAGCAGACCGGCCTCGGAGCGATCGACGGCCGGCTCACGATTCCGGATCCCTGATCCCACTGAGCTCGCGATCCGGGCGGTGGCCGCGCGGGTAAGGGTGGGCGATATCGGCCATTGTGGCCGATGACTGGCCGACCGTCTCCGGCGTAGCGTTGCGCCGTCGGCCGATCGGGTCGAGAAGAACTGCGCGACCGGCGGTTGAGCCGGTCGCAGTGAGAGAAGGAGCGCACCATCTCAGCTGACCGCGACGCGCGTGTCGATCTCCAGCCGCTAATGGGATCTTCGTCGTGACGGCTGGGCCGACTGCATCTTCTGCTGCTGCCAAGGCTTCTGGTTTGGTGTTGCTCACGTTGGCGACGGGGCAGTTCGTGATGGCCCTGGACATGACGGTCATGAACACGGCGATCGCCACGGTCGCCGAGGACGTCGGGACCGATGTGATCGGGATCCAGACGGCGATCACGCTCTACACGCTGGTCATGGCGTCTTTCATGATCACCGGCGGCAGGGTCGGAGAGATCATCGGCCGGAAGCGTGCGTTCACGATCGGGTGCATCGTCTACGCGTGTGGGTCGCTGACGACGGCGCTGTCTCACAGCCTGCCGGTGCTGATCATCGGCTGGTCGTTCCTGGAGGGCTTCGGCGCGGTGTTGATCATGCCGGCGATCGTGGCGCTGGTCGCCTCGAACTTCGCACGGTCGGACCGGCCGCGTGCGTACGGGCTCGTGGCGGCTGCCGGCGCGATCGCGGCTGCGGTCGGGCCGGTGATCGGCGGCTTGTTCACGACCTACGCCTCGTGGCGGTGGGTGTTCGTCGGCGAGGTGCTGATCGTGATCGTGATCCTCGCTCTGGCGCGGCGGGTGAACGACACTCCGCCCGAGAAGGGCGCCAGGCTCGACCTGGTCGGCACCGGGCTGTCGGCGGCCGGCCTCGGGCTGATCGTGATCGGCATCCTGCGCTCGGGTGCGTGGGGGTTCGTGCGGCCCAAGCCGGGTGCTCCCGAGTGGCTCGGGCTCTCGCCGGTGATCTGGCTCGTGCTCGCCGGCGGTGTGGTTGTGGGCCTGTTCGCGATGTGGGAGAACCGGCGCATCGCGCGCGGCCAGGCTGCACTGATCGACCCGAAGATGCTGCGCAACATCCAGCTGCGCGACGGCGTCACCTCGTTCTTCTTCCTGTTCCTGGTGCAGGGCGGGATCTTCTTCGTCGTGCCGCTGTTCCTGTCGGTTGCACTCGGTCTGTCGGCGGTCAACACGGGCATGCATCTGCTGCCGCTCTCGCTGACGCTGCTGCTCTTCGCCGCGGGGGTCCCCAAGCTGCTGCCGAACGCGAACCCGCAGCGGGTGATCCGCCTCGGCTTCATGGCCATGTTCGCCGGGCTTGTGCTCCTGGTCGCCTTGCTCGACTACGGTGCCGGAGCGGAGATCGTCACCTGGCCGCTGCTCCTTGCCGGTGCGGGGATCGGCTCGATCGCCTCCCAGCTGGGGAGCGTCACCGTGTCGGCGGTGCCCGACGAGCAGAGCGGCGAGGTGGGCGGAATCCAGAACACGGGGACCCAGCTCGGCGCCTCGATCGGCACCGCGCTGGCAGGCGCCGTGCTCATCTCCGCGCTGACCACCTCGTTTCTTACCGGCGTCCAGAACAACCCGGCCGTCCCCGACCGCGTCGCCGCCCAGGCACAGACGAGCCTCGCCGGCGGCGTCCCGTTCATCTCCGACGCCGACCTGAAGGCCGCGCTCTCGGATGCGCACGTCCGCCCGCGGACCGTCGACGCGATCGTGGAGACCAACGAGCAGAGCCGGATCGACGGGCTGCGCGTCGCCGTCTCGATCCTGGCGCTCTTCGCGCTCGTCGCCCTGCTGTTCACCCGAGGCATCCCGACGGTGCAGCCCGGCGCTCAATCCAAGCCCAGCTCACCGCCGACATAGCCCACCCTTTGACACCTACCGACGAGCCCGACTGTCTCCCCGAGATCCCCGGCCGCCGCGAGAGGAGCAAGAAATGACTGACGAAGATCACACAAGCGAAACCGCGGACGCGGCCGCCGACTCGATCCACGGCCCTCGCGAGCCGGAGCGGCCCGAGGACGCATCGCCGCACGGCGACGAGGCCGGTCCCGCACCTGCGGGCGAGGAGTCGCCGCCGGAGGCCGAGCCCGCTGCGGCCGAGCCGCCTGCGCCGACGGCGCCCGAGCCGGTTGCCGAGAGCACTCGGCGCAGGCGTGCGCCGCGATCCCCGAGAAAGCCCGCAGCGAAGACCAGCCCTTCGCGCCGCGGCCGGCCCTCCAGGGCGAAGGTCGTACCGCACCTCACGCCGGCCGAGCGGGCCGCGCGGGGCAAGGCTGCACGGGCCGAGGTCGGGCGCTCGGCCCACGGCGAGTGGGCCTCGCCGGCGAACCGGCGCGACCCGGTCGACCTGCTCGAAGCGCAAGCAAGCACGCGCGTGCAGGAGCTGGTCCCGATCCGGTACGGGCGCATGCTCGTCTCGCCGTTCACGTTCTTCCGCGGCGCCGCCTCCGTGATGGCGTCGGATCTCTCAGGTGGCCCGAGGACGGGACTGGAGGTCCAGCTCTGCGGGGATGCTCACCTCTCCAATTTCGGCGTGTACGCCGCCTCCGATCGGCGGCTCGTCTTCGACATCAACGACTTCGACGAGACGCTGCCGGGCCCGTTCGAGTGGGACCTGAAACGACTCGTAGCGAGCTTCGCGATCGCCGGCCGCGACCGCGGCTTCGACGCCAAACAGCGACAGGCGATCAACCGCGCAGTGACCCGCGCCTACCGCACAGCGATGAAGGACTTCGCAGGCATGGGCACCCTTGCCGTGTGGTACGCGCGAATCGACGCGGATGAGATCGTCCAGCTGTTCCAGCAGCAGGCGAGCAGGAAGCAGACCGTGCGGATCGACCGTAGCGTCGCGAAGGCTCGGACAAAGGACAGCCTTGCGGCGTTCGCGAAGCTGACCCACCTCGTCGACGGTGAGCCGCGGATCGTCGGCGACCCGCCGCTGATCGTTCCGGTCGAGGATCTCGTGCAGCCGGGCGAAGGCGGCAGTCTCGAAGACTTCCTGCACGGTCTGATCCGGGCTTACCGGCAGACGTTGCCGGGCGACCGCCGGCGGCTGCTCGAGCGCTTCCGCTACGTGCACGCAGCGCGGAAGGTGGTCGGCGTCGGCAGCGTCGGCACCCGCGCCTGGATCGTGCTCATGGTCGGCCGCGACGAGAGCGATCCCCTCTTCCTCCAGGCCAAGCAGGCAGAGGCATCGGTGCTCGAGCCGTTCCTCGGCAAGAGCGCCTTCTCCCATCACGGCCAGCGCGTCGTCGAGGGCCAGCAGCTGACCCAGGCCGCGAGCGACATCATGCTCGGCTGGCTGCGCACCACCGACGTCGAGGGCGTGGACCGCGACTTCTACCTCCGGCAGCTCTGGGACTCGAAGGGATCAGCGGCCATCGAGACGATGAACCCGAAGATGATGGCGACGTACGCGAACGTGTGCGGCTGGGCGCTCGCCAAGAGCCACGCCCGCTCCGGGGATGCGATAGCGATCGCGAGCTACCTCGGAAACTCCGATGCGCTCGACCGGGCACTTTCCGCATTCGCCGAGGGCTACGCACAGCAGAACGACCTCGACTACCAAGCGCTCAAGACAGCAGCGGCATCCGGCCGCGTGAAAGCCGAAATGGGCGCCTGACAGAACCCGCTCCAACGTTCTCGACCAACGATCCGGATCGCCCAAAGCGCTCGCACAGCAAGGGCATCTCGGCCTGATGGAGTAGCTTCTCGCCCCGTGACCTACGAGCAGTGGATCACCGAGGTCGTCAAGGTAGTCGAGACGGTCGGCACCGGCATCATGGTCGTAGGCGGGCTCGGCGCGTTCCTCGCCTTTCTGCGCGACGCAGCCACAGACGCGAAAAGAGCCGGGTCGTACGAACGGCTTCGGCGCAATCTCGGCCGATGCATCCTGCTCGGGCTCGAAGTGCTCATCGTCGCGGACATCGTCCGCACCGTCGTCGTAGATCAGACGTTCCAGAGCGTCACCGTGCTCGGAATCATCGTCCTGATCCGGATCCTGCTCAGCTTCTCCCTCGACGTGGAGATCGACGGCGTGTGGCCGTGGAATCGGTTGAGGGAGAGCAGGAACAACAAGGCCCCGTAGCCCCGCGACCCGAAAGCCCCATCCAGGGCGGTTGAGCCGAGTCCTCTTCTGGCGCCGAAGGCCATGATCATGTCCAGCTCGACCGATCAGCAACTTGGGCGCCGGCGAACCCAGGGAACCGGGATCACTGAGGCCGCCCGTCGAGCCGGTCTTGTAAGGCTCGGCGCGAGGTGGGCTGCGGTCGGGCCTTCAGTCTTGCGAGTCGACCCCCCTGGAGCGCATGGTAAGGAGGGGGTCGACCGTCCGAGTCCGTCAGAGGGCCACGCTCCTGGATGAGTCACGGAAACACGCAGAAGCGTGCTCCAACCCACTGAGGGACCGCTGCGCGAGGCGATCGCGAACCGTGGTTGAGGGATCGCGCCAGCTCGGGATCGAGGTCGGATTCTTTCGTGGGTCGGCACCTCCCACGGCGGCAGAATAGGATGACCGTTGAGCGAGATAGTCGCGAGGAGCTAATCGCCGCCGGGTTCATACGTGATTCACTGGGGACGAGCGAGGCGTCGTCCTATCGCTGCTCGGGGGTCACCCGCGACAACGGTCGGCCCTGCAAGAGGCTCGGGCACCGCCTGGACGAGGAAGGGCGCCGCTGGTGTGGCACGCACGGCGCCGACGCTCACGTCAAGAGCCCGGTTCCCTGCGCTGGTCTGGCGACCGACGGGAAGCACTGCAGGAAGACGGCGGACGTAATCACGATCGTCGACGGGGTAGACCACACCCTCTGCAGCTTTCACGACGAGCTCTTCCGCGACCTGGGCACGATCTGCACGCCGAGGGGTTACGCCAAGGCAAGGCACGACGCTCGACACGCGGAGGCCGTCGAGGACGAGGCGCTACAGGCCGCCGGCGAGCTCGACGAGTCGACCGTGCTCGATCTCCTACGGGCGCGCTTGACGGGGCTGGGCGTGACGACCACAAAGGCCGTCGAGGGCGTGATCAAGGATGGGCTGGCGGCGAAGAAGTACATCAACGTCACTTGCAAGGGCTGTGCCAAGCGGAGCCGGCATTCGATTGCGGACCTCAGCACGCGGCTCGCAACCGTAAAGCTAATCGCGACTGAGCTGACGCCACCCGAGCCGAGCCCTGTCCATCCCGGCGCCTTCGATCTCTCCGACCCGAACATCACCACCGCGCAACTCTGGGCAGCCTCCAATTCTTCGAGGACGGAGTGGGTGCAGCGATTTCACCGTGACAACAACTTGGCCTCGAAGATCGAGTGGGTCGTTCAGATTCACGAGCGGTGGAAAGCCAGCCGGATTGTCAGCGAGAAGCAGTTGGCAGAGGCGAAGCAGGCGCTCAGCGACATGCAGGCGATCCGAAGGCTGACGGCCCCACTCGCGGAGCTCTCCTTCGCCGCGGAGCGCCGGCGACCGATGCTGACGCCGCCAAAACGTGACGACAGCGTGACGACGACAGGCCCAATCCCAGCCTCTTAGCCGTTTCGCTCGACGAGGGCGCCATGCAAGGCAAAAGGCCTGCTCGCGCCTGGTTTCCGCGTGTTGTGAGCGTGTTGCATTTTGGCCACGGCTCTCGTCTGGGGGACTAGAGGTCCCGAGTTCGAATCTCGGCGCCCCGACTGAAAGCCCTGCTAACGCGGGGCTTTCATGCATCTTGCGGCTCCTCCGAGTCCGCAGAAAGTCCGCGAACGATCGTTGGCGGCTCGACAAACATGGCCGATTCGTCCCCTTCCGCAGGGGCAACTCCAGGTGGCAACGGCGAGCTCCTGAGCCTCTCGAGCTTTGACCGGAGGATTTCCTCCGCGAGCCGGTCATGCTGCACCTTTGCGAGCTCTCGGATCTTCGGGAGCCACGCCCGTGGGAGCGGCTCCCACTCAAGCTGCCAGCCCATGTTCGCGATTCTCGTGTCTGGGTCGAAGTCGACCATGACCTGGATGGCCTGCCGGCCGCTGTCCTTGTCCGTGTGCGCGTACTTCAGCCTCCGCAGCCGGTAGAGCTCGTCGTGAAGCCACGCGAGGTCTAAATCGTCGGGCCGGTAGTCATCGTGCGGCAGCTTGTAGAGAGTGCTCTGGGTGAACGCCCTCGCGTAGGCCACGGCGATAGCCGTCTCGCAGGCGAGCATCTTCGCGTAGTCCTCTGATTCCGCATCAAGCATCTCCGTCGCCGCGATGACTTCGGTCATGTCAGCCGCTGCGAGGCTCATTGCCTTTTCAAGCTTGATTAGACGGTTTCGCTCTGATTCGTGCATGTCGTGGCGTTCGCCAGAAGAACGGCGTCGTCGCTACTGCTGGCCAAGACGCGTTGACCCGTTCAGGTCAATTGCGTCTGTCGGGATTGACCCAATCGTGTCCTATCCAGCGCCGCGGGCCGCACTTACCGTGACCCGTGCGAGCCCGGTGCCGAAGTACCCCCGGCACCAAGGTGGATCCATTCGTGCCACCTTGCAGGGGCGTATTCGACGGCATACCCCTGGCGCCGGCGGGGCCTGCGGCGGGCTCGCGATCCGCTGCGCGAGAGACTCGTACCCCACAGTGCGAGTCTCTCTCGCGCGGCGTCCCCTCTTGTCTGGCGCTCGTAGACCTCTCGACGGCGTCAACCTGTGCGCTCAGATGAGACTCAGCCTACAGACGTGCCCGTCGAACCCGACGCCTCGTGACCAGGCCCAGTGTCCCTATCACCGCGAGGGGGTGGGGGTACGGCTCCTCGGCCGGTCGCTGCCTCGCGCGTGCGCACGTGCGCGCGATAGGAAAGTGGTGCGCGTTCGGGACGGGGCCTACTGAGACCACCCCTCAACCGAATTTGCAAGATGGGGTCGCCTATCGAGTGTTCTTGGCCGCCTGACGCGACTCCCGAGGACAGCACCAGGGACAGCACCGGATCGCAGGAAATCGCGCGTATCGCATGTGGGGCAACGCATGGTTGAGCGAAACCATATGAGGGCTCAGTTCGAGATGGGCGGTGCAGGACTCGAAGCGCGACCGCCCGTCGGACGCGGCATCCGGCCGCCGGCGAGCGCTTATGTAGTCGCAGCCGATCTCGCTTGTATGCGTCGCCCCGGCACGTCACCCGATCGCGTTCGGTCGTGACCTCCGCGAGCGCCGCCTCGAGTTCCGATGGATGTGATCCTTCTCGGGTGCGGGAACCGATCGCTGCATCGGCTCCCGCCCGTCTAGAGTGGGCGTCGGTCAGTTGCCCGACGTCTACGCGACGATTACTGAGGCTGAACCGGCCGTCGTCGAAGGGCTCGTCGACATCCTCGAGCTCCGAGCGGCCGATCCGCAGCAGCGTGAGATGCGGGAGGCGTACTTCGCGGACATCGGGTTTCCCGCTGGTGCGTGTGTCGCCGAGGTCGGCTGCGGCCCTGGGCCGGTGGCGCGCGCTCTTGCCTCCCAACCTGGTGTCGCGACGGTTGTTGGCGTCGACCCGTCACCGATCTTCATCGCCAAGGGCAGAGAGCTTGCGCGAGACATCCCGAATCTCAGGTTCGTCGAGGGCGACGCGCGCGCGCTCCCGCTGGAGGACGGATCGCTCGACGTGCTCGTGTTCCACACCACCCTCTGCCATGTCCCCGGCCCCGAACGCGCCCTGAGCGAGGCATCACGGGTTCTCGTTGCCGGCGGGCTGCTCGCCATCTTCGACGGCGACTACGCCACGACGACGTTGGCGTGCGGCGACTTTGATCCGCTCCAGGCGTGCGCCGACGCATGCGTCGACTCCCTCGTGCACGACCGCTGGCTCATACGCCGGCTACCGAAGCTCGTACGCGCGGCAGGCTTCGAGCTTGGGCGCTTTCGGAGTCACAGCTACATGGAAGCGCCGTCCTCAGACGGCTATATGTTCGCACTCCTCGACCGCGGGGCCGACGCCCTACTCGCCAGTGGTCGGATAACGCTTGAGGTGAGCTACGCGCTCAAGGCCGAGGCTCGTCGTCGGTCCGAGGCCGGGGAGTTCTTCGGGCACATCGCCTATGCAAGCCTCATCGCGCAGAAGTCCGCGTAGGCCCAATCACGGCGCAGCGGATCGTCGACTGGCCCGATGCATCCAAGCTAAGCACGGTGTCCGTACCGAGACGACGCGCGTCCGCGGGCGCGTCGCACCGGGGGACACCGAGTCGAAGCCGCCTTCGGCGCAACTTCTCGGAGGGCGACGCGTCGGCGACGACCTAGTAGACGCCGCTTGTCTGCCCGAGTGTGCGGGAATGGCGCCCGAGGCGCGCGCGTTACGCGACGAGTTTCCTGGTGGCGGGTCTGCTAGCGACGCGCGGCTGCTCGGGCGACAACGAGCCGTTCGACGACGAAGCCGGCCCGGTTCACTGGGGAGCCGGTCGATCCGGCCTTGTGGCCAACGTAACGGTAAATGGTCACGGGCGCCTCGACGGGATCACCGCTCTTGTCGAAGCTGACGCTGCCGAGGATTCCGTGCACGACTTTTGTCTTGAACAGCTGCCTGGTAAACCGACAAACGAGTGCCGTCGGAGCGGGCGATCGCGTCGAGCAGGATCTCGGCTGCCTCCGCCGCGGATGCGGTGTAGAACTGGCTCGGCTTGCCAGGCTCTCGTCTCGACCGCGCAGTCGACCGCTTCCGAGATCGACTGCACCTCGACGTCTTCGTAGTCTTGCGGTAGGGGCGAAGCTGCCCGCCGATCAGGACGCGGCGGAGGTGTCGTCGCGCTCGAACTCGCGCGTGAAATCGGCCGGCTGGCACGCTGGCTCCGGCCCGGGATGGGGGTTTGAGATGAGGAAGGACGTACGCGAGTTCATCCGCCGACTCGAGGCCGTCGGCCTTACAGTCGAGGCGACTCCTGGGCACTATCGTGTGTTGAGGAACGGGGCACCGCTCCGCAAGGCGAACGGGATGCCGTTCATGTTGCCGTTCTCACCCGATACCACGCGCTGGCGCAAAGCCGCGATCGTCGAGCTACGGAAGCTCGGGATCGACATCTAGAAGCACACGATTCCGGTTGAGCCCCTCTCGGCGTAGGCAATCAGCCGCGCTGCCTCGGCGCGCTGGCAAACGACGCGATCGACGTGTGTTCGCCCGACGTAGGGACGCCGAACGGTTCGTCGAGGAAGTGAGACGCGACGACCGCGAGCTCGCGAGTTACTTACGCCTCGAGGAGCTCGTGCGTGAGGGCGACGGACGCAACTGAGGTGTCCGCAGGGGAGCACAGCCTGCATTGACGTGCTCCGGTCTGCTGGGCTGCGTCGTCGTATCTGAAGAAGTAGTAGTAGCGGCCGTTCTTGTTGCGTCCCTCGACGACCTTCGCGGTGAAGTTCGACTCGGTGACGTAAGGGCAGTCGGTCCGGTGAGCCTTGGATTCCCAGGCGGTGTCGGTGACCACGATCACTCCGACGGGTTGTTTCGTCACGCCCCGGAACTCCTCGAGCGTCCGGATCTCATGCGACGCCTTCATCTGGTCCCTCCCCGAACCCACTGTAGGCAGACGCAAGGGAGGGTGGCAATGGCGTCCCGATTCTGTACCGATCGCCGCCAGGGGTAGGTACAGGGAGGGGGCGGCACCCCTGCGCGGCGCGGGCGCGCGTCGGAGTCCCATCTGGGGGAGACGTTCTACTGGAAGAAAAGGTGGTCGACGTTGAGCGCAATGATGGAACCGCGGTTGGCCACACCGGAGAACGTGTTGCATTGCAGGGTGATCGTTTCCCGTCCCTCGGCGACAAATCCGGCTTGGAGATAGACGCAATGCGGGTCGTTGAAGGGGAGGAACAACTGGTCTTCGACAATGACGACGTTGGCGTCGTGGACAAGTTTCGCCGTTGCGTTTTGCGGGTCGCCGTCGTCACTCGCCAACGTTACTCGCGCCATGAGGATCCAACTGCTGCTCTCCCCGACGAGGTCGTCGTTGAGTTCAAGCTTGACGACGATCTTGTCGTTGAAATGATCGAGGCGGGCCGACCCCGGTCTCCTGGCCATCACAGCTTGCTCGGCGCCCATGTGTCACTTCTCCTTCCTTGTTCGGCGGCCGGCCGAACACGAATCGCTGGTCCCCTCGCCGGTGAGGTCGACGTAGTATCGGGCAATGACACGCAGCGACGAGGACGCGTTTTCCGCGATCGCCGCGTATCTGCGGCGTGGCGACTTCCTTCCCGGCGGGCGTTGGTGCTTGGACGAGATCGGACGCCCCTAGATGCCTGCTGAGTTGCCTCCAGTTGTGGTCATGTCGCCGCCGACGGGGAGCCGACTTTCTGATCAAGCAAAGAAGCGGCGCGCGCGCGAACTCCTGGCCGATTCTCCTGAGTTCTCGGGCCTCTACGCCGGGCCTCCCGAGAAGCTCGTGTTGAAGATTGGTGGATCTGCGGACTCGCCGACCTTGCTTGCCGGGCGTTTCCAGGAACCGACGCCATACGACCTCCTCGGCAGCGACTACTGGCTTGCCCCAGCTGGTGGCGCAACGGGAGCGCCCAAGAAGGACGGAGGCCATTGGACAATGGCCATTGGCGGGGGGCCGCCCACGTGCCCTGACTGCGGAGGCATCTGCGTCGAGCGCGATCCTCAAACGGTCTCGCTTGTGCTCGTGTCGTTCCTGGCCTCGATGCCCGTTGCGCAGCTCGAGGAGTTAACCGTGATCTTGGCGACGCTCGAACCAGGCGCAAACGGACACGCAGACATAAACAATCAGGTCGCGGAACGGGCACCTACAGCCAGCTATCTAGCGCCCCTCTGGAGTTCAGAGTCGATGGCGCTCGGCACCTGGGTTGGCGCTCTCATGAGCGTGGCAGCCATGGTTCTTGCACTACGCGCTGACAGGCGCAAGGCAGAAAGCTCTCTCCAAGAACCCCGAGCCTCTCGGGAACAGCCCCCATCGCTAGAGCAGATTGCTGAGATCGCGGCCGCCGCCGCGTGCGTGCAACTCAACAAGCAGAAGTCCAAGAAGCCCGAAGCACCTAGGAAGAAGAAGGCGTCCGGACACCCAGGACTGCCGGTGGCTAGGACGTGCGAGGACTCCTAGACGTTCGGGCCCACTTCACGGGGTAGGGGCGAAGCTGCCCGCCGATCAGGACGCGGCAGACGTGTCCTCGCGCTCGAGCTCGCACGTGAGATCGGCCGGATCGGAGTGGGGGAGAGGGACCGGGAGCTCGCTAATCCCCTCGAAGTCTGGGTCCTCGGGTGACCAAGAACAGCGCGATTCGGTGCCTTCGGGCGGCCTCTCGGTCATCGCGATCCGGCATGGACCCTGGGCACGAGCGGTGTTACGGATGTTACGAATCCCACAGCCTGGGGGACTAGAGGTCCCGAGTTCGAATCTCGGCGCCCCGACTACCGAAAGCCCTGCTAATGCGGGGTTTTCGTCGTCTTCGGGGCAAACGCAACAGGCGCTAAGGTCACCTCAGGGTCACCAGAGAACAGGTCTTCGAAACCTCCCATGGTCGTGCGGATGATCCTGGGCAACGCGCCGGTGTACCAATGGTGAGATCCGACGCGTCCGGCGTTCAGGCAGCCCACCCGGCCCGCGCTACCTGTGCGTAGCCCGGGGTTGACACTCAGGTTCACGGTTTGTCCCCGATGAGATCGGGGTTGTCCCGGATTGCGCTGCGTGTCGGAGGGCGGATCATGGTTGGAGTCCAACAAAGGGAGGGACGATGGCAGCCCTCGAATCCCCTTGCGAAACGCTTGTCGAGCGAGTCGAAAGGCTACTCGGCTCTCGCGACGATTTCTGGCCCCCCCTGCACACGACGGCGATGCACGAGGTGATCGAACATCTCATCGCCCGGGACCAGCACCTTGAGCACGCCATCCGCGAGGTCGCGGTTGAACTGCAAAGGCTCTCAACCGACCACGAGAGGCTCAAAGCACACCACTGACCTCCACTGCGCCCGAGCAGGTCGAAGCAATAGTCGGTTCCTCAGAGTCAAGGGGTTGAACCCCACAGGGTGGAGAAGGTCGGTTGCCACGACCTGCGACCCTGCGCCGAGCTGCTGTTCGCCGCCGGCGTTCCGCGCGCAGACTGTCGCGTCGGTGCTGCGCCACGCGGACACGCGCACGACGCTCACCGCGTACGCGGGGCTCGCCGAGACGAACCGGACCGAGGTGCGTCGTGATCTCGACATGGCATTCGTAGACGGCAACCAGTGACGCACTGGTCGGCCGAACCAAGCGGCGATGCTGAGAAGGGCCCCACGGCTCGCTCGACCTCCTCTGTGGGTGCGGCGCGTCCCAGTGCCCACGCGCAGGGTCGCAACTCGTGCATTGGGGTCGATGCTACGTCGTCGTCTTCGCGATCTCGGTGACGAGATCACCGAGTGCGTGCAGCGGAGCGTCCCTGTCTCCGAAGCGTTGCCAGTCGATCGGTACCGAAATCCACGGCTCGAGGCTCGGGATGTGGCCCGAGATGTCCGTGGGGCGGCTGAGGGACCCGATCGGCTTGAGCATGTTCGGGTCGACGCCGAGGGCGGCGAGCTGCTCTCGGTAGTCCTCCCATGCGTTCCACTCGGGGGCACCCCAGTGGGGGCTGACCAGCTCGACGAGCCACGCGGGAGCGTCCTTCGGAACGTTCATCACGGCGAGCATACTCGCGCGAGCATCAGAGTTCGTGTCCCACGTGCGCCGCGGCTCGGCGGCGAGTGTTTCGTGCCGAGAGAGCAGGGCGAGCGTATCTCCGGCCTCGGCGGCGTCCGAGTTGAGCGTGAAGTCCAGCGCTGGGCGTCCCTCTTCTCGACTGCCAAGGCTTCCTCCGTCGTCGAGCACACGGAACGCCGGGACGTCGGTCTTGAAGCTGACCCTGTAGAGCGGGCCTTCGGTGACCTCCGCTCGGCCAGGTTGATCATGTTCGCCTGAACGAGAACGTCGGCACTGCCTCATAGGGCGACTTTGAACAGGGAGCGGATCGACCAGGCGCTCGCTGCGCTCCGCGGTGTGTTGCTCGAGGAGCATGTCGGCCGACGGTCTGAGCAGCGTGCATGTTGGTGGCGCCCTGCTCGAGGAGCACGTCAGCCATGTCCGCGACGGGCTCGCCTGAGCACGTCGTTAGGCAAACGGAGGGGATTGTCGCTGGTGACCCACTCCGAAGGACGCTGGCGATCCCCTAGGATCTCTCTCCCATGCCGATAGTCGCCGGCATCCGCATCTCCCGCGAGCAAACACTCGAGCTCGCGGCGACGCTCGCTCGGGACGGCTCCGATCACACAGCTCGCATCCTGCTCGATGCCGTCACCCTCGCCCGCGACTTCGTCGCGCTTACGGCCGACGACCGCGACGCAATGCTCGCGGTGCTGGATCACCCACGGGACGAGCTCGTCGATCTGCGGACTGCGCTCTTCGCCGAACTCAACTGGCGTCGAGGCATCGCTCGCCATCAGGACCCTCAAAGCAGGTCGCCATACATGCGGCGAACATCCCCGCGAGCCGAACGCGGGTAGTCGCTCGGAACTCCGATTGAGTGTCGCGAGGGTGAGGTCGGGGGGTTGCCAGACCGCGCCGTCGAGCTCGGTCTTAGCATTGGATGCAGACCGCGAGGTGGACGCAGGGCGGCGAACCACGGCACGAGGACGTCGCCCGTGCGGTGAGCTCGGCGTCTGCCGCGTCTGCCGCGTCCGCCGCGGAGCCGGCTTCGGTGAAGGGCGGCTGCTAGGTGGCGCGCTTCGCGCTCGGCAGCCCCGCCACGAGTTGGGCGTGCATCTTGCGCGCACGGCGTGCAGTCGGCGACAGCCGCCAGCGCCAGCGTTTCCACGTAAAGGGCATGTGCTGGTCATCGGCCCGGTGGCCGCCGAAGAACGCTGCCCTGTCGGGGAGTCTGATCCCCTCCGATTGTCGCTTCCGACTGGACGTTCGCTCGACGACGCTCGTCGAGTAGGTCGCCGCGGAGCGCCCCGAGCCGGGGTTACGGATCCTCGGAGCCCGGACGCTCGGCACGACGCGACGTCTGGCCGCGCTGACCGTCCTCCTGCCGTGACAAGATGCTCGAGGTGATCGCACGGGCCATCGTGGTGTTCCTCGTCACGTTCGGCGTCGCGCTCGGGGTCTTCTGGCTCGCCAAGCAGCTGGGCCTCGACTTCGACCGCTCGTGGCACGACGGGCGTATCGGGGCGGTGGTGGTCGCTGCGGTTGTCACCGTTGCGGACGCTATCCTGGCCAGCACCCGGCGTCTGCCGACGTCGCGGTAGGAAGGCGTCGCGCCCCGAGCGGCACCGCGGTGTCGCCACGCCCGGTTCGCCTGGACCTCGCCGATCCGGCGAGCAAGCCTGGACGAATGGCTCGGGCACGTGGTGCGGGCAGGCCTACGCTTCGAGCATGGCCGACGAACGGACGTATCCCGTGACGATGGTCCGCGCCGTGCGCGGTCTCCCGATGTTCGAGGTCGCCGCCTACCGGTACACGGGCTCGTGGCTTCCCCTCGTCGGCGACGTGATCACCATCACGTCGGCCTCGCGGGACGAGGCCGACGAAGCTGACGGGTTCCTCGCCTACGTCACGCGGGTCGATCCCACCGCCGAGACGCCGATCCGGGTCACGGAGGCCAACGGCCTCGCGACCGCGTCGGCGGACGACGTCATCGTCGCCGTCTGAGCCGGCGCGGGCGTCGCTCTGTGGCCCGGACGGAGCCCGGAGAGATGTCAGACTTCTCGGCGGCCCGTTTCGCGAGTAGGATCCGCGCGGTTTCCATGGGGCGAGCGGCGATCATCGCAGCGGTGGCAGCCCTCGCCTCTTCAGGTGTCGCGGGCGGGGCGCCGACGCCCGCGACCGGACCGACGCCCCGGGTCTCGATCTTCTACTACGCCTGGTACGGGACGCCCGCCGTCGACGGCACGTGGCTGCACTGGTCCCAGGGCGGGTACGTACCGCCTCGCGCGATCGGCTCCAACTTCTACCCGGCCCGCGGCCCGTACTCGTCCGGATCGTCCAAGGTCGTGCGGGCGCAGATGCGGGAGATCGCGTCGACCGGGGTCGACACCGTGATCGTCTCGTGGTGGGGGCCCGGATCGCTCGAGGACGCTCGGCTGCGGCCCGTCGCCCTGGCTGCCCGGGACACCGGCCTCCACGTCGCGCTCCATGTCGAGCCCTGGGCAGGCAGGACGCCGGCCGGCGTCGTCGAGGCGCTCCGCGGGCTCACAGGCCTCGGTATCCGCGACGTGTACGTCTACGACTCGACGAGCTCCCCTGACGAGGAATGGAAAGCGGCGCTCGCCGGCTTGACCGGCTACCGGGTGTTCGCGCACACCTCGCTTCCCGGCAAGGCGCTGAGGGGAGGCTTCCAGGGCCTCTACACGTACGACGTCCTCGTCTACGACGGCAGCTCGTTCGGCCGGATGTGCGCGAGCGCCCGCCGTCTGGGCCTCCTGTGCGCGCCGTCGGTCGGCCCGGGCTTCGACGCGTCGCGCGCAACGGGCGACCCGCGGGTGCGCGACCGCAACGACGGGCGCTGGTACGACCACATGTGGCAGGCCGCCGTCAGGGCGTCGCCGGACGTCGTGACGATCACGAGCTACAACGAATGGCACGAGGGAACACAGATCGAGCCTGCGCGCGCCGCGGCCGGGCCGTATCTCTCCTACGAGGGCGCGTGGGGCTTCCAGGGGCTATCGGCGCAGCGCGCGTACCTCGATCGAACGGCGTACTGGGTCGGCCGCCTTCGCGACGCCGCCAGCGCGGCGCTCGGTCAGTAGAGCGCGGTCGCGAGCCGGCGGCGGTATCCGGAGACGACCGGATCGTCGTGCCCGAGCTGCTCGAACAGCGCGACGGCGACCTCGCGCAGCCGCTCGCGCTCCTCGGGCTCCGCGGCCGGGACGGCATCGAGGATGAGCGACAGTGCGCCCTCGACGTCGTTGGCGTCGAGCGCGGCAACGACGGCCGGAAGCTCGCCGCTCGCCCGGAGCTCGTCTACGAGCCCCTCCGCTCGGGGAGGCGCGAGCAGGTCGTCGAGAAACGTCGACACCGCCGTCCTCGACTGGGCACCGACGAACTGCTTCACGACCTTGCCGTCGCGAAACGCCTTGACCGCGGGGATCGAGCTGACGCCGAACTGCCCCGCGAGACCCTGGTTCGCGTCGACGTCGATCTTCGCGAGCTCCACCTGGCCGCCGCGCTTCTCGATCTCCTCCTCGAGCACGGGCGCGAGCGCGTGGCACGGGCCGCACCATTCGGCCCAGAAGTCGACGACCACCGGTCGCTCGCGCGAGCGCTCGAGCACTGCGTCGTCGAAGGTGAGCTCGGTGACGTCCATCTGCCGCCAGCGTAGCGACGTGCGGCCGGCTCAGATGCTTTCAGGCCACGACGACGTCGGCGCCGCAACCGGCGACGACGGCGGCCCGGACGTGCTCCGGGGCGACGCCGTCGAGCGACGGATGGTCGAGGTCGACCGCGATCGCGCCTGTTCCGTCGAGGCCGAGCGAGTGCGCGCCGTTCGCCCCCCCGATCGCCCAGAGCGCATCCGTCTCGAAGACGCCGCGACGGCCGTCCTGGCGGCGCGCGATCCCTTCCAGCTCGCGGAGCTCCTCGAACGGGTCGATACGGACGTTCGAGTCCGACCCGATGCAGAGCGGGATCCCGCGATGGTGCACGCGAACGGCGGGGAGAAAGCCGTCTCCGAGATCGGCCTCGGTCGTCGGGCACGCGCAGATCGTCGCACCGCTGTCACGCAGGAGATCGAGCTCGGCGCCGTCCGCGTGGGTCGCATGGACGACGGTCGTGCGCGTCCCGAGGCACCCCGTGTCCGCGAGGAGCTCGATCGGGCGCACACCGTGCTCCGCGACGCACTCCTCGATCTCCCGTGGCTGCTCGTCGGCGTGCACGTGCACAACGAGCCGCTCGGCGGCGGCGAAGCGGCCGATCTCCGCGAGCCACTCGCGGGGGCAGGCGCGGACGGAGTGGGGGGCGACCCCGACCGCGATCCCGTCGCCGCGAAGGAGCTCGACCTCCGCGAGGTAGACGTCCACCGACGGTTGACGCATCCGCTCGAGCCCGCCACGCGCGTAGGCGGCGTAGAGGCAGACGAACGAGATCCCTGCCGCGTCCGCCGCCTCGGCCGCGGCGAAGGCCGTGTCGAGCCCGAGGTAGTGGAACTCGCCGACCGCCGTGAACCCGGCCGACCGCATCTCGCGGTAGGTCCGCTCGTAGAGGGCGCGCACGGTGGCCGGTGTCTGGCGCTCCGCCTCGGCCAGCATGCCGTCGCGCCAGGCCCAGAAGTCCCCGCCCGCGGCCCGGCCCCGGAGGGCGCGCTGGAAGGCGTGGCTGTGGGCGTTGACGAAGCCGGGGAGCGGGACCAGTCGCGCCACGGGCGACGACACTAACCTACGCGGCGATGCAGGCTTCGAGGTCGGTTTCCGAGCCGCTCCGCCAGCTCCCCAACGTGCTGACGATCCTCCGGTTCGTCGCGATCCCCGTGTTCGTGGTGCTGCTCGTCGGTGAGCAGGACGGGCCGAGCTGGGCGGCGGGCATCGTGTTCGGGCTCGCGGCCATCACCGACCAGCTCGACGGCTGGCTCGCGCGCCGGTGGCACGTCGAGTCGAGCTTCGGCAAGGTCGCCGACCCGCTCGCCGATCGCCTGATGATCGACGTCTGCGTCGTGCTGCTCGTCGTCTACGACCGTCTGCCGTGGGTGGCGCTCGTGATCCTCCTCCGCGACCTCCTGCTCGTCGGCGGGTACAAGCTCGTCGTCCCCCGCGGATACGAGTTCGAGGTGTCGCGCCTCGGGAAGATCGCGACGTGGGGGCTGTACGCCTCCCTCGCGTTCGTCCTCGTCACCGCGCGAGACACGTGGTGGCCGCTCGCGCTCTTCTGGGTCAGCCTCGGGCTGGCCGTGGTGGCCGCGGGGCAGTACGTTGCAAAGGCGATGCGCGAGGTTCGCCGATGAAAGCCGTCGTGATGGCCGGCGGGGAGGGCACTCGTCTCCGGCCGCTGACCTCGAACCAGCCGAAGCCGATGGTCCCGATCGTCGGCAAGCCGTGCATGGAGCACATTCTCGATTTGCTCCGTCGGCACGAGATGCACGAGGTCGTCGTCACGCTGGCGTTCATGCCGCAGGCGATCCGCAGCTACTTCGGCCGGGGCGAGTCGCTCGAGATGGACATCGACTACTCGGTCGAGGAGCAGCCGCTCGGGACAGCGGGCTCGGTGAAGCTCGCCGAGAAGCGGCTCGACGGCACGTTCCTCGTCATCTCGGGCGACGCGCTCTGCGACGTAGACCTCACCGACCTCGTGGCGGCGCACAAGGCGAAGGGAGCGGCGGTCACGATCGGCCTCAAGTCGGTCGACAACCCGCTCGAATTCGGGATCGTCGTCACGGACGAGGAGGGGCGTGTCGAGCGCTTCCTCGAGAAGCCGTCGTGGGGGCAGGTGTTCTCGGACACGATCAACACGGGCATCTACGTCCTCGAGCCCGAGGTGCTCCGCCACGTGCCCGCCGACGGCCCGTACGACTTCTCGAAGGAGCTGTTCCCGCTCCTGCTCGAGATGGGGCGCCCGATCTACGGGCACGTGCTCGACGGCTACTGGCAGGACATCGGCAACCTGGAGCAGTTCCGCCAGGCAAACTTCGACGCGCTCGACGGCCACGTGCGCCTCGACGTTCCCGGTCTGCAGCTGCGCGGCAACGTCTGGGTCAGCGAGGAGGTCGACATCGACGAGGTCGCCGGCGTCGTCGGCCCCGCCTTCGTCGGCGCGAACTGCCGGATCGCCGACGGCGCATCGATCGGTGCGTACTCGGTGCTCTCGCGCGGCGTGATCGTCCGGGAGGGGGCGCGCGTGGCGCGGAGCGTGATCGACGCCGGTACGTATCTCGGCCGCAGCTCGGTCGTCGAGGGCGCGATCCTCGGCCGCGGCTGCGATGTCCGCGATCACGTGCGCGTCCACGAGGGGGTCGCGATCGGCGACCAGGTCACGGTCGGGCCCGAGGCGACCATCTTCCCCGGCGTCCGGGTCTACCCGTTCAAGGAGATCGAGACGGGCGCCCAGGTCCACGAGAGCGTGGTGTGGGAGACGAGGGCGGCCAGCTCGCTTTTCGGCCGGGACGGCGCCGTCGGCCTCGTCAACGTCGACCTCACACCGGAGACGGCCGTCAGGCTCGCTGCCGCGCTCGGGACGGCGCTCCGCCGAGGGGACCGCGTCGTCGCGAGCCGCGCATCCGCGGACGCCTGCCGCATGATCCAGCGCGCGATCATCGCCGGCCTGACGTCGACCGGCGTCCACGTCGCCGATCTGCGCATCTCCCCGGCCGCGGTGACGCGCCACGTGCTGAAGACGCAGGGACTGCAGGCAGGCGTCCACGTCGGTCGCTCGAGCGCGGACCCGGAGATGATCAACGTCCGCGTCTTCGAGTGGCCCGGCAGCCAGATGACGTCGAAGCTCGAGAAGGAGGTCGAGAAGCACTTCAGCCGGCACGAGCTGCGCCGCGCGACCTTCGCCGAGGTGGGGGAGACGACATACCCGGCACGCGTGCGGGAGAGCTACGCGCAGGACATCCTCGACTCGGTCGACGCCGACGCGGTGCGTCGACGGCGGTTCCGGGTGGCGATCGACTACGGCTACTCGCCCGCGGCCTTCACGCTGCCGCTCGTCCTGGGGCCGCTGGGGGTCGAGGCGATCGGCGCCCGCGGCTTCTACGCCGACAACGGGACCGAGGACCTCGACTCGATCGACGCCCAGCGCATCGTGACCGGTGTCCGCGCCGATCTCGGCGTCGTCCTCGACCGCGCCGCCGAGCGGCTGCTGCTCGTCGACGAGCGCGGCGCGTCCGTCCCGGCAGAGCTCGGCCTGCTCCTCGTCGTGCGGCTCCTCGCGCTGGCCGGCCGCTCGGGACGAATCGCGGTGCCGATCACGGCGACGGCTCACGTCGACGCGCTCGTCGAGGGCTCGGGTCTCGAGGTCGTCCGGACGGCGCATTCCGTGAGCGCGCTGACGCTCGCGGCGACCGAGGACGACGTCGTCCTCGCCGCCGCGCCCACCGGCGGCTTCGTCTTCCCCGACGTCGTCCCGGGCTACGACAGCGTCACTGCGCTCTGCAAGATCCTCGAGCTGCTGGCCGGGCAGGAGCGCCCCGTGTCGGAGCTCGTCGCAGAGCTGCCGCGCCCGACGCTCGTCTACCGTGCGCTGCCGTGCCCCTGGGGGAGAAAGGGCGTCGTCATGCGCGTCCTCAACGAACAGCTGGCGACGCGGCGGCTCGACCTCTCGGACGGGGTCAAGGCGTACGACGAGCGCGGCTGGGTCCAGGTCGTCCCCGACCCGGACGAGCCGGTCGTGCAGCTGTACGCCGAGGGCGAGACCGACGAGCTCACGACGGAGCTCGCGGACGAGGTCGCCGTGTTCGTCGACTCGATCGTGCAGGGAGACGACGTCGAGCAGCGAACCCTGGAGCAAGCCTCAAGCTGAGGTTGACCCCTCGGCTCATGTCCTGCTTCAATCGGATGTTCCCGACGAAAGGTGCCCGAACGCCGTGGATGCGCTGCCGGATCTCGCAAGCCTTAGCAACGAAGACCTCGACCGCGTAATTCGCGAGACCGAGGACGAGGAGGACGGCATCTCGCAGCGCCGTCGACGCCTCCACGTGCGGATCGACGCGCTTCGGGGCGAGCGGGTCGAACGGCTTCGCAGCCAGGTTGCCGCCGGAACCATGCCGCTGAGCACACCTGCGACGCTCGAGCGCACGATCTTCGAGGGCACGGGCAGCCCGCCCGCCGACGAGGGCGACGTCCCCGAGCCGGATCCGTCCTCGATGTCGGACGAGGGACTCCGTGAGGCGATCTTTGCGCTCGAGCACGAGGAGGACGACATCTCGCTGCATCGTCGAGTCCTCCACGGCCGAATCGACATCCTCCGGGCGGAGCGCGAGCGCCGGCGCCGGGGGCACCACGTCGACCCGAAGGATCTCGGCACGATCCTCGGCGGCCCTCGATGAGCCATGTCTACTGCCCGGAGTGCGGCTTCCAGAACCCCGAGGCGGCCAACTACTGCGCCCGCTGCGGTGCGTACCTCCGCCGCGACGAGCACGGCGAGACGACGTTGAGCCTCGGACCCGAGGAGGTGGGCGAGGGGGGTCCCGCACCTCCCGAGCCGCGCGGGCCTGCACTTGTCGTCCGCGCCGGCGGCGGCAGGGCGGGCGAGAGCTTCCAGACCGATGGCCCTCGCACGCTGATCGGGCGCTCGCCCGACTGCGACGTCTTTCTCGACGACGTCACCGTCTCGCGCCGGCACGCGGAAGTCGTCCACGAGGGAGACAGCTACGTGATCCGCGACCTCGGCAGCCTGAACGGGACGTTCGTCAACCGTCACCGGATCGAGACCTCGGCCCTCGCCGACGACGACGAGGTCCAGATCGGGAAGTACCGGATGACCTTCCTGCTGCCGTGAGCACCGCGACCGAGCCAGCGGCAACGGGGCGGCTCCATACGATCGGGGCGGTCTGCGAGCGGCTTCGCGGCGAGTTCAGCGACATCACGATCTCGAAGATCCGGTACCTCGAGGATCAGGGCCTCCTGCAGCCACGCAGGACCCGCGGGGGTTACCGGCTGTTTTCCGAGGGCGACATCGAGCGTCTCCAGACGATCCTGCGGCTGCAACGGGACGAGTTCCTTCCCCTACGGGTGATCCGCACGGAGCTGGACGCTCACGGCACCACCACGCCAAAACGGCGACCGCCGGCGCTCCGCGCGCAGGGCGGGGAGCTCGATCTCGGCGAGCTCTGCGAGCGCGCCGGGATCACGGCCGACTTCGCGCGGCGGCTCGAGGAGTACGACCTCGTCACACCCCGCATCGAGGCGGGAGAGCGCATGTACCGCGAGGGCGAGGTGGAGATCGCCGCCGCCTGCGGCCGACTCGCGCAGCACGGGCTCGACGCGCGTCATCTCCGGGCGTTCCGCACCGCAGCGGGTCGGCAATCGGCCCTCCTCGAGCAACTCGTCGCGACCGGGCTCCGTTCCCGCGACCTGGAGCGGCGCCGCGCCGCGCTCGACGATCTCGAGGCGCTCGCAGCCGTTGCCACCGAGCTCGCGCAGCACCTTCTCGTCCGCGACCTCCGGGAGGCTTCCGAGCGATGACCACCGACGAGCTTCGCACCCTCGTCCGCGACGTTCCCGACTTCCCGACCGAGGGAATCGTCTTCAAGGACCTGATGCCGCTGATCGGGGACGCCGGCCGCCTTCCGCTCGACGATCGAGCACCTCGCCGAGTGGGCGCGGCCCGCGGCGTCCGGACGTGATCCTCGGCGCCGAGGCGCGCGGGTTCATCTTCGGCGGCGCGCTGGCGTACGAGCTGGGCTGCGGGTTCGTTCCCGCGCGGAAGCCCGGCAAGCTGCCGTGGGAGAAGGTGCGAGCGACGTACGAGCTCGAGTACGGCAGCGACTCGCTCGAGATCCATGTCGACGCGGTGCGGCCGGGCGCTCGGGTGATCGTGCTCGATGACGTGCTCGCGACAGGGGGGACCGCGCGGGCGAAGATCGAGCTCGTCGAGCGCCTCGGGGGCGAGGTCGTCGGCGCCCTCTTCGTGATCGAGCTGGCGTTCCTCGACGGACGCGCGAAGCTCGACGGCACCGACGTCCACGCGCTGATCGCGTACTGAACCCCATCAAGTCGCCGGCCACGCTGACGCCGTCCGACGGAGCGGCTACACCATGACCATGGGTGCTGTCGACGCGCTCACCGGCACGTACCGGCTTCCGTGTCCGACGCGCGGGAACGGCCCGTGTGCGGCTGTCCTCCTTCCGCGAGATCGAGCGCCTCCCGGGTCCGGCGCATCCCGCTCGTCTACCGCGTCGTGTTCGCATGTACGCTGCGGAGGACGAGCACGTCGCCCTGGTCGGTCACGACGAGCTCGACTGGGCGCCGCTGGGGCTGGACGAGGGCGTGACGTACGTCAACCTGATGACGTCGCGCCGCGACGACCTTGCGACCGAGCTCACGGGACTCGCGATCGGCCCGGATCAGCGGGGAGAGTGGCCCTGGTGCTTCTTCTGCCGGCGCGAGGACACTCCCGCGCCCGATCACGCCGTCGGCCTTCCGGCTGCTCGCGCCGCGGCTCGACGGACCGTCGCCGTCGCCGTGCGCTGCCCGGTCGTGCGGATCGACCTCGATCAACGTCGTCACCCAGCCGCACGTCGATGTCCCGTTCCATTCCGACGCGGTCGTCGGGGTCGCCGCTCGCGCCTTCGAGGACGAGGCGTTGTGCACGATCGATGCATTCCAGCGCCGAGCTCGGCGCGGTCGTCGTTCGACGAGCGGCGGCTGGTGCTCTGATGGGTGAGGCGCCGTTCACTCCCGGGAGGGATCGCCCGGGCACCGGCCGACGGCCGATCTTCGAAAGCATGGGATCAGCCGTCGAATCGACCCCCGCGGACGCCAATGCCCGCGACCTCCACCTCCTGCGCGACTGCCTCGCACTCGGCAAGCCGAACCGCCGGCGTGCCCCGGCGAAGGTGCGTCTCGAGGAAGCACTCGGCCCCGAGCTCACACACAAGCTCTTGGCCCGTCTGAGCGGCGAGCGCAGCTAGGACAGCGCTGACGCGTCGAGACGACTACGCGCGGTCGCGCGGGTCGTCCTCGCCGCGCGTGCGGACGAGCAAGAAGATCAGAAAGGCCGCGACGAGCGAGAGGATGAACGCCGTGCCCTTCGAGATCGCGATCGCGACCATGCCGAGGTACAGGAAGAGAAAGAAGACCACCGCCCAGATGAAGCTCTGGACGCCACGGTCGACGCTCGGCATGCGCAGGTGCACGGCGCGATCCTATCGGGCGGCCTTGGTGTAGGGCCTTCCCACGCGGTGGGCATCCCATCGCCGCGGCTGTCTTGCGGCTGGGCGGGAATCGCTCACACAGGCGCGAAACGACGCTGGTGAGCAGTTGCGGCCGCGAAGCGGACGCCTTCAGGGCACTCAAAGCATTTCCCCGCGATGGGAATCCGCTCGGCGGATTCCCATCTTGCGGACCAAAAAGAATTCACCGAGCCGGTGGCGCTTTCGTCCCCCCGCCACATCGACCTTCCGCTTCCGCGTAGTGCCTGCGTGACGGGCTTCGACCTAGTCGCGCTCCGTGCTCGGTGCACGGCCAACCTACGGGCAGGGGAGGGCGAGGTCAAGGCGCTCCCCACGGAGAAGCGCGCAATTTGCGCTCTTTCCCTCACCAGCGCCAGGTTTCCGACCGAGCCTCTACGATGCCGCGGTGCGCGGCAGACCGACGTTCATCCTCGCCGCCGCGCTGCTCGGTGCCGCCGCGCTGCTCACGGTGGCAGGCGTGGGGGACACGTCGGGCTTCCCGGACTGGCAGGCGTTCGTGCTCGGCGTCGTCCAGGGCGCGACGGAGCTCCTCCCGGTCTCCTCGTCGGGGCACCTCGTGCTCGTCCCGTGGCTCGGGGACTGGACGTACCTCGAGCGCCACCCCGAGTTCAACAAGACGTTCGACGTCGCGCTGCACCTCGGGACGATGCTCGCGGTCGTCGGCTACTTCTTCCACGAGCTCGTCGCGATGGTGCGGGCGTTCTTCCGCACGCTGCGCACACGCCGGCTGGAGACGCCCGACGAGCGCCTCGTGTGGATCGTGCTCGTCGCGACGATCCCGGCCGCGATCGTCGGGCTCGCGTTCGAGGACTCGATCACCGAGCATCTCGGAGAGCCCTGGCAGATCGCGATCCTGCTGTGCGTGTTCGCGGGCGTCCTGTGGCTCGTCGACCGGCGCCCGGCGGTGAGGGAGGCGCACGAGCTCTCCCTGCGCGAAGGGCTCGCGGTCGGCGTCGCGCAAGCGCTGGCGCTCGCGCCGGGCGTGTCGCGCTCGGGGATCACGATCACCGCGGCCCGGTTCTTCCGTCTCGACCGCGACGCCGCCGCGCGGCTGTCGTTCCTGCTCCTCGTGCCGACCGTGCTCGGCGCCGTCGTGCTGAAGGGCGTCAAGGACGTTCTCCTCGGCGATCTGCCGCCGGGCTGGAAGGGCCCGTTCGTCGTCGGCGTGCTCGCGGCCTGGGGAACCGGGCTGCTCGCGATCGAGTGGCTGCTCGGCTACGTCCGCCGCCATACGTACGGCGTGTTCGTGGTCTACCGCCTGGTCGTGGCGGCGCTCATCCTTCTCCTGATCCTCGCCGGCGCCCGCGCGGCGACGTTCTGACCCCAACCGCCGGTGGGGGCCAGAAGAGGGCTGTCCCCGGCGATGTGTCGCTACTTGACATAACGCGCATTATCGTGCGCGGAACCTGCGCAGGGTCAGCGGCGCTCGGCACTGCAGATCCCGCAGTGCGGTTGGAGCTGGCCGAGCTCGTCGGGAAAGAAGCGCCAACCGTGCCGCTCCGCCTCGGTTTCGCCCTCGACGATCGCGCCGCAGTCAACACAGCGGACGAACCAGTCGAGCATTTGCAGCGCCGACGCGCAGCTCAGGCAGTACGTCCCCGGGACCGCGGCCGAGAGCGGGCTGATGGTCCAGCCGCGGTCGACCATGCCCGCCTCGTCGGCGCTGCGCCCGCATCCGTCGCAGCGCACCGGGGCGCGCCGTCGCTCTCCATGCAGTCCGTCGCTCATCCTCCCCTGAGTCGCACCCTATGGATGTTCGGGGTCGGCGCCAGAGAGGGATAAGCCTCGAGGTGGGGTTGCAGGCGCCCGCGAACTGTGGGAACCTCGTCGGGAGCGAGTTCGACGCCCGGGCCGCCCCCGCCCCCTTCGTGACTACCGTCGACATCGAGACCCTGCTCGCCCAGGAGGACCTCCGGGCGCTGCTCGAGGCGTGCGAGCAGAAGGGATCGATCCGCGCACCCGACGTCCACGAGATCGTCGAGGCGCACGAGCTCACGGGGCTCGAGCAGGAGGCACTCCTCCGGGAGCTCGACAAGCGAGGCATCGAGATCGTCGAATCGCCTCCGATCGACCGCGCGCCGGTCCTACCGGCCCCGGTCGAGTCGACCACCGACGCGTTGCAGCTCTTTCTCCGCGAGGCGGCGCGCCATCGACTCCTGACGGCAGCGCAGGAGGTGTCGCTCGCGAAGCGCATCGAGCGCGGCGACGCCGGCGCGAAGGAGGCGATGATCCAGGCCAACCTGCGGCTCGTCGTCTCGATCGCCAAGAACTACCGCAACCAGGGGCTCCCGTTCCTCGACCTGATCCAGGAGGGAACGCTGGGGTTGATCCGCGCGGTCGAGAAGTTCGACTGGCGGCGCGGCTTCAAGTTCTCGACCTACGCGACGTGGTGGATCCGCCAGGCGGTCGCGCGCGCGCTCGCCGACAAGGCGCGGACGATCCGGATGCCCGTGCACGTCGTCGAGCGCCTCCAGAAGATCAACCGCGCCGAGCGCTCGCTGTGGACCCAGCTGGGGCGGGAGCCGACGCTCGAGGAGGTCGCCGACGAGGCATGCCTCACCCCGGAGCAGGTGCTCGAGGTGCGTGCGGCGGCGCGCGCGTCGACGAGCCTCGACGCCCCGGTCGGCGAGGACGAGGACGCGACGCTGGGCGACTTCGTCGCGGGTGACGAGCCGCTCCCCGAGGACGAGGTCGACGTGCAGCTGCGACGGCAGGTGCTCCGCGACGCGCTGCTCTCCCTCCCGCCCCGCGAGCGCGAGGTCGTCACGCTTCGCTACGGGATCGACGGCGCGGAGCCGCGGACGCTCGAGGAGATCGGCCACCACCTCGGGCTCACGCGCGAGCGTGTCCGGCAGATCGAGCTCGACTCGCTCCGCCGCCTCTCCCTCCTCCGGGAGATGCAGGCCGTCCAGGGATAGAGCGGATCGCGCCTACGCGCGGAGGTACAGCTCGAGGCCCGGAGCCGCGTGGCGGAGCTCCCGCAGCGCGCGCGTCTCGAGCTGGCGGACCCGCTCCCGGGTGATGCCGAGCTCGGCGCCGACCTGCTCGAGCGTCCTGCCGCCGGAGCCGTCGAGGCCGAAGCGCAGCACGAGCACCCGCTGCAGGCGCGGCTTGAGCTGCGACAGCGCCTGCGCGAGCTCGGTCGAGCGAAGCCGCAGGGCGGTCTCCGCCTCGGGGCCGGCCGCGTTCGGATCCTCGATCAGGTCGCTCATCACGCTCTCGCCGTCGCCGACCGGCGTCTCGAGGCTGACGTGGTCCTGGACGAGGTCGAGCAGCTCGGAGACACGGAGCGGCGTGAGCTCGGTCTCCGCCGCGATCTCCTCGAACGTCGGGTCGCGGCTCAGCTGCTGGCCCAGCGCCCGCCGCGCCCGCTGGACACGGCGCACCTGGTCGGCGATGTGGACGGGCAGGCGAATCGTCCGGCTCTGCTCGGCGAGCGCACGCTGGACGGCCTGGCGGATCCACCACGTCGCGTAGGTCGAGAGCTTGAAGCCCATCGTCCAGTCGAACTTGTCGACCGCGCGCATCAGCCCGAGGTTCCCCTCCTGGATCAGATCGAGCAGCGGGACGTCAGCACGCGTGTAGTTCCGCGTGATCGACATCACGAGCCGGAGGTTCGCTTCGACGAGGCGCCTCCGCGCGACCTCGTCGCCCTCGTCCTTGCGCTGCGCGAGCGCGCGCTCCTCGGCGGGCGTCAGTAGCCGGCCGTCGCCGATCGCACGGACGTAGAGCTTGAGGGGGTCCTGGACCGGCTCACCGGTCTCGACCTCGTCGACCACCTCGTGCACAGCGTCGAACAGTGGCTCTGCCGCATTCTCCACGGGAGACGTATCGGCGGCTCGCGTCCCCCACTTGAGGCATTTCGCGAAGTTGCGTCGAACCAGGCCTCGAGGAAACCCGGCGCGAAATCCGAACACCTTGCTCACGGACCTCCGAGTACGGTGAGACCAGGGCCGTCCGGCCTCCTGTGTAGGACCAACCGACATGTGCGGCATCGCTGGCTACAGCTTCGGCAACGCGTCGCGGGTGAATCGAACGCTCGCGGCACAGGCGCTGCTCGCCGGGATCGCGGAGCGCGGAGCCGACGCTGTCGGATATGCGCACCGAGCGGACGGCCCACTCGTCGTGCACAAGCAACAGACGGGCGCGAGCGCGCTCCTGGACGCCGTCACCCTCCCACCGTCGACGCGACAGGCGCTCATCCACGTCCGCGACTACACGAAGGGACACCCGACGATCGCGGCCAACAACCACCCTGTCCGCCACGGGCGCGTGACGGGGATCCACAACGGGATCATCGCGAACGACGAGGAGCTCTTCGCGCGGCACGGCATCACCCGCGACCAGCCTGAGATGACGGTCGACTCGGAGGCCATCTTCGCGCTCGTCGACGTCGGCGGTACCTCCCCAGAGGTGCTCGAGCAGCTCGTCGGAGCGATGGCGGCCGCCTGGATCGACGAGCGAAGCCCCGCTGCGCTCCACGTCGCTCGCGGCGTGGGTCGGCCGCTCTGGCTCGCGCGCGGCCGCCACGAGGTCCTGTTCGCCTCGACCCGGGCCGCGCTCGAGGTCGTTGAGCAGGCGCTCGAGACGACGTTTCGGAAGACCGAGGTCGAGGAGGGGCGTCTCCTGACGCTCGTCGACGGCACCCTCGTCGAGGAGCGCCGCTGGGCGCCCGATCGCAGCTACCGCGAGGCCGACGCGCTGCCCGCGGTTCGCGCGCCGCACGAGGGCCGCTTCTGCCTCGAACGACTTGCCGCACTGATCGCGCCGGCCTGATTCCGCCGCCCTCAGGGAGCGGCCACGGAGCCGTCCGGGCCGACGTCCACGCCTTCCTCGCGCAGCCGCCGGCTGACGAGGAACTGGAAGGCGGACCACGCCCCGGGGTTGACGTCGACGAGCCGGTAGACCTGCCATTCGGAGAGCAGCGTTGCGTCGCGCGCACGCGCGTCCTTCCACTCCGCCATCTTCGGCAGGTGGCCGAGCTCCCGTGCGAGCACCGCGCCGTCGGCGATCGCCCGCTCGAGACGCTCCTCGCCGACCGGGACATCGAAACCGGCCTCCTTGAGCGCCGCCGCGAGCGACCCGAACGTGTGCCAGATCAACGACTTCGAGGCCATCCGCCCGCGTCGGGCCTCGATGTCCCGCACCGTGGGCGTCCGCCCCAGCTCCTCGCCGAGCTCGCGCAGCTGCGCCACGAGCTCGTCCCGGCTGATGAAGCGGCGCGGCTGAAGGCCTGCCGCGCGTTTCGCCGCGTTCCACGTGCCGAAGTGCTCGATCACGGTTTGCGGATGGACGTTCGCCTCCGGGTCGGCCGCGAACTCGCGCATCGTCGGCGAACGGCCCAGGCGTGCAGCCGAGGCCCGTAGTTCGGCGAGGATCTCCTCGTCCGTGTAGCGCCTGCGAAGGCCTGCTCGGAACTCCGCGAGCGCGTCCGCGTCGATGCCCTCGAGCGCAGGATGACGTCGCCGTGCTCGGCCCATGCAATCATGCTAGAGCATTCTCGACATTCTGCAAGAGCAGCAGAGTGGGTGGTTTCCACTACCCTCGCGCGCATGGGTGCACGACTCGCGCTCGAGTCCTCGGCCGCCCGGCTGGTTGGGCGGCTCTCGCGTGCCGCGGGGCGCGGCGGCGGCACGACGCTGCCGGGAAAGCTCGTCTGGAAGCTCGATCCCGGGGCGCTCGATGCGCTCGCGGCACGCCTTCCGCACGGCGTCGCGCTCGTCTCGGCGACGAACGGCAAGACGACCACGACCGCGATGGCGGGCGCGATCCTCTCCCCTCCGCGGCGTCTTGCGTGGAACACGTCCGGCGCGAACCTGGCCTCCGGCGTCACGTCGACGCTGCTCGCCTCGGACGGCGCCGACCTCGGCCTGCTCGAGGTCGACGAGTTCGCCCTGCCGGAGATCATGCGCCGGACGCGGCCGGGTGTCGTCTGCCTCGGGAACCTGTTCAGGGATCAGCTCGACCGGTACGGGGAGCTCGAGCACATCGCAGAGCGCTGGCGCGATGCGGTCGCTCGCCTTGCCCCCGCGGCGACGCTCGTCGCGAACGCCGACGACCCGCTCGTCGCCACCCTGGCAGAGGGACGGGAGCGCCGGCTTCTGTTCGGCGTCGACGACCCGCGTCGCGCGCGCTCGGGGCTCCAGCACGCGTCCGACTCCAAGTACTGCGTCCGCTGCGGCCACCCGTACCGCTACGACGCCGCCTATGTCGGGCATCTCGGCGCGTACCGCTGCGAGGCGTGCGGGCACGCACGGCCGACGCTCGACGTCGCTGCGCGCGAGATCGAGCCCGACGGGCTGGACGGGGTCTCCTTCGTCCTGAGCACGCCTGCGGGTGACGCACCAGTTCGTCTGGCGGTCCCGGGGCTCTACAACGTCTACAACGCGCTCGCGGCCGCCTCGCTCGCGCTGTCGCTGGACGTCTCCCTGGACGAGATCGTCATCGGCATCGAGCGGTTCCGGGCCGCGTTCGGGCGCTTCGAGCGCTTCACGGCAGGCGAGCGCGGCGTCCTGCTCGTGCTCGTGAAGAATCCCGCCGGCGCGAACGAGGCGCTCCGGACGCTCGAGGATGGGGGTGTCCCCCCCACGCTCGTCGTCGCGCTCAACGACCGCATCGCCGACGGCCGCGACGTCTCGTGGATCTGGGATGTCGACTTCGAGCCGCTCCTCCAACGGGCGGAGCGGATCGTGGTCAGCGGCGAGCGGGCGACCGAGCTGGCGCTGCGGTTCACCTACGCGGGCTTCGCGCGCGAACGGCTCGAGGTCGTACCGGGCCTCGAGGCTGCGCTCGACCGGGGGCTCGAGCTGACCCCGTCCGGCGGCGAGCTGGCCGTGCTCCCGACCTACACCGCGATGCTCGAGCTGCGCGCGATCGCGACGGCACGGGGTCTCACACGCCCGTACTGGGAGGGCAACGGCCGATGATCGTCCGCGTCGGCCATCTGTACCCCGAGTACCTCAACATCTACGCCGACCGTGGCAACATCGCGGTGCTTGCCCGGCGCGCGGCCGCACGTGGTCACGAGCTCCGCGTCGAGCCCGTGACGCTCGGGACGCCGCTCACACCGGGGGCGCACGACCTCCTCTACGTCGGTGGCGGCCAGGACCGCGAGCAGGCGATGATCTCGCCCGATCTCGCCGCGCGCGGCGAACCGATCCGCGTAGCGGTGGAGGGCGGCGCCGCGCTCCTCGCGGTCTGCGGCGGCTACCAGCTCCTCGGCCGCGGCTACCGCGGGCGCGACGGCTCGTGGCTGGAAGGCGCCGGGCTCTTCCCGCACGAGACCGTGGCGGGCGAGACCCGCATGATCGGCGATGTGCTCCTCGAGAGCACGCTCCCCGAGGCGCCTGGCAAGACGATCGCCGGCTTCGAGAACCACGCGGGGAGAACGGTGCTGGACGCGGGCGCGGAGACGCTCGGGCGCGTCGTCGCGGGGTACGGCAACGACGGGTCGTCGGGCTTCGAGGGCTGCCGCGTCGAGCGCGCGGTCGGCACCTACCTCCACGGACCGCTGCTTCCCCGGAACGCCTGGCTCGCCGATCTCGTGCTGTCGTGGGCGCTGGCGCACGCGACCGGAGGCGAGGCCGAGCCGCTCGCCGCGCTCGACGACGAGCTCGAGACGGCGGCCCACGCCGTCGCGGCCGATCGGGCCCGTGCACGAGGCGGACGGCCCGCCTGACCTCCTACTCAGCCCAGCGAGCCCCGAGGTAGACGCACGGGTCGCCTGGCTGCCAGCGCGCCAGGAACCGCGCGATCGGAGGATGGAGCACGATCCCGTCGACCTCGTCCGGCGTGAACAGCCGGTGACCTCGCACAGCCTCGTCACTCGACACGGCACCCTCCAGGGAGCCGTCGAGCTCGCCGGCGAAGACGACGTGCACGACGTGCTTCGACCAGAGGCTCCGCTCGGGCGAGATCGACTCGACGATCGCGATCGGGCCCTCCACCGGCAACTCGTCGCGCTCGCCGACGAGGCCCGTCTCCTCGGCGAGCTCGCGCTGGAGCGCGTCGACGAGCGTCTCGCCGCTGCGCACGCCGCCGCCTGGCAGGAGCCAGTGCTCACGGCCGCGCTTCTCGTGGCGGATCAGCAGGATCGATCCGTGCCAATGGAGGAGTGCCGACACCCGAATCCGAGGCTCGGGTCGCATGCGTCAGGTGCTCCCCGAGGAGCCGAGCCCTCCCACCCCGCGCTCGCTCGCGGGCAGCTCGTCGACCTCGACGAGCTCGATCTGCGGCAGCTCGACGACCACGAGCTGCGCGATGCGCATCCCTGGCTCGACGACGAACGGGGTCTCCGGATCCGTGTTGTGCAGGATCACCTTGACCTCGCCGCGATAGCCCTCGTCGATTAGCCCCGGCGCGTTGACCGTGCCCAAGCCGTGCCGAGCTGCGAGCCCGGAGCGCGGGACGACGAAACCGGCGTGCCCTGGCGGGAGCGCGACGGCGATGCCGGTGCCGACGACGGCGCGAGCGCCCGGCGCGAGCTCGACGCGATCGCAGGCGGTCAGGTCGAACCCCGCGTCGCCCGCGTAGGCCTGAGCCGGGACGACCGCATCCGGGCGCAGTCGCTTCACAGCGAGCTCGCCGATCGCCGCGGGTGACCTCACGACGCCTGCTCCGCCTCGGCGCCCGCCACGAGGTAGGGCGCAAACCGGCGGACCTCATGGTGGGGAAGCCGTGCGCGGACGATGACGCCCTTCTCCGTGTCCGTTCGCTCGTCGATCGGCGCGCCGAGCGCGTAGAGGTCCGACAGCACGCGTCCCTCGTCGTATGGCACGAGCAGCCGGACATCGTCGAACCGGTCGGCGAAGCGCTCGGCGATCCGCGCCTTCAGGTCATCGAGCCCCTCCCCCGTCGTCGCCGAGATCCGGATTGCGTCCGGGAAGCGATTCTCGATGGCGCGCCGGCCGCGCGAATCGAGCCGGTCGACCTTGTTCACGACGAGCTCCACCGGGAGCTCCCCCGCACCGATCTCGGTGAGCACCGTCTCGACGGATGCGATCTGCTCGGCCAGCTGCTCCTCGGACAGCGAGCCGTCGACCACGTGCAGGACGAGGTCGGCGACGAGCGTCTCCTCGAGGGTCGATGCGAAGCCCTCGACGAGCTGCGTGGGCAGTCGCCGGATGAACCCGACGGTGTCCGTCACGAGATACCGCTTTCCCGCATGCGCGAACGTCCGCGTCGTCGGATCGAGCGTCTCGAAGAGGCGGTCCTCGACCGTGACCTCGGCACCCGTCAACGCGTTCAGGAGCGTCGACTTCCCGACGTTCGTGTAGCCAGCGAGCGCGACGGTCGGCGTCGCCGAGCGTGTCCGCGCCTTCCGCCTTGTCGCCCGATGCGCGCCGACTCCGCGCAGCCGCCGACGGAGCAGCGTTATCCGCCGGTTCGCCATGCGCCGGTCGCTCTCGAGCTGCGACTCGCCGGGCCCTCGCGTCCCGACGCCGCCGCCGAGGCGCTCGAGGTGCTTCCACATGCCGCGCATGCGCGGCAGGTTGTACTCGAGCTGCGCAAGCTCGACCTGGAGCTTTCCCTCGGCCGAGACGGCGTGCTGGGCGAAGATGTCGAGGATCAGCTGCGTCCGGTCGACGACGCGCGCCGACAGCGCATCCTCGAGCGCACGCTGCTGGACGGGTGCAAGCTCGTCGTCGACCAAGAGCACCTCCGCCTCGTGCTCGCGGTACGCGGTCTCGAGCTCCTGGAGCTTGCCCTTCCCGACGTAGCGGCGCGGGTCGGCATGCACGCGCCGCTGGACGACCTCCGCCACCGGCGCGACGCCCGCCGTTCGGGCGAGCTCGCGGAGCTCGGCAAGCTCGTCCTCCGCGTCGGCGCCCTTCGGTAGCACGGCCAGGAGCAACCCACGTTCGGGCTCCGGGCCGTCCCGGAGCTCGCGCTCGCCTGCCGTCATCGGCCGAAGTATGCCGCTGTAGTTGTTTGCAAGCGGATCCACCGAGTGGATTGCCGCCGCTGTGATCCCCGCCTGCGGCGGGGCACATTCATGAAGGCGCCTGCTCTCGCGATCGCAACTGCCTGTCGACCCGAGCAAACCGTCGCTCGGCGGTAGGCTCGCCTCGTGGGAACGCTGGCCGACCGACTCGCGGAGCGGACGCTCGAGCTGGTCGACATCCCCTCCGAGAGCCGGCACGAGGCGGCGATCCGCGAGAGGCTCCGTGCACTCGTGCCCGAACCGTACGCCGAGACGTACGCCGGCGACGAGGTCTTCCTCTGGACACGCGACCGACGGCCCGAGACTCCGCTGCTCGTCCTTGCCGGCCACTACGACACGGTTCCCGCCCAGGGAAACGTTCCGGGGCGGATCGAGGCTGGCGCGGTCCACGGCTTGGGTGCGAGCGACATGAAGGGCGGTGTCGCCGTCGCTCTCGAGCTCGTGCGAGAGCTGGCGTCAATCGATCCCGGGCCTGTCGACGTCGCGCTGCTCCTGTTCGGCCGCGAGGAGCTGCCCCCGGCCTTCGACCCGCTGCCCGCGCTCTTCGACGGATGCGCACTCGCCCGCGAGGCTGATCTGGCGATCCTGCTCGAGCCGACCGACCTCGAGGTCCAGGCCGGCTGCGTCGGCAACCTCAGCGCACGGGTCACGTTCCACGGTAGGAGCGGCCACTCCGCGCGGCCCTGGCTCGCCGACAACGCCCTGCATCGCGCGATCGACGGTCTCGCGCCGGTCGCGGCGCACACGCGACGCGAGGCCGTGGTCGAAGGACTTCCGTTCTTCGAGGTCGTGTCCGTGACGCGCCTCGAGAGCGGGGTTGCGGACAACGTCGTGCCCGGGAGCGCCGAGGCGACGCTCAACCTCCGCTATCCGCCGGACCGCACAACGGACGAGGCGGAAGAGCTCGTCCGCTCGCTCGTCCCCACCGACGCGACGGTCGAGATCATCGGCAACTCGCCGCCAGGCGCCGTGTCTGTCGACGCTCCTCTTGTCCAGGCGCTTCGGGCCACCGGAGACTTCCCGGTCGCGCCCAAGCAAGCGTGGACGAACGTCGCCGACTTCACTCAACGCGGCATCCCGGCGGTCAACTTCGGGCCGGGCGCGACCCGCTACGCCCACGCACAGGACGAGCTGGTCGAGATCGGCTCGCTCGAGCGGGTGTACGAGGCCCTCCGCCGGGTGGCGCTCGGATAGCGTCCGCACGTGCCGCTCTCCCCCGTCCTCCGCGCGACCGCCACGTACCCGTTCGTCCGGTTGAACGAGGCCGTCTCGGTGCGCCGCGCGGCAGGTCTCGAGGTGATCGACCTTGGCATGGGCGACCCGCGCGAGCCGACCGATCCCGCCATCCTCCAGGCGCTTCGCGACGGCGTCCGCGAGCGGATGGGGTACCCGGCCGCCGTCGGCCTGCCGGAGCTCCGGGCGGCCGTCGCCGCCTGGGTCGACCGGCGGTTCGGCGTCGCGCTCGACCCCGACGCGCAGATCGTCCCGACACTCGGCTCGAAGGAGGCGATCTTCTCCTTCGCGCAGGTCGTCGTCGACGCTCCGGGCGGGCGAGACACCGTCGTCGTGACAGAGCCCGGCTATCCCGTTCCGGGCCGCGGCGCGGCCTTCGCCGGCGCCCGGGTCGTCGAGCTCCCGCTGCTGGAGGAGTACGGCTTCCTCCCTGACCTCGACGAGGTTCCGGACGAGGTCTGGGATCACGCTGCCGTCGTCTGGCTCAACTCCCCGAACAACCCGACGGGCGCCGTCGCGCCACTCGGGCTCCTGGAGCGGCTCGCCTCGCTTGCGCGCGAGCGAGGCTTCGTGCTCGCCGCCGACGAGGCGTACTCCGAGCTCTGGTTCGACGAGCCGCCTCCGTCGGCGCTCCAGCTCGCCGACCTGACGAACGTCGTCGCCTTCAACACGCTCTCCAAGCGGTCGTCGATGACGGGGTTCCGCAGCGGCTTCGTCGCCGGTGACCCGGCGCTGGTGGCCGCGCTGCGGCAATTCAGGCCCAACATCGGCACAGCGCCGCAGGAGTTCGTCCAGCGGGCGTCCGTCGTGGCCTGGGGGGACGAGGAGCACGTGTCGCGCGCCCGGGAGGCCTATAGACGCAAGCGCGAGCTGCTCCTCGATGTCCTCGGCCGGAAGGGCCTACGCGACGCCGGCGGGCCCGCGACGATGTACCTCTGGGTCGCGGTCCCGAACGGCGAGACGTCCGAGGGCCACGCCGCGCGGCTCCTGGAGCGCGGCGTGCTCGTGACGCCGGGCTCGTACCTCGGCGCCTCCGGTGAGGGCTACGTGCGGTACGCGCTCGTGCCCACCGAGAACGAGTGCGCTCGGGCGGCGGAGATCCTGGAGGACGTGCTGTGAGCGAGCTGCGCGAGACGATCGAGGCGCTGTGGGAGAGCGGCGATCTCGACCCCGGTCCGATCGAGGAGGCCGTCGATCTTCTCGATCGCGGCGTGGTACGGGTCGCCGAGCCGGCCGCCGGCGGGTGGGTCGTGAACGAGTGGGCGAAGAAGGCGATCCTCCTGTACTTCCGGCTGCGGAAGGTCGAGCCGATGGACGTGGGCGGCATCCAGTACCTCGACAAGATCCCCGTGAAGCGCGTCGACCCCGCGCTCGGGGTGCGGGTCGTGCCGCCCGGCGTGGCGCGCTACGGGTCGTTCCTCTCGGAAGGCGTCGTGCTCATGCCCGGTTACGTCAACATCGGCGCCTGGGTCGGGCCGCGAACGATGGTCGACACCTGGGCGACGGTCGGCTCGTGCGCGCAGATCGGCGCGGATGTCCACCTCGCGGGCGGCGTCGGTATCGGAGGGGTGCTCGAGCCGCCGCAGGCAGCTCCGGTGATCGTGGAGGACGGCGCGTTTATCGGCTCGCGCTGCATCGTCACCGAAGGCGTCCGGATCGGCGAGGGCGCCGTGCTGTCGGCGAACGTGTCGCTGACGGCGTCCGTCCCGGTGATCGACGTCACCGGGAGCGAGCCGGTCGAGTACCGCGGCGAGGTTCCGCCCCGGGCGGTCGTCGTTCCCGGGACCCGCCCGAAGGACTTTCCGGCCGGGACGTACCAGCTCTCCTGCGCTCTCATCGTCGGCTGGCGCGAGTCCTCGCACGACCTCCGGCTCAGCCTGAACGACGTGCTCCGCGAGTTCGAGCTCGCCGTGTAGGAACCCCGGCGAGGCGGCGTCAGAGTTCGGTCTGCCCCTCGCAGATCCGCTCTGCCGGTCCCTCGAGGGTCGCCTGCCCGCCGGTGATCGAGACGACGAGCTCGCCGCCCGGCATCGTCACGCGCACCGGGCTCGAGCACCAGCCGCGTGCAGTCGCAGCTGCTGCGACGGCGACGGCGGACGACCCCGACGCCGCGGTCTCCCCTGCGCCGCGCTCCCAGACGAGAACCGACACGACATCGCGCGGCTCGGGCGCGGCAAGCTGCACGTTCGTCCGCCTCGGGAAGCGTGGGTGCGTCTCGATCGCGGGCCCGAGGCGGAGGAGGTCGTCGCGCGAGAGGGCGTAGCGCAGGACGACGGCATGCGGGTTGCCGACGTCGACCGGGACGATCGTCAGCCGCTCGCCGGCGACGTCGAGGATCTCGTCGGGCGCGACCGCGACCGCGCCGAGATCCTGGCGAATCGTGCCCTGCCGCTGCCCGGGCTGGGCGCGCACCACCCTGCTTTCGGTCTCGATCTCGACCTCGGGGAGCCCGGTCTCATGCAGCACCCACGCCGCGGCGATCCGGGTCCCGTTGCCGGACAGCTCGGCGGTCGAGCCGTCCGGGTTCCAGATGCGGACCGCTGCGCGGGAGCCGTCGCGATGGGTCACCTCGAGCACCCCGTCGCTCCCGATTCCGGTGTCGACGTCGCAAAGACGCCGAATGCGCTCCGGCGCGAGCGCGCCGGCGTCGGGCTGCTCCACGAGGAGGTAGGCGTTTCCGAGTGCGTGCCATTTCTCGAAGCGCATCGAAGCAGAGGCTATCGGCGTGCGTGCCCGACGACCTCGTCGGCGATCTCCTCCGGCGGTCTGGCCGCGTCGACGAGCACGAGCCCGGGGATCCGACGCATCCACTTCCGCTGGTAGGCGGCGAACCGCCGGGTCCTGATGACGACTCGCTCGAGCGCTTCCTCGCCGAGCTCGTCGATCTCCGAAAGGCCGAGCGTCTTCTCGGCGGTGCGCGACACCGATCCTGCGAGCGCCGCGCGGGCCTCCTCGACGACACCTCGCGCGAACATCGCCTCCGTCCGCTCCCGGATCCGCCCTTCGAGGATGTCCGGCGCGAGGTCGAGCCCGACGACGAGCGTCGGGCGCCGCGTGGCAGCGTCCCAGAGCCGGTCGCGACCGGCCACGAGCGACGTGCCTGTCTCCGCGAGCTCGAGCGCGCGGATCAGGCGCTTGCGATCGTTCGCATTGACGACTTCCGCGGCGACGGGATCGAGCCCCGCGAGGCGCCGATGCGCGGCCTCGCGGCCCGCGTCGACCTCGCGCGCGATCCGATCGCGCACGTCGGGCGCGACACGTGGAGGCACCTCCAGGTCGGCAAGCGCTGCGCGCAGGTAGAGGCCGGTCCCGCCCGCGACCACCACCACCCCGCGCTCCGCGACGAGGCCGTCGATCTCCCGATGGGCGAGCGCGGCGTACGCGCCAACGCTCATCTCCTCGTCGAGATCGTAGATCCCGACGAGCCGGGTCGCGCGTACGGGCTGGTTCGTGAGGATCGGGAGCCCGCGGTAGACCTGCATCGCGTCGGCGGAGACGACCTCGGTGCCGAATCGGTCGGCGACCGCCTCGGCAACGGCGGTCTTGCCCGACGCGGTCGGCCCGAAGATCGCGACGACCTCGACCCCGGTCACCGGCGACGGCCCTTCACCGCGTCCGCATCGCCGCGCCGACGGCGGCATGCGTGCCGTGCGGGCGGCAACGCGCTGCCCCACCCGCAGTTCTCTGTCCGCGACGGTCGGCGGGCCGGGAGACTGTCCGCTCGGGACATGTCGCGCCTGGCCCTGTCATTCGGGCCACCGGCCTCCTCCCCACGCTTCGAGCCTAACGTGGAAACGCGCACGTGTCCGTCGCGGCGCCGTGCCGGAAGCGTGCCAATCGCTCCACAGCCCGGCGAACCGTCAGAGGACGACGAGCGACGCCTCCCGGCCTCGCAACGTCGTCGACGTCGAGCTCTCGATCTCGACCGGGACGAGCGACCCGGTGGCGGCGGTCCCGACGAAGTTGACGGTCGTGTTCCGCCGCGTGCGCCCGCGCAGAAGGGTCGGATCTGTCCGGCTCGGCCCCTCGACAAGCACCTCCTCGACCATGCCGACTCGAGCGGCGTTCCGGCGCGCGGCACCGCGTTGGACGACCTCGACGAGCCGTTCCATCCGCGTGCGCTTGACATCCTCGGGCACCTGGCTGGACATCACGGCGGCCTCCGTGCCCGCCCTCGGCGAGTAGACGAACGTGAAGGCGCTGTCGAAGCCGACCGCTTCCACGACCTCGAGCGTCTGCTCGAAGTCCTGCTCTGTCTCACCGGGAAAGCCGACGATGATGTCGGTGCCGAGCGCCAGGTCGGGAATCGCGTCGCGGAGCCGCTCGACGAGATCCAGGTACCGCTCACGCGAGTACGTCCGCCGCATCGCCTTCAGGATTCGCGTCGCGCCGGACTGGAGCGGAAGGTGGACCTGCTCGCATACCGCCGCGCACTCGACGATCGCCGCGATCACGGGCTCCCTGAAGTCCTTGGGATGCGGGCTCGTGAAGCGAATGCGCTCGATCCCGCGTACGGCGTCGCACGCGCGCAGGAGCTCCCCGAACTCGGTCCGGATGTCCGGTGCCAGGTCGCGCCCCCAGGAGTTGACGTTCTGGCCGAGGAGGGTGATCTCCCTGACCCCATCGCGGGCAAGCGCCTCGACCTCGGCGATGATCTCACCAGGGCGGCGACTCTGCTCGCGACCGCGGACCGCCGGGACGATGCAGTACGCGCAGGTGGAGTTACACCCCATCGAGACCTGGACCCAGGCGCTGAACCGCCGCTCGCGATGCATGGGAAGCGTCGCAGCGAACGTCTCGTGCGTGCCGAATCGCCCCCGCGGTACCGCATGCCCGCCGGCCTCGATCCACTCGCCGAGATGCGGGATCGAGCCGGGCCCGAAGGCGACGTCCACGAACGGGTAGCGCTCGAAGATCAGGTCGCGCTGCGCCTCCGCGTAGCAGCCGCCCACCGCGACGACGAGATCGGGCTGCCGACGCTTGCGCGCCGCCGCGTCACCTAGGTAGGCCGCAAGCTTCGTGTCCGGCTTCTCGCGGATCGTGCACGTGTTGAAGACGAGGACGTCGGCGTCCTGCGGAGCGGACGCCTCACCGATCCCGAGCGACTCGAGCATGCCCTTGATCCGCTCCGAGTCGTGAGCGTTCATCTGGCAGCCGAACGTCGTGACGTGGTACCTCCGCACGCCGGGGATGGTAGCCCCGCCGCCCTGAGGAGGGCACGGGGCCGGGCTCTATCCCCAGGCTCTGAGCACGTCGCGGGCCTCGTCGATGGAGGCGACGATCTGGCCGACGTCTTCGATCGCACCCTGGACGAAGAGGTTGACTCCTGTCGACTCGCCGCGCATGCCGCGGATGTCGGTGAGGAGCCCGACGATGCCCTTCTTGGACGGATCCGACTGCATCAGTGCATGGAACATCCCGATCTCGCACGCGGTGCCGTCGTCCACCGACGGGCCGTCAAGAATCGCGAGCATCGCGTCGGCGCGCTCGATTCCCGGCCGGTCCTTCGCGAAGATCCACGCGGCTGTGACGTCGACGTCCCTCGTGAGCTCGTGCTCGTGCGGAACGAAGACCTCGAAGCCGTCAGCACGGAGCGCGGCGGCGCAGTCGTCGATGAACGAGCGCTCGTACGGCGTGAAGAGCGGACCGGCGAGGTAGATCTTCAGGACGCGGACGCTAGCCGATGCCACGAGCTTCCCCTTGAGCTCAGCTCATCCATCGCGCTCGGGCCCGGCCGGCGTCGGGCATCGAGGGTGCCGCCACGCCTGGAAGCGTATGCCTGGGTCAGTCCCAGATGTGGCCGAGGGCCCTGGCCGTCGGCGCTTTCACCCGGATGATCATCCCGACATCGCCTTCCCGCTCGCATGCCACGCGAGGCGCCGGGCTTCCGCTAGACCACCTGGGACAGCAACACGCCGATCGCGTCGAGCCCAAAGAGCAAGGCGAGCAGCAGAAGCGCGTGGGCGGTGACGTCCGGCTGCCGGCGCCCGACGTCTCCCTGGGCGGCCTTCATGAGCGCGACCGCACGCTCGCCGAGGAGGACGAAGAGGATCACGGGCGCCCAGACGACCGCGGTCGCAAGCGCGACATAGACGACGACGAGCGCGACTTCGCTCGAGTCGCGCACGCCGGCCGTCGTAATCGTCGTGGCAGCGAAAGCGGTCAGAACCAGGCGCTTTGGCCCGCCGATGCCGAGTACCAGACCCGCGACCACCGCGGTGAGAAAACGCAGACGACCGAGTCGCTCGAGCAAAGCCTGCGTCCGCTCGCTGGCCTCGCCTGCCTTCGGAGGTCTCCGGCGAACCTGGAGGGCGGCCCAGCCGAGCGCGAGTGCGAGCGCGGCTCCGAGCAAGACCTGTACGCCGGGGTGCCCCTTCGTTCTCACCCCGGTCACGGCGACGCCGGCGATCACGAACAGCGAGCAGGTGAGAAGCTGGGTCACGACGAATCCGGCGCCGAACGCGAGCGCCTTCAGCCGTCCGGATTGCGTCACGGCGATCGTTGCCGTGAACGCGAGCGGGCTGAGGGCTGCCAAGAGCCCGTACAGGAGCAGCTGAATCACGGCGTGGATCATCGGCGTGGCACACGCCACGGCAACGGCGGTCCGCCCCGCGCCCGCTCGGCGCCGTGGCGATCAGGACAGCGGGCTGTTCTCGGCTCGCCGGTCACGACGGGAGCGGGATCGACGGCCTACGCGAAGACATTGACCGCCCGGGCGATCACGAGGCCGACCACCGTCAGCGAGATCAGCGACTGCAGCGCCATCGTCAGCTTGGCCCAGCGAGTCAACGGCAGGACATCGGTGGGGCTGAAGGCGGTACTTGTGGTCAGTCCGAGGATGAGGTAGTCGACGTACTGTGGCCGCCATCCGGGCGGTGCCAGCTCGGGGCTCATCTGCTGGGTGAAGGCAAAGTCGGAAAACCGGCGCTCGCCCGTGTACCGCGCGTAGGGACCCCCGCTGTCGAGCAGCCAGTAGAGGAGCCCGAACACCAGGCAGTTTCCGAGCCAGATGAGCGCGCCCGACGCGAGCAGCGAGGTGGCCTCCTCGGTCACCTTCCCGCCCCGCACGAGCTCGGTGATCAGGACGACGGTGGAGATCAGAGCGGCCACGGCGAGGCAGGCGACGAGCGCGATCGAGAGGGGACGCAGCCAGTGTCTGCGTTCACCCACTTTGGCTGGGTCGGCCGCTATCAGGACGACGAGAAGGAGAACCTCGATGCCCGGGACGAGCCATGGCGAGCCGAGCGACTCCCGGTGAGGCTGGACGACCCGCAGCACGATCGTCATGACGACGAACGCGCCGAGCGCCACCGCGACGGGCCAGCGCGGTTCGACGAAGGGCCGCTCGTCGTCGTCGGCTGTTGCCGAGGCTCCGACCGATCCTTGCCCGACCGGCCCGGTCACGGGTGCTGTCCCGTCGCCGTCGCCCTCGCCGTCGCACCGGCCGCCACGTCGACGGCGGGGGTGACAATCGCGTGTCTCATCCCGGGCGCCGGGACCCTACGCGGTCGGCGGCAGGTCCGTGGTCGGGACCGCGGCATCCGGACCGGCGCCGGGCGCCACGGGCACGTCGCCGACCCGGTGACGGAACACGTAGTACGTCCACCCCTGATAGAGCAGTACGAGCGGGACGAAGATGATCGCAACGACGCTCATCACCTGGAGCGCGTAATGCGATGAGGCAGCATCGTCGACGGTAAGGCTGTTGCCGAAGTCGGGACTCGACACCATCACGCGCGGATAGAGGCTCGTGAAGAGCGTCGCGACGAGCGCGATCGTGCCGAGCGCCGTCATGGAGAAGGCACGTCCAGCCTGACCCATGAAGAGAAACAGAACCGCGAGAGCCAGCGCCGCGATCCCGAGCAACGCGGGCAGCGCCGGCGGGAAAACGTCCTTGTCGTTGTTGTCGACCGCGACCGCGACCGTCCAGACGAGGAAGACGGCAGCGACGAGCGCCGCCGGCACGCTGAGCCGGCGGGCAGTCCGCCCGGCCCGATCGGTGAGGCCGCCGACGGTGCGGAGCGTCAGGAACGTGGCACCGTGGAAGACGAACAGGAGCACGACCGTGATCCCGGCGAAGACGGTGTACCCGCTGAAGAGGTCCCAGAAGCTCCCCGCGAAGTCGCCGTCGGCATCGATCGGCACTCCCTGTACGAGGTTGGAGAGACCGATGCCCCACACCAGCGCCGCTCCGGCGCTCCCGATCGTGTTGCACCACGTCCAGAATGTCCGCCAACGCCTGCTCTCGTGCTTCGACCGCCACTCGAACGAGACGACGCGGATGATCAGGAAGAAGAGCACGAGGAGCAGCGCGACGTAGAACCCCGAGAACATCGTGGCGTACCACGCGGGGAAGGCAGCGAAGGTCGCGCCGCCGGCGACGACCAGCCATACCTCGTTCCCGTCCCAGACCGGCCCGATCGTCCGAAGCATCGTCGAGCGGTCGTCGTCATCGCCGCCCACCCATGGCAACAGCATGCCGACCCCGAAGTCGAACCCCTCGAGGGTGAAGTACCCGGCCCACAGGACGGCGATCAGGACGAACCAGAAGGTCTCGAGATCCATCAGTACGACACCACCGGGGTGCCGAACTCGTCACCTTCACCGCCCACGTCGGGCGGGTCGAAGCGCGCGTAGCGGCGCAGGAGGACGAAGTTGAGGACCGTCAAAACGAGATAGAGCAGGCCGAACACGGCGAGGCTCACGGCGATCGTGGTGCTGGAGACGCTCGGAGAATTCGCATCGGCCGTCTTGAGCAGCCCCCAGACGATCCACGGCTGGCGCCCGACCTCTGTCAGGACCCAGCCGGCCAGCGCTGCCAGGTACGGGAGCGGAACGGTGCAGACACCGACCCAGAGGAACCACCTGCTCGTCTCGAACCGCTTGCGCCACCAGAGAAGCGCACCGACTCCGAGCACGAGGAAGACGAGGCTGCCGAGGTAGGCCATGACCCGCATCGCCCAGTAGGCCGTCTCCACCGGCGGGATGTAGTTCGAGCCGCGCCCGAACTCTCGCTCGTACTGCGACTGGAGCGGGTTGAGCCCTTGCACCTCGCCGTTGAACGACCCGGTGGCGAGGAACGAGAGGAGTTTCGGGATCTCGATCGAGAAGCTCGGTGTCTGGTCGTCCTTCGTGAAGCCGCCGATCTGGAAGAGGGAGAACGAGGCCGGCTGCTCCGTCTCCCAGAGCGCCTCGGTCGCCGCGATCTTCATCGGCTGGTAGTCGGTGATGACGATGCCGAGGTGGCTTCCCCACCACAGGTTGACGGCCGAGATCGGGACGCCCACGATCAGCGCGAGCCCGGCAGCCTTGCGGAAGAGGTGCTCGTTCCGGCCACGGACGAGGTGCCAGCAGGAGACGCCGAAGATCACCGCTGCCGCGGTCGTGACGCCGACCATCACGACGTGCCCGTACGCCCAGAGCGAAAGCCTATTCGTCAGCAGCGCCCAGACGTCGGTCAGCTCGGCGCGACCGTTCGTGACCGTCGAGCCGACCGGCCGCTGCATCCACGAGTTGGCGACGATGATGAAGAAGGCCGAGAGCCAGGTGCCGAGTGCGAACAACCACACCGTCGCGAGGTGGACGCGGCGCGAGAGCCGATCCCAACCGAAGATCCAGAGACCGAGGAACGTCGACTCGAGCATGAACGCCGCCAACCCCTCGATCGCGAGCGGCGCACCGAACACGTCGCCGACGTACTCGGAGTAGACCGACCAGTTCATCCCGAACTGGAACTCCTGCACCAGCCCCGTCGCGACGCCGATCGCGAAGTTGATCAGCATCAGCGTCCCGAAGAAACGCGTCACCCGTAGCCACGCCTCGTCGCCCGACCGGTACCAGAGCGTCTGCATCACCGCGACCAGCGGCGCCAGCCCGAGCGTCAGCGGCACGAACAGGAAGTGGTACAGCGACGTCATCGCGAACTGCGCGCGCGCGAGATCCACCGTCGTTACGGCAACGGTCATCGTCAACACCCCCGGACCAAAGCTGGGCCGGCCGTCGCAAGCCCCTCGAATCCAGCATTCGACACCGGCGGATCATCTCACCGGGTCACCGGTCGGACGGTCCGTTCACCCGGGTGAACATAGGCCGGCCACCGGCTCGCCGGACGAAGATGCTTTCCGCACGGCCACGAGCGAACGAGTTTGTCGGCGGAACTGTGCCCCGTTGCGGCGGCTGTTCTACCAGAGCTGGGAGGTGAGATGGAATGATCAATCTCGATGTCTTCGGCGAAACGGCAGCGATGCCGGAGGTCGCGACGTCGCTCGAGAAGGTCGAGGGCGTCAGCAGAGTCAGGGTCGTTCGTGCCGTGCAGGCGGGCAATTCCGTCCTCACGGCGGCGGTCCAGCCGAGCGCGGTCGACGCGCTGCTGAAAGTCCTCCACCGCGAGGGCGTCCCCGATGCTGCAATCACGCTGACGCGTGTTGACGTCATCGGCTCACTCACCGAAGGACCCGCCGAGGCCAGCCTCGTGTGGGCCGACGTCCTCGGAACCGCGTGGTTGAACGCGCGACCCCTCGCAAGCTACCTCGCGTTCATGGTCGCAGCAGGCGCGATCGGCTGCTACGGCGTGCTCGACAACAACGGAATCCTGATCGTCGGTGCGATGGCTGTCAGCCCGGATCTCCTGCCCATTACGGCGGTCGGGGTCGGCATCGCGGGCCGTCGACCGTCGCTCGCCGGTCGCGCCCTACTGACGCTTGCGTTGGGCCTCGCGATAGCAGGCACCACAGCGGTGATCCTCACGTTCACCCAGGATCGGCTCGATCTCATTCCGTCCGGCTTCAACCTGCAAGAGACCGGTGTGCTCGGCGGCCTCACGAGCGTCACCAACGAGACGATCGCTGTCGCCCTGGCCGCCGGCGTCGCCGGCATGTTGGCGCTGGAGACCCGCGCCAGCTCGGGTGTAGGCGTGGCCATCTCGGTGACGACGATCCCGGCCGCCGCCTACCTTGGCGTTGCGGCCGGCCTGGGCGAGCTCCGGACCGCCACAGGCGCACTGGGGGTGCTCGGCGTGAACGTGGCCATGATGGTGGCGAGCGCGGTCGCCACGCTCACGTTGCAGAGTGCGCTCAGACGCCGTGGAGCAGCGAGGCGGAGCAACGCCTTCTGAGGTGCCGCGTGGGCAACGAGCTGCCGGCGACAAGCCCACGCACCGCCTTCTCGGCGCTCACACCGGATTGACCCTCTCGATTTCGATGTTGCGAGCCTCGAACCACCCCAACACCCCGTGCAGGTGCGATTGGTCGATGACGTCTACGACGACCAGGGTCTTGCCGCTGCGTGGCGTCGAACTGGCGCGCGCCGAGGTCTGCGATGAGTTCGTCGCTCAGCTCTCCGCGGACCAGTACCTCGTACGTGGTCGTTCCTGCTCCTATCGGTCGCGTGCATTCGCCAAAGTCCAGCATGACGACGAGTCTGCCCAGCGTCACGCTCGAGCATCCGGTTCACCCGGGGTGAACGTCGCTTGCAGTGGGCGCGCGATTGAGAGACAGTTCAAGGATCGCAAGCGGCAAGACGATCACAGACGCGAACGTGTCGCCGCGGGCGCCGTACGTTGTCGCCACCAAGCTCCGCCCCCCGCACGTCCACGACGGTCTGCTCCAGCGCGCAGATCTGATTGAGAGATTGCGCAGCGGCAGGGAGCGGAGGCTGACGCTCGTCTGCGCTCCCGCGGGGTACGGGAAGACGACGCTTCTCGCCCAGTGGGCGGCAGCCGGATGCCGATCGTCAACGCCTTTGCGTGGGTCTCCCTCGACCCGATGGACTCGGACCCCGCGAGGCTATGGGGCCATGTGATCACAGCGCTCCATGACGTCCACGACCGCGCGGGCCAGCGCTCCCTCATGGCGTTCGCCGCAGGGCCGAAAGCGATCATCGAGACGGGGCTTCCGCTCCTCATCGAAGAACTCTCCGACTGCCCTCCTGTCGTCCTCGTGCTCGAGGACTGGCACCTGACGGAGAACCGTGCCGATGACGAGGCGATCGGCGAGTTTCGTGGATCGCGCGCCCGACGCAGTCCAGGTCGTCATCTCGAGCCGACACGACCCCGCCTGCCGATTGCGCGGCTCCGTGCCCACGGCGAGCTGACGGAGCTCAGAGCACGGGATCTCAGTGTCTCGCCCGCCGAGGCCGCCACGCTGCTTTCGAGAGGCCGACGTTCGGCTCACGACCCGGGAAGTCCAACAGACTCACCGAGCGGACCGAGGGCTGGCTCGCGGGGCTCTGTCTGGCCGCCATCGTCGCTCAAGGAGCAGGACGACCCTCAGCACTTCGTCGATGAGTTCTCGGGTGGCACGCGCGACATCTTCGACTACCTCGCCCGCGATGTCGTCGGCTTCGGCAGGATCTCGACGTCCGAGATTTCATGGCGCACTCGTCGGTGCTCGACAGACTCTCCGCACCGCTATGCGACGTCGTACTCGAGCGCGACGACTCTGCGTCGATGCTCGCCGAGATCGAGCGCTCGAACCTCTTCCTCGTACGCCTCGACGCGACCGGGTCCGAGTACCGGTACCACCACCTCTTCGCTGACGTCTTGAGGCGCCAGCTCGAGACCGGGACCCCGGGCTCGTCGCCCGGTTTGCATGCCCGAGCATCGCTCTGGTTCGAGGAGCACGGCGACATCGAGCGGGCGATACGCCACGCGATCGCGGCGAAGGAGCTCACGCGCGCGAGCATGCTCGTGACTGCGTGCGGCCGTCCCGTTGCTGTCCGTCGGTCGAATGACGACGGTCAACCGCTGGTTCGACTCCCTCTCCTGGCCTGAGGCGCTGGAGGACCGCGAGCTCGCGGCCGTTCGCGCACTCAGCGCACGGTTGAGCGGCCAAGGGCGCGACGAAGTCGAGCGATGGCTCCGCGTCGCAGAGGACGGTCCCGACTACGGCCCGCTCGCCAACGGAATCACGTCGATCCGCTCCGTGGTCGCGATGATCAGCTCGACGTACCTCAGCCGTGGTATCGCGGACGCCGAGCAGCCGGCCAGGTTCGTGCTCGAGACCGAGCCGCGCCCGAAGCGAATGGCGGTACGCGGGCCTCGTGCCGCTGGGACAGGCCCTCTTCCTCGCCGGTCGCGACGAGGAGGCGCGAGCGCCGCTCGAGGAGGCCCGGACACTCCCAGGCGCGAGGCGTCGCGCGACGAGCATCCTTGCACTTCGCGTACCTCGTCGCTGATCGAGCTCGCAGACGGGCGATGCCGAGCGCGCGGAGCTTCTCGCGCGGGACGCCCTCGCGCTCGCCGAGGAGATCGGCCACGCTGCGACCGCCGCCGCAGCCAATCCGCACCTCGCCCTCGGATGCGTGCTGATGAGCGGGGCAGATCTCCATGCAGCGATCGAGCACCTCGAACGTGCCGTGGAGCTCGCCGGCGCGACGAATCGTCCTACTGGCACGCGCATGCCAACATCCATCTCGCCGCGGCGCGACACCGCCTGGGAGACTCGGCCGGCGCCGCAGACGCGCTCTCGCGTGCCCGCGCGGAACTGGATGAGCTTCCGGACGTCGGCGTGCTCGGGGAGCTCTACTGGAAGACGGACGACGCACTCCACCGTCGCGCGCGGCACGAGGGGTTCCTCGGCGAGGAGCTCACGCGACGCGGAGCGTCGAGTGCTCGACCTCCTCCTGGACGGACTCTCTGTCGCACAGGTGGCGAGCGAGCTCTGGCTCTCGCCGAACACGGTGAAGACGCATCGCCGCAGCATCTACCGGAAGCTCGGCGCAACGACGCGTCAGGAGATGATCGAGCGAGCCGCCGAGGCCGGGATCCTGCCAGGAGAACCCCGCGACGTTCATCCGGGGTGAACGACCCCTCCGCGATAGGCATAGCGCACGAGCCGTTCTAGAGTCGGCTCGTTTCTCACGAACGGACGGGAGGCGCGATGTCAACTCAAGAATTCGGCAGACGAAGCGGCTGGGTGACGTTCGCCGCTGTTGCAATGTTCGCGATCGGCTTCGTCCGGATCATCTCGGCGTTCACGTACTTCGACAGTTCCAACGACGTAAACGACCTCACGAGCTCGATCTTCGGCAATGACCTCTGGATCGCCGGGGTGTGGGATCTCGCGATCTCCGCGCTCGCGTTCTTCGCCGGGTACTCGCTCCTCGGCGGCGGCGGGTTCGGCAAGGTCGTCGCCTATGTCTGGGCGGTGGTCGTCATCGTCCAAGGCTTCTTGACCATCGCGTTCGCGCCGTGGTGGTCCATCGCAATGATCGCGCTCGCGTCCGGGGTCATCTACGGGCTCGCGAGTAGCTCGGAGGAGGGTTACCAATGAGCCGGGGAGTCCTCTTTCTCGTGATCGTCGGCGCCGCCGCGGCGATTCTGCTCGGAATCTACGCCGTGAGTCGAGATAGGAACTCGGAGGCCAACGCCCAAGCCAGCTTCTGCTCGAGTCTCGAGACGATGTATTCGGACGTCCAGGCGCTCGTTGCACTCGATCCGAGTACGGCCTCGAAGAGCGACTATCAGGACGACATCGACTCCATTCAGAGCGACTGGGACAATGTGAAGAGCGACGCGTCCAATCTGGCGAGCATCAACATGAGCACGCTGGACAACGCCTGGGACGACTTCAAGTCCGCCGTCGATGACGTCCCGGACGACGCGTCTGCCTCAGATGCGCTGAACGACGTGACGACCGCTGCACAGTCGCTCGCCTCCACCACAAAGTCGACCCTCACCGGGCCGGACTGCTCGTCCTCGTCGTAGAACCGACGAGCTTCGGCAAGCGAGCGCGCGTTCGAGCTCCGGGCGCACTGCCCAGAGCTCGGACGAGCTCGTGCGCGAGTTCGCGGACGGTCGCGAGAGTGGGCGACGTGACGCGTCTCACTCGCTGCGGCTCGGGGCTCGCAGGATCACGACGCTGACCGCTGCTACCCAGGCCGGAAAGAGGAGCGCAAGCATCTCGACGTACGCGACCGTGAACAGGAAGACGAGCCCGCAGACGTACCCGGCGCCGACCAGCCAACGGGGCAGGAGGCCCGTACGCAGGCCGATCGTCGAGGCGACGAGCATGAAGACGGCAGCGACGCGGACGCCGAAGACGAAGAGGAATGCGAACCCGATTGCACGGGCAAGCACGACGGTGTCCGAGCTCGGGGCCGGCTGGTCGAGGAACTTGACACCCGCGACGAGCGCGCCGGCGGCTGCCGAGGCCGCGAAGAGCATCGCTACGAAGAGGATGCCGCTCCCGAGCATGACGGTCGCGAAGAAGCGATCCTCCTGCGCGCCGAGGTGGCTCCTGATCGCGGCCACGAACCAGAGGAAGGCGATACCTGCGAACGGAACGACATAGAGGCCGATCAGGGCCACACGGCCTTCCTGCTGCTCGAGGTAGAAGTCCGCGATCTCCTGAGCGCTCGATCCCGACGCCGGTCGGACGCGCAGCGCAAGAACGGCGACGACGAACAGCGCCGAGAAGGCGAGCCCTGCGATGCCTGCCCCGCGCGGCGTCTCGAGCCTGTACTCGCGCATGGAGGGCATTCTCCGCGTCCGCCGCGAGGGTTGCTGACCTCGAAAGCGGATCACCCGGGGTGAATTCGGCAATCGCGTCGCTGATGTTTGCCAAATGTCCGCCAGTCTGGCGGCGTGTCACCGATTCCGTGCTCGCTCCGACGACGTCGAATCCCCGCCAAGGGACCACAGCGACACTCCGGGCGTGGGTCGCTGCCACGGTCGCGAGGGCTGCGCGTCAGCCAACCATCACCCGGTTGCGGTCGCGTCGGCCGGCGACGGACTGTCGGCTTCCGCTGCCGCCGGCAGGTGGAAGAGCTCATCCACGATGCCGCCCACGAAGCTGCGCGCCTGCTCGTCGAAATCAGGCCGGAGGTTCGGCGGAGGCATCTTCAGCCCGAAGACCCGTTGCTGGCTCTCCCCGTGCTTCACGTAGCCGAGCCACGAGAGCATCGACTTCACCTGGCCGCCTGCGGCGACGAAGTGCGTCCGGTCGATGAACTGCCCACCGCACTTCTCGGCCAGCTTCTTCATCTGCCCGAGGTTGAAGCGGTAGTAGCGGCGGGAGATCGACGCGCACGCGAACGGCGTGCCGTCCAGCACCGACCGCGCGGCAGGCGACTCGAGGTAGGAGCGCATCGGCATGCTCGTCTGGAACCACCACGTGGGCGAGGCGAGAAGCACGAGGTCGTAGTCGCCTTCCTGCCCCTCCGGTGGAATGCCGATCTCACCGGTCCTGTGGCGGGCCTGTGCTGGCAGGATGCTCGCCAGCTGAGGGACGGGGTGCGTCATCGGGAACCTCGAGAGCCGCGGCGCCCACCGCTCGTCGGTGAACTCGAGCGACGCCTTCTTCACATCGCAGCCGCGCGCCGTCAGCGCCCCCTCCATCGCCTCCGCCACACGGGCGGACTGCTGGGTGAGGCTGAAGTACACGATGAGGACACTGGGTTTCCGGTCGGTGCTCACGCTCTCTCCTCTCGAGCGACCCCGGCGGTGGCGTGCCCCTGTGGCTTCGGAAGTCCGAGCTCGCGTGCGAGTGCGAGATCGCGGGCTCGGTCGGGAAGCGCTGCCGCGAGGGCGGTCTGCTTCCCGCCGTGGCCGGCCAGGTACCTCGTCTTCGGCTTCTTCGAGGTGAGGGCATCATGGATCGCCTCGGCGATGACGAGCGGCGGATCGGCGTCCGCCGCTGCCTTCTCGACCGCTGTCCGAATCGCTGCGATCTGCTCTGCATAGAGCGCGAAGCCCTTGCTCCCGAGAGTGCTCTCGAGCGCGTCGAACGCGTCGAACGTCTTGCCGAAAATGGCGGTCTCGACGGGCGCGACCTCGATCAGGGACACGTGGATGTTCCACTGACGCAGCTCCAACCGGAGCGCGTCGCTGATGGCCCGCATCCCGAACTTCGACGCGCTGTACGCACCGTTCAGCGGTAGGACGAGCATCCCACCGATCGACCCGACGTTGACGATCCGGCCGCCCCCGCTTCGGATGAGGGGCATGAACGCCTGGATCATGGCCACAGGTCCGAAGAGGTTGACCTCGAGCTGCCTCCGGAAGTCGGCCATCGGCTGGAACTCGAGGGGTGCGGGGACGCCGATGCCGGCGTTGTTGACGAGTCCGGCGAGGCCACAGTCGCCCACGACCTCGGCGACCGCAGCCGCGGCCACCGAAATCGTGGCGGCATCCGTGACGTCGATGATCAGGGGCGTCACGCGCTCCTGGGCACGAGCCAGGAGCGCGTCTCCGTCGACTTCTCTCCGAACTCCAGCGAAGACATGGAAGCCCTTGTCCACGAGCTGGAGTGCAGTTTCAGCGCCGATCCCGGTGGAGGTACCCGTGACGACGACGAATCCGCGGGTGGGTTGGGACGTCATCGTCTCAACCTCCGAGCCCTGCCGAGGCCTCCTCGAGCCCGGCCTTGAGCTCCTTCGCAGAGGCCTTGTCGATCTGTGCGATGGACGAGCGGATCGAATTCCCGAGTGCCCCGGCGACGACGCGAGCGTCGTCGTGGTCGTAGATCGCGATGATCCCCGCCGAGCCCGGTGGCAGCGCGTCGTCCATCTTCTCGCCGATCCCCGCCTGGGCGCGCTTGCGCGCGACCTTGCCGAGGACACCACCCGCAACTGCCCCGATCGCCGTGGCGGCGAGAAGCGGGGGGGCGAAGAGTCCCACAACGAGACCCACGCCTCCCCCGACCTTGACGCCCTTGCGCCCCAGGTGGTCTCCCGTCTCCTGGACCGTCACCTCTCCCTCGGCGTCCTTGCTGACGAGCGCCACGCCATCGGTCGAGATCGCTCCCTCCTCAGCGAGCTTCACGAACGCGTCGAAGTCCGTCTGTGCGAGATCCGGGATCAGATAGACGGCGATCATCACGTCCAGCTGGTCGTTGTCGCTCATGACACTCGTTCCTTTCGTCTCGTGGCGCACCGAGCAGGCCATGCGCGTTTCATTCGGGGCATCGAGGGGATCGCCGAATGGGAAGAACCGTCCGATCGATCGTCGACTTGCTCATCACCACACCCTTCGCGCTCGCTTGCTCGGAATCGGTTCACAGTCGTCGCGCGTGCACAGCCGCAATCCTTCTGGCTGGTCATGCGCGCTTCAAGGCCGCCGGCCTGAATCACCCCGGATGAACCGCGTGACGCCGACGCGAAGGTGAGCGCGCGCTCGTCGCTGCGGCGCGCGGTTTCTGGACTGGGCCGGGGGCGGCGTGATCCCCCCACGGGCGCCGCCCCCGGGTCTCGAGGATCGACGTCGGCCGTCGAAACCGATCCGAACGCGTGTCTCGGATGGTCGCCGCGCCGCGTCGTTCGTACGGGGCGGCCTACCTACGCCGAGCTACGCGCCTCGACGTGCGCCGGGCGACTCTACGGGCTCTCATCGTCTCTCCCTCCGTGTTTGACTGTCGCTGACCGGTTCCCCGGGTTCACATCGCTGCGGTCTTGCTGGGGTGCATCGACTCGAGCTCCTCCGCCTCGGCCGCCGTGGCGAGCCCGAGCGCGACGAGGTCCGCGGGATGGATGAAGGAGTCCGCGAGGCCAATGCCGCCGGCGCGGACAATCGCGTCGCGCAGCGGCACCGCCCAGTGGTGCTCCAGGAGGATCAGCGCGGCGGCGGAGTCGTTCGGGATCTCCTCGAGGACGTCCCATGCGTCCTCGTCGGAGAAGACCTCGATCCCGCCTTCGGCCGCGGCCTCGGCGCCGAGCGCGGCGCCGGCCTCCATGCCCTCCTCCCCCTCGATCCCGAGTCCGATCAGCGCGGCGACCTTGCTGCCGAGCTCGATCGCCTCTTCGCGGGTCAGGTTGCTCAGGTGCATCACCTCGACCTCGCCGGCGGCGTCCTTGTACACCGCGAGCGAGTCGATCACACGCACCGTGTCGCTCTTGCGGAGCTTCTCCAGCTCCTCGATGACCTCACCATGGAAGTCCGGGTGCTCGAAGCCGAGCACTAGCAACTGGACCGGTCCGATTGCCATCGCTACCTCCTTGTCGCCTTTCGTTGCCGGATCCAGCATGGACCTGGCACGGGCGCTCTGGAGCGCCGAGACCCAGGTTCACCCCGGATGAAGCTCGGCGACGCCGCTGACACGTCGTCGCCGAAGACGCGATCGGCGCTCCATCAACGCCGACGAGCTCGATGTCCGGCGGTCCACGCACAGGCAGAGAGCGCCATGATCGCCGTAAGCGGCGCGCGGTTGATGAGCGCCCGCATGGCGGGCCTCACTGTCCTCCCGCATCCTGACTTCGGATCACCGCCGTCCGGGTCCCTCGTTCCTGAATCGCGGCTGGAGGGAGCAGCGGCGCGACGGACGCCGCCGCTCCCCGTTCGTCCTACGCGCTTGCCGCATGGGCCGCGAGCGCCTGCTCCGCGTGCTCGTGCAGCGCCTGTCGGTCCTCCTCGCTCATGTCCGGGGCGATGTCGAAGGTGACCTGCTTGATCTCGCCCGTGAAGGCGAACGGAGCCTTGTCGGCATAGCTCTTGTCGACGACGAGGCCGTTGTCACGACCGATGTCCATCCCGGAGTAGCCCGAGAAGCGGCCCGGCACGGTGTGCTCCATCCGTCCGCTCGCGACCGGCTCGCCGTTGACGAGCAGCGTCACCTCGCCGCCGGTCGCGGGCTTCGGCGCATCGGCTGCGAAGATCATCTCGACGCTGACGTCCCCTGCGGGGAGCGGCGTCTCTGCCGTCTGGGTGTACTCGAGTACCCCGAGCATCGAGTACGTGTGCTTGAGCTTCCCGTCCTGCACGAACAGCGCGAACCCGCCGAGGTTGTCGGCCTCCGCGACGATGACGCCCTCTGCACCGCCTTCCGGGATCACGAGATCGGCGCTGATCGTGTACGAGTGGTTGTAGATCCGCGGGATCATCCCGCTCGGGATGTTCTGGATGTCGCCGCGGTAGACGAACTTCGATTCCTTCGGGATCGGCGGCACCATGCCGAAGAAGGAGGTCAGGCCGCCGAGCAACGGCAGGACGTTGTTTGCCTCGGCCTCAGCCCAGAAGAGCTCGGTGAGCTCCTTCACCTTCTCCGGATGCTCGGCCGCGACGTCCTTCGACTGCGTGAAGTCGTCGGGCAGGTAGTAGAGCTGGACGGGCTCGCCGTCGGGATTCCAACCCGGGCCGAACGCGCGCAACTTCTCCGGGTCGAGGTCCCATGGAATCCGCTGCAGCCGCTGGGCCAGCAGCCAGCCGTCCTTGTACATCCCCCGGTTGCCGAGGATCTCGTAGTACTGCTGCGTGTGGCGCTCGGGTGCCGCCGCGTCCGAGAACGAGTCGGCGAACGTCGCGCCGTCGAACGGCTGCTGCTCGACTCCGTCGATCGTGTCCGGCATCGAGATCCCGGCGAGGTCGAGGACGGTCGCACCGACGTCGTTCACGTGCGTGTAGTGGCTGCGGACCGCGCCAGGGTCACCGATCCCGCCCGGCCAGTGCACGACCATCGGGTTCCGCGTACCGCCGAGATGCGACGCGACCTGCTTGCCCCAGTCGAACGGTGCGTTGCCCGCCCAGGCCCAGCCGGCCGCGTAATGCGGGGCCAGCTCCTCGCCACCCCATGCCTCCAGTCCACCGTGCTTGAACAGGAGCCCCATCTGCTGCTCGGGCGTGAGTGGGATCCCGTTCAGCGTCGTCATCTCGTTGAACGTCCCCGTCGAGCGTCCCCTCCATGCTCGCGCCGTTGTCGCCCCAGATCCACATCACGACGGTGTTCTCGAGCTCCCCCATCTCGTCGATCGCGTCGATGATCCGGCCGATGTTCCAGTCGGCGTTCTCCGAGTAGCCGGCGTAGACCTCCATCTGGCGGGCGTAGAGGCGCTTGTTCGTCTCGTCGAGCGAGTCCCACGTCGGGAACGCGTCGTTGCGCGGCGACAGCTCCGCGTCCGCGGGAACGACGCCGAGCTCCTTCTGACGCGCGAAGGTCTCCTCGCGCATCACGTCCCAACCCTTGTCGAATGCGCCCGCGTACTTGTCCGACCACCTGCGCGGCACGTGGTGCGGGGCATGGCTGCAGCCGGTGGCGACGTATGCGAACCACGGCGTGGACGGCTTCTCCGAGCGAACCTTGTGAATCCAGTCGATCGTCTTGTCGGCGAGATCGTCCTGGAAGTAGTACTGCTCGCCGTCCTTCGCCTCGGGGACGCCGATCATCTTCTGGTTCTCTGCGATCAGCGGGTCGTACTGCCCGGCCTCACCGCCCAGGAAGCCCCAGAAGTAGTCGAACCCGAGCCGAGTCGGCCAGCGATCGAACGGGCCCGAGAAGCCCTGCTGGTTGTCCGGGGTCAGATGCCACTTCCCGAACGCTCCCGTCAGATAGCCGTTCTCCTGCAGGATCCGCGGGAAGGGCGCACAGTCGCGTGGGACGGTCGCGTTGTACCCCGGGAAGGGTCCGGAGAACTCACCCACCATGCCGAAGCCGACGCGGTGATGATTGCGCCCCGTCAACAGCGCCGCCCTGGTCGGCGAGCAGAGCGCGGTGACGTGAAAGCGGTTGTAGCGCAGCCCGTTCTCCGCAAGCCGCGTGTAGTTCGGTGTCTGGATCGGACCGCCGAACGTGCTCGGATTGCCGAAGCCCGCGTCGTCGATCAGGACGAGCAGCACGTTCGGCGCGCCCTCGGGCGGCTCGACGTGGCTCGACTGGTTCCAGTCCGGTGCCGATTCGGCGAGTGTCCGCCCCGTCGCGCCCGCGAACGGCGGTCGCCGAATCGGAAGCTTGCTGCGGTCGATTGTCGGGTCGCTCATCAATACGCTCCTCTCAGCCAGTCGTGATCTCGGTCGCTCGTGGGCTAGATCCGTCGGCGACCTGGCCTCCCGGGTGTGACTGCTGCCGCCACGACCGCCGTTTTCGCCACCGGCGACGGTCCGGGCGTGACGGCCTTCGCCACGACCGCGGTCTTTGCCACCGGGGCGCCGACGACACCGACCCTTCCCACGCGCGCTGCTCTGACTGGCATCTCAGACTCCTTCGGTCGCACGTGCGTCATCGGCCTCGATGGAGGCGACGATCGCCTGGATGGGAATCCGCCCGGTGGCGATCAGCTGACCACCCGAACGGCGCGCCGCCGATGCGAATGGCGCAGCCCACAGGTTCTCCCAGATGAGCACTCCGGCCGTGCTCCCCGGCTCCATCGCCGCGGCGAGGTGCTCGACGTCATCGGCGGCCAATAGCTCCGCCAGCTGCGGCCTCGAGAGCTTCGAGCTCCCCGAACTCGGGGACGTCCGAAAGCTCCATCGCGTCGATCGTGCCGTCCTCGTCCTTGGTGAGGATCAGGACGTCGATCACCCGGATGATTCCGGCGTCGACCAACCTCACCAGCTCCTCGGCCATCTCGCCCGTGAAGGTGCTCGCCCCCGCCGGAAACTCGACGATGACATAGTCGACAGGGCCCAGTGCGTCAAGATCCGTCTCTTGGACGGACTCGGTCGTGGTCTCGCTCATGCGACCTCCTTAGTAGGTCGTTGCCGTTGCCGCCGCCGTCTTGTCGGAGACCACGTAGGCAACGATCAGGGCCAGCGGGAAGAAGATCAGGCTGAAGATGAAGTAGCCGAAGAAGCTGTGGCCCTTTCGGGCCGCAACACGCGCGGGCCAGAACGCGATCGCGATCCAGATCGCGACGGCAAGAATCGTCCAGAGCCAAAATCCGTTTGCTGCGAGAACCATCCGGCCACCCTCCTGTCGTGGTGGAACGATTCTCGTAGGCACGTCCCTGGATGCAAGGGCGCGACCGGCGAATCATCCGGGGTGAACCGGCGAACCACCAAGATCTGGGCGGCAGCAGGCGTCTAGTGTCGGGCCCGTCGCAAAGACATCGAGTCGGACGCTCGAGTTCGCCGCCCCATTAAGCGGCGACGCGGCGCGGAACTCGTTGGCGCCGCAGACGCACGCCAGGCAGGAGGTTGGCAATCATGAGCGTGACCAAGATCGAACACCCGAGCATCGAGGAACGTCGGGCGATGGGGATGAACGCCCGGGAACTGACTGCCACCTCGGCCCCTGCCGGCTGGAAGCCGGACGAAAATCGCTCCGACCCGGTGGCGCTGCTCGAGGAGCAGAACACGACCGTGAGCCCGACCTGGTGCCGGTGCGTCACGGCCGGATGCTGGTTTCGCCGTTCACCTTCTACCGGGGCGCGGCCAAGATCATGGCCGCCGACCTGCGAGCAGACGCCCAGGGCGGGCTTGAAGGTTCAGCTCTGCGGCGACGCCCATCTGTCGAACTTCGGAGTGTTCGCGTCCCCCGAGCGACAGCTGCTGTTCGACCTGAACGACTTCGACGAGACGTTGCCCGGTCCATTCGAATACGACCTGAAACGAATGTCCGCGAGCTTCACGATCGCGGCGCGCAACAACGGCTTCCGCAAGGCCGAAGCTCGCGACGTCACGCTCGCCTCGGTGAGCGCCTACCGGGTGGCGATGGCCGAGTTCGCCGAGATGACCACGATGGAGGTCTGGTACGCCCATCTGTCCGAGGCGACGCTGATGGCGGCGATCGAGAGTTTCGTGGGTGCGAGCAAGGGCACGTCGGGAAGACGAAACGAAGAAGAAGAAGGCCAAGAAGGAGAAGAAGGCGGCTGCGGCCGAGGCGAAGACGGCGAGGAAGACCGCCGAGAAGGCCCGCACGCGCGACAGCCTGCAGGCGCTGTCGAAGCTCGGCGAGCTCGTCGACGGCCGCTATCGGATCGTCAGCCAGCCGCCCCTCGTCATCCCTCGACGCGACCTGGAAGGGCTGTACGGATTCTCGACCGAGCAGTTGGAGCACGCGATCCGCGAGCAGTTCCGCGCCTACCGGGCGACGTTGCGGGACGACCACCGACACCTGCTCGAGAAGTTCCAGATCGTCGATATGGCGCGCAAGGTCGTCGGCGTCGGCAGTGTCGGCACGCGCGCGTTCATCGTCCTGCTCCAGGGACGCGACGAGAACGATCCACTGTTCCTCCAGGTCAAGGAGGCAACGGCCTCGGTGCTCGAGGATCACCTGCCGAAGAGCCGCTACAAGCAGCCCGGCGAGCGTGTCGTGAACGGACAGCGGATGATGCAGGCCGCCAGCGACATCTACCTCGGCTGGACAAAGGGCGAGCAGGAGAACCGCTACCTCTACTGGCGACAGCTCCGTGACATGAAGGGCTCCGCCGAGGTCGAGTCCTTGTCACCCACCGCGCTCGGGTTCTACGCGCGCCAATGCGCGTGGACGCTCGCCCGCGCACACGCCCGCTCGGGAGACCCGATCGCGATCACCGCGTACCTGGGCAAAGGCGACGCGTTCGACAAGGCGATCGTCGACTTCTCCGAACGCTACGCCGACCAAAACGAGCGCGACTACGAGGCCTTCACCGACGCGATCCGAACCGGACGACTGGAAGCGATCGAAGGCGTCTGACGGAGCGGGCGCGCCGAGCTGACGCGTGGAGTCGACGCCAGAGCTCTCGGATGCCGACTCCGGAAGTACGACGTACGCCCCGAACCATCTCGCTTGGACGAACGGACACGCGGGGCGAGGTGCCGGTTCGCACGTTCATCCCGGGTGAAGGTCGACGAGGACGATGACAATTCATCGCCCAACCTCCAGACTCGGTGGCGAAGAGCGGCCACCTGCTCACGGTCCCGGATGTGGTCGACATGACGAGCGAGGAGGAGTCTCCATGGGATTCAGGCGACGCACCAGGCGGCGGGCACTCATAGCTGGAGCGGCGGTTGCCCATCACAGGGACACGAAGATGTACGAGCAACAGCCGACCTCCGAGGAGGCGCCCGCCGACACCGGTGGGGCCGAGACGCAATATGCGCCGCCCCCGCCGGACACGGCAGACCAGATCGAGCACCTCGCACAACTGCACGCGTCCGGTGCGCTGACAGACGAGGAGTTCGCCACAGCCAAGGCACAGGCCCTTGGGTCGTGAGGGCGACGACGACGAGACCGGAGGCTGCCATGAGTGAATCGCGCAAGGACGTTCTGTCGAAGGCGCTCGAAGTCGAGGTCGGTGGGGAATCGGCCGATCCGAGCACGGTGTTTACAGACGATGTTGTCGGTTGGTCGCCATACGCGTCGGTGTCGGGGCTGACGGCGCTCAGCGAGCTCTCCGCTCTCCGCGAGGTGGCGTTCTCCAATGTCGTGATCACGTTCCGAGGGCTCGACGAGGTGGGGAACAAGGCGTTCGCCGAATGGCTCATCGAGGCCGATCACACGGGGCCGCTCGTCCTCGACGAAGGTGCCGAGTTGGAGGCAACGGGACGGCATGTCCGGTTGCCCGGCGCCACGGTGGCCGACTTTCGTGACGGGAAGATCCGGTCGTATCGGACGTACTTCGACGACCTCTCGCTGATCGAGCAGCTCGTGGGCTCCTGAGACGGCTGGGCGCTCTGGATCTCCACGTCGAGGAGAACCCGGATCCGCTCGAGGTCGAGTTCCTCGAGGCGCAGATCCGTCGTGAAGCGTCAGCCGCCATGGGACTCGGTGACGAAGTCGAGTTGGCGATCTTCGTTCGCGACGCCGGCAGGATCGTGGCCGGCATCAGCGGTTGGACGTGGGGCGACTGCTGCGAGCTGCAGAACCTCTGGGTCGACCCAAGCCTCGTGGGACGCTGGCTCGGATCTCGGCTCATCGCCGCCGCCGAAGCCGAGGCGGCAGCCCGCGGGTGCACCCAGACCGTCCACTTCACTTTTGACTTTCAGGCTCGGAGCCTCTATGCGCGGGCCGGCTACGAGCTGATGGGTCGAGTCGAGGACTTCCCATCGGGGGCAGACGTCCTCTGGTACCGCAAACGCCTGGACCCTGTCCCGACGCGACGTTCGGAGGTCGCTCAGTTGGACAAGCGATCGTGATAGCTACGCCCGCGGTCGGCGACGCGCGGACGGGTGAGACGGCGAGAAGGCGACACGATCGGCGTACGTAACGACCATGCGGACACCGATCAAACACTCCCCTGACCCGATGTACGCGGAGTTCGAAGTACACCGTTCGATGATTTCCGACCGCGTCCGCACCGAGGCCTTCCAGCGTGCCATTGAATTCGTTGTCCACTCAGGAGACATTGTGCTCGACGTTGGGGCGGGAAGTGGCATCCTGAGCGTCTTCGCGGCGCGGGCGGGGGCTGCCCGCGTCTACGCCGTGGAGCAGACGTCGGTTGCCGTCCTGGCGCAAGAGCTGGCCGCTGCGAACGGAGTCTCGGAGATCGTCAGCGTGATCCAGGGCGACGTGACGGACATCGAGCTGCCGGAACGAGTCGATGTGCTCGTCTCGGAGTGGCTCGGAGGGTTCGGGATCGACGAAGGGATGCTCGTTCCGGTCGTTATCGCTCGTGATCGCTGGCTCAAGCCGGGTGGAGCCATGATTCCCCGGTCGGTCACGGCGTGGGCCGCGCTGGTGCACGACCGCTATCTCTCTGAATCGGTGACGTTCTTGCAGGCCAACCCCTACGGCGTCGACTTCGGCGACCTCGTAGAGAAAACCGTCAACGAGATCTCCTACTCAGGCGGATTCCGTCATCTCGAGGCGGGTGACAGACGCTCCAAGCCGGCTCGGCTGTGGACGACGGACGTCGACCTGATCCCGCTCGATCAAGCTCGGGCGCCTCATGAAGCCGAGGTGCTGTTGCCGGTTCAGGATCACGGCATCGCCAACGCCCTCGCGCTCTGGTTCACCGCCGAGCTCGCACCCGGCGCCTCGCTTTCGGTCGGACCTGGCGATCCACCGACGCACTGGGGAATGACGACGGCGCCGCTGCGGTCGCCCGTGGAGCTCACACCGGGAATGGTCGTTCGTGCCAGAGTTCGGACCGCGCTTGCTCGACCGGCTGGAACATGGACGAGGTGGGCCATCGCGATGCCGGGCGCCGACTGGGAGGAGCACGACGAGCAGTCGGTGTGGGTGGAGATCGACGACAACGAGCGCGGCTTACCGAGGCTCCGCCCGACGTAGACCGATCTCGGCGCCCAACGTCGTCAGGCTTGCATCCCAACGCTCGGGAATGAACGGCTGCTCGAAGTAGGCTTTGGGACCGTGCTCGATTGGCTACATGGCCTACCGTTCGTCTGGCTCGTAGTCGTGGTGTTCGGCGTGACCTATCTGGTCGCCGCCGCGATCTCGTGGATCGTGTTGAGGCTCGCGGTCGGCGCACGCGCGGACGCGTTCAACGCTGTGTCGCCTGGGCTCCTCCCCCCACTGGGGGTGGTCTTCGGCCTACTCGTCGGTTTCCTCGCAGTCCAAGTCTGGAATGACCATGGTCAGGCGCAGACAGCGGTCAACCGGGAGGCGAGCGCATTGCGCTCCGTCGTGCTCCTGGGCGGGAGCTTCCCCACCGCGCAACAGGGCAGGATGCGCGCGCTCGTGCGGCGGCACATCGAGGAGACCGTGAATGACGAATGGCCGGCGATGGCCGGCCAGCATGCAACTCTCACGGCCGTACCCGCCTCGCTGGCCGAGGCGCTCCATCTAGCACTCGCGCTCAGGCCTCGCTCGGAAGGCCAAAAGGTGGCGCAGCGGGAGATGGTCGTCGCACTCGGGGCCGCCCTTGACGCACGTCGGGAGCGCATCATCGTCAGCGAATCGCGCGTGAACTGGGCCAAGTGGACGGGCGTCGTTCTGTTGGCGGCCCTCACCTTGCTCGCGATCGCTTTCGTTCACAGTGAGAAGTGGGCCACTACAGCGATCGCGAATGGGCATCTTCGCCTCCGCGGTGGCGGTGTGCCTGCTGATGATCGCCTCTCAAGACAGGCCGTTCTCTGGCCCGTTCGCCGTGTCGCCGGACCCGCTCGTGCAGGTCATGCCGGGGGCAGGCTGAGTCGAGACGTCACGTAGACGAGCCGCCGACGGACGCTGGAGTCTCGCACTCGGCTGAATCCGCCGACGGTAATGAGCGCCTCGCCCTATCGCGCATCCCGATTTCGGCCGATCTCCACCTTGGTCATCTGACTTGAAGCCGAGGACAACGGACTCGTCGCCAGGTGCCATCCACGTCAGGTGGCCACGAATGCCCTGTCTGACTCCGACCTTTTCACCCGGGATGAACGTCGCTGTGCACCCCCGAAAGCAACGCAGGACGCGACAGAATGCCGCCGTGCAGAGCGATTATCTGGCTCGATTCCGTCATCGAAAGGACGCGTCCGCGACAGTCGTGACGGATTCATCGCCGACGGTGCGAATCGACGTAGCGTCGCTCTCCCACGTCTTCTCCGCGCCCGCGTGGATCAAGGATCTCGGACTTCTGGCGTGGTTTCTCGTCGGCGTCGCGATCCTCTTGGTCGGGCTGACGTGGCTGCTGGCGCTGACCTCGACGATCACTCTGCCGGTTGCAGTCGGTGCGATCCTGGCGACGGTCGCAGTCCCGCTGGTCACGAAGCTGCAGAGCCATGGCTTCCCGCGACCCGCTGGCGCTGCCGTCGTGCTGCTCGGGATGCTGGTGCTCGGAGTCCTCATTGCGCTCATGGTGTTCGGTGGCATCTACGAGCAGTCCGACCAGATCAAGGCCTCGGCGCAAGAGGCCGTCGACAAGGTCCAGGGCTGGATGAACGACGCGGGAGCCGGAGGGACTTCGAATACCGCCAACGACGTCCAGAGCTCCACGGCCCAGACCGGAAAGACGCTGCTCCAAGGGATCGTCACGGGGATTCAGGGGCTCACATCCCTCGTGTTCTTCCTGACGTTCTCCGTCTTCGCGACGTTCTTCCTGCTCAAGGACGGGCCGACAGTTCGCCGGTTTATCAACCGGAACATGGGAGTCCCGATCGCGCTCGCCGAGACCATCACCGCAAACGTGATCAAGTCGTTGCGGCGATACTTCCTCGGCGTCTCGATTGTGGCTGGTTTCAACGCGATCGTGGTCGGGCTCGCGGCGGTGTTGCTCGATGTACCACTCGCAGGGACGATTGCCGTGGTGACGTTCGCTCTCGCGTTCATCCCGTTCATCGGAGCCTTCATCTCGGGTGCGTTCGCGGTGATGCTTACGCTCTCGTCGCAAGGCACGACGGCGGCTCTGATCATGCTCGTGGTCGTCATTCTCGCGAACGGGCTGCTTCAGAACATCGTCCAGCCGATCGCATTCGGCGCAACGCTTGATCTGAACCCGCTCGTCGTCCTCATCGTGACGATCGGGTTCGGAAGTCTCTTCGGAATGTTGGGGATGGTGCTCGCCGCGCCGCTCACATCTGCTTCGCTCCACATCAGCCGCGAACTCGCTCGAGCCAAGGTGCAGGAGGGTGCGCTCGAACCCGAGCGCGGGCCGCCGGAGCCCGAGCCTTCCGCTGTCCTTTGACGCGCAACGGATGAGCGGCTTCGAGTTCGCGAAATCCTTTGCTGGATCGTCCCGAACTCGACTGCCGTGATCGAACCCAGTCGAGCAGATCCTGCAGCTGGAACGTCGGAGCTGGCCACGTCATGAGTGCATGGCTGAGAGCAGGGGCGGAGGGCCGGTGAGGGAGTCGTGAGCCTCCTTTGGGCGGGTCTTGTCGTCGCTGCGGTCACGGCGATCGCGATCACGGCGATGCTGCTCGTTCGGCGCCGGGCGCCTGCGGGAAGCTACTTCGAGGACGGTGACCGCGCCGCCGGAGTCTTCGGCGTCCTCGCGACCGGGTTCGCCGTGCTCCTCGGGTTCGTCGTCTTCCTGGCGTTCGAGAGCTTCGACACCTCGCGAAGCGGCGCCGAGACGGAGGCGCAGATCGTCAGGGAGCAGTTCGAGACGGCCCAGCTCTTCCCCGTCGCTGCGCGTGCCCGTCTTTCGGGCGAGCTCGTCTGCTACGCGCGGACGGTGGTCCACGACGAGTGGCCGAAGATGCAGGCAGAGACGCTCGGCGACACCATCAATCCCTGGACGCTCCGCGATGTTCCGCATCACCAAGACGGTCGACCCACGGTCAGCCTCCGAGCAGGCGGCCTACGCGAAATGGCTCGACCAGCGCACCGACCGCGAGACTGCGCGGGCGGACCGCACTCACGGCGCCGAGGGAGTGATCCCGCTGCCGCTGTGGATCGTCCTGCTCTTGAGCGCCGCGATCATCTTCGTGTTCATGCTGTTCTTCGCCGACAGCGCAGAGCGTGCCGTCGTGCAGGCCACGATGATCGGCGGCGTGGCGATCGTGATCACCTCGACGCTGCTCCTCCTGTGGTTCCTCGACCACCCCTACCACTCCGGCCCCGGCGGCCTCCGGCCCGTCGCCATGGAGCGAACAATTCGACATCCTCGACCAGGAGGCAGCCGCCACCAACCAGAAGCTCACAATCCCGTGCGATGAGCGAGGACGTCGGAGTAGCCGGTAAGACGGCAGTTGGACACAGCGACGGTCATACGCCCGTCTCGACGGCGACGCGGCCACTCTCGGCGGCCTCCTTCAGGTCAGCGTAGTCGCGTTCGTTCTGATCGGCGTACGTCTCTGCGAACGACGGCCATCGCGCGGTCGAAGGAGCTCGCCTTGCCGAGGTAGGCGGCAATCGCGATCCGGTCACCGGAGCGGGCGTGGGCTCTGCGCGAGCGTCCAGCCGCAGATTCGGCCGTACGCCTCGAGTGCCGCCGGATCCATCAGCTCGACCTCCGCAGAGCCCTTTGCGTCCCAGAGTTGCCGGACGTAGAAGTCCTTCTTCTCCCCGTCGATCGTCACGATCCGTTCCCAGCCGAGCAGGATGTCGGGCGCCGCCTGCATCATCCGTTGCCTCTCGACGACCCGCTGTCCGTGCTGGGCGTACTGGCTCCGCCCGAGGAACGGCTCGAGCACCGACGCTCTGCGCTTCCTTGAACTGGAGGAACAGCGGGTCGTTGTCATCGCGGCCGACCAGCAGCAGGATCCAGGTGCGAGCGCCGACGCTGCCGACGCCGACGACCTTCCGCGCCGCGTGCACGTATCGGTAGCTCTCGAGAAGGTTGCGGCGGTCACGCGGCAGCGTGCGTCGGTAGGTGCGAATCATCCGCCGCACCACGTCCTCGAGGTGTTGCTCGTTCAGCACCCGGCAGTACGTCCTCGATCGGCGTGACGAGCGGAGGGTTGCCGACGATCCGCAGCTCGCCGTCGACGGTCCGGCAGAGCTTGGAAAGCGCGCGCAGGCTGTCCTTCGTACGGACGTCGACGACGTTGGCCTTCAAGCGCTTCATCTCCTTCCCCGACGATGCTGCGCGGAAGCGCTCGCCGGATGCCTGCAACGTCGAGCCGCGTGTACCAGACGTCGACGTTGCGCATCTTGGCGAAGCGAGCCATCGCCTCGCGGTACTCGCGCACGGCCGTCATCACGACCGAGCGGCGCTCTGTCTCGCTCGAGGCCACGGTCTCGGCCCGCCACCGCGAAGCTCGCTGCGAACCGCTTGACGTCCCACTCGAAAGGTCCCGGAAGCGTCTCGTCGAAGTCGTTGATGCTGAAGACGCGCCTTCGGTCCGGTGCGGCGAAGATCCCGAAGTTGGAGAGGTGCGCGTCCCCGCAGAGCTGCGTCTGCAAACCAGTTCGCGGCCCGTCCGCGAGATCGGCCGCCATCAGATAGGCGGCGCCGCGGAAGAACGTGAACGGCGACTCGAGCATGCGCCCGTAACGGATAGGGCCGAGCTCCGGCAAGCGCGTCTGCGCCTGCTCCTCGAGGAGCTCGATCGGGTCACGGCGCCGCGGCCCCGGCTCCCATTCGGCATGCGCCGAGCGCGGCAGCTCGCCGCGCGCCGCCCTGCCGCGGGCAGCCCGCTCGGCCGGGGTGAAGTGCGGCACCGCTTTGGGCCGAGAAGTGCTATCCCTAGCCTGTGCGCCCGTCGAACACGTGGGTCGCGGTCTCGTCGGACGCCGTCGTAGATGCTGGATCCGGACGGAGGCCGCTCTCGTCCCTCTCGGTCATGGTCTTGCTCCTTTCGCAGGCTCCCGTTGCATGTTGGGACGACCGTTGGCGAGCGCCTCGACAGCGTCGCTCGTACTCGTCGAAGACGTTGGCTGCGCCGATCGCGTCGATCACTCCGGCTCGTTTCCAGAGGGCTAGAACCGGTGGATGGACATCGACGAGCGCCAGTGCCGTGCCCTGCGACCGTAGCTCCTCCTCGACCTGGATCAGGATGTCGGCGCCGTCGGTGTCAGTCATGTGGATGGCCTCGGCATCGACGACGATGCACGTCGGCGCTTCCTCCTCCTGTGCGAGCGCACGCAGCCGTTCGCGGAACCGGTCGGCGTCCGCGAAGAACAGTGGCCCGTCGACGCGCGCGATGACGATGCCCGGGATCGGCTCCAGGCCCTCGTGGCGCGAGACATCGTGGTAGGTGCCCGACGCAGGGTCGCGGTAGAGGCGTCGGATGTTTGTGCCCGAGGAGCGCTTGATGAGCATCACGAGCGAGAGGGACACACCGATGAGGATCCCGGCCATGATCCCGAAGAAGAGGATCCCGAGCCCTGCGCCCATGAAGAACAGCCAGTCCGTGCGGCTGACCCGGTAGTAGCGCTCGAGCGCGTCGAGCGTGATGAGCCCGATCATCGCGTCGATGACGACCGCACCGAGCGTCGCGCCGGGCAGGTTCTCGAACAGCGTCGCCAGGAACAGCATCGTGGCCAGGATGAACACCGCGTTGATCAGCGAGGCCAACTCCGTCTTCTGGCCGGCGTCGTCGGCAACCGAGGTCTTCGACAGGCTGCCGTCGACGACGAAGCCGCCGACGAACCCAGCGGCGCCGTTCGCCATCCCCTGTGCGACGAGCTCCTGGTTCGTGTCGAGCTCGTAGCGGTACTTGCGCGCCACGCTCCGCGCGGCGGCGAGCGTCTCCGAGTAGCCGACGAACACGACCGCCAACGCCCCGATCAGAAGCTCTCCGGTGTCGCTCCAGCCGATCCCGGGCAGTCCGATCGAGAACAGGCCGGTTGGGACGTCACCCGTGATCGCGACGCCGTGGTCCGCGAGGTCGAAGAGCTCGACGGCGAGGATCGACAACGTCACGACGATCAAGGCCCGCGGCAGCTTCGGGAAGCGATAGCCGCATGACGAGAAGCAGCGCCAGCGACGCGGCGCCGACGACGAGCGTTATGCCGCTCGTGTCCGGGATCGCCTCGATCGTTCCCCAGAGCTGCTGCATGTACGAGCCGTCGACACCCGGGACGCCGAGCAGCGAATGAGACTGGTTGATGACGATCCCGATCGCGAAACCGAGGACGAAGCCGGACATGACCGCCTTCGACAGGAATGTCGAGATCCAGCCCATCCGCAGGAGGCCGAGCGCGATGTAGACGATGGCAGTGGCCAACGCGAGCGCCGCCGCGTAGGTCGCTGCCTCGTCCGTTCCGAGCGCCGCCGTGCCGATGAGCGGCGTGACCACCGCAGCCGAGACCGCTCCGACCGTCGCGCTCGGCCCCACGACGAGGTGCTTCGAGGTCCCGAACAGCGGATACAGGAGAAGCGCCGCAAACGCCGTGTACAGCCCGTACTGCACCGGGACGCCAACGATCGTCGCGTAGGCCAAGCTCTGTGGGACGAGGAGCGCCCACACGGACAACCCCGCCAGCGCGTCCGCGACCAGCCACCGGCGCTCGTAGCCCGGCAACCACCCGACGATCGGGACGTAGCGTCGCAACACGTGCCGCGCGGAGGGATCCGCGACGTCCGACGGCGTTGTCATCCGCCCGACGCCGATGAAGCGCTACCCACCCGAGCATCGACCGGATAGGACGGAGCGAGAAACGTCATCGTGATCATGCGAATGCCTCCCTCATCTCGTCGACAACCGAGCATGACGAGCGGGGCTCTCGGTGTCGATGTCGGGCCGGCATTGTCGTGTCAGCCATCAGCGTCGCTTCTTTGCGTGGAGGCAGCTCGGGCTCAACCGGGCCGATCTCCGTCTCGATGCTCTCCGTTGCTCATGTCTGATGCTCGAGGCCTTCACAGGCCCAGTCGATCGCCTCCGCGCGCTCGGCGTTCGAGAAGAGCTTCATCTCGCCGGGGAGCAACCATGCCGCCCCCTTCGCGAGCGTGCGAATCCGCTCCAGATCGGTGACGACTGCGATGCGCTCCAACGAACGCAAATTGCTCACGCCGAACTTCGCGTCCTCCCAGAGCGCGCCGGCCGTGTGGCCATGGAGCCGCTCGTCGAGCACGTGGACGAGTCGTATCTTCTCGTGCGCGGCACGCGCACGCTCGATCGCGGGGTTCGCGACACGCTCGTAGTCCTCCGAGGTGACCTCCCCGACGGCCTCGAGCCCGACCACGGCGTCGGGCAACCCTGCGATCTGCTCGATCGGCATCCTCAACGACCTCCCGATTCGATCCCGGTTGGGCCGGTCATGCCCTTGCGGCCACCTCCGCCTCGGGCTCGTCCCCCTCGACCAGCAGCCCCAGGTCGCGAAGCTCGCGCTGCGACTTGCCCTTGAGCTTGCGGCCGAGCATCGGCCGACCGTCCGTGTGCTGGTACACGCCGGTCGGCTCCTTCGCGAGCGGCTCCTCCCACGCGTACCAGAGGGCCAGCACGCGCAGCGTGTAGCCGATGACGAACGCGACGCCCGCGGCGACCCAGGTGTTCCCCCCCGCCCAGTAGGCGAGGATCCAGCGAGCCCGGTGAGCGCGGCGATCGGGACGAACCACTCGCCGCGGATGAACTGCTTCGGCGTCACCCCGCTCGACACGTCGATGAACCAGCGGCCGGCAGTCGGGCCGACCACCGCGAGCAGCAGTGCGCCTGCGACGGGAATCCCCTGTCCTACCGCCTTCTGCGCGCCGACGATCGCGTACCAGGGCAGCGAGAAGGAGGTCATGAACTGGAAGAGGCCCTCGCGGAAGAGCTGCCCCTGGGCGTAGGCGAGGGAGTAGCCGATGAGCCCGAACGCGAGCGCGAGCGTGATGTAGGCCGGGTTCGTGATAGCCGCGGGGACGTCTCCGAGGAGGATGTCGCGGGAGATGCCGCCGCCGAGACCGCCGAGCAGCGCCATCATCAGTACGCCCACGATCGTGTAGTTCTTGTAGTGGTCGGGCCGGCGGCAGAGCAACGCGCCGTTCAATGCGTTGGTGGACGCGGCGATCAGGTCGACCATCGTGAAGCTGCCCGTGAGATCCCAGCCCTCGAGGAACGTAATTGTTCCACTGTCGGCGAGCAGCGACGACGGCATCGTCACGACTCCCCGAGCGGGGGGCCGTGTCCCGACGGGGTGCCGGCCGGAGCCTCGGGCCGCCGCGGGACGTGCGCCGGGGCCGAGCGGGTCGCCCTCTCGCCGCCCGTGTCCTCCGCGTGGTAGGACTCCCGCAACGCGCTCTCCTGCTCCTTCGTCGGGAAGAAGCGGTAGACGAGCGCCATGCCGATCAGGACAGCGACGATCGCCACGAGCGCTGTCGGTTTAGGTGCCTGCCCGGCTCCGCTCGCTCGATTCGCCGCCACGTTCATCCCAGGCTCGTGCTCCCACGTGTCTCGCCCGCCAGGCTCCCCTCGCGTCCACTCTCGCGCGCCCCGATGGAGGAGACAAGGACGGCTATCGCCTTTCACCCGGGTGAAAAATTGATCCGGTGACGGACACGATTCGCCGATGAAGGGGGAGCTGGGCGCGGCATCCGCGCGCGCCTCAGAGGAGCGACCGCAGCACCTCGACCTCGTTCTCGTCGGCACCGAGGTACGAGCCCCGGATCACCGCCCACGCACGGATCCGCTTCTCGTTGAGCCCGGCCGCCGCAAACGCCGCGAGCCGGCGCTCGGTCACATCGAGCCGCATGCGGTATGAAAGCGGGTTCCAGAGGAACGACGCGACGTCGTACTCCGGCTCGCCCAGCATCGGCTTCGGGTCGATCGCGACATACCCGGTGCCCGAGGCGAGCAGATTGTGGTGATGAAAGTCGCCGTGCACGAGAATCGACGAGCCCACGTCCAGCTCCTCGTAGAGCCTGCGGGCCACGGGGACCAGGCGGCGCCCAGGTGCATCCTCCGGTTGAGCGAGCCAGCGCGGGACGTGGTCGCCGATCCACCGGAACGGCGCTCCCGCCGGCCGCCAGAGCCTCCGACCGACCCCCACGGCGATTGCCGTCGCGTCCTCGTCGTCGAGCGACGCCAGGTCACTTCCGGGCAGGGCGCGGCAGAGGAGGAGGACGCGCCGCTCGCGATCGTGCCGGAGCAACCGGACGGCACCGTCACCCGCCCAGAGTGCGAGCCCGTCCGCCTCCTCGTCGGACTCGTCGTCCGAGGCCGGACTCACCTTGATCACCGCGGCGTCACCCGCGGCCGCGACGAACGAGTATCGCGCGAGCGGGAACGGCTCGCCGAGCGCCACACCCCATTCCCGTGCGACCTCCGCTGCGGTCAGTGCCAGGGGCGTCAGGTCGGGCTGCACTCCGCGCGAGCATCGCGGCCGAGCGTCACTTCGCCACCTCGATCGCCCGCGACTCCCTGATCACGATCACCTTCACCTGGCCCGGGTACTCGAGCTGGTCCTCGATCTGGCGCGCGATCTCGTACGAGAGCAGCGCGGTGCCGTCGTCGTCGACCTCCGTCGGCTCGACGATCACGCGGATCTCGCGGCCCGCCTGGAGCGCGTACGCCTTCGAGACGCCAGCCTTCGATGTCGCGATCTCCTCGAGCGCCGCGAGGCGCTTGATGTAGTGCTCGAGGCTCTCGCCCCGGGCGCCGGGACGGGACGCCGAGATCGCGTCGGCGGTGATCAGCAGCACCGCCTCGACGGTTTGCGGCTGAACCTCGTAGTGGTGCGCCTCGATCGCGTGCACGACGCCGTCCGACTCGCCGTACCGCCGGGCCAACTGCGCCGAGACGAGCGCGTGCGAACCGTCGACCTCGTGGGTCATTGCCTTGCCGAGGTCGTGGAGCAGCGCCGCGCGCTTGGCCGTCTTCACGCCGGCCCCGAGCTCGGCCGCCATGATCCCCGCGAGATGGACGACCTCGAGCGTGTGCTTCAAGACGTTCTGCCCGTAGCTCGTCCTGAAGCGGAGCCGGCCGAGGATCGTCACGAGCTCCTCGTTCAGCTCCCCGCAGTTCGCCTCGAAGACGGCCTGCGTCCCGGCCTGGTGGATCTGCTCGTCGAGCTCCGCCTTGGACTGGTAGTACATCTCCTCGATTCGCGCGGGATGAATGCGCCCGTCCTCGATCAGCTTCTCGAGGGTCAGCTTCGCGACCTCGCGCCGGATGCCGTCGAACGACGAGAGCACGACGGCATGGGGCGTGTCGTCGACGATCACGTCGACACCCGTCAGGTGCTCGAGCGCACGGATGTTGCGACCCTCGCGACCGATGATCCGGCCCTTCATGTCGTCGCTCGCGAGCTCGACGACCGTGACCGTCGTCTCCGCGGTGTGACTCGCCGCGACGCGCTGGAGCGCGTCGGCGACGAGCGCGCGTGCGCGCCTCCTCGCCTCGCCACGCGCCTCCTCCTCCATCTGACGCACCGTCCGCGCGAGCTCGTGGCGGACGAGATCCTGCGACCGCTCGAGCATCGCCGCCTTCGCCTCGCCCTGCGTCATGCCGGAGATTCGCTCGAGCTCCCCGATTGCGCGATCGCGGCTCGACCTTCTCCTCGTCCTGGAGCTGCTTGAGGTGGACCTCGCGATCGCCGATCCCCTGCTCGCGCCTCGTCACCTCGACCAGCTTCTGGTCGACCTCGGCCTCTCGCTGCGCGATCCGTTCTTCCACCTTCGCGATCTCGAGCATCCGGTCGCGTACCTCGCTCTCGACGTCGGCGCGCAGCTTGACGGCCCCCTCGCGCGCCTCGACGAGCGCCTCGCGCCGGATCGTCTCCGCTTCTCGCTCGGCGTCCGCGACGAGCTTCCGGCGCTCGTTGTCGCTGCGTCGGACCGCCGAGCCGCTGGCTGCGCGCAGCCAGACCGCGGTCACGACCGCTCCCACTCCCAGCCCGACGACCAGCGCGACCACCGTGAGCATGTCCACTCCTCCAGGAGCCTGGGTTGTCCGCGGCGGCGCCGCGGCTGCTCACATCCGGCATCCCCGCGCGCCTGCGGGATCCGGGTCCGCTGCTGCGTGGCTCTAGGCCGGCGCGGCCCCCCGCAGGCCCGCAGAGCGCGCCTGGAAGATCGAGAGGTCGGAGGTCGACATGTGGGTCACGGGTTCAACGAGCTCGGAACTACACGTTTGCAGGGAAAGTCCGGATGAAGCTCGTTCATCCTACCGCTCGGGTCTCGATCTCCGCAACGAGCGGCTCGAGCGTCTCCTCAGAAAAGCCTCGCGCTGCGAGATGGCGGATCGTCCGGGTGCTCGCCCCGCGGGCCGCCACGATGCGGGCGGCACGGTCGGCCTCCGGCTCGAGCAGCGCGACGATCAGCTGTGCCGTCAGGCTGTCGACACCGTGACGCTCCAGGTCGTCGAGGACGAGCAGGTCGCCCGCCCCGCGGGCGCCGAGCTGCCGGGCCCGCTGCTCCGCGAACCGCGCGTCGTCGACGAGCCCACCGCGCTCGCAGCGATCGAGTACCTCGCCCCGCACGGCCTCGCTCACGCCGGCTCGAGCAAGCCGTGCCTCGAGCGACGTCCGCGAGTGCTCACGACGCGCGAGTGCACGCACCGCGACATGCTCCGCGCGCCCGCGCCGACGGGCCCGCGCGAGCGCGACGGCGCGGCTCCGGTCGAGCTCCAGGCCGACCCCGAGCCCTGCCTCCACGACCGCGTCGGTCGGCAGGGTTCGCCAGGCGGCGCCATCGAGCTCGACGGCCACCCCGCTCGCTGTCACACGGAGCCCCGTGACGGTCGGCATCTACGCGGTCGTCACCTCGGCCGTCACTTCCGGGGTCACCTCGGTGGTCTCCTCGTCGACATCGGGCGTCACCGTCGCGACCGGCTCCGCCCTCGTCGGCAGGAGGCGGGCAGAGACGATCTGCTCGGGTCCCGCGTCGGCCTGGATCCGGGCGAGGATCGACTGGACGAGATCGGGATTCTCGGTGAGGAACGCCGTCGCGTTCTGGCGGCCCTGGCCGAGCCGCTCGTCGCCGAAGGAGAAGTACGAGCCCGACTTCGTCACGATCTTCCGCTCGAGCCCGACGTCGAGCACGGAGCCCTCCCACGAGATGCCCGACCCGTAGATGATGTCGAACTCCGCCTGCTTGAAGGGCGGCGCCACCTTGTTCTTGACCACCTTGACGCGCACGCGGTTCCCGATCGCCTCGGTGCCCTCCTTGAGCGTCTCGATCCGGCGGATGTCGAGCCGTACCGATGCGTAGAACTTGAGCGCACGGCCACCCGACGTCGTCTCCGGCGAGCCGAACATGACGCCGATCTTCTCGCGCAGCTGGTTGGTGAAGATGCAGATCGTGTCGGTGCGGTTCAGCGTTCCGGCGAGCTTCCGCAACGCCTGGCTCATCAGCCGTGCCTGCAGGCCGACGTGGCTGTCCCCCATCTCGCCCTCGATCTCGGCCTTCGGGGTGAGCGCCGCGACCGAGTCGACCGCGACGATGTCGACGGCGCCCGAGCGGATCAGGAGCTCGGCGATCTCGAGCGCCTGCTCGCCGGTGTCGGGCTGCGAGACGAGCAGCTGATCGATGTCGACGCCGATCCGGCGCGCATAGGTCGGGTCCATCGCATGCTCGGCGTCGATGAACGCGCAGATCCCCCCGCGACGCTGCGCCTCCGCGATCGCGTGGTAGACGAGCGTCGTCTTGCCCGAGGACTCGGGGCCGAAGACCTCGACGACGCGTCCGCGCGGCAAGCCGCCGATCCCGAGCGCGAGGTCGAGCGAGAGCGAGCCCGTCGACACCGCCCCGACCGATACCTGCGCGGCGTCGCTCATGCGCATCACCGATCCCTTGCCGAACTGCCGCTCGATCTGGCCGAGCGCGACGTCGAGCGCTTCCTCCCGGTTCATCGAATCATCCTCCTGCGATCAGCGAGACGCGTTCCAGCACCTCGTACCGGGCTCCGGACGGGTGCAGTCGGGATAGGTAAGCAGCCGCACCGGACGGAACGAATGTTCCCGTCCCGGGGAGCGGAGGACGAAGTCGCGGGCGCTCGCGGAACCGGAGCGCCGTGACGTGAGGGAGCCACGGTCGCGCCTCCGGCCGGTAGACCCCGAGCCGCTCGAGGCCGTCGTGCACCCGGCCGGCGAGTCGCGCCGCCTCTCCCCCGCGATCGTCGAGGGCGAGCATTCCCACGCTCCGGGTCTCGCGCCAGCGCACCGGCGTGAGCTCGATCGGGGCCGACCGTGCGGCCGCCGTTCGCAGCACGCCCACGATCGCCGCGAGCTCGTCGGCGGGGCGACGGCCGAGGAACGCGAGCGTGACGTGGAGCTGCTCACGTGGCACGAGACGCCCGCGCACGAGGTGATCCTGTCCCCAGCGGGCGAGGGTGTCGAGCGTCTCTGCGGGCAGCTCGAGTGCGAGGAAGAGCCGGAGGTGCGCATCGCCTCCGACGCTACCCGCCGGGGTCACGCGTCTTCGTGCCGACTCCGTGTCAAGACGCGCCGCGCAAGATGGAGCGCGGCGACCGTCGCACGCGAGCGGATCGTGTCGCGGTCGGCCGGCAGCGAGAACTCCCACGCCCTGCCGCCGTCCGCGGTGGAGACGTGGAGATGGACGAGGCCGACCGGCTTGGCCTCTGTGCCGCCGCCGGGCCCGGCGACGCCGGTGACCGCAATCCCGACGTCGACGCCCAGCCGCGTGCGGACGCCGGCGGCCATCGCCTCGGCGACCTCCGCCGAGACGGCACCGTGCGCGGCGAGCAGCGCCTCGGGCACGCCGAGCTCGGTGACTTTCACCTCGTTCGCGTACGCGACCACCGCGCCTGCAAAGACGTCACTCGAGCCCGCGACGTCCGTCAGGCGCGCCGCCACGAGCCCGCCGGTGCACGATTCCGCCGTCCCGAGGCGCAGCCCGCGCGCGCGGCACTCCTCGAGCACGAGCTCCGCCACCGTCCGCTCGTCCCGCGTGAACAGGTATTCGCGGATCGGCTCGACGAGCGCGCTCTCGAGCGCCTCGGCCCGCTCCTCTGCGCCGGGCTCGACGACGAGGTCGACGTGGATCTCGAAGTCGCGCGCGCAGATCGTGGCCTCGATCCCGTCGCCGTCGCCACCGGCGTCCGAGAGCGCTCGTGCGACCGCCGACTCGCTGACGCCGTAGAACCGCAGCACCCGCCGGCCCGGCGGTGCCGTCCGTGCGAGCACGGCCTGGACCGGCTCGCTCGAGACTGCGGCGGGCCAGAGTCGCCGTAGCTCGCCCGGCGGCCCAGGCATCACGACGAAGACGGTGCGCTCGCCGGCGAGGACGAGCCCCGGAGCCGTTCCCGCGATGCCCACCACGACCGCGCCGTCCGGCACCGTCGCCTGCTTCGTCACCCCGGGCGCGAAGTCGGCGTACGGACGGCCGAGGCGCTCCGCGACGCGACGCGAGATGCCCTCGATCTGCCCCTCGAGCTCCGGGTCGACGCGGAGCGGCACGCCGGCAACCCTGGCGACGAGCTCGACCGTGCGATCGTCGTGGGTCGGGCCGAGCCCGCCGGACACGAGGCAGATGTCTGCGCCGTCCGCCGACCGGAGCGTCGTCTCGAGGTCGGCCGGGTCGTCGCCGACGATCACGATGCGCTCGGGCACGAGCCCGAGCGAGAGCGCCTCGCGGGCATAGAACGGACCGTTTCTGTCGTTGCGCTCGCCGCGCACGAGCTCGCTGCCCGTGACGACGACGACCGCGCGCGGGCGGTGGCTCACCCGCTGACGGCTGTCGCCCCGGACACCGTCAGCCGACCGCTCGGCTCGAGCACGTACCGCGAGCCGTTCACCGTGACCACGACGTTCCGCGGCCGCTTGACCGACAGCGACAGGGACTTCTTGGTGAATCGCTGGGTCTGACCCTTCTCGAGCGTCCCGGTGTAGAGCGGCCTGCCGTTTCCTGCGCGCACCTCCATGAAGGACGGCCCGCGGAGCGCCTTGATCGTCACGGTCACCTGCTGCTGTGTCGAGCGGGTCGCTGTGGAGGCGGCCGCCCGCGGCGTCGCGGCGTTGACGCCGTCCACCTGCGGCTCGTCGTGGCCGCCGAAGCGCCACGCCGCGATCACGAGCGCGGTCAGCAGCAGGATCGCGGCCAGCGCGACCCCCACGGTCCCGGACTCACGCCGTGCCCGATGCCGCCGCTGTTTGGCGACGGGAGCACGCGGGACGTGCGCGCCACCCGACTCCTCGCCGCCGACGTAGCGGAGGTTGTACTCCTCGACGTAGAGGCGCCCGTCGAGCCCGAGCGCGTCCGCATACACCTGGAGGAAGCCCTTCGTATAGGCGTGCCCCGGGAGCTGCTCGAACCGCTCCTCCTCGAGGAACCGGAGATATTTCGCGCGCACCTTGGTCCGCGCTTCGAGCTCCTCGAAGTCGAGGTGCTGACGGACGCGCGCCTCGCGCAGGCTCGAGCCGATCTCGAACACGAATCCGGGAGTGTAGTCGCGATCCGCCGCGCGGCGGTCGGCACTCAGCGCTCCCCGAGGTACGTGAGGATCCCGTAGACGGCGAGCGCGACCGCGCAGGTCGCGCCGAGCGAGATCCCGAGCACGCCGAGTCCACGGCCCAGCCGTGCCGCGCGCCGGCCCCCCGCACGGCCGAGGCGCATGTCGTCCAGCCGGAGCGCGCCGCGCGCGAGGCCGATCGCGACCGCCCCCAGCCCGACGGCGAGCGGGATCGCGAAGCCGGCATGGAGCAGCTCGTAGGACCCGGAGTAGCGGGTCGCAAGTATCGCCGCGGGCATCGCCGCCGTCGCGGCGAGCCCGGCGAGCAGGCTCGCCACCGCCCGGCCGTTCCCGGACGTGCGCTCCTCGGTGCGTGTGACGGCGTTCGCGGCCATGTCCCTACTGTTTCGTGTACGGCTTCCCGTCGGCGGCCGGCGGGATCGAGCGCCCGATCACGCCGGCGACCGCGATCAGCGTCAGCACGTATGGGAGCGCCGAGAACAGCACGGCCGCCGACTCCGAGTACTCGGGCAGGCGGTCCGCAAGGGCGCTCGAGAAGCCGAACAGGAGGCAGGCCGCCGCCGCACCGAACGGGCGCCAGTTGCCGAAGATCACCGCCGCGAGCGCGATGTAGCCCCTGCCGGAGGTCATGCCCTCGGTGAACGTGCCGAGGAACCCGATCGAGAGGTACGCGCCTCCGGCAGCGGCGAGCATGCCCGAGGCGATCACCGCCCCGTAGCGGATCCTGTAGACGTCGATGCCGACCGTGTCCGCGGCCCGCGGGTGCTCGCCGACGGCGCGGATCCGGAGGCCGAGCGGCGTCCGGAAGAGCACGAACCACGAGACCGGAACCAGGATCAGCGCGATCCAGATCATCAGGTTGAGGTTCCCGAAGATGTCCCCGAAGAAAGGCACATCGTCGAGGAACGCGAGGTGGATGTTGGGGATGCTCGGGATGTCGCCCGGCGTTCCCTCCTGTCCGTAGACGTCGATGAACAGGTATCCCGTCAAGCCGACCGCGAGGAAGTTGACCGCGAAGCCGGAGATGATCTGGTCGGCCTGGAAGTGGATCGACCACACCGCGTGCAGCAGGGCCATCGCACCGCCGGAGAGGATCGCGATCAGGAGCCCGAGCACCCACGAGTCGAGCTTGTCCGCGGCCATGATCCCGAAGAAGGCGCCCATCAGCATCATCCCTTCGAGGCCGATGTTCACCACACCGGAGCGCTCCGAGAACATCCCGCCGAGAGCGGCGAAGATGAGCGGTGTTGCGTAGCGGAGCATCGCGGCGAAGAGCGCCGACCAGACGACGACCGTGTCGAGCTTCCCGATCGACGAGCGCGTGGCGAGGTACGCGAGGACGAAGGCGAGCAGCGCCGTCACGACCGCGTACATGCCGAACCGCCGCTCGCCCCGCGTGAAGGCGAAGATCCCCGCGAGCGCCGCGAGGAGCGCGAACAGCAGGCTCGGGACCCACGAGCGGGACGAGATCGGCGGGAGCGCAACGAACACCGCCACGAGGCCGAGCACGATGCCGCTCCACGCGAGCGTGCGGAGTGGGTTCCGGGTCGCGACGGCGGGCAGCGCGACGCTCGTCACGTCGCCACCCGTCTCCCGCGCATGCGCGCGAGCAGCCAGAGGACGACGAAGTCGAACCCGATGAAGAGGATGACGAGGCCCTGGATCAGCAGAGTGAGGTTCGACGCGAGCTCCGGCTGGAAGATCGAGGGATCCAGGTTGCGGGTCGCCGTCCCGGTCAGGAGCGCGCCGAAGAGCAGTGCCGCGAAGAACGTTCCCATGGCCGTGTTGCGGCCGAGCAGCGCGACGGCGATGCCCGTGAACGCGATCGATGACGACGACGCCAGCTTCACGTCGCCGGTCGAGAGCGAGAACTGCCAGCCGAGGATGTCGATCGCGCCCGCGATCCCCGCGAACGCGCCCGAGATCGCCATGGCGAGGAAGTAGTTGCGGGCGACGCTGATCCCGCCGTACCGCGCGGCCTCGGGGTTGAAGCCGACCGCCTTGACGCCGTACCCGAGCGTCGTGCGGTTCAGGATCGCCCAGTAGACGACGAGCGCGCCGAGCGCGATGAAGAAGCCGATGTGGAGCCCCTGCAGGAGCGGGTCGCCCCAGAAGACGTGCAGCTTCGCCCCTTCGAGCACGTCGTTCGACTTGGGAACCGACGATTGGGTCGGGTCGTCGTTCTGGAGCGGCCCGCCGAGCCCGAACAGGAACAGGCCGACCCAGACCACGGTCCAGTTGAGCATGATCGTCGTGATCACCTCGTGAGCGCCCACGGTCGCCTTGAGAAACCCCGCAATGCCGGCGATGAGCGCTCCCGCCAGCGTGCCGACCACGAGCACGAGCAGGACGTGCGGGATCGGGCTCATGCCCTCGAACGACGACCCGACCCAGACCGCGAGGATCGCCCCCGCGAGGTACTGGCCGAGGCCGCCGATGTTGAACAGGCCGCAGCGGAAGGCGAACGCGACCGCGAGCCCGACAAAAATCAGCGTCGTCGTCAGGATCAGCGTCTGCTGGAGGTTGAAGGCCGCGTCCGAGCCGGTGTCCCACGGGATCTGGAAGAACCAGATGAGGCCGGAGCCGTCGAAGATCGCGCGGTACGTGGTGATCGGGTTCTTCCCGGTGGTGATCAACACCACCAGCCCGCCCATCACGAACGCGAGGAGCACCGTGAGAAGCGGCGCGAGGAGGCCGCCGGCGCGCTGCGACAGCGCGATGCGCGACGCGAAGCTCTCCCTCCCTCCTCGGGAGGGGGTGTGGCCGGCTGACCGTACGGCTGCGTGGGCGTCGTCCCGCCCGCGTCGCTCACGCCGCGACCTCGCCCCGACCGGCACCCGTCATCGCGATGCCGAGCTCCTCCTCGCTCGCTGTTGGCGGGAACTCGCCCGCGATCTCGCCCTCGTACATCACGAGGATCCGGTCGGAGAGGGAGAGCACCTCCTCGAGCTCGAGCGACACCAGCAGGATGGCGCGTCCCTCGTCCCGCTCCTCGATCAGCCTGCGGTGCACGAACTCGATCGCGCCGACGTCGAGGCCGCGGGTCGGCTGGGCGGCGATCAGGACCTTGGGGTCGCGCTCGATCTCGCGGGCGAGCACGACCTTCTGCTGGTTTCCGCCGGAGAGCCCACCCGCGCGCGTCGTCGGCCCTCCACCGCGTACGTCGAAGGCTCTGATCAGCGTGCGGGCGCGCTCGATCAGCCGGCCGGGGAAGAGCCAGCCGTACCGCGACGCGGGCTGCGAGCGATAGTCGTGGAGCGCGATGTTCTCGGCGATGGAATACTCGAGCACGAGCCCTCGGCGCTGGCGGTCCTCCGGGATGTGCCCGAGCCCGCCCTCGAGGTGTCCGTGCACAGAGGCCCGCGTGACGTCATCGCCGTCGATGCGCACCGTCCCGTCGTCGACCGACCGCAGCCCGGCGAGCGCATCGATCATCTCCGTCTGGCCATTCCCATCGATGCCGGCGATCCCGACGATCTCGCCTGCCCGCACCTCGAGCGAGATGCCGCGGACCTTCTCGAGGCCCCGGTCGTCGCTGACCCGCAGCCCTTCGACCTGGAGCAGCGCCGCCCCCGGCGCGCGAGAGGTCTTCTCGATCCGCAGCAGCACCTCGCGCCCCACCATCAGGCGGGCGAGGCTCGCCTCCGTCGCACCGGTGGCCGGTAGCGTCTCGACCAGCTTGCCTCGGCGCAGGACCGTGATCCGGTCGGCGATGTCGAGCACCTCGTTGAGCTTGTGCGTGATGAAGATCACCGACTTGCCGCGCGCCGTGAGGCTGCGGATCACCTCGAAGAGTTCCTGCGCCTCCTGCGGCGTGAGCACGGCCGTGGGCTCGTCGAGGACGAGGACGTCCGCGTCGCGGTAGAGCGCCTTCAGGATCTCGACGCGCTGCTGCTGGCCCACGGTGATGTCCTGGATCTTCGCGGCCGGGTCGACGGCCAGCCCGTAGCGGTCCGAGATCTCCTGGACGCGGCGCTCCGCCTCGTGGACGTCGAACACGATCCCGCTCCGGGTCGGCTCCTCGGCAAGGACGATGTTCTCTGCGACCGTCATCACGGGGATGAGCATGAAGTGCTGGTGCACCATTCCCACGCCGGCGCCGATCGACGCGCTCGGCGAGCCGAGCCGAACGGGCGTCCCCTTGATGACGATCTCGCCCTCGTCGGCGTGGTACAGGCCGTAGAGGATGTTCATCAGCGTCGACTTACCGGCGCCGTTCTCTCCGAGCAGCGCGTGCACCTCGCCCTCCAACAGGTCGAAGCTGACGTCGTCGTTGGCGACGATCCCCGGGAAGCGCTTCGTGATGTGCCGCATCTCGAGGACTTGCGGGCGCTCGGGCATGGTCGCGCGATTCTAGTGCCTGGGCACCACGGAGCGGTGTCCAGGGACGGTTGCGCGGCGCGTCCGTCGTCGGGTCGAGATCTTCTCGTCGGGCAATCCTCGCGCCCGCTTCACCGTCCCGAAACGACGATGGGCGGGCCCGAAGGCCCGCCCATCCCGACCTGCTGCCGCTCTCGCCGTCTACTTGACGGTGGACGGCGGCTTGACCTTGCCGGAGGCGATGTCCTTCGTCCACTTGCCGAGCAGGTTGATCAGCGCAGTGCGCCGCGGCGCGGTCGTCGAGATCTTCCCGACGCCGACGCCGCCGTTCTTCGCGTTGTAGATGCCGTCGGCGCCGCCCTTCCACTTCGTGGTGCCGGCGAGCTTGATCGTGTCGTACACCCCCACGTCGACCTTCTTCAGGGCGCTCGTCAGGATGTGCTTGCCGAGGTAGAACTGGTCGGCATCCACGCCGATGCCCCAGCCGTTGTTTTCCTTGGCGGCCTGGAGCGCACCGAGCCCACAGCCGCCGGCGACCTGGAACACCACGTCGGCGCCCTGCTGGATCTGGTTCAGCGCGATCTCCTTGCATTTCGCCTGGTCGACGAAGTCCTGGGAGTAGCCGTTCAGCGTCGTGATGCCGGGCTTGACCTTCTTCGCGCAGTACTGGTAGCCGGCGATGTAGTGGTCGACCGGCGGGATCTTCTGGCCGCCCACCGAGGCGACGGTGCCGCTCTTCGACTCCGTTGCGGCAGCGACGCCGGCGAGACAGCCCGCCTCCTGCTCGGCGAAGAGGATGCCGCGTGCGTTCTTCGGCGCCCCCTTCAACGCGGCCGCCGGGTAGTCGACGATCGCGAACTTCGTGTCCGGGAACCGCTTCGCCACCGCCGCCAGCTGGTCGGCCATCAGGAAGCCGACGCCGATCACGAGGTCGTAGCCGCCCCGGGCGCCCGCCGAAAGGTTCGGAATGTAGTCGCCGGAGCTTTTCGAGATGAAGACGCGTCCTTCGATGCCTTGCTTCTTCTGGGCGTTCTGGAGCCCCTTGTACGCGAGCGCGTTGAAGCTCTTGTCGTTGAGGCCTCCGACGTCGGTCACGAGCGCGACCTTCAGCTTGGCAGGCGCCGCAGGCTTAGCCGAGCCGATCGAGGCGGCGGCCAGCGCCGAGATCGCGACGAGCGCGACCGAGGCGAAGACCATCCATTTGCGAATCGCCACGTACCCTCCTTGATGGTGCTTTACGAAGCCTCCCGCTTCTGTTGACGCGGGATTCAACACGAAGTTGGACCGGTGTCGCAACCGGCGCAGACTAGTCGTTATCGCGCCTGCGCGTTGTAAGGAATTGCCGCTCGGAGCGCTTTATTGCGCGCCGATCACGGATGCGAGCTGGTGCTCCTCGAGCAGCACGCGCCGCGGCTTCGAGCCCTCGTACCCGGAGATGATCCCGCGGCGCTCGAGCATGTCGATCAGCCGTCCCGCGCGCGTGTAGCCGACGCGCAGGCGGCGCTGGAGGAGCGACACCGACGCGGTCTGGGTCTGGACGACGATCTCGATCGCACGGTCGAGCAGCGGGTCCTCGTCCGGGTCGAAGTCCCCGTCGTCGGCCTCCTCAGGCGGCGGCCCCTCGGGCGCCTCGAGCAGCGTCTCGTCGAGCTGCTGTCCTCGCTGTGCGCGGCACTGCTCGACGATCAACGCGATCTCGTCCTCCGTCACGAACGCACCCTGAACGCGCTGAAGCCGGGACGTGCCGAGGGGCTTGAAGAGCATGTCCCCCTGGCCCAGGAGGCTCTCCGCGCCCGAGCCGTCGAGGATCACGCGCGAGTCGGTCTGGCTCGACACGGCGAAGGCGATCCGGCTCGGGACGTTCGCCTTGATCATCCCGGTGATCACGTCCACCGACGGACGTTGCGTGGCCAGCACGAGGTGGATCCCGACGGCGCGCGACTTCTGGGCGAGCCGGATGACCGCGTCCTCGACGGCCTGCGGCGAGACCATCATCAGGTCGGCAAGCTCGTCGATCACGACGAGCAGGTACGGGAGCGGGTCCTCCCCGCGGGCGCGGAACGCCCGGTTCGCCTCGGGCAGGTTCCGCGCGCGGATCAGGGAAAGCCGCTCGTACCGCCGCTCCATCTCGGCGACGACGTTCTGGAGCACCGCCGAGGCCTCCTTCGGGCTCGAGACGACGGGCGTCAGGAGGTGCGGGATCGACTCGTAGAAGTTGAGCTCGATCCGCTTCGGGTCGATCAGGATCATCCGCACGTCGTCCGGCGTCGCGCGCAGCAGCACCGAGGTGAGGAGCGTGTTGATGCAGCCGGACTTCCCCGACCCCGTCGTGCCCGCGATCAGGAGATGCGGCATCCGCGCGAGGTCGGTCCAGACGGCGTTCCCCGAGATGTCCTTGCCAAGCCAGACGGAGAGCGGGCTCGCCGTCCCGGGGAGGTCGTCGAAGATGTCGCCGAGCGTCACCATCCGCGGCGCGAGGTTCGGGACCTCGACCCCGACTGCCTGCTTGCCGGGGATCGGAGCGAGGATGCGGATCTCGGTCGTCGCGAGCGCATACGACAGGTCGTCTTTCAGCCCCGCGACCTTCGAGACCTTCGTCCCCGGCGCGAGCTGGAGCTCGTAGCGGACGACGCGCGGGCCGGCGATCGTGCCGATCACCGTCGCCTCGACGCCAAAGTGCGCGAGCGTCTCGACGAGCACGTGCGCGGTCCGTGCGCTGACATCCGCGGAGTCGGCGCGCGTCGGAGGGCTCGCCTTGAGGAGCGACCTCTCCGGCAGCCGGTACGCAGCCCCGGCCGCGGGGGCGTCGAACGCCAGCGCTGCCGCGTCGTCTTCGGTCGACTCGTCCTCGGGATCGGCCTCCGGCGCGAGCAGAGGCGGCGGCTCCGCCGAGAGCGGCCCCGACGCGAGAACGTCCGGGTATGCCTCGACACCGTCGACCGGGACGGCCGGCGCGCGGAGGGCTCTCGCCGGAGCCTCGACGCCGTCGGAAGGCGAGTCGGTGTCGCCCCAGTCGGCCCACTCGATGCTCTCGATCGATCGGCGCGCGGCGCTCCCGGCCTGGCGAACGGCGTGGCCCGAGCGGCGCAGGAGCGCGCCCGCCGACGCGCCAGTGACGAGCAGCAGCCCGGCGAGGACGAGGGCGACGCCGACGATCAGCGACCCCGCCTCGCCGAGGACACGCGCGAGGCTGCCGCCCAGTGCCGAGCCGACGGCGCCGCCGTGGCTCTCCCCGAGCGCGATCATGAGCCCGACGACGCCGATCGCAAAGCCCGTGCGGAACGGGCGCAGGTCGACGAGCTCGCTGCGGACGAGCATCAGCCCACCCACGCCCAGGAGCGCGGCGGGCACAAGCGGGGTCGCCGCGCCCAGCGCGTCGTCGAGCCAGCCGGCGACGTGCGACCCGACCGGGCCTCCGTCCCAGCCGAGCCAGAGCACCGTCGCGAGGACGAGCCCGGTCGCGACGAGGCCGAGCCCCCAGAGCTCGGGATGATGGTGGCCCCGGGTCTTCCTCGTCCTCTTGCGCACGCGCGCGGGACTGCGCGGCTTGCGCGTCCGCGCCGGCGCGGCCCGCTTCTTCCTCGTGGCCATGGGCTTGCTGGTTCTGCGCGGCCGCGGCGTCTCCTGCGCGGTCGCCCCTCGTTTCCTCGTAGTGTGTCCGGTCGTGGCTGTGGCGGGGATCGCAGTGGCGGGCGCCTTCGGCGCGCTCGCCCGGTACGGGCTCGAGGGGGTCGTCAGCCGCCGCTGGCCAGGCGCGTTCCCCTGGGGCACGTTCGTCGTCAACATCAGCGGCGCCTTCGCGATCGGCCTCCTCTTCGTGCTTCTCACCGAACGCGTGACCGTCGACCCGTGGGTGCGGTCGTCGGTCACGATCGGCTTCCTGGGCGCGTACACGACGTTCTCGACGCTTTCCTTCGAGAGCTACCGGCTGCTCGAGGACGGAGCGATCGGCCTCGCGCTGGCCAACACCCTTGGCAGCCTCGCCGCGGGGCTCGTCGCCGTCTACCTCGGAGTTGCGGCCGGGAGGGCGATCTGATGCGCATCGAGGGCGAAGGGAAGCTGCTCCGCGTTTTCATAGGCGAGTCCGACACCTGGCACGGACGCCCCCTGTACGAGGCGATCGTCGCGCGGGTCCGCGAGGAGGGCCTCGCCGGCGCCACCGTCGTTCGCGGGATCGAGGGCTTCGGCGCGCATTCGCGGATTCACTCGTCGCGGATCCTGCGCCTGAGCGAGGACCTCCCCATCGTGATCGAGCTCGTCGACTCGGCCGAGAACATCGAGCGCGTCCTGCCGATCCTCGACGAGATGGTCACCGAGGGGATGGTGACGCTCGAACGGGTCGAGGTGATCGCCTACCGCGCTCCGAAGATGTCCAACTGAGGTCGGACATCGTCGGGCCAAGGCTGGTGACGCTTGAGCGCGTGGAGGTGATCGCCTACGCACCGGGCTGCGCGGAGCGTAGGTCAAGCCCCCTCGAGCGGGGCCGGCGACCATCCCGCGAACGAGTTCGCCCACGGCGACCGCGTCAGTCGCTTGCGGCCGGTCCCGTCCGCGTTCACCACGTAGACCTCGGTCCCCGGCCCGGTGAAGGCGATCTTCCTCCCGTCGGGCGACCAGCCAAGACCGGAGTCGCGGAGCGTGCGCACCCTCAGGTTTCGCCGGTTGGTGCCGTCGGCGTTCATCACCTGGATCTCCGTCACGCCGGATCGGCTGGAGGTGAAGGCGATCCTCTGCCCATCGGGAGACCATGCCGGACTCCAGCCCTCCCGGGTGAGGCTTCGCTCGTCGCTCCCATCCGCGTTCACGACGTACCACCCCCAGTTGCCGTCACGCCGCGACATGAACGCGATCCGCTGCCCGTCCGGCGACCAGACGGGCCGAATGTCGGCGTCATCGTCGCGGGTCAGGTTCCGCTGCTTGCTCCCGTCGGCGTTCATCACGTAGAGCTGGGGGTTGCCGTCACGCTCCGAGATGAACGCGATCCGTTTGCCGTCCGGCGACCAGGCCGGATTGCCATCGGGACCCGCGTTGCGCGTGAGGTTCCGGTGCTTGCCCCCGCCTGCATTCATCACGTAGATCTCCCAGTTCCTGTCACGCCAGGTCGTGAAGAGGATCCGCTGCCCGTCGGGTGACCAGTTGGGCCCGAGCCCAGTCCGCGTCAGCAGGCGCTTCCCGCTCCCGTCGGACCGCACGACGTAGATCTTGTTGCCGGGCGACCCCCGCCGCGCCGCCTGCCAGTACGCGAGCTGCCGCTCGTCCGGCGACCATGCGGCTCCGCCCGTTACGTCGCTCGCCACGCGCACGGGGTTGCTCCCGTCGGCGTTCATGATCCAGAGCTCGTGCGGGCAGCAGTTCTTCTGCGTGTTGTGCATGTACGCGATCTTCGAGTTCTCCCGGGGCGTTGCGAAGAAGGCACGCACGGTGGCGAGCGCCGACGCGGTGCCCACGACGACGAGCGCCGCGACGACGAGGGCGACGAGGGCGGCGCGACGACGGCCCCGGCGGGCACCGGAGCGGCGGAGCACGTCGTCCCAGTCGGGCGAACCGGCCGCCGCAGGAAGGATGCGATCGAGGCTGGCGCGGTCGAGCTCGGTCACGTTCGTACCTCCAGACGGCTCCGAAGCGCGGAGTGCGCGGCATTGAGGGTCGCGGCGACGGTTCCGTCGGCGATGCCGAGCGCCTTCCCGATCGCCGCGTAGTCGAGGTCGGCGTAGTAGCGCAGGAAGACGGCCGTGCGCTGGCGCTCGGGGAGCCGCGCCAGCGCGGCGCGCAGCTCGGCATCCCGCTCCGGCCGACCGTTCGCCGCCACGGGTTCGTCGGCGTCACCGAGTGGAGTCCGCCGACGTGCGTCCGAGCGCGCGGTGTTGAGGACGATCCGCCAGACCCAGGCCTCGAGCGGGCCGTCGCGGCGGAACGTGTGTCGTTTGCGCACGGCACTCGCGAAGGCCTCCTGGACGTCGTCTCGCGCCCCGTCGGTGTCGCCCGTCACCGTCGCGGCGACCCGCGCGAAGACGTCGAAGCGGCTTCGATACAGCGCTTCGAGCTCCTCCAGGGTCGCTCCGCGACGCCCGTTCACATTCCTCTGACGCAGAGGATGCGGGATTTCTTTAGGTGGGAGAGCTCCGGGCCGGCCGGTCAGCCGGCGCGCGCGCGCGCATCGTCCACGATCACCTCGGCCTCGGCACGGTTCCCGAAGCCGCGCGTCTCCACCTTCTCCTCCTCGAGGTCCTTGTAGACCTGGAAGAAGTGCTCGATCTCGTTGCGGAGCTCGGGCGGGATGTCGTGGACGTCGTGGACGCGCATCCAGGCGGGATCCTTCAGCGGCACGCAGAGGATCTTCTCGTCCGGTCCCTTCGCGTCCGTCATGTGGAAGACGCCGACGACGCGCGCCCGGATCCGGCAGCCCGGGAACGTCGGCTCGCCCACCAGGCACAGCGCGTCGAGCGGGTCGCCGTCCTCGCCGAGCGTCCCTTCGACGAACCCGTAGTCGGCCGGATAGCTCATGGACGTGAAGAGCCGCCGGTCGAGCACGATGTGCCCGGTCTCCGCATCGAGCTCGTACTTGTTGCGAGAGCCCGAGGGCACCTCGACGAAGACCATCACGTCGGGCATTCGGCTACCCCAGTCTGGCGATCCGCTCGACGAGCAGGTCGAAGAAGGCGTCGGTGTCGAGGTCGACCCCGACATGGGTGTTCGCGGGGCGGTCGGTGCGCCTCCAGAGGTCGACGACCGTCCTGCCGCGGCAGAGCTCCGACTCGCGCTCGACCTCGACGTTCCGCGGCACCGTCTCGACGAGCCCGGGCCGCAGCACGTGCGCGACCGCGACTGCGTCGTGGATCGGCGCGCCGTCCCAGCCATACGTCTCGCGGTGGTAGACGGTGAAGAAGTCGACCAGCTCCGCGACGAAGACGCCGATCGAGCCGGCGTCCCGGAGCCGCCGCTGCACGTCGAGGCCCGTGACCGCCTTGTGCGTCACGTCCAGCCCGATCATCGTCACGTCGAGCCCCGACTGGAAGACAGCGTGCGCCGCCTCCGGATCGGCCCAGATGTTGAACTCGGCCGCGGGCGTCATGTTGCCCTCGGCGATCGCACCGCCCATCAGCACGATCCGCTCGAGCCCGTCCGTCCCGTGCTGCGCGAGGTAGCGGGCGATGTTGGTCAGCGGGCCGGTCGGGACGAGCGTGACCGGCCCGGCCGCGTCCGCGACGGCGCCCACGATCCACTCGACGGCGTCCTCCGCGGCCGGCTCGACGCTCGGCGACGGCAGCGTGGGGCCATCGAGCCCGCTCTCCCCGTGGACGTGCGCGGCGACGACGAGCTCGCGCTCGAGCGGCCCGGTCGCGCCGACGGCCACCGGGACATCGGGCCGGCCCGCGAGCTCGAGCACGCGGAGCGCGTTCGCGGTCGTCTTCTCGAGCGTCTGGTTGCCGTACGTCGTCGTGACCCCGAGCAGCTCGAGCTCGGGGCTGCCGAGCGCGAGCAGCAGCGCGATCGCGTCGTCATGGCCGGGGTCGCAGTCGAGGATGATCGGTGTCGCCATCGCCGGATTATCGCTGCGGCCGGAACGGGGAGCTTGTGTTGAATCAACACAAGCGTCGCTCGCCCCGCGCGGACGGTCACGCGCGAAGGATCGCGTCGATCTCCGCCATCGTCGGCAGCGAGGGCTGGGCGCCGAAGCGCGAGGCTGCGAGGGCTCCCGCGGCGCACGCCCGCAGCAGCGCCTCGTCCTGCGGCCGTTCCTCGAGGAGCGACACGAGCAGGCACGCCGTGAACGCATCGCCGGCGGCTGTGCCGTCGACCGCCTCGACGGGCGGCGGAACGGCGCGCGCGACCTCGTCCCCGTCGTCGAGCAGCACCGCGCCCTCGGCGCCGAGCGTCAGCGCGACGAGCCCGTCGCGGCGGGCGAGCGCCTCGAACTCGTGCCGGTTGACGACCGTGAGGTCAGGGTCGACCGCAAGCGCCCGGGCGGGCGCGGCGTTCAGGCAGAAGAGCCCGGTGCACTCCTCCCAGGCGGAGAGCACTGCCTCGTCGGGGACCTCGAGCTGGCACAGGACAGCGTCGTGCGCCGGCAGCGCGACGGCTCCGAGCGTCGCGTTTGCCCCGGGCGCAACGGCGATCGTCGTCTCACCCGCCGCGTCGACCTGGATCAGCGCGACGCCGGTCGGCGCGTCGGTCTCGTGGAGCGTGAGCTCGACTCCGGCAGCCCGGAGCGCCGCAAGGGCCTCCTCGGCATCGGCGTCCCGGCCGACCGCTGCGACCATCGTCACCTCCGCACCGAGGCGCGCGCACGCCACCGCCTGGTTTGCCCCTTTGCCGCCGGGCACGCGGCTGAACGTCCCGTCGCCCACGGTCTCGCCGGGCTCCGGCAGCCGCTCGACCCGGACGACCAGGTCGAGGTTGACCGAGCCGACGACGACCACTCTGGGGCGCACGGACCCGGCTCAGGTGTCGGACTTCAGTCCGACACCTCGGAGCATCGCCGCGGAGGAGGTGTCCGACTGAAGTCGGACACCGGCGGACACAAGCAGCGGTTCACGCGGCCAGGGCCCTGAGGTCCTCGACCGTCGCGCCGAGGAGCGTGTCGCGCAGGTCGAAGAGCCCGGCCCAGAGCGACGAGCGGTCGGGGATCGCGTCGAGCCGCGCGGCGTCGTCGAGCCCCTGCAGCGCACGCACGAGGACGGCGAGCTCGAGGTACACGGCGGCGGTCCGGTTCGGGCACGCCGTCACGCCGGCCCGCTCGAGCACAGGGCGCCACTCGACGAGCTCGCCGGCGCCTGGCCCGGCGTACCACGATCGGCCCTCGGCGCGTTCGGGCTCGAGCTCGAGCAGGTAGGCCGAGAGCGGCGCCTCGAGCCCCGCCAGGGCCGTCTCGACCCTGTCCGCCGCATGCCGGAACGCTGCGCGCCGGGCGCCGGGGGTCGCCGGGACAGCGTCGCCACGGCCCCAGCGCTCGAGCAGCCGGCAGAACGCAATCGCGGCGACCTCGCACGCGCGAAGCTGGGACACGAGCCTGCGCACGACGGATGGCGTGGTGCCGTTCGCCTCGAGGACGTCGGCCCAGTCGCGCATCGCGGGTCGGTGCATGCCTACACCTCGATGACAACCGGGAGGATCATCGGTCGCCGCCGCGTCCGCTGATAGACGACCTGACCGATGCCGTCGTGGATGTGCTCCTGCAGGAGCTTGATCTCGGTGACGCCGTTGCCCGCGAGCTCGCGGACGATCCGCTCGGCCTCGTCGCGGAGCTCGTCGATCAGCTCGTCGTCCTCCCCCACTCCGCGGGCGATCAGCTCGGGCGGCGCCACGTCTCCCCCGTTTCCGTCGAGCGCGACCGTCGTCACGACGATCAGGACCCCGTCCTCGGAGAGGCGGCGGCGGTCGCGCAGCGCCACGTCCTCGACGTCTCCCACCCCGAGGCCGTCGACGAACGTCACACCGGCCTCGACGTGGTCAGCGATCCGGGCGCCGTCGCGGGTCAGCTCGACGACCGAGCCGTTCTCGGCGAGGAGGATCGCCTCGTCGGGGACGCCGGCGTCGGACGCGAGGCGCGCATGCGCCGCGAGCATCCGGTACTCGCCGTGGATCGGCATCACCGCTCGGGGCCGGACGAGCGACAGCAGCGTCCGCAGCTCCTCCGAGCACGCGTGACCGGAGACGTGGACCGGTGCGATCTCCTGATGGAGAACCTCGGCGCCGAGCTTCGCAAGGCGGTTGATCGAGTCGTGGACCCGGAGCTCGTTCCCCGGGACCGGCTTCGCGGAGATGATCACCGTGTCGCCGCGTTCCACCTCGACGTTCTGGTGGTCGCCGTAGGCGATCCGGGTGAGCGCTGACATCGGCTCGCCCTGGCTGCCCGTGCAGAGGATCAGCACCTCGTCGCGTGGCAGATCCATTGCCTCCTTCGGCGAGACGATCACGTCCTCCGGGAGGTCGACGTAGCCCAGGCTGCGCGCGATGTTCATGTTCTTGCGCATCGACCTGCCGACGACCGCGACCTTACGACCGTTGGCGATCGCCACCTCGGCGGCCTGCTGCACGCGGTGGATGTTCGACGCGAAGGACGCGACGATGATGCGCCCGGTTCGCAGCGGGATGAGCTGGCGGAACGCCTCGCCGACAAGCCGTTCGGAGCCGGTCATCCCGGGCCGCTCGGCGTTCGTCGAGTCGCCGAGCAGCAGGTCGACGCCGCGGTTACCGAGCGCCGCGAGCGCGCCGACGTCGGTCTTGAGCCCGTCGACCGGCGTGTGGTCGAGCTTCCAGTCACCCGTGTGCAGCACCCGCCCGGCCGAGGTCTCGATCACGAGCGCCACGGCGTCCGGAATCGAGTGCGCCATGCGGATGAGCTCGAGCCGGAACGGGCCGAGCTCGATCGGCGCTCCTTCCGGCTCGGCCTCGGTGCGAGCCGTGACAGCCGCGAGGCCGTGCTCGTCGAGCTTCGACTTGACGAGAGCGAGCGTCAGCCGTGTTCCGATCACCTCGTTGACGTCGACCTCGCGCAGGACGTACGGGAGCCCACCCACGTGATCCTCGTGGGCGTGCGTCAGGACGATGGCGCGCACCGGCTTCCCGATGAGGTAGGAGAAGTCCGGTAGGACGAGATCGACGCCGAAGTGCTCGTCGCGGGGGAACGCGAGGCCTGCGTCGATGACGATGCGCTCGTCCCCGAGCTCGAAGACGGTCATGTTCTTGCCGACCTCGCCGAGGCCGCCGAGCGGCACGATGCGGAGCGCGTCTCCCACGGTCTGAGTCTACGGACGGCTCTCGACGGCGAAAGCGCCTGCGCGGCTCAGAGCGCCCACCGCTTCGCGACCCATGTGGTCTCGTCGAGCCGCTCCGCGGTCAGCGCCGCGTCGCCCTCGAGGTGGGCGAGCAGGTCGAGGAGCCCCCGCGGCGCCGCGTCTACCGGTGCGTCCGCGCCGTCGACCGTCACCGTGACGACCTCTGCGACGCGTGCGAGCTCGACCCGCTCGCCGCCGCCGGGCTCCGCAGGCGCGATGAGCACGGTAGCCGCCGCAACGCGCCAGACGCCGGCGTCGTTCCCGCCGCGGACGGCGGCAGCCTCATAGGGCGGGCGAAGCTCCTTCTCGATCGCGTCGGCGAGCGGCGACGCGCTCCCGTCCGGGATGTCGTCGTCGACGACCAGCGTGCCGTCCTCCAGCGCGACGAAGCTCTGCGTGTCCCCGGGAAGCTCAGGGGCGTGGGCCGAGACGACGGCGTCCCACGGCCCACGAGGCTGCTCGACGCCCGTGAGGCCGGGGAGACCGAAGCCCGGCGTCGTCGGAACGCCGGCGACGGAGCCCATCAGCGCGTCGAGGAGCGCTCGGGTCGAGTCGCGCACGATGTCAGGCGACCGCCGCGAGGAGGCCGAGCCGCTCGAGGCAGTCCCGGATCTCGGCGGTCTCGTCGTCGTCGGCCTCGACGAGCGGCAGGCGCAGGCCACCGACCTCGTGACCGAGGAGCTGGAGCGCCTTCTTGATGGCGATGGGGTTCGTCTGCACGCGGAGGATGTCGATCGCGGGCCGGAGCTCCTCGTCGAGCGCGTGCGCGCGCTCGATGTCGCCGGCACGGTAGCTCGCGATCAGCTCCTTCACCTGCGGGCCGACGACGTGCGTGTGCACGCAGATGCCTCCGACTCCGCCGACCTCGAGGAACGGAAGGACCAAGTCGTCGTCCCCGGCGTAGAGGTCGAGCCCGCACGAGACGACGTTGCGCGCAGCCTCGATGCTCGGCTTGGCCTGCTTCACGGCCCGGACGTTCTCGATCTCCGCGAGCGCGGCAATCGTCGCAGGCTCGGCGTCGACGACGACGCGCGAGGGGATGTCGTAGAAGACGACGGGCCGGTCAGTGGCCGCCGCGACCGCCTCCACGTGCGCCACGATGCCGCGCTGCGGCGGCTTGTTGTAGTACGGCGTCACGACGAGGAACCCGTCGACGCCTGCGTCGTGGGCGCGCTCCGTGAGATGGACCGAGTGCGCCGTCGAGTACGTGCCGGTCCCCGCGATGACGGTGCCGCGGTCGCCGACTGCGTCGACCGCCGCCTCGAACAGGAGTTGGCGCTCGTCGTCGGAGAGCGTCGGCGCCTCCCCCGTCGTCCCGGCGACGACGATCCCGTCGGAGCCGTTGTCGAGCAGGAAGCCCGCGAGCCCCCGGAACGCCTCGACGTCGACCGAGCCGTCCGCGCGGAACGGCGTCACGATGGCGGTCAGCACCTCGCCCAGCACGGGGGCATTCTACTCGGCGGCGTGGGGTAGTGACCCCCGCGAACCCCGACCGGAAGGAGCCTCCATGCTGAAGGAGTTCCGTGACTTCCTCATGAAGGGCAACATCGTCGACCTCGCCGTCGCGTTCGTGATGGGCGTCGCGTTCGGCGCGCTCGTCAACTCCCTCGTGAACGACCTCGTCATGCCGATCGTGGCGATGATCTTCGGCAAGCCGGACTTCAGCGCCCTCACGTTCACGATCAACGACGCCGTGTTCCGCTACGGGTCGTTCATCACGGCTGCGATCACCTTCCTCGCGACGGCGGCCGCGATCTTCTTCTTCGTGGTCAAGCCCTACGGCGCGCTGACCTCGCGGTTCGCGGGGCCAGCCGAGGAGGAGCGAAGCGACGAGGAGCGCCGCCACCAGGAACTGCTCGCCGCGCTTCGAGCCCGCTAGAGAATCCGATCCATTCCCACCGTGAGGCCGGGCGGAAGGTCGCGCACGGCGTCGATCGCACGCAGCACGCCGGGGACGAACGCCTCGCGCGAGGTCGTGTCGTGCCGGATCGTCAGCGTCTCCCCCGGCCCACCCATGAGCACCTCCTGGTGCGCCACGAGGCCGGGAAGCCGCACGGAGTGGATCGGGACGTTCTCGCCCATTCGCGCGGCCGTCGCCTTGGCGGTACCCGACGGGGCGTCGACCTTCGTCTCGGCATGGAGCTCGACGATCTCGGCCCGCGGGAAGACCCGGGAGGCGTCTTCGGCGAAGCGCATCATCAGGACGGCGCCGACCGCAAAGTTCGGCGCGAAGAAGCACGGGATGTCGGCATCACGGGCCAGGCGGTCGAGCGCCTCCGGGTCGAAGCCGGTCGTGCCGACGACGACGGGGACTCGCTCCTCGAGGCAATGAGCAACGTTGCCGAGCACGGCGTCGGGCCGCGTGAAGTCCACGCCGACGGCGCAGCCGTGCGGGCCCACCCCGCGCCCGTCCACCACGTCGTGTCCGGCGTCGCCGAGCGCCGGGCCGAGCACCGAGCCGACCTTCCCTCCCGCCCCGAAGAGGCAGACCCTCACGAGCGCTCGGCGAGCGCCGGGTTGATCCGCGCGACCGCCGAGCGGAACCGGGTCTCGCGCGGCCCGATCCCCGCGGCCGAGAGCCTCGCCGGCGCGAACAGCTCGCGCGCGGCGGCGGCGACGTCGGACTCGTCGACGGCGCGGACGCGGCGGATCGTCTCCTCGGCGGAGACGAGCTCCGTGTCGCTGACGAGAGCCTTGCCCAGGCGTGTCATCCGGTTCGACGTGCTCTCCAGCGAGAGGAGCAGCCGCCCCACGAGGTTCTCTTTCGCGCGCTCGAGCTCACCCGGCCGGATGTTCCCTTCGGCGACGTCGTGCAGCTCGGCAGCGGTCACCGCGAGGCATTCGTCGAGGTTGTCCTCGCGCGTGCCGACGTAGATCCCGATCTGGCCGGTCTCCGCGTACTGGGAGCCGTACGTGTAGACGCTGTAGGCCATCCCGCGCTTTTCGCGGATCTCCTGGAACAGCCGCGACGACGCGGAGCCGCCGAGGATCGCGTCCAGCAGCGACACGGCGTAGCGACGGTCGTCGTCGCGCGCGATCCCGGGGCCGGCGAGGACGACGTGGTACTGCTCGGTCTTGCGCCGGAGGAAGCGGTAACCCGGCGACGGAGCCCGGCGCAGGAGCGGCCGGCGAACGCCCGACGTCCCGTTCGACCCCGCGCGACGGGCGGCGAAGAGCTCGACGAGCCGCTCGTGCGCAACGTGGCCCGCCGCGGCAAGCACGACGTTCGGCCCGACATATGCCCCGTCGTGGTAGGCGCGGAGCGCACGCGGTGAGACGCCCGCGATGACGTCCGCACGCCCGATCACGGGCCGGCCGAGCGGATGCCGTCCGAACACCGCCTCGGCCGCGAGATCGTGGACGAGGTCCTGCGGGTTGTCGTCCACCATCGCGATCTCCTCCAGCACGACCTCCCGCTCGGAGTCGACGTCGTCGAACGCGGGAGCGAAGACCATGTCGGTCATCGCGTCGAGGGCCTGCTCGACCCGGCCGTCCGGCACGCGCGTGTAGACGACCGTCGTCTCGCGCGAGGTGGCGGCGTTCAGCTCGCCGCCCATGGCGTCGAACAGCTCGGCGATGTCCTGCGCGCTGTAGCGCGACGACCCCTTGAAGAGCAGGTGCTCGATGAAGTGCGACACCCCGGCGCGCGACGTCGGCTCGTCCCGCGAGCCCGTCCCGATCCACAGCCCGAGCGCCACCGACCGGACGCCGCGGAGCGGCTCCGTCGCGACGCGCTCGCCCCCCGGGAGCGTCGTGATCTGGGGCTCGGGCACCGCGCGATCGTATCCGCGCCGTGCGCGAAGACGGCGCCTTCAGGGTCTGCCCCCCGCCGCAGGGAGGGGATCGCGGGGTGGCAATCCACTCTCGTGGACTCCCACGCGAGACGTGGCAGTTGCGGTGCCGAAGGCGACGCCTTCAGGGGCGTGCCCCCGCCGCAGGCGGGGGATCCCCCGCGGTGGGAATCCGCTTCTGCGGATTCCCACCGTGCGGGACAACTTCAGTCGCGGCGGCGACCCCGGTCGCGGCTTCGGCCGCGGTCGTCGCGGGGCGGGCGCGGCTCACGCGGAGGCGCGTCCTTTGCCCGCTCGACGAGCGTCTCCGGCGAGACGAGCGCGCCGTCCTCGTGCTTTGCGACGAGCTTGAGCCCGATCCGCCCGCGCTCCTTGTCGACCTCCTGGACGACGACGTCGAGCGTGTCGCCGCGGGCGATCACGTCCTCGATGTGCGCGACCCGTCCCGGGCCGACGTTGGAGACGTGCAGGAGGCCGTCGGTGCCCTTCTTCAGCTCGACGAACGCACCGAAGTCGGTCGTCTTGACGACGCGACCGGTGTAGGTGTCGCCGACCTCGGGCTCCTTCGTCATCGCTGCGATGGCCGAGATGGCGGCATCGCCCTTCGTCCCCTCCGTCGCGTAGACGAGGATCGTGCCGTCCTCCTCGATGTCGATCTGGACGTCGTAGTCGGCCTCGAGCGAGCGGATCGTCTCGCCGCCCTTGCCGATCACCATCCCGATGAAGTCGGGGTTGATCTGGATCGACGAGATGCGCGGCGCGTGGCCCGCGAGCTCGGCCTGCGGCTCGGAGATCGTCTCGAGCATCCGGTCGAGGATGAACGCCCGCGCGCGCTTCGCCTGCTCGAGCGCGGAGCGCATGATCTCCTGCGTGACGCCGGTGATCTTGATGTCCATCTGCAGCGCGGTGATGCCCTCGACCGTCCCGGCGACCTTGAAGTCCATGTCGCCCAGGTGGTCCTCCGCGCCCTGGATGTCGGTGAGGATGACGTGGTCGTCGCCCTCCTTGACGAGGCCCATCGCGATGCCGGAGACCGGAGCCGCGATAGGCACGCCGGCGTGCATCAGCGACATCGTCGAGCCGCACACCGAGCCCATCGACGAGGAGCCGTTCGACTCGAGCGTCTCCGAGACGAGGCGGATCGTGTAGGGGAACTCCTCGGTCGACGGGATGACCGCCTCGAGCGCGCGCTGCGCAAGCGCCCCGTGGCCGATGTCGCGCCGCTTCGGGCCGCGCATGAAGCCCGTCTCCCCGACCGAGTACGGCGGGAAGTTGTAGTGGTGGATGTAGCGGCGCTCGGACTCGGTCGAGAGGTCGTCGATCCGCTGCTGCTCCTTCGCGGTGCCGAGCGTGCAGAGCGTGAGGATCTGCGTCTGGCCGCGCGTGAACAGCGCCGAGCCGTGCGTCCGCGGCGAGATGCCGATCTCGGTCGTGATCGGGCGGATCTCCTCTGTGCCGCGGCCGTCGGGGCGGCGCTTGTCGACGGCGATCTTCTTCCGGACGAGGTCCTTGTAGACCGCGTCGGCGGCCTTCTTGACGTAGCTCTTCGTGACGGAGTCCTTCGCCGGCTCGTCACCCTCGCCGACGGGGAACGGGAGCTGCAGCTCGTCCTGGATGCGGGCGAGCAGGATGTCGCGCTTGCGCGACTTCAGCTCCTTCGAGTCCTGCTCGGCGTCCGTGAGCGCCCGCAGGTCGGTCTCGAACTGCGCCCGGATGGCGCTTTCGACCGCCGCGAGGCGCCTCGACTCGAGCAGCATCGATAGGCCGTTGCGGACCTGCATCTCTCGGACGATGTCGCCCTCGCCCGAGTCCATCGAGATCGTCGGCGCGTCGGCGGCGAGCAGCTCGTCGACGACCGTTCCGGCGTCGCGCAGGCCGACCTCGGCGATGCGCCGCGAAACGGCCTCGCCGTGCCGGGCGTCGAGCTCGGCGTTCAGCTCGACGTCGATCCACTTCTCCTTGCCGACCTCGCGGGCGAGCTCGTCGATCGCGTCGCAGATGCGGGCGATCTCCGAGTGCGCGAGGGCGAATGCCTCGAGCAGCGTCTCCTCGGGCACCTGGTCGGCGCCGGCCTCGATCATGGTGAGCGCCTCGCGCGTGCCGACGACGATCAGGTCGAGCCCGGACTCGTCCATCTGCTGGTACGTCGGGTTGACGACGAACTCGCCTTCGATCCGACCGATGCGCACCGCCCCGACCGGTCCGAGGAACGGGAGCGGCGAGATCGCGAGCGCGGCGGAGGCGCCGTTGATCGCGAGAATGTCGTGCGGCACAACCATGTCGGCCGACAGCACGGTGCAGATCACCTGCACCTCGTTCTTGAAGCCCCTCGGCCAGAGCGGCCGGATTGGGCGGTCGATCATGCGCGCCGTGAGCGTCGCGCGCTCGGTGGCGCGGCCCTCGCGCTTGAAGAAGCCGCCGGGGATCTTGCCTGCGGCGTACATACGCTCCTCGACGTCGATCGTGAGCGGGAAGAAGTCCGCATCCGCGCGGCCCTCCTGGCGTCCGACCGCCGTCGCGAGGATCATCGTGTCCCCGCTGCGAACGACGACCGCGCCGTCCGCCTGCTTTGCGAGCTTGCCCGTCTCGAAGCGCAGGTCGTTCTCGCCCACGTCGACGGACACCGTGGCCTGCTGCCCGGTGTTGATGGTGCTCATACCGTGTTGTGTCCTTCCACTCTTCCGTTGCGGCGGAAGGTGGAGGTTTGAGCCAACGCCGCGGCGCCTGCCGCGCGACGCTCGATCAAACGCCCACCTTCCGTCTCCGTCTTCGGCCCGTCCCGCCTACCGGCGGAGACCGAGCTCCTTGATGAGGGCGCGATAGCCCTCGAGGTCCTTGCGCTGGAGGTAATCGAGGAACCGCCGCCGCCGGCCGACCAGCTTCAGGAGGCCACGCCTCGAGTAGTGGTCCTTCGGGTGCGTCCGGAGGTGCTCGGTGAGCTCGTTGATCCTCCGGGTGAGCATCGCCACCTGGACCTCGGTCGAGCCGGTGTCCTGGCCGTTCGCCCCGTGCTTGTCGATCAGCTCCTGCTTGGCTTCCTTGGTGAGAGCCATGTGTCTCCTCTCGTGGATTCGTCTCCGCAATCCCCGCACGCCGTGAAGGAAGAACACGGGCGGCCGCGATCGCGGTCTTGGAGCATGGTACCTGCCGGGGCCATCCGCTCAGCGTCTCTCCGCCGCGCGTGCCGGCACGAGCGCTTGTGTTGAATCAACACAAGGTGTTGTCGCGCGCCTTCCTCGTATCCCCGCTCCGTGCGCTCAGGATCGCGAATCCCATCGCCCGGGCCGTGCTGCGCTCGCGGGCGCACGCGCTTCTGAGCGCGCGGCTCGTCGTCGTCGGCTATGAGGGGCGGCTGTCCGGGCGGACGTTCGCCATCCCCGTGCGCTACGCGGAGCTCGCAGAGGGAAGGCTCGTCGCGATCGCCGCGCAGCCCGCGCACAAGCTCTGGTGGCGCTCGTTCGTCGAGCCGCGCGAAGCGACGCTCGAGCTGCGCGGGGCACGCGTCCTGTTCGTCGGAAGGGTCGCCCGCGGCACGCTGCGCGACGAGGCGACGGCGGCGTATCGGGCTCGGTACCCGCGCTCCGCCAACCTGCTGCTGGACGCCGAGCTCGTGGTCTTCACGCGGAAGGGATAATCCCGCTCGTGCGCCTCTACGGCGACCTCGCACCGTGGTTCCATCTCCTCACCGCGCCCGAGGACTACGCGGCCGAGGCCGAGCGGTACCGAGAGCTGATCCGCGCCGCCGTACCCGACGCGGCAACGCTGCTCGAGCTCGGCTCGGGCGGCGGCAACAACGCGTCGCACCTGAAACGGCACTTCGCCTGCGCGCTCTCCGACCTCTCGCCGCAGATGCTCACTCTGAGCCGGGAGCTCAACCCCGAGTGCGAGCACCTGCTCGGCGACATGCGCACGCTCCGGCTGGGTCGGACGTTCGACGCCGTCTTCGTCCACGACGCGATCGCGTACATGACGACCGAGAGCGACCTGCACGACTGCGTCGGCACGGCGTTCGCGCACACGCGGCCCGGCGGCGTCGCGCTCTTCGTGCCCGACTACACGCGGGAGACCTTCGAGGTGAGGACGTCGCACGGCGGGCACGACGGGGCCGACGGCCGCTCGCTCCGGTACCTCGAGTGGGTCACCGACCCGGACCCGAGCGACACGACGTACGACGTCGACTACGCCGTGCTCGTCCGCGAACGCGACCAGGCGCCGCGCGTCGTTCACGACCACCACAACGAGGGGCTGTTCCCCGAGCACACGTGGCTCTACCTGCTGGAGCAGGCGGGCTTCGAGCCGACGGTCGCGCGCGGCAGCGCCGACCCGGAGGACGACACGTCGCAGACGGCATTCGTCGCCTGGCGGCCCGCCTGACAACGCTTGTGGTGATTCACCACAAGCGTTGTCAGGTCGGACCGGGCGCGCCGATGCGGACAAGGCGGCTCAGACCGGGCGGGCGGCTGCGCGGGTTGCCTCGACGTCGCGGGCGATCTGCGCGACGAGGGCGTCCTCGGACTCGAAGACCTGCTCGTCGCGCAGCCGCGTCCACAGCTCGACGACGAGCCGCTTGCCGTAGAGATCGCCGTCGAAGTCGAGCAGGTACGGCTCGATGCGCCGCTCGGTACCGCCGTAGTGCGGGTTCGTGCCGATCGAGACGGCGGCGCGGTGGCCGAGCGCGTCGCCGGCGTAGATGCCGTACAGCGGGCACAGAAGCTGCGGCTCCATCGCGATGTTCGCCGTCGGGTAGCCGAGCGTCCCGCCGCGCTGATCACCGGCGACGACGACGCCGTCGAGCTCGAACGGGCGGCCGAGCATCGCGGCCGCCGCCGTGAGATCGCCTGCGCGCACGGCGTCCCGGATCGCCGTCGAGGAAACGTCGTCGATCTCCGACACGGGCAGAACCTCGAGCCCCGCGTCGACGAGCGTCTCGACAGAGCCCGCGCGCCGGTGGCCGAACCGGAAGTCCTTCCCCACTGCGACGGCCTCTGCACCGACCGAGGTGAGGTACGTCGCGATGAACTCGTCCGGCGCGAGGCGCATGAACTCGGGCGTGAACGCCGCAACGAGCGTGTCGGCGACGCCCGCTGCGGCGAGGAGCTCGAGGCGCCGCTCGAGCGTCGTGATCATGTCGACCCGGTTCCCGAGGACGATGCGCGGGTGCGGGTCGAGCGTGATCACGGTCGGCTCGAGCCCCGAGTCGATCGCAGCGCCCAGCACCGATCTGTGGCCGTGGTGCACGCCGTCGAACGTGCCGATCGCCACGGCGCGCGGCCGGCGCTCGAGCTGGGACGGTGCGTGGACGATCCTCACCGGATCGTCGCCAGCCTCGGCAGCGCCTGCTCGAGCGGCACGACCCGGTCCTCGTCGGCCTCGGCCACGTCGAACGGCCCAATCTCCGTCCGGCGCAACGTTACGCAGTGCGCGCCGAGCGCGTCCGCGATCGACCGGATGTACGTGCCCGACCCGACGAGGAGGTCGAGCCGGGCGACGCCGCCGTCGTAGGAGAGCAGATCGAGCTCGTGCACCTGCATCCGCCGCGACGGCATCTCGACAACGACCCCCTGCCGGTGCAGGCGATACGCCCTCTCGCCGCCGATCTTGACCGCCGATGCGGCGGGAATCGGCAGCTCGACGGCGCCGCGCAGCCCGTCGAGGGCGCTCTCGAGCTCCTCGCGCGACGGGGCGTCGTGCTCGTCGAGAAGCTCGCCCTCCGGGTCGCCGGTCGTCGTGCGTGCGCGGAGGTCGATCTCGGTGAGGTAGCGCTTGTCGAGTTTCATGAACCGCTCCTGGAGGCTCGTCGCCCGCCCCGAGAGGAGGATCAGGAGCCCGGTCGCAAAGGGATCGAGCGTCCCCGCGTGGCCCGTCTTCGCGCCTGTCCGGCCCCGCACGCGGGCGACGATCGCAAAGGAGGATGGGCCGGCCGGCTTGTCGACGAGCACGACGCCGGTCGGCTCGAGCGCCTTCGGGATCGCCATCAGCCCGGGTGGTCGCCGTTCGACGCGAGAAAGGCGTCGACGATCCTCTGTGTGATCTCGTCCATCCCGAGATCGGTGGAGAAGCCGGCCGCCCGCTTGTGCCCTCCGCCGCCGAAGCTGCGCGCGATCGCCGAGACGTCGACGCCGTCGGGGTGCGAGCGCAGCGATCCCTTGCGCGCCGACGAGGCTCCGTCCGGGAGCTCGCGGACGAGCGCAACGAGCTCGGCGCCGTCGACAGCGCGAAGGTGGTCGATGATCCCCTCGGAGTAGGGCTCTTCCGCGCCGGCTGCGTCGAAGTCCTCCCGGCGCAGCTCGGAGACGACCACGCGACCGTCGGCGAGCTCGGTCGCGCGCTCGAGCGCCCGGGCGAGCAGCTTGAGCTTCGGAAACGGGGTCGACTCGTAGACCTCGACGAAGACCTTGCTGACGTCCGCGCCTGCCTCGACGAGCCCGGCCGCCAGCCGGAGCGCCTTCGCTGTCGTGTTCGAGTACTGGAACCGCCCGGTGTCCGTGACGACCGCGGTGTAGAGGGCCTCCGCGATCGCGGCGGTCGTCTCCACGCCGAGCGCGGCGAAGACGTCCGCGAGCACCTCTCCCGTCGAGGACGCGTCCTCGACGACCAGGTCGACGTGACCGAAGCGCGTGTTGTCGTGGTGGTGGTCGATGTTGACGATCAGGTGCGCTGCCGGGACGAGGGCCGGCTCGACGATGCGGCTTTCCTGCGCGCAGTCGACCGCGACGAGCACGCGCTCGCCGACGTCCGGCGGCGCCTGGCGGAGCAATCCGCGCTCCTCGAGCTCGAGGAACGCGTACTCGCCCGGGAGGGGCTGCACGCCGCCGAGCACCATTACGGAGTCCTTCCCGAGCGCCTCGAGCGCGAGGTGCGTCGCGAGCAGCGACCCGAGGGCGTCGCCGTCCGGGTTGTCGTGTGAGGTGACGACGAAGCGGTGGTGGCCGCGGAGTGCCTCGACGACGGCGCTCGTGTCACTCGGCTGCATCGTCGTCTCCGTCAGGCGGCGCGAGCTCGTCGATCAGGTGCGTCATCCGCACCCCGTGCTCGACGGCGCGATCGTAGACGAACTCGAGGTGCGGGGTCCGCCGGAGCTTCAGCTCGCGGTTGATCCTCGCCTGGATGACGCCCGCCGCCCCGTCGAGCGCCTCGAGCGTCCGCGCGCGCTGCTTCTCCGAGCCGAAGACGCTGAGCCAGACCTTCGCGTGCTCAAGGTCGCGCGACGTCTCGACGGCGGTGACGGTGACGAACCCGATACGTGGGTCCTTGAGCGTCGGGATCGCCTCCGAGACGACCTTCTTCATCGCCTCGTCGACCCGCCGCATGCGCTCAGGCCGGCTCATCCGACCATCACGACCTCGAGTGGCGTGTGACGCGCGAGCGCGGCGAAGTCCCGATCCGCGTGGAGGACGGGAGCGCCCGCATCGATGGCCGGCACGGCGACGAGGCAGTCGGCGATGCCCCGGATCGACTCGCCCGCGGCCCGACACGCCCGGTATAGGCCCGCCGCCCGCTCGAAAGCATCGAGACCGTTGAGCGGCAGGAGCGTGAACCCGAGGAGCATCCCCCGCAGCTCGTCCGCCCGGCGGGCGTCGTCCGCGCCGGCGAGCACCTCGGCGACGACGACCTCGGTGACGCACACGTCCTCCCCCTCCTCAAGGGCGCGATGGAGTTGTCGGTGGACGGGGCTGCCAGTTGCCCGCAGGAGCTCGACCCACGCCGAGCTGTCGACGACGATCACAGCTCGGCGACCGATTCGTCGCGCATCGCGTCGAGGTCACCGTCCCAGCCGGTTCCCTCGAGCGCAAGCGCCTGTGCATGCGGGTCGTCAGCCACGGCGAGCGTGCGCCGGAGCGCGAAGTCGATTGCCTCGCGCTTCGTCCGGAGCCCATAGGTGCGCATCACGCGCTCGATCAAGCCGTCGTCGACCACGACGTTCGTGCGACCCATGGCCAGAGTTTACACCTTCATACACATCGATACACACTAGGTGTCGGGCGCGATCAGCTCCCGATGCCGGGAGCAGAGCTCGAACGGCTGGCCGTGGAGCCACCGCTCGGCGTCGTCGAGCAGGCGCTCCGCCTCGCTCGCCTGGCGTGTCACGCAGGCCAGCGTCAGGTGCGCGCGCTGCCAGGTGTCGTGATGGTCGACCTCGGCGATCGAGCAGCCCGTGCGGTTGGCGAGGTGCTGCTTGACCGAACGGAGGTGCATCCGCTTCTCCTTGAGCGAGTGGCTCTCGGGGAAGTGGAGCTCGAAGGAGAGGATGCCGACGAACCCTGCTGACATGTTCGGATCTCGTTCGGGGCCACGGGAAGGAGCGGCGCCGCGGCTACCGTAGACGATCGCGTGTCCCGATTCGTCCGCCTCGCCGCGGCCCTGGGCGCGCTCGCGTGTGCGCTCGCGGTCACCTCCCCCGCTCCGGCCGCCGGCAGCCGGCACGTCCTGAGCTACGGCGACTCGCTTTCGGTCGGCACCGACCTCTTCCTGGGCGGGTATCTCCGCGGTTGGAGCGTGCGCTCGAGCGCGTCGATCTCGAGGCACGCCGAGGACGCGCCCGGCGCGCTCCGCGGCTACGGCGCCGCCCTCCCTCACGTGATCGTCGTCAGCGCCGGCACGAATGACGATCCGGGCCGTGTCTCCGGGTTCGCGCGGATCGTCCGCGAGACGCTGGCGATCGCGGGGCCGTCACGTTGCGTCGTGTGGTCGACGATCGTGCGCCCGCCGTACCAGGGTGTCTCGTACGCCGGCTACAACTCCACGCTCGAGGCGATTGCCGGCCGCCGCGGCAACCTCCGCGTGTTCGACTGGGTCTCGATGGCCCGGGCGCACCCCTCCTGGTTCGGCTCGGACGGCGTCCATCCCACGGCCACCGGCTACCGCGCGCGCGCGGCCGCGATCGCCCGCCTCGTCCGCGGCTGCGGCTCGTAGCCCCTCTAGCGCTTTCGCGAAGCGAAAGCGCCGCTACTCGCCGGCGGCGTTGGTCGCGAGGTCGGTGCGCTCGATCTCGCGGGTCTCGAAGACCTCGAGGACGTCGCCTTCCTTGACGTCGTTGAAGCCGTCGAGGAGGATGCCGCACTCGAACCCTTCGCGACCTCCTTCGCGTCGTCCTTGAACCGCTTGAGCTGGGCGATCGTCGTCTCGTTGATCACGGTGCTGTCGCGGACGACGCGGACGAGCGCGCTCCGGCGAACGACGCCGTTCGTGACCATGCATCCTGCGATCGTGCCGAGGCGCGAACCTTGAAGAGCGCCCGAACCTCGGCCTCGCCGAGGATCTCCTCGGTCGTGACCGGCTTGAGCATGCCGTCGAGCGCCTGCTTCGAGTCGTCGGTGATCTTGTAGATCACGTCGTACGGCGGATCTGGACGCCCTTCCGCTCGGCGAGCTGCCTCGCCTCGGCGCGGCACGCACGTTGAAGCCGATGATGATCGCGTCCGACGCCGGCGCAGCGTAGACGTCGGCCTCCGTGATGCCGCCGACGCTCTTGTGCAGCACGTTCACGTGTACTTCGGGATGCTCGAGCTTCGCAGCTCCTCTCGATCGCCTCGATCGAGCCCCGGACGTCGCCTTTCAGAATGACGTTCAGCGTCCTGGACGCTCGCCCGACTGCATCTGCTCGAACAGCGTCTCGAGCGTCACGTGCTGGCCGTCTTCGAGCGCTGCGCGAGCTGCTCGCGACGGAGCCGCTCGGCGCGCTTCTCGGCGATCTCCGGGCCTGGCGATGTCCTCGACAACGTGAGCGAGCTCGCCGGCGCGCGGAGCGCAGTCGAAGCCGATGATCTTGACCGGCACGCTGGGCCGGGCCTCGCGTACCTTCTCGCCGCGGTAGTCGTAGAGCGTGCGAACCTTGCCTGCAGCGTCGCCGCGCGACGATGACGTCGCCGACGTGCAGCGTGCCGTTTTGCACGAGCATCTTGGCGACCACGCCGCGACCGACGTCGAGGCTGCGACTCGACGATCGGCCCCGAGGCCTCCGCTTTCGCATTCGCGCGAAGATCGAGCCACGCGTCCGCGACGAGGAGGATCCGCTCGAGCAGGTCGTCGATCCCGGTCTGCTGCTTCGCAGTACCTTCACGAACTTCGACGTCGCCGCCCCATTCGCTCGGGCTGCAGCTCGTTGGTCGCGAGCTCGGTATAGACCCGGTCGATGTTTGCCGGGCGATCGATCTTGTTGAGCGCCACGACGATCGGCACCTCGGCCGCCCGGGCGTGGCTGATCGCTCCTTCGTCTGCGGCATCACGCCGTCGTCGGCCGCCACCACCAGCACGGCGATGTCGGTCACGTTCGCGCCGCGGGCCCGCATCTCGGTGAACGCTTCGTGGCCCGGCGTATCGACGAACGAGAGCTTCCGCCCGTCGTTCTCGATCGGGTACGCGCGGATGTGCTGCGTGATGCCGCCGCTTTCGCTCCACCACCGCGTCGATGCCGATCGCGTCCAACAGCGACGTCTTGCCGTGGTCGACGTGCCCCATGATGGTCACGACCGGCGGACGGGCAGAAAGGTCGACCTCCGCGTCCTCGACCACCTCGGGCTCGTCGTCGTCCGCGGCGTGCTTGACGATCACCTCGCGCTCCACCTCGGCCGCGATCAGCTCGACCTCGTCGTCGGCGAGCGACTGCGTCGCAGTCCGCATCTGGCCGAGCCCCATCAGGATCTTGATGATCTGCGCCATCGGGACGCCGAGCGCCGACGAAAGATCCTTGACGGTGACGCCGGACTCGACGGTGACAGGGCCGGTCGGCTGAGTCGGTGCCTGCGGGCGCGCGGGCGCCTGTGCGGAGCGGTCCCGCGCCGCGCGCGCATCGCGGCCGCGGGCCGCGCCTCCCTCGATTACTACGCGCCGGCGCCGGCCTCCGGGGCCGCCGCCGCGCGGGCGGATCGGTCGGTTCGGTCTGTTGGGCCCGTCAGCCATCCGACCGCCCAGTGTAGATGTGCGCGAGCACGGGGCCGACGGTCACGTTCGCGCGCAACGTTCGCGCATAGGCGCGACGCCCGCGTACCTGCTCGAAGCAATCGGAGTCGCGGCAGGGATAGACACCGCGCCCCGGAAGGTTTCGTCCCTGCGTCAACACGCCGTCCACCGCCGCGAAGCGAACGAGCTCGGGCTGCGCTGCGCGCCGACCGCAGCCGGCACACGTTCTGACGGGACCGCGTCGCTCACGCCTCGTCGCGCGACTCCTCGGCGACGCCCGCAGCCTCGAGATCGGCGGCGATTGCGACCTCCGCCGTATCGGCGATCGCCTCCTCGACCGCCTCGGCCTCCTCGACGGTGAGCTCCCCGGCCTCGAGGGCCTCCTCGACCTCGGCGACTGCCTCCTCGGCGATCGCGACGTCGTCCACGACCGCCTCGACGGCGGCAACGGACGCACCGGCGGTCGGATCGGCGGCAAGGGCCTGGTGGGCGGGAACGCCACAGTATTTCGAGCTGGGAAGCGCGGCGTTCGGGCAGCGCTTGCCGTTCGACAGGAGCGCGGCGCAGCGGCCGGAGAAGTCGCCGTCGCCGTCGTCCTCGCCGGCGAACGCGGCGTCTGCCTCCGCCTGCGCGAACTCCGAGTCGGACTTGATGTCGACCTTCCAGCCGGTGAGGCGCGCCGCGAGGCGGGCGTTGAGCCCCTCCTTGCCGATCGCGAGGGCGAGCTGGTCGTCGGGAACGACAACGGTCGCATCGCGGCTCTCGTCGTCGATGTAGACCTCGCGGACGCGCGCGGGCGAGAGCGCCTTCGCGACGAACCGCGCAGGCTCCGTGTTCCACGGGATGATGTCGATCTTCTCGCCGCGGAGCTCGGAGACGACCATGCGCACGCGCGAGCCGCGCGGGCCGACGCAGGCGCCGACCGGGTCGACCCCCTGGACATGCGACTCGACCGCGATCTTCGAGCGGTAGCCCGGCTCGCGTGCGACGCCGCGGATCTCGACGAGCCCGTCCGCGATCTCCGGGACCTCGAGCTCGAAGAGCGCCTCGATCAGCTGCGGTGCGCGGCGCGAGAAATGACCTGCGGGCCCTTGGTGCCCGACCTGACCTCGATGATCACGGCCTTGATCCGCGAGCCCTGCTCGTATCGCTCGCCATCGACCTGCTCCGAGCGCGGGAGGAGCGCCTCGACCTTGCCGAGGTCGACGAGCACGTTGTTGCGGTCGCCCGCCTGCTGGACGATGCCGGTCACGACCTCGCCCTGACGGTCGACGTACTCGTCGTACATGATCGCGCGCTCCGCCTCGCGGATCCGCTGCTGGATCACCTGCTTCGCGGTCATCGCCGCGATGCGGCCGAAGTCGTCGGGCGTCGCGTCGGTGCGGTCGATCAGCTCGTCCGGCACCTTCTCCCAGTCGAGGTCGAGCTCGTCGTCGACGACGAGCGTGTGCTGCTTCTCGCCGGTCTCCTCCTCGATGCGCTCGAGCTCGTCGATCGCGCGCTCGCGCGCCTCGTCGAGCAGCCGTGATTCGAGGTCTCCCGGGATGTCGAGCGCGAAGACGCGGAACTCGCCCTCGTCGTCGAGCTCGACCGTCGCATGGCGCGCGGCCCCCGGCGTCTTCTTGTAGGCGGCGAGCAGGGCGTCCTCGAGCGCGGCCACGAGCGTGCCGGTCTCGATGCCCTTCTCCTTCTCGATCGTCCGGATTCCCTCGATGATCTCCTGGCTCATTCCGCACCGTCCTCGTCGATCAGGTTGCCCCGGACGATCGCGTCGACCGGGATCTGGTGTGCCGTGCCGCCGACCGAGACGGTGACGGCGCGGTCGTCGGCCGCGACGAGTGGGTCGGGGCATGCACGGACCGATGGGGCAAGGCATGCGGGGCCAGATGGGTTCCGGCATGATGGGTATGGGCGCCGGAATGATGGGGATGAACGGAGGCTCCGCAACCATGGACGAGCGCCGCGACATCCACGGGCTCCTCTTCAACCATGATCGTATCAAACGGACGGTGACGAACCTCCCAGACGGTATCCGCACGGTTACGGAATCGGACGACCCCGAGGTCGCGGCGACGATCAAAAAGCACGTCGCAGATATGGGAAAGCGGGTCGAAGAAGGACGTGACCCAGGCTTGCCCATCGAAAGCCCGGCGCTGCATTCGATCTTCCGGGACAAGGACAAGATCAAGAGCACGTATGAGACGACCGAGAAGGGAATCGTCGTCGTCCAGACCTCGACCGACGCGACTGCCGTCAAGGCCCTTCAAGATCATGCCGCAGAGGTGACCGATCTTGCCCAACGCGGGATGGTCGCAGCGCACGAGGCCATGATGAAGAACGGCGGCGGTATGATGGGGCGTGGCATGCATATGCGCGGTGCCATGGCTGAACCGCAGCACCAGCACTGAAGCCGACAACGGCACGGCACGCGACCTTGTGATCGCGTGCTGTGTTGGAAGGCCCGAACGGCGGGTGAAGGAAGTGCCTTTGCGCAGGATCTGATGCGGAGGTTCTCGTTCGCTTCAACGGTATTCGCCGCGTGAATTTAGTCGTAATCCGCGGCGCCAAAATGGAGACTTGTCATGTCTGCTAATCGATTTTTCCTGACCTTGATCATCGCCGGCGGGGTTGCGACCGGTGCCATATTTGTCGGGACTAATCTGAGTAAAGCCGCGAATACGAAGCACCTCGACCACGCCCAGCATATGCGAGGGCCCAAAGCGGCGAAACCGACGATGCCGGGGCAGGAGGTCTTCGGCACGATCCAAGAGATCGTACATATCCTGGAAGCTGACCCCGCCACCAACTGGTCAAAGGTAAATATTGCAGCACTACGCGAGCATCTGATCGATATGGACGAGGTGACGATGCGAGCCGCTACGAACCAACAGGCGCTCGCCGACGGCATCGCAATCACGGTGACTGGCGAAGGCCGCACCCTTGATGCAATCAAGCGGATGGTGCCGGCTCACACCCATGAGCTCGCAGCGCTCGGTTGGCAGGCCAGAACCGACGATCTGCCGAATGGTGTAAAGTTGGTGGTCACCACAAGCGATCCTCGCCAAGTCGTGAAGCTCAATGCGCTCGGCTTCATGGGCATCATGGTCCAGGGCGCGCATCATCAGATTCATCATCTCATGATGGCAAAGGGCGAGTTAGCGCACTGATTGAGAGCGCGGCTCCTACAGGTCAGGGTGCTCCCTCGATTGGCTGCCACGAACGAAAGGCAGCTTTCGATCGAAGGATGCAAGCGATTGATGCTGCAGTTGATCCACCGCAACAATTGGTCTCCATCGCTTTGCTATGAAGATCACTGGCCTTTAGGGGCTCTTCTGTAGGGTAGCTGCTGTCGGCATTCCGGGTGCAGCGAGCCTGTCCGCGACGGCATGTTGTCGCGTTGGTACTCAAATGAGGAGATTGAATCATGGCCAATAGAGACGTCGTCATTTGTTCACCCGTGCGCACCGCGATCGGTACCTACGGCGGCACCTACAAGGAGATGCCTGCGACCGACCTTGGCGCTGCGGTCGTCCGGGCGACACTGGATCGGGCGAAACTTCAGCCCGGTGAGGTCGGTACCGTCGTCATGGGCAACGTGATCCAGGCCGGCAACAAGATGAACCCGGCCCGACAGGCGGCAATAAATGGTGGCGTCCCCGTCGAGGTCCCCGCGATGACAGTCAACCGCGTTTGCGGCTCGGGTGCGCAGGCCATCGCCAGCGCTGCGCAGGAAATCATGCTCGGATTCATCGATAGCGCAGTTGCCGGCGGCATGGAGAACATGGATCGAGCGCCCTATCTCATGAACTCCGGGCGCTGGGGTTACCGCATGGGCGATGCGCAGATCTTCGATTCGATGCTGATGGACGGGCTCAACGATGCCTTCTCTGGTCAGCACTCCGGCTGGCATACCGAGGATCTCGCACGCTCCCATCAGATCACCCGGGAAGACCAGGACCGCTGGGCAGAGCGCTCGCAGAAGCGGTTCTCAGCGGCTCAATCGGCCGGCAAATTCGCCGCGGAAATCGCGGCGGTCGAAGTTTTCTCACGAAAAGGCCCGGTGAAATTCGACAAGGATGAACACAATCGGCCCGAGACGACGCTGGAAAGCCTCTCCAAGCTCAAGCCGGCCTTTCGCAAGGACGGAACCATCACGGCCGGCAACGCGCCGGGCCTCAATAGCGGGGCAGCGGCCATGGTCGTGGCCGACAGAGCTTGGGCAGAGAAGAAGGGCCTGCAACCGATGGCGCGGCTTGCCGCCTACGGTATCGGCGCCGTCGAGCCCGGCATGTTCGGCCTTGGTCCCGTACCCGCAGTGAAGCAGGCGCTCGACCGCGCCGGCTGGAAGATCGGCGATGTCGGTCGCATTGAGATCAATGAGGCCTTTGCGGCCATCGTCCTCGCGGTCACGAAGGACCTCGGACTGTCCCCGGATGTGGTCAACGTGGAAGGCGGCGCGATCGCGCATGGTCACCCGATCGGCGCGACGTGGCGCAGTGCTCACGACACGTCTCCTGCACTCGATGCAGCGTGACGGGATCAAAAAGGGTGTCGTCACGCTCTGCATCGGCGGCGGACAGGGAATCGCGCTGGCGTTGGAAGCCGTGACTTGATCTGTACGAACGCAGTCGAGGAGCACGGACATGAGCACAGAACTTTGCAGAGATCGCCCATGATGTGATCGCCGGCGTAGGGCTGTTGCAAAAAGGCGCGCCTGAATACGATGAAAGCCTTTGGGGCTCTTTCGACCGCGGCGACGGCCTCCAACGCCATCGACACGAAAATGAAGGAGCTGATGGCGCTCGCGATCGGCATCGCCGTCCACTGCGACGGCTGCGTCGCCTACCACACGAAGATGGCCCATCAGCACGGAGCGAGCCGGGAGGAGGTCGCCGAGACGGCTGCTCTCGCCGTCTACATGGGAGGCGGACCGGCGGCTGTGTACGGAGCGGATGCGCTACGCGCCTACGATAACGCATGGACGCTCCAGCGCCTGCTTCTGCCACGTCCGGAACGCGATCAATCTCCGAGCTTCTGAACCGAGAGTGCTTCTGCATCACGTTGGACCGCGACGCTTTGTGCCAGGCGCTCGAGCGGGAGGTCGGAGATCCGGAGTTCTGCAGGACCTTCATCGGTCCGAAGACGCATCTGTTCTCGAACGTGCCGGTATTCCTGTCGGAAGCCAACGTCGGCGAGATGCTTCGGATCGTACACGCGGTCGAGGCCGCGACCCGATTGCCCGGCTACCGCGACGCGGCGTTGTCCTGGGCTCCCGAGATCGCTCGACATGATTTCGGGCCGGTTGGCGTATTCATGGGCTACGACTTCCACCTTGCCGCTGACGGCCCCAGGCTGATCGAGGTCAATACGAACGCCGGCGGCGCCTTCCTGAACGCGCTGCTGGCCAAGGCTCAGCGAGCTTGCTGCGTAGAGGTCGAAGTCGCCCTTGGCCGACCAGAGACCGACGATTTCGAGCCGGCGGTGATGCGCATGTTCCAGCACGAGTGGGAGCTCCAAAAGAGGCAGGGCGTCCCGCGGCGGATCGCAATCGTCGATGATCGGCCGGCAGAACAGTATCTTTATCCGGAGTTTCTGCTGGCTCAGCGCTTCTTCCAGAAGAATGGCATCGACGCCGTGATTGTGGATGGCAATCAGTTCCGGTACGAGCGTGGTCAACTGCTCGCGGAGGGCCAGCCGATCGATCTTGTCTACAATCGATTGGTCGATTTTTCCTTCGGCGATCCCGAACACCAGGATTTCCGCGCGGCCTATCTCGACGGCGCAGTCGTCGTTACACCCAATCCGCGCGTGCATGCGCTGTACGCAGACAAGCGCAATCTGGCGCTCCTGTCCGATCACGCGGCGCTTCGCTCCTGGGGGGCGTCGCCGCAGATGCTTGCTGATCTGGCGGGCGTGCCGCATACGGTTCTCGTCACTTCTGACAACGCGCAGGAGCTGTGGCAGGCAAGAAAGTCATTGTTCTTCAAGCCGGCGGGCGGGTACGGGAGCAAGGCGGTCTATCGCGGGGACAAAGTCACCAAGGGAGTGTGGGCGGAGATCATCCGTGGCGGATATGTCGCCCAGGAATTTCGCCGCGCCGAGTGAGCGCATGGTCAGGCTCGACGGCTCTCCGGAGGCCCGAAAAACCGACGTCAGGTTATACGTCTACAACGGTCAGGTGTTGCTCACTGCGGCGCGTCTATATCAGGGACAGACCACGAATTTCCGGACACCGGGCGGCGGGTTTGCGCCGGTATTCGTAATTTAGGCGTGTAGCCTAAGCTGGAGGAAATCCGTTCGCATGGCCAGAATTTCCTTGGCTACGCATCAACGTCGGAAATCTTCACGACAGATTTCGAAGCTCGCCCACACCGATCGGGGGTTTGTTTCGCCATCCGATCATGAATGCTCGCTTTGCGAGCCCATTCCGAACGCGAGCTATCTGCGCTCGCTCTGTAACAAGCCGCAACCGCAGCAAGGGATCGTGGGTTCCCGAGGCGGCGAGGCTTTTGTTGATGACCCAGCCGAAGGGTTCGATGCCGGCGCGCCGCAAGTCATCCTGAAGGGCTGCGGCCTCGGAAACCGGAGTTGTCTCCGGCAGGGTTGCCAGGATCACGCGGGTGTACACGGGGTCTTGCAGCCTCATCAGTGGGGTGATGATGCGCCCAGGTCCGCTCGGATCGAGTTGGCGTGTCATCTGCCGATGATAAGCGCCGGTCGCATCCAGCAAGAGCAGCGTGTGGCCTGTGGGAGCCGTGTCGAGCACCACGAAGGCGGCTCGGGCCTCCACGACAATGCGCGAGAAGGCATGAAACACGGCAACCTCCTCGGTGCAGGGCGAAGCAAGATCCTCGCGCAGCAGCGCCATACCCTGCTCGTCGAGTTCACCGCTCCGGCTCGCCAATATTTTCGCAACATACCTTTCTGTCTCGACCGCGGGATCGATCCGATCGACCGTGAGGCCCGGCATCGCGCCATCAACGACGAAGGCTACGTGAGCTGCCGGATCGGTCGTGCTGAGGTGGACGGCATGACCTCGCTTCGCGAGTCCCACGGCGATGGCGGCGGCAATCGTCGTCTTTCCGACGCCGCCCTTGCCCATGACCATGATGAGGCCACGCTTGCCCTGCGCGATCTCATCGACCAGCCGGTCGAGGCCGGGCAGGTCAACCGGCTCGGCTTCCGGTTCGCTGGCTGCGGGGGGCGACGGATTGGAGGGTGACAATAGTGCCCTGAGAGCTGTGAGACCGACGAGGTCGAAGCCGAGCAATGGAATTTCGTCTCGCGGCAGTTTCGCGAGTGACGCTGGCATCGCGGCCAGAGCCTCATCCTGATCCCGCTCCAGCGCAGCGGCAACGACATCGGTCAGGTCGGCGGCGTGGAAGCGTCCGTTCACGGCGAGCAACTGGTTCGAAAGATCTGAGCGCATCGAGTTCGCTGGAAGTCCTGGCCGCCTCTCGGATCGCGCCTCGATCGGCGCGGGTGACCAGAATAATGGTGGTCCGCTTGGAGTCGCCCAAGGCCTGAAGTGCCTTGCGGAAGCGATCCTCCTGCATCTTCAAACCTGAATGTGGACCGAGACAGGACGCCCCCCGGTCGTTGTCCTTCAGAAAGCCAGTCCACGCTTTGGGGAGGCTCAGCAGCCGCAGAGTGTGGCCGGTCGGGGCCGTATCGAAAATGATGTGGTCGAACCCCGCCATATCGCCGTCCAGAAGTCCCACGAACTCGTCGAAGGCGGCGATCTCGGTGGTGCAAGCGCCGGAGAGCTGCTCGCGCACGGTCGATCTCTCGTCAGGGGTAGCCGCAGGTCCGAGCTGTTCGAGCACGCGGGTTCGATAGCTCTCGGCTGCTGCCTCGGGGTCAATGTTCATTGCCGAAAGCCCAGCCACGTTCGGCACCGGCGTTGGGCTATCGGTCAGGGCGACTTCGAGCATCTCGTCGAGGTTCGACGCAGGATCGGTGCTGACGAGAAGCACACGCAATCCACGATCGGCGAGGCCGATAGCGGTGGCGCATGCCAGAGAGGTCTTGCCGACACCGCCCTTGCCGGTGAAGAAAAGAAACGGCGTGGGAGCGTTCAAAGCGCGAAAGACAAACATTGAAACCTATCGGTACGGAGGACGAATTAGTTCACGTTACCCGGCACTGCGCCGAGGTCTCAGTCTGCGGCCACACCCAATTTATCCATGCGCTGATTGTCACAAAACGTGTCGGACACCGCCATAGCTTGATCGACCAATTGCCGAGCAACAATTTGACCGCCGCGGGCTGCAACCAATTCGCCTTCAGCAAGCGGGACCCAGAATTCGTTCGTCAGAGGGACGCTCGCGAAGAGAGCCACCTGTTGATTGTCGACGCGGATGGAAAGGTCACTGGCTACCAAGCCAATCGTATCCTGCTGGCATTGCCGCTGAATGGACACGAGACCCGGCGCCTAGATTTTGCCGGTTTCAGCATGCTTCCGCCGGTGTCCGTGAGCGAAGTTGTCATCTCGACCGGAAGATCGATGAGCTCATCCGCCTGGCCGGCTTCGATCTGACAAACCTGCACGTCGAATACGCGCCTGGACCCCGCGCCATGTCCTATATGTACGAAGGATGCGTGTGCCGAAGTCACTCGGAATTCATCGCCTCGCCGCCACCGATCAGGAATCGGACAACAGTCTCCTGCGGTCCTCATATTCGGCACGATCAATTTCACCGCGGGCGAAGCGATGCTTGAGGGTGTCGAGCGGAGTGTTGCGTCCCTGCGGGCCGGATTGCCATCCAAGACCAAAGGCGCGCAACGCCCATGCGATGATCAACACCGTCAGGACGACAAAAGCGATCATCATGATCGGGCCGAAAATCATGCCATACCAAGGTGCTGAAGAACCGTCCCACCAACCATACATCATGGCATTGCTCCTTGCTGGGCGGACCGTCGAATGGCATCAAATTAGACCTTGATCGGCGTTGCCCTTTGATTTGCATCAAACGTGCGCTCTGAGATCACCACCTTTCAGGAGGCGGATCAGATGCTTAAACTTAGGGGGCGAGCGGAGAATCGCTCAATTGTGCCGATGTCGATGATGTAAATCCGGATAATGCGGATGCTTGTGGCGAAGGGCCTCATGGCGATGCCAGTGTGAGTGCGGCTCCGGCACCGCTCCATCGTGTTGGTGCTGGTGATGTTCTGCAGGATCGCGACAATCGCTCCAATAAATGGCGCTAACGCAAAATATGCCCCCGTCCGTGCTGTCCCCAGATGCCTCAGCGCGAGCACGAATAAAATCAAACTCACGCCGACGCCTAAGAAGCCAACCACTGCCGCAGCACAGATAATGGGAGCAGGCGGAAGTGGGGAGCCGACAACAAGAGCCAAACCGACGTTCACGGTTCCTGCCACCAACCCCTTGATCATGGTCGTGACAACCGGATCGGCGGAGGAAAGCTTGCGGGTGAGATTGTTGTCGAGGCCCCACGCCAAGCAGGCGCCGGCGATCATTCCGCCGCCGGCATCGAACCTGATGCCTTTTCCATCCCATGACAGGACCATCGCGCCAACTACGATTGCCAACGCTCCCAACAGCAGGTGGCCGTCGACATTCTCCTTGAAGATCAACCATGCGATGCCCATGGTGGCCAGACCTTCGAGGTTGAGAAGCAAGGAACCAGATGAAGCGGAGGTCTGCTGCAGACCTAACATCAACAGCAACGGGGCCAGGCATCCGCCAAAAATCACGACGGCGGCCAGCCAAGGCAGATCTCTTCTGCGCAATGCCGCCTCGGCTGCAGGAATGCCAAGAGCGGCCCGCCCAAGATGGACAACTGCCAGCCCTGTGCCAGCCCCCAGGTAAAGCAAGCCCGCCAGCATCTGCGGCGCTATCGAACCCAAGAGAATTTTGGCGAGCGGGGCCGATGCGCCGAACAACACGGCGGATGCCAACGCCATCGGAACGCCGGGCCAGAGATGAGATGCGGGGGCTGGAACATGCTTTTATCATACCACATCGGCTTCTGCCGTGCGGTTGCGCTGCGAACTCACCCAGCCCCCGCAAGCGCACCAAAAGATCCGAGTGCTGCAGCGAGCCGTTCTCGCTGAGGACGCCGCATTGAAATCGCAACGAACTGGGACTCTCGGTCCACCCCGCTGGGCAACGCGGGACTAAAATGCGGCGTGACCGATACGTCGGACGTAGGGTCGCGGCGAGCGTGCTGCGATGGGCCGCGGCAGGAGTTTTGCAAACGTCTCAGAAGTGGCCGGAAATAGCCGGATCAAAATATAGGGAGTTTGCAAAACCAGGTGAAAGATTTCAAAGGCTTAGCCCGAAAGCTGTTGTGCACCCGACAACGGACATCGACCATCACCGAGACTTAGACACTCCGCTAAAAACCTTTGACCCAACAGCGCGCCATTGCGGCGGTTAGACAACTGCAACACCGCGATTTTCTTGGTAAGTGTCACATCCCTAGGGAGCGCCAGCGCACTAAGAAGCGTTGATAACTCAAGAACATCCGTGAAATCAGGCCTTGGCTGCTGTTGTGGTGGGTATCACGCGGTGGGTCATTTGGCGCGGGCGCTCATGGGTTTGATGAAGGATGGTGTGCCGAGCTTGGCTGTCCACGAACTCGATTATGGTGCCCCGGTCGCAATCCAACCTTGCGACTAACGTGCTGAGGGAGCGCTTCATGTCCGTTGCAGGGGTGGATCCACATCTAGTGAGTTACGGTCCTACGCGACCATAGGGACGGGATTTTGGGTGACGAGGCGATCAGGCGGCGTGGTTTGCCGGCATGTGGATGACCTCGATGCCGTCGTTGAATCTGACACCTGCGATCACCTTCGGCAACTGATTTGTGCCTTTGAGCCGCCGCCAGGTTTTTGATGCGGCGATAACCAGCTTGAACACCATCAGCCTGGCGGTCGTTGACGACAGTGATCCTTTCGTCCGCACGGTTCTGTGCCGCACGGTCGCGAACACGCTTTCGATGGGGTTGGTCGTGCGCAGGTGATCCCAATGCTCGGCAGGGAAGTCGTAGAAGGCCAGCAGCGCGTCGCGGTCCTTGGTCAGGCATTCGACCGCCCGGCCGTACTTGGCGCGGTATTTCTCGGCGAAGACGTCGAGCGCCGCTTCGGCGGCCGCCCGGTTCGGCGCCCAGTAGACTTCGCGCAGGTCCTTCTTCATGTTGGCCTGCACCGAGAGCGGGACCTTGTCCAGGACGTTGACGGTCTTGTGCACCCAGCAGCGCTGGTGCCGCGTGCCGGGAAAGACCTCGTCAAGCGCCTTCCAGAAGCCGAGCGCGCCGTCACCAACGGCAATTTCCGGGGCGATTTGCAACCCGCGCTGCTTCACGTCGATCAGGAGCTCACGCCAGCTCTGCGCGCTCTCCCGGACGCCGACCTGAAAGCCAATCAGTTCCTTCTTGCCTTCCGGCGTCGCGCCGATCAGCACCAGCATGCATTCGCCGTGGTCTTCCATGCGCGCCTGCAGGAAGACGCCATCGGCCCACACATACACATAGCGTCGCGCCGACAGATCGCGCTTTTGCCAGCGCTCGTACTCGCCCTGCCACTCGGCCGTCAGCCGGGAGATGACCGCCGGCGACAGGTTCGGCGCGTCCTTGCCCAGCAGGGCCGTCAGCGCCTCCTGGAAATCGCCCGTCGAGATGCCGCGCAGATACAGCACCGGCAACAGCGCATCCAGGCTCCTGGTCCGCCGCGCCCACAGCGGCAGGATCGCCGAGCTGAAGCGGATCCGCTCGCCATCGCCGGCGGCCCCGCGGTCCCGATCTTCGCCCGCGCGACCTCGACCGGGCCGATGCCGGTCGCAATCGTTCGCGCCGGGCCGTAACCATGCCGCACCACACGGGCGCGCCCGTCGGCAAGCTTCAAATCCTTCACCGTGGCAAGAAACGTCTCGACTTCGATCTCCACGGCCTGCGCCAGAAGCTGCCGAGCACCAGCGCGCAGAATATTGGTCAGTGGATCGTCGATATCGTCGGGCTGACGAAGGGCAACAATATTGCTAGTCTCGTTCATGGCGTATCGCTCTCCTCGAGAGGTTCTGGCAGGCTCGACACCCGCCTCGATACGCCGCCTATCTCATTCCGTCATCACCCACTTTCCCGCATAGCCATAATCCAACAATAATGGTGGTTATGTTGATGCGCATGAGACCCCCTAGGAGCTTTTGGGAACCTCAGGGCACCCTAATTAGCTCTCAGAGGAGCTAGAGCATAACCGGAAACACTTTATGGGCCTGCCAGAGTTGGCTCGCACACCGACCTAGGCCGGCGTTAGCCAAACGTGCCTGAGGTAACCGGACTTCCTCCCTCCTAAGCCGCATCTTGGCCAAAGGCCCTCAGGACCTCCTGAGGACTCGCCAGAACTCCTCAGCGGCGCCCCGGGCTACTTCGGTAGCCCTCACACGGACGGGCCCTCCTGACGACTCCCTAAGTCACCCGGGGGCATGTACACGGTCTACTGCGGGGACCGTCGTGAGCCTCGGTGCACCTGAGCATCACGCGACCACATTGACGAACCAGCCCAGCGTGGCTGACTCCGGGATTAGGGAATGCTGCTTACGCAAGGCCGCTCAGGACTGGTAAGGGTCCGCATCCATTTCAACGAGTACCCCGGGTGGATGCATGCGAGCCTAAGCTCGGGATCTACCCAATTGTAACACCGCATATTTTGATGCAAGCTAGGCGTGTGGACAGCCCAAAGCGACGGGGGCTTACAATGGCGACAGAGTGGCTGGCGGCTGCGAAGGCTATGCTGGGTGCTTCGGACAAGATTTTTGGCGCCCTTGGAAAGTTTGGGAAGCTTAAGAGCGAGGAGCGCAAACGTCTCGCTGACTTGCTTGATTCGATTGCTAAAGAGGTTTCGCAGATTTCAAAGCAAATGAGCAAGAGGGACATTCCTCGGACGTTATGCGAAAAGATAAACAGATATAGCGTCAAATTGCCGGACCTCGTGGAGCGTGCCTCCGACACGGAGACAGCGGAGAAGCTCCGTGATGAGTTGCGCACAGTGTACAACTCTCGAACCATGGCCCGCGAATTGCTGTCCAACCCAAAGCTCCAGGCAAGCGACAAGGCGCAAATCAAGGCCTTGAAATCCACCGTTGATGCCGCCGCAGGCACAATCAAAGCCACCGCTAACATCCTGCGCGCTATGTGATGAGGTCGCCGCCTCAACACGGGGGATTAGACGTCAGTTCGGATCAAACCTGAAACCACGGCTTCTTCCCCGTGAGACCGTTGCTCGCGGCATGGCCTCAGGACCACCTGTGGACTCGTCAGAGTCAGTTGGATGACCACCGGCTACCCGGCTGGCTCTCTCTTGCATGGCCCCTCAGTGGACTCCGCAAAGTCACCCAACACCATGTACACGGTTTGTGGCGGGGACGGGGGGCCGAGCACCGCGCATTAGCCCGGGCTGATTGTGCGTGAGGTAATAGGACCATTTCTCTCATCGGACAGTCGCCTGGCATTGGGTCCTAGGAATCCCTAGGAATGCGCGTAATTCGTTCGGGTTCGCTCGGGCTTAATTGGTAGCGCTCCCGCTTCGGCGCTTCTGTCGAATTCCTTAGGGGCTCCCGTGGCGTCCCAAGGCTGCTGGGAACCCGCAGAACCTCATCATGCTTTGGAATGCGGTCAAGGCAGGCGATAAGCGCGCGGATATTTCCGTCGCCATGCCATCGCGCAAGATATTGTGTGAACTCAAGCGAGATTACCACGCGGAGGTTTGGACCGCCATTGAAGGACAGCTTGAGCGCTTTTACGCACATGATCCAGATTCTAAGGGGTTCGGAATTTATTGTGTGTTTTGGTTCGGTGACAGGCGGCCGTTCCCCATTCCGGCTCCGCCTAATGGCATCAGCCGGCCACAATCCGCTGCGGAGATGCAGCAGATACTTGTCAGTCTCATGCCTCCGGAAATGCGCAAGCGTCTTGCGGTAATCGTCATCGACGTGTCTGGGACGGTTTAGACGAAACGCTGAAGCGGCAGCATCCTCATTTATACGTTGAGGATCATCACGACGAGGATTTCTCGCCGCCGGGCAGCGCAATTCCGCCCATCTTATCCTCCGTTTCATCCTTGTGGAGCCGACCCGTCGCTCCGAAGAGGTTCAGGCGATCCTCAAGCTTGAAGAAATCGGCGATACACGGGCCGCGCTGAATACAGCGCAAAACCGTCTGACCTCGGTTAAACGCAACGCCGCTGCGCATGTCCAATCGAGCCGCAACAACCTCCTCGTTCACACGCAAATTGCGACGCTCAAGGCTGACGACTTACTAGGCGCGGTCAACAAGAGGCGCACACTTCTCAATTTGCCGCCCCTCGACCAGCTCACTCCGGATACAAAGCTCGACAGCGGCTTGACCGCTTCCGGGGTAATCCGCTTTTTCCTTAGCCTGAATGAGCACAAGATCTCCGAGAAGCCGGAAAATCGCGATCACTATTATTTTTACCTTGTCTACTACCAAGACGGCGTTCCGATTAGGGTCGAGGAATGGCTGGCGGCAGAGCTGTACGAGAGCTGCAAGTTCGGACCGAACGGCTTCGTGATAGCGCTCAGCAGGGATTAGGGCGCTTCCGACCCGTGGCGTGTTACATCGGCAGCACCAGCTGCGGTTCTGCGTCGTCGACATGCTGCAGCGCCGATAGCGAGACTCCCAGAAGCCGGACCGGCTTGGGAACCGGCATCTCGTTCTGCAGCAAAGCGACCGATAGGCGTTCGAGGTCGCTGCGGCTCGAAACCGCGACGGGGACGGATCTGCTGCGCGTGATGATCTCGAAGTCGTTGAACTTCACCTTAAGCGTCACCGTGCGTCCCCGGTTGCCGGCGCCTTCGCAGTATCGCCAGACCTTGTCGATGAGCGGCTCGAGTTCGACGACCATGGCGTCGAAGTCGGTGAGGTCGGTGGAGAACGTGTTTTCGGCGCCGACGGATTTTCGGATCCGGTCGGCGCGGACCTCACGGTTGTCGACGCCCCGCGAGATCCAGTAGTAGTAGCTTCCGGCCTTGCCGAAATTGGTCTGCATAAATTCGAGCGACTGATTGCGCATGTCGAGGCCGGTGTAGAGACCGAGGGCGTTCATCTTGGCGCTGGTCGCCGGCCCGATGCCGTGGAACTTGCCGACCGGCAGGGCTTCGACGAATGCCGGCCCCATCTCCGGCGTGATGACGTACTGGCCGTTCGGCTTGCGGTGGTCGGAGGCGAGCTTCGCCAGAAACTTGTTGTAGGAGATGCCGGCGGAAGCGTTGAGACCGGTTACCTCCTTGATCTTCGCACGGATCGCCAACGCGACGTCCCGTGCCAGCGGAATGCCCTGCAGATTTTCGGTCACGTCGAGATAGGCCTCGTCCAGCGACAGCGGCTCGATGATCGGGGTGTGCTCCGCGAAGATCTCGCGGATCTGCTGCGAGACCGCCTTGTAGACCTCGAAGCGCGGCTTCACGAAGATCAGGTCGGGGCATTGCCGCTTGGCCGTGACCGACGGCATGGCCGACCGCACCCCGAACTTCCGGGCTTCGTAGCTGGCCGCCGCCACGACGCCGCGCTCCTGGGATCCGCCGACGGCGACCGGCTTGCCGCGGAGATCCGGATTGTCCCGCTGCTCGACGGACGCGTAGAAGGCGTCCATGTCGACGTGGATGATCTTGCGCTGGCGGCGCGAGGGATCTGCCTGGTCGTCATCGTCCTCGACGGTCACGTTGTCTGCCCGGCCGGGTCTTCCTTGACGCCGCGGGCGACGATTCTGAGCGACCCGTCCGAAAGCGGCCGCTGCAGCTTCAAGACCTCGTCCGGAGGAGCCGTCATCCAGGTCTCGACTTCGTCCGGCGTCGTCAGAATCACCGGCATCGCCTTGGGGTGGATGGCGCCGACCTCGGCGTTCGGCTCCGTCGTGAGGAACGCGTAGAGGTCGTTGGTGGTCTCGCCTTCCTTGACCTTCCGGACGGAGGTCCAGTTGGTCCAGATGCCGGCGAAGCAGGCGAGGGGGCGGGTCTCATCGAGCGCGAACCAGATGTCGCCGCCTTCGGCCTTGTTGAACTCGCTGAAGGAGTTGAACGGCACCACGCAACGGTTCTCGACGCCGAGCCAGCGGGTCCAGTGTTTGCTCTTTACATTGCGGATGTTGGTCGTGCCGCCGTCCGGCTCCATCCGGAGCAATTCCTTGAAGTCGACCGGTCTTGCCCTTGGCTTGCAGCTTTTCGGCTCGTTTTTTGGTGGCGTCCATCAACGCCTTTGATGACGATGGCATGCCCCACCGCGCCGTGGCGAGTTCGCGGCCCCCGGGTCCGTTGCGCACGATCGGTGCCTTGTAATCGGGAAACACGCCGGGCATCGGCGCCAGATTGCCGACGTATCGGTTCACGACGCGAAACAGCGCGATGATGGCGGCCTGGTTGGTGGTGATCGAATAGAGATTGCACACGGGGGTCTCGTCTGCTTTGACGGCCGCACGAACGGCCCTTGAACGGCGTCGAATCCTATTTGCGCGAGCAGGTGGTGTCGCTGATCTTGTACCTGCCGCCGGAGAATTTGGGCCAGTCGCACGCGGTGCCGGACCTGGTCATCTGTTCCGCGATGTCGACCTTGTCGAGGAAGCACTGTGCCACGATGCGGTCCCGGCTGGTAGGTCGGGACCGCCCGTCGCAGACGGTGCCTTCACCCACTTGCAGGCAATGGACCGTCTTGCCCTCGATCATGCTCGACAGCACGCCGGCGGCCTGTCCGTAACCAGCTTGCCCGCGTTCGGGTGCGTCGATTCCGCAGATCCTCACGCGTACCTTGGCGCCATCGGCTTCCATGGTGAAGGTGTCTCCGTCCGACACGGCTAGAACCTTTCCCAGGTAGTCCGCCGCTATCGCTGGCGAACAAACAAATGCGGCGACCATTGCGGCGAGTAATCTCATTTCGGTATCTCCCGGCTACCGCCACATTCCCCGCATGCGGGCGCCGATATCCACCTTGGGTCCTTGGCCGGCGGTGCGTGCCGCGGTACCGGCAGGCACAATTGGCCAGGCCGTCCGCTCGAACAGACCGAGCAGCTTTTCGGGAATGAAGCGCGTCCTGGAGGCATAGAGATGACGATCGCCCTGCGCGTGCTGGCCGTGGACGAAGAAGCGCTGCGGCACGACCAGATGGAGGTCGTCCTTTGCGCGGGTCATGGCGACGTAGAGCAGGCGACGTTCCTCCTCGATCTCGGCCGAGGTGCCGGCACCGAGGTCGGAAGGCATGCAGCCGTCGACGACGTTGAGCAGATAGACCGACTTCCACTCCTGGCCCTTGGCGGAGTGGATCGTGGACAGGATCAGGTAGTCCTCGTCGAGCAGCGGCACGCCGGCCTGATCGCTGGTCGCGTCGGGCGGATCCAGCGTGAGCTCGGTCAGGAAGCGTTCGCGCGAAGGATATCCGGAAGCGATCTGCTCGAGCTGGAGCAAGTCAGCCCGCCGCGTCTCGGCGTCTTCGTGGATGCGGTCGAGATGCGGTTCGTACCAGAGGCGGGCCCGCTCCAGATCGACGGGCCATTCCGAATATCGGAGATTGCCCAAGGTCTCGACGAAGCCCTTCCAGTCGTCGCCGGCGCGCGGTGGCGTCGGTATGCCCGCGAGCGCCGCGATCGGGTCGGCGGCCTCCGCCATGCGGTCGAGCACGCGCTGCGCGGTTGCGGACCCGATGCCGGGCAGCAGATGCAGCAGACGGAATCCGGCGACGCGATCGCGCGGATTTTCGACGAACCGCAGCAATGCCAGCATGTCCTTGATGTGGGCGGCGTCGAGAAACTTCAGTCCGCCGAACTTCACGAACGGGATGTTCCGGCGCGTCAGTTCGATTTCGAGCGGACCGCTGTGGCTGGATGTCCGGAACAGAACGGCCTGCTCCTTGAGGAGCGTGCCGGACTCGCGGTTCTCCAGGATGCGCTCGACGATGAAGCGCGCCTGGTCGGCCTCGTCGCGGACGGTGACGAGTTGCGGCTTCGCTCCGGAGGTCCGTTCGGTCCAGAGGTTCTTGGTGAAACGCTCCTTGGCGAGACCGATGACGCCGTTGGCGGCGGCGAGAATCGTTTGCGTCGAGCGATAATTGCGGTCGAGCGTGATGATGCTCGCAGGCGGCGAGAACTGGTCGGGAAAGTCGAGGATGTTGCGCACGGTCGCGGCGCGGAACGAGTAGATCGATTGGGCGTCGTCGCCGACGACCGTCAGGCCGCGGCCTCCGGGCTTGAGCGCCAGCAGGATCGAGGACTGCAGGCGGTTCGTGTCCTGATACTCGTCGACCAGGACGTGATCGAAGCGGCCGCCGATGTCGTCGGCCAGGCCGGCGTCGCCGACCATCTGCGCCCAGTAGAGCAGGAGGTCGTCGTAATCGAGAACGTTCTGCTTCTGCTTGGCTTCGACATAGGCCGCGAACAGTTCCTTGAGTTCCGCCGCCCATCCGGCGCACCATGGATACGACGTGCCGATGACCTGCTCGATCGGCATCTCGGCGTTGACGCAGCGCGAATAGATCGAAAGGCAGGTGCCTTTGGTCGGGAAGCGGCTTTCGGTCTTGGAGAATCCCTTCTCATGCCTGACCAGGTTCATGAGGTCGGCGGAGTCTTCGCGGTCGTGAATCGTGAAGGCTGGGTCCAGGCCGATCTGTTCGGCGTACTCGCGCAGCAGCCGGGCGCCGATGCCGTGGTAGGTGCCGGCCCAGGTCAGCGCGTCCGTCATGATCCCGGCGTTGTCGCCCATCACCTTGCGCGCGATGCGTTCGACCCGCTTGGTCATCTCGGACGCGGCACGCCGTGAAAACGTCATCAGCAGGATCCGGCGCGGGTCGGCGCCCTGAACGATCAGATGGGCGACCCGATGGGCGAGGGTGTTGGTCTTTCCGGACCCCGCTCCTGCGATGACCAGCAGCGGCGGCGCCGCCAATCCTCCCGCGGCCCCGTGCTCGACCGCACGCCGCTGCTCGGGATTGAGGGTTTCGAGGTAGGCGGTTGCCGTCTGCACCTTGGGCGTCCGTTCATGGTTGGAATAAACGACGGTCGATGATTCCTGCTGTGATCGCAACCTAGACCTCCCCTCGAGGGTGACGCGGCTGCCAACCAAGTTGGAGCAAGGTCGCGGACGGGCGCCGCCCGGCCTTGGCGCACTTGCGGCAGCGCAGACGGCTTGCAAGATCGTGCACGAAGGTGGTCGGCGGGTGCTTGAGGGCCGCCAGATCGACGTCGTTCGGGGTCTTGCAGCGTGAACACTGGATTTCCAGCCAGGGAAAGCCGCCGTTGATAGCCTGGTCAATTGTTGGCGAGGGGTCGATCGGTTCGCCGTCGCTCCACATCCGCTCGTTCCAGCTTTCGCAGAGCAACCTATCGGCCTGCTGGATCAGCGCAGCGCCCTTGGCTCGCATCTCTGCTGATTGCGCAGCCAGAATGCCGGTCATCGCGCGTGCTTTCCCCAATTCCTTCGTCAGAGCCTTTCGGTCTCCGCCTGACAGCGGCGTGGGGTGGTGTTTTGGCGCCATCCGGACATCCAAGCGCAGACCAAACTCGGAGGTGCAGGCTAGGTCATGTCAAATCCCGGCCAGCACCCGTCTTCTTCGTGTCTTCCGGTGCGCTGCTGGCAGGTGTTGTCGAGCAGTCGCTGCGCGACGTCCTTCCAGACCGCGTTGCCGCCATACAATCGGACTGCATCGGCGGTCTGGATTTCCACGGTCCGCTCGCAGCGACGGCAGGAGATGCGCAGCACGTGGCGCTGAATTTCGGAAAGACGTCGCTGCCGCATCTGGGCCCCGGTCGCATCGGCGCGAGGGTCTTTGAGGACCGATTCCCAGTATTCGGCCGGGAGGGGCGCATCCGGAGCCGCAGCGGAGGGGGCCCGCCTGCGGACGGCTTCAGCGGCCAGCTTTTCCATCTGCTTTGGGGTCGGCATGCGCCAGCTCGCGGGTCGGTCGGTCATTCCGAATTAGAACATAAAGAGAACAAAAGTCGAGTCCGCTCAAGCCCGCGCCGAGAAAAAATCATCCTGTTGGAAGGGCCGCGATGTCGGAACCAAGCCGGGCCGTTCGTCTTGAATCCGGCATCAGTATTGGAGTTCCCCGCCATGGCCCCCCGCGCTAACTGGAAAGGCTTCCTGCGTCTTTCCCTCGTCACCTGTCCGGTCGCGCTCTATCCGGCCACGTCGGAATCCGAAAAGGTCTCGTTCAACCAGCTCAACCGGAAGACCGGCCACCGCATCAAGTACGCCAAGGTCGACGCCGACACCGGCGAGGAGGTCGCCAACGAGGACATCGTCAAGGGCTACAAGGTCGACACCGACACCTTCATCGAGGTGACGAAGGAGGAGCTCGAGAACGTCGCGCTGGAATCGACGCGAACCATCGAGATCGACGAGTTCGTCGACCGCAGCGAGATCGATCCGAGGTATCTGATCCGTCCCTACTACCTGGTGCCGGACGGAAAGGTCGGCCACGACGCCTTCGCCGTCATCCGCGAAACCATCCGTGAGATGAACAAGGTTGCGATCGGACGGGTGGTGCTGACCAACCGTGAGCACATCATCGCGCTCGAGCCGATGGACAAGGGCCTGATGGGAACGCTGCTGCGCTATCCTTACGAAGTGCGTTCTGCGGACGAGTATTTCGACGACATCCAGGACGTCAAAGTCACCAAGGACATGCTCGATCTCGCCAGGCACATCGTCAACCAGAAGGCGGGCCACTTCGAGCCGGACAAGTTCGAAGACCAGTACGAAACCGCCCTTATCGATCTCATCAACCAGAAGCGCGCCGGCAAACCCATCACCGCGAAAGCGCGTCCCCGCGGCGAGAACGTGGTCGACCTGATGGACGCGCTGCGCAAGAGCATCGGCGGAGCGCGGCGGCAGCGACAGAGGCGCCGAAGAAGCCAGCCAAGAAGGCGCGCAAGGCGGCGGCCGGGCAGAAGGAAATGCTGATGCCGATCGCCGGCAAGAAACCGGCCAAGGAGGCCGCGGCGAAGAAGCCGGCGGCCAAACCGCAGCGGAAGTCGGCGTAAGGTATCCTTGCGGTGGATTCACGGAAGGCTCGCTCCGACAAGTCGGATGCGTCGAGATATTTCCCGGGCCGGCCGCTCTGTTCGCCCGCTTTGGAAATTCTCTGCTCGCGAGGTAGACAGCACGAGCTGATCGCATGGCAGCGGTCAGTGGGCGGTGCGGGGAAGCGTCTCATGGCGAGAAAACTGAAGACCTACCAGACCTCGCTGGGCTTCTTCGATCTGGCGATGGCCGCTCCCTCCATGAAAGCGGCTCTGGAAGCGTGGGGCGCAGACAGCAATCTCTTCCATCAGGGCGCGGCGAAGGAAAGCCACGATCCGGACGTCATCGCCGCGACCATGGCAAAGCCCGGCGTCGTTCTCAGGCGCCCGGTTGGAACCGACCGACCTTTCAGCGAACATGCCGAGCTGCCCACCGATCTTGGCGGCGGCGGACCAACGAAAGCCGCCCGCAAGTCGAAAGGCCCAAAGGCGAAGAAGCCTTCCTCTCGCCCCGTCGACAAGGTTGCGGAACGAAAGGCCGCTTTCGACTACGAACGGGAACGGAGGAGCCGCGAGCTTGAACGGGCGAAGGAAGAGGCCGCCAGGCAGAAGGAGCGTGAACGCCGTCAGCAGGCCATCGACAAGGCGCAGGCTGCGTTGGACAAGGCCGAGCAGGAGCACGCGAAGCGGGCCGCCGCCATCCAGGCCGAGGTCGAGGCTCTTGAGAAGAGATCGCAAGCCGAAAAAGCCCGCTGGGATAAGGAGAAGGAGCGATTGGAAG
>CAVVEN010000014.1:0-45165 GCA_963747125.1 uncultured Actinomycetes bacterium | reverse complement strand
GACCGCCCCGTCCGCATCGCCGAGACCGAGCACGGGATGCTCAACTCGATCGGCCTCCAGGACCCGGGATCGCGGCGTTCGCCGAGGACTCGCTGCCGCGCCTCGCCGAGCTCGGGGTCGGGTTGTGGGTGTCGGTCGGAGGCTTTGCCGCCGCCGACTACGCGCTCTGCTGCGAGCGGCTCGACGGCGACGACCGTGTCACCGCAATCGAGCTGAACCTCTCGTGCCCGAACGTGGAGGAGGCGCCCGAGACCGCTGCGGAGCTTGTGGGCGCGGCGCGGGCGGCGACGACGAAGATGCTGTACGCGAAGCTCTCGCCCGCGCAGTGGGACGTCGCGGAGGCCGCGCGCGCCGTCGTCGCCGCCGGCGCGGACGGGCTGTCGCTCGTCAACACGATCCGCGGCCTCGCCTTCGATCCGCAGACGCTTCGGCCGCGGCTCGCGCGCGCGGTCGGAGGGTACTCGGGCCCGGGCCTCAAGCCCGTCGCGCTCGCCTGCGTCCACGCGTGCGCGGCCGCGGTCGAGGTGCCGATCGTCGGGATGGGCGGGGTCTGGTCGGGAGACGATGCGCTGGAGCTCGTCGCGGCCGGAGCGTGCGCCGTCGCGCTCGGGACGGTGCTGTTCGTCGATCCGCTCGCCCCCGCCCGGATCCGGACCCGAGCTCGAGACGAAAGTCGCCGCCCTCGGGCCGAATCATGCTCTGGCCAACCGCCCAGCGCTGTTGCCTATTTAGGAAAGACCCTGTAAACAGTCCAAAACGGTACTGCTTGATTCGCGGTCAGAGCTTGCTAGACTCGGCGCCTCAATGGTCACGTCGAAGACGCACGCACAGGCACCCGCCCGGTCGCTCGACCAGCGGATGGAGGCCCTTCAACGTGCGAACGACATTCGCGTCCGGCGTGCCCAGCTCAAGAAGGACCTGAAGGACGGGCGCGTCCAGATCGAGTCGATCCTGCTCGACCCACCGGAGTACGTCTCGACGGCAAAGGTCTTCGACATGCTGATGGCGGTTCCCAAGTTCGGCCGGGTCAAGGCCGCGCGCCTGCTGAACCAGTGCCGGATCAGCCAGTCGAAGACGGTCGGAGGCCTCTCCGAGCGGCAGCGCGCCGAGCTCGTCAATCTTTTCAACCATCGGTGAGCCCCGGCATCGCCGGCGGTGACCCGACGTCCCGCCGGTGGAAGCCGTGAAGCCCGTGTTCGTCGTCACCGGCCCCTCCGGCGCGGGAAAGGGGACGCTGATCCGCGGCCTGCTCGAGCGGCTCCCGCAGCTCGAGGTCGCGATCTCGGCCACGACGCGACCGATTCGCGTCGGCGAGGAGGACGGCCGCGAGTACTGGTTCCTCGACGACGAGGAGTTCGCCGCGCGCGTCGACGAGGGTGACTTCCTCGAGTGGGTCGAGTACGTGTCGCACAAGCGCTATGGCACGCTGCGCTCGGAGATCGAGCGGATCGCCGGTCACGGGCGGGTCTGCGTCCTCGAGCTCGAGCTCGACGGCGCCCTGCACGTCCAGGAGGAGGTGCCGGGCGCCTGCACGATCTTCATCTCGGCCGACGTGGACGAGCTCGAGCGACGGCTCCGCGAACGCGCGACCGAGTCAACCGGCGAGATCGAGGACCGGATCACGCTCGCCCGCTACCAGCTGGAGCAAGCGCACCGGTTTCGCTACATGGTCAGAAACGACGACGTGACGCGCGCCGGCGAGGTGCTCGCGGCGATCGTCGAGCGGGAGCTGATGCTCGCCGAAGCAGGCTCGGCGTTCTTCGGCGCGCTCGGCAGCGAGCAGGCGTAGCGCCGGCTCCCCGCAGTCCGTGACGCGAGCGACGCGCTCGCAGGTACCATGGCGCACCAATGATCGAGCCCCGCATCGACAAGCTCCTCTTGCACACCGCCACCGACGTCGACCCGCCGTCGCGGTACGCGCTCGTGATCATGGCCGCGAAGCGCGCCCGGCAGATCAACAACTACCACCACCAGCTCGGGGAGGGTCTCGGGCTGGAGGATGCGCCACCGCCGCTCGTCGAGTCCCGCTCGAAGAACTACCTGACGATGGCGATGGAAGAGATCGCCCGGGGCAAGCTCAGCTTCGCGTACGAGACGCCGGCGTCGTAGAGCCGGGGGCGTAGCCGGGAGACTCCCGGTTTCCCCAGGCCCCTTCCCGTGGTCCGCTTCCCGGACAGGGTGAGGCAGTAGCTGGGGAAACCTCCCGGTTTCCCCAGACCCCTTCCCCTGGTCCGCTTCGCGGACAAGTGGCTGCGCCACCGGCACAATGTGCACGTGGCGCGGATCCTCGTGGGAGTGACGGAGGCATCGCCGCCTACAAGGCGTGCGAGCTCGTGCGTCTGCTCGTCCGCGCGGGGCACGACGTCACGCCGATCACGACGCGGGGCGCCGAGCGGTTCGTGCCGGCCGAGACGTTCTGGGCGCTGGCGCGCAAGAGCCCGCCCGCCGACCCGTATCCCCACCTCGTCGGCGCCGATGTGCTCGTCGTCGCTCCGCTGACCGCGAACACGCTCGCGCGGCTCGCGCACGGGCTCGCGGACGACCTGCTCACGGAGACGGCGCTTGCGCACCGAGGCCCGCTCCTGGTCGCGCCCGCGATGAACACGGCGATGTGGGAGCACCCGGCGACGCAGGCGAACCTCACCCTCCTCGTCGAGCGTGGCGCGGAGGTCGTGGGGCCTGCCGACGGGGAGCTGGCCGAGGGGCTCGTCGGCATGGGCCGGATGGCCGAGCCGGGGGAGATCTCCGATCGGGTCGAGGTGCTCCTCGGCATGCGCAACGCCGAGGCTGGACCGCTCCGCGGGTCGGTCGGTGCTCGTGACGGCGGGTGGCACGCGGGAGCCGCTCGACAGCGTCCGCTTCGTCGGCAACCGCTCGTCGGGGCGGATGGGCGTCGCGCTCGCGGACGCCGCGCGCGCGCGTGGCGCGCGCGTGACGCTGCTCGCGGCGAACCTACTCGTCCCCGCGCCCGAGGGCGTCGACGTCGTGCCGGCGCCGACCGCCGCCGACCTGCGCCGTGAGGCGCTCGCGCGCGGCGACGCGGACGTGATCGTGATGGCGGCCGCCGTCTCCGACTACAGACCGGCCGAGCAGGTCGACGGCAAGCGGGCGAAGAGCGCCGAGCCGTGGACGGTCGACCTCCTCCCGACCGCGGACGTTGCACGTGCGCTCGGAGCGGCGCGGCGCGAGGGGCAGGTGCTCGTCGCGTTCGGGGCGGAGAGCGGCGAGGACGGGCTGGCGCGCAAGCGCGCGATGTTGGCGGACAAGAACGTCGATCTCGTCGTCTACAACGACGTGGGTCGCGCCGATATCGGCTTCGACAGCGAGGACAACGAGGTCGTCCTCCTTGCCCGGGACGGCGAGCGGGTGGTGCCGAAGGCGTCGAAGGTCGCGATCGCCGGGGAGATCCTCGACGAGGTCGAGCGCCTGCTCGAGGGGCGCGCGTGACCGAGAGCGTCGAGCTCGAGCCGGACGTCGCCGGGTCGGATACGGCCGCCGACCTGACGGCACGGGTCGTCGAGAACCTCGGAACGGCCGTTCGCGCGTCGCCCGAGACTCTGCGGCTGCCGTTTCTCTGCCTGCTCGCGGAGGGGCACGTGCTCGTGGAGGACGTCCCGGGCGTCGGCAAGACCGTCCTTGCGAAGGCGCTCGCACGCTCGCTCGACCTGACGTTCCACCGGGTGCAGTTCACGCCGGACCTTCTCCCGGCGGACGTCACCGGCGTCAACGTGTTCGACCGGCAGAGCGAGGTGTTCCGCTTCCGCCCCGGCCCGGTGTTCGCGAACGTGGTGCTCGTGGACGAGATCAACCGCGCGTCGCCCAAGACGCAATCCGCCCTGCTCGAGGCGATGCAGGAAGGGCAGGTCACGGTCGACGGCGCCACCCACATGCTCGTCCGCCCCTTCCTCGTGATCGCCACGCAGAACCCGGTCGAGTACGAGGGAACGTACCCCTTGCCTGAGGCGCAGCTCGACCGCTTCGCGGTGCGGATGACGATCGGGTACCCGGCGCTCGCGGACGAGGCGCGGATGCTCGCGGAGCAGACGACCGAGCCGCCGCTCGACCAGCTCGAGCCTGTGGCGCGACACGCCGAGCTCGTCGACGCGATCGAGGCTGCGCGCCGGGTCCACGTCGAGGAGTCCGTCAACCGCTACGTCGTCGCGCTCCTGCGCCACACGCGCGCGAGCGACCGGCTCGCGCTCGGGGGCAGCCCGAGGTCCGGGATCGCGCTGCTGCGCCTCGCGAAGGCGCGGGCGCTCGTCGAGCGCCGCGACTTCGTCGTCCCCGAGGACATCGTCGAGCTCGCAGTCCCGGTGCTGGCGCATCGGCTGATTCTCGCGCCCGAGGCGCGCGCGACCGGCGTGACGGTCGAGGAGATCGTCGCCGAGGCGCTCGCGGCGACCCCGGCTCCGGTATGAGGCGGCTCGGCGGCACGGGTGTGCTCGCCGCCTGTGTCCTCGCCGGCGCCTGGCTCGTCGGATCGACCGCCGTCGCCGTGCTCGGCGTCGGCCTCGCGCTTGCGGCGATCGGCGTCCGGATCTGGCAGCGGTCGATCGTCCGACGCATCTCGGTCGAGCGCGTGCAGCTGGAGAGCTCACCGGTGGAAGGCGAGCGGCTCGTGCTCGAGGCCGTCGTGCATGGACGCCGCTGGCTCGCCGGTCGTCTCGTGTGGCGTGATCGGGTGGGCTGGCTCGGCGAGCGCTCCGCCCCCGTGGCGGCGCTCGGACGTGCGGCGCTCGCGCTCGACGACGTGCCCCGCGGGCGCTACCGCCTGGGCCCCGGAAGCCTCGTCGTGAGCGACCCGCTCGGCCTCGGCAGCGTCGAGATCGCGGTCGAGCGAGCGTCCGTCGTCACCGTGCGCCCGCGGGTGCCCGAGCTGCACACGCTGTTCACGGACACGGGGACCTGGGGGGACGGCGGTCGTCGCGCATTCGTGCGCCGGCCGAGCGGTCTCGAGCCGCATGGCGTGCGCGAGTACCTCGAGGGCGAGCCGCTGCGCGCCGTCCACTGGCCGACGTCCGCCCGGCGGGGCGAGCTCATGGTGCGCGAGCTCGAGGACGCGCCGCGCGAGAGCATCGCGGTTGTTCTCGACGTGGACGCGGGCTCGGTCGCAGGGCCGCGCGGCGCGTCGAGCCTCGACGACGCCGTGCGTGCGACGGCAGGTCTCGTCCGTGCCCACGCGCTGCGGTCGCGTCGCGTCCTCCTCGTGATCGGTGCTATCCAGCCCGTGGTGCATCGGATTCGGACACTGGGCCTCGACTGGGAGCTCGCGCTCGACGAGCTCGCGGCAGCGGAGCCGGTGCGGGAGACGGCGCTCCAGTCGCTCGTCGCGCCGCGGAGCGCGGTCGGCGCCGTGCCGGAGCTCGTCGTGGTGACGGGGCGGCCGGCCGTCGTCGCGGACGCCCTCGTCGCCCGGGCGGCGGTCGGCCGCTCGAGCGCCCTCGTCGCGGTCGATGCCCCCACCTACGCAGGTCGACCTCCGACGCGGACGTCCGCGGTCCTGCTCCGCCTGGCGGGTGCGGGCGTGCCTCTCGCGGTGCTGCGGAGCGGCACATCGCTCCCCGACGCGCTCGGACGGCTCCGGGAGAGGGCCGTTGGCTGAGCCCGTGTCCCTCCGCGCCGTGCTCGCCGCCGCGCCCGCGGTCGCGGTGGTGGTGTACGCGTGGACGCTCCTCGAGGCGCCTGCCTCCGCCGGCGCCTTCCTCGCAGTGGCCGCGTTGGCGCTCTCGGGCGCGCTGCCGCGCCAGTGGCGCCAGCGTGCCGTGGTCGCCGTCGTGCTGGCTACTGCCGCACTCGCGACGGCGTTCGAGACGTGGCCCCACCGCGCGCTTCGAGACGCGTGGGAGGGACTGCGTGACGCGCCCGCGGTGCAGGCGCCCTTCGGCCCGGGCGACTTCCCGACGCTGCGCGGGCTCGTCGTCCTCATGGCCTTCGCCTTCGCGCTCCTCGCCGCGCTGGGCGCGGCCTCGGGGCGGACGTGGGTGGTCGCGGCGGCCGTTGCCGTCGGTGTCGGCTTTCCCGCCGTGCTCCTCGAGGACGCGCACGCGCTCCTGGTCGGCGCGCTCGCGCTCGGTGCGGTGCTCTGGGCATCGCTCGTGCTCGGAGCCGCCGACGTGCGCCGTGGCGCGCTCGGCATCGTGCTGGCGGCTGCGCTCGTCGCCGTCTCGGGTGGCGCTGCTATCGCCGGCCTGGCTCCCGGCGCGGGCCACGTCGACTGGCGCGGCTGGGACCCGTTTGCGGGCGGCGCGACGGGTGACATCCAGTTCCTCTGGAATGCGAGCTACGCAGGCATCGACTTGCCCCTCCGACCGACCGTGATGCTCCGGATCCAGGCGCCGGCACGGGCCGAGTACTGGCGCATGTCGACGCTCGAGACGTTCACGGACAATTTCTGGATCGAGCACCTGTATCCCGAGGCGCTCTCCGGCGCCCGTCGACGTCTGCCGCCCGACCCGCTCTTGCCCCAGCGCGACGCCCGCTCCGGCAGTTGGCTCCGTCAGGAGGTGACCGTGGTCGGTCTCGACGACCCCCGCATCCCCGCGACGACCGAGCCGGCGCGCATCGACGGCCCCTCGGTCGGTCGGGTTGCGTACATGCAGGGGGGCGTAATGCTCGCGCGCGAGCCGCTCCGGCGCGGCGACGCGTACACCGTCTGGAGCTACGCGCCGCGTCCGACCCCGCGCGAGCTCGCGGCGTCACCGGCGCGCTACCCGGCCGCGGCGCGGCGGTACGTGCAGCTCGAGTCGGCCAGCTTCCCCTGGTTCGACGCCCCGGGGCGCGTCGCGCAGGTCGAGCGCATCTTCGGCGAAGAGCGCTTCTTCGCGCTTCGCGCGTATCGGCCGCTCTGGGAGGGCGCACGCCGGCTGACCGCCCACGCTCGCTCGCCGTACGAGGCGACGCTCATCCTCGAGCGCTGGTTCCGCGACCGCGGCGGCTTCCGCTACGAGGAGCACCCTCCCGTCAGCAGGTCGAACCCGCCGCTCGTGGACTTCGTCCAGGTGACCCGTGCGGGCTACTGCCAGCACTACGCGGGCGCGATGGCCCTGATGCTGCGCACGCTCGGCATCCCGGCACGCGTCGCCGTCGGGTTTACGGCGGGAACCTGGAAGGCAGGAACGTGGACCGTCACGGACCAGCAGGCGCACGCCTGGGTCGAGGCGTGGTTCGCGCACTACGGCTGGCTCGCGTTCGATCCCACGCCGGGGAGGGGGACGCTCTCCGCCGTCTACACGCTCGCCTCGGACTCGGCGGACGCCGTCCGAGCGCTCGGGACGGGGAGGTTCCTGGATTTCACCCCGGGGCCGCCGACACCGGGGGGCGCGACCGCAGTGACAGTGACTCCCGAAGGGGGCCGCGCCGCGCGGCCGTGGTGGCTCGTGGCGGCCGTCCTCGCCCCGTTCGCAGCCGGGGTCGGCGTGATCGGAGCGAAGCGCGCACGCCGCGCAGCGCGGCTCAGGCGCGACGATCCGCGACGGCTGGCCGCGGGCGTACGGGCGGAGCTCGTCGGAGCGCTGGTCGACCGTGGGGCGGTGGTCGCGCCCGACGCGACGCCGACGGAGCTCCGGCGTGCCGCCGAGCGCGTGCTGCAGGTGCCGGCGCTGTCGTTGACGGACGCGATCGCGGAGGCGCGGTACGGGCCGCCGGGGCGATCGAGGCGGGCGGCGGAGAGCGCTCGGGGCGAGCTCCGGCGCATCCTCGACGCCGTCGCGGCACGGGAGTCGCCGCGCCGGCGCCTGCGCGCGGCGATCTCGCTTCGATCGCTCAGGCCACACGGAGGCGGATGAGCGCGGCCTACGACCTCTACCAGCAGGGCCGGAGCCATCTGCGGAGCGGCATGCCCGCGCAGGCGACGGTCGCGCTCGAGAAGGCGAAGCGCCTCGAGCCGGAGAAGGCGTCGATTCGCGAGGCGCTCGGAATCGCCTACTTCCGCATCAAGCGCTGGTCCGAGGCCGAGGCAGAGTTCCGGAAGGTCATCGAGCTGTCGCCCGCCGACGACTACGCCCATTACGCCCTCGGACGCGCGCTCCGCAACCAGGGACGCCAGCAGGAGGCGGAGACGCACTTGAAGCTCGCCCGTTCGCTCCGGCCCGCGCGTCGCTCCGAGCTCGACTGACGCTAGCTCTCGAGGTCAGCCACGAGCGAGGCGTAGCGGCGGAAGCGCCGGGCCGCACCCGCCGCGAACGCGGAGCGGTAGGCGTCGGCGGTGCCCGCGTCGAGCGTCGCAGCGTACGCCTCGCGAAGCTCGAGCAGGCGGTCGGCGATCGCGTCGACGACGAGCTGATAGTCGCCGTACGCCTCCTCCGCCGTGTCGCGGCCCGCGGCGTTCCAGCGCGACTCTGCCTCGTCCGCCTCGGCGAGCAGCTCCGCCTCGTCCTCGGCTAGGAGGGCGAGCTGCCGTTCGACGAGGTCGTCGAGCGGGCCGCGGCGGCGGAGCCTCACGCAAGCTCCTCGTACAGCGCGAGGTGAGCGGCGGCCGCCGCGTCCCACGTCAGCGCCTCGCGGGACCGAACCGCGCCCTCGCGTGCCTCCGCGAGCGCGTCCGGGTCGTTGAGCAGCTCGCCGAGCGCGGCGGAAAGCGCCGCCACGTCGCCGGGCGCGACGACGCGGCCCGCGCCAAAGCGGGCGACGACCTCGCCGAGACCGCCGACGTCGTACACGACAGCGGGGACACCCGCCCCGAGCGCCTGGAGGAGGGCGCCGGACTGGTCGAGCTCGGCCCGGTACGGGAACACCGCGACCGTCGCCTCCGAGAGCGCCTGCTCGAGCTCGGCGCGTCCGAGGTAGCCGAGCCGCCACTCGGCGCGGTCACCGGCGGCCCGACGCAGCTCGTCGAGTGGGATCCGCGGGTCGCCCGCGACGAGCAGCCGCGCGCCCTCGACCGCAAGCGTCGCACCGACCGCATCGGCCAGCCCCTTGTACGGCCGGATCACCCCCAGAGCGAGCACGGTGCGCCCGTCGTCCGCATGCGGCGGATCGCTGCGGAAGACCGGGTGCGCGATCACGCGGAGCTTCGCGCGGTCCACGCCGAAGCCCTCGAGCACGTCGCGACCGCGCTCCGAGTGGACGACGATCCGGTCGAAGCCCGCAAACAGCCGCCGCCAGAGGCGCAGGCGCCGCGCCGTGCGGCGCGGGACGAGGTCGTGGGCGGTGAACACCAGCGGTGTCCGCGTGCGCAGGAGCAGGACGTCGAGCTCCGGAGCGGCGAGCCACTGGAAATGGAGGACATCGGTCGGTCGCGCGAGCAGCCGCCGCATGCCCGCAGGGTGCTCGAGTGTCTTCGCGGCTCGCCGGACGATGTCGCGGTCGATCGCGCTCGAGCGCCGATAGAAGCCGTCGACGAGCGCATACCCCGCGGGCGTCGGCCGGTCACCGAACCGGAACGGCCCGGTGACGAGCTCGACGTCCGCGCCTGCCCTTGCGAGTGCGGCTGCCAGCTCGTGGTCGTACGGCGGCGTGAAGGCGGGAGGATCGGCGAGGACGACGTGCATCGGCGCAGACGAACGACGGTACCCGTAGCCTCGGCGGACGGAACCCATGGAGCTGGTCCTTCGCACCTGGAACGTCTTCCACGGCAACGCTGACCCGCCCCGCCGCCCGGGGTACCTTCGTCGAATGATCGAGCTGGTGGCGGCCGACGGGCCGGACGTGATCTGCCTCCAGGAGGTCCCCGTCTGGGCATTGCCCCGGATCGACGACTGGTCAGGCATGCGCCGCTTCGACGCGGTCACTCGGCCGCCGCTCTGGCCGGGGCCGTTGTCGGAGTGGGTCACGCGCGCGCACCAGGGATTCTTCCGCTCAGGCCTCGCCGGCCAGGCGAACGCGATCCTCGTTGCACCGCGACACACGGCAACCGACCTCGGACACGCCCGGATCTCCGACCACAGCCGCGAGCGCCGCCTCGTCCACGGGGTACGCATCGCGGGGACCGCCGGTGTGACGATCGCCAACCTCCATGCGTCGAACGACCACGTCCAGCCCGAGGTCCCGCGTGCCGAGGTCGCGCGCGCCGCGGCGTTCGCCGAGCATGCGGCCTCTTCGGGGGACGTCGTCGTGCTGGCGGGTGACTTCAACGTGTCCGATCCTGCGTTGCGCGGCTACTCGCCGCCCGGAGAGGGGATCGACCACGTGCTCGTCCGCGGAGCCGCGGTCCGGGCGGTCGCCTCGTGGTCGCGCGACCGGCGGCTGCACAATGGCGTCGTGCTCTCGGATCACCCCGTCGTCGAAGCGCGCATCGAGACGGTGACGCCGTGACATTCGAGGAGGCGCGCCGCATGTTCCCCGTGCTCGACACGGTGGCGTACCTCAACGCCGGCACCTTCGGGCCGCTCGCGCGACCCGTCGCGGAGGCCATGCTCGGCGCCGTCGAGCAGGACCTCCGCCGCGGGCGGAGCGGCCTCGCGTACTTCGAGGAGACGCTCGCGCTCCGAGACGAGGCGCGGCTCGCGTTCGCATCGCTCGTTGGCGTCGACCCGGAGCACGTCGCGCTCACGAGCTCGACGACCGAGGGCTGCGCGATCGTCCTCGGCGGCTTCGGGCTCGGGCCGGGTGACGAGGTGGTTACGACGACCGACGAGCACTTCGGGCTGCTCGGCCCGCTCGGCTGCACCGCGGCGACCATCGTCGTGGTCCCGCCCGACGCGGACGCCATCCTCGCGGCGGTCACGCCGAGGACGCGGCTGATCGCGACGTCGGCCGTGCTCTGGACGACGGGCGCGGTGCTCCCTCTCGCCGAGCTTCGCGAGCGGAGCGGCGTGCCGGTGCTCGCCGACGGCGCCCAGTCGGTCGGGGCGCTCCCGACGACCGCGGCCGGCCTCGACTTCGTCACGATCTCGGGCCAGAAGTGGCTCTGCGGGCCGGATGCGACGGGCGCCCTCGTCGTCCGCGAGCCCGAGCGGCTCGAGCTCGTGTCGCCGAGTTACTTCGCGCAGACCCGGCACGCGCCCGACGGCACGTTCGAGCCGCAGGCGGGCGCTCGGCGCTTCGAGCGCGGATGGTGGTCGCAGGCGACCCTCCGGGCGATGCTGGCGGCTCTCGCGCTCCGTCCCGCGTGGTGGTTCGACCGTGCCACGGCGGCCGCCGAGCGCTGCCGCGACCTCCTCTCGGCACGCGTCGAGCTGGTCACGCCGGCCGTCCCGTCGACGCTCGTCGGCTTCCGGCCCGACGAGGAGCCGGCCGCGGTCGTCGCCCGGCTCCACGACGCCGACGTGCACGTCCGCGAGCTGCCGGGCCGCGGGCTCGTGCGGGTCTCCTGCGGCTGGTGGACGAGCGACGAGGACCTCGAGCGGCTCGTCGCGGCCCTCGACCCGTGATCTGTGTCAGGCGACGGCGTCGGCCGCCGTGCGCAGGCCGAGCTCGGCCGCGATCGGCTGGAGCGCGGCGATCACGTTCACGATGTGCTCGTCGAGCTCGATCCCGAGAAGCTCGGCGCCGGCGTAGACCTCGTCGCGGTGCACCCCGGCGGCGAAGGACGGCTGCTTGAGCTTCTTCCGCACCGACTTCGGCTCGAGGCCGTCCAGGCCGGTCGGCCGCACGAGGCCGCAGGCGTGGACGAAGCCGGACAGCTCGTCGCACGCGAAGAGCGTCTTCTCGAGCGGCGTGTCGCGCGGCAGCTCGAGGTGCTCCGCATGCGAGAGCACCGCGCGGATCACGAGCTCGGGATAGCCCTCGTCGCGCAGGATCGGCGCGCCGTTCTGCGGATGCTCGTCCAGCGTGGGGTGGATCTCGTAGTCGAAGTCGTGGAGGAGCGCCACGCAGCCCCAGAGCTCCGCATCCTCCCCGGAGCGCCGAGCGTAGCCCCGCACCGACGCCTCGACCGCCAGGGCGTGGCGGAGCAGCGACTCGCTCTGCGTGTAGCGCGTCAGCGTCGCCCAGGCTCTGTCGCGAGTGACCTCCACGGAGCCGGGTACGATACCGCCCCGCTATGCAGTCGTTCGTGATCGAAGGCGGACGTCCGCTCTCGGGGACTGTTCGCGCCGCAGGCAACAAGAACGGGGCGCTCCCGATCCTCGCGGCGACCGTGCTGGCCTCGGGCCCCGTCACGCTCTCGAACGTGCCGAGGATCCGCGACGTCGAGACGATGGTCGAGATCCTCGCCGACCTCGGCGCCGAGGCCGCGTGGACAGGGCCCAACGAGGTCAGCGTCGACGCCACCGAGGTGGCGAGGACCGAGCTCGACCCCGTCCTCGGCCGCGAGATCCGCGCGTCGTTCCTGCTCGCCGGGCCACTCCTCGCGCGCTTCGGGCGCGCGACGGTCCCGCCGCCGGGCGGGGACGTGATCGGCCGCCGTCGCCTCGACACGCACATCCACGCGTTCATGGAGCTCGGCGTCGAGGTCGAGCTGAACGGCGCGTACGACCTGCGCACCGAGCGTCTGCGCGGCAAGCGGCTGTTCCTCGACGAGGCATCCGTGATGGCGACGGAGAACGCCGTCATGGCCGCCGTGCTCGCGGAGGGCGAGACGATCGTCGGTCACGCCGCGTGCGAGCCCCACATCCAGGATCTCTGTCACTTCCTCGTCTCGCTCGGCGCGCAGATCGAGGGGATCGGGTCGAACATCCTCCGGATCACCGGCGTCGACGAGCTGCAGCGGCGGCGCCCATCGCATCCGCCCCGAGCACGTCGAGGTCGCGAGCTTCGCGGCGCTGGCGGCGACGACGGGCGGCGACGTGACGATCGAGGACGTCGAGCCCGACGACCTGATCTCGATCGTCCCCGCCTTCCGCAAGCTCGGGATCGCGCTCGAGGTGGGGGAGACCTCCGTACGCGTCCCGCCCGGGCAGGAGCTCCATGTCGTCGACGACCTCGGCGACCAGATTCCGAAGATCGAGAGCGGGATCTGGCCCGCGTTCCCGGCCGACCTCACCTCGATCGCGGTCGTGGCCGCGACGCAGGCCCGCGGCACGGTGCTCGTCTTCGAGAAGATGTTCGAGAGCCGCCTGTTCTTCGTCGACAAGCTTGTCTCGATGGGTGCCCGGATCATCCTCTGCGACCCGCACCGCGTGGTCGTCACCGGCCCGGCGCAACTCTACGGCCAGCGCCTCGAGAGCCCGGACATCCGTGCCGGGATGGCGATGGTGATCGCCGCGCTGTGCGCCGAGGGCGAGTCGAGCATCGGCAACATCGGCCAGATCGACCGCGGCTACGAGCGGATCGACGAGCGCCTGCGCGCGCTCGGCGCGACGATCGAGCGGACGGAGCTGTGAGCGGCGCGCGGATCAGCGACGGCACCGGCGCGGCGAACGTCGCGACCGGCGTTCCCGTCCTCGACCATCTGCTCGCGGAGCTCGCACGGGCGGCCGGGTTCGACCTCGCGCTCGAGATCGACCCGGACGACCCCGAGGCGGAGGTCGACGCAGCCGGCACCGCGCTCGGCCGGGCGGTTGCGCCGCGCCTCGAGCCAGGCGCGCACGGGGAGGCCACGATGCCCGCCGACGAGGCGCTCGCGATGGTCGTCGTCGAGCGCTCGGACCGGCCGCTCGTCGCCTCGAACGCCGAACTGACGGGTGCCGGCGGTCTCGGCACCGACCTCGCCGCGCGCTTTCTCGGCCGCCTCGCGGACGAGGCCGGGTTGACGATCCACGTCCGGCTGATGGAGGGTGAGGACTCGGGCCACGCCCTTGCGGCGATCTTCAAGGCGCTCGGCGTCGCCCTTGTGCGCGCGAGCCGTGGGACCTGACGAAAGGGAGACACCGTGGAAAAGCACGTCATTCGCACCGAGTCCGCCCCCGCGCCCTTTCAGGGTGCCCCGTACAACCAGGCAATTGTCGCTGGCGATCTTGTCTTCGTGGCCGGGCAGCTCGGGCTGAAGCCGGGCGACACGGCGATCGAGGGTGACGTGACGACGCAGACCGCGCAGGCGCTGTCGAACCTCGCGGCCATCCTCGAGGCGGCCGGCAGCTCGCTCGAGAACCTCGTCAAGACGAGCGTGTTCCTGGTCGACCTCGCGGACTTCCAGGCGATGAACGAGGTCTACGCATCCCGCGTGGGCGACCAGCCGCCGGCCCGGTCGACGTTCCAGGTGGCTGCACTCCCCTCGGGCGCGCGCGTCGAGATCGAGGCAGTCGCGCACCTGTAGGGCCGGGAACCCGTCGACTCCCTTCGCGCCGTGCCGACCGAGATCCGCCGCTACGTCCGCTCGCTCGGCCTCGACGCGTACGTCGTCGGCGGCGCGGTGCGGGACGAGCTGCTCGGGATCGAGCATGCGGACGAGGACTTTCTCGTTCCCGGCGTCGATCAGGGGGGCCTGCGCTCCGCCCTCGAGCCGCACGGCCGGGTCGAGGACATGGAGGTGCACGGGCAGCTCGTCGGCGTCCGTTTCTACCCGCGCGACGACGCGATCCGCGCTCTTGCGCCGGCCGGGATCGAGCTGACGCCGCCGCGTCGCGAGCGCAGCGTCGGCCCGGGCCACCGCGATTTCGAGATCGTCGCGGACGCGTCGGTGTCGATCGCCGACGACATGGCACGGCGCGACTTCACGGTGAATGCCATCGCCCGCCGCCTCGAGACGGGCGAGCTCGTCGACCCGTTCGGCGGCCTCGCCCACCTCGAGCGGCGCGAGCTCCACACGGTCGGGCCGGACAGCTTCCGCGAGGACCCGCTGCGCATCCTCCGAGGGCTGCGGCTGCTCTCGCAGCTTTCGTTCACCCTGACCGCCGACACGATCGCCCAGATGCGCGCCGAGGCGCCGGGCCTGCGTCACGTCTCGGGGGAGCGAATCGGCGGCGGCCTCGAGGCCGACGGGATGGGGGAGCTCTCCAAGCTGCTTCTCGGCGCCCGTCCCGGCGACGCGCTTCTGCTCGCGCGCGACACCGGCGCGCTCGTCGAGGTGATCCCGGAGTTCGGGCCCGTAATCGGCTACGACCTCGGGTCGCCGCGCCAGCCGGGGACGCTCGACGAGCACCTGTTCGCCGTCGTGCAGCAGACCGCCGTGCTCGGCGGCGAGCTCAGCGTGCGCCTCTGTGCGCTGCTGCACGACCTCGGCAAGCCGGTGGTCGGGACCGGCGGCTCGGACCACGGGGACCACGCGCAGGTCGGCGCGGGCATCGCGGGCCGCGTGCTGCGGCGGCTGCGGTACCCGAATACCCTCTGCGAGGAGGTCCGCCGCCTCGCCGTCGGCCACGCGTTCTGGCTCGACGGCCCGATCGACGCCGTCTTCGCCCGGGGCTTCCTCGCCTCGCACGGGATCGAGCGCGCGCGGCGGCTCCTGCTCCACAAGCGCGCCGACCTGATCACGAAAAACGTCGAGCCCTGGGAGCTCGAGCACCTCGCGCAGCTCGAGCGGCTCGTCGAGGCGGAGCGCGACAGCCCGCACCGGCTGTCCGACCTGGTCGTCGACGGGAGCGACCTGATCGAGCTCGGCTACCGGGAAGGCCCTGCGATCGGCGCGGCGCTCGCCCGCCTGCTCGACCTCGTCGTCGACGACCCGGCGGCGAACGTCCGCGAAGTCCTGCTGGCGGAGGCGACACAGTGGCGTCCCTGATCGCCGCCGACGTCCGCGAGCGCTACCTGCGGGTGCGCGACGAGGCAGGTCCCGGGGTCACCGTCGTCGTCGCGACGAAGTACGTCCCGCTCGCCGAGCTCGGCGCGCTCGTCGAGGCCGGGGTCGAGGTGGTCGGGGAGAACCGCGCGCAGGATCTCGTCGCGAAGCACGCCGTCTACGGCGATGCGTTTCGCTGGCATTTCATCGGGCACCTGCAGTCGAACAAGGTCCGGCTCGTCGACCCGATCTGCGAGCTCGTCCATTCGCTCGACTCCGAGTCGACCGCGCGCCGCCTCACGGTGCCCGCGCTCCTCGAGGTCAACCTCTCGGCCGAGGCGACGAAGGCCGGCGTACAGCCCGACGAGATCGGCGCCTGGCTCGAGCGGTTTCCGTCGATCCGGGGCCTGATGACGATGCCGCCGCTCGCGGAGGACCCGGAGGCGTCCCGGCCCTGGTTCAGGAGGCTTGCCGAGCTTGCCGCGACGCACGGCCTCGCCGAGCTCTCGATGGGCACGTCGCAGGACTGGCGGGTCGCGGTGGAGGAGGGCGCAACGCTGATCCGGGTCGGCTCGACACTCTTCCGGTAGGGCGCCGCACCGGAACGTGTTCGTCGTCACGAGGGGCTACGATCCCGCCTGACATGGGCCTCGGAGACGTCTGGAACCGCACGCTCGTCTACTTCGGGATCGCCGAGGACGACGAGTGGGACGACGAGGAGCTGACGACGACGAGCGAGGAGCTCGATCGCGACTATCGTCGTCGGGAGCGGGCGAACGTCCGCCGCCTGCCGCGACGGGAGACCGATGCGTGGTCCGAGCCCGACAGCGCGTCGGAGCCGGAGTCGGCCGCGACGCCGCCAAAGACGTCCTCGTCGTCGCGCCGGGGCCGTCTGCGCGGGGTCGAGTCCGCCTCCTCGCAGGTGCGCGTCCATCTCGTCCTGCCGCGGAGCTTCAACGACGCGCAACAGATCGCCGACCGCTTCAAGGACTCGGTGCCGGTGATCCTGAACCTCCAGTCGGCGGACACCGAGCTCTCGAAGCGGCTGATCGACTTCGCGAGCGGTCTCACCTACGCGCTCGACGGGAGCATGCAGCGCGTCGCGGACAAGGTGTTCCTGCTCACGCCGCGGAACGTCGAGGTATCGGCGGAGGAACGCGCGCGGGCGCTCGACCCCGCGGGCGGCTTCTTCAACCAGGCGTGAGGCGCCGGCCGCGGTCGCCGCGAGACGCGACGAGCGCCATCATCCCGGAGGAACCGGTGGCGCCAGCCAGAATCCAGGCCTATGGGCGACGCGGGCGTCGGCTCGTTGCTGCTGGCCGACACGGCAACGTCGGTCCAGCGCTTCGTGTCCGTCTTCGTCGGCGTCTACGTCCTGTTGATCTTCGCGTACATCATCGCGTCGTGGGTGCCCGGCGGTGGCTCGCCGACGCTCGAGCGCGTGCGCCAGTTCCTGTACGACGTGTGCGAGCCGTATCTCCGCATCTTCCGCCGCGTGATCCCGTCGTTCGGCCCACTCGACGTGTCGCCGATCGTCGCCGTGCTCGCGCTGTACGTGCTGGAGCGGCTCGTCAACAACGTGATCGGTCGAATCCTGTGACCAAGGAGGAGCCATGTCCCTGACACCGGTGGAAGTGCGACACCTGGAGCTGCGACGGGGCCTGTTCGGGTACCGGCGCTCGAGTGTCGAGAAGGCGATCGACGAGGTGGCCGACAGCTTCGAGGCCGTGTGGCGCGAGCGAGCCGAGCTCGGCGAGCGCGTCCACGCGCTCGAGACGGAGGTCGCGCGCCACGTCGAGCTCGAGACGCTCCTGCGCTCGACGCTCGTCTCCGCGGAGCGGGCCGCACAGGACATGAAGGAGCGTGCGCGGCGTGAGTCGGACGTGATCGTCCAGGAGGCGAGCGCGGAGGGCCGCAGGCTCGTGCGCGACGCGATCGCCGAGAAGGAGCAGGTACTCGCCGAGACGCATCGCATCCGGACGATGCTGCGCGCGGCGCTCGAGGTGGTGTCCGACGACTCGTCCGCCGCCGATGCGCCGGAGGAGCCCAAGGAGGCGCCGAGCCAGTCGCCCGGCATCCAGCGGCTCGCCGGCTGAAAGCTGCCGGCGGTACCAGCGGCGCACGCCACTATTCTTCTGGCGTGCCCTCCGTCGAGCTCCAGCCAGATAGGACGCGCGCGAGCGTCCGGCTCCGCGTCCGCGTTGCGCCCGGCGCCCGGCGCGGCGAGATCGTCGGCAGGCTCGGCGAGGCGTGGAAGCTTCGCGTACGCGCTGCGCCGGAGCGCGGCCGGGCGAACGACGAGGTGCTCGAGCTCCTCGCCGGAGCCCTCGGGCTGGCGCCGGGCGCGCTGCGGGTCGTGTCGGGGCGAACGTCACGGGACAAGGTCGTGGAGCTCGACGGGATCTCGCGCGACGAGGTCGAGCGCAGGCTCGTCTCACGACTGGAACCGGTGTGACCGTCGACCTCGACGGGCGCCGGACGGAGCTCCTCGAGCTGCGCGAGCGCGTCCTCCGCGCCGCGCACGACATCGTCGAGGACGACACCGCGGACGGCGAGCTCTCCAGTGCGGCCGGCGACCAGCACATCGCGGACCACGCGAGCGACATGCTCGACCGCGAGGTGGACGAGTCCCTGGAGGAGAACGCGGGCCTCATCGTCCGCGAGATCGACGCCGCCCTCGAGCGGATCGACGCGGGGACCTACGGCACCTGCATCCGATGCGGGAACCCGATCCCGGACGAGCGCCTGGAGGCCGTCCCCTATGCCGTCCTGTGCGTCTCCTGCAAGCGCGACGAGGAACGCGGATGAGCGAGCCGGCGCGGGCCGAGGCGCCACGCACGCAGCTCGAGGTTCGGGTCGGCTCGGCGACCAACGCGCTGCAGCCGATTCCCGGCGCCTCACGCTCCCTTGCCGCCGGCCCCGCACAGTGGGTGGGGCTCGCGCTCGTCGCCGTGGCGGCGGTGTGCGCCGACCAGCTCACCAAGGCGGTCGTCTCGACGAGGCTCGCGCTCGGCGGGGCCGTCGACGTCGCCGGCCCGTTCACGATCCATCACGTGCGCAACACGGGGATCGCGTTCGGGCTGTTCGCCGACTCGACCTCGGTCGTGATCGGCCTGACCGCCTTGGCCATCGGGGCACTCGTCGTGTTCTTCGCTCGCTCGGGGCGGCGGCACCCGCTGCTCCCGGTTGCGGTCGGCCTCGTGCTCGGCGGCAGCATCTCGAACCTCGTCGACCGCCTCCGGCTCGGCTACGTGACGGATTTCCTCGACCTCGACTACTGGCCCGCCTTCAACCTTGCCGACACCTTCATCGTCGTCGGCGTGGGGCTGCTCTTCGTCTCGTTCGTGTCGGCCGACCGCTCGAGCGCCACCGTTGGCACCTCACCGCTTTCGCGTCCCTGACGCGGACGCCGGTCGACGGCTCGACGCCGTCCTGGCCGACCAGCCGGAGGTCGGCACGAGGGCGCTCGCCGAACGGCTCGTCACGAAGGGGGCCGTTCTCGTCGACGGCCGACCGCAGCCGAAGAGCCACCGCCTCGCAGGAGGAGAGGAGCTCGAGGTCGAGCTTCCCGCCGAGCGGGAGCTCAGGCCGGTCGAGCTCTCCCTGAAGATCGTCCACGAGGACGAGCACCTGCTCGTCGTCGACAAGCCCGCCGGGATCGTCGTGCACCCGTCGGGTGCGGACGAGCGCACGACGCTCGCGCACGGGCTGCTCGCGCTCGGCGCGGCAGGCGGCGATCCGGAGCGGCCAGGCGTCGTCCACCGCCTCGACCGCGACACGTCGGGCTTGCTCGTCGTCGCCCGCTCGGAGGAGGCGCACGCGCGGCTGACGCAGGCGATCCGGGAACGCCACATCGACCGCCGCTACCTCGCCCTGGTCGTCGGTGCGCCGCGGTCGCGCACCGGACGGATCGAGGCGGCGATCGGCCGCGACCGGCGCGACCGCACCCGCCACTCGCTCGACACGGAGACGCCGCGCGACGCCGTGACGTGGTTCGAGCTGCTCGAGACGGTCGGCCGCAGAGCGCTCCTCGAGGCGCGGCTGGAAAGCGGGCGCACGCACCAGATCCGGGTCCATCTCCAGGCGATCGAGCTGCCGGTCAGCGGCGACCCCGTCTACGGCGTGCCCGGCGACCTCGGGCTCGCCCGGCAGTTCCTGCACGCGCACCGGCTCCGATTCTCGCACCCGCTCACGGGCGAGGAGCTCGACCTCACCTCGCCGCTCCCGGACGACCTCGGCGAGGCCCTGGAGCGGGCCCGAGCCGCGTAGTCGCTACGATTCGCCGGTTCAGACCCGCCGACCCGGCGAGCCTCCGGACGGGGGTGCCGGGCTCTCGAGCCCGGTTCCGTCCGCGCCCGCTGGCGCACCGACACCCAACCGAAAGGAACAGCATGGCAGTTGTCTCCATGAAGGAGCTGCTGGAGGCCGGAGTGCACTTCGGTCACCAGACGCGCCGCTGGAACCCGAAGATGAAACGGTTCATCTTCGACGAGCGCGGCGGCATCTACATCATCGACCTCCAGCAGACGCAGGCGCTGCTCCAGGAGGCCCACGACTTCGCTCGCAACATCTCCGAGCGCGGTGGCACGATCCTCTTCGTCGGCACGAAGAAGCAGGCGCAGGAGGCGATCGTGCGCGAAGCGACCCGCGTCGGCCAGCCGTACGTCGCCCACCGCTGGCTCGGCGGCCTCTTGACGAACTGGCGGACGATCGCCGACCGGATCGCGTACCTCCAGGAGCTCCGGCGCCTGAAGGAGGAGGGGCAGCTCGATCTCCTACCGGCGAAGGAGCGCATCGCGATGGGCGCCGAGCTCGAGAAGCTCGAGGCGAACCTCGGCGGTGTCTCGACCATGAAGCGCCAGCCCGATGCGGTCTTCATCGTCGACCTGCGCAAGGAGCAGCTCGCGCTCCGGGAGGCCACGCGCCTCGGGCTGCCCGTGATCGCGCTCGTCGACACGAACTGCGACCCGGACGAGGTCACCTACGTCGTCCCGGGGAACGACGATGCGATCCGCTCGTGCTCGCTCGTGACCCGCGCGATGGCCGACGGCATCCAGGCAGGCAAGACGAAAGTCACCGAGGCCGAGCTGGCAGCACCCCCGGCCGCGGCGCCGCCCGCCGACGCGGCGGACGAGCCCGAGCCTGCCGCGGAGGAGCCCGCCGACCCGATCGAGTCGCTCGAGGTCGCGGAGCCGGTCGCGGTCGAGAACGGTGCGAAGGCGTGAGCGGGGTCGCAGAGATCAGCGCGACGCTCGTCAAGGAGCTCCGCGAGCAGACGGGCGCCGGGATGATGGACTGCAAGCGCGCTCTCGTCGAGACCGGCGGTGACCTCGACGCGGCCCGGACGCTCCTGCGGGAGAAAGGGATGGCCGCGGCGGGGAAGCGCGCCGACCGCGCCACGACGGAGGGCCTCGTCGGCGTGATCGTCGACCCGGGCTCCGCGTCGATCGTCGGGATCGGCTGCGAGACCGAGCCGGTCTCGAAGAACGAGGCGTTCCAGGCGTTCGGGGAGACGGTTCTTCGCGCCGTCCATGCGGACGGCCCGTCGGCCGCGGACGCATTCGACGCCGAGAGGACCGAGCTGATCGCCCAGCTCGGCGAGAACATCGTGATCGCCGGAGCCGAGCGGCTCGACGGCGGCACCCTCGCCGGCTACGTGCATCCGCCCGCGAACAAGATCGGCGTGCTCGTGCAGCTCGAGGGCGGCACCGAGGAGCTCGCGCGCCAGGTCGCGATGCACGTGTCGTTCGCGGCGCCGTCGTACACCGCGCGGGACGATGTGCCCGCCGAGGTCGTCGCCGCGGAGCGGCAGATCTACCTCAACTCGGACGAGGTCGCCTCGAAGCCGGAGCAGGCACGTGAGAGGATCGTGGACGGCATGCTCGCCAAGCGCTTCTTTGCGGCCGCGCCGGGCGGCGTCCTGCTCGAGCAGGCGTGGATCCACGACGCCTCGACGAGCGTCGGCGCCGCGCTTGCGGATGCGGGCGCGAGCGTCACGGCGTTCGTCCGGATCTCGGTCGCCGGCTCGTGAGCACCACGCCCGAGGAGCTCGCGGCGTCTCCCGCCGGGGTCGCTCCCGCGTTCCGTCGGGCGCTCCTGAAGCTGTCGGGCGAGAGCCTGATGGGCGGTCGCGACTTCGGCGTCGACCCACGCACGGTCGCGTCTGTCGCGCGCGAGGTGCTCGCGGTGCAGGCGGGGGGACCGAGATCGCGATCGTCGTGGGCGGTGGGAACTTCTACCGCGGCATGAGCGCCGCGGCCGAGGGGATGGACCGGGCGACGGCCGACTACGCCGGCATGCTCGCGACGGTGCTGAACGCCCTGGCCCTCCAGGACGCCCTGGAGCGGCTCGGCGCGCAGACGCGCGTCCAGTCGGCCGTCACCGTGTCCGAGGTCGCAGAGCCATACATCCGCCGTCGCGCGATCCGCCACCTCGAGAAGGGACGGATCGTGATCTTCGCCGCCGGCACCGGCAACCCGTTCTTCACGACCGACACGGCCGCTGCGCTCCGGGCGCTCGAGATCGGCGCGGAGGCGATCCTGATGAGCAAGCACGGCGTCGCCGGCGTGTACGACGGCGACCCGCGGCTCGACCCCGAGGCGAAGCTCCTGCCCGAGCTGACGCATCTCGAGGCGATCGAGCGCGGGCTCAAGGTGATGGACACGACTGCACTCTCGCTCTGCATGGACAACCAGGTGCCCATCTACGTGTTCGAGCTGGCCGAGGGGAATATCGTCCGCGTGGCGTCGGGTGAGCGGATCGGCACGCTCGTCTCGACGGCGGCGGACGGCAACGGATGAGACCACGCGAGAGGGAGGCCTAGTGGCGGCGATCGAGGAGTTCCTGGCGGACTGCGTGCGGCGGATGGACGTCTCGATCGAGCACACGCGGACGGAGTTCAACTCGGTCCGCACCGGCCGGGCCTCGACGGCGCTCCTCGACCGCATCTCGATCGACTACTACGGCACGCCGACGCCGCTCTCGAACATGGCAACCATCGGCGCACCCGAGGCGCGCCTCCTCTCCGTCCAGCCGTACGACGTCAGCCAGATCAAGGCGATTGAGAAGGCGATCATGGAGTCCGACCTCGGCCTCCAGCCCTCGAACGACGGCAAGCTGATCCGGCTCCCGATCCCAGCGCTCACGGAGGAGCGGCGCAAGGAGCTCGTGAAGCTCGTCCGTCGCTACGCGGAGGACGGCAAGGTCGCGATCCGCAACGTCCGCCGCGACGTGATGCGGCATCTCGAAGAGCTCGTCCGCAACGGCGACGTCGGAGACGACGAGGAGCGCCGGGCCGAGACGCAGGTGCAGAAGCTCACGGACGACCACGTCAAGCAGATCGACGACCTGCTGAAGCACAAGGAAGCGGAGATCATGGAGGTTTGATCGCGAAGCGATCAAACCTCTAGAACCAAGCGTGCGAACAGCCGAGCCAGGCCCTTCTAGCCACCAGTCGCGCCAAGCGCGAGTGGTGGCGATCATCATGGATGGCAACGGCCGCTGGGCCGAGGCGAAGGGGCTGACCGTCGCCGAGGGCCACCGGGCGGGGGCGCGTGCCCTGCGCCGCACGGTCGAGGCGGCGATCGACCTCGGGATCGAGACGCTCGTCGTCTACGCGTTCTCGACCGAGAACTGGACGCGCCCAACCGACGAGGTCGCCGACCTGATGGTGCTGCTCTCCGAGACCATCGACGAGGAGCTGCCCGACCTCGCGAAACAGGGTGTCCGCACCCGCTTCCTCGGCCGGCGCGATCGGATCGAGCCGTGGCTCGAGGGCAAGATGTCGTCCCTCGAGCGAGAGACGGCGCACCTCGACACGCTCGCCCTGTGGATCGCCTTCGACTACGGCGGCCGCGCCGAGATCGTCGAGGCCGCGAGGCGCCTCGTCGAGGACGGCGTCCAGGCCGAGGACGTCGACGAGGCCGCGCTCGTCGAGCGCCTGTACGCACCCGAGCTACGGGAGGTCGACCTCCTGATCCGCGCGTCGGGCGAGCTGCGCATCTCGAACTTCCTCCTCTGGGAGACCGCGTACGCCGAGCTCGTGTTCACGGACACGCTCTGGCCGGACTTCGATGTCGACGACCTCCGAGCGGCCGTCGACGCCTACGCCGCGCGTGGACGCCGCTTCGGAGCCCGCACAGCCACGTGAGCCCGTTCGTCTCGAGAATCGTGGTCGTGGTCGTGCTGCTCCCGCTCGTGCTCGGTGTGGTCTGGCTGGGCGGCTGGTGGCTCTTCGGCCTGGCGGCGGTCGGCGGCCTGCTTGCCCTGCACGAGCTCTACACGATCGCCCGGAGCCTCAAGCCGATCGTGCTCGGAGGCTTCGTCGGCGTGCTCCTGACGCTGCTCGGCGCGCAGCTGGGCGGGGCGACGTGGGTCCTGCCCGGGGTGCTCGCGACCGTCCCGGCAGCGCTCCTCGTCTTCTTCGTCTCGAGCGCGCGCCAGCACGCCGTCGCCGGGTTCGCCGTCACCGTCCTCGGCGTCCTCTGGGTGGGCGGTGGTCTCGCGTACCTGATGCTGCTGCGGGACATCCCCGACCACGGCCGGCTCCTGATCTTCGTGGCGCTCCTCACCGTGTTCGCCGACGACACCGCCGCATTCTTCGTGGGGCGCGCGATCGGCCGCCACCGCATGGCGCCGGTGATCTCGCCGGGCAAGTCGTGGGAGGGATTCGTCGGCGGCACGATCGCCGCCGTCGCCGTCGCATTCTTCGCGCTCTACGACCAGGATGTCGTCTCGAACGGCGAGTCGCTCGTGCTCGGGCTCGTGATCGGCATCGCGGCGACTCTCGGCGACCTGTTCGAGTCGGCCGTGAAGCGCGACCTCGGCGTCAAGGACTCGGGGCGCCTGCTCGCGGGCCACGGCGGCGTCCTCGACCGCGTCGACTCGCTGCTGTGGGCAGGCCCCGCGGCGTACGTCGCGCTCCTGGCCCTCACCTGAGTGACTGAACCGATCCTTCACGGACGGTCAGGCATCCTTGCGGAGTGACACGCGTCGCGATCCTCGGCGCGACCGGGTCGATCGGCCGGCAGGCGATCGACGTCGTCGTCACACACCCGGAGCTCGAGCTCTGCGCGCTCGCGTCGGGATCCTCGTCGCTCGACGAGTTGGCCGCCGAGCACGCGGTCGACCACGTCCAGGTGGGCGGCGACCCGGTCACGCTGCTCGAGCGGTGTGCGCCCGACGTCGTCCTGAACGCGATCGTCGGCTTTGCGGGGGTCCGCGCGACGCTCTGGGCGCTGGAGCACGGGGTCACGCTCGCGCTCGCGAACAAGGAGAGCCTCGTCGCCGCCGGCGAGCTCGCGATCGCGGCGCAGGAGCGCGGGGGAGGGCTTCTCCTCCCGGTCGACAGCGAGCACTCGGCGCTCCACCAGTGCCTCGAGGGACGCGACCGTGCCGTCGTCGACGGCGTCGTCCTGACCGCTTCCGGCGGCCCCTTCCGCGGTCGCGGCCGCGACGAGCTATGCGCCGTGACCGCGGACCAGGCGCTCGCCCACCCGACGTGGCAGATGGGCCCGAAGATCTCCGTCGACTCTGCAACGCTCGCGAACAAGGGCCTCGAGCTGATCGAGGCGCACTGGCTCTTCGGCATGTCCTACGACGCGATCGAGGTCGTCGTGCACCCGACGTCGGTCGTGCACGCGCTCGTCCGCCTTCGCGACGGCGCGTTGCTGGCGCACCTCGGGCTTCCCGACATGCGCGTGCCGATCTCGTACGCCCTGACCTACCCCGACCGCGCTCCCACGTCGGTGCCGCAGCTCCCGCTCGAAGGGCTCGAGCTTTCGTTCGAGGCCGTCGACGACGACGCCTTCCCGCTCCTCGGCCTCGCCCGCGCGGCAGGAGAGCGAGGAGGAACCGCGCCGTGCGCGTACAACGCCGCAAACGAGGTGGCAGTCGCCGCATTCCTCCAGGGCCGGATCGCCTTTCTCGACATCGGCGTCGTGGTCGAGGAGACGCTGTCGCGCGTCGACGGCGCGCCCGCGCGTGACCTTGACGACCTCGTGGCGGCCGACGACGAGGCGCGGCGGCTCGCCGTGAGAGGGCTGCAGCCGGCATGACCATCCTCGTCGCGATCGTCGGCCTGGGCCTGCTGATCCTCGTCCACGAGCTCGGGCACTTCCTGGTGTCGCTCGGCCTCGGCATGCGCCCGCGGAGGTTCTACATCGGGTTCCCGCCGGCCGTCGTGAAGCGGACGGTCAACGGCATCGAGTACGGCATCGGCGCGATCCCGCTGGGCGGCTTCGTGAAGATCCCGGGGATGCACCGGCCGACGCCCGGCGACGTCGACATGGGCCTCGGGCGCGCGCTCGGCGAGGCGCCGGTGCTCGAAGGGCCGGCCGCGCGCCTCCGCGGCGCCTTGGCCGAGGACGACCACGGCGCTGCCCGCGACTCGGTCCGAGTGATGCGCGAGCTCGCCGCCGAGGCCGAGCTGCCGCCGCACACCGCGGCGATCGTGCAGCGCGGCCTCGACGATCTCGACGACTCACTCGGGCCGAACGCCTACTGGCGCGCGCCGACGTGGAAGCGGGTCGCGGCGATCGCCGCCGGCCCCGCAGCGAACATCGTCCTGGCGCTCGTGCTCTTCACGGGCCTCTTCATGACCTCGGGTGGGAAGGCGACGACGACGGTCGACGCCGTCGAGTCGGGGATGCCCGCAGCCGCTGCCGGCCTGCAGGCCGGAGACCGGATCGTCTCGATCGACGGGGCCACGGTTGCGTCGGAGGACATCTCGGACGTCATCTCGAGCTCCGACGGCCGGAAGCTCACGCTCATCGTCGTGCGGGACGGGGAGCGCGTGACGCTTCCCCCGACCTCCGCCCAGGTGAGCGATGGCACCTACCGCCTCGGGTTCATCATCGCCCGCGAAGGCCTGGCCCCGCTCCCGGCGGCGGGAAGGGCGCTCCGGCTGACCGGGCAGGTCACGGGCGACATCGGGGCCTCGCTCGGACGCCTCGTGACCGGATCGGGGCGCGACCAGATCTCGAGCCCGGTCGGCATCGTGCAGGGCTCCTCCGACGCGGCCAAGCAGGGAACTCAGAGCTTCCTCTACGTCCTCGGGCTCATCTCGCTCTCGATCGCGCTCCTCAACCTGCTGCCGCTGCTGCCGCTCGACGGAGGCCACATCGTCTTCGCGATCGCCGAAGGCATCCGCGGCCGCGCGGTCCGGCGGGAGGTCTACGAGCGAGTCTCCGTGGTCGGCATCGGGCTCGTCCTGCTGCTGTTCGTGATCGGTCTCTCGAACGACATCGGGCGGCTGTCCTGACGGACAGCCGCTAGAAGAGCGGGTCGAGCGTCAACGCGACGTCGAGGCGTCGCCGATACTCCGCCCGAGCGATCTCGACAGCGCCGAGCGTGACGAGGTGCGGCGTTGCCCACTGCACGTCGAGCAGACGTCGCTCGGCATCACCGCCCGAGAGGAGGAGCTCCACGAGCGCGGCGAACGCCGCCTTCGATGCGTCGGTGCGCCTGTGGAACATCGACTCCGCCGCGAAGAGGCCTCCGATCGCGACCCCGTACAGCCCACCGGCGAGGCCCTCGTCGTCCCAGGCCTCGACCGAGTGCGCCCAGCCGAGCCTGTGGAGGCGGTCGTACGCCGCCACGATCGCCGGGTCGATCCAGCTCGCGGGATCGCCCGGCCGTGCGCATCCCGTCACGACCTCGACGAACGAGATATCGACGCGGATCTCGTAGCGTCGCCTCGCTCTGCGGAGCGAGCGCGAGGGAACGAACTGCTCGAGCGGCACGACCGCGCGTCGCGCGGGGGAGAACCAGCCGATCCGCGAGCCCACCGGCATCGGGAAGAGGCCGACTCGATACGCACCGAGGAGCGTGCCCGGCTCGAGATCGGCTCCGACCGCCCACAGATCGTCGGGGTAGTCGTCCGGCGGCGACACGAGCTGCCACGCCGAGGGAGAGGGATCGACGGGCGGCACACCGGCATGGTGCCGTCCTGCACAGACGGGCACGTCTCCCGCGCGCGTCCCGCGCGCCGCCGCCGCTACCCTGACCGGCGATGGCGAGCGCGCACCGGATCACGGTCGGCGGTGTCGCGATCGGCGGCGGCGCCCCGGTCGTCGTCCAGTCGATGACCCTCACGAAGACGCACGACGTCGAGGCGACGACCGCCCAGATCGCCGCGCTCGCGTCTGCCGGCTGCGAGATCGTCCGCGTCGCCGTTCCGAAGAAGGAGGACGCGCGCGCGCTGCCGTTGATCGTCCGCCTCTCGCCGCTCCCGGTGATCGCGGACATCCACTTCAACGCCTCGCTCGCGTTGGACGCGATCGACGCCGGCGTGCATGCCGTTCGCATCAACCCGGGCAACATCGGCGGCCCCGACAAGACGGAGCAGGTCGTCAGGGCGGCGAAGCGGAAGGGGGTCCCGATGCGGATCGGGGCCAACGCCGGCTCGCTCCCGAAGCACCTCGAGGCGCTCGCGCGCGAGGACACGGCCGAGGCACTCGTCGTCGAGGCCCTCGAGCAGGTCGAGATCCTCGAGCGGCTCGACTTCAGGGACTTCAAGATCTCCGTCAAGGCGTCGCACGTGCCGACGATGATCCGCGCCTACCGGATGCTCTCGGAGAAGGTGCCGTACCCACTCCATCTGGGGGTCACCGAGGCTGGGACGCCGTTTGCGGGCGCGATCAAGAGCGCGGTCGGGATGGGCTCCCTCCTGATGGACGGGATCGGCGACACGCTGCGCGTCTCGCTCACGGCCGACCCCGTGAAGGAGGTGGAGGTCGCCTGGGAGATCCTGAAGGCGCTCGGACTCCGCGAGCGCGGGCCGGTGATGATCGCCTGCCCGTCCTGCGGCCGCGACAACGTCGGCGTCGAGAGCCTGGCCGTCGTCGTCGAGGAGCGTCTCCGCGACTACCCGCAGGCGTTCGAGGTGGCGGTGATGGGCTGCGCGGTCAACGGCCCGGGGGAGGCGGGGGACGCCGACTTCGGGATCGCAGGCGGCCGTGACGTCGGCTTCGTCTACGCGCACGGGAAGGTCCTGAAGAAGGTCGCGTCCGAGACCCTGATCGACGAGCTCTTCCACGAGATCGACCGCTGGATCGACGCCGGGATGCCGCGTCCGAAGCGTCTCAGGATGGCGAAGCCGGCGGCGCTCGCGATGGCCGAGGCGAGCCTGATCCCGCTCGGCTCAGCCGCGATCGACTGAGTCGACACTCCGGTGGGTTGAGGTTCTGGCGGCGCGCGCCGATACTGCCGGTGCATGCTGCGGCGACGCCTTCCCATCGCGTGCCTTCTCGCCGTCCTCGCGCTCGCGACCGGGTGCGCCGGCGCCAAGACGAGCGCCTCCTCGATCCCGGAGTCGGCGTCCCTGGCCCCGGCCGACGCGCTCGCGTACGTCACGGTCACGACCGACGAGGACGCCGAGCAGTGGAAGAACGCGGCGAGCCTGCTCGAGCGGGTCCCGGGCGCGAGCGACGGGGTGTCCGGACCGCTGGCCGGAGCGCTGGGCGAGCAGGGGACCGACTGGAGCACCGACGTCGCTCCCGCGCTCGGTGCCGAGGCCGTCGTCGTCGTCACCGCGGCCAAGCAGCCGATCGTGCTCGTCCGGCCCGACGACGAGGCGAAGCTCGACGCGCTGCTCGCGAAGGGCGACACGACCTATGTCCGTGGGACAGTCGATGGCTGGCAGGCGCTCGCGCAGACCCAGGCCGCGCTCGACGCGTATAGCGCCGCCCTCGCCAAGGGGACGCTCGAGGGAGTCGACGCCTTCACGCAGGGGTTCGAGGCGCTGCCTGCGGACGCGCTGGCGCGCGCCTGGGTCGACACGGCCGGGCTGTCGAAGGATCTCGCGCAGCTTGTCCAGCAGGCGTCAACCGAAGTCGATCTCGGGCTCGACTGGCTTGCTGCGGCCGTCTCGGCACAGGACGACGGCGTGCTCCTTACCCTCGCGCTGCGGACGCCTGGCGGCGCGGACACGCGCTACGAGCCCGTGCTCTTCCGCCGCATCCCGGCCGACGCCGTGGTCGCGCTCTCGTTCGGAGGGACGCAGGGGCTGCTCGACCGCGTCCAGGGCAGCGTCGACCTCGACACCGTCTCGGGCGCCCTCGAGAAGGCGACAGGCATCACCCTGAAGCGGCTGACCGACGCGCTGAGCGGTGAGGGCGCCGTCTACCTCCGCCAGGGCACCGGCGACGTGCCCGAGGTGACGCTCGCGCTGCGCCCGCCGGATCCGTCGAAGACGTGGGAGACGCTCGAGCAGCTCGCGCAGCGGCTCGCCGAGCAGTCGAAGACGACCGTGATGGTTCGGACGGAGAACGGGCTCGAGGTTCGCCGCGTGACGCTCGACGGCGCAACCGTCTCCTTCGCCCGGCTCCCGGGCAGCACGATCATCGCGACGACCGGCGCGGACGGCATTCGCCGGTTCCTCGCGGACGGCCCGAAGCTCGTCGACGACGACGCGTACCAGCGAGCCGCGGAGGCGGTCGATATGGGGGAGACGACGCGTGGCTTCGCGTACGTCGACGTGGACGGCCTGGTGCCGTTTGCGAAGCAGCTCGGGGGGACGGTGCCGCAGGAGGGGACGGACGTGATCTCCGCGATCGACTCCTTCATCCTCGAGGCGGCCGGCGAGGGTGACGTGACGACCGTGAGCGGCTTCGTCCGCCTGAACGACTGAGCCTCGCCCACCCTCGTCTAGATTTCCGCGGATGGTGCAGCGGCAGTCGACGCTCTTCCTCCCGACCCTGCGCGAGGACCCCGCGGACGCAGAGGCGGTGTCCCACAAGCTCCTCGTGCGCGCAGGCCTGATCCGCCAGGTCGTGACGGGCCTCTGGACCTACCTCCCGGCCGGCTGGCGCGTTCACGAGAGGATCGTCCAGATCGTCCGCGAGGAGATGAACGCGATCGGCGGGCAGGAGATGTCGATGCCCGTCCTGGCGCCTGCCGAGCTCTGGCAGAAGACCGGCCGGTACCGGATTCCCGAGCTGCTCAAGCTCGTCGACCGCGGTGGACGCGAGTTCGTGCTCTCCATGACGCACGAGGAGACGATCACGTTCCATGCGCGCGAGCTCGGCTCCTACCGCGACCTGCCGAAGATCCTCTACCACTTCCAGACGAAGGAGCGCGACGAGCCGAGGCCGCGCGGCGGACTGATCCGGGTACGTGAGTTCGTGATGAAGGACGCGTACTCCTTCGATCGCGACGAGGGAGGGCTCGACACCTCGTTCCGCGCGCACGCCGACGCCTACACGCGGATGTTCGAGCGGTGTGGGCTCGACTTCGTTGCCGTCGAGGCGGAGTCCGGGATGATGGGCGGCAGCGAGTCGGTCGACTACCTCGCGCCGGCGGGCTCGGGCGAGAACACGCTCGTGACGTGCGAGCGGGGGGACTACGCGGCCGACCTCGAGATCGCGCGCGGCGTGCCGCGCCCGCCGTCGTTCCCGGAGCGACTGGACGCGCCGTCGGAGGTCGAGACACCCGCCATCACGACCTGCGAGGCGCTCGCCGACTTCCTCGGGATCGACGTCGCGGCCACGTCTAAGGCGATGCCCGTCGTGGCGGACGGGAAGGTCGTCCTCGCGCTCGTGCGCGGCGACGACAGGCTCGACCAGGGAAAGCTCGCCGCAGTCCTCGGGTCGGACGTCCGGCCCGCAGACGCCGACGAGATCAGGGAAGCGTTCGGCGCCGATCCCGGCTCGCTCGGGCCCGTCGGGTTCGGCGGCGACGTCGTCATGGACGAGGCCCTCCGGACGGGGCAGTTCGTCGCCGGGGCCAACCGCACCGGCTATCACCTGCGCGGCGTGGAGCACGGACGGGACTTCGACGGCGACCTCGCCGACATCCGGCTCGCGCGCGAAGGAGACATGTGTCCGCGCTGCGACGGCGCGCTGCGCTTCCGGACGGCGATCGAGATCGGCCACATCTTCAAGCTCGGGACGGTCTACTCGGCGCCCCTCGACGCCACCTACCTCGACGAGCAGTCGGTCGAGCGCCCGGTCGTCATGGGGTGCTACGGGATCGGGCCGGGCCGCGTGCTCGCCGCCATCGTCGAGCAGAGCCACGACGAGCGCGGGATCGTCTGGCCGTCGTCGGTCGCTCCGTACGACGTGCACGTGCTCTCGCTTGCGGGTGGGTCCGACGAGGTCGCGTCGCTCGCTGCCGGCCTTGCCGACGAGCTGTCGGCGGCGGGTCGGGACGTGCTGCTCGACGACCGCGATGCGCGCCCGGGGGAGAAGTTCGCCGACGCCGACCTGCTCGGGTGCCCGCTGCGGGTGACCGTCGGCCGGAAGTCGCTCGACGATGGCGCGGTCGACGTGCGCCGCCGTCGCGAGACGGAGGACGCGCGCGTGCCTCGCGCGTCTGTGATTGACTGGACAGCGGAGGACTGATGGCGCCTAGGAAACGGACCTATGCAAGCGAGCCTCTCGGCCCTGCGATCGAGAAGCTGATGGCGGAGACGGGCGTGACGTACCGCGCGCTCGCCGAGAAGTCGGGGCTCTCGGCCGGATACCTGAACCACATCGTGCACGGCAACCGCCGGGTTCCCTCGACCGAGGTGATCACGAGGATCGGGAAAGCCCTGGGGGTGAAGCCGGACTACTTCCGCGAGGTCCGCGTGCGAATCATCATCGGCAAGCTCGAGGAGACGCCGGCCCTCGTCGATCGGCTCTACAAGCGCCTGTCCTGAGGGCGCCGAGGCGGCGGCCGGAAGTCGACCGCCGCCGCGTGACCCCGGTTCAGGGCTTGACGGTGAGGCGCAGGCGCGTGGTGCTGCGCTGGCCGAGCGCGTCGCTCGCCGTGAGGTAGAGGTTGTACGTCGCGGGCAGCGGCGACCGCTTCACGATCACGCGTCGCACGTGCTTGCCCGAGCGCTTGACCACGACGAGCGGCTTGCGCGGCGCGAGCTTCGCGGTGCCCGAGAGCACGCCGGTCGTCGCGTCGAAGGACAGCCAGCCCGGCTTGGTCCCCGCGATCCGGAACGCGACCGGCGCCGCGCCCCCCGCGGTCAAGATCCTGGCCGAGAACCGCTTGCCGTGCCGCGCCACCGGAAGCTCGGTCGTGCCGAGCTTGAGGGCCTCCGCGACCGTGACGGTGGCGGTGCCGCGCTGGGTCGTCCCGAGCGCGTCCGTCACCTCGACCGTGATCGGCACGCTCCCTGCCAGCTTCGGCCGTCCGCCGACGCGGCCGGTGGCCGGGTCGACCCCGATCCCGTCGGGGAGGCCGACGCCGCTCCACTTGTACGGTGCGAGACCGCCCTTCGCGGCGAATGTGAGCAGGAACTGCCGTCCGAGCTTGATCGCAGCCGTGACCGGCGCCGTGACCGTGATCGGCTCGGTCACGCGCAGGGTCAGCTGCTTCGACGTCGTCTTGCTCCCGTTGCGCGCGCTGACGGTGAACTGACCGAGCGCGGCGCCCATCGGCGTCCCGGTGATAGCGCCGTCAGGCGAGAGCCCGAGGCCCGCGGGAAGGCTCCCTCCGCCGATGCTCCACGTCGCGCCCGACCCCACAGAGCTCGCGAGCTGATACCCGTAGGACGCTCCGACGCTCCCGGCCGGAAGATCCGGGCCCGACACGATGTCGAGGCCCGGGTCGATCAGGATCGTGAACTCCTCCTCCGTGCAGCAGACCCACGGGCCCGGCGCGTCGGTCACTTTGAGGTAGAAGCTAAAGGCGCCCGACTGCGTAGGCGTCCCGTAGACGAGCCCCGTCCGATCGTTCGACGACAGCGAAAGGCCCGGAGGCAACGATCCCGAGGAGATGCTCCACGACGCGCCGGGGCTGCCGCTCCCGGGCGAAAGGCTGAACGTGAAGCTGTACGGGACGCCGACGGTGCCGGTCGGGGGCGTCGCATCGGCGATGTCGAGCGCCGAGGCCGGCACGACGAGCACCAGCGCGGCGACGAGCGCCGCAAGCGAGACGAGAACGGTCTTTCCGGGCATGGCGCGGTTCCTCCTTCGATACAGCACGTCAATGAGCCCGGAATCCGCAGTGGACGGGGCGCCACTTCTTATCGGCATGCCCTCGCGGCCCGTCATCCCCCGATCGGAGAGTTGGCATTCCGTCGTGCCCGTCGGCTACCTTCGGCGCATGAGGAGGCGGCGGCTCGCAGCCGAGTCGGGGCAAACGCAGTCCGAATACGTTCTCGTCATCGCCGGGATCGCGATCGCATGCATCGTGGCCGCGCTGATCCTCGGCTCCCTCGTGCGCGGAAGCTTCGACTCGTCGGCCAAGCCGTTCGGCCCTGGAAGCGGGACGCTCACGCCTCCGAGCCCGCCCGCGCAGCTGGTCAACCCGACCCAGGTCGAGGAGTGCGAGAACGGCGGCTGGCAGAGCTATCCGCAGTTCCCCGACGAGCAGACGTGCCTCGACTACGTCGAGAGCCTCGCGCCGTAGCGGCTAGGATGCCCGGGTCGCGGGGCGTGGCGCAGCCTGGTTAGCGCGCTAGTCTGGGGGACTAGAGGTCCCGAGTTCGAATCTCGGCGCCCCGATCATCTGAACAAGCCGAAACCCTCGCGTTAGCGGGGGTTTCGGCGTCAGAAGGGGCCCCCTCGCAATCTCCGCAGAAATCCGCTCAAGACCGCAGGAATCTGGCGCTCACTGGCGCGCGACTGGCGCGCGGCTACCCTCGAGGCCACCTGACGTCCCCAACGGCTTCGACCGTGACCGGAGGACTACGGCCTACGTTTTCGTTACGCGCCGCGCCGCTAGTTCGTCCGCGATCTCTTGAATCTCGCGCGCGATCGGGCCAAGCTCGAGCGGATCGCCGGCCTCGATTGACGCGAACGCCGGCGCTTTCCCGTAGCCGCGGTCCAGGAGTTCCCTCCACGCGGCAATGCGGTCCGCGGGCCGCTTCGCTGTACGAGCAATCTCCAGAAGGCCACGGGCAGCCTCCTCCGGCGAGCCCATGGCGTCCCTGAACGCCCGTGCGATTCCTTTGGGGCGTCCTCCGGGGTTGCCTGATTGGCCGGGTTTGAAGCCGTTGCCGGTGATGCCGCCTGGTTGTGTTGTTTCGTGGTTGTTTTCAGCGTTGCTCATGCGGTGAAGTATGGCGGGGGGTGCGGTCGACATCAGCGCTATCGCGGTGAGCCTGGTCGGGACGCTCGGGCTCGGGACTAGGGACGACGACTTGTCGCGCTAGCGCTGAATGGGCTCTTTCCCAGTTCGTTCACGCTGCGTGCGACGTACGTGTAGCGGACGCCTCGTCTTGCGGTGCCGTCCTTGAATGGCGGCTGCGGTGTCGAAGCGATCAGCCGGCGTCGTAGTCGCGGGGCGGAGCGCCATACCTCATAGCGGTCGGCGCCCGGCACTGGCGTCCATGAAACACGGATGCCACCCGGGATCGGCGCGGCGCGCAGTCGAACCGGCGCCACGGGCGCCACGAGTTGCAGTTGCACGTCGAGTTGCTCGGTGTTATTGCCGGAGATGCTGGCGATGTCGGGTCGGCGGTCGCCGTTCGCGTCCGAGTACACAAACATGAATTGGCTCGAGTGGATTGGGAGGGGGTGGTAGGTGCCGCTGCCGTCGTCGAGGTAGAGGGGAGCGCGTTCGTTCGCGCCGTGGACAGAGACGCCGAAGTCGAGTCGTCCGTCTCCGTTCACGTCTGCGAGACGGATCGCGTAGGGCCACCCGGCTCCTGCATCCTGTTCGGGAAGGCGCTGAGCGATCTCGTCTCGAAATCTCCCTGCGCCATTGCCAATCAGCACCTGGAGCCTGCGTCCGCTGAAGTCTTCGTTCTGGAAGCCTGCGAGGAGGTCAGGATGGGTGGGCACCCTGGCGTGGGTGCGGTCGAAGCGAGGCTTCGCGAGGCGTCAGGGGAGAGCACGCTCGCGCAGGTCAGGGATGTGTCGCTTGGGCTGCGAGAATCCGGTTCTTGACCGAAGCGCGGCTTGAGGACGCTGGCTCCGGGCTCGCCCCCGTCACCGAGGGCTGGTTCGTCGTCAACGTGCGCGATGCCGAGTGGTTCTCTTCGGAGACGAGGGGTGCGGCGTGCTGGTTCGCGAACGAGTACGGCGACTCTCCGGTGGAGTTCCCGCAGTTCGGGATCAACGTGACCGTCCTCGAGCCTGGCCAGAGTGGCGTCTATCACGCCGAGTCGAATCAGGAGGCGTTCCTCGTTCTCGGGGGCGAGTGCAGGCTGCTCGTCGAGGGCGAGGAGCGACGTCTTCGAGCCTGGGACTTCTTACACTCGCCTCCCTGGACGGAGCACGCGTTCGTGGGGGCTGGCGACGGGCCGTGCGTGATCCTGATGGTTGGCGCCCACGTGGGGCCGGAAGCGCGCTACCCGGTTTCGGAGCTCGCGGCGCGCTACGGGGCGAGCGTGGAGAAGGAGACATCCGATCCGGGGCAGGTGTTTGCGACGGCTGAGCGGTTCCGGCGGGGGCGGCCGCCATACTGGTCCCGCCTGCCCTGGGGCTAGACCGGTCGCAGTAAGCCTCGGGGGACTGTGAGACTCGGTGGGTCGGTCCGTCTGGGGCCGTTGCCAGCCTGGTTGTCGTCGTGCCGTGTGTGACTCATCGGGTGACTGGCCGCCGTGTGCGTGCCTTCGGAATGATCTGTCCGCGCGTGTGCGGCGGCGCCGGTCTGGCGCCCGCTGCTGGCTTGATCAGGAGCTTGTCCGCCTTCTCGGCGTGACTCATCACAGTCCTGCCGCCGCGGTTTCCCGCACTCAGACCGGCACCACCCTGGACCCTACGAGCGAAGCCGGAGGATCGGTCGGGATGCTTGCAGATGAGCTGGACTACATCGTCGGTGTCGACACGCACCTGGATGAGCACGTCTTGGCGGTGGTGGCGTCGCCCTCGGGGGCTGTGCTGGCGAGGAGGGCCGTGCGGGCGAACGCGCGCGGCTACTCGGCGGCGCTGCGGTTCGCGGGCGAGGCTGCGATTGGTGCCCGCGTCTGGGCGATCGAGGGCACAGGCAGCTACGGCGCCGGCCTTGCCCGGTACCTCGTCGGCCGCGGCGAGACGGTGCTCGAGATCAGCCGCACGCCGCGGGCCGAGCGACGTCTGCGCGGCAAGGACGACTCGCTCGACGCCGCGCGAACGGCGCGGGCAGCACTTGCCAGCGAGACGCTTGCTCTTCCGCGCAGCGGGCAACGACGCGAGGCGCTACGGCTACTGCTGATCGCACGTCGCAGCGCCGTCGACGTGCGCCGCGAAGCGCTCGGACAGCTGCGCGGCGTGATCGTCACCGCCCCCGACCAGCTTCGCGAGCAGCTGCGTCGGCTGCCGGTCGGAAGGCTGCTCAAGCGCTGCAGCCGCCTTCGCCGCACAAGCTCGGTAAGCGCGGACGAGCTCGCGACGCGGATCGTGTTGCGCAGCCTCGCCCGCCGAATCGAAGCGGCCACCCTCGAGGCCACCCAGCTCGAACACGAGATCCTCGGACATGTCCGCGCGCTCGCGCCGCGGCTGCTCGACGAGCCGGGCGTCGGACCGATCGTCGCCGCGCAGCTGATCGTCGCCTGGTCACACCACGGCCGGCTGCGCTCCGAGGCCGCCTTCGCCCGCCTCGCCGGCGTCGCCCCGATCCCCGCCTCCAGCGGCCAAACGACCAGGCACAGGCTCAGCCGCGGCGGCGACCGCCAACTCAACCGCGCTCTCCACACGATCGTCCTGCACCGCCGCCAGCACGACCCGACCACCAAGGACTACATCGCTCAACGGATCGCCGCGGGCAAAACCCGCCGCGAGGCCACCCGACTGCTCAAACGCTACCTCGCCCGCCACCTCTACCGGCTACTGCAACAGGAGCCACTGATGACTTGACAAGTCATAGGAGCATCATTCCGGAACACTGGCCCACTCCGGCGACGCCTTGCCGGCGTTTCGGGAATGTCGCCCCGAGCCCTGTTAGAAGTCGATGCGCATCACGGCCCGGCGGAGGCTCGGACGGCTGACCTCCATGAACCCGGCCGCGGTGAAGATGCTTACGTGGCCGACGTGGAGCTCGCCCCAGGGAACGTCATTCCCGGACTCGGGGATCATCGAGTAGCCCTCGAGCGCGCGGGCACCGCGCTGGCGCGCGAAGTCCACCGCGGCGCGCGCAAGCGCGTAGCTGACGCCGCGGCGACGGAACCCTGAGCGAGTGATAAAGCACGGCACGGCCCACATGCTCGAGTCAGTTCTGTCCTCATTTCGCTTCCGCCAAGGCACGCTGCGGAAATATGGGTAGGCGGTACGCGGCTCCACGTTGCACCACCCGGCGGGCTCACCGTCGACATAGGCGACAAGGCCGCTCGTCGTGCCCGATCTCGGATGCCCGCAGTAGGTCTGCTCGCGAAGCATTTGAGCGTGCTCGAGATCGTCGCCCGGCCAGAGCGTTCCATGCAGCTTGAAGCGCTGGCAGTAGCAGCGTCCCCCATGACAGCGGGCGCCGCCGAGAACTGCGTCGAGGTCATCCCAGGACGCCTCGTTTGCCGGGAGGATCCTCGCCTCCATCGCCAGATTCGTCACGCCGACATCCTGCCGCAGCAAGGTCCCCCACGCCCAGGCCACGAGCTCAGTGGGCGGCTGAGCGTTCGGCCATCAACCACCGCGTCGCTCGAGCCGGGCCACGGACAGGCTTCGTACACGATCGGGGCCCGGGTGAGAGTGCGGCGTGTGAAGGCTCAAGGGACATTCCCGAACGCTGGCCCAGCCCATGGTCATTCCTCTTGAGCTGCGCTTGGGATTCGACAAAGTGACTCGCGGGGTCCATGCTCTTGTGAGTCTTGTGACTAACTGAGAGGAGCCGCGTATGCGCGGCTCGCCGAGGGGATCGCTCCGAGAAAGGGATGAGCGAGATGCCCAGGAATCGACTCCAGCACCTCGGCACCGTCGGGCTCGCGGTGACGGTTGGGCTGTTGTGCATGCTGGCAGTAGAGACCGGCGTGGCGGCGGCAACGACCAGCACATCTGGTGCGAGCTCGCGCACCGCCATGCAGGGCGACGTGACGATCCACCTCATGGGTCCGGGGCTCGGACCCGGCAATCCGGCGGGCCGAGGGAGCTTCACCATGTTCGGCGTGATCTCTGATCAGGGGAGGTTCGTTGACGACCGCGCCGGCGAACCGGGCCGTGGCGTTCGCGTCTTTCGCGGCGCGAAGGGAACCTTCCGGGTCACGGTCGGCCACTTCGGGTTCTGGAGGATCACCAAGGGGACGAGGGCATACGCCGGACTCCATGGGCGTGGAACAGGCGGGAACCTGTCGAATGGCAGCCAGGCACCCGTCCGCATCTGGATGGAAGGAACCGTCTCCCGGACGGTCTAGGGGGTGGCCCCTCGGCCCACCGCCCCGGCCCTCATGTCGTCCGGCTCGTACTCAATGCTCGCGGCGTAGAGTGCTACGGTACAGGGACTCTGGCATCGCGACCGTCGGGCCGGGTGAACCCTGGTAAGAGCTGAGGCGTCCGGCGCTCAGGCAGTTACCCGGCCGTTGAGTGCGGGCACGACCTATCTAGCCACCACGGCAGGAGTCAGAAGCTATCGCGTTGAAGACGGCGACATGACGAACGCACGGATGGCCCGATGGTCTCCGACGTGTTCATCCTCCTTGGCGTCGTTGGTGGGTTGGCGGTAGGCGTTCGCCCTGGCCGCTGACAATGGGATCTGGGGGTTCGTCGTCGGGGCCGGGGTCTTGCTCCAACTGCTTACCGTAGGTCTTGTACTGCGCCTCCTCGCTGACATTGCCGACGGCGTGTGGCGCGAGCGATAGCAGCCTTGATGACCCAGCGCTCGGCTGGACGACGTCGTCGCGAGCCTCTGGGCGCCGGCAGCGGTTGCATGAATGGGGAGCGATAATCCGACGCCCTGCGGCTGCGTCACCGGCAATGCAGAACCAGCGACTCTCGGCGTGAACCGCGGAGGTCGCCGGCGCGGTGAAAACGACGAACGGCCCCGAAGGGCCGCTCGTTCAACTCGATACGGGGAGGGTCGGCCTAGTACGCGACGCTCACGCCGTAGCTCGCCTGCGCCTGGGTGAAGCCTTCGTACAACAGCTGCTCCATGAGTCCGGAGCGCGAAAAGCTCTGGTTGTTGAGGTAATCCTTCGCTTTCAGAGCCGCCTGCTCGTTCCAGTCGACGGTGACGTTGTCCACCGCGTAGGTGGCGTCCGCCGTCGAGTAACCCTCGTACTCCAGCTGCTGGATGAGGCCCTTGCGAGAGAACGACTGATTGTTGAGGTAATTCTCGGCTTGCTCCCGAGCGTTCTCCTGCCCTGAGGACTCGGAGGAGGAGTAGTCCGAGGATGCGGAGTAGTCCGAAGATGCGGAGTCGTCCGAGGGCGAGTAGTAGTCGGTGGACGGTGCGACGAAAACGACGAGCGACGGGGCCCTCGGAGCCCAGGGCGTGCGGGGGGTAGAGTCGCCACCGATCATCTCGTCCACTGACGGAGGAGGCAGGATGCCGCACGAATCAGCACGCAAGATCCTGGCCGCGAGCTTCACCACTCCCGACGGCGCCTCGCGTGGCGCGGGCTCGCTCGGAGGGGCCATCCGCGACAAGATCGGCAACACCGCCGTCCTCTACGTCAAGCCGGACGGCAAGGCGAAGTTCGTCGAGTCGAAGGACTGGGGCGCCGGGCGCGGTGCGCTCCTCGGCGGTGCGATCGGCATCCTCGGCGGCCCGCTCGGGATCATCGCCGGCGGCTCGATCGGAGCCCTCGTCTCGAAGCTGCGCGATTCCGGCTTCAAGAACGACCAGCTCGAGCAGCTCGGCAGGTCGCTGGAGCCCAACAGCTCGGCGATCGTCGTCGAGATCTCCAGCGACGCGATCGACACGGCGAAGGGACTGCTCGAACCACTCGGCGCGCAGAACTTCGTCGTGGAGGATCTCGACGAGAACGTTGCGTCGCTCTTCGCGCAGGACGCGGAGCCCGAGGCCGAGCCCGAGCCGGCTGCGACCGCGAGCGAGTCTTCAAGCTAGCGACCGGCTCGAGTGGGCTAACTTCGATCCCCTCCAAGCGGACCTCGCCGGCGGCCGCCATGACCCGTTTCGCGCGGACCGCCACTACCGCCACCGCCCACGACGACGCGAGCCATGCGATCCGGGTTGCTCAACGCGCCGAGCGCGGAACAACGTCCGCGCTGTCACGTCGACGGTCGAGCCCCCGACCCAGCCTCGAGCCCCGTCCGCCCCTGCCTAACGTTGCGCCGACACCGCCGCGTCGACGTCGCGGCCGCCCGCCCAGAACTGCCTACATCCGCGGACGGCCACGTCTCGCTGCTCGACCAGCTCGACGTCGTCGTCCCCTCGTCGCCGTTATTGAGCTCTTCTCTGACCCACCCGAAGGCACATCCAACCGTACGGGGCCGGGGTACTCCCCACCGGGTGATGCGCGAGATGACCCTCCGAGCTCGTTCCCGCGCTTGTACTGACAGGATTGCGGTGCGAGAATTGCTGTCATGCGCCACGGAGTTGTGGTGGCGATCGCGTCGGTTGTGCTTGGAGTCGCGACTGCTGGCGTAGTTGCGGGCTGCGGTGGCGGCGGAGGCGGCGAGGGCATCAACCCGACCGATCCGCATGTGGCGATGGGCGCCCATCTGTTCGTCCAGTTCGCGTGTTCCTCCTGTCACGGCGAGCAGGGGAAGGGCGGCGTTTCGCCAGACGTTCCTGCTTTGACGGACGTCGGGAAGAGCCTCACTGTGACTCAGCTGAGCACGATCATCAACCACGGGCTAGGTGAGTCGGCGAATCCGCAGAAGCCGTACATGCCCGTCTGGGGGCCGGTGATCTCGCCGAGCCAGGTCAACGACCTCGTCGCGTACCTGCAAGCAGGACTTCCCAAGGTCAAAGATGCGACGCCGGTTGCGATACCGCGCGAACAAGGAGCCGCCGTCGCCGGGGCCGCGCTGTACGTACGTGACGGCTGCATCAACTGCCACGGGCCGAGCGGTTTCGGTGGCGTGCCCAACCCTCTCTCCGAAGACAAAGTGGTGCCAGCGCTATCGGGCCAGGACTTCCGCAAAGAGTTCAACACCGACGAGAAGATCAAGGAAGTGATTCGCTCCGGCAGCGTCATCGGCAAGCCACCGATCGCGAGCATGCCGCACTGGGGCGGGATCATCCCGGACGAGGACCTCAACGATCTCGTCGCCTACCTGAAGACCCTAAAGTAGGAGCCTCCCGGCGGGCCGTTGCCGGGCGCTCGACAAGCTGGCAGCGGGACCTCGTGTAGCAGGCCCGGGGCGCGCCGGCGCCGCCGCAAGGCTTGTTATTGGCGCTTGGCGTGTAAGGAGGAAGGTCATGTCAGTCGATAGCACCGCGTCAGACACTCCCGAAGGGGCTCTTGAGATCGCGGTGATCGGGGCTGGAAACATCGGCCGCACGCTCGGAGCGAAGTGGGTGGGCGCCGGCCATGAGGTCGTGTATGGCGTCCGTTCGCCGGGGGCTCCCGATACGGCGTCGGTTGCGGACGCGGTCGCCCGTGCTGAGGTTGTGCTGCTGGCGGTGCCGGGAGCGGCGGCGAAGGAGGTGCTGGCTGCGCTTGGCACAGCGCTGGCGGGCAAGGTCGTGATCGACGCCAGCAACGACATCCAGGGCACGGGCAAGCTCCACGCGCTCGCCGAACTCACCGACGCTGCCCATCCTGTGCGCGCGTTCAACACGCTCGGCTGGGAGAACTTCGCCGACCCCGTTTTCGACGGGGTCACAGCCGACCTCTTCTACGCCGCCGAGGAAGGCAATGCGAAGGAGGTCGCCGACCGTCTGATCGCCGACGTCGGACTCCGGCCAGTCTGGCTCGGCGGGGTCGACGCCTTCGACCTCGTCGACTCCCTTACACAACTCTGGTTCACGCTGGCGTTCCAGCGCAAACTCGGCCGCAGGCTCGCGTTCAAGATGCTGGGCGGCGGCCAATGAACCGTCACCCAGCGGCCTGCGCGATCCTGAAGCCTGGAAGCCGTCGACGCCTGTCCCGAACGCCTTCGACTCCCCATCGCGCCCACGCGCGCGCACGCGAGGACTGTCCGGGTACCCACCACCCTCGACCTGCTGATTGGGAAAGAGGGCGGGGGGTGGGGTGCCGGCCTGGCTGGGGCTATCCGGGCAGGCGTGCGGCCGGGGTGGGTACTCCCGCGCTGACACGTGCGCGATGAGCCTCTCCCTGGAGCCGTCGCTGGCGCGGTAGCCGTGAGGAACGCGTTTGCAATCGCAGACGGATCGCTGGTTCGTCGACCGAGCTTCACGCTTCGCGCGGACACGCCGGTGTTGCTGGGTGTTCCTTGGAGCATCGACGCCGCTGAGGGAGAAGGAACCCATCTCCAGGCGGCTAACCACATTTGCGTGGACAACTACTGGGGCACCGGCCGAACAGAAGCGTTCAGCGACGGCGTCTTCGCGATCGCGATCACCCTGCTGATCCTCGAAGTCAACGTGCCCGAGACGGCATTCGACAACCTGTGGCGCGGCATCGCCGATCAGTGGCCTTCCTATCTGGCCTACGCGACGAGCTTCATCACGATCGGCGGGATCTGGCTCGCCCACCACGGCATCTTCCGGCGCGTGCAGTACGCGAACACGCCGCTGATGCTGATCAACCTACTGCTGCTGATGGCCGTCTCGTTCCTGCCCTTCCCGACCAAGCTGATGGCCGAAGCGATCCACAACTCCGACGCCGAACGGGCAGCGGTCATCTTCTACGGCGCATCGCTGCTCGTCATCTCGTCGCTGCTCAGCGCTCTGTGGGGCTCTGTGGCACGCGACCGGTTTCTCCTCAGGCCAGAGGTCAACGAGAAGGAGTTCAACGCGATCGCGCTGGCGACAGGGCCGAACATCGGCTTCTACATCGGCGTGATCGTCCTGGCGATACTGGCACCCAAGATCGCTGTGTTCGGCTATCTCGTCATCGCCATCGTGGCCGTGCTGCGAGCGCGAGGCGACAGCACCCGACCACTTTCAACGACATAGCCGGTCGAGGGACGACCACCGCTCGTCAGCCGTCTTGGTGATCAGGCTCGCGGCTTGCCCTGCCGTTTCCTGGGGTCGCCTTTGGGACAGGCGCGCGTGCGTGGCTGGCTGCTCCTTCGGATCTTCCCGCGGAGACGGTCATCAGCGCGATGAGGCCGCTCGTGACGAAGAACCAGATCGTGAATAGCAGCTGCTCGGACACGCTGCCAACGTGGATGCGCCAGACGCGCCTGGATCGGGCTGATCACGGCCTTCGGCGTAGGCGTGCTGATCAGCGCGGTCGCGTTCGATCTCGTCGAGGAGGCGGCCAACACGGCAACCGCGAACCGATCTGTCTATCTGGGCATCTTCGCCGGGTGCGGGGTGTTCTTCGGTGGCGACTGGCTCATCGACCGCTCGGGCGGGGATCAGCGTAAGGACCCGGCAGGCGCCCAGAAGGACGGTTCCGCGCTTGCCATCGTGCTCGGATCCGTGCTCGACGGGATTCCGGAGTCGATGGTCATCGGTCTCACGATCTACGAGGGGGGAAAGGTCGGCGCCGCTTACCTGAGCGCCGTCTTCATCTCCAACCTGCCCGAGTCAATCTCCTCGACGACCGGTCTCGTCGCAGGGGGCTGGAAGAAGGCTCGGATCCTCTGGATGTGGATCGGGATCACCCTGGTCTCAGGGCTCGCCTCGCTCGCGGGCTACAGCTTCTTCCAGCACTCGTCGCCGAATACAGTCGCGTTCGTTCTTGCATTCGCAGCGGGTGCGATCCTCACGATGCTCTCGGACACGATGATGCCCGAGGCGTACGAACATGGTGGCAAGCTCGTCGGGGTGGTCACGACACTCGGCTTCGCGACCGCATTCCTGATGCACACGCTCGATTGACCAGCGGTGACACCACCGGCCATGGCCCCGATGCGTGCGCGTCGGAAAGCGGTGCGAGGGCAGTAGGCTCGCCTGAATGCGCAACGATCCGTTCGACCTGAAGTCGAGACCCCCAGTCATCGGCCGCATCGTCACCGCGACGATCGCATTGGTCTGTGTGCTGATCGTCTACGACGGCTGGGCGGCCCTGGAGCCGCTCGACGTCGTCCTGGTCGTGGTCGGGCCGGTCATTGCGATCTTCACGTCGCATATCTTCTCGGCCAGTCTCGTTCAACAGGTGGAGCTCGGAAGACGCCCGACGATGCGGGAGTGGCTTGCCACAGCCCGGTTCGAGTCGCGGTTCCTGCTGCTCGCCATCCCACCGCTGGTCCTCCTGCTCGTCCTCCGCGTCGCGAACCTCACGCTCAGCGACGCGGTCCAGGTGGTCATCTGGCTCGAGGCGCTGTCGCTCAGCTTCTGGGCAGGCGTGGCAGCTTGGTACGCAGGTCTGCGCGGACGATCACTCGCGCTGTCCGTTCTCGGCGGTCTCGCGGTCAGCACCATCGTTCTGCTGCTGCAGGTCGTCCTCCAGCCGGGCACAGTGGCCAACGAGGGCGTACTGGCCCCCACCGAGCCTTCCGCAGCCGTCCTCACCGGTTCGCCGGGACGACCAGCGCTGCGCCAGTAGCACACGTGAACCGCTGCTGCCGCCCTTGTCGTAGCCAGCCAAAGCGACATAGGTGCCGCTTCAACACCGGCGATTCTTCCTCCGTGTTGGTCACCGCCCAGTCAGTTCGCGATGACGCCAACGATGTGGCCCTGCGGATCCGCGAAGACGCCGAAGGTCACGCCGGGGACACCTGGGCGGGCTGGATCGTCTTCCCACCGAGTCGCTCAGCTCGTGCGAGTGTCGCCTCGACGTCCTCCACGCCCACGAAGAACAGGACGGATCGGATCAGGCACTCGTGCCCTCGCCGATCGGGGCCGGCCCGGCTTCCGCCTTG
>CAVVEN010000013.1:0-91366 GCA_963747125.1 uncultured Actinomycetes bacterium | reverse complement strand
CTCGCGCAAGATCATGACCGCGCCGCTCTGCCTCAGCCCGCAGGTGAGCGCCGCTCTCGGCGACTGGCCGCTCTGGACGTACGCGATCGCCTCGTCGCTCTACGGCGACCCGACCGATAAGGGCATGCCGGCCTACCAGGCGGTGATCAAGCGGTACAAGGCGGAGAAGAACGCACCGGATCCGTGGCACATCGTCGCGTTCGGACAGCTCCTGACGACCGTCCGGTTCCTCAACGAGGCCAACGCGGGCAAGGGTGGGATCACGCCCAAGACCATCCTGGCGCGTGCGAAGGCGTTCAAGGGGCCGCTCGCGCTCGGCGCGCCGAAGCTCCAGTGCGGCAAGGACAAGAAGGCGCCGGGTATCTGCAACGACACGTTCCAGGCCTTCACGTACAAGGGCAAGTTCGCGTTCACGAGGGCGTCCGGCTGGGTCGGGCCGCCCAACGGCTAGACGAACGACGACCCGCGTCCGACGGGGCCGGTGCACTCCGGCCCCGTCGGACGATCCCCAGGGGGCGACGTGAACGAGATACTCCTCTTCCTTCTGCTCGGCCTCGGGACAGGCGCGACGATCGCGGCCATCGCGGTCGGCATCGTCGTCACCTACCGCGGCTCCGGCTTCATCAACCTGGCCGCAGGCGCGATCGCGATGCTTGCGGGCTTCTCGTTCTGGGCGCTCCGTACGGGTGAGCTCGGCTTCACGGTGGGCACCCCGCTGGCGATCGCGCTCACCTACGTCTGCGTGATTCTTTTCACCATCGCGATCGAGCTCGCGGTTGTCCGGCCGCTGCGCACCGCTGCGCCGCTGGCGAAGCTCGTTGCCTCGCTCGGCGTCCTGCTGACGGCGCAGGCGACGATGCTCCTCGCGTTCGGCACGTCGCAGCATCCGCAGCCGACGATCATCCCGATCCGGGTCGTCCGGATGCTCGACGGGGCAGTGCCGCTGTCCAGCCTCGTGCTCAGCGGCGCCGTCGTCGGGATCACCGTACTGCTCTGGGCGCTCTACCGCTGGACGCGCTTCGGCCTCGCGACGCGCGCAGCATCGGAGAACGACGTCGCGGCACGCCTCGCGGGCCTGTCGCCGGACGAGCTGTCGCTCACGAACTCGCTGCTCGCGGGCCTCCTACTCGGAACGCTCGGGATCTTCGCCGGCTCGGTCGCGGCGCTCGACACGACGACGCTGCCCTTCCTCGTGGTGCCCGCGCTCGCCGCCGCGCTCTTCGCGAGGCTCACGTCGTTCGCGATCGCATGCGTCTGCGGCCTCGGCATCGGGATGCTCGAGTCGCTGATCGAGCTCGAATCGACGAAAGCGTGGTTCCCGACCAGCCAGGGCGCGGCCTGGCCGGGCGTCAAGGAGCTGCTCGTCTTCGCGCTCATCGTGGCGGCGATGTTCCTGCGCGGCGCGTCGCTCCCGACACGTGGGGAGCTCGTGGAGCAGCGCCTCCCCGACGTGCCTCGGCCGAAGCACGCCGTCAAGCTTGCGGTCCCGTCGACGCTCCTCTGCGCGATCGCGCTCGTCGTGCTCCCCTTCGACTTCCGCCAGGCGCTGACGAACTCGCTGATCGGCATCGTGATGGCCCTCTCGCTGGTCGTGATCACCGGCTTCGTCGGCCAGATCTCGGTCGTCCAGCTCGCGCTCGCGGGCGTCGCCGGCTTCACCGTCTCGCATCTCGCCGTCGACGCGGGGATCGGCTTTCCACTGGCGCCGCTCGCGGGCGTCGCCGCCGCCGTGGTGCTCGGACTCGTGACGGCGGTGTCCGCGCTGCGCGTGCGCGGGGTGGCGCTCGCCGTCGTGACGATCGCCGCCGCGGTCGCCGTCTTCAACTTCGGTTTCCAGAACAGCACGTGGGGCGGGGGCGCGCAGGGCTCGCCGGTGCCGGATCCGCACCTGTTTGGCATCAACCTCGGGCCGTCCGCGTCGTTCCGTGGCCTCGACGGGAACCTGCCGAGCCCGGTGTTCGGGTGGGTCGCGCTCGCCGCCACGGTCGTCCTCGGCCTGCTCGTCGTCTCCGTGCGGCGCGGCACGCTGGGGCGGCGCATGCTGGCCGTGCGCTCGAACGAGCGCGCCGCGGCGGGCGCGGCGATCGACGTTCGGAACGTCAAGCTGATCGCGTTCGGCATCAGCGCGCTGATCGCCGGCGTCGCGGGGACGCTCTACGCGTACAACTTCGGGTCGGTGAGCGCCGACCGGTTCAGCGTGCCCCTCGCCCTCAGCCTGATCGCCTTCGCCTACGCGGGGGGCATCACGCTGGTCTCCGGCGCGGTCTTCGCCGGGCTGATCGCCGCGCAGGGACTCTTCCCGTACGCGCTCGACAAGTGGTTCGGCCTCTCGGGGAACTGGTTTCTGCTGTTCGGCGGCCTGGTGCTCATCTTCACGCTGATCCAGAACCCCGAGGGCGTGGCCGGCTCCTTCTATCGGACGGCTCAGGCGCGCGAGAGGCGCAAGCTCGAGCGCGCGGAATCGGAACCTGCGAGCGCGTCGTGAGCACCATTCTGGCCACTACCGCCCTGTCGGTCCGCTTCGGCGGCGTGCGCGCCGTCGACGAGGTCGACGTCGTCGTGGACGAGGGTCAGCTGGTCGGGCTGATCGGGCCGAACGGCGCCGGCAAGACGACGTTCGTGGACGCCGTCACCGGGTTCGTCCGCTACACAGGCCGCGTCGAGCTCGACGGACGCGATCTCGCGGGGATGGCACCGCATGCGCGGGCGCGGCGCGGGCTGGCGCGAACGTGGCAGAGCACGGAGCTCTTCGACGATCTCACGGTGCGCGAGAACCTCACCGTCGCCGCCGAGCGCCCGTCGTTCCTGTCGCTCGCCGCCGAGCTGGTGGGACGGGGCGCGGGCGAAAGCGCCGCAGCGGCGCGCGCGCTCGACCTGCTCGACCTCGGGTCGATCGCGGAGGCGATGCCGGCGGAGCTGACCCAGGGACAGCGAAAGCTCGTCGGGGTCGCGCGGGCGATCGCGATGGAGCCGCGGCTCCTCTGCCTGGACGAGCCGGCCGCCGGGCTCGACACGCACGAGAGCAGGGACCTCGGCCAACGGCTCCGCCGGGTCGCCGATGCGGGCACGACGACGCTGCTGATCGACCACGACATGGGGCTGGTGATGACGATCTGCGACCGCATCACCGTGCTCGAGTTCGGCAAGGTGATCGCGGCAGGCGCGCCGGACGAGGTGCGCCGTGACCCGCGCGTGGTGACTGCCTACCTGGGGGGCGCCGCGACCGCGGATGCGCGGGAACCGGCCCCGCCACGCGACCAGCAGGAGGCGGGCAAGGCATGAGCGAGCCGGTGCTCGAGCTCGACGGCCTGACGGCCGGCTACGACGGCGCTGCGGTGCTCCGCGACGTTCATGTCGACGTTGCGCCGGGCGAGATCGTCGCGCTGCTCGGCGCGAACGGCGCCGGCAAGACGACGACGCTCCGCGCCGTCTCCGGCCTGGTGCGCCCCATGGACGGCGCGATCCGCTTCGAGGGGCAGGACCTGCGACGCGTGCAGCCGAGCGCGCGCGCGAAGCTCGGCATCGCGCACGTTCCCGAGAACCGCGGCCTGTTCTTCGGGCTGACCGTCGCCGAGCACCTCCGCCTCGGGTACCGCGGCGAGCACCTCGACACGGAGGCGGCGTACCGGTACTTCCCCGCGCTCGCCGACCTCCGCGACCGGCGCTGCGGCCTCCTCTCCGGCGGCGAGCAGCAGATGCTCGCGCTCGGTCGGGCGCTTGCCCGACGCCCGAAGCTGCTGCTCCTCGACGAGCTCAGCCTCGGCCTCGCCCCGGTGATCGTCGAGGGGCTGCTCCCCGTCGTACGCCGGTACGCGGAGGAGAGCGGCTGCGGCGTCGTGCTCGTCGAACAGCACATCGAGCTCGCCCTCACGATCGCCGACCGGGGCTACGTCCTCTCCCACGGGGAGGTCGTGCTGACCGGCCGGGCCGACGAGCTGCGGGCCAACCACGAGCTGCTCGTCTCGAGCTACTTCGGCGAGCACGCCGACCTCTTCGCCGGGAAGCCGCAATGACCGTGCCCGCGGCCAACTCCGAGCCGAACTACGACAAGCTGCGGACAGCCATCGTCCGGGGCGACATCGCGCCGAACTCGCGCCTCGTCGAGTCGGACGTCGTCACGTCGTTCGACATGACTCGGGCGGCCGTTCGGAACGCGTTGATCCGGCTCGAGCAGGAGGGGCTCGTCGTGCGTGAGCCGCACCGCGGCGCACGCGTGCGCCAGGTCACGGACAACGAAGCGATCGAGATCCTCCAGGCGCGCGCCGTGCTCGAGGGTCTCGCTGTGCGCCTGACGGCGGAGCGGATCGACGATGCCGGCGCGAAGCGCCTGCGATCCGCCCTGGAGCGGCACCGGACGCTGCTCGAGTCGGGCGACCTGCTCGGCGCCTCCGATGCGAACGCCGATCTGCACGCGGCGCTCCTCGAGCTGTCCGGGCACAGCACCGCCCAGCGGCTCATCCACGGGCTCAACTCGCAGACCGTGCGCTACCAGTTCCGCACGATCCTGATCCCGGGGCGGCCGACGGCGTCGCAGGCGGAGCATGCGGCCATCGTCGAGGCGGTGATCGCGCGCGAGCCGGAGAAGGCCGAGGCCGCGATGCGCCGTCACCTCTTCAACGTCGCCGACGCGCTCCAGGGCGCGCCCCTCACCGGGATCGACCGCGTGAGCCGCAGTGCGATCGGGGGCGGCGGTGGCGGTGTCTAGGAACCTGACGGCAGGCGCGCTCGTCCCGCGCGCCCGAACGGAGAGCGCGTCATGACGCGAGAAGGGAAGGTCGACGTGAGCCAGAGAAGCCTCGAGGACCTGCTTGGGTCGACCGAGAGCACGGTCGAGTTGCTCCGCAACTCGCAGGCCGGGCCGAACGTGTACCCCGGTGTGCCGGCGGAGTTCACGAACTGGCGCGACGAGCAGCAGGCCTGGCAGCAGACCTGCGTCCTCTACAACCAGTCGTACCACATGGCCGATCTGGCGGTGCGGGGCCCGGATGCCATGGCGCTGCTCTCCGCGTCTCGCGGTCAACAGCTTCGAGGGCTTCGGCGTCGACCGGGCCAAGCACTTCGTGCCGTGCACCCCGGACGGGCTACGTCATCGGCGACGTGATCCTCTTCCACCTCGCAGAGAACACGTTCAACCTCGTCGGCCGCGCGCCGGCGCTCAACTGGATCACCTACCACGCCGAGACCGGCGACTACGACGTCGAGGTCGAGCTCGACCAGCGGTGGGCGCTGCGCACGGACGGGCGCCGCCGGTCCTATCGCTTCCAGGTGCAGGGGCCGAACGCGATGCAGGTGATCGAGAAGCTGCTCGGCGGGCCGCCGCCCGAGCTGACGTTCTTCCGCATGACGGACGTGACGATCGCGGGCAAGCCCGTCCGCGCCCTCCGTCACGGGATGGCCGGCCAGCCCGGCTGGGAGCTGTTCGGGCCGTGGGACGACGAGGCGCGCGGTGCGCGAGGCGATCGTCGAGGCGGGCCACGAGTTCGGGCTGCGCCAGGTCGGCGGACGCGCGTACTCGTCGAACACGCTCGAGTCGGGGTGGATCCCGTCGCCGCTGCCGGCGGTCTACACGGGCGACTCGCTCAAGGCATACCGCGAGTGGCTTCCGGCGGCGGGCTACGAGGGCTCGGCGTCGATCGGCGGCAGCTTCGTCTCCGAGCGCATCGAGGACTACTACTTCACGCCGTGGGACCTCGGCTACGGGAGCTACGTCAAGTTCGACCACGACTTCATCGGCCGGGAGGCGCTCGAGCGGATGGCCGAGGGCGAGCATCGCCACAAGGTCACGCTCGCGCTCGACGACGAGGACGTTCTGCGCACCGTCGGGACGATGCTCCAGAAGACGGATCGCGCGAAGTTCGTCGACTGGCCGTCCGCCGTCTACTCGATGCACCCCTTCGACCGGGTGACGGTCGACGGCGAGACGGTCGGGGTCTCGACCTGGATCGGCTACACCGCCAACGAGGGGAAGCTGCTGACCCTCGCCGTGCTCGACGAGGCGCACGCGGAGCCGGGGACCGAGGTCACCTTCGTGTGGGGCGAGGAGAACGGCGGCACGAGCAAGCCGACGGTCGAGCCCCACGTGCAGGTCGAGCTCCGCGCCGTCGTCAGCCCGGTGCCGTACGTCGAGACCGTACGCAGCACCTACCGGCCGGACAGCTGGCGGACGGCACGCGTGTGACGACGGGCTCCCCCGACGACGATCTCCGCGACAAGCTCGCGATCCGGGAGCTCGTCGAGCGCTGGGTCGTCTGGCGCGATGCTGGGGACTGGGGCCGGTTCCGAACGGTCTGGTTCGACGACGGCCGGATGATGGCGACCTGGACGCAGGGGACGGCCGACGAGTTCATTGCGATGAGCAAGGCCGGGTGGGAGAAGGGCGTGAAGATCCACCACGTGCTCGGCGGGCAGGCGATCGACCTCGCCGGCGATCGCGCCGTGTCCCAGGTGAAGATGGAGATCCACCAGCGCGCAGTCGTCGACGGGGTGGAGGTCGACGTCACGTGCACCGGCCGCTTCTACGACTTCCTCGAACGGCGCGGCGGCCGTTGGGGGCTCGTGCTGCGCCAGCCGATCTACGAGCAAGACCGGATGGACCCGGTCGATCCCGCCGCGACGCTCGAGCTCGACCGGGAGCTGCTCGCCAGGTTTCCCGAGGGATACCGTCACCTCGCCTACCTGCAGACCCGGGTCGGGTACGAGGTGAAGCCCGACATGCCGGGGTTGCAGGGCCCTGAGGTGGACGCGCTGTACGCGAGTGGCGCCGCCTGGCTTCGCGGCGAGCCGCTGGATCGCTGACACGGGAGCCAACGAGGGCCAAGGCCAGAGCCACGACGGTCGGCCGGGCGTGGCTTCAGCCTCGCCCGTCTTCGTTGTCTCGCGCGAGCACGAGGTCGTTCCGCACCGAGAACCACGGAGCGTCGACGCCGTCCGGCCGTTCCGGGTCGTCTGCGCCGCGCTCGACGAAGTCCCGTAGCAGCGACGGCTTGACCGCGAAGACGGCGTCGGAGTCGAGGTACGCGCTCTCGCGGTCGAAGATGTGCGTGGTGACGGGCGCGTAGCCCTCCGCGCGCACGATCAGGTGGATGTGGGCCGGACGCCACGGATGCCTGCCCGCCGCAGCCAGCATCGCGCCGACGGGCCCGTCGTCGGGGATCGTGTACGGGACGGGCCGGACCGCCAGGAACGCGTAGCTCCCGTCGTCGCGGGTGGAGAACCGGCCGCGCAGGTGCTCCTCCGGCGCGCCCGGGTCCTGCACGGCGTACAGGCGGTTGTCGCCGTTCTGCCAGACGTCGAGCTCCGCACCGGCGATGGGCGCTCCGTCGGTGTCGGTGACGACGCCGTGCACCCAGGCGGGCTCGCCGGCGCGCTCCTCGGAGATCGACGCGCCGTACTCCCGCAGCGGCGCTCCCGGCACGTAGAACGGCCCGAGAACGGTCGACTCCGTCGCATCGGGTGACGGGGAGGCGAGCGCGTCCACCAGCATCGAGAGCCCGAGCGTGTCCGACCAGAGGACGAACTCCTGCCGGTGCGCGTCCGTGATGTGCCCGGTCTCGGTCAGGAGCCTGATCCCAGCGTCCCACTCCTCCTGCGTGAGCCCCACCTCGGCCGCGAACGCATGAAGGTGCGCCGTGAGGCGCTCGAGCAGGAGCCGGAGGCGCTCGTTCCGGCAGCCCGAGAAGCTGGCGACCGCGGCGGCCGTGATGTCGGACGGCTCGGTGTGCCGGGGATGAGGGCCTGTCGCGTCGGGCATCGGAGAAGGATCAAATCAGTTCGAGTAGGGTGGCCATCGTGCTTCCGACCGTGCGCGACGCCGCCTTCGACGTCCTCCGGGAGCACGGCCTCACCACGCTCTTCGCCAACCCGGGCTCGACCGAGATCGAGCTGCTCTCCGATCTGCCGGGCGACCTCCGGTTCGTGCTCGGCCTCCACGAGAGCTCTGTCGTCGGGATGGCCACCGGGTGGGCGATCGGCCGCAGGGAGCCCGCTCTCGCGATCCTGCACACGACGCCGGGCCTCGGCAACGCGGTCAGCGCGATCGCCACGGCGCGGGTCAACCGCGTGCCGCTCGTCGTCCTGGTCGGGCAGCAGGACCGGCGCCACATCGCCTCGGAGCCGTTCCTCGCCGGGAAGTTGCAGGGGCTCGCCGGCGACTACCCCGTCTGGATCGACCTGCCGCTGCGCGCGCAGGGCGTGCCCGCCTCACTCGCGCGGGCCTACCACGAGGCCGTGACCGGGCGCGGCCCTGCGCTCGTGATCGTGCCGATGGACGACTGGGCGGCCGAGGCCGACCCCGCCGGGGAGCGCGCCGCGCCGCGACGTGTCGTGCGCGGACGTGCCGCCGATCCGTCCGTCGTCGCGGAGCTCGCCGGGCTCGTCGACCGCGCGGAGCGCCCGGCGCTCGTCGGAGGCGCTGGGATCGACGACGCCGATGCCTGGGCGGCGGTGGTGGCTCTCGCCGAGCGCCTTGCCTGCCCGGTGTGGCACGAGTCGTTCAGCGGCCGGGCGGGGTTTCCGCAGGATCACCCGCTCTTCGCAGGTCACCTCCCCGCCGACCGGCCGCGCCTGCGCGAGGCCCTTGCTTCTCACGACCTCGTGGTCGCTGTCGGCGCACCGGCGTTCCGGCAGTACGCCTTCGCCCCAGGCCCCTTCGTCGAGCCCGGGACGACGGTCGTCGTCGTGAGCCAGGACCAGGCCGAGGTGCATCGCAGCACGGCCGACCTCGCGGTGCTCGCCTCGCCGGGGCCGCTGTGCGCCGCGCTCGCCGGCGCCGTGGCCGCCCGCGACACCGCGCCGCCGGCCCCGTTCGAGCGCCCCGGCCCTCCGGACCCGCCCGCACCCGGCGCGCCGCTTCGCGCGGGGCACGTGTTCACCGCCGTCGCCGAGCGGCTCGCGCCCGACGCGATCGTCTTCGAGGAGTCGCCGTCCAACCGCCCCGAGCTGCTCGCGCGACTTCCGGCGCGGCAGCCGCTCGGCATGCTGAGCCCCGCCATGGGCGGGCTCGGGTTCGCTCTTCCCGCGGCGACCGGCATCCGCATGGCATGCCCCGACCGGCCGGTGGTCGCCTTCGTCGGCGACGGGTCGTCGCTCTACTCGATCCAGTCGCTCTGGAGCGCAGCCCACTACGGCGCCGGTGCGCTGTTCGTGATCCTCTCGAACGGCGGCTACGCCGTCATGGACCGTCTCGCCGAGCAGCACGGAGGGACCGCTCCGTGGCCGGCCTTCGGAGTCGACGTCGCGGGCATCGCTCGCGGGTTCGGGTGTCCCGCGCGCACCGTGCGTGAGCAAGGCGAGCTGATCGAGGTGCTCGACGAGGTCGTCCCGGGACTTGCCGCCCGCACCGAGCCGTTGCTGCTCGAGGTCGTCGTCGAGCCCGACGCGAGCTTCGCTCCGTGAACGTGCCCGAGAAAGAGGTGGCATCGTGAAGGCTGCGTTGATGCGGGCGTACCACCAGCCCCTCGAGCTGGTCGAGCAGCCGGTGCCCGAGGTGTCCACGCCGACCGACGTGCTCGTGCGCGTCGGGGGCGCGGGCGTGTGCGCCACCGACCTCCACGCGATCGACGGCCTCATGGAGCCGGCGGGCGTGACGCTGCCGCTCGTCCTCGGCCACGAGAACGCCGGGTGGGTCGAGGCCGTCGGAGCGGGCGTGTCGACGGTCGCGCCGGGCGACGCCGTGCTCGTCTACCCGCCGTACAGCTGCGGCCTGTGCGTCGCGTGCCGGCGCGGCAACGACATGCACTGCGTCCGCCACCAGTTCACGGGCCTGTCCGTCGACGGCGGCTTCGCCGACTACGTCCTCGTCTCCGAGCGGTCGCTGATCGCGCTGCCGCCGGGCGTCGAGCCCGTCGACGTCGCCCCGCACGCCGACGCGGGTGTGACCGCCTACCACGCCGTCAGGCGGCTCGCTCATCTCGCCGTCCCCGGCTCGACGGCCGTCGTGATCGGCGTCGGCGGTGTCGGGCACATCGCGCTCCAGCTCGTGCGGGAGCTCGGCGCGAGCGCGATCATCGCGATCGACACCGACGAGCGGCGGCGGTGCCTCGCCAGCGAGCTCGGAGCCTCCGAGGCGATCGACGGGCACGACGCGGTCGACGCGGTGCGCGATCTGACCGGCGGTCGCGGGGCGGATCTCGTCTTCGACTTCGTCGGCACGGACGAGACCCACGCGGGCTCCGCCGCGATGCTCGCCCGTGGCGGGACGTACTCCGTGATCGGCTACGGTGGCACGATCTCGATCCCGTCACCGGCGCTCGTCGTGGACGAGCACGCCGTGGTCGGCAACCTCGTCGGCACGTGGATCGACCTGTGGGAGCTGCTCCAGCTCCACGCGGCAGGGCGGATCGTGCTGAAGACCGAGGTGCACCCGCTCGACGCCGTCAACGAGGTGCTCGACAAGCTCCGCGACGGCGACGTCAACGGCCGCGCCGTCCTCGTGCCCGGCTGAGCGCCACTGGTGGACAACGCTTGTGTTGATTCACCACAAGCGTTGTCAGGGCCCGAACGACTCTCCGGTGGGCGGCGGTGGCTCGGGCACGCCGAGCTCGGCCTGGAGTGCCTCGCCGAGCGCGAGGAGATCCCAGTCCGATCCAGCGCGTCCGATGAGCGAGACGCCGACCGGAAGGCCGCTCGAGCCGACGCCCGAGGGGAGAGCCACCACCGGGAACCCCGTCCAGTCCCAGAGATGCGTGAGCGAGATCAGGACGAAATCCGTGCCCCAGTGGTCGTAGCCGTCACCGCGTAGCGGAGCCACGACGGGGATCGTGGGCTCGATCACGGCCGCGACCCGATGCTCGTCGAGCCAGTCGGCCCAGACACGGGTGAGCTGGCGTCGCCGGGCCTGAGCCGCGACATAGGTCTCGCCGGACACCGCGCGCCGCTCCCCCTCCTCGACCCACTCGCGGAGGGAGGGGCGATAGCGGTCGCGTTGCCCGTCGAAACGACGGTGGTAGACGAGGAGCTCTGTCGCAAGCACGTCGAGGAAGTCATCCCCGACATCGCGGAAGTCGCGGAAGCCGGCACCGAGGTCGGGCCCCGCCGCAGGTGCCGGCGGCTCGACGAGCGAGGCTCCGAGACTCCGGCAGGTGTGGAGCGCGACCTCGAAGCCGGCGGCGACATCGGCGTCGAGCTCGACCGACGCGATGCGCGGCGAGACGGCCAGCCGAACGCCGGCCAGCGGCCGCACCGCCGGGCGCTCCGGCAGCCGGTCGGGCAGTGAGGCATGGAGTGCGGTCTCCGCCGAGCGCCGATCCGGCCCAGCCATCGCCCGGAGCAGCATTCCGCAGTCGGCGACGGTGCGGGCCATCGGACCCGCATGGTCGAGTGTCCACGACAACGGGACGACCCCCGCGAGCGAGACGAGACCGCGAGTGGGCTTGATCGCAGACGTGCCACAACAGGCGGACGGAATCCGGAGCGAGCCGGCGGTGTCCGTGCCGGCGGCGGCGGGAACCATGCGTGCCGCCAGGGCAGCCCCGGATCCACCGCTCGACCCCCCGGGCGAGCGTGCGAGATCCCAGGGATTCCCGACCTGGTCCGTCGTCCCGCCGGCGGCGAACTCGTGGGTGTGTAGATGGCCAAGAAGCACCATGCCGGCGGTGGAAAGCTGCTTCCACAGATCGCAGTCCTCGGTCGGAACGTCCTCAAGGAGGCTGCTCGAGGCAGTGAGCGGCTTCCCGGCCACACCGCAGAGGTCTTTCAGCCCGATCGGGACGCCGGTCAACGCGGGGGCGGGGCCGTCGCGCCGCACGGCCGCCTCACCAAGTCGCTCGTCCGCCCGCGCCGCCGCTGCGAGCGCGTCCTCTCCGTAGACGCGGACCCACGCGTTGATCGAGCCGGGATCGCCCTCGTGGCTGTGGACGCCGTCGACCTCGCGGATGCGGTCCAGCAGCGCAGTCGTGAGCTCGGTCGCCGACGCGCTGCGTCGCGCGAGGAGCTCCGCGGCCTCCACGACGCCGAGGCGCGCGAGATCGGTCAAGCGGCGACCCGCGCGGGGTCGAGGAAGCGGCGCGGGTTGTCGATCGTCAGCTCGTCGATCTGCGCCTCCGTGACGCCGTGCTCGCGGAGGACGGGGAGGATCTTCGCCGTGAGGTGGAGATAGTCGGGCCGCTCGTCGGCGAAGTTGGGATCGCCGACCATGAAGTCCATGAAGCAGGCGGCGTCGTGCGAGAGGTGGATGCGATCGCCGTACCCCTCCTCGAGGAGCGCGAGCAGCGTCCGGATGCGATCGGCGTCGGGGTTGAAGTGGGGGATGTTGAAGCGGTCGAAGCCGAGCGTCGCGCCGGTGTCGCCGATCGCCCGCAGGTACGGAAGGTCGTTGCTGTCGCCCGCGTGCGCCACCACGATCCTGACGGGGTCGACGCCACGGCTCGTCAGCGCCTCGAGCGCGAGCGTGCCCGTCTTGGCGCTCGCGTTCGTGTGCACCATCACCGGTGCACTCGTCTCGAGGGCGGCGATCGCGACGGCGTCGAGGATCCTCGGGATGTCCCCGACGAGACCGTGCTCCTCGACGGCGCACTTGATGAACGCGGCCATGACCCCGGTGTCGTCGATGCCCTCGCGGAGCTCGCGCACGAACAGGTCGGCGATCGCCCCGGGGCTTCGGTAGTGGAGGAAGTTCGGGAGCTCGATGAACGCGTACACGCCCGTCGCGACGACGATGTTGAGATCGACCTCGGCGTTGATCCGCTGGACCCGCGGGATGCAGCGGCCGAGCCCGGGCGCGGTCGGGTCGACGAGCGTCCGGATCCCCGCATCGCGCACCGCGCGGAGCTTCGCGATCGCGTCGGCGACGCCCGCGTCCTCGTCCCAGTAGCTCGCGCCCCAGACGCGGCCGTAGTTCTGAAGCGCCTCCGGCTGGAGGATGACGATGTGCTCGTGCGGGAGCGTGCGGCCGAGGTCGCTCGCAGCGACGGGACCGCGAACCGTTGGCACCATGCCTGACTCCGACGCGGCGGAAACGCCCGTCACCCGCCTACGACAGCGTCTCGAGCGCGTCGCCGCCGGGATCGACCTCGCGCAGCAGGTAGGCGGACTGGAGCAGCTCCGGCTCGTCCTTCAGCCGCTGCGCCGTCCCGTGGTAGTGGATCCGCCCGCGCTCGAGGACGTACGCGGTCTGCGCGAGGCCGAGGGCGACGTGTGCGAACTGCTCGATCAAGAGGATGCCGACGCCGCTCTCGGCGACGGCCTCGAGTGTCGGCACGAGGCGTTGGACGATGATGGGGGCGAGGCCGAGCGAGAGCTCGTCGACGAGCACGAAGCGCGGCCGCGAGACGAGGGCCTGCGCAAGCACCACCATCTGCTGCTCGCCGCCCGAGAGCGAGCGCGCCGGGATGCGCCAGCGCTTCTGGAGCTCGGGGAACAGCTCGAGCGCGTACGCGACGCCTTCCCGAGCCTCGTGGCGCTTGAGGGAATAGGTGGCGACGCGGAGGTTGTCCTCGACCGTGAGGTTCGGGAGGAGCTGCCGGCCTTCGGGGACGATGGCGAGACCCGCCGTCCGGATCTGCTCCGGTCGGCGCCGTGTCAGGTCGACGTCGCCGAGCGTGATCGTGCCGGCCGTGGGGCGGAGAACACCGCCGACCGCGAGCACGAGCGTCGACTTGCCGGCGCCGTTCGGGCCGAGCAGCGCGGTCACCTCGCCCGGCGGGATCGTGACGGACACGTCGCGCAGGACCTGGCGCCCGCCGCGGTCGACCGAGAGCCCCGAGAACGAGAGGTTGGTCGCCGTGGCCGTCGCGGTCATCCGACGTCCTCGGTGCCGAGGTACGCCCGGATGACCTGTTCGTCGCGCAGCACGGTCGCGGTTGGGCCCGAGGCGATGAGCTTGCCGAAGTCGAGCACCGCCGTCGTCTCGCAGCACGCCTGCACGAGACTCATGTCGTGGTCGACGAGGATCACCAGCGCGCCGAACTGCCCGGGGATCGACTGGATCACCTGGCTCAGGTGCTCGGTCTCCTCCTCGGGCAGGCCCGCGGCCGGCTCGTCGAGCAGCACGACCCGCGGCCGCCCCACGACCGCCCTCGCGACCTCGACGAGGCGGCGCTCCCGCGCGCCCAGGCCACCGACCCTCGTCGACGACGGGGTCTCCATCCCGACGAACTCGATCGCCGCCTGCACCTCGGCCCGCTTTCCGGCGCCCTTGACGCCCGAGTGCTCGTAGATCATCGCGACGTTGTCGAACACCGAGAGCTGCTCGATCGCCTGCTCGGTCTGGAACGTGCGACGCAGGCCCCAGCGCGCACGCTTGTAGTCGGCCATCCGGAGCAGGTCCTCGCCGAACGCGCGGATCGAGCCCGACGCCGGCTTGACGAAGCCGGAGAGGACGTTGAAGAACGTCGTCTTCCCGGCGCCGTTCGGGCCGATCAGCCCGCACGTGCCCCCCGGGAACGTGACACTCATCCCGTCGATCGGGGTGACCCCCGAGAAGCGGACGGTGAGCTTCTCGACCTCGATCACGGCGTTCCCCGCCCCGTCACCTTGCCGACCCCGCGCCAGATCAAACGGCCGAGGTTCGCCATGTCTTTCGGGAACTGCTGCGCAAGCCCACCCGGCGCGGTCAGCAGCACCTGCAGCAGGCCGACGCCGAACAGGATCAGCACGAAGTTCGGGTTGATTCCCCACTGCACCTGGAAGATGAACGGCAAGAGCTGGCTGAAGCAGCCGGCTATGACCGCACCCCAAAGGCTGTAGATCCCGCCGATCAGCGTCGTCGCGAGCAGGGTCAGGGAGTCCTGCGTCTGGAACGACTGCGCTGTCGGCTGCCCGACCTGCGCCGCGAGCAGGCAGCCGGCTACACCGGCCATGAACGATGCGAGGGCGAAGGCCCACAGCTTGTAGAGGACGATGTTGACGCCCCCCGCGAGCGCGGCCGGCTCGCTCTCGCGGATCACCGCCCAGGCGCGGCCGGGCTTGGACCTCACGTGGAGCAGCGCGATGACGAACATCACGGCGGCGACGATCACGACGTACCGGTAGTAGGCGGTGTCGCCCTCGCCGATGCTTGGCCGGCGCACGGGTTGGAGCCCGGAGAGGTCGGGCGTGCTCGTGCGCCCGGTAAAGCCGCCGCCGCCGTTCGGAAAGTTGATGGCGAGCAGCACGACGTTCACCGCGCCAGCGGCCATCAGCGTGATCAGCGCGAGGTGAAGCCCCGAGAGGCGGATCGCCGGGAGCCCGATGAGCATGCCCACGCCGCAGGTGATCACCCCGGTGGCGAGGAGCAGGACGGGGAAGGGGAGGTCGACGGCGTAGTTGAGGCGGGTCGCGGTCCAGACCCCGACCACGAGCAACGCGACCTGGCCGAGCGAGATCAGCCCGACACGGCCGTAGAGCATGCCGAGACCGAGCGTGATCACTGAGTAGATGGCGACGCTCGTAAACGTGGTCGTCCAGTCGGCGCCGATCGTCGGGAGGAAGAAGAGCGCGATCGCCAGGAACGCCGCGATCGCGAGGACGCGCACGATCGAGCCCCGGTCGAGCGAGAACATGGCGCGCGCCGGGGTGGCCGCGCCCTGGCCGGGTGTCCTCGAGGCTGCCACCCCTACCGCGCGGTCCGTGTGATCGTGACGACGCGGCGGCGCGAGAGCCAGAGCAGCGCGAGGATCGCGAGCACGAACGGCGCCGCCGAGCGATAGCGCGTCACCGACACGTACGGTGCGAGGAGCGCCTGCGCGAGGCCGACCGCGAGGCCTCCGGCGAGTGTCACCCAGAGGGACTGGAGGCGCCCGATCAGGGCCGCGGCGAGCGCGGCGATCACGAGGAAGGTCAGCGCCGCGTAGTCGAGCGATGTGATCAGGTCCGGCAGGAGCAGGCCCGCCGCGCCGGCGACGAGCCCTGAGCCGAACCACGCCGACGCCTCGACGCGGCGCACCGGCACGCCGAGGGTGGCCGTGATCTCGCGATCGTTTGCGACGGCGCGGTACGCGGTTCCGAGGTTCGTGTATCTGAGGAAGACCGTCGTCACGACGGTCAAGACGACGGCGAATGCGAGCGCGATCACCTGCGTCCAGTTCACGAACGCCCCGAAGACCGTGAAGGTATGGCTCGAGCTCGGGAGCGGGAGGAACCGGGCGAATGCGCCGCCGGCCGGCGCGCGCCACGCCATCAGCCCCAGCAAGATCAGCGCCAGGCCGAGCGTCCCCATCATCTTGACAAGCGGATCCCGCGCCGCGAAGGCGGGGCCGAAGAACAGCCCGTAGGCGAGGTTGACGACCCCGCCGAACGCAACGCAGGTGACGTACGCGAGCCAGTGCGGCCAGCTCGTGTGATTGATCATCCAGTAGGCGATCAAGGCGCCGCAGGCGCCGATCGCCCCGAACGCGAGGTTCAGGACGCCCGTAGCCTGATAGAGCACCACGATCCCGACGCCGGAGAGTGCGTACACCCCGCCGAGCGCAAGGCCCAGCACGATGTACGGCTTGAAGAACTCCCAGTCGACGCCGAAGACCGCGAACGCGACGATGCTATGCACGGCTCCTCCGGGGCACCCTGATCTCCACTGGTCGCTCGACTACTTGCCCGTGTTGAGGTTGAACTTCTTCTCCCAGATGCGCGTCTGGGCGAGCTCCTGGTCGACGGCCTGGATCGCGAAGCACTTCTCCTTCAGCACGACCTTGCCGTCCTTGTAGTCGACGGTGATGTCCCAGTTGCTCGGGATGTGGTACGGCAGCGCGTTGCCCACGTACCACGGCTTGCAGAGCATGTCCGTCTTGATGTTCTTGAGCTTCCGCACCTCGGCGTTGTACGACTTCGCCGTGACCGGGCCCTTGACGTTCAGGAGCGCCTTCGTCGAGAACATGGCGTCCATGAAGCCCATTTGGGCAAATGCCTGCACATCGATGCTCGGTGCGTACTTCTTGATGATCGCCAGCATCAGCCGCGTGTCAGGCCCCTGCGAGGCGTCGAGCAGGCCGAACTCCTGGTTGATGTAGAGCTTCCCGTCCCACTTGGGGAACTGCTCTGCCATGAACGTGTTGGCGATCGGCGTCGACGAGCCCCACTTGACTTTGTCGATCAGGCCCTGGGCCTCCGCCGCCTTCATCAGCGCGGGCGCCGTGTCCGGGGTGAAGTCGAGGATGATGCCCCCGCCCGGGCCTGCCGCCTGGTAGAGCTGCTGGATGATCGTGTTCGCGTCTGTCACGGGCAGCTGCACCGGGAATGCCTTCCCGGGGATGCCCGCCTTCGCGGCCACCTTGAGGACGCCGCCGTCGGCGTACGCGGAGATCGTCGAAGGCGATGCGACGACGAGGGACTTCGCCCCCGCGCGGACGAGCGCCTGCGCAGCGCCGATGTTCGAGTAGCGCGGCCCCATGTTCGACTCGACGTACACCGGCGTGCCGAAGCACTCCGCCTGGACGCCTGCGCCGATCACGACCATGCCCTTCGACTTGTAGTACTTCCAGTTCGTCCCGCACTCGGTGAAGCTCGTGTTGCCGACGACGCCGACGACCTTGTCGCTCTCGACGAGCTTCCGTGCGAGGGACGCCTGCTGGGCCGGGTTGAGCTGCTCGTTGTAGAGGATGTACTGGACCGGCCGGCCGTTGATGCCGCCGTTGTCGTTCACGCACTTGTAGTAGGCCTCCGCCACCTTGCCGACGGTGGTGAAGTCGACGCCCGGGATGAGCATGCCGATGCCGCCGATCTTGATCGGTCTGCCCGTCGCCTTCTTCCCGGTGCCAAGCCCGCAGACGGACTTCGTCGCGGATGCCTTGCCCGATCCGACCGGCGCCTGCGCACCCGTCGCCCAGCCGGCGAGCGCGAGCGCCAGAACGCAGACGCTCGCGGCCGCAATGCCAACCTTCGTCTTCGTCGATCGCATGGAACCCTCCATTGGGTCTCTGAGGTCGTCATTGACCGAACTCCGCGGCTGCAGCCGCGTCACGCCTCCGTCAGGGTCTCGCCACGTGTACCCCCCTCACGTCGGCGTGCCTCCGTGCGGACCGGCTCCGAGCCGGGTGGGAGGGTGCCACGGTGAGCGCACGACCGACGCCCGGCACGCGCCGTCGAACAGCGATGCCCGCGCCGCCGTGCGGCCACGTGACGCCACCGATTCCCTCCAACACGTCCCGGATACTAGACTAGTGTCTTGACGAATGGAACACTGCGTCGGTCGGCGGAGACCGACGCGCGTGGCGGTCGGGTCGAGCGCGGAGCGTGAAAGGAGACCACGGATGGGCATCCAGACCGAGACCGGCATCGACACGAGACTCTTTATCGGGGGCGCGTTCGTCGAGGCAGACGGTGGGCGGACATTCGAGAACCGCGACCCGTTCACGGGCGACGTCGTCTCCGAGGTCGCGACCGCGAGCCGGGCGGACGCCGCGCGTGCCGTCGAGGCCGCTGCCGCCGCGTTCCCCGAGTGGTCGCGGACGCCGCCTGTCGTGCGACAGGGGATCTTTCTGAAGGCGGCCGAGGTGCTCGAGTCGCGGCAGGACGAGGTCGTGTCGATGCTCGCCCGCGAGACCGGCTGCACGTTTGGCTTCGGCATGTTCCAGATGCATTTCGTCCCCGGCCTCTTCCGGCAGGCCGCGGCGCTGGCGTACGCACCGCTCGGCGAGGTGCTTCCGTCCGACACGGGCGCCTTCGCGATGGGCCTGCGGCGCCCGGTCGGCGTCGTCGGCGCGATCGCGCCCTGGAACGCGGCGCTGATCCTCTCCGCTCGCTCCATCGCAGCTCCCTTGGCCCTCGGCAACACCGTCGTATTGAAACCTTCGGAGTGGTCGCCGCAGGTCGGGGGCCTCCTGTGGGGCGAGGTCTTCGCGGAGGCGGGGCTCCCGCCGGGCGTCCTCAACATCGTGACGCACGGCCCGGGCGAGGCCCAGGCGGTCGGCGACGAGCTGATCGAGAATCTCCACGTCAGGCGGCTGAACTTCACGGGCTCGACGGCGACGGGACGCAAGCTCGCCGAGGCGGCCGGGCGCCAGCTCAAGCGCGTGGTGCTCGAGCTCGGTGGCTACAACCCGCTGATCGTCCTCGCCGACGCGGACCTCGAGTACGCGGTCAACGCGACGACGTTCGGGGCGTTCCTGCACCAGGGTCAGATCTGCATGTCCGCCCGGCGGATCATCGTCGAGCGGCCGATCGCGGACGCGTTCATCGCCCGGCTCGCCGAGAAGACCAGCGGGCTCAAGGCCGGAGACCCCTCGGAGCACGACACGATCATCGGCCCGCTGATCAACCCGGACGCGCTCTCGAACGTGCAGCGCAGGGTGGAGGATGCGGTCAGCGCGGGCGCGAAGGTGCTCGCGGGCGGCAGCGCCGAGGGGCCGTGCTTCCAGGCGACGCTCCTCGCGGACGTCCCGCCCGACTCGGAGTTCGCGCAGGAGGAGACGTTCGGCCCGGTTGCCGCGATCGAGGTCGTCGACTCGGCGGAGGAGGCGGTGGCGCGCGCCAACGCGACGGCGTACGGCCTCTCGTCGGGGATCATCACGTCCGACGCGGACCGCGGCCTCGAGCTCGCGCAGGCGATCGACGCGGGCATCGTCCACGTCAACGACCAGCCGGTGGGAGACGAGCCGCAGATGCCGTTCGGCGGCGTGAAGGACTCGGGCTTCGGCCGGTTCGGCGGCACCGCGGTGGTGGACGAGTTCACCGAGATGCGCTGGATCACGGTGCAGCGCGGGTCACACCCGTTCCCGTTCTGACGTGGCCGGGGCCTCGACCCGCGCGATGACGGCAGCGACGCTGACGTCGGCCGAGGAGGCGATCGCGAGCATCCGGACCGGCGACACGGTGATGGTCGGCGGGTTCGGTCTGGTCGGTGCGCCGCTGACGCTCATCGACGCGCTCGTCGAGCACTCGGACGCGACCGACCTCACGATCGTGTCGAACAACATCGGCGAGCCGGGCCGGGGTCTCGGGAAGCTGCTCCGCCAGGGTCGGATCCGGCGTGGGATCTCGTCCTACTTCACGTCGAACCCCGAAGCGGTCGCCGCGGTCAACGCCGGCGAGATCGAGGCGACGCTCGTCCCGCAGGGGACGTTCGCCGAGGCGATCCGGGCAGGCGGCGCGGGCATCGGAGGCTTCTTCACGCCGGTCGGCGCCGGGACCCTCCTTGCGGAGGGGAAGGAGGAGCGCCTGATCGGCGGCGTGCGACATGTGCTCGAGGAGCCGATCCACGCGGACGTCGCTCTGGTCTACGCGGCGCGCGCTGACACGCTCGGGAACCTCTGGTACCGGCGCACGGCCCGCAACTTCAACCCGCTGATGGCGACAGCGGCGACGGTCACGATTGCGGAGGCGGGGGAGATCGTGGCGGTGGGCGAGCTCGAGCCGGAGTCGGTCGTCACGCCGCATCTCTACGTCGACCATCTGGTGCTCGCGGCGTGAGCGTCGACGCAAAGGCGCGGATCGCGGCGCGGGCGGCGCAGGAGCTTCGTCCCGGAGAGGTCGTCAACCTCGGGATCGGCATCCCCAACCTGATCCCCGGCTACCTGGGCAGCGACACGAGCGTCGTGCTCCACACCGAGAACGGCCTGCTCGGTGTCGGCCCGCGGCCGGACGAGGGCGAGCTCGACCCCGACCTGATCGACGCCGCGAAGCAGCCCATCACGGCGCTCCCGGGCGCGGCCTACTTCGACAGCGCATCGAGCTTCGCGATGATCCGCGGCGGCCATGTCGACGTGGCCGTCCTCGGGGCCCTCGAGGTGAGCGGCCGCGGCGACATCGCAAACTGGGCCGTGCCGGGACGAGACGTGCTCGGCGTCGGTGGCGCCATGGACCTCGTGGTCGGCGCACGCCGCGTCATCGTGACGATGACGTCGACGTCGTCGCGGGGCGAGCCCAAGGTGGTCGCCGAGTGCAGGTATCCGCTGACGGCGGCCGAGGTCGCCGACGTCGTCGTCACCGAGCTGTCGGTGTTCCGCATCGTCGACGGTCAGCTGCTTCTGTCCGAGCTGCTCGACGGTGCGACAGTGGAGGACGTCGCGGCCGTCACGACCGCGCCGTTCGTCGTCGCACTGGAGGAGAGCCATGTCGGTTGACACCCGCCCGTTCCCGGAGGTGATCGACGCCGAGCGCGACGGCGTCGACCCGCCCTACGACCACCACGACTATGTCGGCACGCGCCTGCGCGCCCCGAAGGAGCCGCTGGTGATCCTCCCGTCGAGCCTCACCGAGCTGACGGGCCCCGCCTACGGCGAGTCGGACGTGGACCCGCTCGACGCCGACCTCACGCGGCAGCACGCCGGCAAGCCGCTCGGCGAGCGGATCGTCGTCAGCGGCCGCGTGCTTGGGAGCGACGGCAAGCCGCTGCGGGGGCAGCTGATCGAGATCTGGCAGGCGAACGCGGCCGGCCGCTACGCCCATGAGGTCGACGACCACGACGCGCCGCTCGACCCGAACTTCACGGGCGCCGGGCGGTGCCTGACCGACGACGACGGGCGCTACCGGTTCGTCACCGTGAAGCCCGGGGCCTACCCGTGGAAGAACCACGCGAACGCCTGGCGGCCGAATCACATCCACTTCTCGGTCTTCGGCCGGGCCGTGACCGAACGGCTCGTGACGCAGATGTACTTCCCCGGCGACCCGCTGTTCCCGCTCGACCCGATCTTCAACTCGATCCGCGACGCGAAGTCGCGCGAGCGGCTCATCTCGACCTTCGACATCGAGCTCACCGAGCCCGACTGGGCGCTCGGCTTCCGCTGGGACATCGTCGTCGGTGGCAAGGAAGCAACGCCGCTCGAGGAGCCGCACGATGACTGAGCTCGGCATCACGCCGTCCCAGACCGCGGGCCCCTACCTGCGGATCGGCCTCCTGCGGAACATCCTGACGCCGAACGTCGTCGATCCTGCCGACCCGCGGGCCATCCGCATCCGGGGTCGGCTCACCGACGGCGCCGGGGACGGCGTGCCGGACGGGATGGTCGAGACCTGGCAGGCGAATGCCGCCGGGCGCTACCGGGATCAGGCCGACGACCGCGCTGAGCCGCCGCTCGAGGACGGGTTTCTGGGATTCGGCCGCTCCGGGACGGAGGACGACGGCCGCTTCGAGATCGTGACCGTCAAGCCGGGGCGTGTGCCGTGGCCCGAGGGTGGCCTGCAGGCGCCGCACATCGAGGTGGTCGTGTTCGCGCGCGGGCTGCTCAAGCACGCCGTCACGCGCCTCTACTTCCCCGACGAGGCGGACGCGAACGCCGGGGACCCGGTGCTCGCCCGCCTGCGCCCCGAGCAGCGTGACACCGTCGTCGCGGTCGCCGAGGACGGGGGCCTGCGGTTCGACATCCGGCTCCAAGGGCCCGCGCACACGACATTCTTCGCGGTGTGACCGCGTTCGACCCGCTGTTCGTCCCGGCGTCGCTGCGCGAGGCGACGTCCGGGCGTGCCTGGCTCGCGGCGATGCTCGACGTCGAGCGGGCGCTCGCAAGCGCGGAGGCCGCGGCAGGCGTCGTCCCGTCGGAGTCGGCGGCGGCGATCGCGGCCGCCTGCTCGGCCGACGAGTACGACTGGGAACAGCTGCTCGCCGAGGCCCGCGGCGCCGGCACCCCGGCAGAGCCGCTCGTGCGCGCCCTCGTCACGCGCGTCGGGGAGGAGCACGCGCGGTGGGTGCACTTCGGGGCGACGAGCCAGGACGTGATGGACACCGCGTCGATCCTCGTCGCGCGGAACGGGGTCCGGCTCGTGCGCGGCGAGCTCGAGCGCGTCGCGGCCGCGTCCGCCGCGCTCGCCCGAGCGCACCGCGACACCCCGATCGCGGGGCGGACACTGCTCCAGCAGGCGGTGCCGACGACGTTCGGGCTGAAGGCCGCCGGGTGGCTCGTCGCCGTGCTCGACGCCGATGTGCGCCTTCACGAGCTGGGTGATCGCCTCCCGGCGGAGCTCGGCGGGGCAGCCGGGACCCTGTCGGCGCTCGGTGACCGGGGCGTCGAGGTTTCGACGCTCTTCGCCCGGGAGCTCGGGCTCGCCGAGCCGACCGTGCCGTGGCATGCGAACCGCGTTTGCGTCGCCGAGCTCGGCGCTGCCCTGGAGATCATGGCCGGCGTGCTCGCCAAGATCGCGCTCGACGTGCAGCTCCTCGCGCAGACCGAGGTCGGCGAGGTGCAGGAGGGTGGCGAGGCGGGTGGCTCGTCCGCGATGCCGCAGAAGCACAATCCGGTCGGCTCGATGTGGACGAGAGCCGGTGCCGCGCTCGCGCGCGGCCACGCATCGGTGCTCGTCGGGTCGCTTGTCGGAGAGCACGAGCGCGGCGCGGGCAGCTGGCAGGCGGGGTGGGAGGCGCTCTCTGGCGCTCTGGGCACGACCGGGGGCGCCGCGGCGGCGCTTGCGGGCGCGCTGGACGGTCTCCAGGTCGACGACACGCGGATGCGGGAAAACCTCGACCGCACGGGCGGGCTCGTTCTTGCGGAGCGCGTCGCGCTCGTCCTCGCGGAGCGCCTGGGACGAACCGCCGCACGGGCGCTTGTGCGGGACGCGTCGCTGCGAGCGACGGCGAGCGGACGCTCGCTCGCTGCGGAGCTGGAAGCGCTCGACACGGGGCTCACGCCCGAGGAGATCAGCGCGCTGCTGGACCCGACGACGTACCTCGGCTCCTCCGGCGCATTCGTCGACCGCGCGCTGGCACGCTACGAGACCTACACGGCAGGTCGGGAAGGAGGCTCGTGAGCGAGGAACGGGACGAGACCCATGCGACGGGCATGGAGGTCAGGCGCGCGGTCCTCGGCGACGCGCACGTCGACCGCGCGATCGAGCGCACGACGTTGTTCACCGAAGCGTTCCAGGACCTCATCACGCGCTACGCGTGGGGCGACGTCTGGTCCCGTCCGGGGCTCGACCGGCGGGCCCGGAGCATGATCACGCTGACAGCGCTCGTCGCTACTGGCCGCGAGCACGAGCTCGAGATGCACGTGCGCGCCGCCCTGCGGAACGGGCTCACGCCCGACGAGATCGGCGAGGTGCTGCTCCACTGTGCCGTCTACTGCGGCGTGCCCGCCGCAAACGGCGCCTTCGCGATCGCGCAGCGCGTGATCGACAACGACGGCGAGAGCGGCACGTGACCCGCGCGGTCGTCCTCTCGGCGGTCCGGACTCCGGTCGGCCGCTACGGCGGCGGTCTAGCGGCCGTGCGGCCGGACGACCTCGCGGCGCTCGCGGTCGCTGCCGCCGTCGAGCGAGCCGGTGTTCCGCCGGGGGAGATCGAGGACGTCTGGCTCGGGTGCGCGAATCAGGCCGGCGAGGACAACCGCAACGTCGCTCGTTTTGCGGCGCTCCTCGCGGGGCTTCCGGACTCCGTCGCGGGCGTGACCGTCAACCGGCTCTGCGCGTCGGGGCTCGCCGCGGTCGTCGGCGCCTGCCACGCGGTGATTGCCGGCGACGGCGACCTCTTCGTCGCGGGTGGCGTCGAGTCGATGACCCGGGCGCCGCTCGTCACGGCGAAGGCCGACGCGCCCTTTGCGCGCGGCAACCGGACGGTCTACGACACGACGCTCGGCTGGCGGTTCACGAACCCGCGCTATGAGGAGCGCCACTCGAGCGAGTCGATGGGCGAGACCGGAGAGAACGTCGCGGAGCGGTGGGCAATGTCACGGGAGGACCAGGACGCGTTCGCGCTCCGCTCGCAGGAGCGCTGGGCCGCCGCGCACGAGGCGGGCAGGTTTGCCGACGAGCTCGTCCCGGCCGGCGACCTCGAGCACGACGAGCACCCACGCCCCGACACGACCGCCGAGAAGCTCGCGGGCCTTCGGCCGGCCTTCCGCAAGGACGGCACCGTCACGGCCGGCAACGCGAGCGGGATCAACGACGGCGCAGCGGCGCTCGTGATCGCCAGCGAGGAGCGCGCCCGCGACCTCGGAGTCGAGCCGCTCGGGACGTTCGTCGGTTCCGCCGCCGCGGGCGTCGACCCGGCGGTGATGGGCATCGGCCCGATCCCCGCCGTGCGCAAGCTGCTCGACCGGACAGGCGTCGCGATCGCGGACGTCGACCTGGTCGAGCTGAACGAGGCGTTCGCCTCCCAGTCGCTCGCGGTCATGCGCGAGCTCGGGATCGACGAGGAGCGGGTCAACGTCAACGGCGGCGCGATCGCGATCGGGCATCCCCTCGGGATGAGCGGCGCGCGCCTCGTCGTCACGCTCCTCCACGAGCTGCGGCGGCGCGAGGGGCGCTACGGGATCGCCACGATGTGCGTCGGTGTCGGCCAGGGGCAGGCGGCGCTCTTCGAGCGCGGGACCCCGGCACCGTGACCCGGACGGAGGTCGCGATCGTCGGCGCCGGCCCGGCCGGCTGACGCTCGCACAGCTGCTCCACGCCACGCGGGCCTGCTCGACGCGTTCTCCGAGACCTGTCTTCGGCGGGTCTGGCGGGCCGAGCACTTCTCCGGGTGGATGACGACGATGCTCCACCGCGCCCCCGACGACGACGACGAGTTCACGCTGCGGCTGCAGCAGTCGCAGCTCCGATACCTCCGCACCTCGCCCGCCGCTGCGCGGTCGCTCGCGGGGAACTACGTCGGGGTCGAGCACGCCTGAGCCTCCGCTCGCCTTGCCCGAGCGGGGCTCGAGTGGGATCATCCGCATCCGAAGACTGCAACCGCGGAAGCCCCTCAGTGCTGAAAAGACTCGCCGCCAGGATGAAGGGGCAGGTGCCCGCGTCGACCCTCGCGGCTCATCGTCGTGCGGGAGCCGATATACCCGCGCTCCTCGAGGACGCCATCGGCGAGCTCGGGGATCCGTGGCGCGGGGCGGAGCGGCATCAGATCGCGACGCTCTGCGCCTGGAACGCGTACGTCTGCCAGACGGTCGCGAACGCACTCGTCGACGCGGAATCCTACGAGGACAGCACGACGGCCGGGTACCTGCCGCCGCGACTGGCAGGGGACGCTCTCGTCCTGTACCGCGAGGCCGAGTCGTGGCGGACGCAGGCGATCCAGGCGCGGACGAGCAAGTCCTTCATGCTCGACGCGCGCGCCCCCGACACGTTTCCGCTGCGGATCGACCCGCTGCTCGGCGGCGCCTCGGTGCCACGAGGTCTGCTCTGGTCGTTGCAGGCGATCGTCACCCGACGAGACGCGTTCGAGCGGGCCGTGTCCACTGCTCCCGCGGAGCAGTGGGAAGCCGCAGGCGTCCTCCAGGAGCTCTTCGGGGCGGTGCAATCCGCCGGCGACTACGCGGCTCGCATGTGGAGCGACTCCATGCCCTCGGATGTTCGGGCCGAGGTTGCCGAACGGCTCCGAAGCGCGATCGCGAACGCCTACGTCTTGGGGGAGTTGGCCGCGATGCCTCAGCTCGCCGAGTCGAAAGCCGAGCTCGGCCGGACGCTCGAGGCGAATCGCGTCCGTCACGAGCGCGCGGCGCTCGACCGCAGGTCACGGTTGTGACATGTCAATAGGATCGCAGCGTGACCTGGCCCCGTGACGACGCCAAGCTCGAGCGGGTCCGCTCGCTCATGGACGCCGCCGGGCTCGACGCGATCGTCGCCCGCGCGCCCGACAACGTCGTCTACCTGACGAGCTTCTGGGGGATGAAGGGTTGGGACGCCGTCCTGTTCCCGCGCGAGGGGGAGCCGACGCTCTGCTGCGTCGAGGCCTCGGCCGAGGACGCCGCGCGCACTGCGTGGACGAGCGACGTGCGCATCGTCGACGGCTATCTCGCCGACGATCCGCGGCCGCCGGTGGTGCGGACGCTCGAGCAAGTCGCCGCGCTCGCGGCCGCGCACGGGACGGTGGGCCTCGAGCTTTCGCTGGGCACGCAGGGATCCGACCGGATGGTCGGGGAGCCCACGACCTACACGAAGGCATGGTTCGACGCCTTCCCCGGCGCGGTCGACGCGACGCCGGTGCTCGTCGAGGCGCGCTCCCGCAAGACGGAGCAGGAGGTCGAGCGCATGCGGCTCGCGAACGAGATCGCCGCCGCGGCAATGGATCACGCGCGCGGGGTGATTCGGCCCGGGATGACCGAGGCCCAGATCGCCGCCGAGTGGCTCGGCTTTGTCCACGGCGAGGGAACGGGCTGGGCCGGGAAGGTCGAGCTCGCGCTCGGCTTCTCGCTCGTCTGGGCCGGGCGCGGGATCAAGACCTTCACTGCGACGTCCAACCTGCCCGTCGTCGAGGGCGAGCCGACGCTGTTCGAAATCTGGGTCTGCGCCGACGGGTACTGGGCCGACCACACGAAGAACCTCGTCGTCGGGGAGCTGACCGACCGCTATCGCGAGCTGGAGGACGGGCTGCGCGGGGTGTACGACGACGCCGTTGCGTTCTGCACCCCGGGGGCGAGCCTCGCCGAGCTCGACCGTCGGATCCGCGAGGGGATCGGCCGCATCGGGTATCCGGGCCAGCCGTCCCATCCGATCTGCCACGGCATCGGCGCGCGGGCCCACGAGCCGCCGTACCCGCACCAGGCAGGGAGCGGCGAGATAACCGAGGGGATGGTTCTTGCAATCGAGCCAGGATGCTACTGGGAGGGCGGCGGCGGGCTGCGGCTCGAGGACAACTTCCTCGTCACCGCGAACGGCCCGGAGAAGCTCTCTCCGTTCCCCGACGGGATCGTGCAGGCGTGACAACGCTTGTGGTGATTCGACACAAGGGGGTTCCGGCGTGACGCTCGACCGCTCGAAGGTCTGGACGGGGTCGATCAACGAGCTGGCGCTCGACCCCCAGTCGCGCGCGACCGTCGGCCTCTACGACACGACGCTGCGCGACGGCGAGCAGACGGTCGGTGTCGTGCTTTCGCCCGAGGAGAAGCTCGAGATCGCCCGTGCGCTCGATGCGGCGGGGATCGACCGGATCGAGGCGGGCTTCCCGCGGGTTTCCCAGGACGACTTCGAAGCGGTGCGGATGATCGCCGAGGCGGGCCTCCGCGCGGAGGTCTGGGGCTTCTCGCGCGCTGTCCAGGCGGATGTCGACGCGCTCGTCGAGCTCGGCGTCCGCGCATCGGTGATCGAGAGCCCGATCTCCGACGGCAAGCTGGATGCCCTCGGCGTCTCGCGGGAGACGATGCTCGACCGCATCCGCAGCGCGGTGTCGTTCGCGACCGAGCACGGCATCCGCGTCGCGTTCTTCGGCGTCGACTCCTCCCGAGCCGATCTCGACTTCTTCGACCGCGTCTATGCCGCCGCCGTCGAGGCGGGAGCCGCCGAGGTGGTGGTCGTCGACACGCTTGGGATCGCGACGCCCGAGGCCGCCGCGTTCCTCGTCTCCCGCACGCTCGACCGCGTCGCGGTGCCCGTCCACTGGCACGGCCACGACGACTTCGGGCTCGGCACCGCCGCCGCGATCGCCGCCGTGCAGGCGGGCGCCACCTGGGTGCAGGGGACGATCAACGGGATGGGCGAGCGGGCGGGGAACGCCGACCTCGTCGAGGTCGCGCTCGCGCTCGAGGCGCTCTACGGGATCCCGACACGCCTCGACCTGCGTCAGGCGCACGCCCTCTCGCGGCTCGTCGCGGAGAGGGCGGGGACGCCGCTCCCACCCTGGAAGGCGGTCACCGGCGAGGCGCTCTTCACCCGCGAGTCGGGCGCGGTCGCCGCGCAGTTCCACGACCCGCCGGCGATCGAGCCGTACGCTTCCGAGCTCGTGGGAGCGGAGCGCGGGATCGTGCTCGGCAAGAAGAGCGGGATCGACTCGATCCGCATCGCGCTCGAGCGGCTCGGGCTGGACGTCCCGGCCGACGGTCACGCGGCGCTGCTCTCCGGCGTGAAGCGCCTCGGCACCGAGAAGCAGGGCCTCGTCACCGACGACGAGCTGCGTGCGCTCGTCACCGACCTCGAAGGAGGCACCGATGGCTCGTGAGCTCCTGAACCCCGACGGGCTGCACCCTGCGCCCGGCTTCAGCCACGTCGCGATCGCGGAGGGTGCGCGCGTCGTCCACTTCGCCGGCCAGCTGGGCCTGAACCCGGACTTCTCGCTCGTCGCCGAGGACCTCCGCGGCCAGACGGTCGGGGCGATGCAGAACCTCGAGGTGGCGATGCGAGCGGCCGGCGTCGGCTGGGACGACGTCGTGCGGCGCACGATCTACACGACCGAGCCGACGGCGTACGACGTGATCACGGACGCGATCGACGAGGTGACGGGTGGCGCCGCGCACCCGGCCCAGACGATCGTCGGGATCACCGGGCTGGCCGTCCCGGGCTGCCGGATCGAGATCGAATGCACCGCAGTGACGGGCTGAGCGCTCGCGGGAGGAGCGGCGTGCCGATCGAGCGGCAGACGTTTTTCGACGTGATGGCGTCGTTCCCCTCGGGGGTTGCGATCGTGACCACCGTCGACGGCGACGGTGTCCCGCGCGGCCTTACGACGACCGCCGTCTGCAGCTTCTCCGCCAACCCCCCGACGGTCCTTGTGTGCGTCGATCTCGGCTCGCGAACGCTCGCCGCGCTCCGGGACCGCGGGAGCTTCGTCGTGAACTTCATGGGCGAGGGGCGGAGCGAGCTGTGCCTCCTCTTCGCGTCGAAGGCCGAGGACAAGTTCGCTTCCGTCTCGTGGCGCCCGACCGACTCCGGCCTGCCGCTGCTCCACGTGGACGTGCTCGCCTGGGCGGAATGCGTGACGATCCACGAGCTCGAGGTCGGCGACCACGTGCTGTTCGTCGCGCTCGTCGAGGATGGGGGCGTCCAGCCCGAGCTCGGGCCGCCGCTCATGTACTACCGCCGCTCGTGGGGCGTGTGGTCGCCGGTGCACGAGTCGGAGGAGCCCGATCCGGTGTCGATCCCGGCGATCGAGGTGAGCGGTCGCGACCTCCGCTGGCAGGGCGCCGAGATGTAAGTACGGGCCGGCGATCGCGGGGGCAAGGCCGTTGCGGCGCCGAAGGCGACGCCTTCAGGGATGTGTCCCCGCCGCAGGCGGGGGATCCGAGCGGCAGGAATCCGCTCCTGCGGATTCCTGCTGGCGAACAAGCCCGGTTTGACTGTCATGTCAGCGGGGTGGGATACTCGCGCTTGACATGTCACGGAAGGGAGGGCAGCCGATGCGGTTCAGCCTCTACACCGAGATGCAGCTCCACGGGGCCAAGACCCCGGAGCAGATGTACGGCGAGGTGCTGGAGCAGATCGAGAACGCCGATCGCCTCGGGTACGACTGCTACGCGTCGATCGAGCACTTCTTCTTCCCGAAGTTCTCCGTCTCTGCGCACCCCACGGCGCTCTTCGCCGCGGCCGCGCAGCGGACGAAGCAGATCAACTTCCGGACGATGCTCCACGCGTTGCCCTACCACAACCCGATGGTGCTGGCCTCCGCGATCGCGGTGACGGACATCCTCACCGGCGGGCGCTACGAGTGGGGCGTCGGCCGTGGCCACGGCTGGATCCCGGAGAAGGCCGGGATCCCCCTCGACGAGCACGCGCGGCCGCGGTACGAGGAGGCGGTCGACCTGCTCTTCACCGCCCTCGGCAACGAGCGGTTCTCCCACTCTGGCGAGTACTTCGAGGTCGCCGACTCGCACATCGTCCCGTTCCCGACGCGCTCGTTCCGCATCTTCCTCGGCGGGACGTCCGACCGGACGTACGAGCTCGCGGCGGAGCACGGCTGGGGCGTCGCGGTGCCGCCGCTCCTGCCGTACAAGGCGCTCGAGCAGCAGCTCGACCTCTACCGCTCCAAGTGCGCCGAGCACGGCAACGAGCCGGACATCGTCTGGATCCACGCGTGCCACCTCGACGCGGACCGCGAGACGGCGCTGCGCGAGGGCCGCGACTGGGTCTCGAAGTTCATCTACGGGAACAGCTCGCCGCTGCTCGAGTACGAGAAGCCCGCGGCCGAGGCGCTGGACAAGGCGGGTTACGGGTTCTACTCGTCGGGGATCATGGAGCAGCTCGCGGAGGTGCCGTTCGAGCAGCTCGTCGAGGAGGACTATGTCTGGGTGGGAACGCCGGACGAGATCGTCGAGCGGATCGAGGAGACCCGGAAGCTGTGCCCGGGCATCACCGAGATCGGGATCACGGTCAACGCGGGCGGCGCACCGCATTGGATGGCGATCAAGAACCAGGAGCTGTTCGCCTCGGAGGTCATTCCACGCGTGCCCGCTGCGGTGCCCGCGGAGGCCGCGCGGGTCGCGTGATCCAGCGCGTGTGCGTGATCGGCGCCGGTTCGATCGGCAGCCTCTTCGCGGGGCACCTCGCGCAGGTCGTCGACGTCAGCGTCCTCACGCGCAGGCAAGAGCACGCGGACGCCCTGAACCGTGACGGCCTGCGCGTGACGGGCCGGAGCGACCTCCACGCCGAGGTCGAGGCCGCTGCCGACCCCGACGCGCTCGCGCCCTTCGATCTCGGGATCGTCGCGACGAAGGCGGGTGGGCTCGAGGAGGCAGCCGCCGCGCTGGAGGGCCGCTTCCCGGAGGCGATGGTGATGACGACCCTGAACGGGCTCGGCGCCGAGGAGGTCGTCCGCGCGCACGGGGACTGGCCGATCGTCTCCGCGGTGACGTTCATGTCGGGGACGAAGCACTCCGACAGCGAGGTGGAGTACGTCCTCGACACGGCGACGTGGATGGGGCCCTACGAGGACACGCCGCTCGAGCGAGTCGAGGAGGTCGGCGACCTCGTCCGGCGCTCCGGCCTCGAGGCCGAGGTCTTCGCGGACCTGCGTCCCGCGCAGTGGTCGAAGCTGATCTTCAACGCGACGGTCAACTCCGTCGCCGCGCTCACCGGGCTCCGCCACGACCACCACTTCGCCGACGAGGACGCGCCCGGCGACCTCGGGCATCTCGTCCACGATCTCGTCGACGAGGGGAAGGCGGTTGCGGCAGCGGCGGGCATCGAGCTCTACGAGGACCCCTGGGAGATGAACGTCCACGCCACGCAGCGGGGCTCCGCTCACTATCCGTCGATGCTGGAGGACGTCGAATCACGTAGGCCGACCGAGATCGACCTCATCACCGGCTCGCTCGTGCGCGAGGCCGGCAAGCACGGAGTGCCGGTGCCGCTGCACACGGCGCTGTACCGCCTCGTCAAGGCGAAGGAGGAGTCCTGGCGAGAACCAGAGTCCAACCGTCAAGCGCACCAGGAGGCGTGATGACAGCAAGGAAGACAGGAGTGCTCGCGGCGCTGTTCGCGACGCTCGCCGTGGTTGCGGCGGTCACCGCCGCGACCGCGCCTGCGGCAAAGTCCGATCCGATCATCATCGGATGGGCCTACGACGGCAAGGGGAACATGGCTCCGTTCGACGGGCCGGCGCTGGCGGCCGCGAACGTGCGGGTCCAGCAGATCAACGCACGCGGTGGGGTCAACGGGCGCAAGCTCCGGATCATCACGTGCGACACGCAGAACAACAACCCGGCGAAGGCGAAGGCGTGCGCCGCGAGCCTGATCGGCAAGGGTGCCGACATCATGTTCGTCACCTGCGACGTCGACTTCGCGACGCCGGTCGTCCAGGAGGCGATCAACCGCGGCATCCTCGCGATTGCGCCCTGCATCGGCACCGACCAGATGGGGCCGAAGCGCTTCGGCGCGAAGGGCAGGCTCGCCTTCAGCTTCGGCAACGTCGCGCAGGACGAGGGGTCGGCGATGGCCGAGTTCGCGTGGAACCAGGGGTGGAAGTCCGCCGCAACCGCCACGAACACGCTGCTCGTGTACTTCAAGAACGTCGTTCAGGCCTTCGAGGCACGGTTCGAGCAGCTCGGGGGCAAGATCGTGGCCAAGGAGAGCTACGCCACGGGTGCGAACAACGTCTCGACAGCGGTCAGCCGGCTCAACGGCGACACCGCCGACGTGATCGTCACGTCGACGGCGTTCGGCGAGCTGCCGGCGCTCGTCTCGGGTCTCCGCTCGCTCGGGAACGAGACCCCGATCCTCAACTCGTGGGCCGGTGACGGCACGTACTGGCTGCCGAAGTCGCCCACGATCTCGAACTACTACGCCGTCACGTACGCATCCGCGTTCGGTGACGACCCGAGCGCCGCGGTCAACGCCCTCGCCAAGAAGGTGAAGGCCGGGACGGGCGGGTTCGTCACCGGCGCGGCGGCGATCGACGGCGTCGTGACCGCGATCAAGCGGGCCAAGGGGTCGACGCAGGGCATCGCGCTCGCCGCGCAGCTCGAGAAGTTCCGGCGGGTCCCGACGCTCTCGGGGCTCGTGAGCTTCACGCCGCAGCTGCACACGGTGTTCGGCCGCCAGTACCGCGTACTGCGGATCCAGGACAGCAAGCCGAAGATCGTCGGCAGCGTCACGGCCAAGGTCGTGCCGAAGATCTAGGAGCACGTGTCGGTCGCGTCGTCAGACGAAGAGCGGTGGCCCGGAGGGTCTCTCCGGGCCACCGCTGTCTCGCGGTCCTTCGCGGGCGTGGAGGCGCTCCGCAGCGTGACCGTCGAGCTCCACCGCCACGAGGTCGTGGGCCTGATCGGGCCCAACGGCGCCGGCAAGTCCACGCTCGTCAACCTCCTGAGCGGGTTCGACGCGCCGAGCGCGGGGACGATCGAGCTCGACGGCCATGACGTGACCCGCTGGCCCGCGCACCGCCGCGGCCGCAGCGGGCTGGCGCGGACGTTCCAGCAGAGCCGCTCGTTTCGAAGCCTGAGCGTCCGGGAGAACGTCGAGATCGCGGCCATCGGCGTGGGAGCAGGCCCGAAGGAGGCGCGCCGCCGGGCTGCAACCCTGCTCGGCCTGCTCGGGCTCGAGGGCCGGGCGGATGCGCTAGCGTCCTCGCTGCCGCACGGGGACGAACGGCGCCTCGGCGTCGCGCGCGCGCTCGCGACCGAGCCGCACTACGTGCTGATGGACGAGCCCGCCGCGGGGCTGCCCGAGGCGGAGGTCCCCGACTTCGCGGCGGTCGTCCGCGCGGTACGCGACGACCACGAGGCGGGCGTCCTCCTGATCGACCACAACATGGCGCTGATCATGGACGTCTGCGACCGGATCCAGGTGCTCGACCAGGGCAGGATGCTGGCCTCCGGGACCCCGGCCGAGATCCGCGGCAACCTGGACGTCGCCGCGGCCTACCTGGGCGAGAGCGCTGTCGAGGAGGAAGCATGAGCCGTAGGCTTGACGGAGGCTCCAGAGAGCGGAGGCGCCAGCTATGCCGGCGCCGGGAGCGGGCATGAGCGCAGCGGCTCCCGCGCCGGTCCCGACGCCGGCGCTCGCGATCGAGGGCCTCGTCGTCCGCTACGGCGGCGTGACGGCCGTCCGCGGCCTCGACCTCGAGGTCCAGCCGGGCGAGATCGTCGGCCTGATCGGCCCGAACGGCGCCGGCAAGTCGACGACGCTGCACGCGATCATGGGCGCTGTGCCGCTCCAGGCCGGCGACATCCGGCTCGCGGGCAGGTCGCTGCGCGGCAGAGCGCCCGAAGCGGTTGCGCGCGCCGGCGTGGCGCTCGTGCCCGAGGGGCGCCGGATCTTCGCCGAGCTCACCGTCGAGGAGAACCTCCGCCTCGGCCTGAGCGGGCGCCGCGAGCGGTCGGGCGCCGAGGAGGCGGTCGCGCGCGTCCACGAGATGTTCCCCGTCCTCGCGGAGTTCGGGCGGCGCCACGCCGGCGCGCTCTCGGGCGGGCAGCAGCAGCAGCTCGCGATCGGCCGGGCGCTGGTCGCCTCGCCCGACGTCCTGCTTCTCGACGAGCCGTCGCTCGGGCTCGCGCCGAAGATCGTCGACGTCGTCTTCGACGCGCTCGCCGAGGTCCGGCGCAGCGGGATCAGCGTTCTGCTCGTCGAGCAGCGCGCGCAGCGGACGGTCGCCTTCGCCGACCGGACGTACCTGATCGCGAACGGCGAGCTGCGCCTGACGCTCACCCCGGCCGACGCCGACGACACCGAGGCGATGGTGCACGCCTACCTCTCGTGAGCCCTGCGGTGCTCGGCTTCGTCGACGCACAGACCCTCGTCGACGCCGTCGGCCTGGGCGCCGTCTACGCGCTGATGGCGGTCGGTATCGGCCTCGTGTTCGGCGTGCTCCGGCTCGTCAACTTCGCGTATGGCCAGCTGATCATGGCCGGCGCCTACACGCTCGCCTTCACGTCCCAGGCCGACTGGCCGACCTGGGCCGGGATCCTGATGTGCTTCCTCGTCGTGATCCTGCTCTCGGGGGCGATGGACCGGCTGGTGTTCCGGCCGCTGCGCACCCAGTCGCCCGCCGTGATGCTCGTGACGACGTTCGCCGTGGCCTTCATCCTGCAGAACGTCGCGCTCCTGATCGACGTGCGCGACGACACGATCGGCGAGCCGGCCGCTTCCGTCGCGTCCCTGAACCAGGCGATCTCCGTGTCGGGGGTCGAGATACGCAAGGTGACGATCGTCGCGATCGTCGTCGCCGCCGTCGCGTTGTCGCTCCTCGCGCTCCTGCTCACACGAACGCGGATCGGCCTGCAGATGCGCGCGGCCGCCACCGACTTCCGGACCGCTCGGCTCCTGGGCGTCCGCGCGAACACGGTGATCGCCACCGCGGTGCTGCTGTCGGCGGTGATCGCGGCGGCGGTCTCGGTGCTCCTCACGGTCCAGAACCCGCTCGTCGCGCCCGACTTCGCGTTGAAGGAGACGATCATCGTGCTCGTGGGGGTCGTCGTCGGCGGGATCGACCGACTCTGGACCGCGACGCTCGGGGGCTTCTCGATCGGCTTCGCGACCGGCGTCATCAACGGCGCGCTGCCGACCGACAAGACGGTATTCCTCCCGTCGGTCGTGTTCGCGCTCGTGATCCTCGTCCTGCTCGTACGCCCGTCCGGGCTCTTCGCCCGCGGCGGGTCGAGCCTCGTGGAGCGCGTGTGAGGCGGCTCGAGCCGTGGCTCCAGCTCGGCGCGCCCGTCGTCCTCGTCGCGGCGACGGCGATCGTCGGCTCGTTCACCACGCGTGCGACGGAGATCTACTTCCTCACCGCGATCCTCTCGGTGGCGATCGTTGTCGCGATCTACGTCTTCGTCGGCAACTCCGGGGTCCTGTCGTTCGGCCAGATCAGCTTCGTCGCGGTCGGCGCCTTCGCCTCGGGAGTGATGACGGTGCCGCTCGAGTCGAAGCAGGGCGTGCTGCCCGATCTCTTTCCGCTGCTCCGCGACAACACGATCGGGAACGTGCCGTCGCTCGTGCTCGCCGCGGCGGTCGGCGCCGCGTTCGCGTTCCTCGTCGGTGTGCCGCTGATGCGGCTCTCGGGGCTCGCGGCCGGGATCGCCACCTTCGCCGTGCTCGAGATCACGCACAACCTCCTGCGCGAGTGGACGAAGATCGGCCCAGGCGCGACCACGCTGTCGCTCGTGCCCGAGACGGTGGGCCTCACCGAGGCTGCGATCGGCACGGTCATCGTCATCGCGGTCGCGTTCGCATACCAGCGCAGCCGCTTCGGGCGCTCGCTCCGCGCGACGCGCGAGGATCCGGCCGCGGCGCAGGCGGTCGGGATCCACGTCCACCGTCAGCGTCTCTGGGCGTTCACCCTCTCGGGGGCGCTCGCGGGGCTCGCGGGCGGGCTGTACGTGCACATGCTGGGCTCGATCACGGCCGACCAGGTCTATCTCGAGCTGACGTTCGTGACGCTCGCGATGCTCGTGATCGGCGGCGTCACGAGCCTGTGGGGCGCCGTCATCGGCGCGCTTGCGGTCAGCGGGCTCGACTCGTTCCTGAGCGAGGCGGAGCAGGGCGTCGGCGTGGGCGGGGTGACCGTCGACCTGCCGCAGGGCGCGCGGCTGGTGGTCCTGGGCGCCTTGATGGCCCTCGTGCTCGTCCTGCGCCCGTCGGGCCTCACGGGCGGACGGGAGTTCGGTCTGCCGCGCGTGCGGCGGAGGGGGCCGGTTGCCGCTGACGTGACGTCGGAAGGAGCTGCATGAGGATCTGCGTGGTGGGGTGCGGAGCGGTGGGGTCGCTGTTCGCCGCGAACCTCGCAACGCTCGACGATGTCGAGGTGTGGGCGTTCGATCTGAACAAAACGCATGTCGACGCTATCAACACGGACGGATTGCAATTGGTCGGGGCGGGCGCGGTGACGGGCCGACCGCGGGCCACCAGCGACCCGTCGGAGATCCCCGCCTGCGAGTTCGGGATCGTCGCGACGAAGGCGATGCACGCCGACGCCGCGATCGCCGCCACCGCGCACGCCTTTGCCGACGGCGCGGTCGCGAGCGTGATGAACGGAGTGGGCAACGAGGAGACGCTCGCCGGGCACGTCGAGCGCGTGATCCGCGGCACGACGTTCCCCGCGGGCAAGGTGCTCGAGCCCGGGGTCGTGCAGTGGGACGTGAGAGGCGATACGACGCTCGGGCCGTTCGAGCCACGTCCGATCGGGGTGGAGGCGATCGAGTCGCTCGCGGACGCCTGCACGCGCGCGGGGATGCCGACCGCCGCCGTCGCCGACGCCCGTCCGGGCCAGTGGCGCAAGGTGATCTTCAACGCGGCGACGAACCCGATGGGGGCGCTCACCGGGCTGACCCACGGCCGCCTCTGCGAGCGAGCCGATCTGCGCGCCGTGGTCTCGGGCCTCGTCGAGGAGGGCAAGGCGGTCGCCGCTGCCCAGGGGATCGTGCTCGACGCCGATCCCGAGGAGCTGATCGACCACGCCGCCCGACCCGACGTCGCGTACGGCCACAAGGCGTCGATGCTCCAGGACGTCGAGGCCCGGCGCCCGACCGAGGTCGACTACCTGAACGGCGGCATCGCCCGCTTCGGGCGCGAGCTCGGCGTGCCGACACCGCTCCACGACACCATCACCGCGTTGATCAAGGGGGTCGAAGCCTCGTGGCAACAGCAGTCCTAGACCGCGTCAGCCTGCAGGAAGAGCTCGAGCGCCGCCACGCGAACGTCCGCGCCGCGATGGCGGAGCACGCGCTCGACGGCCTCGTCGTGGCCGGAAGCGAGTACTCCGGCTTCGAGGGGGCGGTTACGTACATGTCCGGCTTCCAGATCGTCCACCGCTACGCCTATGTCGTGCTGCCCTGCGGACGGCGATCCATTCGTCGTCTTCCCGACCGAGGCGCGCTACGTCGGGGAGCACGGGACGTCGCTGATCGAGCAGCGCTTCGACCCGCATCCCGGCGCCGCGCTCGCCGCCTACGCCCGGGACGCCGGCTGGAAGCGAATCGGCGTCTACGGCCTCGACTACGTCATGACGGTGCGCGACTACCGTCCGCTCGAGCGCTTCGACATCGTCCCGTTCGACGTCGAGTTCGATCTTGCCCGCGCCGTCAAGAGCGAGGCGGAGCTCGCCAGCGTGCGCGACTCGGTGCGCATCAACCGCCGCGGCTTCGAGCTCTGGGCCGACGCATACGCGCCGGGAAGGACGGCCGCCGACGTGATGGCCGCGGCGGAGACGTACTTCGTCGCCGAGGGGTGCGGGCGGCTGACGATGAACATGGTGCTCACCGCGCCCGGCCGCTCGGGCGTCGCCTTCCCCGAGTTCAAGATCGCGCGGAAGGAGGAGGTACTCGGCGACTTCGTCCTCCCGTCGCTCGAGGTCGCCGGGCCGGGGATGCACTGGGTGGAGGTGTCCCGCGCGGTCGCGGCCGCCGAGACCGAGCTCTCCGACGACACGAAGGCCATGGGCGATGCGTACACCGAGTACTTCGAGGCGGCGAGGACGGCAATGCGCGCCGGCGCCTCGTGCCACGACGTCCACATGGCGGTGTCGAAGGGCTTCACCGAGCGCGGCTACCACCTTGGGCACGTGACCGGCCACTCGATCGGCATGACGATGATCGAGTTCCCGAAGGTGGGGGAGGGCGTCGAGACCGAGCTCCGGGCGAACATGGTGCTCTCCATGCACCCGCACGCGATCGCAGCGAACGGGGAGGACTGCCTCTACATGCAAGACACCTGGCTCGTTACCGACGAGGGCGGTGTGGCGCTCGCCGGCCTGGCGATGGAGATCGTACGGCGGTGAGCCCGCGCGCGCTGGCCGACGGCCTCGTGCGGAACGAGGACGGCGTGGTCCGCTGCTGGGGCGGCGGCGACGACCTCGCCTACCGCAGCTACCACGACGACGAGTGGGGGCTGCCGGTCACCGACGACGTCCGGTTGTTCGAGAAGCTCGTGCTCGAGGGATTCCAGTCGGGCCTCTCGTGGCTCACGATCCTGCGCAAGCGGGAGGCCTTCAGGCGGGCGTTCGCGGGCTTCGACTTCCGCCGCGTCGCGGGGTTCGACGAGCACGACGTGGAGCGGCTGCTCGGCGACGCCTCGATCGTTCGGCATCGCGGCAAGATCGAGTCGACGATCGCAAACGCGCGCCGGGCGATCGAGCTCGTCGAGGCGGAGGGCTCCCTGGCGGCGTTCGTCTGGAGCTACGAGCCGGCGCCGTCCTCGCGACCTGCCCGCATGACGCACGCGGCACTCCGCGAGCTCGACCACACCGACGCCTCGCGCGCCCTTGCGAAGGAGCTGAGACGCCGCGGCTGGACATTCGTCGGGCCGACGACTGTCTACGCGTTCATGCAGGCAATGGGGCTCGTCGACGACCACCTCGAGGGGTGCGACGCCAGACCGCGGGTCGAGGCCGCGCGGGCTGCCTTGATGCGCCCCGTGCCGTAGAATCTGAGCGTGAGCTGGCCGTGGATCGTGCTGCTCGCCCTTGGCGTCCTCGTCGTCGCCGCCGCGGAGTGGCCGAGGGTTTCGGGCCTGGTGGGCGCGGAGGCCCGCCGTCGCCGTGAGCGCGAGCGCCGCAAAGCGAAGCTCCGGGTCGTGCGGACGGACGACGAGGACTTCGTCGAGAGCGTCCAGCGCGATCTGGACGCGCTCCCCACCACCGAGGAGCCGCGGACGAAGCGGTAGCGCTAGCGCGGACGCACGGTGACCGTCGTAGTCAGCGTGCGGGTGTTCGGGAGGATCCGCAGGGCGTTCTCGTTGTTTCGGGTCTCCTGGTAGTCCGCGAGCGTCAGACGGACGCGGTGGCGGCCGACCGCGAGCGACGCGGTGGGGATCCGGATCTCCGTCCCGACGAGCGGCGCCCGCGCAGGCCGATCGTCGACGGTCGCGTCGATCGACCGCACGTCGATACCCGAGCCGCCGTCCGCGACGCGGATCCTGATCGAATCGCCGCGACGAACGGTCGTGGCGACCGGCCTGGCGCTCGGAGGTGCGACATCGTCGATCCAGAACCGGAAGCGGAAGGTTCCTGCCCCGGCGGCCGTCGGGCTGTCGAAGACGAGGTAGTAGATCCCCGGTGAGGGTCGGAGCGCTCCGGCGGCGGGGACGGGCGCGCCGAACTCCTCGATGTACGGGTTCTGATCGACGGGCAGCGCCGCGTAGCCCGTGAGCCGGTTCTCGTCGCCGCCGCGAACGACACGCGGCTCCACGCGCGAGCCGGGCCCGCGCTGGACGATCGCGACGCCGAAGTTCGCGACGGGCCGGGTGAGGCGGACACGGAAGACCTGCTCGGGTCCGGCGAGACGTGCCGCCACGGTGCCGCCCGACGGCACCTCCGGGTACCGATACGCATCGACGAGCGCGGGCCGCCCGCGCGTGTCACCGATATAGACGCCGGGGCGAGCGAGCGTCCGCGCCCCCGTCACCGTGAGCCGCGGGATCTCGACGCGGGCCCAGATGGGGATGCGGCGCACGATCGTGCCGTGGTGGAGAACGATCACACCCGAGAGCTCGCCGGCGACATCCCCGGTGACCAAATCGAGCGGGAGCGGCCCCGGCACGTCGATCGTCTGCGGGATGCCGAGCTGCGTTCCCGCGGGCTTGGCGCTCAGGTCGACCGAGACCGTCCACTGGCCGGCCCCGCCGCCCGCGTCCGCGAGCGCGACGCTCCGCGAGACAGTGGTCTCCGAGTGCACGAGCCCGAACGAGACGGCTGTCGGGGTCGGTTCGATCAGCGGGGTGTCGGCGGCGGTGACGTCGACGAGACCGGCGCCGGTCCGTGTCGGCCCGTCGACGCCGTCTCCGGTCAGCGGTCGAGCGGTCGAGGTGAGGGCGCCCTTGACGTCCGAGGGGCTCCAGCCGGGATGACGCTGGAGCAGCAGCGCGACCGCCCCCGCGACGTGCGGCGCAGCCATGCTCGTGCCGGAGGAGGTGCCCCAGCCGTCCGGCTGCGAGGAGAGAACCGACGTGCCCGGAGCGACGACGTCTGGCTTCAGGCGAAGCGAGAGCGGTGTCGGCCCCGCCGACGAGAAACTCGCCATCGCTGGAGTGGGGCCGGAGGTCGTCGCCCCCACCGTGATCGCGTCCTTCGAGCTTCCCGGCGAGCCGACCGACCCGCGGCCGTAGTCCTCGAAGTCGTTGCCGGCGGCGACGACCGGGACGACGCCGGCGGCAGCCGCGGCGTCGAGCGCCAGCGCGACGATGTCGCGCGACGGCTCGATCTCCGGCTCGCCGAGGGAGAGGTTGATCACGTCCATGCCGTCCGCGACAGCCGCCTCGATCGCCGCCACGATCTCCGGCGCGTTGCCGTTCAACCCCAGCCCGGACTCCGTGGGGACCGTCAGCGCCTTGTAGTTGCCGATGAAGGCCCGTGGCGCAATCCCACTGATGCGAAGCCCGTTGGCAAGCGTGTTCGCATCGCCGGCGGCGATGCCCGCAACATGAGTGGCATGGCCCGAGTACTGCGGGTCGAACGGGAGGCTCGCGTTCTTCCAGGTCGCGCCGGGCGGAGGGAAGGACCGGGCGACGATCACCTTCGCGGTGGTGAACGCAGCCTGCCCCTTCGGGAAGCCCGCCGGCAGCGTGTAGCCGGACGGGTCGAAGAACGCGTGGCGCTGGTCGACGCCGTCGTCGATGATCCCGATCTTGATCCCGGCTCCGGCGTTGCCGAGCGGCGAGCCCGGGAGGTCCCGCGCGCGGATCGTCGCGGCGTCCGGGCCCGCGAGCGTGCGGTACATGACGTCGGCGTAGACGTGCCGCACGCCGGGGAGCCGCGAGAGCCGAGGCACGTCGGCGCGCGGCAGCGCGACGGCGAGCCCGTTGGCCACGAGCCGGTACCGCCACCGGACGGTCGCGCGAGGGATCGTGGCGCGAAGCGCCGTCGTGAGGCGGCGCTGCTCGGCGTCGAGTCTGTGCGCGGCCGAGGCGCCGTGGGCGCGCGCGAGCGGCGGTGACGCGAGCTCGACGACGACCTCTGTCCGCGAGCCTTCTCCTGCCGGGCTCGCGGACGTCGCCGCTTGCCCCCCCGCGAGCGCGGCCAGCGCCGTGGCTACGGCGAGGACGGCGAGGGAGGAGCGCGCGCGCGTCACCGGTGATTGAGACGCCGGCCGGCGCCTGGAGTCGGCGCAGGCCCGCGCTATGCGGATGGTAGATACAGTCGCCGATCCCCGCGAATGCCTTGGGGCAGAAGACGGAGAACGTTTGACGGTGGATGGATTGCGCGGGGCCGGGTGACACCCGGCCTTCGCGTTCATCGGCCTGCTCCCAGCAGTCGGTCGAGCGCCGCCTTGGGGATGAGGATGCGGCGGCCGACTCGAATGGAGGGGATCGAGCCGTCGCGAACCCCGGCGTATGCGGTGCTCCGATTGATGCGGAGAAGCGTCGCCGCCTCCTCGACGGTGAGCGTCGCGGAGCGGGCAGGAGATGGGTCCGTGCGGTGTTCTGTGCTCATGGCCGCTATGGTGCGGCCAGCGGTGTCAGGGGAAAACCGGTTTTTTACACTGACAGTCTGGCCAGGAAAGCCCGTCCCGCTCCAGCGGCATGAGCGGCGGGCCTACAGGTGGGACAGCACGGAGACGGTGCTGATCCCCGACATGACGTCACCGCCGGTGCCTGCCATCGCGGGAGGCGAGACCTATCTCGAACTCGCGGCGCTTGACCTCGATGACAGCGCGGCACTACTCAGGTTCGTCAATCGCCATGCGAACCTCGGATTGTTCGACTCATGGGAGACGCCTTCCAGCTGGCCGATCTTCGCTGAGCCAGAGATCCTCGCCCTTAGCCCGCCGTGTGAGCGTCTCTGCGCTCAGCTTTCCGCTGCTCGCCGGGAAGCTGAGCGCGTCATCGAAGACGAACGCGAACGCCTGCTCGGTGGCGATTCCAAGCCTTCTCTTCTGCGAGAAGATTGGAACGTCTGGGACGATGACAGCGTTGAAACCCGCGCGGAGTTCGTTGCCGTAGCCCAGCTCATCCGCGACGCGTTCCACGTTTGGCTTGCGCTCAAGGATGACAGGCGTCTCGGCGACCTCGTGTTCGAATCGCCGTTGGCACAAGGGCCGCTGTTCGAGGCCGCACGGTCCGACCAGCCCACTCGAACAAGCGTCGAGGTGCAGAGCTTCCTGAAGTGGTTCTTCGCGGTGACACTTGAACCGTTTCACCCGCAGGTAAACGCAACCTGGAGCACCCGTCACCTCGGCGAGGGGCCATCGCTCGTGCTCCCCACCGACGAACTGCCCCACGCCATGCGCCTCTACCAGATCTGCGCCCTAGAACTGATCTCCCACATCGCAAGCGAGGCGGACTACAAGGTCTGCGCCAACGAGAGATGCTGGAGGCGACCGCTGTTCGTCTTCCAAGATCCCCACAAGTCATCGTTTACGGGGATCAAGCATCATGACGCCTTGTATTGCAGCGAAGAGTGCCGTGATGCCAAGAACCAACGCGACTCACGCGAGAGAAGACGCGCCGCCGCCCGCCGCCAGGAGCACCGCTGAAAGAGGAAGACGAGTTACAAGCTTGTCCCAAGACGGGGCGACGAGAAGGACCTAACGCCAGCGTGAGACCGACTAGAGGTCGAGGAGACCGTCATCAAGAGCGGCGACCTCGCTCGGCACGCCTAGCCGTGCAACCGCGTCGAGGTCGAGGCGTCCATCCTCATCCGCGTAGAGCGCCACCGCCTCGCGACGGATCTCGTCGGCCGACCGCGTATTGACCGGGGCGGGCCTGGGAACCCATCCCGCCTATGCGTTCGCCGTCCGCCGTGTTATAAGCGTTCGTGCGGGTTGGAACGATCGGCGTAGTGGAGGTGCTCGCGGCAAGCGCCAACCTGTGATCGGGCGTGTTCTCTGATCAACGGGTAGGGGCGCGGCACGGACTGCGTCCCGACAAGGGGGGAAGCCGACATGAAGGTCACCCGCATCACTCGCATCGCGGTGCGTTTTGCCGTGGGTGCTGGCCACGGCGACCGCCCGGACGACTTGCCGCGAGCGCGAACGCATGGGCGGAGAAGACTTTGGCTGGTCCTAGGCGCGGCGGCGGCTGCGTCGGTGGTCGCGGCGACGGGCGCGTCAGGTGGGTCGGGAAGCGGGACGATCACGACGATCGCCGGCTTTCCGGGGATGAGGGTCATCGGAGGATTCTCCGGGGACGGCGGCCCGGCGACGAGGGCGCGGCTGAACCGGCCTGACGGGGTAGCCGTAGACAGGAAGGGGAACGTCTACATCGCCGATACCACAACAGCCGCATCCGCAAGGTGAGCCGCAGTGGGACGATCACGACGTTCGCCGGCACGGGCAAGTCAGGCTGCGGCTCCCGCAGCGGCGGCGGCGGTCCAGCGACATCGCATCAACTGTGCATTCCGGAGGCAGTCGCGGTGGACGGGCGAGGGAACCTCTTTATCACCGACTCTAACCTCGTCCGCCGGGTGGATCCCAGCGGGACGATCACGACGTTCGCCGGCAGTGTGACGTGCTGCGCCTCCAGGTGATGGCGGCCCGGCGACTTCGGCGTGGTTCTTCGACTCCGTGAACGGAATCGCCGTAGATGCGAAAGGGGAACGTCTACCTTTCGGAAACCACCAGCGTGCGCAAGGTGGACCCGCGCGGAACGATCACGACGTTCGCCGGCGCGGCGAACAAGTCTGGTTTCTCCGGGGACGGCGGCCCGGCGACCTCGGCGCTGCTGTCAGGCCCGAGCGGGATTGCCGTGGACAGGAAGGGAAGCGTCTATATCGCCGATTCCGATTCAAGGGGCGGCCGCGTCCGCAAGGTGAGTCCGGGCGGGATGATCCAGACGATCGCGGGAGGCGGCAAGACTGTGTACTACAAGGACGGTACCCGCGCGACCTCGGCGCGGCTGGGGCGTCTAATGGGCGTCGCGGTCGATCTGCGGGGCAATGTCTATTTCTCCGACCCGGGGACTTTGACCGTCGGCGTGGTGAGTCCCAGCGGGAGAATCACGAGGCTCGCCGGCGGGGGTGACCAGGGTGCTCTCGGGGATGGCATCCCGGCGACCTCGGCGTATCTGGGTCGTCCGTCAGGCGTGGCGGTGGACGCGAAGGGCAACGTCTATATCGCAGACGCCAACAACCAGCGCATACGCATGGTCAGGAAGTAGCAGCGTGACGAAGTATCTGGTCGGCTTGATCGTCGTCCTGGCGCTCGGGTTCACCTCGCTGGGCCTGAGCGCCGGCTTGCTGAGCACGACTGACACCGGCCGCTCCGGTGCCTCGCACCTCGCGTCTACCGCTTCGGGCCAGTGCTCGAAGGCGGCAGCGATCGAGGCCGTCAGACAGCTCGGTCTGAGAGACGTCTCCGCGGATTACCCGGTTTGGAAGGTGCTGTGTGGCGGCTTCACCGGTGGGGGAAGCCAGGCTATGGTCGCTTCGATCTCCGGATCGGAGAACGTGGGGCTGCTCTACTGGGCGGTCTTCCGCTGGTCTGGAACCAACTGGCAGCTCGTCATGAAGCAGCGCCGAGCCGCGGTTCTCACCGCCGCTGGATCGGACATCCGGGAGACGGTGTCGATCTACCGAGACGGTGATCCCCGCTGCTGCCCGAGCGGTGGCACCAAGGTCACCATCTGGCACTGGAACGGCACGCGCCTTGTCGCAGGGAAGCCCAAAACGAAAGGCGAACCCGAGGGAAGAGGCTTCGACTCCCCGAGCCTCAATATCAACTGCGGCATGGGCGACAGCCCGACCTTCGGTCAAGTGGTCTGTCAGAGCAGGCGCCCTCCCCAAAAGGTGAAGTTGACCGCGGCTGGACGACTGACCATCTGCCGCGACCCGACGCCGAACGACGTCAATAACAACTGCAACCTCGGCGACCGTGGTGACGGCCCAATCCAACCGCTCGCCTACGGCAGCCAGATCATCGTTGGACGCTTCCGCTGCCAGTCCCTACAGATCGGGGTCAGATGCATCGTGATCTCGTCCGGGAAGGGCTTCCTGATCAACCGCGACGGCGTCAGCCGAGTCGGACCCTGACTTCCGACGGGAGGTGGTGTGCAGGTGAAGGTTTGGCTCGGTGTAGGCGTTGGGGCAGCTACGGCGATTTTGGCGGTCGGTGCCTTCGGCGTCACGGTTGGCGCGGCGGCCCGCGCGTCGCCCGACCGCGCGATGACGAGTGGCAACTTCAAGACACCGTCCGGAAACATCGTCTGCTTTTATCTATACGGCTCGTCGAGCGTCCAGCCGCACGTTTATTGCGGGATCAAGAGCAGGCTCAATCCGGCTCCGCCTCGCAGCGGCTCTTCGTGCAAGGAATTGGACTACCAAGGCGACCGGGTCGATCTGGGGAACACCGGCCGCGCGTCCGCGATCCCGTGTTCGGGCGACGCTGGACCTTACGCCGGGGAGAGCAGCGCGTGGGTACTCGGCTACGGCAAGACATGGAGCGGTGGCGGTCTGCGCTGTTCATCGGCGCTCACGGGGCTAACGTGTCGCAACAAGAGCGGGCACGGGTTCTTCCTCAGCCGCGAACGCTGGCGAAGGTTCTAGCGCGAGGCGACAGAGTCGCCGCCGCGATGCGTCCCCCCGCCGGGCAACGATAGGTTGTCAAGGAGCGGTGGAGGAGAATTGACCGGCGGTACACGCTCGGGGCGTCGTCCTGCCCGGCGCTATCTGTTCGGCTCCCGAACCCGCCGCCCAGTTGTCGGCGGGAACGGCAACCGCCGCTAAGCGGCGACCGCTTCGCTCTCCCGTAGGGCGATCTTCCGCACGGTTGGGGGGTGCCAGGCTGCCCCTCCCTGCGCAGTCGGCACCTGTTCGGCGTTGAGCGTCGCGGCAATCTGGGCGTAGCTCATCCCATCGGCGCGCAGGCGGCAGATACGCGCGGCGATCTCCGGTGGAACCCCGCTGAACGTCGGGTTGCCACGGTCCTGGCAGCCGCGGCGGCGTGGGTTCCGATTCAGCTCGTACTGACCGGGATCGGTGCGGCGCTCGCCCATTCGATCGCCGCTGACGGCGACGCCGCCGTGGTTCAAGCCCTCTTCAACCTCTCATGGGTGCTCGACATGGTCGGTGCCTTGCCGATCGCTGTCTTCGCCTTCGCGACCGCGGTCGGACTCAGGCGGACAGAGATGGTTCCGGCGTGGCTCAGCTGGGGCGGGATCGCAGTAGCGGTGCTCCTCGCGCTGCGGAGCACCACCTGGGCGCGGGATGGTTTCTGGTCACCGACCGGCGAGTACCTCTTCATCATGATTCCGCTGGCGCTTCTCTGGATCCTGGTCACGAGCATCGTCCTAGTTCGGAGCGCGGCCTCACCGACGGAGTTGCACGCGACATCGGCACCGGCGAAGTTAGAACGACTCGGGGGGCCGGGCGGCTAGCTGAACGCCCACGCTCCGCGCCCGATGCCAGAGAGCGGACATGGCCCCCGCGACGTCGCAAACGCCCGGGGGCCTGGCGGCAAGGGGAGTAGCCCCGCCACAACGGGCATGGTGCCCCCGTCGCGGGCCAGATGCGGCGGTTCTGAGTCACGGCCGGTTCGTGACTCACTGGCGTGACTCAGACGCCACGAAATGCCCCCCGGCGCGGCCCGCATGGCTACTGAGGGTCTACCTCACCGAACCGCGAGAAACGCCTGCACCGCGCGATTCTTGACCCGTCGTAGACCCACGTGACCCGACGTGGCCCGAACAGCCTCGCTATGCGGATGAGAGGACTTGAACCTCCACGCCCTTACGGGCACACGGACCTGAACCGTGCGCGTCTACCAATTCCGCCACATCCGCGCGGATGGTCAGTGTAGCCGGGCCCTTGCTGCGGCTTCAGCCCTCGGCGAGCGCCTCGAGCACCTGGCCGGCGTGCTCGTCCGGCTTCACCTTGTGGAAAACCTTCGCGACGTTTCCGTCGGCTCCGATCACGAACGTCGAGCGCTCGACGCCCATGTACGTCTTGCCCGCGTACGACTTCTCCCCCCACACGCCGTACGTCTCCGCGACCTCGTGCCCGGTGTCGGCGAGGAGCGTGAACGGCAGGTCGTACTTCTCCTTGAACTTCTCGTGCGACGCCTCTCCGTCGGGGCTGACGCCGAGCACGACGGCGCCTGCATCCTCGAACTCGCGCCATGCATCCCGGATCCCGCACGCCTGCGCCGTGCACCCCGGTGTGTCGTCCTTGGGATAGAAATAGAGCACCACGGGCTTTCCCTTCAGGGAGGACAGCGAGACCGCCGACCCGTCATCCGCGGTAAGGGTGAAGTCGGGGGCGGGCAGACCTTCTTCTGCTGGCAAGGCGTCCTCCGTTGGTCGACATCAAGCGTTTCGTCTGTGCACAGGGCAGACTGAGCGTATCGCGGAGGAGGCGGCCGCGAGAGCCTCGATCTCGTCGGAGCAGAGGACGGCGGCGTTGTGTGGCCTAGCGAACCAGCTTGGGATCGACGGCCCCCCAATTGAAGAGCTGTCCGCTCCCGGCCGTCGAGCCGTTCTTGATGCAGTGCCCTGACGCCGCGATTTTGGGAGCGACGATCATCCCGCCCGTTCCTCCGGTGCACGAGAACCCGAATGGCCGCCCCTTCAAGGCTTGCTGGGGTCCGAGCGGAGGCGGGTTTGCCCGGAAGATCCTCGCGAGCGCGGACTTGGCTGATGCGCACGTGGGACGCGTCTCGCCCATCGACATCGTCGTGATGTAGTAGGTGTTCCCTTCGATCGGGGCACCGCCGTGCGCGGGGTGAACCACGAACTTTGGTCCCTTCGCAACGCATACTGGCTTCGCCCCGGTGGCCGACGGTGCGGCCGAGGAGGCGACCAGATACGTCAGAACAGCCAATGCGGAGATCGCTGCCAGTCGCGCCTTGAGGGTCGGCCCCCACGTCATGAGGCGCGGAGTATCGCACGGCTCGGCGAGAGTCATGAGCTGCCTCTACTTTGTATATCGGGTTCCGGTTCGGAGAGTGGACGTCATCGAGTCGCGACGGGTTGGCGTTCGACGTGCGGGTTCTCGCGCAGATCGGAACCGGCGACCGCGCCAGTGCGACGCCCGCTCCCGGCGCGAGGCCGACGCCTGTTAGCGGGCGATTAGAGCGGTGGTCGACACTGGCAGTGCTCCGATTCACATGCAGACCGACTTCGAGGAGGTGCTCGCATGCGCTCGAGACCGTCCAGGCACGCCGGCAAGGGGGCCGCGAGGCGAAACCTCGTATCAGGAGGCCTCGTCACTGTCGTGTTCGCCGGCTCGCTAGCGCTCGTTCCCGTGGCGTCCACGATGAAGGACGGCGGCAAGCCTGTGGTCGCCAAGCCGGTGGCGATCCCGGCACAGCCCGTCGCGGGACGGCCGTTCGCCGTCTCCTTCAAGGTGACACGGGGTGACACGGGGACCCCTCTCCTCCGGGGAAGGATGACGTCCAATCTCTCGGTCGCGGGACGGGCGGTTCAGCACACGGAGTCGTACAGCCGCGGAACCGCGCGCGTTGCGCTCGTCGTGCCTGCGAACGCCGCGGGAAAGACGCTGAAGGTGACGGTGGCCGTCAAGGACGGCACGACGTCCGCCGCCCGGGTCGCCTCGTTCCGTGTCCAGGGGCCACCGTCGGTTTCGATCGGCGACTCGTCTGGGACGGAAGGCGACACCGGCACGACGACGATGACCTTCCCGGTGATGCTCTCGGCGGCGAGCGCGCAGCCGGTGTCGGTCACCTATGCGACCGCCGACGGGACCGCGACCGCGCCTTCCGACTATGCGGCTGCGAGCGGCACGCTCACCTTCAACCCGGGTGAGAAGTCGAAGACCATCTCGGTCGTCGTCGTCGCTGACACGGCAATCGAGCAGGACGAGGCCTTCTCGGTCACGATCTCCGGGGCGGTGGGCGCGACGATCGCCGTCGGCACGGCGACCGGAAGGATCACGAACGACGACACGCAAGTCCCGGTCACGGCCGGCGCCTACAAGGGCCTGATCGACGGGAACTTCCTGTTCCTCGACGTCGTCGATCGGTACGTCACGCACTTCCGCTCGAACTACGTCCGGATGGACTGTGGCTCGACCGGCATCTACGTCTACGGACAACTCGACTGGGGCGACTCTCGGTTCGCCATCGGCGCAGACGGAACCTTCAAGGCCTCGGCGGATTCGAATGGAACGGTGTCGGGGAGACCGGCCAAGTACCACGACGAGATCGCGGGGCGCTTCGACGGCACGAACGCGTCCGGCACCGTTCTGGGCTCGGTCGAGTACGACCGCGATGGGACCCATCTCAGCTGCACGAGCGGCCCGAGGTCGTGGACGGCCTCCCTCCAGCCCTGACTCGACGACGATCGGCAGAGGCGGAAAGGCTCTGGGGACAGAGCCTTTCCGCCCGCCACACGATCCGCCGGGTCGCCGTTCGGGCCGCCGGCGCGCGGCCGGGAGCGGAGTACGAGGAGCGCATTCAGCGTCACGAGCTCGTTGGGGCCGGCACCCCAGTCGACCGCCACACCGTGGCACTCGAGCATCACGTGAGTCTGTCCCGGCGATTGCAGCGCGGACGCGGTCGGCAGGCGTATGGTGACCACCACGGTAGGCAGTCCAAGTGGGGAGGAAGAATGAAGAAGCTGCGGTACGTTCTCGGCGTGGGCGCCGTCCTCGTGACCGGCGTCCTGGCGTCAACCGCCTCGGCGGCTCAATACGGGCTCTGCCCTGCGACGGCCACGGCCATCTCCGGCGTCGTCAACGGCAACCTGACGATCACGGGGAACCGGTTCGTCGACGGCGGCCAGTCGCTGACGGTCACCGGCAACCTCACGATCGCGCCGGGCGCGTGCCTGGAGGCGTTCAACGGGTCGGCTGGAGTCGGCGGCAACGTCAGCGTCGGAAAGGGCGCCGTCTTCGGTCTCGGCTACGGCCCCGGGAGGTACTCGGTGGGCGGGAACGTCTCCGCCAACCAGCCTCTCAGCCTCTACCTGGGCGGGGTCACCATCCGCGGGAACGTCGTCTCCAACGGCGGCGGCGATCCGTTCCGCAACTTCCCGATCAAGGACAACACGATCGGCGGCAACCTGATCGTGCAGGGGTGGAACGGCGGCTGGATTGGCCTGCTCCGCAACCGCGTCGGCGGGAACATCATCTTCGCGAAGAACGTGGCGGCCGACCTCACCCAGATCCCGGGATCCGACTCCAGCGAGGTCGCAGACAACGTGGTCTCGGGCAACCTGATCTGCCACGGCAACGCGCCGGCGTCGCAGATCGGAGACAGCGAGGGAGGCCCGAACATCGTCTCGGGCAACGCGCTCGGCGAGTGCGCCGCGCTCGCCGCGTAGGGAGGCACGAGCCCGCGGCCGAGATGGCCGCCACGACGAGAAGGACGAGGGCCCGCCGCACGGCGGGCCCTCTCTCGCTGCGCGACCACTCAACGGCGGTGCGCTCCGCTACCCTCGCCGCGTGGCGGAGATCCACCTCTGGCTCGGGGCGACGGTGATCGCGGTCTGCGCGGTGGCGGCCTTCACGGGCGGGGTTCTCTACTGGCGTGGCCGTGGGGCCGGGCACGTCACGACGCACCTGCTCTCGCTCGCGCAGACCCTGTTGGTCGCGCAGGTGGGGATCGGGCTGCTGCTGCTCGCCGACGACCGGCGTGCGAGCGAGCAGCTGCACTACGCGTACGGCGCGATGGCGCTCGGAGCCGTGCTCGTCCCGTGGTTCTACGCGCCTGAGGCGGGGCCGCGGCGCCTGCTCTGGTTCGCTGTCACGACCGGCGTCGCGGGCGCGCTCGCGGTCCGCGCCTACATGACGGGGTCGGCATGAGGAGGATCTGGGAGAGCCGCTTCGTCCGGGGGCTCGCATTGATCGCGATCGTCTCGGCGGCGATCGTCGCGCTGTCGCTGGAGAACGTCTTGCTCACGGCGAGCGCGCTGATGGGGATCGCGTTCTTTCTCGCGGTCGCGTTCTTCCTCTTCCTGCTCTGGCGCGAGCGCCGGTCCGAGATCGAGACGTGGAGCGATCTCTCCCGATGGACGTTCTACGGCGCGATCGTGCTCGCCGTGGTCGCCGTCGGAGCGCTGATCGGGCTCGGTCCGACCGGCGCCGACGCGATCGTGTTCTTCGTCGTGATCGGCTGCTGCGCCTGGGCCGTGTGGCGGGTCTGGCGCCGCGAGCACCGGTACGTGTAGCCCGTCGGACGGGGTGCATGGCGAACCTGTCCGTACCGCCGGACCTCGCGCTGCTCCGGCACGAGGCGAGCGAGCTCCTCCGCGCTGCGCTCGACGGTGACAGCCGCGCGCTCGCGCGGTTCGGTGTGGGGTCCGCACGCCCCACACATGCCGCTGCACAGGGGGTCGTCGCGTGCGAGCACGGTTTCGCCTCCTGGCCGGAACTCGAGCGTGAGGTCGAGCGCCGTGTGATCCTCGACCGCGCCGGCACGAGTCGGAAGCATCGCGAGGTCGAGGCGATCCTCGGTCCGCCTACAAACGCCGCTGCGGACCCGTGACAACGCTTGTGTTGATTCAACACAAGCGGGTTCCCACGCTGCGCTACCGCGCCGGCGAGGGGTACCGGGTGCCGTCGGGCGCGGTGTAGAGCGCCTCGGCGCTCGGGAGCTCGGTCGTGGCGCCGTCGAGCGCGTCGAGGGCCGTCCGCACGTCGACGAGCTTCCCGACGAAGTTCGGGGTGTCGCGCTCCGTCCAGCGTGACGCCTCGGTCTCGCGCAGCGTCATCATCAAATGCATGAAGTCGGCCGGCTCCTCGGTCTCGAACGCGGGGATGAACTCCTGGTCGTCGATCCCGAACGAGTACGTGGTGTGGTTCGTCACCGTCACGAACGCGCCACCCACCTCGGCATGCTCGCGCATTGCCGCGGCCCGCTCCTCGAAGCTCAGGAAGTACCACGGGCGCCGCTTCACGAACGGGTACACGACGAGGTAGGGCGCGTTGCGCGGCGCAACGCGGCCCTGGCGGACACGCTTCTTGTCGGTGTAGACCGACGGCTTCGTCGTGCCGAGCAATGAGTACGGCGTCGTCAGCCACGCGGCGAGCGGCGTGCCGTTGAGGGCGGCGCCGAGCTCCAACAGGTCGTCGTAGCGCTGGGTGATCGACCAGAGGAAGAAGTCCGCCTCGGGACGGACGCCGCTCGTCGCATACGTCCGCAGGCCTTCCATCCGTCCCGCGAACTCGTCGACGACCTCGGCGAACGCGTCCTTGCCGGCGGCCCGCTCGTCGATCGGGAGCCGGCGCCAGGCGGGGTCGACCCGAAAGAACCGGTAGCCGACGTACTGACCGACCGTCGCCCCTTCCACGCGCTCGTAGCCGTCCGCCATCGCTCGAATCGTACGCGCCGTCACTCTAGGACGGGCGGAGCTCGCCGCTCTGCCGGGTCGCCGACGCCCCGGGGTTCACCGCCTGGGTGACGGTGAGCTGCAGCCGCACGGGCGCCGCGCCGATCTTGCGACCGGTCAGCGAGGCGACGGTCGTGCGCCCGTAGCGGGCGTAGCCCCTTACGGTCGCCGCGACGGCGCCGGTGGTCGTGCGGGTCGCCTTGAGCTCCCACGCGCAGTCGAGCGTGCAGCGGAACCGCGTGTCGCGCTTGCCGCTCGTGAACTCCTTCGGGCCTGGGAAGCGGACGTTCGTCAGGCCCACGTCGAGCGTGAGCCCGTCGCAGCGGGTGATCGAGCCGCCACGCGCGCGGTCGAGCGAGTCGCGCACCCCCGGGAGGCTCGCCTTCGGCATGCCGTCCGCGTAGTAGACGCCGGACTGCCAGCTGAGAAGCGCCGTCTCGTCCTGGGAGTGGAAGAGGAGCACGCCGGCAACCGTGGGCTGGCAGAAGGCGAGGCGCAGCCCGAGGTCGTAAGCGGCTGCCTGCTGGTACTCGTCGACGGGCTTGGTCGTCGTCGGCTCGGTGCCCGTGTAGACGGACGACTTGCCGTCGGGAATCGTCGACTCGATGCCGAACTCGTCGTAGAGGATCGGGAGCGACGAGCCCTGCTGCGCCGTCCCGTCGAACGCAGCGCCGAGGAGCGACACGAGCTTCCCGTAGTCGGCTAGCCCGATCGAGGTGGAGCGTGGATGCGGGAAGTCGGGGCTCTGCGAGGAGTTGTCCGGGTATGGATGGAGGGCGAGGCCGTCCATCACCGGCAGCGCGCGGCCGCTGGCCCGGTAGGCCGTCCCCAACGCTTGGATGAACGCGGTCGGCGACGAGGTCGGCCGGATCCCGTCGGGCCGGTCCGAGCCGCGCGGCGCCAGCGCGCCGCCCCAGACGCGGAGGCCGGGGTCGACGGCCTTCAGGGCGTCGTACGTCTTCGCGAGCAGCCCGAGGTACGCGGGCGCCGACGCGTTCGAGCCGTCCGGCGCGAACTGCGGCAGCCAGAAGCGGTTCAGGTTCGGCTCGTTGCCCACGATGATGTCGTCGAAGCTCGGGAGCGCCGATGCGAGCGCCGCTGCGTACTGCGCGAACTGGGACTGCGCGATCGGGTCGAGCGGGGTGGTCGCCGAGCCGGGCGAATAGACGGAGACGTAGACCTTCACGCCGGACAGCCGCGCCGCCGCCTCGACGTTGTGCAGCACCGCAAGCTCGCCCGACGTTGGCGCGGTCAAGCCGGGCCGCCAGTTCGACGTGACCCGGACGGCGGTGAGGCCCGCGAGGCGCAGCTCGCTCATCTTCTCCTTCGCGGTGACGAGGTCCGGCGCGCGGACGGCGTCCTCTGCCGCCCCGAGCGTCATCGTCGGACCGCCGGCGAACGCCGGGAGCGCGAGCGCGAGGCACGCGCCGACCGAGCCGAAGAGCGTGACGAGGATCCGCCGCAAGGTGGGGGTACGCTAGCTCGCGTGCGTGAAGATTCCGTTCGGGAGCAGCTGAAACGGCTACCGGCGGGGCCCGGGGTCTACCTCTTCCGCGACGACCGCGACGACATCCTCTACGTCGGCAAGGCGAAGTCGCTCCGGGCCCGCGTCCGCAGCTACTGGAACCGCGGCGGCGACACGCGCGTGGGGATCGAGCAGCTGGTCGGGCGGATCCACCGGCTCGAAGTGATCGTGACGCAGAGCGAGGCGGAGGCGCTCCACCTCGAGCAGAACCTCGTGAAGCGCCACCGGCCGCCGTTCAACGTGCGGCTGCGGGACGACAAGTCGTTTCCGTACATCGCCGTGACGGTCTCCGACGCCTTTCCGCGCGTCATGTTCACGCGCGAGCGGCACCGGCGCGACACCGTCTACTTCGGGCCGTACGCCAACGCGAAAAAGGTACGCGAGACGCTCGACGTCCTGAACCGTGTGTTCCAGTTCCGGCCGTGCGAGGGGCCGAAGCCCGGGCGCCACTCCGGGATCCCGTGCCTCGACTACCACATCGAGCGGTGCACCGCGCCCTGCATCGGGGCGATCTCCGAGGACGACTACCGCGCGGTCGTCGAGGGCGTGATCGAGTTCCTCTCCGGAGAAACGAAGCCGATCCTGCGTGCGCTCGAACGACGCATGCGGGAGGCGGCGGCCGACGAGCGCTTCGAGGAGGCGGCGCGCTACCGCAACCGGTTGCGGGCGATCGAGAGCCTCGCGCAGCGGCAGGCGGCGGACAAGCAGGCGGTGGGGACGATCGACGTCATCGGCCTCGCCGTCGAGGACGACCGCGCCGCCGTCCAGCTGTTCCCGCTGCGGGACGGCAAGCTCGTCGACCGCTTCGCCTTCCACCTCGAGAACGTCGCCGGCCAGGACCGGGCGACGATCCTCGAGGCGTTCTGCGTCGAGCACTACGGCAGCGCGCCGGCCGTGCCGCCGCAGGTGATCGTCCCGCCGGACATCGAGGACACGGACGCGCTCGCGGCGTTCCTCGGCGATCTTCGTGGCGCGCGCGTCGAGGTGCGGGCGCCCAGGCGGGGAGAGAAGCTCAGGCTCGCCCAGCTGGCGGAGGAGAACGCGCAGCTCGCCCTCGCGCACGATCTCTCCGCGAGCGAGCAGCGTCGCCGCCGGCGCGTCGAGGCTCTCGAGGAGCTGCGCGAGTCGCTCAACCTCGAGAGCCTTCCCGCGCGGATCGAGTGCTTCGACGTCTCCAACATCCAGGGACGCGAGATCGTCGCCTCGATGTCCGTCTTCGTCGACGCGGAGGCGCGGCGCGCGCACTACCGGACGTTCGCGGTGCGCGGGCTCGACGGGCAGGACGACTTCGCGGCGATGGCCCAGGTCGTCTCGCGCCGGTTCGCGCGGCTGCGCGACGCGGCGTCGCCGGAGCGCCACGACGAGAGCTTCGCGGCCGTCCCGAACCTCGTGGTGATCGACGGCGGCAAGGGGCAGCTCGCGGCCGCGCTCGAGGCGATCCACGCGACGTACGACCTTCCGCGCGTCGCCGTGGTCGCGCTCGCGAAGCGCGACGAGGAGGTGTTCGTGCCCGGCCGGTCCGACCCGATCCGGCTCGACCGTCACGATCCGGGCTTGCAACTTCTCCAGCGTGCTCGGGACGAGGCGCACCGGTTCGCGCTCGGCTACCACCGGCGCCGACGCGACACGCGGGCCTTCGAGTCGATCTTCGACGACCTCGAGGGGATCGGACCGGCGCGCCGGCGGGCGATCCTGCGGCACTTCGGCTCCGCGGAGTCGTTCCTCGCGGCGTCGCAGGAGGAGCTCGAGGGCGTCCCGGGCCTTCCGGCGCGGACCGCGCGCGCGGTCTACGCGCAGCTGCACAAGGCCGGCCGCGGCTGAGTTCTCAACGCCTCACTGCTGCGGGGGCGCGTCCGGGGCCTGTTCGACGACCTGCTTGTAGCGGAGCGTCCCGAGCGTGAGGAAGATCGCGAGGAAGCCAACGACGACGTTGACGACGGTGATCGTCAGCTTCATCCCGACGCTGAACGCGAGCAGCGTCGAGCGTGCGACGCCGACGTCGCGGAAGGCGTAGACCAGCAGCGCTTGCTCTGTGCCGATCCCGCCGGGCGTGGCGGGGACGAGTGTGGCGAGGCTCATCGACGCCTGCACGAGGACGGCGTTTCCCGCGCTCTGTGGGATCCCGAAGGCGCCGAGGAAGAACCAGATGGTCGCGAAGCGGAGTGCCCAGTCGCCGAGCTGCCACGGTACGACCGTGCGGAAGTAGCGCGTGGGCGGGTGGAGCACGGCGAAGGCCTGCGCGACCTTGTCGCGGAGGCGGTTCCAGAAGTGGTGGAGGAGCCACGCACCGCCGGCGACGACCGCGACGAAGAGCAGCACCGCTGGCGGGCGCACGACGCCGTCCTCGACCGCCCACCCGTAGTCGAAGGCCGGGAGGGAGGAGAGGACGTCGAGTGAGGGGAGCACGCCCTGCGTCAGCGCCCAGATGAACACGACCATGGCCAGTGTCATGTCGACGAAGGTCAGGACGACGGTCGACGAGACGATGGTCGTGTACGAGCTGCCCGGGATCGCGCGGTGCCCGAGGACGACGCGCACGACGTCGCCGGCGCGAGCGGGGACGATCGCGTTGACACCCACGCCCGCCACGTACGCCGCGAGGATCGGTGGCCAGCGCACCGGTCGGTCCGGGTAGGCCGCGGCGAGCACGTTCCGCCACGCGCGGCTCGTGCAGGCGAGCTTCAGGAGCTGGCAGCAGATTGCCGCGAGGAGCGGGAGGATCGCGATGTCGGAGAGGAAGTGCCAGAAGCTCTCGCTCGCGGTACGGATCTCGTCGATCACGCGCTCACGGTAACGGGGCCGCGGAACAGGAAGGGATCACCGCGGGCACGCGGGCGTCGTCGGGCCTCACGGCGAACGGTGTCTGACTCCGCGGGGCTGCTCGACGGGTGCGTCGTGCGCCTCGTGTGGGCGCTTGTCGGGCAGTGGAGCGACTGGCATGAATAGGCGCACCTCGCCCTCGACAGGAACCGGTGTCTGACGCGATTCGTGCGACGCGGATCGTCGTCCGCGTCGACGTGCCCGGACGGGCTACGAGTCCGGCTCGAGGAACGGGTAGCGATAGTCCGTCGCCGGCACGAGGGTCTCCTTCACCGTCCGCGGGCTGACCCACCGGATGAGGTTCCACATGGAGCCGGCCTTGTCGTTCGTCCCGGACGCACGTGCCCCGCCGAACGGCTGCTGGCCCACGACAGCGCCGGTCGGCTTGTCGTTGACGTAGAAGTTCCCGGCCGCGTAGCGGAGCGCGTCGTGCGCCTGCCCGATCGCCGCACGGTCGTTCGCGAACACGGCTCCCGTGAGCGCGTAGGAGCCCGTCCCGTCGACGAGGTCGAGCGTGTCGTCCCACCGCGCCTCGTCGTAGACGTACGCGGTCACGACAGGGCCGAACAGCTCGTCCTGCATCAGCCGGAACGATGGATCGTCGGTCTTGATCACCGTCGGCTCCACGAACCAGCCCTCGGAGTCGTCGACGTTGCCCCCCGCGACGATCTCGGCGCCCGCCTCGCGTGCCTCAGCGATCGCCGCAGCCTGCGTCTCGAACGACGAGCGGTCGATCACGGCGCCCATGAAGTTCGTGAAGTCCCGCGGATCGCCCATCGAGATCGTCGGGATGTCGCGCTCGAGCGTCTCGCGGATCTCGCCCCATAGGTTCGACGGCAGGTAGAGCCGCGACGACGCGGAGCATTTCTGGCCCTGGTACTCGAACGACCCGCGGACGATCGCCGTCGCGACCGCCCCGGGATCGGCGGAGGGGTGGGCGAGGATGAAGTCTTTCCCGCCCGTCTCCCCGACGATGCGCGGGTAGTTGCGGTAGCGGTCGATCCCGTTCCCGATCGTGCGCCAGATGGAGTGGAAGACACCCGTCGACCCGGTGAAGTGGACGCCTGCGAGCTCGGGGCTCTTCAGCGCGGCACCGCCGAGCTCGGCGCCGGGCCCGAAGACGAGGTTGATCACTCCGGGCGGGAGCCCAGCCTCCTCGAGCAGACGGAGCGTGTACCAGGCGGAAAGCGCCTGGGTCGAGGCGGGCTTCCACACGACCGTGTTCCCCATCAGGGCCGGGGAGGTCGTCAGGTTCGCGCCGATCGCCGTGAAGTTGAACGGGCTGATTGCAAACACGAACCCCTCGAGCGGCCGGTACTCCATTCGGTTCCACACGCCCTGCGACGAGATCGGCTGCTCCCCGTAGATCCGGACGAGGTAGTCGGCGTTGAACCGGAGGAAGTCGATCGTCTCGCACGCCGCATCGATCTCCGCCTGGTGCACCGTCTTCGACTGGTTGAGCATCGTCGCCGCGTTCAGCGTCGAGCGCCACGGGCCTGAGAGCAGCTCTGCCGCTCGGAGGAACACCGCGACGCGCTCGTGCCACGGTGTCGCGGCCCACGGCGCGTGGGCCTCGCGCGCGGCCACGATCGCCTGCTCGATGTGCGACGCCTCGCCCTTTGCGACGTCCGCCAGGACGTGGTCGCGGTCGTGCGGCATGACCGCGTCGAAGGTCGTTCCGGTCTCGACACGCTCGCCCCCGATCACGAGCGGGATCGACAGCCGTTCGGCGGCCATCTCCTCGAGCCGCTGCTGCAGCTCGGCCCGCTCGGGCGAGCCGGGGACGTACGAGCGGATCGGCTCGTTGACCGCGGCCGGCGGCCGGAAGATCCCGGGGGCACTCATCGGGCCCGATTGTAGAGTCGATGCGATGGGCACGGCTCGCCTTCGCCGTACCGCGGACGACCCCATGCCTCCCGAGCCGCGGATCGTCGTCCTGCGCGACGACGGGGCCGGACGGACCGTCTGTCGCTACGCGGCGGGCGGGTGGGGGGTGGGCGAGGTCGTCGCGCGCGACGGCGTCCTCGTCGGGCACGCTCTCGCGTCGGGACACCGCCGCCTCTCCCCGCGGCGTGCGGGGCCCCCAGGGGGAGAAAACCCCCCTGAAGTCACGCTAGCTGGCGAGGCGTCACCGGAGCGCCACACATTCGTGTCGGATGTGTGCCGACGATTCGCCTCGCACCTCCGGGGGATACCGGTCTCGTACGACGACGTGCCGGTGGACGAGACGGGCCTCACCAGCTTCCAGCGCGAGCTCCTGGCCGCGGCCCGCTCGATCAGATGGGGCGAGGTCGTCACCTACGGCGGCCTCGCTGCCCTCGCCGGCCGGCCCCGCGCCGCGCGCGCGTCGGGGAGCTTCTGCGCGTCGAGCAGGTGGTCGCTCGTCGTCCCGTGTCATCGGGTCGTCGCCGCGGGGGGTGACGAGCCCTTCGCCCTCGGCGGCTACGGGCCGTCCGGCGAACGACTCAAGCGGCGGCTGCTCGCGCTCGAGGGGACGCTCCTGTGAGCTCCGGTACGCTCGCCGCCGACGCCCGCGCGGAGCTCGCGGCCGTCACGCCGGAACGACGATGCGATCGCCTCGCCGAGATCTCCGCGCTCTTCCACACGGCCGGCACGGTGCACCTGCTCGGGCGCGGCGAGCTTGCCTTCCACCTCGATCTGGCCGAGTCCGCGGTCGCCCGCCGGGCATTCGCGATCCTGAGAGCGCTTCGCGTCGACTCCGAGATCAGGACCTACCGCACGCACGCATTCGACCGGAGCGCACGCACGCAGCTTCTCGTGGGCGATGCCGCGCACGCGATCGACGTGCTGACCGAGGCGGGTGTGCTCGCGCGCGAGCGACTCCCACTCGATCGCCCCCCGGGCCGGGTCGTCGCGCGCGCGTGCTGCCGCTCGGCCTATCTCCGCGGGGCGTTCCTGGGCGCTGGCTCGCTGAGCGGACCGCGCTCCCCGCACCTCGAGGTACGGACAACGCTCCACGCCGGCGCGGCGTTCATCCGCAGCGTCGCCTCCGCGGCGGGCGTGCGGATGCGCGTGATCGACCGGGAGTCGCATTCGGCCGCCTACGCGAAGAGCTGGGACGCGATCGAGGCCTACCTCGCCGTCGCCGGGGCGAGCGAGACGGTGCTAGCGCTCGAGGAGCGCGCCCTCGTCGCGGGCCTTCGAGCGGACGCCAACCGGCTGGCGAACGCCGACCACGCCAACCTCGTCCGTCAGAGCCGCTCGGCGCGTGAGCAGCTCGACGCTGCGCGCGACCTGCTGGGCTCGGGGGCGCTCGACGGGCTGGCGCCCAGCCTCCAGACTGCCGCCGAGCTCAGGCTCCGGCACCCGTCGCTCTCGCTGCGGGAGCTGGCGGCGAAGGCGGACCCACCGGTGACGAAGGCGGCCATGGCCGGCAGGCTCGCCCGGCTCGTCGAGCTCGCCCGCGCCGAGCCGGCCATGCGCGGACGGACGGGTTGAGGAACCGGCGTCGGAGCCCCATACTCCACCCCGGCGGGCTCGCGCTCCCGGGCGGGGATCCAGACCCCATCCGCCGCCTGGTGCCGGAGCGCGCACGTGAGGGAGGGGACATCCTCGGAGCTCCTCCCTCAGCCCGCCTCGCGCGACCCGACGCTTGCGGAGGGGAGTGCGGCTCGCCGACGCAGCCCTCACTAGACTCGCAGCAGGCGCATCTCGAGACGACGGAGGCGAGAACAGGATGGGAATCCGGGTCGGCATCAACGGGTTCGGCCGCATCGGCCGTAACTTCTTCCGCGCCCAGCAACAGCTCGGCGCGGAGATCGACATCGTCGCGGTCAACGACCTGGGAGACGCGAAGACGATGGCGCACCTCCTCAGGTACGACTCGGTGCTCGGCCCGTTCCCCGGAGACGTCGAGCTCGGCGACGGCGTGATCACCGCCGCGGGCGAGCAGATGAAGATGCTCTCCGAGCGCGACCCCGCCGGCCTCCCCTGGGGCGACCTCGGCGTCGACGTCGTGCTCGAGTCCACCGGCTTCTTCGCCAACCGCGAGGGCGCGCAGAAGCACCTCGACGCAGGCGCCAAGAAGGTGATCATCTCGGCGCCGGCGACCGACCCGGACTTCACGGTGGTGCTCGGCGTCAACGACGCCGAGTACGACGCGGCGGCGCACCACATCGTCTCGAACGCCTCCTGCACGACGAACTGCGTCGCGCCGCTCGCGAAGGTGATCGACGACCTGGCCGGCGTCGAGTCGGGCTTCATGACGACGATCCATGCGTACACGAACGACCAGAGCATCCTCGACCTGCCGCACAAGGACCTTCGGCGGGCCCGTGCGGCGGCGATCAACCTGATCCCGACCTCGACGGGCGCCGCGAAGGCGATCGGCCTCGTGCTGCCGCATCTCCAGGGGAAGGTCGACGGCATCTCGGTGCGTGCGCCGGTCCCGACGGGCTCGCTCACCGACCTCGTCGTCACGCTGGGCCGCGACGTGACCACGGACGAGATAAACGCCGCGTACGCCGCGGCGGCGTCGAGCGGGTCGTTGCAGGGGTACCTCCAGTACTCGGACGACCCACTCGTGTCCACCGACATCGTCGGCAACGGCCATTCGTGCATCTTCGACAGCAAGCTGACGATGAGCCACGGCCGCACGGCGAAGGTGTTCGGCTGGTACGACAACGAGTGGGGCTACAGCTGCCGGCTCGTCGACCTCGTCGGGCGGCTGCTGCCCTGAGGGGCGCGGCCTGAGCTGCCGGGGCGACGCCGTGGCGAGCGAATGACGCTGCCGCGCTCCGTCGAGACCGCCGACGTCGCCGGCAAGCGCGTGCTCGTGCGGGCCGACCTCAACGTTCCGCTCGAGGACGGCCGAGTCGCCGACGACACGCGCATTCGCGCCGCCGTGCCGACGATCCAGCTCCTCCTCGATCGCGGCGCGGCCGAGGCCGCTGTCTGCTCGCACCTCGGCCGGCCGAAGGGGCACGACCCGGCCTTCGCGATCGCCCCCGTCGCGGCGCGGCTCGCCGAGCTCGTGCCCGACAAGCGGCTTCGCGTCCTCGAGAACACCCGCTTCCTGGACGGCGAGACCTCGAACGACTCCGCCGTCGCGCGGACGTTGGCCGAGGGGATGGACCTGTACGTGAACGACGCCTTCGGGTCGGCACACCGAGCGCACGCGTCGACCGAGGCGATCGCGCATCTGCTGCCCGCGTACGCGGGGCTTCTCCTCCTCGCCGAGCTCGAGCACCTCGGACGGCTGCTCGGAGACGTCGAGCGCCCGTTCGTCCTCGTCGCCGGCGGCGCGAAGGTGGACGACAAGCTCGGCGTCCTCCGGAACCTCGGCGGACGGGCGGACACGGTCATCGTCGGCGGCAAGATGGCCGAGGAGCTTCGCGACGGTGCCTCGCTGCCGTTTCCCGTCCAGCTTCCGAGCGACGTCGTCGCAGCGGTCTCGTTCGACGCTGACGCGGAGAGCCGGGTTGCCCCCTACGACGACCTGCCCGAAGGCTGGCTCGGGCTGGACATCGGCCCCGAGAGCCGCGCGCGGTTCGGCGACCTGATCCGCCGTGCGAGGACCGTGTTCTGGAACGGCCCGATGGGCGTCTTCGAGTGGGCCAGGTTCGCCGAGGGGACGAAGGCGGTCGCAGAAGCGGTCGCCGGGGTCGACGGATACACGGTCGTCGGCGGCGGCGACTCGGTCCGCGCGATCTCGGAGCTCTCGCTCGACGACGACGTCTCCTGGGTCTCGACCGGCGGCGGCGCCTCGCTCGAGCTGCTCGAGGGCAAGCAGCTCCCCGGCGTGGCGGCCATCCCGCCCGCGTAGGTAGTCAGGCGACCGCGAAAACGCGCCAGAAGCCGGGAACGCCCTTCAGCTCGTGCTCGCCTCTGTCGGCGAACTCCAGCCCCGAGCCGGCGACGAGATCGCGAACGGTCTGCGACACGAGGATCTCCGACGGGCCGGCGAGGCTCGTCACGCGCGCGCCGATCGAGACGGCAAGCCCCCCGATCTTCCCGTCGATCGTCCGGCATTCGCCGGTGTGCAGGCCGGTGCGCAGCTCGATCCCGAGGCCCGCGACCGCGTCCCGGATCGCCTCTGCGCACCGAATCGCCCGCACGGGGCCGTCGAATGCGGCGAAGAAGCCGTCACCCGCAGTGTCGAGCTCGCGTCCCCGGTACCGCGCCAGGCACGAGCGCACGGAGCGGTGGTGCTCCTGCACGAGGTCGTGCCAGCGGCGGTCGCCCAGCTCGGCCTGGCGTGCAGTCGAACCGACGATGTCCGTGAACAGGACAGTGGCGAGGATGCTCTCCAGCTGAGCCTCGACGTCGCGCAGCTCGCCCACGAAGCGCTCGATCGCGTCGAGGTACGCACTGCTGTGCTCGGAGACGACGTAGGCCGCCGCTCCGGGCACCGTCTGATGGCGGGCGGCCGGGATGAGTCGCGCGAACGCCGCGCCCTCCTCCGCCTTCTCCCCCTCCCGGCTCAGAACGAGCGCCGGGACCGGGATCGTCCCGAGGACATGACGCACATCCGACTCGTAGAACATCCTGAACGCGGCGGCGGCGTCGCCGGGGCCCGCCGAGACGCGCATGTTGCCGATATCCCAGGCCACCCGGTCCTCGAACGACATCTCCTCGAACGGATGCCTGCGGGCCGTGGCCTCGGCCATCGTCCGCGTCCCCCAGTCACGGTCGATCTCGGCAAGCTGCCGCTCGAACTCAGCCTCGTTCATGCCCCACGGATAGTCCGGTGACCACGCCGTCCGCGGTCGTGTGTTGCAGAGCACGAGCCCCGTCGTCCGCTCGGGGTGGACCGCGGCGAACATGCACCCGAGCGGCCCGCCGTCCGCGAGCGCGACGAGCACCGCGCGGTCGCTCGCGACGGCGTCCAGCACCGCGCGGAGGTCGTCCACGCGCTCCTCGATCGTCGGCAGGCGAAAGCCCCGGAGACGGTCGGAGAGCCCTGTGCCGCGGTGGTCGAAGCAGATCACCCGCCCGAGCCGGGCGAGCCGCTCGGTGAACGACACCATGACCGGCAAGCGGTGGAAGTATTCGAGCTGCGAGACGAACGTCCTGATCAGCACGACGTCGACACCGCCGCGCTGCCCGGAGACCTCGTACGCGATGTGGATGTCTCCGTTCCTCGCGTACCGGATGTCGTCGTCGCTCATCGTCCGATCACCGCCGACTAGGATCGCTCGCTCGCTCGCCGCCGGCAACTCGGAGACGCTCCGGCGCCGTGGGAGATCGTCGAGATCGCGGGGGACGGGGCGGTCCCGCCCGCACGACCCGTCTGTTCTTACACGACGGCGTAGAGGCGCCACGAGCCGGGCACGCCCTTGAGGACGTGCTCGCCGCGCTCGGCGAACGCGAGGCCCGCGCCCGCGACGAGATCCCGTACGGTCTGGGAGACGAGGATCTCCGATGGGCCGGCGAGCGCGCTCACGCGGGCGCCGATCGACACGGCAAGCCCGCCGATCTTCTCGTCGACCGTCCGGCATTCGCCCGTGTGCAGCCCGGCGCGGACCTGGATGCCGAGCCTGCTGACGTCGTTCACGATCGCGCGCGCACAACGAATTCCGCGCGCCGGGCCGTCGAACGCCGCGAAGAAGCCGTCGCCCGCCGTGTCGAGCTCGCGGCCGCGATAGCGAGCCAGACACGCGCGCACGACGGCGTGATGCTCGCCCACGAGCTCCGCCCAGCGGCGGTCTCCGAGCTCGGCCTGGCGCGCCGTCGAGCCGACGATGTCGGTGAAGAGGACGGTCGCGAGCACGCTGTCGAGCTCGGCCTCCTCCTCGCGCAGCTCCCGCGCGAATCGGTCAACGGCATCGAGGTACGCATCGGGATGCTCCTGCATCACGGTCGCCGCGGATCCGGGCATCGTCTCCTGCCGCGCGCCGGGGATCAGCGCCGCGAACGCCTTCGCCTCGGACTCCATCCGGCCCCCTCGGCTGAGGACGAGCGTCGGCACGCGAATCGTCCCGAGCACGTCGCGGACGTCGGAGTCGTAGAACATCCGCCAGAGTGCGACGGCGTCGCCGGGCGCGGCGGAGAGGCGCATCCACTCGAGCCACCAGGCGACTGCCCCCTCTCGCGTCATACCCTCCATCGGCCAGGGCGCGTGCCCCTCGGCGTACGCGCGCGTTCCCCAGCCGGTCTCCATCTCCTCGAGCTCGCGCTCGAACTCGTCCCGTCGAATGCCCCACGGATAGTCGGGCGCCCACGCGATGCGGGGCGCGGTGTTCATCAACACGAGCCCCAGCGTCCGATCGGGGTACGTGGCTGCGAAAAGACACGTGAGTGGCCCGCCGTCCGCACCGGCGACCACCAGAGCCCGCCGAACCTCGGCGGCGTCGAGCACCGCTCTCAGATCGTCCATTCGCTCCTCGATCGGCGGCAGCCGACGGTCCCGAAGGCGGTCGGACAGGCCCATGCCGCGCCCGTCGAACGTGATCTCGCGCCCCAGCGCCGCGTAGCGGTCGCTCATCGCCTGCACGGGAGGCGGAAGCCTGAGCGCGAGGCTGAAGACGTAGGCCCCGACACGGAGCACGTCGATGCCACCCTGGGCGTCACCTTCGACGCGGTAGGCGATGTGGTACTCGCCGCTGCGCGCGTACCGGATGTCGTCACTGTCCATGGGAACCGTCACTAGGATCACCTGCGTGCTCGTCGCGGGCAACTGGAAGATGTTCAAGGGGCCGCCCGAGACGGCCGCGTTCCTCGACTCGTTCGAGCCTCCCGCCGGGGTGGAGGTGGTCGTCTGCCCGGCGTTCACGTCGCTCGCGGCCGCGGTGGGGCGCGGTGTCCCCGTCTACGCGCAGAACGTCCACTGGGCCGCCGAGGGCGCCTTCACCGGCGAGGTTTCGGCCGCGATGCTCCTCGAGCTCGGCGTCGAGGGAGCGATCGTCGGGCATTCGGAGCGCCGCCAGTACTTCTGCGAGACGGACGACACCGTCCGGGAGCGATGCGAGGCCGCGCTCGAGGCGGGGCTCGGCGTGATCGCGTGCGTCGGCGAGACGGAGTCGGAGCGCGAGGCGGGGGAGACGAGCGCGGTGCTCCGGCGACAGGTCGCGGCAATCCCCCAACACGACGCGCTCGTGATCGCCTATGAGCCGGTGTGGGCGATCGGCACCGGCAAGACGGCTACGCCGCAGCTTGCGCAAGAGGCGCACGAGACGATCAAGGCCCTGCACGAGACGCGCGTGCTCTACGGCGGCTCGGTCAAGCCGGAGAACGCGGCCGAGCTGATGGCGCAGCCCGCCGTCGACGGGGCGCTGGTCGGCGGCGCCTCGCTCGATCCGGAGTCGTTCGAGGCGATCTGCCTCGCGGCGCGGCCGTGAGCAGCGGCCCGCTGCCGCTCGTCACGCTCGTGATCCTCGACGGGTGGGGGATCGCTCCGCCCGGGCCCGGGAACGCCGTCGCGCTCGCACGCACCCCGGTCTTCGACGACCTCGTCGCCCGCTACCCGAGCACGGAGCTCCGTGCCTCGGGAGCGGCGGTGGGCCTGCCCGACGGCCAGATGGGGAACTCGGAGGTCGGCCACCTGACGATCGGCTCGGGCCGGATCCTCTTCCAGGACCTCGTGCGGGTGAGCCGGGCCGTCGCGGACAGGTCGCTGTTCGAGAACGAGGCGCTCGCCGGTGCGTTCCGGCGCGCACGCGAGCGTGACGGCGACGTGCACCTGCTTGGTCTCGTCTCGACCGGCGGCGTCCACTCGCACATCGACCACCTCCGCGCGCTGCTCGAGCTCGCGCGGCGGGCGGAGATGGAGGAACGAACCTGGATCCACGCGTTCACCGACGGTCGCGACGTGTCGCCCCACGCTGCCGTGACCGACCTTGCGACGCTTCCACCCGAGCGCATCGCGACCGTCGTCGGGCGGTACTACGCGATGGACCGCGACCAGCGCTGGGAGCGAACCGACCGCGCGCTCGACGCGATCGTCGGCGGCGTCGGCGAGCCGGCGGACGACCCCGTCGCCGCGGTGCGCGCGAGCTACGAGCGCGGTGTGACCGACGAGTTCGTCGAGCCGGTCGTGCTCCGCGGCCGGCCCCGCCTCGATCCCTCCCTGGACGCGGCGATCGTCTTCAACTTCCGTCCCGACCGCGCCCGTCAGCTCACGCAGCGGCTGCTCGAGGCGAACGCCGACGTGGTCACGATGACGCGGTACCGCGACGACTTCGCGTGCCCGGTCGCGTTCGCCGAGCAAGTCGTGCCGGACACGCTGGCGGAGGTGCTGAGCGTCGCCGGGCGGCAGCAGCTCCACGCGGCGGAGACCGAGAAGTACGCGCACGTCACGTACTTCTTCAACGGCGGCGTCGAGGAGCCCTGGGACGGGGAGGAGCGGATCCTCGTGCCCTCGCCCCGCGACGTCGCGAGTTACGACCTGAAGCCCGAGATGTCCGCACGCGAGGTGGCGGCGCGCGTTTCGGACGCGCTGGGGAGCGGCATCTCGTTCTGCGTGGTGAACTTCGCGAACCCCGACATGGTCGGGCACACCGGCGTCATCCCGGCCGTCGTCACGGCGGTCGAGACGGCCGACGGGTGCCTCGGCGCGGTGGTCGAGGCGACGCAGCGCGCGGGCGGGACCTGCCTCGTCACCGCGGACCACGGAAACGCGGAGAAGCTCCTCGAGGACGATGGCGTCAGCCCGCACACGGCACACACGACGAACCCGGTGCCGCTCGTCCTGACCCTCGCAGGCGCGGAGCTCAGGGGCGCCGGCGAGCTGTCCGATCTCGCCCCGACCGTACTCGATCTCCTCGGCATCGAGCGCCCCGACGCGATGACGGGGGCGAGCCTCGTGGCGCCCGCCGATCGCTAACACGTCACCGAGTCGTAAATTGTGTGTGAATCGTCGCGAGTGGGCGCTATGCTCGCGGCGCATTGGCCCTGACGCAGCCCGATCACGGTGTGCTCCGAAAGGCCCAGCGGGGTGACGAGCGGGCGTTCAACCTCATCGTCAGGGCGTACGAGCAGCCCGTTTACAACTACGTCCTGCGCCTCGTCGGCGACCGCAGCCTCGCCGAGGACCTGACGCAGGAGGTCTTCCTCCGCGTCTACCAGGGGCTGCCCGGCTTCTCCGACCGGTCGCGGTTCACGACGTGGCTCTTCCAGGTGACGAAGAACCGCGTGCTCGACGAGCTCCGCGCGCTCGAGCGCCGGCCGCGCGCCGTCGTCGCGCTCGACGACATCCCGCCTCTCGAGGTCGTCGACCAGCCCTTCGAGCGCACCGAGACGATCGACGCCGTCTGGCGGGCCGTCGAGGCGCTCACCGTCGACCTCAAGATGGCGCTCCTCCTGCGCGACATCGTCGGCCTCTCGTACACCGAGATCGCCGACTCGCTGGAGATCACGCTGGCGACCGTCAAGTGGCGGATCTACAAGGCGCGAGAGGAAGTCGCGATCGCACTCGCCCGCGACGGCATCACCGCACGCACGGCGACGACGACGCGAACGCCGGCGGTCGCCGCCGCGGCCGTCGAGTAGCGCTTTTCGTCAGAGCGGGTGCGAGACCGCGAGCGGCGGGCCGAGCACCGGCCGAGTCGCCCCACGAGCTCGCCCGGTCGGATCCCCGGATGCTGCGTGGTGACCAACCGTACGATGCGTGAGATGGACGGCAGCGACCCGACCCGCGCGCTCGCTGTCGTCCTCGCAGAGGTTGCGGGTGCGCCGGTCGAGCTCGAGCGCCCCGCGGACCCGCGCCACGGCGACTACGCGACGAACGTCGCGCTTCGGCTCGCCGGCGAGCGGCGCCAGCCACCGCGGGAGGTGGCCGAGGAGCTGTGCGCGCGGATCGCGGCGCTCGACGGCGTCGGCGGCGTCGAGGTCGCCGGGCCCGGCTTCCTCAACATCACGGTCGACGACGCGTGGCTCGCGTCCGGTCTCGAGGCCGTGCTCGCGGCGGGCCGGGCGTTCGGGGCAGGCTCGGCCGATCCGCCCGAGCGGATCCAGGTCGAGCTCGTCTCCGCGAACCCCACCGGCCCGCTCACCGTCGCGTCGGCACGGAACGGCGCGTACGGCGACGCCGTTGCGCGGCTGCTCGAGCTCGCCGGGAACGAGGTCGAGCGCGAGTACTACTACAACGACGCCGGCACGCAGATGGACCTCTTCCGCGCGTCGGTCGAGGCATTCCGGCGCGGGGAGGAGCCGCCCGAGGACGGGTACCGGGGCGACTACGTCGCGGACCTCGCGCGCGAGCCCGGCGACCCCGTGCCCCAAATGCTCGAGCAGATCGAAGCGGCGCTCGAGCGTTTCCGCATCCACTTCGACACCTTCGAGCGGCAGAGCGTGGTCGAGGCTGAGATCCCGGCCGCGCTCGCGTCGATCGAGACGTACGAGGTCGACGGCGCGACGTGGGCGAAGACGAGCCTCCACGGTGACGATCGCGACCGCGTCGTCATCCGCTCGGACGGGACGCCGACGTACTTCGCCGCGGACGTCGCTTACATTCGCCGCAAGTTCGGCCGGGGCTTCGACCGGCTCGTGTACGTGCTCGGGGCCGACCATCACGGGTACATGGCCCGTCTCGCCGCGCTCGCGGAGATGCTCGGCCACCCGCGGGACGCCGTCGAGGTGCTGATCTATCAGCTGGTGCACCTGACCCGAGGCGGCCAGGCCGCGGCGATGTCCAAGCGACGCGGCGACGTCGTGTTCCTCGACGACTTCGTGGACGAGATCGGCGTCGACGCGGCGCGGTGGTACCTCCTTTCGCGCGGTCACGATCAGACGATCGAGATCGACGTCGACCTCGCCGCCGAGCGGAGCCAGAAGAACCCCGTCTACTACGTGCAGTACGCGCACGCGCGCGTCGCCGGGATCCTGCGGAACGCCGAGGGCCGCGAGCCGGAGCCGCGGCCGGTCGTCCCGCTCGCCCCCGAGGAGCGCGAGCTCGTCAAGCGGCTGCTCGAGCTGCCCGAGGTGATCCGGGAGGCGACGGCTCGTCGCGGCCCGCATGCGCTCCCGGCATACGCGATCCGGGTCGCCGACGACTTCCACCGCTTCTACCACCACCATCGCGTGCTCGAGTCGGAGGCCGAAGGTTTCCGGCTCGCCCTCTGCGCAGGCACGCAGGCGGTCGTCGCGACCTGCCTCGACCTGCTCGGGATCGACGCGCCCGAGCGAATGTAAGCCTCTCGGCCGGCCGCCTCCGCTCGATCCGGGTCGGCCGAGGGACACCGGCCTCCGTCCTCGGCGCCGTACGATCGCGCGATGCGCTGGAACGCCGCGCTCGGGGCCCTCGCGGCGTCGTGGGGCTTCATTGCCGTCCTCGTCGCATCCGTCGAGCTGGGCGCCGGTCCGCTTGCCTTCTGGCGTCTCGCGCTCGCGGCGGCGACGCTCGGCATCGTCGCGGTCGCGTCCGGACGAGCCGGCCTGCTCGCCCCGCGCGGGCGGCTCGGGGCGCTCTGCCTTCTCGGCGTCGTCCAGGGGGTCCACTGGCTGCTCTTCTTCGAGGCCGTCGACCGCGGATCCGTCGCGCTCGCGGTGCTGACGTTCTACGCGGCACCGCTCGTGATCGCGCTCGTCGCGCCGGTGGTGCTGCCGGAGCCGCTGAGCCCGGTCGTCCTCGGCGCCTGTGCCCTCGGTGCCGTCGGCATCGTCGCGATCGCGCTCGACAACGGCGGCAGCGACGGCCGGGCGTCCGCGCTCGCCGTCGCCGCGGGCCTCGGCTCCGCGATCGCGTACGCGGCACTCGTGATCCTTTCGAAGCGGCTGCTGTCCGCCGCCACCCCGCCGGTCACCGTCGCGTTCTGGGATTGTCTCGTCGGCGCGATCGCAGTGTCCCCGGTGCTTCTGTTCGCAGACCGGGTCATCCCGAGCGGGTTCGACGAATGGGCGGTCGCGCTGACCCTCGGGATCGTCTTCACGGGCCTGTCGACGCTCGCCTACGTGACTCTGCTCCGGCGCGTCACCGCGCAGGCCGCCGGCGTGCTCACGTTCCTCGAGCCGGTTGCCGGAGTCCTCCTGGCGTGGTCGTTCCTCGACCAGCGGCCCGGCGCGGCGACGCTTGCGGGAGGGGCGCTCGTCGTCGTGGCGGGGATCGTCGTCGTCCTCCTCGAGCCTGCGGAGCCGCGCGTCGCGGAGGCTCCCGGCGGGGTAGGATCGGGCGCGCGATGAGCGCCGAGCCAGCACGGACGCCGCCCGACCGCAACCTCGCGCTCGAGCTCGTCCGGGTGACGGAAGCGGCGGCGATGGGCGCGTCTCGGTGGATCGGCCGCGGCGACAAGAACGCCGCCGACCAGGCCGCGGTCGACCTGATGCGCTTCATGGTCAACTCGGTCTCGATGAAGGGCGTCGTCGTGATCGGCGAAGGGGAGAAGGACGAGGCGCCGATGCTCTACAACGGCGAGGAGGTCGGCGACGGAACCGGGCCGGAGGTCGACGTCGCCGTCGACCCGCTGGAGGGGACGAGGCTGACGGCGCTCGGCATCCCGGGCGCGATCTCCGTGATCGCCGTGGCCGAGCGCGGGTCGATGTTCTTTCCCGGCGCGGCGGTCTACATGGACAAGATCGCGGTCGGGCCCCAGGCTGCAGACGCGATCGACATCGACGCCTCCCCGACCGAGAACGTCGCGCGAGTCGCGGAGGCCCGCGGTGTCGAGCCCAACGAGATCACCGTGGTCGTCCTGGAGCGTGAGAGGCACGACGCGCTGATCGCGGAGCTGCGCGACGCGGGCGCGCGCGTCAACCTGATTCGCGACGGCGACGTGGCGCCGGCTATCGCAGCGGCGCAGCCGGGCACGGGTGTCGACATGCTGATGGGAATCGGCGGCACCCCGGAGGGCGTCATCTCCGCGGCGGCGATCAAGTGTCACGGCGGCGCGCTGCAGGGACGCCTGTGGCCGCGGGAGGACGGCGAGCGGAAAGCGCTCGTCGACGCGGGCTACGACGTCGACCGCGTCTTGACGCACGACGACCTGGTGCGGAGCGACAACGTGTTCGTCGCCGCGACGGGCGTCACCGGCGGGCCGCTCCTGCGCGGCGTGCGGGTCGGCATGGAAGGCGTCGAGACGGAGTCGATCGTGATGCGCTCGCGCTCGGGCACGGTCCGGCGCATCACCGCGCACCATCCGTCGGGCAAGCTGAGAAGACTGCGAACGGAAGGAGGCCGCTGATGGCGGCGCAGGAGCTGAACGCGATCGCGAGGGCGATCGTCGCTGACCACAAGGGCGTCCTCGCCGCGGACGAGTCGACGGGCACGATCAAGAAGCGCTTCGACGCGATCGGAGTCGAGTCGACCGAGGAGAACCGCCGCGGCTATCGGAACTTGCTGTTCACGACGCCGGGCTTCGAGGAGTACATCGGCGGCGTCATCCTCTACGACGAGACGATCCGGCAGGCCGCGGACGACGGCACCCCGTTCCCCGCGCTGCTCGCCTCGAAAGGGGTCGTGCCAGGCATCAAAGTCGACCTGGGCGCTCAGGATCTCGCCGGGCATCCGGGCGAGAAGGTGACGGAGGGCCTCGACGGCCTCCGTGCGCGCTTCGCGGAGTACCACGCGCTCGGCGCGCGCTTCAGCAAGTGGCGCGCGGTGATCACGATCGGCGACGGGATTCCCAGCGACGCGTGCCTCCACGTGAACGCGCACGCGCTCGCGCGATACGCCGCGCTGTCGCAGGAAGCCGGGATCGTGCCGATCGTCGAGCCCGAGGTGCTGATGGATGCGGACAACACGATCGAGCGCTGCCACGAGGTGACCTCCCGCACCCTCCATCTCGTCTTCGACGAGCTCGACCGTCAGGGCATCGCGCTCGAGGGGATGCTGCTCAAGCCGAACATGGTGATCTCCGGCAAGGGCTGCCCGACGCAGGCGGCCGCGGCGCGGGTGGCCGAGCTGACGCTCGACTGCTTCGGCCGTCACGTGCCGGCGATCGTGCCGGGCGTCGTGTTCCTCTCCGGCGGCCAGTCCGAGGTCGAGGCAACCGAGAACCTGGACGCGATCAACCGCGTGGGCGGCCCCTGGCCGCTCTCCTTCTCGTACGGTCGCGCGCTGCAGGCGTCGGCGCTCGAGGCGTGGGCGGGCGAGGCGGCGAGCGTCGAGGCAGGACAGGAGGCCTTCCTGCACCGGTCGCGGATGAATGCGCGCGCGGTGGCGGGCGACTGGAGCGCGGAGCTGGAGCAGCGGGTCCCCGCCTGAGGGCCGGGGCCACGTGATAGCGGGGGCCGCCATCCGGGGCGGCTCTCGCGCTCTCCGGACTCGCTACCCTCGGCGGGATGGCCTCCCGTCCGGCACGTGCGGTCGCGACGATCGTCGTCTCGGTGCTCGCGTTCGCCGGCGCGGCCACCGGCGGCTCGACCGCCGCGACGCGCGTCACGGTGTTCGGCGACTCCGCCGCCACGGCGATGGCCTACGACCCGGACGCGAAGCGGACGCTCGGGCGCGGCATCGACCTCAGGCTGGAGGTTGCGGCGTGCAGGAGGGTCGGTGACGCGAGCTGCCCGTACGACGGCGTGCGCCCGCCGAACGTGATCGACCGTGCCACCACCCTTGGGTCGGAGTTGGGCCCGGTCGTCGTGGTGATTGTCGGCTACAACGACTACGAGGCGAACTACGCCGACAACATCGAGCAGGCGCTTGCGGTCTTCCGCAGGGCAGGTGTGCAGAGGGTGCTCTGGGCGACGCTCCGCGCGTCGCGCCAGGACTACGCATCGATGAACGACATGATCCGCGACGCAGCGCGCCGCCACCCCGAGCTGACCGTGCTCGAATGGAACGCCCTGTCGGTCGACAAGCCCGGCTGGTTCCAGCCCGACGGGATCCACCTCACGGCACCGGGTGCCGAGGCGATGGGGAGCATGGTGAACGACGCGCTCGTCGAGCTCGGGATCGCCCCGAAGCCTCCTCCTTCGGCCGTGCGGCCCGCCCTTGCGATCACCTCACACGTCCTTCCGGCGGGAAATCGCGGGCGCACCTATGTCGCACGCCTGAAGGCAACGGGAGGCACGATGCCGTACCGCTGGGCGCGCGTGGGCGGCGCGCTGCCTCCCGGCCTCCGGCTCGTCTCGAGCGGCCAGGTCTCGGGCGTGCCGGCCCGCTCGGGGGCATTCACACTCCGTGCCAGAGTGGTGGATCGCTCAGGGGCAGCTCGCACGCGACTGTTCTCGCTGCGGATCGCCTAGGCCCCGAGGGTTGTATCGCAGAGCCGCTGGGGGTGGCGTGCCGCCGAGCGCGCGGACGGGGCCGCGCGGACGGGGGAAGGGCCGCACGTGCCCCGCCCGGCCCCTCGAGGATGCCGGCCGTCCTGTGGTTCCCGCGTTAAGCGACCGGGCAGGGGAGGTTGTGTATCGAGCGCGGCTGGGCGCGTCGCCGGCACCGTGCCATCGACCCTGTGGCGCTACGTGGCGCCGCCGAGGTGCGCGGCGTCGCGAGCTACCTCCGTCACCGCGATCGGCGTGTCGGAATCCGGGTTGAGGCGAGTGACGTAGCCTTGCCTGACCTCGCCCGCCTCCGGCCCGTGTGTTCGGCGTATCACGATGGTCTCGCCGACGAGCGGAAGGCCGCGACCGAAGTACTCGTAGGCGCCGACCTCGAAGGACGGCATCACGCCGGGTCGAACCATCGTGACCATGAACGCACGCGCCGGTTCGCGCCGGACGCCCATGGCTGGCGACGCATGATCCAGCTGCTCGAACGGGCGGGCTCCGGTGTCACCGTGGTGCTCGGGCAGGGTCGCGCCGGCAGCGGGCTCCCACGAACAGACGTAGGTAGCTCCGACGTCGGGGCGGTAGCCGAACTCGCGTGTAGCGCACGGCGGGCAATAGAACGCGATCATCGGTCGCCCGTCGTTCGGCTCGTCGGGATCGGGGTCGTCGCAGCGGAAGGCCACCCAGCCCTTCCCGAGCTCGCCGGAACAGCAACCGCATTCAATGCAATAGAGCACCCTTCAACCCTCCCCCGCATCACATCTAAAGCGGTTTGCGCTCACGCGCAAGTCGGCGTTTGCGAGCGCGCCGGCGTCGGCCTGTTGCACGTGGGGACGACCCGGCCGCCCGGGTGACGAGCGTCGGGATGGCTGCCTTCGGGAGAGCGGCTCGACGGATGCGCGAGGGCGGCGGAGCGGGCCGGTGTCTGGTCAGAGGCATCGCGTACACTGATGGCACACGATCTGCTCTTCCTCTGCCTTGACCGCCTACGGCCAGCGCCGGGCGGAGCGGCAAGGAGGAGGACAACATGGCGAACCCCACTCGCGCCGGCTCACGTTCCGCGATCTCGCTGTGCGGATTGTCGGTACGAGTCGAGGCCGTGCGGCTGCTCGCGGGCAAGCTCGAAGGCGACCAGCTCGCGCAGAAGCTCGAGCGGGCTGTAGCCAACAACAACTCGATCGTCGCGCTGAGCGTCGAGGAGCGGCAGCGGATCGTGGACGTCCTCGCGGGATCGCCGTCGAGTCTCGCGGATCTCCGGACCGCGCTCGACGCCCAGCTGAGACGGCAGAGGGAGCGCGAGGCGAAGATGGAGCGCTCCAACCGCCACCGCGAGATCTCCGAGCGCCGCGCGGGCGCGCGGGAACCGCAGGGCCCCATCACCCCCAGCTAGACGACAGAGAGGACACGAATGGCGCGATCAAAGGCGCAGCTGACACATGCCAAGCGCGACCGAGAGCGGGCACGCCTCGAGAAGCGCGCACGCAAGCAGGAGAAGAAGGAAGCACGCAAGCTCGCGGCGTCCGACGTCACCGAACACGGCCTGCCCGTTGGCGAGGGACTCGACGGGAACGGTGAGCCAGCGTCCGAGGCGTAGCGACTCACCCTGGTAGAGGTCGGTCTCCCGAGAGAGTGCCCGAGGCCGTCGGAGCTCCTTCCGATCTCCTTCAACCACGTGAGCCGCGCGACGTCACTCGATCCGGGGCGTCCTTCGGCGTAGACCGGGATGTGGAACTGGACTGCTCGATATCCCTGGAGCTGCCCGATGCCGCTGGTGGCGCCAGGACGGCGCACGAGAGTTGCGGATAGGTCGCGCGGTACCCGCGCCACCGTGCGATCGGTGCGAGCCCGCCGAAGAGCGCGCTGGACGACGAACGGCGGTGAACGGAAGACGACAGCATCGCTGAATTCACCGGCGGTCAACGCCAGTTGCAGCGGATGCGGCACTCCTTTGCCGTCGGTGTGCCCAAGCCGTGCGAGCCCCCAGATGGTCTCCACCATGTGGACGATGCGCGCGCCCGGTGTTATCTCCGCGCGCATTCGGGCGTCGCAGTCGCCTTCGTTCCACCAGTCGTGCCAGACGCCCGCGTCGGCCGTGACCGTCTCACCCTCTCCGAGAACGATCGTGTGCCCGTCTCGCTTCACTGTCAGTTCGCCCTCCAGCACCGTGAAGCGCTCGACCGCTGCGGGGTGCCGGTGTCCCCCAACGCGCGCGCCAACGAGCGCGGTCAGTTCCACGACACAGCGGCCATCGCGGTTCTCGTTCGGGAGCTCGAGGATCGTTGCGCGTTCGCCGGTCACGGGATTCTCCCAAGTCTCGCCAACCTCGATCGGCGTGACGTCCGCCGGGCCAGTCGGGTCAGGATGCGACATGCGCAGCAGTACCGCGGAACCGCAGCAAGTCGTTCTGGGTCATGAGCGGCAGCGTCCTGCGCCGAGCGCGTCGGCCGCCACGTCGACGTTCTCGGTGGTCTTGGCCGCTGCGGCCACGGTCGCGATGAATCCAGCCGCGTCGCGGTTGTGGGCGGCCGCAACCTGCTCCCTCACGGTTGCAAGCTGCGCAGCCATCGCATCCGTCAATGCGTCCAGCTCGGGCTGTATCTCGGCGGGCGCGTCGAGCCCACGCAATGACTGAAGTGCCTTCTCCGTCGCCGCGATCGCCGGCGCGAAATAGTCCCCAACCGCAGGTAGCGCGTCCGGCGACGGGTTCACTGGGTCGAAGTCGTCGACCGGGAAGTTGCCACGTGCGGCCAGTTTGTCCCATAACCCGGCGTAAACAGCCTGCGCTTGCGCAACCACATCGACCGAGGCCTGATCCTGTGACGGCTCCGCGTCCCCGCCGCACGCACCCAACCCCATTGCCATGCACGCGATAGCAAGGCTCGAGATGGACGCCTTCATCATCTTCATGACCTTCCGTTGGAACCGGCGCCGCACCGGCAACCAAGGCACGACTCGGTCGACGATCGGGAGCACGACACCAAATCACCAGTCGCCTTACGTCGACCTGCCGACCCGCTCGGGACACTGGGCAGCCACTGGATGACGCGCGGGCGCTATCGAAGCAGCGGGAGCCTTGCCACGACCGAGAGCGGAGAGGACGGCTAGAGGCCCGCAACCCTGCATGGATCCTGAAGCGGGCGATGGGGCTCGAACCCACGACCCTCAGCTTGGGAACCCGATTCGGCGACCGCGACGCTTCACGACCGAAGACTACTGAGGCCTGCAGCCATGCGGGAATCGGGCGCTCGGACGGGGGAGGCCGCATGGCTGCGTGGGCCGTTTCCCGATCGTCTTGACCATGAGTTGACCACCGAGTGGAGCCCACGACGATGGACGGACAGCCACAGGGGGATGTCCAGATTTATCCTCGGCGGCTGTAATCAGGCGGCCTAGTCGGAACCCGCCGTGCGATCCCGCTCGTACGTGTACGAGTGACGGGGGTTCCCGTCGATCGTGTCGAACTCGACATCGATCTCGACAAGACCTCTCCCGGCCTGTGCGGAGTCCGCTAGCTCGCCAGCGAGTCGCTGTCCCGTATCGCGCATTGCATTGAGCGCAGCTTCGTTTCGGTGAGCCTCGGCCACCGCTTTCGCTGTTCCAGAGCATCGAATCCGAACGATCACTTGGACACCATCGTTCCTGACGACGTTGTAACTCGCGCGCCAGCCATCCTCTCCGGGGGCGCTTTCGCGGCTAGCTTGAATGACGTCGGGCATCCCCACCACCCTACGTTGCGAGCCGTCTTGGCGGATACCAAGGACTGGCCGAGGCCGGGAGGCATTGCACGCTCGACGCCCGCGCGATCCTCCGCGCCCGCGAGTAGACACCGTCCGGAGGCCGCCGCTACCGTTTCGGGTGACGTTCGAGAACCGCCGGCCGCGCCAGGGGCGCCTCCGGCACACGAGGAGCTCGAACGGGCCGACGACGGGCCGCGGCTGGAGCCGCCTCCCCTCACGAAGCCGAGAGGAACCTTCACTCGACTCCCCGGGAGGCAACGCCATGCGTACTGCAATCCAGATCCGCGCCGACCTCGACGAGGCGGAGCGCGTCCGCGACGAGCGGCTCGCCGACGTCGCAAACCTCAACCTCCGGCTCGAGCGGGCACCCGCCGACGCCGGCCTGCTCGAGCGGCTCGACCGCATGAACTCGGCCGTCGCGAACGCCGACGGCGACGTCACCGGCCTCGAGGCCGAGCTCGGCCGCGACCTCGCCGACGCAGGACCTCACCGCGCGATGCGCTGCCAGGCGCACGCGCGCGGCGAGACCGCAACGACCGGCGCGCACGTTCACGGTCACGCGCGACCGAGTCGGCGACGGGCCCGCCGGCGGCGCTCCCGCCGCGTGTCGACCTCGACAGCTCTCCGGCCGGCCTCGCACGCACCGAGGCGCTCCGCGCGCTCGACCAGCACGGCCGCGACCTGTCCGCCCGAGCGCTCGACCGTCTCGACAGCCGTGATCGCCCGCGACCGCACCGGCGTCGACGCCGAGTACTTCCGCGCCGATCTCGAACCCCGCGTACCTGCGCGCGTTCGGGATGATGCTCGCCAGGCCGGACCAGTTCCGGGAGATCGCCCGCGACGACGAGCTCGCCGCGATGCGCGCCGTGACGCAAGCCGTGCACGCGCGGGCGATGAGCATCGGCGGTTCGGGCGGCGCCGACGGCGGCTACGGCGTCCCGCTGACGCTCGACCCGTCGCATCGCGATCACGTCGGACGGCGCGCTGTCGCCGATCCGCCGGCTCGCCCGCAACGTGTCCGATCACCACGAGCGAGTGGGCCGGCGTCAGCTCCGAGGGCGTCGCCGCGCACTGGTACGCCGAGTCGGAACGAGGTTTCCGACGACGCGCCGACGCTCGCGCAGCCTCGGATTAAGGCCGAGCGCGCCTCCGCGTTCGTCGAGGCGAGCCTCGAGTCGTCGCCGACTACGTCGGCCTCGGGCAGGAGCTCGCGCGCGCTGTTCGCCGACGCGAAGAACATCCTCGAGGCGACCGCGTTCCTCGACCGGCTCCGGCACCGACGAGCCCGAGGGCATCCTCACCGGCCTGACCGGCGGAAGCATCGTGCTGTCGGCGTCGGCGTCCAGCGCTCGACCCCGACGACGTCTACGACGTGCAGGCCGACCTCGGAGCCCGTTTCCAGCCTCGCGCGCAGTGGGGCACGTCGCTCGGGATCGCGAACCAGATCCACCGATTCTGCGAGCCCGACCGGCGACGAGCCGCCGCTCTTCAACGCCGACCGGTCGCTGCTGCTCGCGAAGCCGTGGAACGAGATCTCGGACATGTCGCCCGACGACGACGCCGGCGAGAACGTCGCGCATCTACGCCGACTGGCAGGCCTCGTACGCCGATCGTCGACCGGCTCGGGATGGCCGTCGAGCTCGGTGCCGCACACGTTCGGGAGCTCGCGCGCGGCCGAGCGGCAACAGGGGCTTTTTCTGCTGGTGGCGTGTCGGCGGAGGCGTGATCGCCGCGAACGCCGGCCCGCACCCTGAAGATCAAGCCGAGCTGACCCATGGCGCGCACGCGTCTTCTGGAAAGACGCTCCCCCGCGGTCGGCGCCGCGGGGGAACACATCCGCTCGATCCCTCCTCCGACGCGCGGCCGGCCGCGAGCTCCGCGGCATCGCGGTGCCCTGGAATGCCTGGACGATCGTCCGCGCCGAGGGGCTCCTCGAGCGGTTCTCGCCGGGCTCGTTCAACCGGTCCATCGGCCGCGACCTCCCGCGCGTCCGGCTCCTGTACGAGCACGGCGCCGACGCCCGCGTAGGCAATCGCCCGCTCGGCAGGTTCTCACGGATCGCCGAGGGGCCTTCAGGCCTCGAGTACGCCGCGACCCTCCTCGACGTCGACTACGTCAGACAACTCGAGCCGGCGCTCGAGGCCGGCCAGCTCGGCGCTTCCGTCAGGTTCCGGCTCGTGCGCGAGCACATCGAGCGGCTGCCACGAGCGAGCGAGCTCAACCCCGACCGGCTCCCGGAGCGGACCGTGCTCGAGGCCGAGCTCGTCGAAATCAGTCTCGGCGCCATGCCCGTCTACGCCGGTGCGACCGCGGAGCTCGCCGCGTGACATCCCCAGTGCGATACCTCCGACCCGCCGCCGGGCCCGCACGCCTCTCGGCCTCGAGCTCAAACCGATCGGCACCCTGTCTCCGGTCACTCAGGGAAGTAACGGTGCTCGATTTCGACGTGGGCCTCGAACGGCGCGCTTCCGAGCGTCTCGAGCGTGGGCATACCGCGATCACGGTAGGAGCCGCACTGAACGTCTAGAGCATCGAGGATGAGGTTCGTCGCGTGGCGCTGTCCCCCACCTGCGGCGATCGTCCAGTCCCAAAGCACCCAGAGGCCCATCTCAGCGATCTGTGGATCGGTTGCCTGGATAGGTCGGAACGTTTGTCGACGCCAATGCACGCCTGTGGCTGGAATCGAAGAGAACATCGACATCGATTTGCGCGGCCGGTCGAGCACCCGTCGGAGGCTCCTGCACAAGCTCCTCAAACCCCACCGCACCGAAGTAGCCGTTGCCCGAGCTCTGGAACGCTCTGACGCTTTGACGCGACCATGTGCGCGGCCTCTCCTACGAGTCGGCTCTGCTCGTCGGGCGTCGCGGAGAGGTTGAAGACGATCTTGTCGAGGTATGCGGGGACAAGAACCATGATCGCCCCGTCCTGCCCTCGCCACTGGACATGCACGACGCGATGTCCTCCGTAGAACGAGACTTGCGCCGTCCCGGTTAGCTTGAGATTTCGGTCACCGAGAGTTCTCGCTGTTTCTCGACCTGCTCGCCTGCGCCAAGCCACCCGTAGCTCCCCTCTCCGACGACCGGTGGTCGAGATCGTACGCACCTGCGAGCGGGACTTCGAGCTGTACCATGTGGGAATCGTGACCTCGGCGCCGTCAGCGGCCAGAGGTAGCCTTCGGTCCGAGTGTGAGATGCCCAGCCTGAAAACTGTCACCTGGAAGAACGACGTTCCGAGCAGCATCACGATTCGCTGCGGCCACTGCGACATCGAAGTCGAGGCGCAGCTCCGAAGCGAATCGATCTTCGTCTCTCGCGAGCGCCTCGGGCCCGGTTACGGATCATCGGCCGTCTTCGCTGCGGGCATGTACGTCTGTCCACGGGACAAGTGCGGCCTCCCGAGCCTCGTCTTCCTGAGCTACAGGGATGACTCGGTCGACGCGGCCAGACGTCAGGTCGAAGTTCGCATGAAGCTGCCTCGAGGCATACCTACGCCGATTAACGAGCTCCCAGAAGCTGTCGCCGCCGACAGAGTCGAGGCCTGGTCATGTCACTACGGTGGCGAGTACAAGGCCGCTGTGATCATGGCGCGTGCCGCCATCCAGCGTCAGCCAGGACCATGAACGCAACCGGCAAGACGCTGTTCGAGGAGCTCTCCGACCTCGCTGACCGCCAGCTCATCACCCCGTCGGTACGACGCATCGATGGACTACACCCGTGACGTAACCTGAGCAGGCTCGGAGACCGCAGGCTCGAGCTCGGCTACGTCGCGCCGCACGCGTGGGCGCCACACGCGCGCGCCGACCGAGTCGAGCTCCGGGCCGAGCTCACGATAGAACGGCTCCGGGAATGGTACCGCCGTCTCGCCGAACGAGCCTACGCCGGCATCACGCGCGCCGCCCTGTGCGCGTCATGGTGGACCCGCACGACCGGCCGGGCGCCTCGAGCACGCCGCGCACGGTCGAGCCGCGCACGCGCGCCCGGCCGACCGCGCAATCCGCCGGCGACGACGCCGGGCCGCATAGGGCAGGACTCCTCGAAAGCCACGAGGGCTCCGCGTGAGCGCGCCCGTCTGGACGCCGGCCGCCGCCGCCGAGCTCGACCTCCGGCTCGCGCAGCTAATCGGCTGGTACTGGCCGCACCGCAAGACCTGCGAGCACTGCCTCGAGGCGCGCGACCCGTGCCCATACCTCGGCGACGCGATCGAGGAGCTCCTCCAGTGGCGCGAGAACCGGCTCCTCGAGGTGCGCGTCGAGCTCGAGCGCGCCCGTGAGCTCGAGGAGGCGCGCCCGTGACCGCGTGCGCGACATGCGGCGCGACCACGGCCGACGCGTGCCGCGACTGGGAGGCGCTCGGCGCCGCCCCGGACGGATGCCTACGCCGCCGGCTCCGATTCGTCCCGGTCCAAGTCGTTCGCCGCCGTCGACGAGCCCGGAAGCGCGCCGCTCGTCGTCATCGCCACCTCGACCGCACCGCTCCGCGCCGCGATCCCCGCCGGCGGTCTCGTCATGACCTACGGCGACGGAGGCGCAGGGAAAACAACGCTGCTCGTCGACGTCGTGTTCCATCTCGCCGCCGGTCTCGCATGGTGCGGGATCCTCGAGCCCGTTCGGCCGCTCCGCGTCGCATGGATCGAGAACGAAGGGCCGCGGCCGATGATGCGCGCCAAGCTCGAGGCCAAGCTCGCCGGCTGGGAAGGGCCGCCGATCGGCGACCGGCTCCAGGTGCTCGAGGAGCCCTGGGGCTCGTTCACGCTTCCGCGACGAGCACATGCGCGCCGAGCTCGTGCAGGTGCTCGACGAGCTCCGCGTCGACCTGCTCATCGTCGGGCCGCTCGGGCACGTCGGCATGCAAGGCGCCGGCTCCAGCGACGACATCCGAGACTTCCTCGAGCAGGTCGAGCTCGCGCTCGACGCTGCGCCACACGGCCGGCGCCGCGCTCGTCCACCACGAGAACCGCGCCGGCCAGGTCTTCCGGCGCGTGGGAGCGCGAGCCCGACACCCTGATTCACGTTCCAGGGCCAAGGCCAGGGCCGCACCCGCGTCTACTGGCAGAAAGTCCGATGGGGATCCGACCTGCACGGCACGAGCACACACCTCGCGTGGGCCGACGGCGACGGGTTCACCGTCGACGAGAAACCCGAGATCACCGACGACACCATCGCCGACGAGATCCTCGACGCCGTCCGGGAGCTCCCCGGAGGGCGCATGGACGAAGCTCCGCGGGCTCGTCCGCGGCAACGACGCCGACAAGGCACGCGTGCGCGACAAGCTCATCGCCGGCGGCCAGATCGTCAACACAGCGACCCGTGAAGGGCACTTCAAGCTCTGGGATTCCAACGACCCGGCCGCCCACCGTGCTGAGCTCAGCACGGACCCAGCACGGCTCTCGGGCCTCACCCCGGACGGGCCGCCCGGCAACTGAGCCGTGCTACCGTGCCCGACGTAAGTAGGCACGGAGGCACAGCACGGCACGGACGGACCGGGGTCGCATCTCCCAGGTAGCACACCGACCCCGACGAGCTCGAACGGCTCGAGCAGCGCGCCGACGAATGGGGCATGACATGACACGCCGCTACCTGTCGCTCGACGAGCTCCGCGAGCTCATCCTCGCCGACATCGCCCGCGACGAATGGGTCACCGCGAACGCGATCCGGATCCGCAACCGGATCGGCGGCCAGTGCGCGATATGGCGTGTCGCGATCGTGCTCGAACGGCTCGCCGCCGACGGCGAGCTCGAGCTCAAAGCCGGCGCCCGAAAACGCTACTACCGGCTCCCGCAGCCGCAGCCGGAGCCGAGCCGCGACGTCGCCGCCGAGGTCGGCACCGCCCGCATGCTCGAGCGCAAGCGGCCAGTCGGATTCACCGCGTGGCACGACGCGGAGCCGACCACGTGACCGAGCCCGCGACCCTCTCGCCGGCCGAGCTCTGCGCACGCGTGCAGCGTCCCGGCGTCACGATCACGCCGCGGATCGTCGCCGCATGGCTCCGACAGTGGGGACGCGCCGGCATCGTCGCCGAGCTCGAGCCCGGCAGATACGCGCCCACCCCGCACACGATCGACGAGCTCCGAGGGCTGACGCTCATCCCCGACCCCGACACCCTCGACGAGGCCGCATGACCACACGGCCCGCACACAGTAGGGGGAGGGGGACCGTCGAGCCGGCAGGCGCCCACAAACCCCCAGGCCGGGCCGAGTTTCCCGCTGGTCGGCGCGGTCCCGGTCGGCCCGGCCCGGTAATACGAGATGGAGGTGGCTGATGGCTGCAGCTAAGACGCTGATGGAACATCTGCTCGGAGGGTCGTTCCGGAGCGAGCGGCATCTCGCGCTCGTGCTCGAGGCGACGCTCCCCGGTGATCCGCCGGCCGGGATGCCGCGCGCGTTCATCGCCACGTGGAAGGAGGTCCGCGGGCTCGTCGCGCTGATCCAGCAGACCGACGACCAGCAGGAGCGGCAGGAGCTCCTGCGCCACCTCGAGCGCGGCGCTGTGAAGCTGTCGGCTGCTCGCCGTCGGCGCCCGTCGGCGGAGGCGCAGCGGCTCGCGCGCGCCGGCCGTCTGCCGGCCGGGATCATGGAGCCGGAGGGGTTTCGGGACGCGTGGCGCGCGTGGGATCTCGAGAGCGGTCTCAGGTTCCGGCTCGAGGTGGGTCTCGTGCACAATCACGACCTGCTCGAGCTTGCTGGGCACGCGCGCACGGCGCGCCTGCCGATCTGGCGCGCAGGCAGCGGGAGTGGGAGCGGCCGGATCCGCGGATACGCGCGCTGGTCGACCACGTGACACCGGAGCTCGTTCCTGCGCGTCCTGGGCCGAAGGCGCCGCCGCAGCTCGAGCTGCTGGGCATGGTCGACGAGTTCGCGCGCAAGGTGCCAGGGTCCGCTTGACGCCGACGTGATCGAGGCCGCCCGGCTGGGAGTTGCTCGAGGAGCCGGCCGCGGCGTGAACCCGCTCGGCCCGCCGCTGCTCACGACCCGCGACGTCGCCGACCATGTCGGCGTGTCCTGCGAGACCGTGTTGCGGCGGTACCGCGCTGGCCGGCTGCGCGGCATCCGTGTCGGCGGCCGCGTGCTGCGGTTCGAGGCCGCCGCGGTCGACGACTTCCTCGCCCGCGGCGCACGATCGGCGTTGACGTCCGTCATGGAGGCCGAGTAGCGTGCGCGCAGCGTGTCTAGCACCACGCTTCAGCCTCCGGATCGTACGATGCGCTCGGCCGGCGGGAGTCCGGGTCGCCGCGTGGTAGCGGCGTGCTCGCCCGTCGGCCTTGTCGCTGAGGAGGTGGGCGCCGATCATGCCGGCTGAGCAGCAGGGAACGATCTACAGCACGAAGACGGCTGGCTACGGCATCCGGTACTTCGACGAGACCGGATGCAAGCGACGCCGTGCGGGATTTTCGTCGCCGTCGGAGGCTCGCGCGTGGTTCCGTGACGTCGAGCGTCCCCGGATGCGCGGCGACGCCGTCGCCGACCCGACCCGCACGCTCGACGACCACGTCGATGCCTACCTCGCCGCCCACGCGGTCGGCCGTGACCCGTCCACGATCCGGACGCTCCGCCACCGGCTCGGCTACGCCGCGCGCCGTGTTCGGCGAGATCCCGCTCGTCGAGCTCGAGCGGCGCGTCCCCGAGATCGCCGCGTGGATCGGCAACGCTCCCTGCCGGCTCGCGCTACGGGATCGTGCAGGCGTTCCGGCAGGCGCTCGAGGCCGCCGTCCGCTGGGGGCACATGACGCGGAACCCGGCGAAGCTCGCGGGCCCGAACCCGCAGCCGAAGGCCGAGGAGTTCCGCCCGTTCACACAGGCGGAGGTCGACGCTCGTCGCCGTCGAGCTCGGCCCCGACGTACGGGCCGCCGTCGTGTTCGCCGCCGCGACCGGGATGCGCCCGTCCGAGTGGATCGCGCTCGAGTGGCGCGACGTCGACCGCAACGGCCGGCGTCGTCCGCGTCGAGCGCACGTGCGCGTACGGCGTGACGAAGAGCTACGGAAGACGGCCCGAGTCGGCGCCGGGTCCCGCTCTCCTCGCGGGCGCTCGCGGCGCTCGACGCTGCCCCCGGCGGCTCGACGTCGGCTCGTGTTCCCCGGCGTCCGTGGCGGAGTCATCGACCTGCGGAACTTCCGCCGGCGCAGTGGAAACCCGCGCTCGAAGCGGCCGGGATCCCGTCGCAGACGGATCTACGACCTGCGCCACTCGTTCGCGACGTGGGCGCTCGACGCAGGGCTATCGATCTTCGAGCTCGCCCGGTACATGGGCACGAGCGTGGAGATGATCGACCGCACCTACGGACACCTCGCGCAGGGCGCGGAAGAGTCGGCGAGGGCGAAGCTCGACGCGGCCTACGCAAGAAGGGTGAATGACGAAGACGACCGAAGAAAGGGCCGATTTGGAGGCACCGGTTCGACAGCAGTAGCGTGCGGCGATGAGGCGCTGACTCGCTACAGAAGGAGATCGATCTTGGTGAGGACACCCAACGAGGTCGTGGCGCGCCGGATGATCGCGGGGGTGCGATGGGAGACTCTGGAGGAGCGATCTCCGGAAATCGCCGCGTCTCTTGAAGGCAAGGTGAACCGGGTTCTGAAGGAAGACCTCGAGCGGACTGGCGTTCCCGTGTCGCAGTTCTGGAACGACTTAGCAATGCGGGATGCCGGGCCACTGTTGATGCAAAGCGATGAGTGGTTCGACCGATTCTGGAACGACCTTGTAACCCGCGAAGAGCAGGATGCTGTGGTCGCTGCCTGGTTGGAGGCGGAGAGGCAGAGCCTGTCGCGATGGGCTGACGAGAACCGATTCGCGGCCTGGAGGCTCCGGTACCTCTCCGGCATTTGGCCCCGTACTAAATGCCTGTTTGGTCGCCATTTGTGGGTGCCGGTGCGCGAGCCGAACATCGTGGGTGACCGGGTGCCAACCAACGAGGAGTCCTGCCGACGGTGCAAGCGGACCCGCAATCGTTCTGACCAAGAGTTGACCGCAGCCGAGAGCGGGGAGGACGGCTAAGAGGCCGCGATCCCTCATGGATCCTTAAGCGGACGATGGGCTCGCAACCCACGACCCTCAGCTTGGGAAGCTGATGCTCTACCAACTGAGCTACGCCCGCGAGGCGCCTATCCTAGCCGCTCCCCAAGCCGGGCCACCCGTCCGGGGCATGCGCCGCGACGCATCCCGCCGACAATCCGCGTGGAGGCGCGTGTCCGCCGGCACCTGACGTCCATGCATCCCGGCGTTGGTCATCCTTCGCCGGGATGTCCCGTCAAGCCAGGAGGTTCGCGCCTCCATCCACCCGGCTCACGGATCCCTCACAGGTGCTCCGTACGCTCCGGTTTCCGATGCGCGCGCTCGCCCTCGCCGCTCTCGCCGTCGTCGCCTCGGCGCTGACCGTTGGCATCGCTTGTGTTGATTCAACACAAGGACTCGCCGCACCGACGCGGTCGGCCGCGCCGGCGGAGGTGTTCCAGGGCCTCGGCACATGGATCGACGTGTACGACACCGGGCTCTACGCGACGCCGAACGTGGTCGCGGCGCGGCTCGCGGCTCGCGGCGTGCGGACGGCGTGGATCGAGACCGCGAACGACCGCTCGAAGACCGACGTCGTCGATCCCGCGGGCCTGGGACGGTTCGTCGACGCGCTGCACGCCCGGGGAATCCGGGTCGTCGGGTGGTACCTCCCCGGGCACGACAACCACGCGAGAGACCTGCGCCGCGCGCGGGCACTGCTCGCCTTCCAGACGCCGCAGGGCGGGGCGTTCGACGGGATCGCGCTCGACGTCGAGTCCTTGCGGAATCCGAACGTGAAGCAGCGCACGGCGCGGCTCCTCGACCTTCTGACCCGCATTCGCTCCGAGGGGAGCTCGATCCCCGTCGCGGCGATCACCTACCCGCCGCGCGCCTTCGAGCGGCACCTGACCTGGTGGCCGAGCTTCCCATGGGCGCAGATCGCGACGCAGGTCGACGCGTTCGTGCCGATGCTCTACACGGGCGGGGGCTTCAAGGGCTACGACGCGACGTACGGCTATGTCGCGCGGTCGCTGCGCCTGCTGCGCGCAGCGGTCGGCCCGACCGTAGTCGTCCATGCAGCCGGCGGCGTCGCGAATCGGATGACCGCGGACGAGCTCCGAGCCTTCGACGACGCGGTGCTCGACGACGGGACGGCCACCGGCTGGAGCCTCTACGACCTCCAGACGACGACGCCGGCGGGCTGGGGGGCGATGGCGCGGCTCACGTCGTCGCTCGGCTAGCTGCTAGCCGACACCGGTCGGCCACGCCTCGCGCAGCCGCTCGCGGGTTGCGTGCAGGTGCTCGGGCACGACCTTCACGTCCGCGAGCACGGGCATGAAGTTCGTGTCGCCGGACCAGCGGGGCACGACGTGCTCGTGGAGGTGCGCGGCGATCGAGCCGCCTGCGATCGCCGAGGTTCCAGCCGACGTTGAACGCGTCCGGCGCGTAGACGTGCCGAAGCGCCTCCATCGCCGTCGTCGTCAGGCCGTGGATCTCGGCCGCCTCGTCCGGCTCGAGCTCACCCAGCTCGCCGATATGGCGGACCGTCGCAACCATGAGATGGCCTGATGAGTACGGGAACTTGTTCAGGAGCACGAACGCGTGCTCGCCGCGCGCGACGAGCAGGCTGTCGGCGCCGAGCTCGCCTGCGGCCTCGGCGCAGAACACGCAGCCGCCCTGGTTGCCCGCCTCGCCGACGTACTCGAGGCGCCAGGGGGCCCAGAGGGGTCTCGTCACTCGCCTGTCCTCTCGATCTCTGCGAGCGCCGCGGGGACATGGCCGCGCGCAAGATCGTGCCGGACGCGCGCGCGACTCTCCGCGAAGCGCGTGACCTCGTAGGCGATCAGGAGACAGACGAGCAGCAGGGCGAGCGCGAGCGTCACGAGCGCCGGCACGGTCAGCGCCACGGGGTACAGGAGGAGCGCGACGAGGGCCGCGAGCGAGCGCTGCCGGCTGAGCGTATGCACCTGGCGCCAGCGGAAGGCGACATGGCCGAGAAGGTACAGCGCGACACCGCCGACGAGCGCCGCCGCCGGAACCGAGTCGAGCGGGTCGCCGACGTGCTCGAGGGTCTTCTTGAGCCCGAAGGCGGTGAGCACGATCCCCGCGACGAGCGGGAAGTGGATGATCGAGTAGGAGTCGCGTGCGAGCTCGTTCTGCTCCCTGCCCGGCGTCGCCTGCGACAGCTTCTTCTCGCCGAGCCAGACGATCACATCGAAGTACAGCCACCAGAGCGCCGCGGCGAGGGCGACGCCGAGCACGGCGGCGACGATCACCCCGCCGTCCACGATCTCGTTTGCGCCAAGCCCGATCGCGACGATCGACTCGCCGAGCGCGATGATCACGATCAGCCCGTGTCGCTCCGCGAAATGCGCCGGCATCAACCTCCAACCCTCGGCGAAGAAGAGGAACGGGACGCCGACGTCGAAGGCGATCGCGATCGCCCAGAGAGCCCCCTGCGCGACTCCGTCGGTGAACGACGCCGCGACGAGCAGCGAGACGCCGATCGCCGTCGACCCCGCAAGACCGGTGACGAATGGCGCAGGCCCGGGTCGTCCCGGCTCGCAATCGTGAAGAGCCAGATGTGGGCGAGGCGGACGATCCCATACGCGCAGGCGAAGACGAGCGCGTCATCGCCGAAGGCGTCGGGAACCGCGAGCGCTGCCACGAGGAAGGCGGCCATCGCCGCGAAGATCGCGATCCGCACCGCACCTTCCTCTGGATCGACGACGCTCGTCAGCCACGCATAGCCGCCCCAGGACCACCAGAGCACCGCGAGCACGCACAGCGCCTGGACGAGCCCCTCCCAGGTCGGCGCGTTCGCGATCAGCGCGGTGCACTGGGTCAACGCCAGCACGAACACGAGGTCGAAGAAGAGCTCGAGCGCGGTGACACGCTCCTCCTGCCGCCGCACGGCGGTGAGGCGCCGGGGTGCGGGCATGCGACTCCACGCCCCCGATCCTCGCATGCCGGCACGGTGCCGACTATGCTCGCGCCGGCTGCGGCGCGGTGCCTCGGGAAGGGGAGGTCGTGGCGTATCCGTTCGTCGAGAGCCCGAACAAGACCGTGACCTCCGGACGGACGATCGACGTCGTCGTGATCCACACGATGGAGATCGCCGAGCGACCGGACGCCGGCAGCGATCTGCGCGCCATGGCGGTTCGCGACGCCCGTCTCGAAGGTCTCGCGCACTTCTGCGTCGATGCCGCGACGGTGATCCAGTGCGTCCGGGAGAAGGACATCGCCTGGCACGCCCGCGGCGGAAACACGGCCTCGGTGGGGATCGAGCTCGCAGGGTTTGCGCGCCAGAGCGCCGAGGAGTGGGGCGACGCCTACTCGACCTCTGTCCTCCGGCGTTCCGCGGCGCTCGTCGGCGACGTCGTGCGCTCGCAAGAGGATCCCCGTCCGCTGGCTGCTGGCCGACGACCTCGTCGCCGGCCGTCGCGGGATCACGGGCCACGGCCAGATCAGCCGCGCGTACCGGAAGAGCGACGACTGGGACCCGGCCCTGGGTTCCCGGTCGAGGGGTTCCTCGACCGGGTCCGTCGCGCGCAGGCAGCCGGCGCCGCGCGGCCGGTGGACGCTTCCTAGCGGGCGAGCGTCACCTTGGCGAGGCCGTGCGGGGCATCGGCGTCGAGCCCGCGTGCCCGGGCGAGCGCTGACGCGAACAGCTGGCCGGGCATCACGGAGAGAATGGGGGAGAGGAGCGCCGGCCTCGGCGTGGGGACGGGGACGCGGTAGGCGGCTTCGTCGATCCGGGCGCGGCCGTGCCGCTCGCGACAAGAGCGTGGCGCCCATCTCGCGGATGCGTCCGGCGGCCTCCTGCACGGGGGCGAGCGTGCCGTCGTCGGAGGCGATCGCCCAGACGGGGAAGAGCCGGATCGAGGGCAGCGACGGGGCCGTGGGCGAGATCCGTCGCGGTGAGCGGCTCGGCCGCGATCCGGCAGCGCTTCGAGGAGCTTGAGCGCAATCTCGCGCGCGGTCGCGAACTCGACGCCGCGGCCGATCACGAACATCCGGCCCGTGTAGGCGAACGGCACCGCGAGGCGCGCGGTCGCGCGCTCCAGCTCGGGCAGCGCGGAC
>CAVVEN010000012.1:0-38833 GCA_963747125.1 uncultured Actinomycetes bacterium | reverse complement strand
ATCTCGGCGGCGTACATCTCGAGATGTGCTGCGCGGGCAACGGTCACCGCGAGTAGCCGCGGATCACCGACCTGCTCCGCCTTGCGCAGCGCCGCATGACCGTCGGCGATCGCCTCGGGGATCTGGGCGCCGATCATGCGGTAGAGGGCTCGATACGCCAGGATCTGCGCGGAACGCGCGTCGTCGGCGACGGCCTCGGCGAGTGCATCGTCCAGGAGCGCGATCGTCGCGGGCTGGTCGGCTCGATGCGTGCGAGCGAGCTCGAGGAGGACGTCGGCCCGCTCCACGCCCTGCGGAATCTCCTGGAGGAGCTCCTCGAGCATCGCCACCGTGCGCTCCCTCTCTCCGGCGAGGCGGTGAAGGCTCGCTCCCCGCATGCGGCGTCGACGAGCGAGCGCCGGGTCGTCGGGCGTCAACCGGGCCGCCAGCTCGCAGAGCTCCGCAGCAGCGGCGGTCGCGCCGCGTGCCGCTGCCTGCTCCGCGGCTGCGTCGAGCTGGGAGGCGGCGACTGCGTCCGGCCCTTCGACCGAGAGCGCCATGTGACGCGCCCGCTCCTCGAGATCGACGACCATCTCGGCGAGCGCTCGGTGAACCGCGCGCCGCTTCCAGGGCTTTGCCTGCTCGTAGCAGATCGATGCGAGCAAGGGGTGCGTAAACCGAAGGCTCGAGTCGTCGAGCGCAACAATGACCCCTTCCCGCTCCGCAGAGTCGAGCGCCTCGAGAACGTCGGCCCGGTCGCCGTGGGCGGCCGCGACCAACTCGACCGTCGGGCGGGCGAGCGCGGCGGCGAAGAGCACGACGTCGCCGGTCTCGGTGGGCAGTCGCGCCAGACGGCCGTCGAGGAGCTCGTGCAGGCTCTCGGGCACGCGGAGCGCGCGCCCGGCTTCGGGCCTCGTTCCCGTCCGGACGAGCTCGCGCGCGAGCTCGAGCGCGAAGAACGGATTGCCGGCCGACGCCTCCTGGACCCGGGCGAGTTCCGGCCGCGACAGTTCGAGCCCGACCCGTTCGTTCAAGAGGTGATGAAGTGCACCCAGGCTCAGCGGACCAAGAACGATGCGATTGAGACGTTCCTCCTGGAAGGTGGCATCGAGCTCGAGCGGCGCTGTGACATCCGGTGCTTGGCGAACGGTGGCGAGAAGGCTGACAGGCTCGTCGCTCAAGCGCCGCAAGGCGATCTGCAGCACGCCCGCGGACGACGAGTCGAGCCACTGCAGATCGTCGAGCGCAACAAGTACTGGGGCTCGGTCTGCCAACGCTCTGAGCACATCGAGGAGCGCGAGACCGATCGCACGTGGATTCGAGGGCTCCGCTCCCGGCTCGGAGAGCAGGAGGGCGACCTCGAGCGCGCGGCGACGCAACGGCGCCAGCGAGGACGCCACGTCGTCGAAGACGGGGGCGAGCAGATCGGAGAGGGCCGTGAAGGACAACGACGTCTCTGCCTCGACGCTTCTGTGCACGAGAACGCGGCGCGATTGTTGCTTCGCCTCACTGAGGCCTTCCTCCCAGAGGACCGTCTTTCCGATCCCGGGTTCGCCGGAGAGCACCAGCGCCTGGGGGCCGTCGCCGACGGTCGCGATGAGCGACTGGATCGCACTCTGCTCCCCCTCACGACCGATCACAGCCGACGTCATGGGGCGGCCACCTCGTCGAGCCTGCCCGCGAGCCCGACGCGGCGGACATCGAGCTTGCGGTACACGCGCGACAGGTGCGCCTCGACCGTGCTCACGCCCATGAACAGCTCGGCGGCGATCTCCCTGTTCGTGCGGCCGCGCGCGGCGAGCTCGGCGACCCGCCGCTCGGTCTCCGTGAGCTCGTCGGACCCCGGAGCGCGGCCGCTGATCCGCCTGAGCTCCGCGCGCGCCTTCTCCGCCCACAGCCGCGCGCCCAGCTCCTCGAAGATCCGAAGCGCCCCCTCCAGCGTCTCCCGCGCGGCCCGCTTCTGCTGCGCCCGGCGGCGCACCACGCCAAGAGCAAGCAACGTTCGACCGCACTCCAGGGGGAACGGCTGCGCGTCGGCCAGCGACCGCTCGAACGCCGACAGGGCACCGGCGAGATCACCCTCCGCGGCGCGGAGCAGTCCGCGGCAACGGGCAGCCCCGGCCCGTGCGTACGGGCTCCCGAGACGCCCCGCATGCATCTCGTACGACTCGAGAATGGAGCCCGCCGGATCCAGCTCGCCGAGGCCGACCAACGCCTCGATCGAGTCCGCCCAAACAGGAAGTGCCGGATCACGGATTCCGCCCGCTACGAGGCGTCCCGGTAGGTCGCGCAGATGGTGCGCGGCGGCTTCCAGATCGCCGAGCTCGAGCTCGAGGCGGCCCAGGACACCGATCGTCTCGATCGCGAACATCTCGTACGCCACGTCCTGCGCAAGCGCCAGGACCTCCGCGACGGAGGCACGCGCCTGCTCGACGAGACCGAGGTCCACTTCGAGGAGCCCCTTGGCACGCCCTACCCAGTGACGTGCGTGCGCGTGCTGCGTCTGCTCCGTCAGCTCGTACGCCGCACCGGCATGCTCGAGCGCGAGGCTCCAGCGACCGGCGAGCCACTCCACTGCGGTCAACGACCAGAGCACCATCACGCGGCTGACCTCGTCACCGCGTGACGCCGCCTGCGCCTCGAGGCGCTCGAAGAGGACACGGGCGCGATCGGTCTCTCCGAAGCGCATCAGCCGACGTCCGAGCACGTAGCTCGGACTCCAATTCCACTCGAGCTCGAGCCGGGCCTCTACCTCGATCTCGACGCCACGCTCGAGCAGTCCCGAGGTGGTCTCGGCGTGGTAGGTCTCCGCCTGGCCCGTGTACGAGATCGCCTGAGCGAGCACCGTCGGGTCGCCGGCGAGCTCCGCCCTGTCGACTGCCGCTCGGCCGTCGGCGAGCGCCTCGTCGACGTTGGCCGCGATCAGGTGCGCTCCCGCGCGCAGAGCCAGGATCCGGGCGGACCGCGCGTTGTCGTCCCCCGCCTCTGCCAGTGCCGCGTCACAGCGCTCGACCTGGAGACGAAGGCCTTCGGCCTGGGAGAGGGCGAGCTCGTAGAGGATGTCCGAGCGCTCGAGCCCTGGAGCGGCATCGACGAGGAGCAGCTTCAGGATCGCGACCGCCTGTTCACCGCCACCCGCCATGCGGTGAAACCTGGCCGCCCGGAAGCGCTGCGCTCGCTCGAACGCGGGATCGTCTGCGGTCAGCCCGGCGGCCAGCTCCGAGAGTTCGGCCGCCGTTCCGGGCGCCCCACGCGCGGCCGCCTGCTCCGATGCTTCCTCGAGGTAGGAGGCGGCGACGGGATCGGGGCCATCCGCCGCGAGCGCCATGTGGCGTGCCCGCTCCTCGATGTCCGAGACCGCGCCGGCGAGCGCTCCGTGCACCGCACGGCGCTTCCAGAGAGGCGCGCGCCCGTAGCAGATCGAGCCGAGCAGCGGATGTGTGAATCGCACGGCCGCCTCGTCGAGCTCCACGACGGAGTCGTCCGCCGCCGCCTGCAGCGCTTCGAGAACACGGTCCCGCTCGCCGTACGTCGCCGCAACGAGATCGACCGTCGGTCGTGCGAGCGCCGCGACCAGCAGCAGGACGTCGAGCGTCTCCCCGGGGAGGCGTGCCAGGCGGCCGCCGAGCAGCTCGCTCAGGCTCTCGGGCACGCGCAGCGGTTGGCCCGGCGCCGGTCGCGTGTTCGTCCGGACGAGCTCGCGGCCGAGCTCCAGGGCAAAGAACGGGTTGCCCGCGGTCGCCTCCTGCACGCGGGCGAGCTCGGGCCGCGTCAGCTCGAGCCCCAGCCGCTCCTCGAGCAGGCGGTGCACGGCGGCGAGCGTGAGCGGGCCGACCGTCAGTTGCTCGAGCCGCTCGTTCGGGAGCGAGCGCTCGAGCTCGACCGGGCTCGCCATCTCCGGCCCCAGCCTCAGCGTGGCAAAGAGCCCGATCGGCTCCTCTCGAAGACGCCTGAACGCGATCTGGAGCGCACCCGCCGACGCAGGGTCGAGCCACTGGACGTCGTCGAGGGCGACCAGGACCGGCCCGTGCTCGGCCAACGCGCGCAGCACGTCCAGTACCGCGAGCCCGATCGCGTGCGGATCGGGCGCTGTCTCGCCCGGCTCCGCGAGCAGCAGCGCGACCTCGAGCGCATGCCGCCGCGGCGGCGCGAGCGACGCCCCGACCTCGTCCAGCACGTCGCCGAGGAGCTCCGAGAGCCCGGCGAAAGACAGCGAGGCCTCGGCCTCGACTCCTCTGCACGTCAGGATGGAGCCGAACCGGCCGCGAGCGTTCTCGAGCCCGGCTTCCCAGAGGACGGTCTTGCCGATCCCCGGCTCACCGGAGAGGACGACCGCGCGCGGGCCGAGCTCGGCCTGAGCCAGGAACGCCTCGATCGCGTCCCGCTCCTGCTCCCGCCCGATGACCGTCGCCGCCACTTCGTGTCGATTGTGACGGGCTGAGGCCGCTATGCCTACAGGGAACCCGCGGGTCAGAGCCGGTCGAGCAGATCCGCGACGCCGTCGACGACCGCGTCGGGTCGGCGGTGGGCCGGGATCCGGTCGAGGTCGGCGCGGCCGCTGATGCCGCTCGCGACGAGGATCGTCCGCGCGCCGCCGAGACGACCGAGCGCGATGTCCAGGTCGAGATCGTCGCCGATCACCGCGAGCTCGGACGACGGCACGCCGAGGTGCTCCACGATCGTCCGCACCGCGGCGCGCGAGGGCTTGCCGACGACGACCGGCCGCCGGCCGGTGACCTTCGCGAGCGCTGCGGTGAGCATCGCCCCGCGACTGAAGATCGGGCCGTTCGCGCCGGCGTAAGCGGGGACGTAGCTCCCCGTCAGCAGCCGTGCGCCGTCGACGATCGCCCGGGCGCCGCGCTCGAGCCCGGCGAAGTCCACGACGTCCGTGTGCGTCACGAGCACCGCGTCGGCGTGCTCCCATGCGTCGCCGTCGACGATGCGGATCCCGTTCGCGACGAGGTACTCGCGCGACGCCTCGCTGCCGAACAGGAGGACCGTGGCACCGTGGTGCGCGCGGAGATAGGTCCGGACGCTCGAGAGCGGCGTCAGCAGCTCGTCGTCGGCGACGTCGAGGCCCGCCTCGCGCAACCCCCCGGCGAACCCGGCGGGCGGGATGTGGCTTCCGTTCGTGAAGAGCGCCAGCGGACGGCCCGAGGCGCGGATCCGCTCGAGCACCTCGCGGGCGCCGGGCAGCAGATGCACCGCCTCGCCGTCGCGGTGCACGAGCGTCCCGTCGACGTCGAGCACGAAGCCCTTGACGTCGTCAAGTCGCACGTCGCCACTCCACGAGCTCGTCGCCCTTCCGCACCCGGAGCTCCGTCACCGACGGCCGCTTCGCGACCTCGCGCAGCAGCGTCACGACCGGATGGCGCCCCGACGAGCGCGCCGTTCACGGCTCGCGGCGCCGGCCCGGAGACGAGCATCGCGTCGACCTGCTCCGCCGGCATGGTCAGCCGCAGGAGGAGCTCCTCGTCGGAGATGCCGTGCCCGAAACGGGCACGGGCACCCTCCAGGTGCAGCGGCTCGAGATGGCGTAGCCCCTCGACCCTGGGCAGCGACAGGACCCGCTCGGCGACCTCCGACGCGACGGGGGCCGCCGGCTCGCCGTAGTGGCCGAGGAAGTAGCGGATCGTCTCGTCGGAGACGTTCGACCAGCGCTCGGCGTCGATCACGTTGCGCACCGCCTGCGTGGCCACGAGCTGCGAGACGGGGGTGACGATGATCGGGTAGCCCATCTCGGCGCGCACGCGGCCGACCTCCTCGAGCGCTGCGTCGAACAGCTCGGGCCGCCGCAGCTCGTCGAGCATCCGACGTGTCGTCGAGACCATGCCGCCGGCGAGCTGGTGGCGGTAGTACGTCGCGTCGAACTCCTGCGGCGTCCCGACGGGGAGCCCGCGCTCGCTGCCGATCGAGCGGAAGTGCTCCGCCACGGCCGCGAGCGCGTCGAGGTCGAGCCGATGCGCGTAGCCCTCGGCTTCGAGGTCGCGCAGCGTCGTCTCGACGGCCGGGTTCGACGTTCCCCGCGCCAGCGGCGCCACGGCGGTGTGGAGCACCTGGAACCCCGCGCGCAGCCCTTCCATGTAGACGAACGGGGCGAGGCCGATGGTGCAGTGGCTGTGCAGCTCGACCGGGCGCTCGCCGGCCGCGGCGAGGAAGTGCGGCGCCAGCTCGCGCACGGCGTCCGGCGTGAGGAGCCCGCCCGGGTCCTTGAGGTAGAAGGCGTCCATCTCGGCGCAGTCCGCGAGCGCGGCGGCGCGCTCTGCGTAGTACGCATGCGTGTGGACGTCGCTGATCGAGTAGGTCAGCCCGAGGACGATCTCCTCGACGCCCTCCTGGCGCGCGAGCAGCGCGACCCGGCGGAGCCGCTCCGGGTCGTTCGACGGGTCGACGACCTGGAAGCGCCGGATCCCGTTGCGCGCGACGCAGCGGAACGCGAGCCGCATCACGTCCTCGTCGGCCGGCACCCACGTGACGAAGCGCATGCCCGACGTGATGAAGCTGAGCTTCGTCTCCGGCATCGCAGCGCGGACGAGCCGGAGCCGCTCCCACGGGTCCTCGCGATGGAAGCGGACGGCAACGGCCATGTGCGTGCTCGAGGTGAAGTCGACCGCGCGGAAGCCGACGCGCTCGATCGTCGGGGCGATCGCGACGATGTCGGCCGTCGTGAGGCCCGTGGCGCTCCAGAGGCTCTGGTTGCCGTCGCGCGTCGAGGTGTCGACGATCTCGACGACCCGGCTCATGTGTCCGGTTCCACACGGAAGAGCGGTGCGCCGTACTCGACGACCTCCGCGTTCGCCGCGCAGACCTCCACGATCGTCCCGGCGACGCCCGCAGGGACGGCGTTCATCATCTTCATCACCTCGATCAGGCCGACGACCGTGGCCTCGTCGACCCGCTCGCCGACGTCGACGAACGGCGTCGCGCCGGGCGCCGGCGCGCGGTAGAAGATGCCGAGCATCGGGGCGACGATCGGCTGGAGCCCGTCGGCCGGCGGCGCCTCGGCCGGCGGCTCCGCAACGGAGACAGCGTCGTCCCCGCGCCGGACGTAGAGCGACAGGCCTTCGATCTCCACGCGGAGCTCGGCGACGTCGGACTCGTCGATCAGCCGGAGGATCTCGCGGACGTCGTCGTCGTCGAGCGGCACGGCGTCAGTCTCGCTTGCTCGTCCCGGGTGGTGCGCTGAGCGTGCCGAGCACGAGCGAGAGCGCCGAGCCGGAGAGCTTCGGCGCCGGCTCCGGCACGGCGGTCACGGGCCGCGCCTGGAGCACGACCAGCGCGTCGGGCAGCGACCGGCCGCGCGCGAGCGCCCATTCGACGTCCTGGTGCGCGCCGTAGTGGCGCTCGACGCGGCGGGCGAGGTCGACCAGCGCGACCAGGTGCTCCTCGTCGAGGCAGGGCTCGCCTCGCCGCTCGGCCGGCACCTCGACCCGGACCGTGCCGCGACCGGCCGCGTCGGGCACGTACTCGATCTCCTTTGCGTTCACCGTGCGCCGCACCACCTCGCCCGTGACCTTGCTGACGAGGAAGTCGTCAGGTGTCGTCTCGCCGCCGACGACGGCGATCCCGAGCCCCCAGCTCGCCTCGATCGCGACCATGCTCGGGTCGCCGCTCACGGGGTTGCAGGTGAAGAGCACGCCGGAGACCTCGGCGTCGACCATCGCCTGCACCGTCACGCCCATGGCCGGCTCCTCCCCGCCGGCACCCCGCGCCGCGCGGTAGCCGATCGCCCGCGGCGTGTAGAGGCTCACCCAGCAGTCGCGCACGGCGTCGCAGAGATGGTCGAAGCCGCGGACCCAGAGGAAGCTCTCCTGCTGGCCGGCGAAGGTCGCGTCCTCGCCGTCCTCGCCGAGCGCGCTCGACCGCACCGCGACCGCCGGCTCGGCGCCGCTCTCGCGCGCGAGCTCCTCGTACCGGGTGGCGAGCTCGGCCAGGACCGCGTCCGGCAGCGGGGCGAAGCGCATCGCCTCGCCGATCGCCTTCGACGCTGCGGCTCCGTCCTCGACCGTCCCGCTTGCCGCCCGCGCCATGGCGCTCGCGATCGTGCCCTCGAGGCCGGTCTCGGCCACGAACGCCCAAAACGCGCTCGCGGCGAGGGCGAAGCCGGACGGAACCGGGATCCCGGCCGACAGGAGCTCCCCCAGGTTCGCGCTCTTGCCGCCGAACGCCGACGCGTCCGCGCGACGCAGATCCCGCAGCGGACGGATGTGGCCGCCGGTCACCGCTCGCTAGGCGTCGAGGACGGTGACGACGCCGGTCGAGCCGTCGACGCGGATCGTCTGCCCGGTGCGGATCTCGGACGTCGCGCGTCCGGTGCCGACCACCGCGGGCAACCCGTACTCGCGACACACGATCGCGGCGTGCGACATCACGCCACCGATGTCGGTGACGACCGCCTTGACGTTCGAGAAGATCGGCGCCCACGCCGGCGAGGTGATCGGGCACACGAGGATGTCGCCTTCCCGCACGCGCGCGATCTCCTCGACGTCGATCACGACCCGCGCGACGCCCTCGACGACGCCGGGCGACGCGGCCGCACCCGTGAGCCGGCCCCCGCCCTCCTCTGCGCTCGCCCATTCCTGGACGCGCTGGGTCGTGACGCCCCAGAGCATGATCACGGCCGGGTCGGTGATCGCCTCGGGCGTCGCGCCGATCGCCGGCGGCGGCGTCCATTCGCCGAGCCGCCGGAGGAGCTCCTTGCGCCGGGCGACGATCGGCGGCCAGTGCGTGGGGCCGAGCGCCTCGCCGCCCGTGGCCCACGTGAGGACGAGCTCGTCGAGTGCCTGCGCGACCTCGTGTCGCCCGAGCTGGAAGACGTCCTCGGCGTCCTCGAGAAAGCCGTGCTGGGCCAGGAGCGCGCCGAACTCGCGCACCTTGTTCCACCACCGCGTCAGGAACCAGTAGTCGCAGAAGAACTTGTGCTCCTCCACGTACGGGAAGACGGTGCGCGAGAGCGTGAGCAGCTCCTGGAAGGCCTGCCGGGTGTCGTCGTCGAGGAGCGCGCCGTACTCCTCCGCGAGCCGGTCGCGCTCCCGCGCGAGCTCCTCGGTCGGGCGCTCCACCTCCTCCCCGTCCTGGAGCGCCCGTACGTGACCGACGACGGAGGCGTAGGCGATGCTCGGGTCGTCGTACCAGCTGCGATAGAAGTGGTAAAGGCCGTCGCCGGTCGCCATGTTGAACCACGGGTCCTTGATCTGCTCGAGCGCCTCGAGCCAGGCGCGTCCGGCCTCGCTCTCCGCGAGCTCGGCGTCGATCTCCGCCGGGGTGCGACCCTCGGCAAACGCTCCGTCGACGCCGGAGTCGATCGCCAGCTTGGCGAGCTTGCGGAGCTCGGCGCTCGGCTTGAAGAGCAGCACGTCGATCCCGGCGATCATCTGCGCCACGTGCTGGTCGGGGATGTCGGGCAGCTGGCTCTTGCAGAGCTCGGAGAAGGTCATGTAGGCGCCGTATCCGAGCAGCAGGAACTCGAAGTGGTGCTGCCACATCAGGTCGAGGCACCGGAGCGTGCGGTCGTAGGCCGCGAGCACCTCGTAGAACGAGGTGTTCCGGTCGTCCTCGAACGCGACCTCGTCGGCCTCGTACTCGGGCAGCTCGGGGACGCGGAGCTCCGTGATCTCCGCGATCAGCGCCTGCATCTTCGCCTTGAACGTCCCGTACAGCTCGTCCCAGTGCTGGTAGTAGTAGCCTGCGCGCTTCTCGAAGAAGGCCGCTCGCTCGGCGATCTTGTCCGGGTCGGTGACCGGGTTGCCGGTGATGTACACGTAGCCGTTGACCACGCGGTAGTCGATGCCCATCGCAGGCGGAACGGCGAAGACCCGGTTCTGCCAGACGCCGAGTGCCTGATACGGGCTGTCGACGCACGCCATGTCGAAGGCGGGCATCGGCAGCGGGAAGTGCATCGAGTTCCAGAACCAGAAGCGGTTCTCGTCGACGTCGCGGCGCGCCTCGTGGAAGAGCGCGTGGTAGGGGTACATCTCCTCCCACCCTTCGCAGCCGGGCGGGGTCTCGATCGCATACGGGCTGGGGAACGCGGAGGTCGTCTCGGTGGAGGCAGCCATCTCGTCTCCTGCGTCGGCGCTGACCTGGCCTGTATACAGCACCTGTGGCCGGAGCGACGATGCGAGCGATCCGCCAGCTGTCGCTCGGCGGGCCCGAGGTGCTCGAGCTCGCCGAGGTCCCGCGCCCGGAGCCCGGCCCGACCGAGGTGCTCGTCCGCGTGACGGCGGCCGGCGTCAATCCCGTCGACTGGAAGGTCCGGACGCGCGGTGGCTTTCTCGGCGAGCCGCCGTTCACCGTCGGCTGGGACGTGGCGGGCGTCGTGGAGGAGCTCGGCCGTGGCGTGACCCGATTCGCACCGGGCGACCGCGTCTTCGGCATGCCGCGGTTCCCGCGCGAGGCGGCGGCCTACGCCGAGTACGTCACGGCGCCCTCGCGCCAGCTCGCCCGGATTCCGGACGGTCTCGGCGACGTCGAGGCCGCCGCGCTACCGCTCGCAGGACTGACCGCGTGGCAGGCGCTCGTCGAGACGGCAGGAGTCGGCCCCGGCACGCGCGTCCTCGTCCTCGCCGCGGCCGGCGGAGTGGGGCATCTTGCGGTGCAGGTCGCGAAGGCGCGCGGGGCCCACGTGATCGGAACGGCCCGCGCAGAGAAGCACGCGTTCCTGTCCGCGCTCGGCGCGGACGAGGCCGTCGACTACACGACCGAGACGGTGGGCGCACGCGTCCGGGAGGTCGACGTCGTGCTCGACCTCGTCGGCGCCGAGGCTGCGGCGGACGCGCTAGCGACCCTCCGCGACGACGGCATCCTCGTCACCGTGACAGGCGGCGCCGAGTCACTGCGCGAGCTCGCGGCTGGACGCGTCCGGGTCGCCGGGCTGCTCGTCGAGCCCGACCGTCTCGGGCTGGAGTCCCTCGCCACGCTCGTCTCCGACGGCGCCCTGCGCCCACACGTCGCCGCGACCTTCCCGCTGGCCGACGCCGGCCGGGCGCACGAGGCGGGCGAGACCGGCCGGACGAAGGGCAAGCTCGTGCTCACCGTCGGCTGAGCGCGACGCGCGGTCAGCGCCGCGGGGAAGAGCTTCCAGGTCACGCCGTGCCCGGGCGATTCGAGGCCGACGCTCCGGTACAGGGGCTCCCAAGCCTCCCGTCGCGTTCAGCGTCATGCTCGCGCACCGAGCGGAGCCCTCGGCTTCGGCCAAGGTCGAAAGGTGTAGCCTCGAGTCGTGAGGTGGGCTTTCGCAGCCACGCTTGTCGCAGTGGCCGTCGTCGCCGGATGCGGCGGCTCGTCCCGTGACGATGGGCAGAGCGCGCTCACGGTCCCCGCCTACGGCCCCTTTCCCGCCATGACCGTCCCGGTCGAATCCGGAACGGCGGCGCTCTGCCGGGCAAAGGCGGACGCGTTCAGTCGCGCTGCCGAGGGGTTCCTCCATCCCTTCCCGTCGGACGCCGACATCTACCGAGTGCTGGCGCGTGTGCAGTTCACCGCCTTCCGGGCCCACCACTGCGACCTCGCCACCCTTCGCGGGTCGCTCTCTCGGCGGCTGACCGCGCAACAGTTGCGCACCGTCCTGGCCTTCTTCGGCTTCCTCGGCGACGTCGGCCGAGAGCTTGCGAAGCCTCCGTCGCACTGAAGAGCCGAGGGCTCGGACGAAACGCGGCAGGGCAGCGCCGCGTCGAGGGACGGTCAGCGGACCCACATCTGATCGAACAGCGGGTACCCGTACGGGCTCGCCTGGTAGTTGCCGACCCGCGCCGACGTCAGATCGGGGAGTCGTGGCGAATAGAGCCGCACGACACAACGCGTTCGTCGATCCCGGTGACGGCCACGTCAACCTCATCCGGAACGAGACCGGCTCGGTCGCGAAGACGATCGCAATGCAGCTCGTCCCGGCGGGTGCGGTCAGGCGCCAGGACGCGCCCGATCCGGGCAACTGTCCGGTGTGAGCCCGTCGCGGTCCCCGGCGCTCAGCGGTACGTGACGGCCTCGCGGCGACCCGACTCGCTCGAGCGGACGATCGCGTCGCAAACCTCGGCCGCGCGATAGCCGTCCTCGAACGTCGCTCCGTGCGGCGCGACGTCGCCGTCCCCGGCGATCGCGGCGAGCAGATGGTGGATCTCGTGGACGAAGCTGTGCTCCCACCCGATCATGTGCCCGTGCGGCCACCACCACTCCCAGAACGGGTGGTCGGCCTCGCTGACGAGGATCGTGCGGAAGCCGCTCGTCCCGTCCGAGTGCTGGAGCTCGTTGAGACGCTCGAGGTCGAACGCGAGCGAGCCCTTCGTGCCGTTGATCTCCCAGCTGAACGCGTTCTTCCGGCCGGCGGCAAAGCGCGTCGCCTCCAGTGTTCCGAGCGCCCGGCCCTCGAACTCGACCACGGACTCGAACGCATCGTCCACCTCGCGGCCCTCCATGAATGTCCGCATCGACGCCGAGACCGACGCGATCTCGCCGACGAGGTAGCGGGCAAGGTCGATCACGTGCGCGCCGAGGTCACCCAGCGCGCCGGAGCCTGCCTCGCCCTTGTGGAAGCGCCACGCGTCCGCCGTCGTCGAGCCCCACTCCTGCAGATAGCGGCCGCGGAAGTGCAGCACGTCCCCGAGCTCACCCGCCTCGAGCATCTGCCGCGCGAGACGCACAGCCGGGACGAAGCGATAGTTGAACGCGGTCATGTGCTCGACGCCGGCCGCCGCGACGCGCTGCCACATCTCGTAGCTCTCGTCGGCCGTTCGGCCGAGCGGCTTCTCGCAGAAGACGTGCTTCCCGGCTTCCGCCGCCGCGATCGTCGGCTCGGCGTGGAGGTTGTTCGGCCCGCCGTTGTCGAAGAGCCCGACGTCCGGGTCGGTGACGAGCTCGCGCCAGTCGGTCACGTACCGCTCAAACCCGTACCTACCCGCCGCCTCGGCGACCGCAGCCTCGTCGCGGCCAGCGATCGACACGAGACGCGGACGGAGCGGCGGCGGCCAGGCCATGTACGAGAGGGTCTTGTAGCCGTTCGCGTGCGCCTTGCCCATGAACGCGTAGCCGAGCATGCCGACGCCGATCTCGGGCACCTCGCCTGAGCGCTTCGCCGCCGCGTCGACGCCAATCCCGCCGGCCATCACGCACCCGCCTTCTGCATCGCGGCGTCGAACGCGATTGCCGAGGGCGCGAAGTCGGTGCGGCGCACGAAGGCCAGGGCGTCCGGCGCTCCCCAGTCGCGGTCCATCCCGCTGTCCTCCCACTCGATCGACAGCGGCCCCTGGTAGCCGATCCGGGTCAGGGCCCGGAAGAAGCCCTCGAAGTCGACGTCGCCGTGCCCCGGCGACACGAAGTCCCAGCCGCGGGCCTCCTCGCCGAAGTTGAGGTGCGACGCGAGGATCGAGCGGCGCCCGTCGAGGCGCTTGCGCGAGTCCTTCACGTGGACGTGGTAGATCCTGTCCGCGAACTCGAGCGCGAACTGCGCCGTGTCGAGGAACTGGTGCGCGAAGTGGCTCGGGTCGAGGTTGATCCCGAACGCCTCGCGGTTCCCGATCGCGTCGAGCGTGCGGCGGGTCGTGACGAAGTCGTAGGCGATCTCGGTCGGGTGTACCTCGAGGCCGAAGCGCACTCCCTCTGCGTCGAAGACGTCGAGGATCGGCCCCCACCGCTCCGCGAACTCGTCGTAGGCGCGGTCGATCGCCGTGAAGTCGTTGGGTGGAAACGAGTAGAGCAGGTGCCAGATCGACGAACCGGTGAACCCGTTCACCTGCGTCACTCCGAGCTGCGCCGCCGCCCGCGCCGTGTCCTGCATCCGCTCCGCGGCACGCGCCCGGACGCCTTCCTCGCCGCCGTCGCCGTACACCTCCGGCGGCAGGATCGCGCGATGGCGCTCGTCGATGCGGTCGCAGACCGCCTGGCCGACGAGGTGGCCGCCGATCGCCCAGACGCCCAGGCCGTGCCGTTCGAGCAGCTCGCGCTGTCCCTTCGCATACCCAGAGTCGGCGACGGCGCGGTCGACCTCGAAGTGATCGCCCCAGCACGCGAGCTCGAGGCCGTCGAAGCCCCAGGCGGCGCACTTGGAGGCCAGCTCCTCGAGCGGCAGGTCGGCCCACTGGCCGGTGAACAGCGTGACGGGTCGGTTCATGCGGATCCTCCTTCGATGCCGGTGGGCGCCGGCTCCTGCGCCGGCCGCCGGACAGCGCCTCTCAGGACCAACTATCTCGAACGCGGGGCTTCCCGTGTAGCGCGCGTCGCGAGTCGGGCGTCAGACTGACGTCGAAGGAGTGTGGAGATGCTGTCGTCGACAACACGCCTCGCCCTGATCGGAGCCGCTCTTGCGATCGTGGCCGGCCCTGTCTTCGCCGCCGCGATCCCGACGCCGGTCGTCTGCGGGCCGGGCGGATGCACGTCCCTGCCGACGGCGACGCTCCAGGGCATCCTCACCCTGCCCGAGGCGCTTCGACCCGCCGGAATGCCTCGGGCCCGGCCGTTCCTCCTGTTTCGCGTTCAGGCCCCCGACGGCGCGACGCGAGAGGTCGTCTACGTGCCGCGCGAGGGTGACGCGCTCCTGGGGTTCGGCGGCGGGAGGGGCTGGCGTCTCGTCCCGGCCGACGACGCCAGGCTGCTCGCCGACGCGGCGGCGGGCACGGAGCCCTACCACGCACCCGACGCCGGCATGTCACTTGCCGGGCTGTTGGCCGCCGACGACCCATCCGGCTCCAGTGATGCTGCCTGGGCCGCGGCTGCAGCCCTTCTCGGCGTCGTGGCGCTGGGAGCGGCGGTGTACTTGATGATCCGCCGCAGGGGGCACGGCGCGTAGGTCATCAGGTCGGCCGTCAGACGAGACGCGGCTTGACGACGCGCCGTGCGCCCCCGGGAGGGGAGAGCCCGCCGCCTCTCCCCTCCCGTCTCGTCTACGGGTGACCCGCCGCCCCGGCTGCGAGCTGCTCGAACGTCAGGTTCATGACCTGCTCCGTGTAGCGCCTCGTCTCTGGGCTCATCGACATCAGCACGGACGCCACCGTCGGCGAGCTCTGAGCGCTCGGGAGCTGGTACCCGGTGCCGAGGCTCGCGCCGGACAGCTGCCACGGAGTGACCGACTGGCTCGACCCGGCGAGGCTCCCGAGCCGAGCGATCGCCGACGCGGGAACGCTGAACGCCTGCGCGTCCGACGCGGGAAAGGTCGGGGCGAGGCTGCCGAGCCGACCGATCGCCGACGCCGGGACGGTGAACGTCTGCGCGCTCGACGCCGCCTTCGTGTCGGAGTCGAACGCGAGCGCGGCGAACGCGCCCGTGACGCCCGCCGCGAGCGCGGCCACCGCGAGGACCAGCCCGACCAGTTGGTTGCGACTGACTTGGACAGTTGGTGGGATGGAATGCGAATAGCTCATCGGGGTCTCCCTTCAGCTCGTCGATGCACTGCGCGGACGATCCCGTTGAAGGACACGTTTGTGTCGCCTTCGGTGATTGCCGCTGCGCGGTGTGCCGCGCTCCGTCTCGACCGTCCGACCTTGTGACGACCCTAGGGGGCACCCTCCCCGACGTCGTCCTCACGGGCGACACAGGGCTTGTAACGCTTGCAACACAACGCCCCGGGCAGCCTCGGCAGAGCCCGCACGAACCCCCAAACTCGCGCCACGATGCCCGCTGATTGGGCTCGTGGCGTTTCTTGGGTCTTGCCGCTGCCGCGCGAAAGTGCGGTCAGCGATGTCCCGCGTACCACAGACCCGTCACGCGGTCTGGGGTGTACTCGCGCCCTGCCCCCGCGACCTGCGCCGCAGCAGGAACAGGAGCGAGCCCGCGAGGATGAGCGCGAACGCGAAACCGCTCGTGGCGCCAATGCCCGCGTCGCCCCAGTCGAACCCGCCCGACCTGGCTGAAACAGGCTTCTGCACGTTGACCGAGCTGACGATCGCACTCGGGACGGAGTTGTTGGCCGTCGCCATGAGTTCCTTCACGTGGGACGTGCTGACGTGAGGGTGGCTGTTGGCAATCGCCGTAAGCTCCTGCAGCGCGATCTTCTTCGCCTGCGCGTGATAGCGCGCCCGGAAGCCCGGGACCCAAGGATGGCTGATGGACATTGCCATGAGCTCCTGGGATGAGTAGCCGGCCACCGGCCGGTCGCTACGGCTCGCGCCTGCGCGACCAGCGGGCTGCGCCGCTTGCGCCGCCGAAGTAACGACTGCGGCTGCCAGCAGCACCAGCACCGCTCGCTTCATCGATGTCTGCCAGAGTTTCACCGTTCTGCTCCTTCGTTTCGCCCGGCCGCCCTGTGCGATCGGAACTGAAACGGAGGCTAGGCGCGGGGGCTGCAGGAGCGCATCGTCACAACGGCCCAGGTTGTTTCCGCGGCGCTACCTATCTTGGGTCGGCGAGCTGGTGGCCGGTGAGCCCGAGCCGGACGGCCTCTGCGCTCGCCTGGGCTCGCGTACGGACGCCGAGCTTGCGAAGGATCGCGCCGACATGGTGGGCGACCGTGCGCTCGGAGAGCACCAACCGCGCAGCGATCTCGGCATTGTGCAGCCCGTCGGCCACGAGCGCGAGCACCTCGAGCTCGCGCCGCGTCAGCCCGGCCGGATTCTGTCGCGTTGCGGGCCGCGGGCCGCGCGGCAGTCCGCGCGCCCCACGCTCCCGAAGGCGCCGGGCGACGATCGCCGCCGCCGGCCGCGCCCCCAGCCGCTGCAGCGCGTCCAGCGCTCGTCGTAGCGGCTCCTCCTCGTCCGCATCCGCGAGCGCGAGCGCGGCCTCATAGGGGCAGCCGATCTCGCGCCACAGCTCGGCCGCCCTCGCCCACTCGCCGGCGAGCTGGAGCGCGTACGGCTCCGCGACATCGGCCGGGATCTCCTCCTCGATTCCGGCGCGCCGGCGCCAGTCGGCCAGCTCGCCCGCGAACCATCCCCACTTCTGCTCGACGACGCGCTCGAAGATGCCCTCCGTCGCGGCGAGGACCGCGTCGCGGTCGCCTTCGAGCCACGCGACCTCGGCTCGCGCTGTGGTCACGGTCCACAGTCGCCAGAGGTCCCCGGGCGGCTCTGCCAATGCCCACGCCTCCTCGAGCGGCGCCTCGTAGCCGGGGTCTCCGCGGCGCGCGCGCACGAGCCCGAGCACCACGAGCGCGAAGATGCGCGGCGTGATCGACGTGCGGCGAAGACGAAGAACATGCTCGGCGGACTCGGTCGCCTCCGCCCATCGGCCCTGCTCGAACTGGATGCGCGCGCGAAACGCGAGTAGGTAGAACCGATCACGCTCGAGGCCGTGCTCGCTGCAGTAGTCGATACCCGCCTCGAGGTAGGGGGTCGCGAGATCCTGGCGGCGATCGCCGACTGCCGTGCCCACGAGCATGAACCACGCTCTGCCCGACGTGCTCGACGATCCCTGCCTCACGCGCGAGCTCGAGGGCGTCCTCGAGCTTGGCGTGTTGGTTTGCGTCGCAGACGGCGATCGTGACGGTTGCGTCGAGAGCTATGTCGGTGTCGCCGAGGCGTTCCGCGAGCTCGAGGGCGCGGCCGGCCCAGCTCGCCGCCTCGTCCGGCCGTGACCGGTCCAGGCATCGTGCCGCTAGGTTCGCGTAAGCCATCGCGAGCTCGCGTCCCGGCGGGAGCGCCTCGAGGAGGCTGACCGCCTCGCGGGCTGCCCGCTCCGATTCCTCATTCCGGCCTGGGCAAACGAGGATCGCCGAGAGCCAGCAGAGCGCGCTGCCCTCCTCGAGCCTTTGGCCGAGCTCGCGACGGTACTCGAGCGCTTCCTCGATCGCCGCGGTCGCCGCATCCTGCTGGTCGGTCACATAGCACTCGCGGGAGCGGCGCTCGAGCAGCTCCGCGCGCTCAGCCGGGGCCAGTCGATCAGCGAATCGCAGTGCCCGTGCGTACTGCGCCGCCGCCTCGCGGTGCGCGCCGAGAGACGCCGCCTCGGCAGCTGCCGCGGGTGCGAAGCGAAGCACCGCGTCGACGTCGCCGGCCGCCTCGGCGTGGTGCGCGAGCCGGGCCAGATCGAGCGCACCGACCGGTGGCTCGGCGAGCGCCGCTAGCGCCGTGCGATGCAGGTCGACCTTTCGGTGCGGTGCGACCGATTCGTCGACGGCGAGACGGGCGAGCTCGTTCCGGAACGCCACGCCCGCTGACTCGGACGTAAGCATGCCGGAGGTCAGGCACTCGTCGAGACCGTTGACCTGCCTCGCCGGCGAGCGCCTCCAGGAGCCAGAGCTCCGCCTGCGGCGGCACGACGGCGACCGCCTCGAGGACCGTCCTGGCGGCGGCGCTGAGGCGTGCGGCGCGTGCGAGCACTGCTTCCCTGACCGTCTCCGGAATCCCCTCCGCTCCCGCGGCGAGCGCTTCGACGACGAAGAACGGGTTGCCGGCGGTCTTGCGGTAGAGCTCGTCCGCGTCGACGCCGTACGGCTCGGCGAGCTGCGCGACCGCCCCCGGCGAGAGCAGGACGAGCTTCATCCGCCCGACGTTCTGGGTCGTCGTCAGCTCTCCAAGCACGATCCGGAGCGGATGCGCAGGGTCGAGCTCATCGTCGCGGTAGCTGGCGATGACGAGGGCCGGCACCGTCTCCACCCTGCGGGCGAGCAGCCTGAGGACGTCGAGCGTCGCCTCGTCCGCCCAGTGCAAGTCCTCGAGGACGAAGACTGTCGGGGCGCGCGCGCTCAGCTCGTGCGCGAGGGCCGCCACCACGTCGTACGGCGCACCGCTCTCCACGACCGCCTCGAGCTCGCCGCCAACCGCCTGAGCAACGGCGACGAGCGGCCCGAGCGGACGTGGCGTGAAGAGCGGGTCGCAGGCGCCCCAAAGGATCCGGGCCGATTGGCCGTGCATCTCGCAGAACTGCCGCACGAGGGTCGTCTTGCCGACACCCGCTTCACCACCGACCAGCAGGATCTGCCCGCGCGAGCTGCGCTCGACGGCCTCTAGGCAGTCGACGAGCGTCGACAGCTCAGCGGCGCGCTCGAGCAAGATACCCAGCCCGCGCGCGCCTGTACCTGGCGCAGCCAACGACATTGCGCCCCATCGTACGGCGCCGCGCTCCGTCTCGACCGTCCGACCATCTCGCGACCATGGGAGGCTGCCTCTCACACGTCGTCGTCATCGGCGACGCAGGGCTTGTAACGCGCTTGCAACACAAGGACCCGGTCGGTGTCCGGCGGCGACCACGCCGAGGTTCTGCGGCCCTCCGACGTCACGAAACCGCGCCGGCTCGGAGAGAAACCGGTATCTCCCGGTACGCGAAGACCGCCGCTGCGGATTCTCGAATCAGCCAGGCTCGCCGACAACGTGTTTCCCGACGAAGTACAGCCCGATGTTGCGCATGCGAAGGCGCGCGCCATGCCGACGAGGGGCCGGTGCGGCTGCCATCGGGAGGCGACGCTATCCCCGCCACCTTGCATTTTGTGACAATGCGCTCTATACCTCTCGTGAGGAAGTGTGAGGGGGAGTCTCGGGGGAGGCGATATGAGGGATCGGCCTGCAAGCCCACGGTGGTGGCCCGGCTTTGACGACCACGATCATGGGGTTGCCCCGCCGCCCTATCACGGGGGCGACTAGGCCCGATCGCCTGTGATCGGAGTGGGGCCCATGCCGGCAAGCGTTGCACCGGGGAGTGCGGCAGCCATCGGTTGGCGCACTCCCCACCAGTTGTTCCTTTTAGCCGTCTGACGGATGTCGCGAACGGTGCGCTAGGCGCTGCTCGAGCCGTACGCCACGGCTCGGTGTCCGACGGGAAGGACGTCCGATGAAAGGACGCATTGTCATTCTGACGGTGCTGGTCGCACTGGTCGTCCCTGCCGCGGCCAGCGGTAGAAGCGCGGCGTATGGGGTGGCAATTCATGCTGCGATCGTCAACCCCGACGGTTCGGTCACACTCACGTGGTCGCTGGAAGACGCGAACGTCTTCAACTCTTCGATCACCGTCGACATGACCGTCGTTACAAGCGGGTCGGACCGGGCGACAGGGTTCAGGACGGCGCCCCTTTCGCGTGGGTGGCACACGATCACGGTCGAGGTGCGCGAGTTGTTCGAGGCATATTCGCCCGAGGGGTCGGGGTGCGTGGTGTCCGGCGGGCATTACGTGTGTTACCGAAGTTGGCACAGCTCGACGCGCGTCAGTGTCGCGTCTCCGACCGAACCGCCCTGTGTCGTCCCGCGCATCGTCGGGCTTCAACTCAAAGCCGCGAAGGCACGGATCAGAGCCGCTAGCTGCTCGCTCGACGCGGTCAAGCGCGTGCGCTCCAAGCGACGGTCAGGCACTGTGCTGCACCAACAACCGAAAGCGACGACCGGCGAACTCGCGACGGGCGCGGCGATCAGCTTGGTTGTGGCCGCGTAAGCGACGCACCAGAGATCCTGGCGACATCCACGGGCTGCGTCGCAGGATGTAGAGATCGGCGCCGTCGGTGTGGGCTGCCCGGATCGCCGCGCGCTCGGCCGGCTGGTCGACGACGTTCGGGCTCGAGCCCGTCCTACGTGCCGGGCGTGCTGGTCCCGCGGAGCTCGGTCGACGATCAGGAGACCGGCGCCGTCGCCCCCGACAATCCTCCGGTCGCGTGCTCGCCGGCGATGAACTCGCACGCCCGAGCGGCCAGGGCCATGATCGTCAGCGCGGGGCCGACGGTGCTGTTGGACACGAACGAGGCCCCGTCGGTGACGAACAGGTTCGGGACGTCCCAGACCTGGTTGACCTCGTTGAGGACCGACGCGCGCGGGTCAGAGCCCATGCGCGCTCCGCCGCACTCGTGGATGGCCGCACCCATGGCGAGGCTCCGCCCGATGCCACGGCGGAAGACGAAGCGGTGGATCGGGCTGGCGTCCGGGAACACCTTCTTCGAGTCGAGGCCGAGCACCGAGCCGATGAAGTTCACCTGGTAGCCGCAGTGCTCGATCATCTCGCGCAGGGCCTTGGTCCCTTCCCGCACGACCACCTCGTCGTTCTCGGAGAGCGCAGCAGCGGATGTGCGCGATCGGCACACCCCATGCGTCCGTCTTCCTCGCGTTCAGAGTGACGCGATTGTCGTAGCTCGGGAGCATCTCGCCCGCCGCGCCGATCCCGAACGAGGTCGGGACGCCTTCGGGCACGGGGAAGCGCCCGCCGGCGCCCTGGAACGAGAAGCCGCGCGCGAAGCGCTGGTCGGGCTCGGGACCCATGTTCACGTAGCGCGGGATCAGGACGCCGCCGGCGGGCGCGTAGAACGGGTCGGGCGGCGCCGAGTCGTCCCGAAGCCAGTACCCCGGGTGCTCGGGCACCGCGCAGAAGGCCATGCTCACGGTCTGGTCCATGAAGTACCGGCCCAGCAGCCCGGTGGAGTTGCCGAGGCCGTTCGGGTGCTTGGCGGAGCCCGAGTTCAGCATCAGCCGAAGCGACTCGATCGTCGACGCGCACAGAAGGACGACGTCCGCGTAGACGCGGTGCTCGCGCTTCGTCACGCGGTCGACGAACACCGCGCCGTCGACGAGCCCCGTGCGGTCGTCGACGGTGATCCGGCTGACGACCGCGTCCGTGCGCGTCGTCAGGCGGCCGGTCTCGCGCGCCGCCGTGATCCCGCGCGGCACGCGGCCGAGGTTGGGCGCCGCGTAGCGCCATGAGATCACCTTTCGATCGGGCCACCGCTCCTCGACCTTCTCCTTGAACTCCTGCTCGACGTCGGACAGCTTCGCGGGGCCGACGTACTTGCCGTCCGGCGGGTGTGCGATCCCGTCCTCGTTGCCGTAGACGCCGACGAACTCCTCGACCCGGTCGTACCAGGGCTCGAGGTCGGCGTAGGAGATCGGCCAGTCCTCGCCGTGCCCGTCCCTGCTCGCGGCTTGAAAGTCGACGTCCGACATCCGCTGGAGGACGCGGCCGTAGCGTTCAGCCGGCCGCCGAGGATGCGGCTGCGGATCCAGAGGTAGGGGGCGTCGCGCGGCGTCGAGTACGGGTTCTCGCGGTCGTTGACGAGGAACCGGTTCGACGTCTCGCTGAAGAACGTGCGGCGCGCCTGGACGTGCTGTCCGGCCAGCGCGGCCTTCGCGCGCAGGTCCAGGTCCATCCCGAGCGGCCGTGGCGGCTTCGGCGGCGGTGGAGCGAAGTCGGCCTCGGTCAGGTCGCGGCCGGCCTCGAGCAGCAGCACGTCCATCCCTCGCTCGGTCAGCTCCTTGACGGCGATGCTGCCGCCCGCGCCCGAGCCGATGACGATCGCGTCGAACCGTCGGTCGATGCTCTTCATGGACGCTCCTCCTGCTCTGTTCGAATCGGTGTTCTTCGGTGAACCGGACCAGTGCGGCGGCCCGCAGAATCGCGGAACGCACCGGGCGTCAGCCACGCGCCGCGACGAGACGGCGCAGCATCGCCTGCTGGCGCCGAACCATTCCGGAGGCGAGGTACAGGTCCCGCGCGCCCTCGTACTCGCTCGAGAGCGAGCCGCGATAGCCGCCCGCGACGAGCGCGTCGACGACCCTGTCGTAGGGGATCTGCGGGTCGATGAGGTCGTCCGTCATGTCCCAGAACTTCGCGTGCACGTGGAGCACGTGCGGCATCAGCTCGACGAGCTCCGCGGGGTCGACGCCGAGCGGCCGCGACATCTCCTCGGCGACCTGGGCCGCGAGCTCGGGCGACGGGTCGCCGAACACCATCCGCGCGCCCCCTTCTCCGCCGTGCCCGTCGGTTCGCCGTTCGGTCTGGAAGATGCCGGTGTCGACCAGCAGGCCGAAGTGCCCGGCCCCTTCCTCGACGGCGAACGCGAGGTAGTCGTCGACGATCCGGGAGCGCAGCGGCGTCGGGGCGTGGATCTCCGGCGCGATTCGGACGCCGAGCTCGACGGCGGTCGGCAGCACTCGGCGGGTGGCCTCGCGCCACACCGGATCCGGCAGGAGGTCGAGCGAGACGACGCCGAGCTTCGGCCGGACGATCGTGAACCCGAGCCGGTGGGCGAGCCGCACGTCTCGCTCGAGGATCGCTGCCGCCTCCTCGGGCGTCAGCCCGCGGTCGCGATGCAGGCGCGTGTCGAGCCAGCACGAGTAACAGGTCGGCTTGAGCGCGAAGCGCCCGAGCAGCCTGTGCCAGCCGTCGACCCACGCCGGATCTGGGTCGGGGTACCCCGGGATGTGCGTGTCGGCGAGAATCTCGACGTCGCTCGCGCCCATGTCCGCGACGTCCGCGAGACAGTCCTCCAGCGTCATCGTCACGAGGAAGTCGCCCCCATAGGAGTAGAGGGCAACGCCGTAGGTGATCTCCGGCGTGCTCATGCGACCAGCACCAGGTTGCGGCGCGAGATGCTCGTGCCCGGCTGGAACTCCACCGGGATGTACGACCAGCGCCAGGTGATCGACACCTCGACGTCGTGGAGGCCGGAGGTCAAGCCACCGGGCCGGTCGACGGTGAGGATCGCAGGCTCCTCGAACGCCCAGCGCGCCTCCGACGCCTTGGCCAGCTCGCCGGTCGTGTACGTCCGGCCGCCGAGCGTCCACCGAACGCGCTCGGCGTCGAAGCGCTCGCCGTCCACGGTCACCTCCGCGCCCTCGAGCAGCGAGACCCACATCCCGCGGTAGTACGGGCAGCGCACGGCGACCTGGAAGCCGGTCGGCGGTGCTCCGCCGACGTTGCGGAAGCCCTTCGCCTGGATCACGTCTCGCTCGAGCACGCGGACTCCTCTCTGTGTCAGTTCTCGACGGCGACGAGCGATGCGCCCGGTCTCCGCCAGACCGGTCGCATGGCCACGCGCCGCCTGCGCACGACGACCAGGTCGTGCGCGGCGACCGACACGCGTCGACGGATCGCCTCGCTCGTCCGGCTCTCCTCGACCGCGGTCAGGAGCGGGGTGTCGAACGGCACGCGCGCCGCCGCCTCTCGGAGCACCGTCTCGGCGTGAGACCGGAGCGCCTCGGGTGAGGGCTGCGGGACGCAGAACGGCCCGGCGTTCACGAGCGCCGGCAGCCTCGGCACGACGACGACGAGCGTCAGGAAGCCACCGGACGCGGACGCGGCTTCGACCGCCCGGTCGAGCACGGCGTCGTCGCTCGGCCGACACTCCAGCACTGCCAGGATCCGGCGGCCGGGACGCGCCCTCGGCGCGACTGCGTGCCGGGCCTGCCACGGCGCGTCCGGCCCGTGGATGCACCCGAGCCCGCCGACGAGACGCGCAAGGCGTCCGAACGTCGTCGCGGACGCCGTCATCTCGCGACGAGCACCGCGGAGCGCTCGCTCACCACCTCGAGCGCCCGGTCGGGGCCGACGAGGATGTACGGGACGCGACTTCCGAGCTTCAGGCGCACGTCGACGCGCTCGCCGGTGCGGACGAGCGGCCGTCGGACACGAAGCGTCGCAGGGTCGAGCACGAACCACTCCTCGTCCCACCGCGTGGCCAGCTCGTCGAGCCCGCTCGGAGAGCCGTTGACCTCCACCGTGATCTCCTCGCTTGGGATCTCCTCGCCGGCGACCGTCAGCTCGATCGTCGCGACGGACGAGACCGGGAGCGACCGGTACCAGTTGAGATGGATGTCGAGCTCGAAGCCGCCGTCGACCGCACGCAGCGCACCGTCCCCGAGCATGCTCTGCGCGAGGCTCACGCCGGCGGCCCCGCCCCGACGCCGGGATCGCCTCGGTGAGCATCGACGACCTCATTCTTGACCCTTTATTAGAATCGGGGTTCTGATTCAGATATCCTAGAGGTCTCAGACGTCGCGGTCAAGACGGGTCGTGATAAGCGTGGGAGGCATCGATCGCGACGCGAGAGCGATGATCGTGCGCCCCGCTCACACTGCGACTCCTGCCTCGCCGAGCACCGACGCCATGGCACGAGCGCAGCGATCGACGACCTCCACCGGGTCGAGCTCGAGCGCCGGGTCGGCCATCAGCTCGTTGTCGTACGTGCCGTCATACCCGGTCGCCTCGATAGCCCGGACGATCTCGACGAGGGGTAGCTCGCCGTCGCCCGGGAGACGGTTGTGGTGGTCGTCGCCGGTGACGGCGTCGTTCAGGTGCACGCCGAAGATTCGACCGGCCGCCCGCTCGATGTCTTCCAGCATCGTGCCGGTGCGCCAGAGATGGAACGAATCCGGATAGACGCCGAGAGACGGGTGGTCGACGAGCTCCACGAGCTCCACCGCCTCGCCCAGCGTGTTGAGGTAGTCGCTCTGCCACGCGATGATCGGCTCCACGGCGAGACGGACGCCGGGCTGGGTCGCGCGGTCGAGGACCTCGGTCAGCGCGCGCGCAGCGAGGTCGCGGGTCTCCTCGTACGATCGGCCTTCCCGCCGCCCGGGGGCGACGACGACGCATGCCGCCCCGAGCCCGGCCGCGACGTCCATCGCATGGAGCGTGTGGTCGATGCGGGCCGAGAGCTCGGGCAGCGTGTAGAAGCCTGTCAGGACGAGATGCGAAACGGTGAGGCCAGCGTCTCGAACGTGCTCCGCGGTCGCCGCGACGACCTCGTCCGGAATCCGGGCCTCGGGGATGAAGAACCCCTCGATCGGCCCTCGTTCGAGCTTGTGCAGCCAGAGCCCGATCGCTGCGAACCCTCGGCCGGCGTACGCGTCGATGTCCTCGGCGACGGTCAGTGACGGCGTCGCGATCTCGCTGAGGCCGCAGCGACGGAGGAGTGCACGCTCGTCAGCGTCAGTCATCGGGAGCCCCGGGCGGCACGCTCCTCGACGGAAAGATCGGCCCCACCGGCCGGTGCACGGCGTCGCGGGTCGCTTCATGCGGGCCCTCCCTCCACGACGGGAGTCCCGAGAACCTCGAGCACCTGCCGGCACAGCGCCTGCTGACGGGCGACCATCTCGAACGCGTCGCTCTCGATGTCCCAGTGCCAACCCTCGTACTCGCTCGAGACGTAGCCCGTATAGCCGTGCTCGACGAGCACGCGGAACAGCGCCCCGAACGGAACGACCGGATCACCGCCGTCGCGAAGGTCGAAGAACTTCCCGTGCACGTGCACGACATGAGGCATGATCTCGCCCCACGCATCCACGGGCTGGTGCCCGTGGATCCCGACGGCGAAGACCGCGAGATTCACGGCGTGGTCTCCGGCACCCATCGAGTGCGCGAGCCCGATCAGGTTCCCGATCTCCTCGTGCGCCTCGAACGGGCGTCTGCCCAGCTCCTCCCAGCGGCGCGCGATCTCGTCGAGCAGCTCCTCGGACACGCCCTTTGCCCGGTAGGTCTCGTAGACGCTCGGGGAGATCCCGAGCGTCGACGCGCCGAAGTCCGGGATAAACCCAGCGTAGGGCGAGTCCAGCCGGTCGTAGAGCTCCCGGAGCGCCATCACCCAGGGCGAGCGGACGGTCTCGGGCGCGTGGATCTCCATGCCGAGCTTCACGTCGAGCTCCTCGGCGCGCGGAACGAGCCGCTCGACGACGCGCGGCGTCGCCATGTTTTGGATGCGGAGCACCGGGAAGCCGAGCCTGCCGGCGGTCTCGAGCTGCGCGCCGACGTACTCGACGATCTCATCTTCGTCGAGCAGGCGGTCGGCGCGAACCGCGACGTCGACGTTCGCGTCGAGGCACGAGAGCTCCCAGCCGTGCCGGTCGACGAGCTCCAGGAACCGCCGCTCGATCTCCGCGGGAACGTGCGGGAAGCCACGGAAGCTCTGGAACCCGATCACCTCGAGCCCGGGGCCCAGCTCGCGGCGGGCGGCCTCGACGACGAGGTCCTCGAACGTGTACCGCCCGCGGTGGAAGTCCGGGGTGAAGCTGTAGAGCGTGACTCCAAGGCGAGGAAGGCCGGCGCTCACGTCGCGCCTCCCACCGTCTGTCGCTTGACGCAGCGCTCGCGCATCACGAGCGGATGCCCCGACTCGACGATGTACGGGATCCGCAGCGCGACGGTCACATCGAGCTCGTGCGCGCCAGCGGCGAGCTGCCCCGCACACGGGACACGGACCTCGGCCGCGTCGGCGACATACCACCAGCGGTCGTGGAGCGGCGGGAGGTCGCCGAGCGAGTAGGTGGCACCGTCGAGCGAGATGCGAAGCTCCTCGGAGGCCGTCGGCACGCCGTCGAGCGTCACGTCGAGCCCCTCGAGCGACGAGAGCGGCAGCGACCGGTACCACGGCATCCGCAGGCGGAACGTGAACGCGTCGTCCACCGCCGCGAGCGAGCCGTCCTCGATGACCTGCTCAGTCAGCATCGCCCGACCTCCTGGCCCCCGCCTCGAGCAGGAGCCGTCTGCAGAGGTCGTGCTGGCCACGGCACATGTCCCAGCCGCTCACCTCGTCGGTGTACGCATGCCCCTCCCACTCGCTCGAGATGTAGCCGGTGTACCCGGCTTCGACGAGCACGTCCATGAGTGTCGCGTGGTCGATCGACGGCTCCTCACCGCCGTCGTCGATGCCGTAGAACTTGCCGTGCACGTGCACGACCCGCGGCATCAGCTCCTCCCAGCGCCGGGGGTCCATGTTCCCGTGCATCGTCAGCACCATGTTGAGCTTGCCCATCTCGGCGGGCGAGGCACCGAGCGCGCCCGCCTCCTTGGCGAAGCGCCCGAACTTCTCGGGCATCGTCGCGTCGCTGTGCCAGACCTCCGAGACGAGGGCGATCAGCTCCTCCGACATCCCTGACGCGCGATGCGCTGCGACAAGGCCCGGCGGGACGTCGTGCATCGATGAGCTGAAGTCCGGAATGAACCCAAGCTGCGGCGAGCCCACGCTGTCGAACAGCTCCCGGAGCTCGGTGACGTGCGGCGAGTCCACGGACTCCGGGCTGTGGATCTCGACGCCGAAGGTCATGTCGAGCCGCTCCGCGATACGCGCGAGCCCCTCGACGAACGTCGGCGTGGACTCGATCGCGGACTTGCCGATCGGGAAGCCGAGCTTCTTCGCGGAGACCATCTGCGCCTCGATGTACGCGAGCCCCTCCTCCTCGGTCATCCAGCGGTCGCGGCGCTTCGCGAGGTCGAGGTTCATGCTCATCGCGGTCGGCACGAGCTCGAGCTCCTCCACGAGCCCGCGGAACCAGCGGACGAGCTCGTCGTCGACCTTCGGCCATCCTCGGAGGCTCTGAAAGCCGACGATCTCGAGGCCGGGACCGAGATCGAGCTCGGCCACCCGACGGATCATGGCCTCGAGCGTGTAGTCGGGCTGGCGCATCTCGAGCGTCAGGCTGAAGAGCGTGATCCCGAGCTGGGGCAGGCCCTCTGCGGTCTGGGTCATCGGTCGCGTCCTTTCAGCCGCAGACAACGGTCTTGTCGGTCCGGCTCGAGGCGAGCAACGGCTGACGCTCCGCGCCGCGCCGGATGATGAGGTACGGAATCGAGAGGCCGAGGTCGAGCTCGACCCGATGCTCGGTGCCCGGCGCGATGCCCTCGCGCGGCGCGTACAGCGTCACGGCGTCGGTGGTGAACCACCACTCGTCGTCGAGCAGCTCGAGGTCGGCGAACGCGAAAGACCTCCCGTTCGCCTCGACCGTGACCGAGGCGTTGTCGACAGGCTCGCCGTCGATCGCAAGATCGACGACCGCAAGCGACGTCAGCGGCAGCGCTCGATACCAGTGGGAGTGGATCTCGAGTGCCCAGCCTTCGTCGGTGGAGTGCAGCGCGTCGTCACGAACGACGTCTTTGTCCAGTGGCCCCATCGCTCCTCCTGCTCTCGAATGGTTCGATTCAGCGGATCGCCGCGCCGGTGTCGAGGTCGAAGAAATGGGCGCGCTCGACCTTCACTGCAAAGGTGTACGTACCCCGCTGCGGTGCGTCAGAGGCGGTATCGAAGCGCGCGCACGCGAGTACGAAGCGCTCGTCCGCCAGCTCCTCGAGCCTCTCGACCGCCGACTCGTCCACGTCCTTCGCGAGCTCGATGACCTCGTCCGTCAGCACCGGCTGCGCCTCGACAGCGGCGTACACGAGCCGGTCGGGAGGCAGCGCCTCCGTGAACTTGACGTCGGCCTCGACACGCGGCAGCGTGGTGTTCGCGACTGGGTCGAGGAGGTGCTCGGGCCGGATTCCGAGCGCGAGATCGCGGCCGCGGTACGCAGCCAGTCCAGGGCGCGCCTCGAGCAGTTCCTGCGGGAGCTCGAGCCGCTGCTCGCCCAGGACGACCGCACGCTCGTCGAGCCGTGCGCGAAAGACGTTCATCGCTGGAGAGCCGATGAACCCTGCGACGAAGAGATTCGCCGGCTGGTCGTACAGGAGCTCGGGCGGCCCCTGCTGCTGCAGCACTCCCTTCCGCATCACGACGATCCGGTCGCCCATCGTCATCGCCTCGACCTGGTCGTGCGTGACGAAGATCGTCGTCACCTCGAGCTGCTCCTGCAGGCGCGTGATCTCGGCGCGCATCTGCACGCGCAGCTTCGCGTCGAGGTTCGACAGCGGCTCGTCCATCAGGAAGACCTGCGGCTGCCGCACGAGCGCGCGCCCCATTGCGACCCGCTGCCGCTGGCCGCCGGAGAGGTTCCGCGGCCGGCGCTTCAGATGCTCCGTGAGACCGAGCAGCTCGGCCGTCTTCGTGACGCGCGAACGGACGTCGGGCTTCTTGAACCCCTGGCTCTCCAGCGGATAGGCGAGGTTGTCGTAGACGCTCATGTGCGGGTAGAGGGCGTAGTTCTGGAACACCATCGCGACATCGCGCTCCTGCGGCGCGAGCTCGTTGACGACGCGCTCGCCGATCCTGAGCTCGCCGTCCGTGACCTCCTCGAGGCCGGCGACCATCCGCAGCGCGGTCGTCTTGCCGCACCCGGACGGCCCGACGAAGACGACGAACTCGCCGTCCGCGATCTCGAGGTTCAGGTCGATGACGGCGCGCGTGCCGTCCGGATAGGTCTTGCCGACGTTCGAGAAGGTGACGGTGGCCATGGGTCTCCTAGGTCTTGATCCCGCCGGTGAAGCCCCGGATCAGCTGCCGCTGCGCGACCAGGAAGAAGATCATGATCGGGAGGAGCGACACGATCACCGCCGCGAAGATGAGGTTCCACCGCGAGGCGAAGGCGCCGACGAAGGTGTACACGGCGACCGGGAGCGGCGTCTTGTCCGTGCCGTTCAAGTAGATCAGCGAGAGGAAGAAGTCGTTCCAGATGATCAGCCCCGTGAAGATCGCGACGGTCCCGGTCACCGGCCGCAGCAGCGGGAACACGACCTTGCGGAACGTCCGCAGCGACGTGGCGCCGTCCACGCGTGACGCCTCCTCGTACTCCTTCGGCAGGGCCATCACGAACCCCGTGTAAAGGAAGACGGAGAACGGCATCCAGATCCCCGTGTAGAGAAGGATGATGCCGAGGTACGAGCCGACGAGCCCGAAATCGCGCATGACGGCGTACGTCGGGACCAGACCAAGCTGGAACGGTAGGATGATCGCGAGCACGAAGAGGAAGTAGAGCGCGATGCTCATCCGCGCCGTCGATGCAATTTCCAGGCTTCGGACCATCCGCATGGGGATTGGCCGCGCCGCTGCGTTCGTCGCGCTGACGCCGGCGGCCGCGCAGGACCTGCAGATGTGGGAGCGGACCGGCGGAAACGCCCAGATGGTCGATGCGCTCGTCGCCGCCTGGAACGCGAAGAACCCCGACCGCAAGATCAACCTGACCTACATCCCGCACACCGAGATGGTGCCGAAGATCGCCCAGGCGATCGCCAGCGGCGAGGTGCCCGACCTGATGGGCATGGACCTGATCTACGCCCCGCAGTTCGAGGCGGCGGGACAGCTCGAGGACATCACCGACAAGATCAAGGACTGGCCCGAGCTCAAGACGGCGAGCCCCGGCCACATGGCGGTCTCGACCTATGAAGGCCAGCTCTACGGCGTCCCGCTCTACGCCGACGTCTCGGCGCTCTTCTACAACAAGGACCTGTTCCGCAAGGCCGGGCTCGACCCGGACAAGCCGCCGACGAACCTCGACCGAGATCCGCGAGTACGCCGACAAGATCACCGCGCTCGGCGGCGACGTCAACGGCTACTTCCTGCCGGGCTCCTGCGCCGGCTGCAACATCTTCACCGTCGGCCCGCTGATGTGGGCGAGCGGCGCCACCATCGAGCCCGAGGCCGCCAACGGCGAGCCGCTGCAGGGCGAGGGCGTCAAGGAGGTGCTGCAGTGGGCGCGCGACCTGATCAAGGCCGGCGACGTTGCCGAGGACGCCCGCGCCGAGACCGGCGCGACGTTCATCGAGCGCTTCGGCTCGGGCAAGATCGGCATGATGGGCACCGGCAACTTCAACATCACGCATCGCCAAGCAGCAGAACCCGGACATGGACTTCGGCGTCGCACTGCTTCCGGGCGTGAAGACCGGCGAGGTCGCGTCCTTCGCCGGCGGCGACATCGTGACCATTCCCGAAGGGCAGCAAGCGCGTCGACGACGCCATCGACTTCATGAAGTTCCTGCTGTCGGACGAGACCCAGGTCGAGGTCTACGCCAAGATGCTCAACATGACCACGCGCGGCGACATGGCGGACAACAAGTACTTCAAGGAGAACCCCCTGGTGCAGGACGTCGCGAAGGCGCTCGCCGTGGCGCGCACGCCCTACACCCTGAAGTTCTTCGAGCTGATCAACTCGCCGCAGGGGCCGTGGCTGCAGATGCTGCAGCGCGCCTACTACGAGGATACCGACCTCGACACCGTCATCTCCGACGCCCAGGCGCAGATGAAGGCGATCGACGCCGAGTGAGGTCCTGATGCGGCGCCGGTGTCGACCGGCGCCGTACCTCTTCCGCCGGAGGGAAAGCGATACGGGATGCGTTCGAGACGCCGGAAGCTCGTCGGCCTTGCTCTATCTCGCCCCGGCGCTCGCGTTCGTCCTGGCGTTCACCGCCTATCCCTTCGCGCAGATGGTATGGATGTCGCTGAACAACTGGTCGCTGATCTCGCCGCCCAAGTTCGTCGGCGGCGCCAACTACGTGAAGGCCTGGCATGACCCGCAGTTCTGGGTCTCGCTCGGGTTCACCTTCAAGTACACGGCCCTGATCACCCCGATCCTGATGGTCCTCGGCTTTCTCATCGCGCTGCTGGTCGCCGAGAACAGGCCGCTCACCCGGCTCACCCGAGCGGTGGTCTTCGCGCCGGTTGTCATCGGCCTCGGCGCCTCCAGCCTGCTCTGGTACTGGCTGTTCAGCTACGACTACGGCCTGGTCAACCGCGGGCTGGTCGACCTCGGCATCACCGCCAAGCCCGTGCTCTGGTTCGGCGCGGATGCCGGGCGTCTCGCTCTGGGCGGTGATCGTATCGATCGTCTGGAAGGTGCTGGGCTTCGGCATGCTGCTCTTCGTCGCCGCGATCCAGGCCATCCCCGGCGACGTCACCGACGCGGCGAAGGTCGACGGCGCCGGCTACTGGCAGCGGACGCGGCACATCACGCTGCCGCTGACCGCGCGCACCATCCTCCTGGTCACGCTCGTCAGCGCCATCGGCTCGCTGCTTGGCCTTCGACCAGTTCTACATCATGACCGCCGGGCAGCCGCGCAACATGACCGCGACCTCGGTCTTCTTCATCTACCTGAACTCCTTCCCCTACCTGAAGCTCGGCTACGGCGCGGCGCTGTCGCTGATCCTCGCCGTCATCATCCTCGCCTTCACGGTGGTGCAGATCGCGCTCACCCGTCGGGCCCCGCGGTGAGCGGCGCGCCGCCGCTGACCGCCGGACGGCTGGCGGCGCCGTGCGCGCCGCCGCGCGGCGGCGCGCTATCTTCGCCGCGCGCGCTCTGCATCGCGCTCTGCACCATCATGCTGCTGCCGCTGCTCGCCTCGGTTCTCGCCTCGTTCAAGACCACGGTCGAGGCGGCCGCGGTGCCGCCGACCTACTTCCCGCATGCGCTCAGCCTCGACAACTACCGCAAGCTCTGGAGCTTCCAGGCCGGGCCTGCCGACCTATCTCGGCAACAGCGCCGGGGCGGCGCTGCTGACCATCCTGTTCTGCCTGCGTGCTGACGATTCCCGCCGGCTACGCGCTGGCCTGCTTCCCGCTGCCGGGCAAGGAGGCCCTGTTCCTCCTGTTGCTGCTCGGCCTGATCATCCCGTACCAGGCGCTGCTGACGCCGCTCTTCTTCATGTTCGTCAAGCTGAAGCTGACGCAGCTCGCTGGTCGGCCTCGCCATCGTGCACACCGCGATCCAGCTGCCGTTCAGCATCTACGTCATGCGGAACGCCTTCGAGGCGGTGCCGCGCGAGCTCGAGGAGGCGGCGGTGATGGACGGCGCCAACAGCCTGCAGGTGCTGCTGCGCATCCTGCTTCCCGCGATCGTTCCGGCGATCATCACCGTCGCGCTCTTCGCCTTCGTCACCTCGTGGAACGAGTTCCTGGCCGCGCTGGTGATCATGAACAAGGACTCCTCCTTCACCCTGCCGCTCATCCTCGCCGCCTCCCGCCAGCAGACCAGCATCGGCGGCACCGACTGGGGCCTGCTGCAGGCCGGCATCACCATCTCGATCATCCCCTGCATGGCGTTCTACCTGCTGCTGCAGAAGTACTATGTCGCCGGCTTCATCAGCGGCGCGGTCAAGTAGATGGACGAGGTCGCCCCGAAGCGTCCGGGCCCACGCCGCGACCGGCGCGCGCGCAGACCATCCGCGACGTCGCCGTCGCGGCCGGCGTCAGCATCGGCACCGTCTCGAAGGCGCTCAACAACGCCGGCACCCTCCGCCCCGAGACCCGCGCCCGCATCGTCCGCATCGCCGCCGAGCTCGGCTTCCGCCCCAACGACCTCGCGCAGTCGCTCCTCCGCGGCCAGAGCTTCACCGTCGGCCTGATCTCCAACGACAGCTTCGGCCGCTTCACCCTGCCGATCATGGAGGGGCTCGAGCGCGAGCTCGCCGACCGCCGCATCGGCATCTTCATGTGCAACGCCACCGACGACCCCGCCCGCGAGCGCCAGCACATCGAGCAGCTCCTCGGCAAGCGCGTCGACGGCCTGATCTTCACCGCCCGCCGCGCCGACCGCCGCCCGGCGATCGTCGTGCCGCTCGGCGACCTGCCCGTCCTCTTCGTCTTCTCGCACGGCCCCGACGACGACGCCTTCTGCCTCGTCCCCGACGACGCCCAGGGCGCGCGCCTCGCCACCGAGCACCTCGTCGCCGGCGGCCGCCGCCGCATCGCCCACGTCACCGGCCCCGAGCGCTTCGAGGCGGTCCGCCTGCGCCGCGACGGCTGGCGCGCCGCCCTCGCCGAAGCCGGCCTCGCCGAGCCGCCGGCCGGCTACCGCGCCGGCGAATGGTCCGAGGCCTGGGGCCGCGAGGCCGCCGCCGCGCTCTTCGCCGACCCGCGACCGCCCCGACGCCGTCTTCGCCGGCAACGACCAGATCGCCCGCGGCCTCGCTCGAGGCCGCTGCGCGACCTCGGCCTCGCGCGTGCCGCAGGACGTCGCCGTCGTCGGCTTCGACGACTGGGACGTGATGGTCGAGGGCGCCCGCCCGCGCCTCACCAGCGTCGACATGAACCTCTTCGCCCTCGGGCAGGAGGCCGGCCGCCGCATCATGCGGCTGATCGCCGGCGAGGAATTCCACGGCGTCCTCCGCCTCCCCTGCACCCTCGTGGTGCGCGAGAGCTCCGCCGCCGCGCCAACCGAAGGGAGCCTCTAGACATGCGCCGCTACACCCCGGTCGACTTCACCCGCGTCACGCTGACCGGCGACTTCTGGCGCGAGCGGCTGGAGACCGTGCTCACCCGCACCATCCCGAGCCAGTACGCCAAGCTCGAGTCCGAGGGCCTGCTCGAGGCGCTCGTCCCCACCGACCCGCCGGCGCCGCTGCGCATCCCGCGCCGCGCGCAACGGCTTCACCACCCAGATCTTCTGGGATTCGCGACATCGGCAAGTGGATCGAGGCCGCGAGCTACGCGCTGCGCCACCGCCGCGACGCCACCATCGAGGCCGAGATCGACGACATCGTCGACAAGCTCGCCGAAGGCGCAGCTTCCGGACGGCTACCTCAACCTCTGGTACATCGCCCGCGACCTCGACCACCGCTGGACCAACCTCCGCGACAACCACGAGCTCTACAACTGCGGCCACCTGCTCGAAGGCGCCATCGCCTACTTCCAGGCCACCGGCCGCCGCAAGATGCTCGACGTGATGGAGCGCTACCTCGACCACATCCGCGCCACCTTCGGCCCCGGCGAGGGCCAGAAGCGCGGCTATCCCGGGCCACCAGGAGATCGAGATCGCGCTGATCAAGCTCTACCACCTGACCGGCGAGCGGAAGCAGCTCGACCTCGCCGCCTACTTCATCGACGAGCGCGGCCGCCAGCCGCACTACTTCGACATCGAGCGCGACGCCCGCGGCGAGGCGCCCGGCCAGTACGGCCAGGGCACCTACGAATACAACCAGTCGCACCTCCCGGTCCGCGAGCAGACCAAGGTCGTCGGCCACGCCGTCCGCGCGATGTACATGTACACCGCCATGGCCGACCTCGCCGCCGACCTCGACGACCCGTCGCTGCAGCGCGCCTGCGAGACGCTCTGGAACGACGTCACCTCGACGCGGATGTACGTGACCGGCGGCTTCGGCCCCTCGGCCTCGAACGAGGGCTTCACCTCCGACTACGACCTGCCGAACGACACCGCCTATGCCGAGACCTGCGCCTCGGTCGCCTTCATCTTCTGGGCGCAGCGGATGCTCAACCTCGAGCTCGACGGCCGCTACGCCGACCTCCTCGAGCGCGCCCTCTACAACGGCGCCCTCTCCGGCCTGTCGCGCGACGGCGAGAACTACTTCTACGAGAACAAGCTCGAGAGCGACGGCACGCCACCGCCGCTGGGCCTGGCACCCCTGCCCCTGCTGCACGATGAACGTCTCGCGCCTCGTCGCCTCGATCGGCGGCTACTTCTACTCGACCGGCCCCGGCCTCGTCGCCGTCCACCTCTACGGCGGCAACGCCGCCGCGCTCGAGGTCGACGGCAAGCCGGTCCGCATCACCGAGGAGAGCCGCTACCCCTGGTCCGGCCGCATCCGCCTCACCGTCGACCCCGAGGCGCCGCAGCGCTTCAGCCTCCGCCTGCGCATCCCCGCCTGGGCGAAAGGCGCCAGCGCCACGGTCAACGGCGACCCGGTCGACGTCGCCGCGTCGACCGAGCGCGGCTATCTCGGCATCACCCGCGACTGGTCCGCCGGGCGACACCGTCGAGCTCGACCTGCCGATGCCCCCCGCCCGCATCTTCGCCAACCCGAAGGTGCGCGAGGATCTCGGCCGGGTCGCCCTCAGCCGCGGCCCGCTGGTCTACTGCCTCGAGCAGGCCGACAACCCCGACGCGCCCGTCCCGCAGCTCTCGCTGCCGCGCGACGCCGCGATCGCCGCCGCCGAGCGCCGCGACCTCTTCGACGGCATCGTCGCGATGGTGGCGCAGGGCAGGCGCGGCCTCCGCCGACGGCTGGAACGGCGATCTCTACCGCAGCGCCCCGCCGGCGGCCGCTCCCGCCACCCTCACCGCCATCCCCTACTACCTCTGGGCCAACCGCGAGCCCGGGGCGATGGCGGTCTGGCTCCGCGAGGGCTGAGGAGACGCCGATGCCGCACGTCGAGCTCGACCGCCTGCACAAGCGCTTCGGCGCCGTCGAGGTGATCTCCGACCTCAGCCTCGCCGTCGAGGCGGGCGAGTTCTGCGCCCTGCTCGGCCCCTCCGGCTGCGGCAAGTCGACGCTGCTGCGGATGATCGCCGGGCTCGAGACCGTCACCGCCGGCCGGGTCGCTATCGGCGGCCGCGACGTCACCCAGCGTGCCGCCGGCCCGGCGGCGCATCGCCATGGTGTTCCAGTCCTACGCGCTCTACCCGCACATGACCGTGCGGCAGAACATCGGCTTCAGCCTCGACGTCGCCGGCGCGCCGAAGCGCGAGATCGCCGAGAAGTCGGCCAAGGTCGCGAGCCTCCTGCAGCTCGACGCCCTGACCTCGACCGCAAGCCCGCGCAGCTCTCCGGCGGCCAGCGCCAGCGCGTCGCCATCGGCCGCGCGCTGGTCCGCGACCCGGAGGTCTTCCTCTTCGACGAGCCGCTCTCCAACCTCGACGCCAAGCTGCGCGTGCAGATGCGGCTCGAGCTCGCCAAGCTGCACCAGGAGCTCAAGGCCGACGATGATCTACGTCACCCACGACCAGGTCGAGGCGATGACGCTGGCCGACCGCGTCGTCGTGCTCGACCGCGGCCGCGATCGCCCAGGTCGGCACGCCGCTCGACCTCTACCACCGCCCCGAGAACCAGTTCGTCGCCTCCTTCATCGGCTCGCCGGCGATGAACTTCGTGCCCCGCCGTGGTCCGCGGCGCCGACGGCCAGGAGCGTCGCCTGACCCTCGGCGGCGGCCGCGACGTCACCGCCCGCACCCGCCGCCCGCCGCCGGCGCCGCCGCGCGAGCTCGAGCTCGGCATCCGCCCCGAGCACCTCGCGCCCGACCGACGCCGGCAGCGACGCCGCGGTCATCGACGGCCGCATCGGCATGCTGGAGCACCTCGGCAACACCACGATCCTCTACGTCGACACCGCCGTCGGCCAGCTCGTCGTCGAGGACGACGGCGAATCCGCCGCCCGCATCGGCGACCCGATCGGCCTCGGCTTCGACCCCGGCCGCGTCCACCTCTTCGCCGCGGACGGCGGCGTCCTGTAGCGCCCGCGGCGCACGGTTTCGCACGCGTGCGACAACGGCTGACTATATGTTATCGGTTGAGAAACAAGATTTTCGTCAACGAAATCGTAGACCGTTGCGCACGCCGCTCAGAGCATCGCCGCCAGGACCTTGCGGTCGTAGCCGAGCTGGACCTCCGGGCGCTGGTCGGGGTTGAAGGCGCCGAGGGATGCGGTCGAGGCGAGGTAGCCGGAGAAGGTCGCTGATCACGGATCGAGCCCGTCGCCGTCGGCCATCCGCCGGCGCAGCGCCTCGAGCAGCGCCTCGGTCAGCGCGCCGTTCTGCCAGTCGCCGCGCTCCTGCGAGTGCTGCGCTCGCAGGAGGCGAAGACCGCGAGGTTCGGCGCCTGCGCGTCGCGCCGAGGCTGCGGTCGAGGCGGCAGGGTGGCGCCGCCGAGAGGCAGGCGTCGAGGAAGAGCGAGCACCCGTCCGTGCGCGGCGACCTCGGCCAGCGCGTCGTGCAGCTCGACGATCGGAGGGCGCGGTCGCTTGGTCTGCCCCGGCGAACCGGTGTCGGCGCCGTACGGCAGCAGGTAGAGCTTGTCGCGCGACGATCTCGCCGTGCGCCGGAGAAGAGCACGACCGCGAGGTCGTTGCCGCCGCTGCGCCATCGCCGCGGCGATGGCGGCGAGCTCGTCGAAGGAGTCAGGCCCTTGCTGGCGTCGGTGTCGACCAGCGTGCTGACGCAGCACCTGCGGCGTAGAGCCCGCCTTGTGAGCGGACGAGCGCCGCGGCGACATCGCGGGCGTCCTGGTGCGCATAGGAGAGCGCGAGCTGCCGCGCCCCTTGCCCGTAGTCGCTGACCCCGACCGTCAGAACGTGCAGGCGGCGCCCCTGGCGCCACCCCCGCGATCCGGTCGCCCGAGCTGGACGGCCTCGCGCACGCGGGGGCGAGTTCGGCGACGGCGATGGCGCCGAACGTGCCGAGCTGCGGCAGGACATGGCGGATCACTTCGGGACGGTGGGTTTCCGGGATGTCCGACGCGGCGATCGCGCCGCCCGCTTCGTCCCAGCCATGGTTGATGCGCCAGCGCAGCACCGCGCGTGCCCCCGGGGTCGCTGCGTAAATGCCCTCCGGGGTCCAGGCGACCCAGTTGCCGCCATCGAGCATCGGGAAGAGCGCGAGGGATTCCTCGGCGCCGTCGTTCATGCGGTGCCAGCGCAGGGTGCCGTCGCCGTAGGCGGCGAGCCCCAGCCGACCGTCGCCGGAGACGTTCACCGCCCAGGCCGGCGCCGGCGCCGCGCGGGCCCAGATTGCGCCGTCCGGCGCCGAAACAACGCAAACGTACCACTCGCGAACCGAGCAGAAAGCGGGCGCCGTCCGGGCGGATCGCCAGGCTGCGCGCGACGCTCGTAGCGCTCGAAGACGGCCGCGGCGCGCCGTCGAGGGACGGGGCGGTGCCGTCGAT
>CAVVEN010000011.1:0-153921 GCA_963747125.1 uncultured Actinomycetes bacterium | reverse complement strand
CTTGCACACCACCTGCGACGGGACGACGACGTGAGCGCGCTCCTTCGGCGTGCCGCCAATGCACGCGCCGACGAGGATCGCGCCGCCGAGGCGCGTGGCGTTGACCTCTCCTACCGCAGCGACCGACAGACGACCTACCCCCAGGATTGGTCACCCGAGCGCTTCGAGCGCTTCCTGCGAGCCGCGCCGCGGGACTAGCCGGACGCCACAGGAAGCGACTCGACTGCGCCACTGACCGTCAGTCCGGGCTGCGGTCCGCCCGCGATCGCCCATACGCGCCCGTGGAGCGCCACGACGCCAAGGCCGTGACGCGGCGTGGGGAGGCCCGGGAGCGACGTCCACGTGCGCGTATCGGGGCGCAGCGCCCAGACCGTGCGCTTCGTTCCGTCGGGAGCCTCGCCGCCGACCGAGACGATCCGGCCGCTGAGCGCGGCAGCGCCGGTCCCGCCGCGGGTATCGGGGAGATCGGGGAGCCGGCGCCATGTCGTCGTGCTCGGGTCGAATGCCTCGACCGTCGCGAGGTTCGTGTCGTAGCCCGCGAGGCGCCCGCCGATCGCGTAGACGCGCCCGCCGAGGGCCGTCGCCGCGAGGTGCTCGCGCGGGCGCGGGCCTTGCCGGACGCTCCACCGGAGCGTGCGGAGGTCGAGCGAGAGCATCCGCGTCGCGAGGCCGTCGCGCGTCCGGCCGCCCACGACCCAGACGCGCCCGTCGCGTGTCGCCGCGGCGGCTGCCGCCGCGCGCTCCTCGGGCGGCGCGGGAAGCCTGCTCCAGCGGCGGCCGTCGTACAGGAATGCCGCGCGGAGAGGCCTCCGATCGGCGCCGTAGCCGCCGACGACCACGACCCGCCCCCGCCAGGACGCGGCGGCGGCGTGGTCGACCGACACCGGCAGGTCCGGCAGCCGCGTCCAGCTGTCGGCTTCGGGGTCGTAGGCGTCGACCCGCCGCGAGTTTCCCCCGCTTGCGAGGAATCCGCCGACGACGACGATACGTCCCTGCAACGGTGCCGCTGCGACCTCCGTGCGCGGCTCGGGGAGCGGGGCGCCCGCAATCCACATCGCGACCGCGACGGCAGCGATGCCGCCGACGGCCACCGCGCCCTACCCGAGCCAGGCGACGAGCAAGATGGCCACGGCCGCGATCGATGCGAATGCGACAGTGACGACGTTCACGATCAGGAGGCGGCGGAGCGTGACGTTCGAGATGCCTCGGGTCTGCGCCGGTGCGCCGTTCTCGACCGGCCGGCCGACGGACTCGCCGAGACGGGTGATGATGTAGCCGTTGAGGCTCGTGCCCTCGCGCTCTGCCGCCTGGGCGAGCTCGCCGTGCAGGTCCGGAGGCATGCGGAGCAGGAGGCGACCGCTCGGCGACGGCGTCTTCGGGCGGCTTTCCTCGTGAACGTCCGAGGCGGACGGTTGGGCACTCACCAACCGCCGAGTGTACGGGCTCGACGCGGTCCGCACAATGCGACGGACGGTGATGTCAGGCCGCCTCGAGCCGGTCGCGCATCTTCGCGAGCGACGCGGAGAGGACGCGCGACACCTGGACCTGCGACAGCCCGACCTCGGCCGCGATCCTCTGCTGGCTCCAGTCCCGGTAGAAGCGGAGGGCGACGATCCGTCGCTCGCGGGGGCTCAGGGTGTCGAGGGCGGTCCGAACGAGCTCGCGCGTCTCGCTGGCCTCCGCGTGCGAGCGAGCCGGCGCCTCGAGCTCGTCCTCCTCGAGGATCGCGACGGCGAGCGCGGACGAGCGCTCGCGCACGTGGCGACGGAGCTCGCCGACGATCGTCGGGACGGCGTACGCGCCGAGGTCGTGGCCGCGCTCCTCCCGGAAGCCGTCGACCGCCTTGATCAGGCCGATGGCGCCGACCTGGACGAGGTCGTCGATCTGCTCGGACGAGCGGGAGAACCGGCGCGCGAGCGAGTGGACGAGCGGCAGGTTCTGCTCGATCACGCGCGTACGCGCTCGCCGGTCGCCGCGACCGTGATACGCGGTCAGGAGGGCAGCGGTCGAGTGTCGCCGCTGGTCCCGTCCGTCCTTCCCCCGATTCACCATCGGATACACCACCTTCTTCAAAAACGAACATACCGAGTGAACTCCGCGGTGTCCAGTCCTCGATTTGGGAAATCATGAATAGAAATTGGATCATCAATACATAGATAGGAATGCATGAGGCAGATCGCGAGCGCTCGTGTGGCGACGTGTGTGGTCGCCGCGGCCCTCGTCGGCACAGCCGGAGGGCTTCTGCCTGCCGAGGCGCGCGCCGCCGACGGGACCGTCTCGGCACCCGACCCCCAGGCCACGATGCCCTCCGTCGACGCGACGATGGTTTCCGTCGACGTCCCGGCAGGGCCCGTGGACAACGTCGTCGCGAGCGCGCTCTCGGCGACCGGCATCACGCCGTCGACGGCGCCGGAGGAGGAGCCGGCGTCCGAGAGCACGGGAGCCGATGCGACGGAGCCTGTGGCACCGGCCACCGCCCAGGCGGATGACGGCCCGGTCGCTGACAGTGGCGTGGAACCGAGTCAGATGCCCGATACCAAGCCCGAAAGCAGCGATACCACCCCCGATACCGCGTCGCCGGGCACAGCTGCCGTCGCCCCGGGCGCCCTCCCCGCGGCGGCGGCCGCTGCCGCTGTCCAGACCTCGGCCACGAACGTGAACGTCAGCGTCCGGATCGGCAGCCCTGGGGACGCCGGCCCGGTGACGCAGGTCAACGTCGCGTCTGCGGCCGTCGGAGGAGGCTCGGCGGAGTCGGCGCCGGCGGCAGCTCCCGTCGCGAAGCCCACCGGTGCCTCGGCGCCGCCGTCTGCAGTATCACCCTCTACACCCCCGCCTACGTCTGCCGCCCAGGACGACGCAGGAGTGTGGTCGTGGCAGTGGGACTGCCTCTCGGCGCCCGATCTCACTGCGATATCAGGCGCTGGTTCTACCGGAAGCTCTATGCCAATGAGTTGGACATGGATCTGGAACTGCGGGGGAAATGCAGGACAGTATCAAGGCGCGACTTCATCTCAGTATCAGCCGTCGAACGTGAACGTGTCGATTCGCATCTCGAGCCCCGGCAACGACGGCCCCGTGAGTCAGTCCAACGTCGCCGTCGCCGTGGCGCTTCCCGCTGGTGTCCGCTCCCCGCAGGGTCCGGGTATCGATCCCGCGTTGTTCACCGGGCCCGCTGCATCGCTTCCGGCGGCGGTCGCGATCTCGGCGATATCACTGCCTGTGGCCTCGCCGTCGGTCGTCGAGGCGATCGTCTTCGCTGCGCTTCCGCCGAGCGACGAGGCCGGCGTTGCGGCAATCACCGGCGCACTCACGGATTCGCTCACGGAGTCGCTCGCGGGCTCGGAGCTCGATGGCCTCGACGCGCCGGTCGTGCCTCCCTCCCTCGTCCTCCGTCGACCGCCGTCTCGCGACGCGGTTGGCGGCTCGGGCGGCTGGCGTCTGCCCGTCTTCGGGAGTCCGTCGGCGAGCCGGCTCCCCGGCGCAGTCCTCGGGCTGAACGGCTCGACGAGCGCGACCTCACCGGCGACCTCCGCTGCGCCGCGAACGGCACCCGACGTCACGTCGGGCGCGGATACCCGAAAGACCCCCGCGCCGCGCTGGAAGGCGCCGGCGCCGCCGCAGCCGGTTCCGGCAACCGCTCCGTCGGGCGCGAGCATCGCGCCCGCGAGCGGCGGCGGCTCATCGGGCGGCGGCATCCCGATCTTTCTCGCTCTTCCGTTCCTGGCCGCGATGCTCGATCTGGCCAGGCGGGTCACGCTCGAAAGCGTGGCTCTGCCTTCGGGTCATCGCAGCCGCATGCCCGACGACCCCGGATAGCGCTCCTTCCGTTCACGACCGCGCCGCGGAGCGCCGGCTCCCGGCTGTCCACATCGGAAGGAGCAACAATCGCATGAAACGCATGACCGCACTCCTCGGGGCGCTCCTGCTCGTGCTGCTGTTCGGCGCGGGCCAGGCAGTTGCCGCCGACGGAGGTGGCGCCGCACAGGTCGCGGGCCAGTCTGCCCAGAGCGGGCAGACGGCCGGCGCCGGAGGCGGTGCCTACCAGGCTGGGCCTTCCAACAACGCAGGATCCATTCGCGTGTTGAGCCCCGGCAACGACGGGGCCGTCTCGCAGTCGAACACCACGACTGCAGGCGCCCTCGCCGCAAACGCGAACAAGACGAGCCAGGACACCACCCAGTCGCAGACGGGTCGCGCACCTGGTTCCGACTCCACGCAGATCGCTGGCCAGGAGGCCACGAACAAGCAAGACGCGGATGCCGACGCCACGGCGGTGCAGAAAGCACCGGCCAACGACGCGCAGTCGATCCGCGTACTCAGCCCCGGTAACGGCGGCGATCTGACCCAGTCGAACTCGGCGACCGCCGGCGCGGCCGCCCTGAACGGCAACGAGACGGAGCAGTCCACCGACCAGTCGCAGAGCGGCGCGGGATATGGGTCTGAACAGACCCAGATCGCCGGCCAGGCGGCTTCGAACGACCAGGACGCCGACGCGGATGCGACGGCGGCCCAGGTGAAGCCGTCGAACTCTGCGTCGTCGATCCGGGTGCTGAGCCCGGGTAGCGACGGTGACGTCTCGCAGTCGAACAACGCGACCGCAGTCGGGATCGCGGCGAACGGCAACGAGACCGATCAGTCGATCGAGCAAAGCCAGGGTGGGCATTCGTCTGCCCGAGCGATGCTCGGAAGCCCGATGAGAAGTCCGGCTATGGCTCGGATGGGAAGTCCGGCTATGGCTCGGATAAGGGCTCGGACTACACGCAGGTTGCGGGTCAGGAGGCTTCGAACAAGCAGGACGCCGACGCGGATGCGACGGCGGTCCAGCTGAAGCCCTCGAACAGCAATCAGTCGATCCGCGTGCTGAGCCCGGGTAGCGACGGTGACGTCTCGCAGTCGAACAACGCGACCGCAGTCGGGATCGCGGCGAACGGCAACGAGACCGATCAGTCGATCGAGCAAAGCCAGGGTGGGCATTCGTCTGCCCCGAGCGATGCTCGGAAGCCCGATGAGAAGTCCGGCTATGGCTCGGATGGGAAGTCCGGCTATGGCTCGGATAAGGGCTCGGACTACACGCAGGTTGCGGGTCAGGAGGCTTCGAACAAGCAGGACGCCGACGCGGATGCGACGGCGGTCCAGCTGAAGCCCTCGAACAGCAATCAGTCGATCCGCGTGCTGAGCCCGGGTAGCGACGGTGACGTCTCGCAGTCGAACAACGCGACCGCAGTCGGGATCGCGGCGAACGGCAACGAGACCGATCAGTCGATCGAGCAAAGCCAGGGTGGGCATTCGTCTGCCCCGAGCGATGCTCGGAAGCCCGATGAGAAGTCCGGCTATGGCTCGGATGGGAAGTCCGGCTATGGCTCGGATAAGGGCTCGGACTACACGCAGGTTGCGGGTCAGGAGGCTTCGAACAAGCAGGACGCCGACGCGGATGCGACGGCGGTCCAGCTGAAGCCCTCGAACAGCAATCAGTCGATCCGCGTGCTGAGCCCGGGTAGCGACGGTGACGTCTCGCAGTCGAACAACGCGACCGCAGTCGGGATCGCGGCGAACGGCAACGAGACCGATCAGTCGATCGAGCAAAGCCAGGGTGGGCATTCGTCTGCCCCGAGCGATGCTCGGAAGCCCGATGAGAAGTCCGGCTATGGCTCGGATGGGAAGTCCGGCTATGGCTCGGATAAGGGCTCGGACTACACGCAGGTTGCGGGTCAGGAGGCTTCGAACAAGCAGGACGCCGACGCGGATGCGACGGCGGTCCAGCTGAAGCCCTCGAACAGCAATCAGTCGATCCGCGTGCTGAGCCCGGGTAGCGACGGTGACGTCTCGCAGTCGAACAACGCGACCGCAGTCGGGATCGCGGCGAACGGCAACGAGACCGATCAGTCGATCGAGCAAAGCCAGGGTGGGCATTCGTCTGCCCCGAGCGATGCTCGGAAGCCCGATGAGAAGTCCGGCTATGGCTCGGATGGGAAGTCCGGCTATGGCTCGGATAAGGGCTCGGACTACACGCAGGTTGCGGGTCAGGAGGCTTCGAACAAGCAGGACGCCGACGCGGATGCGACGGCGGTCCAGCTGAAGCCCTCGAACAGCAATCAGTCGATCCGCGTGCTGAGCCCGGGTAGCGACGGTGACGTCTCGCAGTCGAACAACGCGACCGCAGTCGGGATCGCGGCGAACGGCAACGAGACCGATCAGTCGATCGAGCAAAGCCAGGGTGGGCATTCGTCTGCCCCGAGCGATGCTCGGAAGCCCGATGAGAAGTCCGGCTATGGCTCGGATGGGAAGTCCGGCTATGGCTCGGATAAGGGCTCGGACTACACGCAGGTTGCGGGTCAGGAGGCTTCGAACAAGCAGGACGCCGACGCGGATGCGACGGCGGTCCAGCTGAAGCCCTCGAACAGCAATCAGTCGATCCGCGTGCTGAGCCCGGGTAGCGACGGTGACGTCTCGCAGTCGAACAACGCGACCGCAGTCGGGATCGCGGCGAACGGCAACGAGACCGATCAGTCGATCGAGCAAAGCCAGGGTGGGCATTCGTCTGCCCCGAGCGATGCTCGGAAGCCCGATGAGAAGTCCGGCTATGGCTCGGATGGGAAGTCCGGCTATGGCTCGGATAAGGGCTCGGACTACACGCAGGTTGCGGGTCAGGAGGCTTCGAACAAGCAGGACGCCGACGCGGATGCGACGGCGGTCCAGCTGAAGCCCTCGAACAGCAATCAGTCGATCCGCGTGCTGAGCCCGGGTAGCGACGGTGACGTCTCGCAGTCGAACAGCACCACGGCGCTCGCCGCGGCGCTCAACCTCGACAAGACGTCGCAGTCGATCGACCAGTCACAGACGGGCGGAGGCCATGGTGGCTCCGGCCTCCAGGTGGCCGGTCAGGGCTCGTGGAGCCGACAAGGTGCCGGCGCAGGTGCGGCGGCGATCCAGCTCGGCGCATCGAACGAGAACGCCCCCATCCGGGTCGGTACCTCGGGCGGCGGCGGCTCGGTCCAGCAGTCGAACGACGTCACGGCGCTCGCCGTGGCGCTCAACCTCGCCGTGACGTGCCAGGCCGTCACCCAGGAGCAGAAGGGTCGCGACGGCGACCAGCTCCAGGTCGCGGGCCAGGGCGCGTGGGGCGACCAGCGCGGTGATGTATGGAGTCGCGCGCTCCAGGGAGGGATGCAGAAGAAGAAGCGCTAGGAACGAGTGCCTCCAGAGCGGTCGCCGGGACGTCCGGCGACCGCTCTGCGCACGTGTTGACACACGTACTCCGACCGACGTACCGTGAGACTCCGAAAGGGAGGGACGTGGTGTCCAGCTGGACGTCGTCTCTGCGGCTCAGGCGCGAATCGATCATCGTGGGCGCCAGCGTGCTTGCGCTGGCATGCCCGACGGTGGCATGGGGCGCCGAAGGCATGCCGATCCCGGGGCCCGACGATCCGCCGAGCGAATTCACGGCCACGGCCGTGAAGCCGTCGTCGTCGACATCGACGTCGTCCGCGAGTCGGCCGTCGTCGCGCCCCGCGCAGTCCGCACGGGTCGTGCCCACCCCTGATGCGCCGGTCACCCGCGTCGCCGCGGCGCCGAAGACGACGACGCCGACCCAGACCACGAAGCACTCGGGCACGAAGAGCGCTCCGGCGCCCGATGTCTCTCCGGCGCCCTCGACCGCCTCGACCCGCTCGACTCCGTCGACGTCCTCCGTGGCGACGCAGCGACCGCCTACGCTCATCGTGCGACCGCCGGCGGCGAGTGCCCGCCCTGTTCGCAAGCCGGCACCTTCACATGCGTCGGTCCGAAAGGCGAGGCCGAAGCACGGCGCCGGAACGCCCGCCGCGGCGAAGCGCGTCGACGCGACCCCGCCTCCTCCGGGCAAGCCGCGCGACGCGGCGCGAATCGGCCTCCCTGCCGCCGTACTCTCGCTTCACCGGCCGGACGGGGGACCTAACGGCGCGCTGCTCGTTGCCGCGGCGCTTCTCCTCCTGGCAGCGGCATGCGGGAGCACGGTTCTCGCTCTCGCGGCTCGGAGCGCGACGACGCACGCATGAGCAGGCGCCGCGTCCTTCTCCTCGCCCTGGCCATCGCGACGGTCTGCGCCGCGCTGCCGGGCTCCGCCGCCGCGCTCGACCCTCCTTCGGCGAGCTGCAACGGCGGCGGCTGCGGCGGCTGGTTCACCTCGAGCGTCACGGTCTCGTGGTCCTTCAACTCGAGCGGTGCCACCGGAGCGAGCGGGTGCGGGTCGGCGACGGTGTCCGAGGACACCGGCGGTGCGACGTTCACGTGCACCGTCAACTACGGGGGCTCGTTCGTCGGCAGCAGCGTCACCGTCCGCAAGGACTCCTCGCCACCGGGCGTGACGGCGTCCGCCTCGCGTGGCCCCGACACGAACGGGTGGTACACGAGCCCCGTCAGCTTCAGCTTCACCGGCGACGACGGCGCCTCGGGCGTGGCCTCGTGCACGTCGGGGACGTACAGCGGGCCCGACGGCGGGGACATCTCGGTGTCGGGGTCGTGCAGGGACAACGCCGGCAACACGGGCTCGACCTCGTTGAAGATCAAGTACGACGCGACGCCGCCAACGGTCACCGCGACGCCCGCGCGGACGCCGGACGCGAACGGGTGGTACAACCATTCGGTCGACGTGGCGTTCACCGGGACGGACGCCGGGTCGGGGGTCTCGGAGTGCTCGCCGACCGTCACCTACAAGGGGCCGGACGCCGACCCCGCAAAGCTCGTGGGCCAGTGTCGCGACGCCGCCGGGCACCTGAGCGACCCGACGTCCGCCCTGCTCCGCTACGACGCCACGCCGCCGGCACGCCCGAACCTCCGCTGGGTGCACCGCGGCGAGACGATCTCGCTTTCCTGGACGGCCGCGAAGGACGTCGCGCTCGCGAAGGTTCTCCGTGCCCCCGGGCCCAAGGGGAAGAAGCCGGCCGTCGTCTATCAGGGCAAGGCGCGCGCGTTCCTCGACCGGAAGCTCCGCGCGGGCACGCGGTACTGGTACGAGGTCACGCTCGTCGACCAGGCTGGGAACGCGTCCTCGAAGACGGTCGGGATGCAGCCGACCGAGGGGATCTTCGCGCCGGTCGACGGTGCGGTCGTCTCCCGGCCCCCGGTCGTCGAGTGGGTCGCCGTGAGCAAGGCGCGCTTCTACAACCTCCAGCTCTGGAGGGGGAACCTCAAGCTGCTGACGACGTGGGTCAAGCGCCCGAAGCTCGCGCTGCCCGCGAAGTGGACGACGAAGGGCGCGCGGCGCCGCTCGTCCCCGGCACCTACCGCCTCTACGTCTGGCCTGCGTTCGGCACGCAGAGCAGCCCGCGCTACGGCAAGCTCGTCGGGCAGGCGGGCTTCGTGCTCAAGCGACGGTGAGAGACGCGGGGCGGGCCGTGGCGCCCGGTGACGCATGTGGGCGAATCGTCACGAAGGCGCGACAAACGCCATCTGGTGCGCGGCCGCCCGAGCCTCTAGCGTCGGGGTGATGTCGGGTACGAGCGCCGTCCTCCTCGCAGAGCACCAGCCGGCGTCGCGGGAGCTTCTCGAGCGGCACCTCCGCGACGACGGATTCACCGTCTTCGGGGCCGCGTGGACGGCCCGGGCGCTCGATCTCGCGGAGCGCGTCTCGCCCGATCTCGTGATCGCCGGCGAGACCGATCTCTGCCGACGGCTCCGCGCGGGTGAGCCGGGGCGAGCTGGGACCGCAACGTGCCGGTGATCGTCCTGACCGATCCCGACGCGGACGCCGTTGCCCGCGTGCGGGCGCTCGAGAGCGGCGCCGACGACGTCGTGCCGCGCGACGTGTACCTCGAGCTCCGCGCGCGCGTTCGGGCGTTGCTACGGCGCGCGATGCTCGGCCAGGCGGAGGTCATCGATGCCGGGCCGCTCCGAATCGACCACCGTGCCCGACAGGTTCGCGTGGGTGACGTGGCCGTGCGTCTCGCCGGGCGCGAGTTCGAGCTCGCGGCGAAGCTCGCGAGCGACCCGAGGCGGGTCTTCACGAAGGCCGAGCTCCTGCGCGACGTGTGGGGGATCCGTACGGCGGGGATCCGGACCCGGACGGTCGACTCGCATGCGTCCCGCCTTCGCCGCAAGCTCGAGACCGCGGGCGCCGAGGGCGTCGTCGTCAACGACTGGGGGAGGGGCTACCGGCTGCTTCTTTAGGCGCCTCTGCCGCTCGCGAAGGGTTTCCGGCCACGTAGTAGGCCGCTTCAGGGATCTGCCCCCGCCGGAGGCGGGGGATCGGCCGCGGCAGGGATCCGCTTCAGCGGATCCCTGCTTCGCGGAGAGCCGGGCCGCGAAGCAGGCCGCTTCAGGGATCTGCCCGCCGCAGGCGGGATCTGCCGCGATCGGAATCCGCTGGGGCGGATTCCGATTCCGCGGAGAGTCACAGCATCGCGCCCTCGAGCCGCAGCAGCGCCCCTTGCGATCGAGCCCGCCGCCGTAGCCGACGAGGCTCGCCGTTCGACCCGACGATCCGGTGGCAGGGGAGCACGATCGGGATCCGGTTGCGGTTCATGACGGTGCCGACGGCGCGGGCGCGCCTGCGGGTTGCCGGCGCGCGCGGCGAGCTCCGGGTACGTCGCAGTCTGGCCGAACGGGACCCGGGCGAGCTCGTCGAGCACGCGCAGCGTGAACGTCGTCAGGCCCGCGCAGGTCGAGCGTCGAGGTCGAAGGCGGTGCGACGCCCCTCGAAGTACTCGTCGAGCTCGCGCCGCGCCTGGTCGACGGCGCGCGGAGCGCGCAGGACGCGCGGGCCGGCGAGGCGCGCGAGCGTCTCGAGCTCGCCGCTCGGGCTCGGGGTCGAAGGAGATGCGGACGAGGCCGCGGTCGGTCGACGGCGACGAGCAGCGGCCCGAGCGGCGCTGTCGACGACGTCGTAGCCGGCGTCGAGCAGGCCGCCGCGCGACGCCGCGTCGCGGAAGCGGCGGTCGAGGTCGGTGGGAACGCTCACGTGATCCCTCCTTCCGCAGCCGGCGGACGCCGGAGGACGCGGCCTGCCGGGCCGCGTCCGGGCTCGAGTCGAGCGCGGCGGCGATCTGGTCGTAGGTGAGGTCGTAGCCGTAGCGGAGCACGACGGCGGCCCGTTCCTTCGGCGGGAGCCTGTCGGTGAGCTCGCCGAGATCCTCGTAGGCGGGGCGCCCGTCCTCGTGCGGCAGGTCGGGCAGCTCGGCCGTCGGCTCGCGGCGCGACGGTGCACGTCGATCGCGACGCGCGAGGCGATCGTCAGCACCCACGCGCGCAGGTGCTCGCCGTGGTGGAGCCGGTCGTACGCGCGCAGCGCGCGCAGGAACGTCTCCTGGAAGGCGTCGTCGGCGCGCTCGCGCCCGAGCCTCCGCCGCAAGAGCCCGAGCACCTCGCCGCGGTGCTCGACGTAGAACGTCTCGAACGGCGGGATCGAGCCACGGTGGCCATCATCGCGTGAAACGCGCGTCGGCGGGCGGGCTGTGAGACCGTCGGTGCACACTTGGGTGCATGCGGGTCGCCGTCGTCGGGCATGTCGAGTGGATCCGGTTCGCGCGCGTCGACCGCGTCCCGGCTGCCGGCGAGATCGCCCACTCGCTCGACGAGTGGGAGCAGGCGGGCGGCGGCGGCGGCGTGGCCGCGATCCAGCTCGCGTTGCTCGCCGACGAGGCGCATCTCTTCACCGTGCTCGGCGACGACGAGCTCGGGCGGCGCGCTCGCGGCGGAGCTCGAGGAGCGCGGCGTGCGTCGTCCACGCGCGCGTCGAACCACCGGTCGCAGCGGTGGGCCTTCACGCACGTCGACGAGCGTCGGCGAGCGCACGATCACGACCGTCGGCCCGAAGCTCCGGCCGCGAGGGCACGACGATCGCTCCCCTGGCACGAGCTCGCCGAGATGGACGCGGTCTCTTCATCGCCGGCGACGTCGACGCGCTCGGCGTGCCCGTCGCGCTCGGTGCTGACCGCGACGTCACGGGAGCTCGAGATCCTGCGCCGCGGTGCGTGTCGAGCTCGATGCGCTGATCGGGAGCGGGGAGGACGACGCCGAGCGCTACCACCCCGGGCGATCTCGATCCCGAGCCGCGGCTCGTCGTCACGACGTCCGGCGCCCTCGGGAGGCTGGATGCAGCCGGGTGGGCCGTACACGGCGGCGGATCCGCCGGGCGAGGCGCGACGCCTACGGTGCGGCGACTCCTTCATGGCCGGGCTCACGTATGCGCTCGCGGCCGGGCTCGAGGGAGCCGAGGCGCTCGGCTTCGCCGCGCGCTGCGGGGCGGCGGCGCTCACCGGCCGCGGCGTCGCGCCGCGCCACGTCGCGCTCGCGTAGCGCGCCACGCCGATCCTGCCACTGCGGTCGCCGGATGCATCGTGCCCTGCTCCGGTTGAGCCGCCAGGTCTTGACAGTGGGGGATTGTGGCGTAAAGTGGGGAATCGTGGAGATCACGAAGGGGATCGGCCACACCCTCGAGCGATGTTCATCGGCACCTACGAGCACTCGATCGACGAGAAGAGCCGGATCACGTTGCCGCGCCGCTTCCGCGACGCGCTCGGTGCCGGCGTGGTGCTCGCGCGCGGGCTCGACCGGAACGTCGCCGTCTATCCGCGCGAGACGTGGCAGGTGAGCGTCGAGGCCCGCATCTCCGCGCTCGACCCGCTTTCGCGCGAGGCGCGCGAGCTGCGGACGTTCTTCTTCTCGGGGGCGGCCGAGGCGGATCTGGACGGGCAGGGTCGCGTCCTCGTCCCGGCCGCCCTCACCCGCCACGCGAGCCTCGAGCGGGACGTCGTCGTGGCCGGCAACTACGACCACCTCCAACTGTGGAACCCCGTCGCCTGGGAGCAGCACCTCCACGCCGTCGAAGGGAGCGCCGAACATGCTGCCGAACGTCTTGCCGCACGCGGAATCTGACCACGTCCCGGTGCTCGCCGACGAGGTGCGCGAGCTCCTCGCGGTCCGGCCCGGAGAGACGGTCGTCGATGCGACGTTCGGCGCCGGTGGCCACGCACGGCTCCTGGCACAGGACCTCGCAGGGAGCGGCAAGCTCGTCGCGATCGACCGGGACCCGGGTGCGAAGCCGTACTTCGACCGCTTCAAGGCCGGCGCCGGCGTGGAGGTGCGCTTTCTCCGCGGCGACTTCGCCGTCGTGCTCTCCCAGCTCGCCGCGAATGGCATCAAGGCAGACGCGATCCTGCTCGACCTCGGCATCTCGTCGATGCAGGTCGACCGCCCGGAGCGAGGCTTCTCCTACGCGACCGACGCGCCGCTCGACATGCGGATGGACCCGTCCTCGGAGACGAGCGCGGCCGAGATCGTCAACACCTGGGACGAGCGGGAGCTCGTGACGATCTTCCGTCGCTTCGGCGAGGAGCGCTACGCGGCGCCGATCGCGCGAGCGATCATCCGTCAGCGCGCGGAACGGCCGTTCACGCGGACCGGTGAGCTGGTCGACACGATCAAGCTCGCGATCCCGACCCCCGCTCGCTTCGGGGAGGGGCCATCCCGCCAGGCGCGTCTTCCAGGCCTTGCGCATCGCGGTCAACGACGAGCTGGGACAGCTCGAAGCAGCGCTCCCCGCCGCGCTCGAGATGCTCCGCCCGGGCGGACGGCTCGCGGTGATCTCGTTCCATTCGCTCGAGGACCGAATCGTCAAGCGCTTCGTCGCCGAGCGGGCGAAGGGCTGCACGTGTCCGCCCGACTTCCCCGTGTGCGTCTGCGGCAAGGAGCCGACGCTCCGCGCCCTGACCCGCAAGCCGGTCCGTCCCGGACGGCACGAGACGGACGCCAACCCGCGCGCCGCCTCGGCACGGCTGCGCGCTGCGGTGAAGGCCTGATGTCGACGATCGCGCAACCGACGCTCCAGCGGCCTCGCCTCGCGCGCGGGGCGTTCACGGGCGGGATCCTGTGGATCGTGCTCGTCGCGGTGCTCCTCGCGGGCGTCGTCGCGATCAACGTCCTCGTCCTGCGACTCAATGTCCAGCTCGACGACCTCCGGCACGATCGTGCCGACCTGAAGGCGGAGATCGCCTCGACGCGCGCGCAGCTCTCGAGCGCGTCGGCGAACGCGCGCATCGAGACCGAGGCCGCCACGAAGCTGGGGCTGGTCCCGGCCGACCCGAACGCCACGACGTACCTGCGGCTCGAGCGATGACGAACGACCGGCGGGCGAACTCCCGCATCCGCCTGCTCGTGCTGGCGTTCGCCGGACTGTTCGCTGTCGCCCTCGGTCGGGCGGCGTGGATCCAGATCGTCGACGGCACCGCGTATGCGGCGATGGCGTCCAAGCAGCAGCGCGAGACGATCGAGATCCCGGCCGGCCGCGGGACGATCCTCGACCGCACCGGCGAGCCCCTCGCCATCGGCGAGCTCGCGACGACCGTCTACGCTGACCCGCGTCACGTCGTTTCCCCGCGGAGCGCTGCGATCAAGGTGGGGCGGACGCTCGGGATCGACCCGAACTCGGTGTTCCCGGGCCTGTCCGACCGCACGAAGCAGTTCGCCTTCGTCGAGCGCAAGGCCGACCCGGCGAAGGCGAAGCTGCTCCAGAAGCTCGGGATCCCGGGCATCGGGTTCTACCCCGAGGAGCGCCGCACGTACCCGCAGGGTCGCGTCGCCGCGCAGCTCCTCGGCTTCGCGGGCACGGACAACCGGGGGCTCGACGGGCTCGAGCGCTCGCTCGACGGCAAGCTCGCCGGGAGGCCCGGGTTCGAGACCGTCGTCCGCGACCCGGCCGGCCAGGCGATCGACGTCGTGACCTCGCGCAGGGAACGGCCGGGCAAGAACGTCGTGCTCACGCTCGACCACCAGCTCCAGGCCACGGCCGAGCAGCTCATCTCGAACGCCGTCAGGCGCTGGAGCGCGAAGGGAGCCACCGCGATCGTGATCGACCCGCGCAGCGGCGCGATCCTGGCGATGGCGAACGCTCCGACGTTCGATGCGAACGACTTCTCAACCGCGCCGCCCGACGAGCGGCGCAACCGCGCGGTCACCGACCTCTACGAGCCCGGATCGACCTTCAAGATCGTGACAATCGCCGGGGCACTCGAGGACAACGTCGTCACGCCCGAAACGTCCTTCACGCTCGCGCCGACGATCCAGGTGGCCGACCGCGTGATCCACGAGTCGCACATCCGCGGCACAGAGCGGTTGACCGTGCGGCAGATCCTCGCCGAGTCGTCGAACGTCGGGACGATCACCATCGCGAAGGACCGGCTCGGCGGCCCGGAGCTCGCCCGCTGGATCTCGCGCTTCGGGTTCGGCAAGACGACCGGCTCCGACCTTCCGGGCGAGAGCCCGGGGATGGTGCTCCCGTACGCCCAGTGGTCGGGCTCGACGATCGGCAATGTCCCGATCGGGCAGGGCATCGCCGTGACGCCGCTCCAGATGGTGAGCGCGTACGCCGCAATCGGGAACGGCGGGATGATGCCGACACCGCACGTGATCGCCAAGATCGGCGGGCGGAAGGTACGCGAGGCCAAGCCCCGGCGTGTTGTCTCCCGCTACACCGCGGACCGCATGACGGCGATGTTCAGGGATGTCGTGCTCGAGGGCACCGGCACCGAGGCGGCAATCCCCGGGTACACGGTCGCCGGAAAGACGGGAACCGCGAACAAGGTCGAGAACGGCCGCTACGCCTCGAAGTACGTCGCCTCGTTCGTCGGGCTCGTCCCCGCCCGCAAGCCGCGCCTCGCGATCCTCGTGATGGTGGACGAACCGCGCGGGCAGATCTGGGGCGGCGTCGTCGCGGCGCCGATCTTCCGCGACCTCGCGCGGTTCGCGCTGCAGTACCTCGAGGTCCCGCCGGACGCGCCCGAGCTCAAGGCGTCGACCGCGTCGTCGTCGCAGTAGACGTCCATAGAATCGGGCCGATGGAGCTCGACGCGCTGATCCGCGCGCTCGCGCCGGGTGACGTGATCGGGCGGCGGGACGTCGAGATCTCGGAGCTCGCCTACGACACGCGCCGCGTGGGTGACGGCACGCTGTTCTTCTGCGTTGCCGGCGCGCGCGCGGACGGTCACGCGCTCGCCCACGAGGCGGTTGCGGCCGGTGCGGTGGCGCTCGTCGTCGAGCGGCCGGTGGACGCCGCCGTGCCGCAGCTGGTGGTCGAGTCGTCCCGCGCTGCGATGGGCGTCGCGGCCGACGCGTTCTTCGGCTCGCCCACGGAGCGGCTCGCCGTGGCAGGTGTCACGGGCACGAACGGCAAGACGACCACGGCGTACCTGCTCCGGTCGATCCTCGAGGCCGACGGCCGGCGGACCGGCATGGTCGGCACCGTCGAGTGGGTCGTCGGCGGCGAGCGGCGCCTCGCCCTGCATACGACCCCCGAGGCGATCGACCTCCAACGCCTCTTTCGCGAGATGGCGGACGCCGGCGACGACGCAGTCGCTCTCGAGGCATCGTCCCACGGCTCGCATTTTCGACGGCTCGACCGTGTCCGCTTCGCCGCGCTCGCGTTCACCAACCTCAGCCAGGACCACCTCGACGTCCACGGCGACATGGAGGAGTACTTCCAGGCGAAGCGGAGGCTGTTCACGGGAGTCGCGCCTCCACCCGCCGCCGTCAACATCGGCGACCCTCACGGCCGACGCCTCGCCGACGAGCTCTCCGGCGCTCACCGCGCACCGCTCGTCACCTTCGGGCTGCGTCCCGAGGCGGAGGTTCGCGCCGACGGGCTCGTGCTCGGGCCGCGCGGGTCGACGTTCACCGCCGTCGGGATCGACCTCGAGACGCCGCTCCTCGGCGTGTTCAACGTCGAGAACGTGCTCGCGGCCGTCGCGTCCGCGCTGCTCCTCGACGTGGACGAGGGGGCGATCGCGGAGGGCGTCCGGGCCGTGGCCGGCGTCCCCGGGCGGTTCGAGGCGATCGACGAGGGGCAGGGCTTCGCAGTGGTGGTGGACTACGCCCACACGCCGGATGCGCTCGCCACCGTGCTCCGGGCCGCGCGCCCGCTCGGGGACGGCCGCCTCGTCGTGGTGTTCGGGGCCGGCGGCGACCGCGATCGCGACAAGCGGCCGCTGATGGGGCAGGTGGCGCGGGAGCTCGCCGACACGGTTGTGGTGACGAGCGACAACCCCCGCTCGGAGGAGCCGCTTTCGATCGTCGAGGCGATCCTCCAGGGGACGGGAACGGACGTCGAGGTCGATCTCGACCGGCGCTCGGCCATTGAGGCCGCGCTCGCCGGAGCCGGGCCGGGTGACGTCGTGGTGATCGCGGGGAAGGGCCACGAGCAGGGTCAGGAGATCGCGGGGGTCGTGCACCCATTCGACGACCGTGACATCGCCCGAGCGGCGCTGCGAGCCCGAGGGGACGCCGGTTGACAACGCTTGTGTTGATTCAACACAAAGTCGGAGCGGGCGGTCGCTTCGCGGTGCCGCGGCGGGCGACGGGCAGCTTGGCAACGCTTGTGGTGAATCACCACAATGTCGGAGCTGGCGCTCGCTTCGCGGTGCCGCGGCGGGCGACGGGCAGCTTGGCAACGCTTGTGGTGAATCACCACAACGTCCTGACCTCCGGCGGGGGTACGTCGGTGTGATTCCACTTGCTTGGAGCGAGATCGAGGCGCTCTGGCTCGGCGAGCTCCGTGGCCGCCCGGCGGACGGCGTCGTGCGACGCGTCCACGACGACTCGCGCATCGCACGACCGGGCGACCTCTTCGTGGCGCTCAACACCGGCGTGCAGCACGTCGCGGCTGCGCTCGGCGCGGGTGCGGCCACGCTCGTCCCCACGGACCAGGAGGCGGCGCTCGCCGCGCTCGCCCGGATCGTCCGCGGCCGCTCGGACGCCCGGGTCGTGGCGGTGGTCGGCTCGACGGGGAAGACGACGACAAAGGACGCGCTCGCGGCTCTCTGCCGCGCCGTGACGCCGACCATCGCGGCCGAGGCGAGCAGGAACAACGAGCTCGGCCTCCCGCTGACCGTGCTCCGGCTCGAGTCGGAAACGCGGGTGCTGGTCACCGAGATGGGCATGCGCGGGCTCGGGCAGATCGCCGAGCTGTGCGAGATTGCCCGGCCGACGCTCGCGCTCGTCACATCGATCGGGCCGGAGCACCTCGAGCTCGTCGGCTCCGTCGACGACGTCGCGCGCGCCAACGCGGAGGCGATCGTCGCGCTCCCCGCCGACGGGGTCGCGGTCGTCCCGGCGAACGAGCCGCTCCTCGACCCGTACCTCGACCGGAGCGACCTCGATATCCGCCGCTTCGATCCGCGCACGGTCGAGCGTGACAACGCTTGTGGTGAATCACCACAAGCGTTGTCAGGCTTGGACGCGGCGGCGGCGTCGAGGTGGCGGTTCGAGGTCGGGGGGCGTGTGGTGCGGCTCGAGCTGCCCTTCACCCAGCGCCATCTCGCGGAGAACGTCCTCGCTGCGCTGACCGCGTACGACGCGCTCGGCCTGCCGCTCGAGCGCGCACACGAGGGAGCCGCCCTGATCAGCCTCAGCCGCTGGCGCGGCGAGGTGCACGAGCTCCCCGGAGGCGGCCTCGTCGTGAACGACGCCTACAACGCGAACCCCGTCTCGATGCGTGCCGCGCTGCTCGACCTCGTCGAGCGCGCCGGGTCGAGGCGCCGCGTTGCGATCCTCGGGCAGATGGCCGAGCTGGGGACGGAGAGCGAGCGCTACCACGCCGAGATCGCGGATCTGCTGCGCGGCCTCGGAATCGAGGTCGTCGTCGCGGTCGGCGCCGATGCGGAGGGCTACCTGTCGGGGATCGAAGGAGGGCTCTCCGTTCCGGACGCATCCTCGTTCGGGCCGATCGCGGAGGTGATCCGGCCGGCCGACGCGATCCTCGTCAAGGGCTCGCGGGCCGTCGGGCTCGAAGGCATCCCCGAGCTGATCGAGAAACACTCCGTCACATGGTGAGGGTCCTGATCGCGGGCCTCGTCGCGATGGTGATCGCAGTCGCGGTGGGGCCGCAGTTCATCGAGTGGCTGCGCCGGCAGTCGATCGGCCAGCAGATCCGCGAGGAAGGCCCGGCGCGCCACATCGTGAAGCAGGGGACCCCGACGATGGGCGGCCTGCTCATCATCGTCGCCGCCTTCGTGCCCGCGCTGATCGTCTCGCTGTACACCCTCCCGGGCCTCACACTCCTGCTCGCGACGCTCGGCTGCGCGCTGATCGGCTTCGCGGACGACTTCCTCAAGGTGCGCAAGCGCCGCTCGCTCGGCCTCCCCGGGCGCTGGAAGATGCTGGGCCTGCTCGCCATCACCGCGGGCGTCGGCTGGGCGACGACGCAGATCGGCTACATGGACACCGAGATCTACTTCCCGCTGATCGACGTCAACATCGACCTCCACTGGCTGTACTTCCCGTTCCTCTTCCTCGTCATCGCGGGCACGTCCAACAGCGTGAACCTCACCGACGGAGTCGACGGTCTCGCCGCGGGGACATGTGCCGTCTCGCTGATCACGCTCCTCGCGATCGCGTCGATCGACTGGATCCGGAGCGCCGACGTCGTGGCGAACAGAAGCGAGCAGTACCTCGACCTCGCGATCGTTGCGGCGGCGCTGATCGGCGGCGTGATCGGGTTCCTGTGGTTCAACGCGTTCCCTGCGGAGATGTTCATGGGGGACACGGGCTCGATGGCGCTCGGCGGGGCGATCGCGACGCTCGCGATCCTCACCGAGACCGAGGTGCTCCTCGTCTTCATCGGTGGCGTGTTCCTGCTCGAGGCCGTGACGTGGATCATCCAGGTCACGACCTTCAAGCGGACCGGCAAGCGCGTCTTCCTGATGGTTCCGATCCACCACCACTTCGAGCTGAAGGCGTGGTCGGAGACGAAGATCATGGTGCGGTTCTGGATCGTCGGCGCGATCCTCTGCGCGATCGGCTTCGTCCTCTACTACCGCTACTACCTGCGGTTCCAGCTCTGAAAAGGCGGGGGGAATCATGTTCCCCCCGCCGGCCCCCCTCTTCCTGCTCGTGCACGCATCACCCGAAGCTTCGCCTCCCGGCCGGCAAAGCCGGCCTCCGGCGGCAGACCGCGGTCCCGAATGAGCCGGGACACGAAGGGTGCCTCCGCACCGGTTTCGGCGGCACGGTCCAGGAACGCGACGCTGCCCGTCGTCGTCGCGGTGCTCGTGATGGTCGTGTGGGGCGCGACGCCGATCCTGACCCGCATCGCCCTGGAGGACATCGAGCCGCTGGTCGTCGCGACGCTCCGCACCGTCCTCGCGGGGCTGCTCGCCGTGCCGCTCGTCGCCTACGCGCGTTCGCCGGTGCCGCGAACCACGACGACGCGGCGGCTTCTCGCCGTCTCCGGCCTCGCGGGCTTCGTCGTTTTTCCGGTCGTCTACACGATCGGCCAGGAGCGCACGTCGGGGCTGCACGGGGTGATGATCCTCGCGGCGCTGCCGATCTTCACCGGGATCTACGCGAGCCTCGCAGAGCGCCGCCGCCCCGGGCGGGCGTGGGTCGTCGGCTGCGCCGTCGCACTTGCGGGTGAAGTCGTCCTGATCACCGGGCGCGGGAGCGGTGACGGTGACGTCACGCTGACCGGCGACCTGCTCGTCCTCGCTGCCGCGCTCGTCGTCTCGGCGGGCTACGTCGCGGGAGCGCTGCTACCGCCGCGCGGCATACCGAGCTCGGCCGCGACGTACTGGGGCGTCGTGCTCGGCGCGGTTGTCCTCTCCCCGCTCGCCGTCACGCTTCTCGGTCGGGACGGCTCGCCGGAGGCGGGGTGGAGAGCGTGGGGGGCCGTCGCGGTCCTCGCCGCCGTCACGTCCGTCGTCGGGTACATCGGCTGGTACTGGGCACTCGACCGCGGCGGCATTCAGCGCATCGCGACGCTCCAGTTCCTGCAGCCGCTTTCGGGCTTCGCGCTCGCCGTCGTGGTTCTCGGCGACCACGTGACGCCTGTGATCGCGATCGGGGGCGCGGCGATCATCTGCGGCGTCGTCATCGCGCAACGCGCCTGAGAACTCGTTTCAGGATGACGCTTCGCCGGCGGGGCGTTCTGGGCGAGCGCGATGCGAGGACGCAGGGAGCGCCAATAGCAGCGCTATTGGCGCGACTGAGGACGAAGCAGGGCGCTGCACAGGACGACCCGACGGCTCAAGGCTTTATTCTGAAACGAGTTCTAGGCCTACGATTGCCGCGTGACGCTTCCCGCCCGTGCTCTCGTCGTCGGGCTCGCGCGGTCGGGGCGTGCGGCGGTCCCCGCTCTTCACGGGCGCGGCGTCGACGTCGTCGCCTACGACGCGGATCCCACCGTGGACGCCGACGTCGTCGAGGCCGACGTCCACCTCGGGGCATGGCGCGACGAGCTGCTCGACGGCGTCGGGCTCGTCGTCAAGAGCCCCGGCGTGCCGGCCTTCGCGGAGCCGGTCGTCTCGGCGTGCGCGCGGGGCATCCCGGTGATCTCCGAGATCGAGCTCGGCGCCCGCCTCCTGCCGAACCCGCTGCTCGGCGTCACGGGGACGAACGGAAAGACCACGACGACAGCGCTGCTCGGCGCGATCCTCGAGGCCGGCGGCGTGCCGGTCGAGGTCGCGGGGAACATCGGCAGGCCGCTGACGTCGCTCGTCGGCGCCGTCGACGACCGCGCCTGGGTCGTGTGCGAACTCTCCTCCTTCCAGCTCGAGGACGTCGAGACCCTGCGTCCTCGGATCGCGGTTCTCACCAATCTCGAGCCGGACCATCTCGACCGCCACGGGTCGTTCGACGCGTACGCGGCCGCGAAGCTCCGCGCCTTCGTTCGCCAGGAGGCCGACGACGTCGCGGTCGTGCCGCGCGGGTTCGGCGCCGTGCCCGGAGACGCGCGGAGGGTCGAGTTCGGCGCCTCCGACCCGCTGCCGGCCGAGCCACGGATCCCGGGCGCGCACAACCGCGAGAACGCCGCCGCCGCGACCGCCGCAGCGCGCGCCGTCGGGGTCTCCGACGACGCGATCGCCGAGGCTCTCCGGACGTTTGCGGGCGTCGCACACCGGATCGAGGAGATTGCGACAATCGACGGCGTCCTCTTCGTCAACGACTCGAAGGCGACCAACGCGGCGGCCGCGCTCCGTTCGCTCGCGTCGTTCCCGGGCCGCCGCAAGCACGTGATCCTCGGCGGCCGCGGCAAGGCGGAGCCCTACGATGTGCTCGCCTCCGCGTTCGCGCCGGGCGACCGCGGATACCTGATCGGCGAGTCCGCCCCGGCGCTCGCGACGGCGCTGGCGACCGCAGGCGTCCCGTACGTCGACTCGGGCACCCTGGTGAAGGCCGCGGCGGCGGCGTGCGCGGCGGCGTCGGCGGGTGACGTCGTGCTGCTCTCGCCCGCGTGCGCCTCGTTCGACCAGTTCACCGACTTCGAGCACCGCGGGGAGGAATTCCGCCGTCTCGTGGAGAACCTCCCGGGGTGGGGACCAGGCGACGCGCGGACCAGGGCCAGCTCGAGCAGCGGCTGCTGATCCTCGTCACGCTCGGGCTCGTCGCGTTCGGGCTCGTGATGGTCTTCAGCGCGACGTCGGCGTCGGCTGCGCTCGGCGCCGGCGACCCGATGCGCTTCCTGATCAAGCAGGGGCTCTATGCCGGAGCGGGCCTCGTGCTGCTGGCGGTCTTCACCCGCGTCGACTACCACGTATTGCGCCCGCTCGCGCCGCTGCTCCTCACTGCCGCGTTCGTTGGCTGTGTCGCGGTGCTCGCGGTCGCTCCCACGATCAACGGCGCCCAGCGCTGGTTCATCGTCGGGCCGATCAGCGTCCAGCCGGCCGAGATCGCGAAGCTCGCGGTGCTCGTCTGGGCCTGCGCGGTGCTCTCGCGACGTCCGACGCCCACGACGCTCGGAGAGCTGCTCAAGCCGGTCGGCATCGTCGCCGTCCTGTTCGGCGGCCTGATCGTGATCGAGCCGGACCTCGGGACGACGATCGCGCTCTTCCTGATGATCGCCGGAATCCTCCTTGTCTCCGGCGTTCCCATCCGGCTCTTCGCGCTGGCGACGACGCTCGCGCTCGGTGCAGGCGCGCTCGCCATCTGGATGGAGCCCTACCGCCGCGAGCGGCTGTTCAGCTTCCTCGACCCGTGGCAGGACGCCCAGGGGTCCGGCTTCCAGAACGTCCAGGCGATCATCGGGATGGGATCGGGAGGCATTACCGGGGAAGGCCTCGGCCAGGGGATCCAGAAGGTCAACTTCCTCCCGGAGGCGCACACGGACATGATCTTCGCGGTCGTCGGCGAGGAGCTCGGCTTCGTCGGCTCGTCGCTCGTGATCGTCGCGTTCGCGGTGTTCGCCTGGGCCGGCTTCCGGGTCGCGCTGCAGTGCCGCGACCCCTTCGGGAAGCGGCTCGCCGCGGGCATCACGACCCTCATCTGCGGACAGGCAGCGGTCAACCTCGCCGCCGTGCTCGGGATCGCTCCGCTGACCGGGATCCCGCTGCCGTTCGTCTCCTACGGCGGCTCGTCCCTCATGGTGCTGCTCTGCTGTGTCGGGGTGCTCCTTAACATCGCGGTGAATGAGCGCGTCGTCGAAGCTCGCGTGCGTGATCGCGGCCGGAGGAACCGCCGGTCACGTCCGGCCCGCCCTCGCGGTCGGGGAAGCGCTCCGCGACCGCGGGCTGATGGTGACGTTCGCCGGCACTCCGGACCGCGTCGAGTCGCGGCTGGTGCCTGAGGCGGGCTTCGAGCTCGACACGTTCCCCGTCTCCGGCTTGCCGCGCACGCCGAGCGCCGCACAGCTCCGGGCGGCCTGGCGCGCGTCCGCCGCGCCGGCCCACTGCCTCCGGATCCTCGCTCGGCGCCGCCCGAACGTCGTGCTCGGCGCAGGGGGATACGTGGCCGGCCCGATGGTGCTCGCTGCGCGGATGCGGGGGATCCCGGCCGCGCTCACCGAGGCCGACGCACACCTCGGCCTCGCGAACCGCCTCGCGGCGCCGTTCGCGCGCCGCCTGTTCCTCGCGTACGCGATCCCCGGACGGAACGGCGAGAAGGTCAGGATCGTCGGTCGGCCGATCCCCGTCGCGCACCGCGGTGCCGACCGGGCGGAGGGGAGACGCCGGTTCGATCTGTCGCCCGACGGGCCGGTCGTCGCGGTGTTCGGCGCGCTCGCGGGAGCACGGTCACTGAACGAGATGGCCGTCACAGCCTGGAGCACTGCCGGCCCCGGCGTTCTCCACATCTGCGGCGAGCGGGACTTCGAGTCGCTGCGGGAACGGGTCGAGCGGCCGGGGTACGTCCTGTTGCCGCAGACCGACCACTTCGGCGAGGCGCTCGCCGCGGCGGACCTGGCCGTCTCACGCGCAGGCGGCACGGTCTGGGAGCTGGCAGCGGCGGGGACGCCGGCGATCCTTGTCCCGTACCCGCACGCGACAGCCGACCACCAGACGCTCAATGCCCGTCACTTCGAGCGCGGCGGCGGAGCGGTGGTCGTGCCCGATGCGAAGGTCGACGATGTCCCCTCACGCGTCGACGAGCTCCTCGGCGATCGGGCCCGCCTGGTGGCGATGAGCGAGGCAATGCTCGCGCTCGCACGCCCCGACGCGGCCGACGAGATCGCGGACGAGCTCGTCGCCCTCGCCCGCGGTGGGAGATGAGCTTGTGTTGAATCAACACAAGCCGCTCGAGGGGCGGCGGCTGTACTTCGTCGGGATCGGCGGATCGGGGCTCTCCGCCTACGCGAACGTCGCGCGCGCGCTGGGTGCCGAGGTCCGCGGCTGGGACGCGCAGGAGACGATCTTCACCGAGACGCTCGGCGACATCGCGGTCGATCTCGACGGGGAGCCGCGGCCGCCCGACGGGTTCGAGGTCGTCGTCTCTACGGCGCACCTCGGGCGCATCGCGGGCACGCCGAGGGCTGCCTTCCTTGCAGAGCTCGTGGCGACGCAGCCGTCGATCGTCGTGACCGGGGCCCACGGGAAGACGACGACCACCGCGATGATCGCCTTTGCGCTCCGCGAGACGGGGAACGACCCCGCGTGGATCGTCGGCGGGGTGGTGCCGCAGCTCGGCGGCAACGCCGGGACGGGAGCGGGATGGCTCGTCGTGGAGGGCGACGAGTCCGATCGCTCCGCGTTCGCGCTCCGACCGAAGGTCGCCGTGGTGACGAACGTCGAGCTCGACCATCACGCGACGTACGGGTCGACGGCCGAGCTCCGGGAGGCGATCGAGACGTGGGCCGCGGGTGTGCCCGACGTGATCCGTGGGTGGGAGCTCGAGCCCGTCGACTTCCCGCTCGCCGTCCCGGGGGAGCACAACCGACGGAACGCGGCGGCTGCGCTCGAGGCGCTCCTGCGCGTTGGAGTCGACCGAGGGCAGGCGGAGGAAGCGCTCGCCCGGTTCACCGGTGCCGACCGCCGGTTCCAGGTCGTGGGCGAGCGGGGTCGTATCACAGTGATCGACGACTATGGCCACAACCCGACCGAGCTTCGCGCGGCGCTCGAGACAGCGCGGCTGCGGACGGCTGGTCGCCTCGTCGCGCTGTACGTTCCCCACGTGGTGGAGCGGACGCGGCATCTCCACCGTGAGCTCGGAGAGGCGCTCGGCCTCGCTGACGTCGCCGTCGTCACCGACTTCGTGGGGCGCCGGGACGCACCGCGGGAAGGGGTCACCGGACGACTCGTCCTCGACGCGGTCCCCGAGCCGACGCGTCGTGTCTGGGCGCCCACGCTCGAGGATGCCGCCACCCTGGCGCTTCGGGTCCTCCGTCCCGGCGACACGGTCGTGACCCTCGGGGTGGGAGAGCCCTGGCGTGCTGCGCGGGCCATCCTCGCGCGCCTCCCAGGCGTCGAGGGCGAGGCCTGACCCCGATGGAGATCGAGACCGCGTATCCGTTGTCGAAGCTGACGACGATCGGAACGGGTGGGCCTGCCGCGGCGTTCGCCCGCCCCGAGTCGCTCGGCGGGCTCGAGGAGGCGCTGAGTTGGGCGGCCGCGCGCGACCTGCCGGCGGTTCCCGTCGGCCTCGGCTCGAACCTGCTCGCCGCGGACGCCGGCGTCGACGCCCTCGTGCTGAGGCTCGCCGGGGACCTCGCCACCGTCGAGCTCGACGGAGACGTTCTCCGGGCGGGCGGCGGGGCGGCGAACGCCGTGTGCCTCCATCGTGCGCGTGCGGCGGGCCTGGGCGGGCTCGAGTTCGCCTGCGCGATCCCCGGCACCGCGGGCGGCGGCGTCCGGATGAACGCGGGCGCCTACGGGTCGGACTGGTCGGCGATCGTCGAGCGCGCGCTCGTCGTGACAGCAGAGGGGAGTGGGTGGCTGACACCGGCCGAGCTCGGCCTCTCCTATCGGCACTCGGAGCTCCGTGGAGGCCAGGTCGTCGCGCGGGTCGAGTACCGCCTCTCGCCGCGGCCGGTCGAGGAGATCAAGGCGGAGGTCGCGGAGCTCGTCGCACGGCGCAAGGCGACCCAGCCGACGAACAAGCGCACGTTCGGCTCGGTGTTCAAGAACCCCCCCGGGGGCCTCGGTGCGGGTCGCATGCTCGAGCTCTGTGGCCTGAAGGGGCACCGCGTGGGTGGTGCGGTGATCTCGCCCAGGCATGCCAACTTCGTCGAGAGCGCCGACCGCGCGACCAGCGCCGACTGCCTCGCGCTCATGGCGGAGGCCCGCCGCCGTGCGCGCGAGCGATTCGGGGTCGAGCTCGAGCGCGAGGTGGTATTCCTCGGCGCGCTCGACGAACCGGGCTGAGCCGAGGAGACGGCGACCGCACGCCGAACACCGGCGTGTGGCCGGAAGGGGACGATCGGGGCGCGCCGAGCGACCGCGCACGCGCGCGACGAGCGTCGTCGTCCCGTTCCCGCGCACGACTCCCGGTGATCGGCTGGAGCTCGGCACCCTCCTCCCGTCCGGGCGCTCGCTGCTCGTCGCGTTCGGCGTGCTCGGTACCGTGCTTCTCGCGCTCGTCGTCGCCCGGGAGACGACGCTCTTCGCGGTTCGCTCGATCGAGGTGAGCGGCGCCGGCCCCGGCGTCGAGCGCCAGGTCGAGCGGGCGCTGCGGGAGCGCGAGGGACGAAGCCTCTTCGGCCTCGACCTGGACAATGCACGCGCCGACGTCACCGCGTTGCCGACAGTCGCGTCGGTCAGCCTCGACCGCGCCTACCCCCACACCTTGCGGGTCGTGGTCGTCCCTGAACGGCCCGTCGCGGTCGTGCGCCAGGGCGCGGCCTCGTTCGTCGTCTCGCAGCGAGGACGCGTGATGACGCGCGTCGACCGCACGGCGAAGCCCGAGCTCGCGCGCATCTGGGTGGCGAAGAGCGTTCGGCTCGACCCGGGCGCTTTCGTGGACGGCGACCTCGACACCGCCGTTCGCGCCGTCGCCCCGCTCGCCGGTGTCCACTTCCCGAGCCGTGTCGCGTCCGTGAAGACGACCGACGGGCTCACGCTGCGGCTCCGGCTCGGGTCTCGAGCTCGTCCTCGGCGACGCCCGCGACGTCGATCTCAAGCTCGCCGTCGCCGACCGTGTCCTCCGGGTGCTGTCGCCGGGGATGGGATACCTCGACGTCAGCGTCCCCGACCGCCCCGTCGCGGGCGCCGGAAGCCTCGACTCTCAAGTGGAGGTCGAGGTTCCGGCCTCGACCGGACCTTGAGTGTTCCGTTGACAATGTCGACAAGGAGTCCGTACCCTGGCTCCGAATCAGGGTTCCAGGCCAATCCGTAGCTCGATGAGAGCTTGACCCTCAGGCAGGTCGAGATGAGCACCCAGAACGGCAACTACCTCGCAGTGATCAAGGTCGTCGGCGTCGGCGGCGGCGGCACGAACGCGGTCAACAGAATGGTCGAGTCCGGTCTCACGGGCGTCGAGTTCATCGCCGTCAACACGGACGCCCAGGCGCTGCTCGACACGGACGCCGACGTCAAGATCCACATCGGCTCGAAGGCGACCCGCGGTCTCGGCGCCGGCGCGAACCCCGAGGTGGGGCTCGCCGCTGCGCAGGAGAGTCGCGACGAGCTGAAGGAGGCGCTGAAGGGCGCCGACATGATCTTCGTCACCGCAGGAGAGGGCGGCGGGACGGGAACCGGCGCGGCACCCGTCGTGGCCGAGCTCGGCCGCGAGCTCGAGGCCCTCACCGTGGGCGTCGTGACGAAGCCGTTTGCGTTCGAGGGACGCCGGCGCGCCGATCAGGCCGACTCGGGCATCCAGAACCTGCGCGACCGCGTCGACACGCTGATCGTGATCGAGAACGACCGGCTGCTCCAGGTCGTCGAGAAGACGACACCGATCCTCGAGTCGTTTCGGATGGCCGACGACATCCTCCGCCAGGGCGTGCAGGGGATCACCGACCTGATCACCGTCCCGGGCCTCGTGAACCTCGACTTCGCCGACGTGCGGACGATCATGCGCGACGCCGGCTCGGCCCTGATGGGCATTGGCATGGCCCGCGGCGAGGGACGCGCCACCGCGGCGGCGAACGCCGCCGTCTCGTCACCGCTCCTCGAGACGACTCTCGACGGCGCGACCGGCGTCCTGCTCAACATCACCGGGCCGTCGGATGTCGGCCTGTTCGAGGTCAACGAGGCGGCCGAGGTCGTGACGAGCCACGCCGATCCGAACGCCAACGTGATCTTCGGGGCGGTCATCGACGAGACGCTCGGCGAGGACGTCCGCGTCACGGTCATCGCCACCGGGTTCGGTGTCGGGCGCCCGCGGCGCAAGCGCGTCGAGCCCGCCGCGACGTCCGGCTCGGCCGAGTCCGCGGTACCGACCTTCGACCCGCGTCCGCGCGGCGACGACACCGAGATCGACGTCCCGAGCTTCCTGCGCGACTGACCCGCCGCATCAGCGCGCTTCTGTTGCAGGTCTCACTCGTTCGACCGCTCGGCCGACCCGAGCTCATCGGCGACGCTTCATCCCGGGTCCGAAGCGCTCGGAGGCGCGGGCGTCGTCGTGGCGGCGGCCCGCACGGGTTCCGGCTGGCGCCGCCCGTCGCCGCGCTATTGTCGCGCCCGTGAGCGCGACCCTGCGCCGAACGCCTCTCTACGAGCGCCACCTCGCGGCGGGCGCGCGCATGGTGCCGTTCGCGGGCTGGGAGATGCCCGTCCAGTACGAGGGCGTCATCCCGGAGCACCTCGCCGTCCGCTCCGATGCGGGCGCCTTCGACGTCTCGCACATGGGCCAGTTGCACGTCGAGGGCCCCGCGAGCGCTGAGCTGCTCCAGTCGCTGCTCTCGAACGACCTCGACGGGCTCGGCGACGGTGAGGCGCAGTACACACTGCTCACGAACGAGCGCGGCGGGATCGTGGACGACCTGATCGTCTACCGGATGAGCCACGGCCACTACCTGCTCGTCGTCAACGCTGGCAACCGCGAGCACGCGTACGCGTGGCTCAAGGAGCGGGAGGCCCGCGGCACGGAGGTGCGCGACGCCTCGGACGACTACGCGCTCGTCGCCGTCCAGGGCCCCGCGTCGCTCGAGCGCCTCGGGCTCGGCGAGGCGCCGGCCTTCACTCACGCGATGGGCGAGATCGACGGCGTCGAGGTGATGGCCTGCCGCACGGGCTACACGGGGGAGACGGGCGTCGAGCTCCTCTGCGCCGACGACGACGGTGCCGCCCTCTGGGATGCCGTCGTCGCCCGCGGCGTCGTCCCGTGCGGGCTCGGCGCGCGCGACACGCTGCGCCTCGAGGTCTGCTATCCGCTGCACGGGAACGACATCACCGAGGACACCGACGCGATCTCGGCGGGGCTCGGCTGGACGTGCGCGCTCGACACCGATTTCACGGGGGCGGACGTGCTCCAGCGCATGAAGGACGAGGGCCCGGCGCGCCGGCTCGTCGCCTTCGTGATGGAGGAGAAGGCCATCCCCCGCCCCGGCATGGCGATCGAGGGCGGCGGCGAGGTCACCTCGGGCACGCAGTCCCCGTCGCTCGACGTCGGGATCGGGATGGGGTACGTCCCGGCCGGAGACGCCGCGACGGGCACCGAGCTCGTGATCGACGTCCGCGGCAAGTCACGCCGCGCTCGTGTCGTGCCGAAGCCGATCTACCGGAAGGAGCAATAGACGCCCATGGCAGCCAGCGAGAGCTATCCCGACGACCTCCGCTACCACCCGGAGCACGACTGGGCGCGCATCGACGGCGACGAGGCCGTTCTCGGCATCACGTGGTACGCGCAGGACTCGCTCGGCGAGCTCGTGCTCTACGACGGCCCGGAGGTTGGCGCGAGGCTGACGAAGGACGAGGCCTACGCGGAGGTCGAGTCGGTCAAGGCGGTATCCGACGTCGTGGCGCCGCTCTCGGGCGAGGTGCTCGAGGTGAACCAGAAGGCGGTCGACGAGCCCGAGACCGTGAACGAAGACCCCTACGGCGCCGGCTGGCTCGTGCGCATCCGGGTCTCGGACGCGGCCGAGGCGAGCGGGCTGCTCGACGCCGAGACCTATCGGGCACACATCGCCGAGCTGTGACATGAGCACCGCCGGCTACCTGTCGCTCACGGATGCCGACCGTGAGGCGATGCTCGAGGCGATCGGCGTCGATTCGATCGACGCGCTCTTCGAGCAGATCCCGGAGGGCGTGCGGCTCGGCCGGGCGCTCGACGTCCCCGCGGCGCTGCCAGAGGCCGCGCTCGTCCGGCACCTCGAGGAGCTCGCGGCGCGGAACGCCGACACGGGCAGCGAGCTCAGCTTTCTCGGGCTGGGGATCTACGACCACTACGTGCCGGCGATCGCCGACACCTTTCTTTCCCGCGGCGAGTTCCTGACGGCGTACACGCCGTACCAGCCCGAGATGAGCCAGGGCGTCCTCCAGGCGATCTTCGAATACCAGACCGCGATCTGCGAGCTCACCGCGATGGACGTCTCGAACGCGTCCGGGTACGACGGGACGACCGTCGCCGCGGACGCGTGCTTCATCGCGCGACACCACACCGGCCGGTCGAAGGTCGTCCTCGCCGAGGCGCTCCATCCGCAGGTGCGCCAGGTCGTGAAGACGTACGCGCCGGGCTTCGGGATGGAGGTCGTCGAGGTGCCCCACGACGGCGGTACCACCGACTCGTCGGCGCTTGCCGCCGCGGCGACCGACGCGGCGATCGTGATCTTCCAGCAGCCCAACGTGTTCGGCTGCCTCGAGCCCGCGCCCGACCTCGCGGCCGCCGCAGCAGCGGCCGGCGCGCTTCCTGTCGCCCACGTCGATCTCGCGTCGCTCGGCCTGCTCGAGGCGCCGGGGAACTACGCCTGCGCGATGGCGATCGGCGAGGGCCAGTCGATCGGGAACTACCAGTCCTACGGCGGCCCGCACTACGGCTTCCTCGCAGCTCGCAACGAGTTCATCCGCCGGATGCCCGGCCGGATCGTGGGCGAGACGATCGACCTCGAAGGGCGCCGCGGCTTCGTCCTGACGCTCCAGACGCGCGAGCAGCACATCCGCCGCGAGAAGGCGACGTCGAACATGACGACGAACCAGACGCTCCTCGCGCTCGCCGGCCTGATCACGCTCTCCTGGCTCGGCCCCGCGGGGCTGCGCGAGCTGGGGGAGACCTGCACCGCGCTCGCCGCCTACGCGAAGGAGCGCGTTGCGCTCCCGGTCGCGTTCGAGCGGGCGACGTTCAAGGAGGTCGCCTTCCGAACGCCGATCCCCGCGCGGGACGTCGTCGCCCGCGCGCGCGAGCACGGCGTGCATCCCGGCTACCCGATCGGACGCGACTACCCCGGGCTCGACGACGTCCTGCTCGTCGCGCTGACGGAGAAGCGGACGCCGGCCGACGTCGACCGGCTGGCGGACGTGCTCGCGGAGGTGTGCCCGTGAGCGCGGAAGGAAAGAGGGCGAGGCTGAAGCCACGCGCCGCCTCCCCTGAGCGCGCAGACGGCACGGCCCGGGGCCCGCTCGGCGCGCCTGGGGCGTGGCTTCAGCCTCGCCCCGCTTGGTCCGCTCTCGGAGGGGTCGGTTCGTGGAGCTGATCTACGAGAAGTCTCAGCCGGGGCGGCGCGCCGGGCGCGTGCCCTCGTACGACCTGCCCGTGCCGGAGATCCCGGCGGAGCTCCGGCGCGAGACGCCTCCGCGGCTGCCCGAGGTGCCGGAGAACGAGCTCGTGCGCCACTTCACCGCACTCGCCGACCGCAACTTCGGGATCGACACCGGCTTCTACCCGCTCGGCTCCTGCACGATGAAGCACAACCCGCGCGTCAACGAGCGCGTGGTCGGCCTGCCGGGGTTCCGTGACCTCCATCCGCTGCAGGAGGACGGGGGTGCCCAGGGCGCGCTCGAGCTGATGTGGGAGCTCCAGCGGATCCTCGCCGAGGTCGCCGGGCTTCCCGCCGTCACGCTCCAGCCCGCCGCCGGGTCGCAGGGCGAGCTCACGGGCCTGATGCTGATGCGCGCCGCGTTCGCGGATCGAGGCGAGCCGGGGCGGAATGTGATCATCACCGCCGACACGGCTCACGGCACGAACCCGGCCAGCGTCACGATGGCGGGCTTCGAGCTCGAGAAGGTCGCCACCACCGACCGCGGCAACCTCGACCTCGACGACCTCCGCGCGAAGGTCGACGACCGCACGGCGGGCCTGATGCTGACGAACCCCTCGACGCTCGGGCTCTTCGACGAGGGGATCGCGGAGGTCGCCGAGATCTTCCACTCGCGCGGCGCGCTCCTCTACTACGACGGCGCGAACCTGAACGCCGTCGTCGGGCGCTCCCGCCCGGGCGACATGGGGTTCGACATCGTCCACTACAACCTCCACAAGACCTTCTCGCAGCCGCACGGGGGCGGTGGTCCGGGAGGCGGCCCCGTCGCGGTGCGGGCGGAGATCGAGCCGTTCCTCCCCTCGCCGCTCGTCGTCCGGGAGGGCGACGTGTTCCGCCTCGACCACGACCGGCCGAAGTCGATCGGGCGCGTCCGGGGGTTCGCGGGCCCGTTCGGCGTGTTCGTCCGCTCGTACGCGTTCATGCGTGCGTATGGCCCGGCGCTCAGGGACATGTCCGAGGTGGCTGTGCTCAACGCGAACTACCTCTTGGCCCGCCTCAAGGACGTCTACGACCTTCCATACGACCGTCTCTGCATGCACGAGTTCGTGCTCTCCGCGCGGAGCCTGAAGCGCGAGCATGGCGTGACGGCGCTCGACGTGGCGAAGCGGCTGATGGACCACGGCATCCACCCGCCGACGATCTACTTCCCCCTCGTCGTGCCGGAGGCGCTGATGATCGAGCCGACGGAGACGGAGACGAAGGAGCGCCTCGACGAGTTCGTGGACGCGATGCGCTCGATCGCGGCGGAGGCGGCAGCCGAGCCCGAGACCTTGAAGAGCGCGCCGCTGACGCGTCCGGTGCGGAGACTCGACGAGGTGAAGGCCGCCAAGGAGCCGGTCGTGCGGCACGCGTTCGAGAACCCGGCCGACGCGGCTAGGATCGAGACCGGATGACGACCACGGCTCTCTCCCACGAGCTCGTCGAGCTCGCTCACGACCTCGCACGGGCTGTCAGCGAGCACGACGTCGACCGCCTGGAGCAGCTGCTCGCCGACGAGTTCACGCTCCAGGGCGCAGCCGGTCAGCTCGACCGCCAGGCGTTCGTCGACGCGGCGGCAGGCCCGTACCAGATCGACGAGTTCGCCTACGAGGAGATCGACCCGGAGATCTACGGCAATACCGCGGTGCTCGTCTCCCGCTACAGCCAGGTGGCACGCCTCGACGGGCGCGACCTCACGCACCGCATGCACGTGACCGACATCTGGACACGCCGCGACGCGCGCTGGCAGATCGTCCGGCGCCACGCGACGGTGGCGGACTGAGATGAGCTTGCAGCAGTCTGTTGCAAGCGGCGGGGACGCCTCGCCGGCGGATCTCGCGGAGTCCTTCGAGACGATCCGAGTTGCACCGCGCGACGCGGGCACGGTCGAGCTGATCGTCCGGCGCCCGGCGGTGGACGAGCGGGAGGTGGTGGACGAGGCGGAGCTCGATCTCGAGGACGGCCTCGTCGGGGACAACTGGTCGTCGCGCGGCCGTTCGGGCGGCCGGCCGTCGAACCGCGACACGCAGGTCACGCTGATGGGCGCTCGCGCGGTCGCGCTCGCCGCCGGAGCCCGGGACCGCTGGCCGCTCGCCGGCGACCAGCTGATCGTCGACCTCGACCTCTCCGGCGAGAACCTCCCGCCCGGGACCCGCCTCGCGGTCGGCTCGGCGGTGCTCGAGGTGACGGCGGAGCCGCACACCGGGTGCAAGAAGTTCGCCGCGCGCTTCGGGCTTCCGATGCTCGAGGCGTTCAACTCACCCGAGGGCCGCGCGCTCAACCTGCGCGGCATCAACACCCGAGTCGTCGAGCCCGGCACCGTCCGCGCCGGCGACGCCGTCCGAAAGCTGTAGCCGCCCGCACCGCAGCCTGTTGGCGGCGCGTGATCGGATTCGGGGCGAGATGCGCTGGGCTCGGCCGACCCTTGCAGAGGCAGCGGTCGACCCCGAAGTGGCCGGTCACCCCGAGAACCTCGGCACCGCACCTCGCCTCCGCCAACGGTGGACAAGATGATTGATGCCACGGGATCGTCGGCTGCGGGGCGTGAGCTGGCCGCTCTGGGGCGCAGGCCGAAGGTCTCGGCGATGCTGGTGGCATCGGTGAGACCTTCGGCCGCGAAGCGAACAGGGGGTGGTGAGCCCGCCTTGCGGGCTCACCACCCCCTGGAAGCGACCCAGACACGCCAGATCGCGCGTCCGGACGCACGAGACCGTGGCATCAATCATCTAGCCCTACCGCAGCGATTCGCTGGCCACGGGTCTAGCCCCCGAAGTGGAGTGGGGCAGCACGATTCGGTGGCCTGCGGCGGCGCTGGGGAGGCTGTGGGGGAATGACTGCGGTGATTCCTTCCAGCCGGTGTCGCCGCAGGTTCCGTGCCGTCCGCTCGGTGCCGGCACACAACAAACGAAACAGGGTGGGCCGGACTCGCCGTACCGTGGTGGTCTCTGGACGACATCGAGTCGTACAGACGCAGCGAAAATGCAGGCGGCGGCAAGTCTCGGTCCCTCGACGATGCGCCGGGCGGGCTCGAGGACTCCGCGGCGTCTTGCCTCGGAAGTACGTCTGGCGGCGGCGCGAAGGGCTCTGATCGCCGGTCAGTTGGCGGCAATACGTGCCGCATCGTCAATGGTCTTCGCCCAGCGGCGGGCGGCGTCGGCGACGTCTGACTGGCAGGGGTAGCAGTTGACGTATGTCCCGAGGGTGGCGTTCCCCCTCGTCCATCCGATTTCGACGAAACCACCCCTGACGCCGCCACCCTGCACGGCCCAGCTCTCCTCACCGAGGTCGTCGGCGTCGATGTCGCGGATCTGCGCGTGTTCGAACTCGGGGAACCAGTGGTGGGCGAACTCGTACTCCGCTTCCAGCGCCGCTGTTGCCGCGTCGGGTGTGGCGACGAGGCTGGCGAAGGAAGACGCCTTCTTCCCGCCCCCGTAGTCCCACCAGCTGCTCGTCGCGGCTTGCACGAGCCCAGCTTCCGTGTAGGCGTCCGCAAGAGCTTCTTGGATGGCGTAGCTGGGCTCTGCTTCGTCGAGTCTTGGCGGCGGGGGTGTCCGGACGTGGGTCTCAGGTTCCACGTCCCAGCGCCAGCCGGTCGCGTCGGGCGACATTGTGACCAGCGGCCGCAGATCCTCAACCGTCAGTTGCTTCGCCCCATCAGCGGCGTCCGTTCCGTGGTCGGAGTTGGCACAGCCCGTCGCGAGCGACGCCGCGCAGAGAACTACCACCGAGGAGATTGCGACGACACGCACGACCCACGAACCATGTCACCGGACTCCTCGCCGCCGCTCCCCATTGCGCGAGGGACTGCCTACGAGGACGAAGCGCCACCAGTCCGAGCGACGACAGCTGACCCACGGCGTGGGGAGGTGGCGAGTTGCCCGCACGCGGCGGCGATGTCGCGGCCGCGGGTCAGGCGAACGGTGGCCGGGATCCGTGCCCGGTCGAGCACGTGCTTGAACGCGGCGATCGCGTCGCGCGACGAGCCGTCGTACATCCCGGTCGGGTTGTACGGGATCAGGTTCACCTTGAACGCGTCGCGACCGAGGATCGCGGCCAGCTCGGCGCGCGTGGCGCGGCGTGTCGTTGACGCCCGTCGAGCATCACGTACTCGACGTACACCTGGCGCCTGCGTCCGCTCGACGTAGCGGCGGCACTCGCGACCACGTCCGCGAGCGGGTAGCGGTCGTTCACCGGCATCAGCTCGCGCCGCAGCGCCGGGATCGGCGGCATGGAGCGAGAGCGCGAGCCGGATCGGCTCCTCGACCTCGTCGACGAATCGTCGTCAGGCCCGGCAGCCAGCCGACGGTCGAGATCGTCGTCCGGCGATGCGTGATGCCGACGTCCGGCAGTCGGCGCGCCGCCGCGAGCACGTTGTCGACGTTCATGAACGGCTCGCCCATGCCCATGAAGACGCAGTGGTCGACCGGCTCGAGCCGCCGGAAGTGGAGCGCCTGGTCGAGGATCTCCGACGCGGTCAGGTTGCGCCCGAACTGCATCGGGCCCGTCGCGCAGAACGTGCAGGTCAGCGGGCAGCCGGACTGCGACGAGACGCAGATCGAGCGGCGACCGTCGCGGTAGCGCATCAGCACCGCCTCGACCGGATGGCCGTCGTGCGTCCGGAAGAGCGTCTTGACGGTGCCGTCGCGCGACTGCTGCTCCGTCTCTGCCGTGAGCGTCGAGAACGGCACCTGCTCCGCCGAGCGCGTCGCGGAGCGCGCGCGGGACGTTCGTCATCGCGTCGTAGCCCGCGACGCCGCGCGCGGCCCACTCCCAGACCTGCCGCGCGCGGTAGGCGGGCTCGCCGCGGTCCGCGAGACGCCGCTCGAGGAGGTCAGATCCATGCGGCAACGGTAGCGTTCACGCGCCGTGATCGACCTCCGCTCCGACACCGTGACGCGGCCGACGGCCGGCATGCGAGCGGCGATCGCCGCGGCCGTCGTCGGCGACGAGCAGATGCGCGAGGACCCGACCGTCAACGAGCTCCAGGAGCGCGTCGCCGACGCTGCTCGGCCAGGAGGCGGCGCTCTTCCTCCCGACCGCGACGATGGCGAACCAGATCGCGCTCAAGCTCCACGCGCGGCCGGGCGACGTGCTCGTCGCCGAGCGGCACTCGCACGTCGTGATCTACGAGTTCGGCGGCGCCGCCGTGCACGCCGGGCTCCTCACGGTCGGTCTGCCGGGCGTACGGCCGGCTCTCGGCGGTCGAGGTGCTCGAGGCCGTCACCGTGCCGAGCACGAAGTCGTCGACCAGCGCCCGGCCGTGCTCGTGCTCGAGAACACGCACAACGTCGCCGGCGGACGCGTCTGGCCGCTCGACGAGCTCGAGCGCGTCGACGACCGCGGCCCGCGAGCGCGGGCTCGCGCGTCCATCTCGACGGCGCGCGGCTCCTGAACGCCGCCGTCGCGCTCGGCGTCCCGGCCGCAGATCTCGGCCGCGTCGTTCGACACCGTCACGCTCTGCCTCTCGAAGGGGCTCGGCTGCCCGCTCGGCGCGCTGCTCGCCGGCCCGGCCGAGCTGATGGAGGGCGCTGGCGCGAGAAGTACCTCTTCGGCGGCGCGATGCGGCAGGCCGGGATCGTCGCGGCCGCCGGGCTCTACGCCCTCGACCACCACGTCGACCGGCTCGCCGTCGACCACGAGCGCGCGCGCCGGCTCGCCGAGGGCTGGCACGCCGCCGGCCTCCCGGTCGAGCTCGACCAGGTCGAGACGAACTTCGTCCAGATCGACCGTCGCGCGCTCGACCTCGCCCAGGGCGAGGTGCTCGCGCGCGCTGCGGGACGCCGGCGTCGGCGCTCTCGCCGACGATCGACCCGACGCACGTCCGCGCCGTCACCCACCTCGACCTCGACGACGAGGACATCGACCGCGCGATCGAGCTCGTGCCCGAGCGCTCGGGGCGCGTGTCGGCGCCTGAGCAGCTCGTCGCCGCCGAGCTCGACCGGCTCCTCGCGACCGCGCAGGCGGAGCAGCGCCTGCCGTCGGTCTCGGCCTGCGTGTTCCGCGACGGCGAGATCGTCTGGCGAGCGCGTGCTCGGCCTCGCCGACGTCGAGCGCGGCGCGGCCGCGACGCCCGACGCACGTCTACCGGATCGGCTCGATCACGAAGACGTTCACGGCGGTCTGCGTCATGCAGCTCGCGACGCGGACGTCCTCGAGCTCGACGCCCCGCTCCGCGCGTACCTCCCCGAGGCGCCGCGGGCCCGACGGTGCGCGATGGCGCTCAGCCACCTCACCGGCCTCCAGCGCGAGCCGCCAGGCGAGATCTGGGAGTCGATGCAGCCGCCGACGCGCGAGGAGCTGATCGCCGGCCTCGAGGACGCCGAGCTCGTCCTGCGGCCCGGCGAGCGCTGGCACTACTCGAACCTCGTCTTCGCGCTGCTCGGCGAGATCGTCGATGCGCGTCGCGGCGGCCGTACGCCGACGTCCTGCGCGCCGCATCCTCGAGCCGCTCGGGCTCGCGCGCACGAGCCTGCGCCCGGCGGCGCCGAAGGCGACCCGCTACTTCGTCGATCCCGTACGACGACCGCGTCACGACGAGCCGGATCCCGAGCGTGACGGAGTCGATCGGGCGCCGCGGGCTGGCTCTGGTCGACGGCCGCCGACCTCGCGCGCTGGGGGACGTTCCTCGCCGACGGGCGACGACGCGGTGCTGCCGAAGCGACACGCTCGACGAGATGGCGCGCGTCGCAGACGATGGTCGACGAGGCGCGTGGACGCTCGGCTGGGGGCTCGGGCTCGAGCTCTACCGGCGCGGCGACCGCGTCTTCGTCGGCCACGGCGGCGCGATGCCGGGCTTCCTCGCCGGCCTCTGCGTCCACCGGGCCGAGCGCACGGGCGCGGCCGTGCTCACGAACACGGGCGCGGGCGCCGGCCCGAGGCGCTGGCGCTCGACCTCGCCGTGGCGGCGCTCGACGCGCTGCCGCGCACGCCCGAGCCGTGGAGGCCGCGACGCCGGCGCCGCCGGAGCGTCGAGGCGATGCTCGGGCTCTGGTGGACGGAGGGCGAGCAGATCGTCCTCTCCTGGAGCGCGGGCGCTTCCAGGCCGAGCTCGTCGGCGGGCCGCCCGGGCGCAACGTCTCGTGGCTCGAGCCGGACGGCCGCCGACCGCTGGCGCGTCGTCGAGGGCCGCGAGCGCGGCGAGCTGCTGCGGGCCGTCCGCGACGAGGACGGCGCCGTGACGAAGCTCTACTTCGCGACGTACCCGCTCACGCGCGGAGCCGCGCGACGTTCGCCGAGCGCGTCCGGGTGATCGCTGCGATCGCCGGCGACGAAGAACATCGCCGCGACGCCGACGTACGCGGCGATCAGGACGATCCCGCGGCACCTGCGACGAGATGACCGCCCCAGAGCGTCGACCATCGCGACGCGAGCAGACCGCGCGAGCGCGAGCGATCTCGACCTTGCGGAAGCCGAGCGCGAGCGGCTCGATCAGCCACGAGAGCAGCGCGACGGCGGGGATCAGGAACACGGCCACCTGCGCCGACGACGAGAGCGCGATCTCGGCCGCGAGCTTGATCTTGCCGCGGTCGGCGACGACGACCGCGCCGCCGTGCTCGGCCGCGTTCCCGACGATCGCGACGATCACCGCGGCGACGAAGAAGTCCGACAGCCCGACCTTCTCGGCGAAGTCCTCGAGCGAGCCGACGAGGATCTCGGCGACGAGCGCGGTGACGACCGTCGCGACGCACGAGGACGAGGAGCGCGGTCCGAAGCGACCAGGCCTCGATCTCCTCGTCGCTCGACGACGTGCAGCCCGCGGTGGCGCCGCAGCGTGTAGAGCGGTGACGACGACGTAGACGACGAGCAGCGCGATCGAGACCGGGACGGAGAGACCGACGATCTCGTGCGCGTCCGGATCGCCGTGCCAGCGCGGGATCGACGGGATCAGGAAGAGGCCGATCGCGATCGCGATCATCCCGAAGGAGAGGAAGCTCGACCAGCGCTCGATCTCGCCGCGCCGGCCGACGGCGAGCGAGAACCCGAGCACGAGCAGCAGGTTCCCGACGACCGAGCCCGTCAGCGAGCCGCGGACGACCTCGGTCAAGCCCTCGTTGACCGCGATCAGCGCGATGATCAGCTCGGGCGCGTTGCCGAACGTCGCGTTGAGGAAGCCGCCGATCCCGGGCCCGGTGTGCTCGGCCGCGTGCTCGGTCGCCTCGCCGATCAGCCAGGCGAGCGGGATCAGCGCGAGCCGCCGCGAGCACGAACAGCGCCGTCTCGCTGAGGTCGGTCACGTAGTGGAGCACGATCGCGATCGGCCCGAGGAGCAGGCCGGCGAAGAGGATGCGGCGGAGCACGAGCGCGAACCCTAGAGGAACGATCCGCCTCGGCCGCCGTCACCCGAAGCGCGGGAGCGCTGGCGCGGCCTACCCGGTCCCGCGCGGCCCCGTCAAGTCTTGCGCGATCGGCCCGGGCTTGTCACCATCCGGGCATGACGAAGCTCGCTCCGGTCACCGAGGCACCGCGAGCTGCCGCTGCGGCCGCAGGACGAGGTCGAGTGTCGGCGCTGCGAGGTGCACTGCGACAAGGTCGTCTACCCCGGCGCCTGCATCGAGCGGCTGCCCGTTCGTCTACGCGTACGAGGCCTTCGGGCACACCTACATGGGCTGCATGCAGCGGGTCTTCGACGTCGAGATCGACCTCGACCTGCTCGCGGAGCCGAGGGGCGCGCGCGACGGGTTCGGCGCGGTCGTCGCCCGGCGGGCGCCGCTGCCGATGTGCCACGCGGAGGTCGCGTCGTGCTACGAGCAGCGCGCCGACGAGGTCGGCTGCCGCAACCCCGAGTTCTTCGAGATCCCGCTCGCGAGCCCGAGCTTCCGCGTGTTCGCGCGCGGCGGCCTGACGCCGTAAGTAGCCGCTCTGCCTTCGGGCGGGACGCGGCGGGCGCCCTCGTCCCCGGCGGCCGCGCGCCGCGAGTCCCGCGCGTGGAGCGCGCGCAGGAGCGCCAGCTCGGCGACGTCGCGTGCCGTCCGGCCCGGCGTCTCGAGGATCGCCGGCAGCTCCTGGAACGCGGGGTGGGCGAGAAACGTCGCGCAGCCCGTCGCCCATCAGTCCCGCGCCGATCGACGCGTGACGGTCGCGGTTCGAGCCGAGCCCGGCCTCGGCGTCGTTGACGTGCAGGCAGCGCAGCCGGTCGAGCCCGATCCGGTCGTCGAGCTCGGCGACCGCCGCGTCGAGCGCCGCCGGGTCGGTGACGTCGACCCCGACGACGTACCAGTGGCACGAGTCGAGGCAGATCCCGAGCCGCGGGTGGTGGTCGAGGCGGTCGTAGATCGCGGCGAGCTCGTCGGTCGAGCGGCCGATCGTGCCGCCGGCGCCGGCCGAGTTCTCCATCAGGAGCCAGAGGTCGTCGTTCGTCAGCTCGAGCAGCTCCCGCAGCGCGGGAACGACCCGCTCGAGCCCGGCCTCGAGTCCGGCGCCGAGATGCGAGCCGACGTGGAAGATGACGCCCTCGGCCCCGATCGCGTCGGCCGTCTCGAGCGTCGCGCGCATCGCCGCGACCGACTTGTCGTGGATCTCGGGGTCGGGGCGAGGCGAGGTTGACGAGATAGAGCGCGTGGCAGACGACGCTCGCGATTCCGGCCTCCGCGCGCCGCTCGCGGAAGCGCGCGACCGCCTCCGGCGTGTGGTCCGTCGGCCGCCACATGCGCGGGCTCTGCGTGAAGACCTGGACCGCGTCGCAGCCGATCTCCTGCGGCCCGGTCGATCGCCTCCAGATGCCGCCGGCCGACGAGACGTGGGCGCCGAAGAGCATGGGCACGCTACCCGTACCGCCGGACCTGAGCGATCGCATTCGCACAGGTCCCTCGGCACACGTCGCCGCAGTGGTGGCTCGACTGGCGATGGTCACGCATCGCTGCGCCCGTCGACGCCTCGAGCGGTTGGGGCGCTGCCCGAGCGCGACTTCCGCCTGCTCTTCATCGGCGACGACGATCACGACGGTCGGCGACCGCCTGGCGGGGATCGCGCTCGCGTTCGCGGTCCTCGACATCGGCTCGGCCACCGACCTCGGGATCGTGCTCGGGGTCCGGCAGGGCGTCGAGGCGCCGTGCTCGTCTTCGCGGCGGCGTCCTCTCCGACCGGCTGCCCCGCAACCTCGTGCTCGTGGGCGCGTCGCTCGTCCAGGGCGTGGCGCAGGCGTCTGACCGCGGCGTTCGTGCTCACGGGCGTCGGCGCGATCGTCGGCGATCGTCGCGCTGCAGGCGCTCTACGGCATCGGCGCTCGGGCTCGTGATCCCGGCCGAGGTCGGGCTCGTCCCGCAGACGGTAGCGCCGAGCGGCTGCAGCAGGCGAACGCGCTGCAGGGTCTGTCCCGGAACATCGTCGGGGTCCTCGGCCCGGCGGTCGGCGGCGCGCTCGTCGTCGCCGGAAGTCCCGGGGTCGCGCTCGCCGTCGACGCCGTCAGCTTCTTCGTCTGCGCCGGCCTGCTGACGCGGATCCGGATCGCGCCGCGGGACTCCGCGGTTCGGACGGCTTCGTCCACGAGCTGCGCGAGGGCTGGCAGGAGTTCACGTCGCGCACGTGGCTCTGGGCGTCGGTGGTGTTCTTCGGGATCGGGAACCTGCTCTCGCCGGCTGGATCGTGCTCGGGCCGGTGATCGCGGACGAGCGACTCGGCGGCGCCGGGCCTGGGCCGCGATCCTCGCGGCGGGCGGCGTCGGCGCGATCCTCGGCAGCGTCATCGCGATGCGGATCCGGCCGCGCCGCCCCCTCGTCGCCTGCGTGCTCGCCGCGACGCTCATCTCGGTCCAGACGCTCGCGCTCGCGCTGAGCGCGCCGTCGGCGGTCATCGCCGTCGCCGCCTTCTCGGCGGGCTGGGCATCGCCGTCCACCTGACGCTCTGGTTCACCGTCTTCCAGCAGCAGATCCCCGAGCAGGCGCAGTCGCGCGTGAGCTCGTACGACGCGCTCGGCTCGTTCGTCCTGATGCCGATCGGGATGGCGCTCGTCGGGCCGCTCGCCGATGCGATCGGCATCGTCGAGACGCTCTGGCTGGCGCTCGCGGTGATGTGGGCGTCGTGGGGGGCGATCCTGCTGCTCCCGTCCGTGTGGGCGATCCGGAGGCCCGCGCGCGTCGCCGCGCCAAGCCCGGCGTGACCGGCGTCACTAGCATCAGCCCTCAATGAGCGTTCGCGTCCGCATGGCACCGTGCCCGACCGGGTTCCTCCACATCGGCGGCGTGCACACGTTCCTCTTCAACTGGCTCTTCGCGCGCGGCAGGGAGGGGGCGAGTGCCTGCTGCGGATCGAGAACACCGACACGAGCCGCGAGGTGCAGGAGGCGACGGAGCAGATCGAGCGATCGCTGCCTGGCTCGGGATCGACTGGGACGGGCCGGTGACGTTCCAGCTCGACGCGACGGAGCGCTGCCGCGAGCTCGCCACCCGGCTCGTCGCGGAGGGGCCGCGTACGAGGACGAGGGCGCGATCCGCATCCGGATGCCCGACGAGGGCGTGATCGGCTGGGACGACGCGGTCAAGGGTCGGATCGAGTTCCCGAACGACCGGCTCGAGGACATCGTCATCGTCCGCTCCGACGGTCGGCCGACCTACAACTTCGCCTCGCCCGTCGACGACATGGACGACGGGATCACGCACGTGATCCGCGGCGACGACCACGTCTCCAACACGCCGAAGCAGATCGTGATCCTCCGCGCGCTCGGGCACGAGCTGCCCGTCTACGCGCACGTCGCGAACATCTTCGGAGACGACGGCAAGAAGCTCTCGAAGCGCCACGGCGCCGTCTCGGTCGACGAGTTCCGCAGCGCGGGGTACATGCCCGAGGCGCTGGTGAACTTCCTCGCGCTGCTCGGCTGGGCGCCCGACGGCGAGACGACGATCATGTCCCGCGACGAGCATCGTCGAGCGCTTCACGCTCGAGGCCGTGGGCGCGAGCCCGGCCACGTTCGACTACGCGAAGCTCGACTGGATGAACGGCGTCTATCTGCGCGCGCTGCCGCCCGACGCGTACGCCGAGCGGCTCGTCGTGTTCCTGCGCGAGCAGGGGAGCGACTGGCCCGACGAGCGGATCCGCGCCGCCGCGCCGCTCGTGCAGGAGAAGATCGGACGCCTGGACGAGTTCCCCGGCTTCGCAGGCTTCCTCTTCGAGGACGTGCGCCCGATCCGGCGGCCCTCGACCCGAGAATCCTCGGCGCTGCCGAGAGCTGCCTCGCCGTCACCGACCCGTGGTGTGCCCCGGAGCTCGAGGCGGCGCTGAAACGGCTCTGCGAGGAGCTCGGCGAGAAGCCGCGGACGGTGTATCCGCCGATCCGCGTCGCCGTCACGGGCTCGCGGATCTCGCCCGGCCTGTACGAGAGCCTCGAGCTCCTCGGGCGCGACGCCTCGCTCGCCCGCCTCCGGCGGGGCGTGGAGCTCGCGGCATGAGCGCGCTCGACCCGGCGTCGTACGAGCAGCGCTTCGACGCGTACCTCCAGGAGCGCTCCGAGGAGGTCAGGGCCGTGCGCGTGGGGGAGAAGGAGACCTCCGATCAGGCGTCGATCGTCGCCCGCTACGCCGACCTCTTCACGCGCGAGCAGCTCGAGGCGCTCGCCGGAGCGGAGTCGACCGCGACCGGCGACCCGCGGGAGGTCGTCGCGCGACTCCGCCTCACGTGCCTCGAGGGAATCGTCGACCGCGAGCTCGCCGAGCGCGAGGACGCGCTCGAGAACGCCCTCCTGGCGGCACGCGTCCGGTGGAACGGAGACGAGCTGCCGCTTCGCTCGGCGCAGGCGCGACTCGCCTTGGAGCCCGGCTACGCCGACCGGGACGCGCTCGGCGCGGCGGTGCTCGAGGTGTCCTCCTCGTTCAACGACGAGCGCCGCGAGCTCCTCGGCGCACGGAACGCACTCGAGTCCGACGTCACGGGGATCGCGGACCCGGTCGCGCGCAGCGAGACCGAGAAGGGCGTTCCGCTCCGTCCGATCCTCGACGCGGTCGACACAGCGCGGGTCGAGGGCACGCCCGCGTTCACGCCGCAGCGCGAGCGCTGGCTCGACCGGCTGCTCGGGCACGAGCGGGAGGAGCGGCCCGCGAGCGCGCACATGGCCTGGATCCGCCGTCTGTCGCCGCTCGAGGCCACCTACACGAAGGAGCGCAGCGTCCCCGTCTGCCTCGCGACGTTGAGCGCGCTCGGGTTCGACCTCGAGTCGGAGCGCGGGATCCGGACCGACCTCGAGGACCGGCCGCAGAAGTCTCCGCGCGCCTGCGTGATCGCAACCGACCCGCCGCGCGTCGTCCACCTGATCACCCGCGCCCAGGGCGGTCTCCACGACTACGAGGCGTTCCTGCACGAGGCGGGTCACGCGCTTCACTACGCCGGCTGCGACCCGGGGCTGCCACTCTCCTTCCGGCGCCTCGCCCGGGACCACGCGCTGACCGAGATCTACTCGTTTCTCCTCGACTCGATCTCCTGCGAGCCGGGCTGGCACGCGGAGCACTTCGGCCTCTCCGACGACGAGGCGCGCGAGAACGCGGACGCCGCACGGTTCTCGAACACCCTCCTCTTTCGCCGTTACTCGGCCAAGCTGGGCTACGAGGTCGAGTTCTGGACGCGGTTCCCATCGGACGGGGGCACGCCCGGCGGCTACGAGGAGCGGCTGACGGCGGCGACCGGCATCCGCTACCCCGCGGCGAACCACCTCGCCGACATGGACGCCGGCTTCTACTCCGCCGACTACCTCCGCGCCTGGATCCGCGCGGCGCAGTTCCGCGCCTACCTGCGCCGCGAGGTGGGACAAGACTGGTGGCGACGGCCGGGGACGGGGGAGCTCCTCCGCCAGCTCTTCCGCGAGGGCACGCGCCCGACGACCGAGGAGGTCGCGGGACGCATCGGGTTCGACCCGCTCGACGTCAAGCCGCTCGTCGCCGAGCTCGGCTGACGCCCTCGGCCGGCTGGGGCCGGCTGCCAACCGTCTCTGCGAACCGCCGTCTCAGTGGGAGGCGTCGGGGTCGTGACATGTAAGGCCTGGTTCCGTCCCTTGACCGGGTGCGACCCCTGGCGCTATAAGAGACCTGAATCGGGTCTCAGGTTGGCCTCGACACGTCCAACGGAGGGCACATGAAGCGGTACTCACTCGCGGCGCTCGTCATCGGCGTCGCGGTTCTCGCAGGAATCGGCGCCACGGCCAGGATCGCTGACGCAGCGCCGAGCGCGACCGCGCCGATCAAGGTCGGCATCGTCTATTCGCGGACGGGCGCGTTCGCAGCCTACGGCGCGGAATACATCTCTGGCCTGCGACTCGGGCTGGAGTACGCAACCGGTGGCAAGGGTACGGTCAACGGCCGGAAGGTCGAGTTCACGCTCGTCGACGACGGGACCGACGCGGCCAAGGCCGTTTCGGGAGCGAAGGACCTGATCGGCCAGGGGTACAAGATCCTCGCCGGAAGCGTGTCCTCGGGCGCAGCACTCGGGGTCGCTCCGCTCGCCGAGCAGAACAAGGTTCTCTTCATCTCGGGCCCGGCTGCGACCGACGCGATCACGGGGATCAACAAGTACACGTTCCGCTCGGGACGCCAGACATACCAGGACGTCAAGGCCTCGACCGCGTACCTCAAGGGAGCGGTCGGCAAGAATGTCGTCGTCTTCGCTCAGGACATTGCTTTCGGGCAGGGGAATGTCGCCGCCGTTCGCAGCATCTTCGGCGATCTTTCCGGGCAGAAGGTGGACAGCGTGCTCGTGCCGGCCTCGGCACAGGACTTCACGCCCTACGCGCAGCGGCTCAAGCAGAAGAACCCTGACCTCGTCTTCGTCGCATGGGCGGGAGCCACGGCTACGGCGATGTGGAACGCGCTCGACCAGCAGGGCATCTTCGACACGGTCGACACCGTGGTCACGGGCCTCTCCGAGCGGGCGACGTGGCCGTCGTTCGGCCCGGCGCTCGGGAAGATCAAGTTCCTGAACCACTACAACGCGGGCGCGCCCAAGAACGCCGTGAACGACTGGCTCGTGAAGAAGATGGCGCAGCGCCGTCAGGCGCCGGACCTCTTCACGCCGGACGGGTTCGTCGCGGCGCAGATGATCGTCCGCGCAGTCTCGAAGGGGTCGACGACCGACGTCTCGAAGATGATCTCAGCTCTGGAGGGCTGGAGCTTCACAGGCCCGAAGGGTCAAGAGGAGATCCGAGCCTCCGACCACGCTCTGCTGCAGCCGATGTACCTCGTCCAGCTGAAGCAGAGCGGAGACAAGTACACGGCAAACACTCTCGTCCGGCTGCGGGCGAAGAACACGGCGCCGCCGGAGAAGAAGTAAGCGACCGACAACGGCGACAGGCAGGCGGCGGTGGCGGAAGCGACGCCGATTCTCGCTACCCATGGCCTCGGGCTCGACATCGGCGGCGCTCACATCGTCGCCGATGTCTCGCTCGAGGTCCGTGCGGGCGAGCTCATCGGGATCATCGGCCCGAACGGGGCGGGGAAGACGACGCTCTTCAATCTGCTCTCCGGCGTGATGCAACCCACGGCCGGACGGGTCGAGATCGACGGCCGAGACATGACGGACCAGCCACCCTTCGCGCGCACCCGCGCCGGGCTCGGACGCACGTTCCAGACCTCGAGCGTCTTTCCGGCCCTGCCGGTCAGGGAGAACGTTCGTCTGGCCGCCGAGGCTGCCCTCGGAGGCACGCTCCGGCTCTGGCGGCGCGCGGCCCGCTTTGAGCCGGCGCTCGAGCGAGCGGACTGGGCGATCGAACGCGTTGGGCTCACGGAGGCGGCGCCGTGGCTGGCGGGAGCGCTCGCCCACGGCGACAAACGCAAGCTCGAGCTGGCGATGGTGCTGGCGGGCGACTCCCGTGTCATCCTCCTCGACGAGCCGATGGCCGGCGTGTCCCACGAGGACGTCGCCAGCCTGGTCGGGCTCATCCGCTCCGTCCACGCGGAGGAGGGCAAGACGATCCTCCTCGTCGAGCACCGGATGGAGGTCGTGCTCGGACTCGCTCAGCGCATCGCCGTCATGCACCACGGTTCCGTGCTCGCGTTCGATCGGCCGGCGGCGGTGATGGCGAACGAGACCGTCCAGACGGCGTATCTCGGAGAGCCGTTGTGAGCAGCGCGCCCGCTCTCGAGGTCGCGGATCTGCACGTCTATCTCGGTGAGTCGCACGTGCTGCAAGGAGTCTCGTTCTCGGTTGGGAAGGAGGGTGTGACCGCGCTCCTGGGCCGGAACGGAGTCGGCAAGACGACGACGCTGCGGGCGCTCATGGGGCTCGTCCCACGGTCGCGCGGGACGGTCGAGATCGACGGCGACGACGTGACCCGTCTCCCGACGCACGCGATCGTGCGGCGCGGCGTCGGATACGTCCCCGAGGATCGCGACGTCTTCGCCGGTCTGACCGTCGACGAGAACCTTCGCCTTGCCGTGCGCGGCGCCAACGGACGCTATGACCTCGTCTACGAGCTGTTCCCCGAGCTCAGGGAACGTGGGGGGCAGCGCGCGGGCACGCTCTCGGGCGGCCAGCAGCAGATGGTCGCGATCGCGCGGGCGCTGCTGAACGACAACGCGCTCCTCCTGATCGACGAGCCGACGAAGGGCCTTGCCCCCGCGCTCGTGACGGACGTCGCCGTCGCGCTCGAGCGAGCGGCGGAGCTGACCACGATCCTGCTCGTGGAGCAGAATCTCGGCGTCGCCAAGCGGGTGGCAGAGCACGTCGTCGTCCTTGACGGCGGCCGCGTCGTTCACGAAGGCGCAGCCCAAGAGCTCTTTGCGAGCCCCGAGCGGGTTCAGCAGCTCCTCGGCGTGTACGGAGCGGGGCATTGAGCACATTCGTCCTGCTCACGATCACGGGGCTCGGGCTCGGGGCAATGTACTTCCTCGTCGCCTCCGGGTTGTCGCTCATCTACGGGCTGATGGGCGTCCTCAACTTTGCGCACGGCGCGTTCATCACCTTCGGTGCCTACGCGGCGTGGTGGCTGACGACGCAGATCTCCACGTCGTACGAAGGGGAGTTACTCGCGGCCACGGCGTTCGGTCTCGTGGTGGGTGCGGCGCTCGGCGCTCTCGTCGAGATCGGCTTCATTCGACCGCTCTACCGCCGTCCGATCGAGCAGGTGCTCGTCACGGTCGGTCTCGCGCTCTCGCTCGGGGCGCTCGTCTACGGGATCTGGGGCGCCGACTCGCAGCTCTTCCCCGTGCCCGACTGGATGCTCGACACGACGACCATCCTCGGCGCGAACATCCCCAACGACCGCTTCGTCGAGATTGCCGTCGCGGCGATCGTGCTCGTCGGCCTGATCTCGTTCCTGCGCTTCACGCGCGTGGGGCTGATCATCCGGGCCGGGGTCGAGAACCGTGCGATGGTGACGGCTCTCGGGATCGATGTCCGAAAGGCCTTCACCCTCGTCTTCGCTCTCGGCGGCGCGCTCGCTGCTCTCGCCGGCGTCCTCTCGGGGATCTACTTCGGCAGCATCGACCCGGGGAGGGGGACGTCCCTACTCATCTTCGCCTTCATCGTCGTGGTCATCGGGGGCTTCGGGTCGATTGGGGGCTCGGCGGTCGCGGCGATCGTGGTCGGCCTCGTGCAGCAGTACGCGAACTACTACGTCGCGGACTGGCTCGACTGGAGCGGCGCCGGCGACGTCTCGGTGATGTTGCTTCTCGCCACGGTCCTGCTACTCAGGCCCGAGGGCGTTGCGCCGAAAGTGGCGCACTGATGAAATGGGGCGTCGTCACGCGGTATGCGGTTCCGGCCGGGGTGCTCGTGCTTCTCGTGGTCGTGCCATTCCTGTCCTTCGGCCTGCCCCGCGTGCTTCCAGGCCCCTTCGACTCGCCCGGCACGCTCCAGTTGCTCGCGCTCTGTCTCGTCTTCGCCGGGGTTGCGCTCTCGTACGACCTCCTGTTCGGCTTCACCGGGCTCCTCTCGTTCGGGCACGCGCTCTACTTCGCGCTCGGCGTCTACGTGCCAGCCATCGCGCTCACGGAGTGGGAGTGGAGCCTTCCCGCGACGCTCGCGTTGCTCATCGTCGTCGCGATCGCCGTACCGCTCGTGCTGGGCGCGATCAGCCTGCGGGTGGCGGGGATCGCCTTTGCGATGGTCACGCTCGCGTTCGCGCAGGCCGGCACGGTGATCGTCCAGACGAATCCCGCCGGCCTCACCGGCGGCGAGGAGGGGATCGTCCTGAATGTCGACGCCCTTCCCGACTTCGTCGTGGGCGTTCTCAACACGAAGTACCTCTACTGGCTTGCCCTCGCCTACGTCGTGGCCGTCTTTGCGATCTCGCGGGCCGCGATCGGATCCTCGGCCGGCCACGTCTGGCGCGCCATCCGCGACAACGAGCGCCGGGTCGAGGTGATCGGGTTGCGCCCCTACCCGTACAAGCTGCTCGCTTTCGTCCTGGCCGCGTTCCTCGCAGCCTGGGGCGGCTTCATGTGGCTGCTCCTGATCGGAGTCACACCCGAGGTCACGACCGCAACCTTCACGCTGACGCTGCTCGTCATGGTCGTCCTCGGCGGCGCCGGAACTCGCTTCGGCGCGCTCATCGGCGGATTCCTCTACACGCTGCTCGACTATCGGCTCCGGAGCCTCGCGGGCGAAGAGCGAATCCAGGACCTTCCCGACGTCCTCAGGATCCCGCTCTCGGAACCACTGTTCCTCCTCGGGGCGCTCTTCGTGGCCGTCGTCTTCTTCGTCCCCGGGGGCCTCGCGAGCTTCCCCAGCCGCATTCGCCGGCTCGCCGCTCGCCGGCGGGCGGCCCGCGCCGAGGAGGCCGCCGCGTGAGCGTGCGGATCGCCTGGGAGCGGCACGGGGAAGGCGCACCGCTTCTCCTCATCCACGGGCTGGGCTATGCCCGGTGGGGGTGGGAGCCGGTGCTTCTCGGGCTGACCGAGCGTTTCGACGTGATCCTCTTCGACAACCGCGGGATCGGGGCGAGCGATGCGCCGCCGGGCCCGTACACCGCGGCGGAGATGGCGGCCGACGCGATGCGGGTGCTCGACGAAGCGGGCGTGGATCGGGCGCACGTCGTCGGGACGAGCCTCGGCGGGATGATCGCCCAGGAGCTGGCGCTCGCGCACCCCGAGCGTGTCGACCGGCTCGTCCTTGCGTGCACGACGCCGGGCGGGCCGAATGCCCATCCGATGCCACGGCAGACGCTCACGCTCCTGGCCGAGGCTGCGACGCTCGAGCCGGCCGTCGCCATGCGGCGGTTCGTCGAGAACGCGCTCGCGCCGGGGACGGTCGCGGCGCGGCCGGAGCTCGTCGAGCGGATCATGGTGCACCGGCTCGCGACGGCCCAGGATCCGGTGGCCTGGGCAGCCCAGGCGTCGGCAGGCGCGACGTTCGACGCCTACGACCGCCTCGGTGCCCTCGACGCGGCGACGCTCGTCCAGCACGGCGACGAGGACGTCGTGGTCGACCCGCGGAACGGCGAGCTCCTCGCCCGCGTCCTTCCCGCCGCGCGCCTCGAGCGCTTCCCCAGAAGCGGGCACCTCTTCTTCTGGGAGCAGCCCGCGCGCTTCGTCGCGTCGGTCGCCGAGCATCTGGAGGGGGCGTGATGAGCCCGAGCACGCACACGATCGGCCGCTGGCTGGCTGACCGCGCGCGCCTCACGCCCGACCGCGTCGCGATCCGCTACCGGGGCAGCGAGCTGACGTACGCCGCCCTCGACCGGCGCGCGACGCGGCTCGCGGCCGGTCTCGCACAGCGGGGGCTGCGACACGGCGATCGTCTGGCGACCCTCACCGCGACGTCGCCCGACCACGTAGCGACCCTCTTCGCGTGCGCTCGCCTCGGGCTCGCGCTGCAGCCGATCTCCTGGCGGCTCGCCCCGGCCGAGGTCGCACACCAGCTGGAGGACGCCGAGCCCGCGCTCGTGCTCGCGTCGGCCGAGCACGAGGCGCTCGCCGCTGCAAGCAACAGTCTGTTGCAAGGTCGTCCCGGCGGCGCCGCGGTTGCCGAGATCGCGCGCATTGGTGACCCCATGCTCGAGATCGACGGCGAGGTCGAGGACGTCTCGGTGGACGACGACCCGCTGCTGCTCGTCTACACGTCCGGGACGACCGGGAAGCCGAAGGGCGCACTGATCACGCACGCGAACTGCTTCTGGACGAACCTTTCCTTCGATCGCACCACGGGCCTCCGGGACGACGACGTGGTGCTCCAGGTGCTCCCGCAGTTCCATGTCGGCGGCTGGAACGTCCAGCCGCTGCTCGCGTGGTGGAAGGGGGCGACCGTCGTGCTCGAGCCCTCGTTCGACCCTGCCCGGGCGCTCGGCCTGATCGCCGAGCAGGGGGTGACCACGATGATGGGCGTGCCGGCGACATACCTGTTCCTCGCCGAGCAGGACGGGTTCGCCACCTCCGACCTCTCGAGCCTCCGGCTCGCCGTCGTGGGCGGCGCGCCGATGCCTGAGTCGTTGCTCGAGACGTGGTCGCAGCGCGGCGTCGACGTGGTGCAGGGCTACGGGCTGACCGAGGCCGCCCCGAACGTGCTGTGCCTCCCGCCCGAGGACGCGAAGCGCAAACTCGGGTTTGCGGGGAAGCCCTACCCGCACGTCGAGGTCGCCCTCCGCGACGACGGGACCGGTCGGCTCCTCGAGGGTGCGGCGACGGGGGAGCTCGTCGTCCGCGGCCCGAACGTCTTCCCCGGCTACTGGCGGAACCCGAAGGCGACCGCGGCCGCGTTCACCGACGGCTGGCTCTCGACCGGCGACGTCGCCGAGCGCGACGAGGAGGGCTTCTACCGGATCGCCGGAAGGATCAAGGACATGGTCATCTCGGGCGGCGAGAACGTGTACCCGGCGGAGATCGAGGACGTGCTGCACGCGCATCCCGACGTCGTCGAGGCGGCGGTCGTCGGCGTCCCGGACGAGCGGTGGGGCGAGGTCTGCGCCGCGTTCGTCGTCCTGCGCGAGGGATCCGAAGGCGAGCCCCGACGTTCTCCACGACTACTGCTGCGAGCGGCTCGCGCGCTTCAAGGTGCCGAAGTCGTTCATGGTCGTCGACGTCCTGCCGCGCTCGTCGATGGGGAAGGTGCTGAAGGACGAGCTCCGCGCGACGGTGAGGGGGACAGCGCGATGAGCACGGACGCGGTCACGAGCGCCGACGGGCGCCCGCTCTCGAAGCGCGGCGAGCGCACCCGGCGGCGGCTGCTCGAAGCGGCCGAGGCGACATTCGCCGAGCTCGGCTACCACGAGGCGTCCATCGTGAAGATCACCGAGGCCGCCGGCGTCGGCCAGGGGACGTTCTACCTCTACTTCGCGAGCAAGCAGGAAATCTTCGACGAGGTCGTCGTCGACCTCAACCACCGCGTGCGCCAGGCGATGACCGAGGCAGCCTCGCAGGGCGCGACCCGCGCGGAGATGGAGCGCCTCGGCTTCGCGGCGTTCTTCCGTTTCACTGCGGAGCACCCGGCGCTCTACCGGATCATCCGCCAGGCCGAGTTCGTCTCCCCGCGGGTCCTCCAGCTCCACTACGAGCGCCTCACGAGCGGCTACGTCACCGGCCTGCGGCAGGCGATGGACGACGGCGAGATCGTCGACGGCGACCCGGAGCTGCTCGCCTGGGCGTTGATGGGGATCGGCGAGCTCGTCGGGATGCGCTGGATCCTGTGGGCCGGCGCGCAACGAGCTTCCGCCCGACGTCCTCGAGGAGCTCGGTCGGATCGTCGCCCGCACCATCGGCTCCCGGAACGGGAGCGCATGAGCCGGGTCGGGCTCACCGCCACGGCCCACTACCTCCCCGAGCGCGTCATGACCGCCGCGGAGGTCGCGCGCCGCGCAGCGGCATCCCGGAGAACGTCGTCGTCGACGAAGTTCGGCCTGCGCGGCAAGCACATCGCCGCCGAGGACGAGCACGTCTCCGACCTCGCGGTCGCCGCGGCGCGGCGGCTCCTCGACGAGCACGGGATCGACCCGGCCTCGATCGGCGCCGTTCTCTACTACGGCTCGACCTGGAAGGACTACGCCGTGTGGCAGGCAGCGCCGTGGATCGCACACCGGCTCGGGTGCGCAAACGCGTACGCGATCGAGTACGACAACGTCTCGATGGGCACGCCCGTCGCGCTGCGGCTCGCGAAGGCGCTGCTCGTCGCCGAGCCGGAGCTACAGACGGCTTTGGTCGTCGCGGCATGCCGGGAGTCGTACCTCCTGGACTACGCGAACGAGCGGTCGCGCTTCATGTTCAACTTCGGCGACGGCGCGGTCGCGGGTCTCCTCGCCGCAGACGCCGACCGCAACCTCCTGCTCGGCTCGCACGCGATCACCGACGGGTCGTTCTCGCTCCAGGTCAAGGTGCCCGCCGGCGGGAGCGTCGAGCCCGCGTCGCACGCGACGGTCGACGGCCGGAGGCACTTCCTCGACGTCGCCGACCCGGCGCACATGAAGGGCGGCCTCGACGACGTTTCGCTGGCCAACTTCGTCGCCGCGGCCGAGGGGGCGCTCGAGCGGAGCGGCGCGTCACTCGCGGACGTCTCGTACCTCTGCGGCATCCACATGAAGCGCTCGATGCACGAGGCGATCGCCGGGGCGCTCGGCGTGCCGTTCGAGCGTGCCGCCTACCTCGACGACACCGGGCACATGAGCGGCGTCGACCCGCTGCTCGCACTCGACCGGGCGGTGCGCGCAGGCGACGTCGCCGACGGCGACCTCGTCCTGCTGCTCGCTGCCGGTACCGGCTACACGTGGGCGGCGAGCGTCGTACGCTGGGGGCCCGCACAAGGAGGAGAGAGAACAGCATGAGCTCGCTCACGGAGTTGCTCGGCAAGGAGCTCGGCCCGACCGAGTGGTTCGAGGTCGCCCAGGAGCGGATCGACGAGTTCGCGCGAGCGACCGACGACCCACAGTGGATCCACGTCGACCCGGTCCGCGCGGCCGAGGGTCCGTTCGGCACGACGGTCGCGCACGGCTTCCTCACGCTCTCGCTCTGTGTGCCGCTGCTGACGCAGACCCTCGCCGCTGACGGGGTACGGGATGAGCATCAACTACGGCGTCAACAAGGTCCGCTTCCCGGCGCCCGTGCCGTCCGGCTCGCGGATCCGCGCGACGCTTCACCGTGCAGTCGGTCGACGAGGTGCCCGGCGGCGACCAGGGCGTCGTCCGTCGCGACGGTCGAGCGCGAGGGCGGCGACAAGCCCGTGTGCGTGGCCGAGCTGGTCGTGCGGAGGCTCCGATGAACCGCTTCGAGGGGCGGACGGCGCTCGTCACCGGCGGGGCGCAAGGGCATCGGCGCCGCGACCGCAGAGCGGCTCGCCGCGGAGGGCGCGCACGTCGTCGTCGCCGACTTCGACGAGGCGGCCGCGACGGAGACGGCGGCAGCGGATCGGCGGGCGGGCCGTGCGCTGCGACGTGACCTCGCAGAGCGGATGTCGAGGCGGCGGTCGCCGCGGCCGCGGCGACGCGGGCGGCTCGACATCCTCGTCACCTGCGCCGGGATCATCCGCGACAACCTCGTCCACAAGATGACCGACGACGACTGGGAGGCGGTGATCGACACGCACCTGCGCGGCACGTTCCTCGCGGCGCAGGCGGCGCAGGCCGTGATGGTCGACGCAGGAGAGCGGCGCGATGGTGCTCATCTCGTCGACCTCGGCGCTCGGCAACCGCGGCCAGGCGAACTACTCGGCGGCGAAGGCCGGCATCCAGGGCCTCGCGAAGACGCTCGCGATCGAGCTCGGCCCGTTCGGCGATCACGGTCAACTGCGTCGCGCCGGGCTTCATCGCGACGGCCATGACGGAGCAGACGGCCGCCCGGCTCGGCGTGCTCCTTCGACGACTTCCAGGCGGCGGTCGCCGCGCCAGATGCCGCTCCAGCGCGTCGGTCAGCCCGACGACGTCGCCGGCGTGATCGCGTTCCTCTGCTCGGACGACGCGGCGTACGTCAGCGGCCAGGTGATCTACGTCCGCGGCGGCCCGTGACATGACCGAGGCGCGCTCGTCACCGGCGCGGCGAGCGGGATCGGACGCGCGATCGCCGAGCGGCTCGTGGCGGACGGCTGGCACGTGCTCGCCGTCGACCTCTCGCCCGACGCGGACGGCCCGGGCGACCCGTTCGCCGCCGACCTGGCGACGCGGGAGGGAAACCGCGCCGCCGTCGACGCGGCGCGTCGAGCGCTTCGGCGGCCTCGACGCGGTGATCGCGAACGCCGGCTTCCAGCACGTCTCGCCGGTCGAGAAGTTCGACGAGGATCGCTGGGACGCGCTCGTCGCCGTCCTGCTGACGAGCCCGTTCCTGCTCGCCCGCTATGCGTGGCCCGCACCTACGCGAGTCCGGGGAACGGTCGGATCGTCGTCGTCGCCTCGGTGCACGGCCTCGTCGCGTCGCCGTTCAAGGCCGGCTACGTGTCGGCGAAGCACGGCGTGCTCGGCCTCGTGAAGACCCTCGCGCTCGAGGGCGCCGACGACGGGATCCGCGCGAGCGCCGTCTGCCCCGGCTACGTCCGCACCGCCGCTCGTCGAGCGGCAGATCGCCGACCAGGCAAGGGCGCACGGGCTCCCCGAGCAGCGTGTCCTCGAGGACGTCCTTCTCGCCCCGCAGGCGCTCAAGCGGATGCTCGAGCCAGCCGAGGTCGCGGCCGACGTCGCCTTCCTCCTCGGCCCCGGCGGCTCGCTCGTTCACGGGCGCGCCGCTCGTGATGGACAGCGGCTGGACCGCGCGCTGAGCGGCGCCCGACTTCCGGCGCGGGCGTTCTTTTCGACCCTCGAAACCGAACTCGTACCGGCCTTGTAATTTCCGTCACAAAGGAGGAGACTGACTGCTGCTCGACGGCCGAGTGCCGAGCACAGGGTTCTCGTTCCGCGGGGTAGGCGAGGCAGATGTGGGCGGCGCGACATGAGAGGTCGTACAGCAAGCCCGAGCCGCTCGGCACGGCGACCGCGCGGGTGAGGACGGCTGGATCGGGGGAGGACGGGGGCGACGCCGTCGTCGTTCCCGTCAGGGGGTAGACCCGCCGCACGGCGGGTCTACCCCCGCCATCGTACGGAGGCCCCGCGGTCCCGGCTGAGTCGGCCACCAAGGCCAGGGCAAGGCGGAATCAGGGTGGCCGCCTTGACTGCGCATCAGACATGGTGAGAGAGTCACCGTCACACGTAGGAGACCCACGTTTTGGGGGGAAGGTGGCGATGCGGCGATTGGCACTGACCCTGGCCTTGGTCGTGTGCTTCGGGCTGCTCGCAGCCACGGCCGAGTCGCAGCCCACCACGTCCAGCTTGCTCTCCGCGCCACGCTCAGGTTGGTGTCGGACCTCGCTGGTCAGTGCTCGCCCGGTTCCCCGAAGTCCCTCGAGTGCCCAGCACGCACGGGTGAGGGTCCGGCGCCGGGCCTCGGCGCGGTGACGGAGGCCTACGCGTACTTGGTTCACCGGGGTCCACCGCTGTGCAGCGGAGATGACGAAAGAGTCCTCGGATATCCCGTGCGCTGGGTCGTCGCGAACAGGGGCGAGATCGAGTTCATGCTCGCGGAGGACTCGTGGTACAGGGCATCGAACGCGGACGCGCATGCCGTTACCGTGATCAACGACGCTCGAAATTCGTCGGTGATCGAGGTAACGTCGCCTCCGCGTTCTTTCGCTCGTTGCACGCGGCGAACGCCTCGTGCTCGTGCTCAACGGCAATCTCGGCCCAATGGAAGAACATGTGCGTCGACATGACGACCCCGGCCATGCGCTCGAGCGTAGCTATTCGGATTCGACGCTTATCCGTCCCGGGGAGGCCGCGGGGCATGAAACGCATCGACTCCCAATCTTGCGCGCTCGGGCGGCGCCTAGAGCCCCGAATGGCAGGCGGCCAGCTTCTCCGTCGAAGCGTGTGACGAGTTCGCCGGCGTCCTCGACCCAGACCGACATAAACTGCCGCGCGAACAGTCCACTCTTTCGCCGCAGTGAAACCTCGTAGGGGGTTGGCCGATACGTCCACTCGTGCCAGCCCTGCTTCGCGAACCCCGCGAGTGCGTCCTCAAGAATTGCGACCTGCTCGTCATGGCTAGGCGAGTCACTCATCGGTCCGACACGCTACTGCAGGGCTTCGAGGATCACGCCCGAGCGGCCGGTCGACAACTGGTTCGTCGTCTGCCATGGGGCGGAGTCATTGCCGCGGACGGCGACCGCGAACGTGCATCTCAATGGGTACGGCTTGGTGGGAGCGGCTTACCACCGGGGGTACCACCGACTGCGCGAAGGCGGCATCTTCGAGCATGCCCGTGCAACCATCGCAACCGCGCGGAACCCTTGTAGAGAAGCCGAAACCCCCATGTCGACGGGGTTTGCGGCACTTCCAGCATGTGGAGCCTCAAGGCCCATACGGGATTCGAACCCGTGTCAGGCGAGACGCCTGTGCCTGAGCCTCTTCGGCGGAAACTAGAGGAGCTTCAGGCGAAGAACCCGCGCGGTGCGCGGGATGAGTCTCGCTGATCGACTCTTTCAGAAGGCGCGGCATTACGAAACGCTCGCCGCGTCGTATGGCGAGCGGGCTCCCATCGAGCCGCCAGAACGTCGGCTGGAGTTCGGAACGTCTGCCGTGGCGTTCACAGTCACCGCGATCATCCTTCGCGAGCTTGCGTCCGTCCTTGATGGGGAGGACGGGTGGTGATCGGCGGTTCGTTTGAGGTCGTCCAGTGCGGGGTGGATGACCTGACCATCGGCTTCGACATGACTGGCTCTCGGTGCATCGGCCGGCTAGAGGCCATGCCGGGCTACGAAAGCCGGCGCGGGAAGATGCTCGGGGATCGGAACTCTTGGGGGTCGTTCGCACATCTACTCGGGCGTTCCGCTGAGCTTCTGGCGGCGCGAAACGTCAAGGCTCTACGTCCAGGCGAAGCTGACGGCGGAGGGTTCGCTCTGCCCCCTTCCTCAGCTGCGTGTTGCCGTCGATCAGCTGGTTACTCGCATGGCGTTCGTTGGAATCACGACCTACGAACCCGCCTGGGTGACTCGGCTTGATGTGGCGGTCGATGCCGAGTGCAAGCCGCACGATGGGAAGCTTCTGCTGGACGCCCTCGAGGCCTGTCGCTTGCCGAATGGTTGGCGGGTGCGTTCGGTCGGAACGCCTCGCTCGACGGTCTACTTCATCGCTCGCGTGAAAGACGACGCAAAGGCGAGGGCCTACTGCCGCAACCTCAAGACCCGGGAGGGCGAGCCGTTCGGCCGTATTCGTTTTCGGAGGCTCAGGCCCGCTTCGATCCGCTCCGAGTCATGTTGGACGATCTGAACGATCCGTCGTTCTGCGCGGGAGTCTGGGATTCGCGGTATGGCCACCTGAAAGGAACTGTTACGCGGGGCCCGGCGCGAGATCCAAGCGTCCGAGGTCGCGGGGAGGGTGGGTCGTGGCGAGATGAGCTACGCACAAGGGGAACGGATGTCGATGCTCCTCGACTTGGAGCGCCTTGGGCTCGCGACGACGTATTACCCGGATTCGTCCTTGCAGCTAGACGACGGGAAGCCAGATCGCTCGGGATGGCTTCAAACGACAGCGGCATGACCGAGATCGAAGCTCATCTTGAGGGACTGCTCGGTGCGTATCGAGGGGCCTTCGGAGGCTGGCGTGCGGCGGGGGCAGGCCACGCTCGCGGAAGCGAGCGGGCCTCCCCCGGCGACGGCTGCCTCGGAGATCGCCGAACCGCTGCCGGGAATCTGAGACCGGGCGTCCCAGTGAGCTCCTTCGTTCAAGTTGACACAGACCGGGGAGCGTCATGTCCTGGCACTCAACGTAGGCCCGCTGGCTTATCCGCGATCAGCTGGGGGAGGGCCTGCGGGCCGAAAGGCTTTCGATCTGCGACTGTGAGGCTCCGTTCTGTCATCGTCTCGCAGGCGGTGGCCACGGGCTTGAATGCGCGTGCGGTGAACTCGCAACTCTGGTCCATCACCGCGACTGCCGATCTGAGCCCGCCTTTGTCCTGCTCGGCATCCGTTACGCGTTGGAGGAGTTGCCAGCCGTGGTGCTCGGTCGTCGAACGGAGCTTCTCGATGTCACTGGACTCCTCGGGGTAGACGAAATCGGAGTCGGAGTGGTTTTCACGGTGGGCGCGGAGCTTGCCGGCAGTCATGGTCAGCGTTGTCGCCCACTCGCGCATGAGTCGCAGTTGGTCTGGTTCTCGTTTTTGAGTTCTTGTTCCAGCGACGGTTGCGGGCCCAGAGGTCCACGAAAGGGGCGGCATGTTCGTTAGCGATCGATCCGCTGACGGCGTCGAGGTCGGTCCTGACGGCGAAATCGATGATTCCCGCCAAGGTCCCTCTCGATTCCTCTCCGGCCAGCTTTCGCATCGGGTAGGCGCGCGCATCGCCACGCTGCTTCTGAGCTCTTTCTCGCAGCACGTCGACGACCGCAACGACGGCAATCAGCTGCGCCCAGCCGATGATCGCGTTCGGGAACCACACATCCGGCCACTTCGCCTCGGGTGTGAGCCAGCGGAACGCGATGTAGGCTCCGATTGAGCCTACGAGCAGCAGGCCGAGGATGAGATAGAGGACGACCGTCGTTTGTCGCCAGCGCACGGCGTGCATCATCGCCTCCGTTCGCGCGAACCGTGGCCGCCTGCGCTGGGTCGACAAAGTGAATGAGCCGGCGAGGCCGGTGAAGGCGAGCAGCGGCAGCGCAAGCGTGATGAAGGCATCAGGGTTCACGTGAGCGAGTTCTCTGACAAGGCCTCACTCCTTCCCGGTCTGTAACACCGGGGAAGACGCCGAAATATCACACGCGGAACGGAGCGGGGCGCTAGCTTCGAGCAGAACCCGCCTCGCCTCCGGTCGCGTCGAGGCGCACAAGCCAAGAGCGGTCCGCGCTCGCGGTGTCGATGAGATCTGCCAGCTGGGGATCGTGTCCTCTCGCGCCCTGAAGCTTCCGGGCCGCGGCGACAGAACGTCTGCGAACGTCTCGGTCACCTGCGTTGTAGAGGGAGACGATTCGCGTGGCTATGGCGTGGCGAGCATTTGCGCTTGAGAGGCGTAGCCGATGCTGGCTTATGACGCCCAGCGCGTTTCGAACGACGCTGTGGTGCGGGTCGTACAAGCTGGCGATCAGCGCTGCCTCGGCCTGGTCGGATCGGTGCTCGGTGAGGTGGATTGCGGCGGCCGACGCCGTGAGTTGGCGCGTCCTGGTATCCGGGTCGCGACTCAGCGCAGCGAGCTCCAACTGCTCGTCCCTCGTGAGTTGATGCGATCTCAGAAGCAGGACACCGGCGCGAAGGCAGTTTTCCGAGATGGGGTCAAAGAACGTGACGCCCTGCTGGGGCGGGACAGACTTCAAGCGCCGATACCTAGACGGAGGGATCACGTTGACGTGCGCAAGTCTTGCGAGCGCGACCAGCGAGTCGAGGCGGAGTGTGCCCGGTGCGAGGGCGTCTTTAGCTGTGGCAGTTAGGCGTCGATAGGAGGCGTCCTCAATCGCCTTCCGGGCCTCCGCGACAGATCCGATCGCTAAGGGGACTGAATACGTACCGAGGCCGAAGGAGCCCTTCCTGGCAGCCTCGACGGACGCTCTGAGTGTGTCCGCCAGCGACCGTTCGGCAGTCAGGTACACGGTCTCCGCAAGGGCCTTCGGTTCACGGTGCGCCACACGCAGTGCCACGGATGGCGTCACGGCACCGTTTGCCGGCTTTCCGGTGAGACGAGCTGCCAGGACGATGCCGGCTGCCTGCGACTGCTCGGACGGCGCTTCCTCTGCCCCGATCTCGCGAAGAAGCTTCCGTGCGTCCACCTTGGACATTCGGTTGAGCGTTTCGGTCTCGAGATGACCGGCCAGGGCGACACGCTGTGTGGCAGTTAGGTCGCGAAGAGCTGTCTTCCAAATGCGCGGTGTTCGAAGGGCGGCTCGACTCCAGAAGAACCGTGCCGGTGCCCCTAGTTCCGACACGTCGACCGGGATACGCGGCATGAGTTGTTCAAGCACGTCTATGGATAGGAGATTCCAGAGGTTCGCCGCGAGTTCAACCTTCTGACGGCTTGTGATCGGACCCGCGTACGACGGCCCTAACACCTGTTGGGTCAGTAGGTCCACACTCATGGATTCGAAGGACGGCTCAGCGAAATCAACGAGCTGTGGGATGTCTCCGCCGCCGCCTTGAACCCAACGCGCGAGTCCGTAGACGGCCTGTTCTGGCGTTCGCGCTCCGCCGACAAGCATCTGTGCGCCAACCTGCTTTTGGATTGGCCGTCTCTTCCAGAGAGCGCCAGCCCATGTGGCCTGAAGCTCGGCCGCGACAACGCTATCGAGGGGTGTCTGGCCCGACCGGATGGTGAAGCTCCATGGGTTTCGTGCCGTATCGGTCAGCCGCTGGTCAAGATCCGACCTCGCAGCGGTTAGGGAAAGAGCGTCGATCCAGTCGTAGTGCGTTAGTTCGTCTCCGTCACGGATGGGGCGGAATGCCTCCTCGCCGGGCATTACTCCGAACTCGTTGCTAAGAGTGATCAGCAGCGCACGACGAAGTTCAGAGGCTTGCGGGGCGGTGTCAATGGCACGGCGAAGTAGCTCTGCGGCGATGCCCCGCTGATGGTTGTCGAGGCTGTACGTGGTCAGCTTCACTAGGGCTCGGGCTCGGAGAGATGCGCCCCGGAGGCGGGTCACAACCTCGTCGGCCGTCGCAAGTGGGTCCTTTGTGAATTCGCTTCCTACAAGCCACCACTCAAGTGAAAGTGCCAGCGCGGCGGTTACGGGATCGTTTTGGCTTCGCAGGCTCCGGATGGAGCGCTTGAGGGTTGGATCGTCTCCCTGCCGTCCAGCCAAGATCGCCGTCGCGGCGAGGTTGAGGGGGTCGTGGTCTGATGCTGGGACGAGTCTCGGGCTGGCACTGAGGGAGTCGACGAACGCTCTAGCGCTCTCAGTGTCTGACTGAACGAGCTGCGGTACGTGCCAGAGAAGCGCGGCGATCAGTGTTTCGCGTTTCGTCACCTCAGCGCGCCTCCGTTTGGAGGCCTGTTTGGCCCTGCTCACTGTGACGTAGTGCTGATACCAGGAACGCCGTAAGGATCTTGACGATCCCGAACCACGCATCCTGGGAGTTCGGGCGCTTGTGGCGTTGAAAGAAGACGCTCTTCTCGCGCAACCTGCTGAACACGGCGTCGAGTTCATCGAGCTTTGCTTGGTCGATTTCGCCCGACGGGCGAAACGATGGAGAACAGCGACCTGCGCCTTAGGATCGTCGACGGCTGCTTCTAGCTCCTCTCGCGTTCCGTCCCGGAGCTCGTCCAGAATCAGGACGAGGGTTAGGTTGGCGTCCCGGGCCATGCGAACGAAGCGCTCGTTCGTACCCTCGCCTGGCCGCGCTTGTTCTGCGGCTGTCCGTTCCCACATGTCAACCGCAAGTCGAGCGCTCGCCTTGTTCTCGCGCAGCTGCGGGGAGATCACATCGTCGACAAGCGCTTTGACACGTCGTCGAAGCATCCGCGTCTCGGCTTGGTCGCTCGACGAGAGAGAGAGGGTGAGCTCCGTCCGTGGTGGACGGGGGGCGCAAGAACATCGAGCGGACACTAACCGGAGCGGCTTGACATTTCCGTTATTAACGTCTACAAATACTCTCAGATATGGGTAGACCACGGAAACTAGATGCTCTGACGACCTCCATCAGCGGCCGCATCCGTCCGGAACAGGAGAGGTGGCTCAAGCTCCAAGCCGAGAAGCGGTTTGAGGGGGAGTTAGGGCGAACTCTGCGGTGGGCCCTCGATCAGGCGGAGGTGTTGACGTGGATCCTCGACCAGAGCGATCCGGTCGACGCGGTGGACAGGATGCTCAACCCAGGCAAGTACGAACCGCCGGATCCCGAAGGGGTGATTGCCGAGGCAGAGCGAGAACTTGAACGGTGGAGACGGGAGCAGGCTGTGATTCGAGCGAAGCGGAAGCGTGGCGTGCGATGAGGTTGTCGCGGGCAATTGATCTATCGATGGGCGAACTCGCTCGCGCTGGTCGCCAGGAGAGCAGCCGTCGTAGCTACGTGCGCTACCTCCACAAGTTCGTTGATCAGGTCGAGCGCACGACCGAGGACCCGTCCGTCCGGGACGTGACCACGAACGACTGCCGAGCGTTTCTGGACAAGTGGATCCATCGCTCGCCGTCCACGGTCGCGTCGATCCACAGCGCATTGAACGGGCTGTTCCGGTGGCTCTACTTGGAAGGCGAGATCGATCAAAACCCCATGACGAGGGTTGCGCGTCCGCGCCGTCCACGACCGGAAGACCTGGACGTCGTGATCGTCAAGCCACGCGGACGTCGAGCGGATGCTCGCGGCGACGAAGAACTGGCAGGAGTTCCTCTGTCTGTCGGTACTCGCCTACACCGGAATCCGGCGAAGCTCTGCCAGTCGGCTGCGCTGGCGTGACGTTGATCTCCAAGCCGGGACGATCCGCGTTCTTGAAAAGGGCAACAAGACGGCGGTCAAGCCGGTCCCGAACGAGCTGGCCCAGATCCTCAAAGCTGCTTTTGGGTCGGGCAAAGTGGATTGCCGCGCTGACGCATACGTGATCCCGAATCGACGTGCGGCGAGCGTTCGGCGCAAGGAGCGCTCAAGCAAGGTCGTGTGGGAAACAGTCAGAGAGGTTGCAGAGCGTGTTGGCGTGACAGCAAACGTTCACGCGCTGCGTCGGGCGTTCGCGGTCGCGTTCTTGACGAGTCATCCGGGCGCTCTGGAGTCGCTCCAGGCGCTAATGAATCACTCGCGGATCGATACGACGCAAGTCTATTTCCGGCACTCAACCGTTCCAAAGTCATGGAGGCCGTCCGGGATCTCTCCTGGGGCTCCGTGTTTCCGTCCCTAGAAAGAGAGGCCCATACGGGATTCGAACCCGTGCCGCCGCCGTGAGAGGGCGGTGTCCTAGGCCACTAGACGAATGGGCCGTGGCGAACGGGGAGTGTAGCGCAGACCCTCTGCCCGATCCCGCCAGGACGCCCGACTGCGCTGTTGTCAGGCGGTCGCCGAGGGTGACGGGGCAATCGCCGCGTCGGGCTCGCGCGCGTCGATCCGCTCCTCGAAGCGCCGCCGGATTTCCTCGCCGGTCGCGAGCAGGTCGTAGCGCGCTCGGCGGGGCGGGAGCTTGACGACCCGCACCGACTCGTCGCGATCGCCGTGGCAGCGCGCGTAGGCGGCCGCCTCGTCCAGGGGCCTCAGGCGGTCGGGCTTCCGCCAGAAAGGCACGGTGGATCTACTACCAGCGATCGCGCGTCGAGGGAACCCGGCGCGACCGCCGGGGCACGCACTTTGCGCACGTTTCGTTCCGGCGGCTCAGTACCACGGCTTGCACGACCAGGGGCTCCAGTTGCTGCCCGAACGGACGAAGTAGCGGTAGGCGGCGCGAGCCTGCTCGAGCGCCGTCTCGCCGTGCCCGAAGAGTTGCCGCTCGCTCGATCCCATCTGGAAGAGCCCGAGGTACTGGCCGTTCTGCGCGTTCACGCTGTAGCCGGACTCGCAGCGCGCGACCCGGAGCGCCTCGCCGCAGTAGTCACCGAAGACGTGGCAGATCGCCTTCTGCGGCGAGCGCTCGAGTGACGCGAGGAGGCGCATGCGCTCGGCCTGCGCCTTTCTCCGGTGCAGCTCGGCGCGCGCAAGGGCCGCCCTGGCGCGGCTCGCGGCTAGCGTCCGACGGGCGATGCCGAGGCGGAGCGTCGCCTCCTTCTGGAATCGTGGGTCGGAGAGAAGCCACCGGTGGGTCTGGAAGAACCGGATCACGGAGGTCGATTTCTCCATCGTCGCGACGTGCCGGGCGAGCTGGCCGCCGAGGTCGGCCGAGGCGCCGGCTTGCGCAGCCGTCGGCGTGACGACGAGAACGAGGGCGCACAGGCCCGTGACGAGGGCTTTCAGGACAGAACCTCCGCGTGGGAGACAGGGGCGACGGCGCGCGCCGCAGTCGGGCCCAACGCGGAGAGCCCGGCGCCGCCGTTCGTGTCAGATCGTGCGAGGCTACCCGGTGAGCACAATCGTCACCGCGATCGCTTACCAAACCTTCACAAGAACTGTTACAAGCGTTTTCGGTCCGAACAACGCGAAACGCCCCTCGCGGGGCGTTTCGGAGGCTGCGGGACAGGGACTCGAACCCCAACTTCCGGAGCCAGAATCCGGCGTCCTACCATTAGACTATCCCGCAGGGCGTGCCCGGATTGTACCCGGCTCGACCGGGCGCCTCAGATGTCGAGGCGGTACTCGGGGACCAGGCTCTTCTCGGCGTCGGTGTCGATGTGGGCGATGACCTCGACGTGCGGCTCGAGCCCCGAGCCGCGGAGCTTCGCGCGGAGAAGCCCGTCGACCTGGAACAGCCCCGAGGAGTTGTTCATCACGATCTCGATCCGCACCGGCTTCGTCTCGCCGTCGCCGATCAGGACCTCCTCGACCGCCGCTGCGGAGAGCGAGTGCATCGAGACATGGCCGCGCTCGAACGGGATGCGCGAGCGGCCCTTCGCCATGTCGAGCGCGTCTCCCACCCGGAGGATCCCCGCCTCGAGCGACAGCGGCTCGCCGTCGGCCCGGTGGCTCGTGATCGCCTGGAGCACCTCGGAGACGACGACGGTGCGGTCGGGCTCCTCGTAGATGCCGTCGAGGAGCTCGCGGAGCTTCGGCTCGGCGAGAAAGAGGCTCCAGTCCTCGTGCCCCTTGCGGTGCACCGACATCCCGACGCAGTGCGTCAGCGCGGCGAGCACGACTACGACCTCGGCGTCCTCGTTCCGCATCCCGTAGTCCCGCACGAGGGAGGGCTCGACGCCGTGCTTCGTCAGCTGGCGCAGCAGCTTCAACGCGATGTTGGCGACGATCTGGACGTGCACCCACGAGTGGTCGTTGATCTCCAGCCGGACGACCGCGTTGACGTTCGCGACGTGCCACCAGCCCTTGAGCTCCTTGTCCGCGTTTGCGCGCTCGAGGATGCGGCGGAGCTTGCGGTTGCCCCGGTCGGGAAGACGGATCCGCATGTGCTCGACCGCCTCTGTCGGTGAGAGGCGCGCCTCCCGGACGGCGTCCGCCGACGCGGGCTCCTCGATGCGCTCCTCCGTCTCGGGATCGAGCGTCACGGCTGAGCTTCGGCCGGGTCGGCCCGCAGCTCGTCGCAGAGCCGGAAGTAGGTGATCGCGATCGCCACGGCGCTGAACGGCGCGACGGCCGCCTGGGCGATCGTGCTCCCGATCAGGATCTCGAGGAACCGCGGGAGAAACGAGAACGCCGCCTGCAGGAGGGCGGTCGCGACACCCGAGAGGAGGCCGGTGATCAGAACGATGCCGAAGACCGTCCACCCGTGGCCGCGCACGAGCTCACGCGACCGCCCGAACGACTCGGTCGCGCGTCGCTTCTCGACGACGATGACGGGTGCGATGACGGCCCAGATGGTGAGGAGGAAGAGGCCCGGCACGATCAGCAGGAGAAAGCCGAATGCGATTCCGAGCCCGGCGAGCAGGCTCGCGACGAGCAGCGGGACGATCGAAGCCGAGACGCGCGAGAACACCTCGCGGATCGAGGAGTCGAAGGTGCCGTCGCGCGCGTCCTGCACCGCGTAGACGAACGCGCCCTGGAGCCACGTCGTGCCGACGACGATCGTCGTCACCGCCAGGATCGCGAGCACGAAGGCGGTGCCCTCGTTATCGGAGGAGATCGCGCCGTCGACGAGTGCGTACATCAGGTTCACGGCTGCGAACACCCCGAGCGCGATCGCGAAGAGCCGGCCGAAGAACCTGGTGAACAAGGTCCAGGTCTCGTTGAGGACGGCGCCGATGGTCACGGTGCGATCCTATTCGACCGCGATCCGTTCGAGCTCGCGGCCGACGTGCGTCAGCGCTTTCCCGAGGCGCTTGCGGTTCCTGTCGTCGTTGAGCCACGCGCTTGCCCCCGACGGGTGGGGCAGGGGCACGGCGATGGCGTCGTCGAGCAGGTAGCTCTTCCCGACGGCGTCGGTGAGCCGGCGGATGCCGACGAGCTGACGGGCGGCCGCGAGCCCGACGGTGACGACGAGCGCGGGTCGGAGCAGGCGGAGCTCTGTCTCGCGCCATTCCGCACAGAGCGTCTCCTCGGCGGGGGTCGCCCGACGGTCGCCGCGGCCGCTCGCGCTCGGGCCGGGGAAGCAGCGGGTGACGGAGGCGCAGTAGAACCGGTCGAAGAAGTCCGCCTCCTCGAGGCGGAGCCAGCGGCGAAGCGTGCGCCCGGCGCGCCCCTGCCACGGAAGGCCGGTCTCTGCCTCGACCCTGCCCGGAGCGAGCCCGAAGAGGTACGCCCGCTGGTCGGCGCGGCCCGCGAACACGGGTCGCGGATCGATCACGAACCCCGCGTCGAGGCAGCGGCGACAGGCCGCGTTCCTCCGCTGGAGGCGCGAGATCGACCCCGAGCGGCTCACCGCGACGACCGGACGACGACGAACCACGGCCCTGCGTGGAGTACCTCGCCCCCACCAAGCTCGGCGAGCAGGCCGTCTTGCGTGAACCAGCGCTTGAACACCTGCCAGCTCGATCCGTCCTCGAGCACGCGCTCCGACCACTCCTCGTCCGTGTGCGAGCGCTCGCGCGATGCGTCGACGAGCACGAGCTCGGGTGCGACGCGCCGCACCTCGCGGACGAACCTCGCGCGCTGATCGTCATCGAGGTGCCCGTAGAAGTGACCGCTGACGACCCGGTCGAACGTATCGTCCTCGAAAGGGAGGGCGAGCGCTTCTCCCTCGACAAGGCTGGCGCTCGGGAGCCGGCTCGCTGCAATCTCGAGCATGCGTGCGCTCCGATCGAGTCCGGTGAGCTCGCCGCGCAGATGTCGTGTGAGGAAGCCGGTGCCGCACGCGACGTCGAGGGTGCGGGCGGGCGAAAGGTCGGCCAGCGCCGCGCAGACGTCGTCCAGGTCCTCGTCGAACCCGACGCGCGTCCGGGTCGCGTAGCGCCCACGACCGAGGTACCAGTCGTCGTATTCGGGTGCGCGCCGGTCGTAGTAGGCGGGCGCGGTCGGCTCACGCATCGGCCGTAGGGTACGCCCGTGGCCCCGCTCGAGTCCGTGCCGAACGTCTCCGAGGGGCGGGACCCGTCGTCTGTCGCGGCGATCGCGGCGGCCTTCGCGAGCGCCGGCGCTCGCGTGCTGGACACGCACGTCGACGGCGACCACCACCGCGCGGTGATCACGCTCGTCGGCGACGATGAGGCGCTCGAGGACGGGCTGGTCGCCGGAATCGACGAGGCCCGGCAGCGGATCGACCTGCGGCGACACGACGGCATCCACCCGCGCGTCGGAGCGGCGGACGTCGTCCCCATCGTGCCGCTGGTCGACGAGGATCTCGACCGTGCGACCGGTGCGGCGCTCGCGGTTGGCACACGGGTGGGGAGCGATTTGGGGCTGCCGGTCTTCCTCTACGGGGCGATCGCGGCGGACCGCCGGCCCGCGTTCTTCCGCCGGGGTGGGCTCGTCGAGCTGCAGCGGCGCATCGAGCTCGGGGAGCTGGCGCCGGACTTCGGGCCGTCGCGGGTTGATCCTGGACCGGGTGCCGTGCTGCTCGGCGTCCGCAGGCCGCTCGTCGCGTTCAATCTCGAGCTGCTGGGATCGCTCGGCGTCGCACGAGAGGTCGCGGCGACCGTTCGCGCGTCCACGGGCGGGCTGCCCGGGGTCCAGGCGCTCGGCCTTGCGCTCGGGAACGGGCGCTTCCAGGTCTCGACGAACGTCGTGGACGTCGCCGCAACCGCGCCTCATCGGATGGTCGCGCGGATCGAGGCCGAGGCCGCGGCGCGCGGAGCCGAGCTCGGCCGCGGCGAGCTCGTCGGTCTCATCCCGGCGGCGAGCGTCGCCGCGGCGGCCCGCGACTCGGGCGTGCTCGAGCCGCTCGACGACCGCGGCGTCCCCACCGCCGCCGCGCGCGCGGCGGCTGCCGGCGCCCTGCGCCTCGACAGCCTGGACGAGGATCGCGTGCTCGAGTGGCACCTCGCAGGCTGACCGCCGATGTCCCGGCAGAGGCAGCGCGCTCCGTACCCGCCGTCGCGCCGAGCGCGCGGGTGATGCCACGGTGATGATGAAAGCCGGGCATGTCGGTTGGCCCCGTGCATCCGGCCTCCTCGGGGCAGTGGGGAGCAGCCACCCAGTCGGCACAGAGTCGGCGCATTGACGATGCACCCGTGCGACGGGCTGTCCGATAGCGTGACTTCAGGGAGCCTCGCTCCCCCGTTGGGGGGCCGCGCTTCGAACGCGGAGCGCTTGCGCTGCGCGCGGGCACCCGCGCCTCGGGCGATCGATGGCACGCGGCCGGGTGGATGGACGATGCCGCGTCGTCGGCGTTCAGGGATTGGCGGGGCGATGCTCCGGCCGCGGGAAGGCGTCGCTCGGCCGTCGGGCCGTCCCGGCCGTTCGGTCGTACCGCACGACACGGGCCGGTCCGGATGAGGAGTTCCACGACCCTCGGGCGCGTGGAGGCGCGATCCGATGCATCGCAGCCGCGTGCGCTTCGTGTGCTCGGGACAACACCGATGCCACCAGCATCGGCGTCGTCCCGATCCCAAGCTCTCGAGCGGCCGGCTCGCGCCCCACGGGAGCCGATTCCGTGGGACGACTCGTCTAGACTCGCGCCGTGCCGGCCGCTGTCGAGCTGACCGGGGACGATCTCGAGCTCGTCGATGTCTGGGATGTCGCCGTCGGGGATCGCACCGCCGTGCTCGGCGCACGCGGGCGCGAGCGTGCGGCCGCCGCTCGCTCGTTCCTCGAGGAGCAGGTCGGCGAGCACACCTACGGCGTGAACACCGGTTTCGGTCGGTTCGTCTCCGAGTCGATTCCGCCGGAGCAGTCAGCTGAGCTCCAGCTGCGACTGCTGCGGAGCCACGCGTGCGGGGTGGGCGAGCCGTACCCCGACGAGATCGTGCGAGCGGCAATGCTGTTGCGCGCGAACACGCTCGCGAAGGGGTTTTCCGGCGCGCGTGTGGAGACGATCGGCCTCCTGCTCGATGTGCTCCGTGCCGGAATCGTGCCGGTCGTCCCGTCGCGGGGGTCGGTGGGCGCCAGCGGCGACCTGGCGCCCCTCGCGCACCTCGCGTTGCCGCTCGTCGGCGAGGGCGAGGCAACGGTCGGCGGCCGCCGCGTCACAGGAGCCGAGGCGCTTGCGGTTGCCGGGCTCGCTCCGATCACGCTCGCCGCGAAGGAAGGCCTGTCGCTGATCAACGGGACGCAGTTCATGACCGCGATGGCCGCGCTCGCGCTCGTTCGCGCGCGGCGGCTGGCGCGGGCTGCGGACATCGCGTGCGCCATGTCGGTCGAGGCCCTCCAGGGGACGCCGATGAGCTTCCATCCGGCGATCCACGCGGCGCGGCCGCTCCCCGGCCAGGGCCGCAGCGCCGCGACGCTCCGAGCCCTGCTCGCCGGGTCGGCGATCGTGGAGTCCCATCGCTGGTGCGACAAGGTGCAGGACGCCTACTCGTTGCGCTGCGCACCGCAGGTGCACGGTGCCAGCCGTGACCTGCTCGAACATGTCGAGCGCACTGTCGCCGTGGAGCTGAACGCCGCGACCGACAACCCGCTCGTGCTGCTCGAAGAGCAGCTGATCGTCTCGAACGGAAACTTCCACGGGCAGCCGATCGCGATCGGCCTGGACTGCATCGCGATCGCCTGCGCCGAGCTTGCGAACATCAGCGAGCGGCGAACGGAGAGACTCGTCAACCCGAGCCTCTCCGACGGGCTGCCGCCGTTCCTCGTCGCGCGGGAAGAGGGGCTCAACTCCGGTTTCATGATCCCGCAGTACGTCGCGGCCGCCCTCGTCTCCGAGAACAAGGCGCTCTGTCACCCTGCCTCGGTCGACTCGATCCCGACAAGCGCAGGTCAGGAGGATCACGTCTCCATGGGGAACGGAGCCGGCCTAAAGGCACTCCAGGTCGTCGCGAACGCCGAGAGGGTCGTGGCAATCGAGCTGCTCGCCGGAGCCCAGGGGGTCGAGTTCCTCGCCCCGCTCGAGCCGGGAATCGGAGTCCGCGCTGCGCGAGAGCTCGTTCGAACGCGCTCCGAGCGGGTGCGGGAGGACAGGTCACTGTCGGCGGACATCGAGCGGGTCGCGACGGCGATCCGCGACGGATCGCTCATTGCGGCCGTCCAACGGGACGTCCCCGAGGTGGTGGCTTGAGCGACCTTCCGCCTCCGCCGCACCCGTACCGCGGGGCCGCGATCCTCCACGGAGTCCTCGCCGTCGCGATCCTCGTGGTCGCCGAGCTCACGGGCGGAGATCCGGCGCGCGCAGCGCTCGCAGCCGCCGCGTACTTCATACTCGCGACCGGCTGGAGCTGGCTGAGGTTCCGCCAGCGTGCGTCGCGACTGCGCCGCGCGACGCCGCGTACGAGCAACGGAGACGGATCGTCGTGAACAACGCGGTCGTGGAGCGGCTCGTCGGCGATCTCTCCGCCGTCCGTGCGCCGCGGGGGACGAAGCTCAACGCACGTTCGTGGCAGACCGAGGCGCCGCTGCGGATGCTCCTCAACAACCTCGACGCCGAGGTGGCGGAGCACCCGGAGTCGCTCGTCGTCTACGGGGGCTCGGGCCGCGCTGCGCGCTCGCACCAAGCGCTGCGCGACATCGTGCGGACGCTCCTTCGACTCGGTGACGACGAGACGTTGCTCGTCCAGTCGGGGAAGCCCGTCGGCGTCTTTCGGACCCACCGCGATGCGCCGCGCGTCCTCATCGCCAACTCCCTCCTGGTGCCGGCGTGGGCGTCCTGGGGCGAGTTCCGGCGGCTCGAGGCAGAGGGACTGACGATGTTCGGCCAGATGACGGCAGGGTCGTGGATTTACATCGGCACGCAGGGGATCCTGCAGGGGACGTACCAGACGTTCTGCGCCGCCGGCGAGGCGCACTTCGGTACGCCCGATCTGGCGGGACGCACGGTGCTGACGGCCGGCCTCGGCGGGATGGGCGGCGCCCAGCCTCTGGCCGCGACGATGGCCGGAGCAGCGATGCTCTGCGTCGACGTCGACCAGCGCTCCATCGACCGTCGACTCGAGACCCGCTACCTCGACGAGCAGGCCGACTCGCTCGACGAGGCAGTCGCCAGGGTGCGCGCAGCTGCGGCGGAGCGCAGGCCTCTCTCCGTGGCGCTGCGCGCGAACGCCGCAGACGTCCTGCCGGCGCTCGCCGCGCGGGGTGAGGCCTTCGACCTCGTGACCGACCAGACGGCGGCCCACGATCCGCTCACGGGGTATGTGCCGGCCGAGGTTCCGTTCGAGGAGGCCGCCACGCTCCGCGAGCGCGACCCGGAGGAGTACCTCAGGCTCGCGTCGGCGTCGATCGTCGCCCACGTCCGCGCGATGGTCGAGTTCGTCCGGATGGGGTGTTACGTTTTCGATTATGGAAACAACTTGCGGGGTGAGGCCTATCGAGCGGGACTGACGGAGGCGTTCACATATCCGGGCTTTGTCCCGGCGTATATCCGGCCGCTGTTCTGCAGAGGGATCGGGCCCTTTCGTTGGGCGGCACTCTCCGGTGACCCGGCGGACATCGCGGCGATCGACAGGGAGCTGCGGGTGCTCTTCCCCGAGGACGAGCTCCTTCAGCGGTGGCTCGAGCTGGCGCCCGAGCGGGTCGCGTTCCAGGGGCTCCCGGCCCGGATCTGTTGGCTCGGCTACGGGGATCGTGCCAAGGCCGGGCTAGCGGTCAACAGCCTCGTCCGGTCGGGCGCGGTGTCGGCACCCGTGGTGATCGGGCGGGATCACCTCGACTCCGGCTCGGTCGCCTCACCGTACCGGGAGACCGAGGCGATGCTCGATGGCTCGGACGCGATCGCCGACTGGCCGATCCTCAATGCTCTGCTCAACACGGCGGCGGGGGCGACGTGGGTCAGCGTCCACCACGGCGGCGGCGTCGGGATCGGCAACTCGATCCACGCGGGCATGGTGGTCGTCGCCGACGGGACCGCCGATGCGGATCGACGCCTGGAGCGCGTGCTCGCGGCCGACCCGGGCACGGGCGTGATGCGGCACGCCGACGCGGGCTACGACGAGGCGATCGAGGCCGCGCGGGGTGGCGGGCTCGATCTTCCGGGTATCACCTCGTGACGACGGCAGACCGCATCGGGGCGTGAGCCGGCTCCTCGTCCGCGATCTCGCGCAGGTCGTCACTCCGCGAGGGACGCGATCACCTCTCCGGGGCGGCGGGCTTCGGGACGTCGCCGTCGTCGAGAACGCGTTCGTCCTCGCCCGGGACGGCACGATCGAGGCCGTCGGAGCGATGCGCGAGCTGCCCGCGGTCGGCGGCGACGTCGACGAGGTCGACGGGCGCGGACTCGCCGCGATCCCCGGCCTCGTCGACTGCCACACCCATCCGGCGTTCGCCGGCGATCGCGCCAACGAGTTCGCGCTCCGCGCAGCCGGTGCGACGTACGAGGAGCTCCTGGCTGCGGGGGGCGGGATCCTCTCGACGACGCGCGCAACGCGTGCCGCCGACCCGGCCACGCTCGACGACATCGTCGCCGGTCACCGCGATGCGATGCTCGCCCACGGGACGACGACGTTCGAGGGCAAGAGCGGGTACGGGCTCGATCGCGCCACGGAGCTTGCTCAGCTCGAGGCGGTGCGCGCTGCAGGCGGCGTGCCGACGTGGCTCGGCGCGCACGCCGTCCCGCCGGAGCATCCGGACGCCGACGCGTACGTGGACTGGGCCATCCGGGAGGTCCTGCCGGAGGCAGCGCGGATCGCGGTCGCGGCGGACGTGTTCGTCGAGCGCGGGACGTTCGACCCCGAGCAGGCTCGTCGCTATCTGGTGGCATGCCGCACAGCCGGGCTCGAGCTGCGGATCCACGGCGACCAGCTCACCGAGACGGGCGCCGTCTCGCTCGCCGTCGAGCTCGGCGTGCGGTCGATCGACCACCTCGAGGCCACCGGGCGCGCCGGGGTCGCGCGCCTCGCGGCGAGCGATGTCACCGCCGTGTTGCTTCCCGTCGCAGCGCTCTACCTCGGGCGGCCCATGCCGCCCGCTCGAGCGCTTGCCGACGCCGGCGCAGCGGTGGCCCTGGCGACGGACTTCAACCCTGGCAGCGCGTACTGCGAGAGCCTCCCGGTCGTCAGCACGCTCGCGTGCACGCAGCTACATCTCACGCCCGAGGAGGCGCTCGTCGCCTGTACCGTCAACGCCGCGCACGTGCTCGGCCTCGTCGACAGGGGCCGGCTCGCGCCGGGATATCGCGCGGACATCGTGCTGCTCGAGGCGCTCGACTGGCGGCACCTGGCCTATCACCTGGCCGGGGACGTCGTCCATACGGTCGTCCGCGAGGGCCGTGTCGCGTTGTCGCGGGCATAATCGCGGCGATGGCAACCCAGAAGCAGCGTCGGAAGCGGGCAAAGGAGAAGCGGCACGCCTACGACATCGTCGAGATCGACGCCGAGGGGAACGAGACGGTGCTCAGCTCGAGCGACCTGAAGGACGAGACGTCCTCGGCGCCGAGGACGAAGTCGTCGAGCACCCGCGGCTCGAAATCGTCGGGGCGAGGCACGGCCCAGCCGCCGACGTGGGGTCGAGTGCTCAAGCGCGGTGCGATCTTCGCGCCGATCTTCCTTGCCACGGTGATGCTTCTCGGCCGGGGCCGACTGACGCTCGCCGGGGCGATCGTGCAGACGATCTTCCTGCTCGCGATCTTCATCCCGTTCAGCTATTTCATGGATCGTCTCGTGTGGCGCTCGCACGAGAAGCGGCGGCAGGGCGGGAAGACGGCCGGACGCTGAACCGCCCAGCCGGCGACGGCCGAACGAGCTCTCAGCCCGACGTCTCGTCGCCGGGGTAGTGGCCCGGCCCTGGCCACGGAGCCAGGATCAGGAGGACACGCGCTCCCTCGACGCTCGAGACAGCGTGACGCTCGCCCGGCTCGAAGGTGACGAGCGTGCCGACGCCGCCATCGATCGCCTCGTGGCCGCAGCGGATCTCCGCCCGACCCTCGACCACCACGACCCAGGCGCGCTCGCGTACCTGGTGGTCGCTGAGCTCCTGCCCCGCCTCGAGACGGATCGCGATGGCGCGCGCGCCGTCGTCGGTCGTGAGCACGGCCGGGTCGACGGTGCCGCCCGGCGCGTCGATCGTCGTCAGGTCCCACACCTGCATCGGCCAACCGTATCGCGCCTCGCCGCCCAGCGAAACCTGGAGCCGTCCGTAGACTCGCGGTCGTGCCGGTCGTGATCGATCAGCTGCCGCTTGGCCCTCTGCAGACGAACTGCTACCTCGTGCGCGCCGAGCGCGACGCGTCCGAGGCCGTCGTCATCGACCCGAGCGGGACGGCGACCGAGATTCGCATCGAGCTCGCCTCGCACGCTGCGCGTTGCACCGCGATTCTCGTGACGCACGCCCATTTCGACCACATCCTCGGGCTTGCCGAGCTTGCGGAGGGCACCGGAGCGCCCGTCTATGCACCCGCCGCCGAGCGCACGCTCGTCGAAGACCCCGGCCCCTATACACCTGCCGGGGTCCACGTCAGGCCCTGGACGCCCGACACGCTGCTCGAGGGCGGCGAGTCGCTCGAACTGGCGGGCATGAAAATCGAGGTAATCGCCGTTCCGGGGCACTCGCCGGGCCACCTCTCCTTCGCCGTGGACGGTGCGCTGCTCTCCGGTGACGTCCTCTTCGCCGGCTCGGTCGGCCTGGACGGACCTGCCGGGTGGCGACTGGCCGACCCTGCTCGACTCGATCCGAACGCTCGTCGACGCCTTTCCGCCCGAGACCGTCGTCCACCCGGGTCACGGGCCGTCGACGACGCTCGGCGCCGAGCTCGCAGGAAACCCGTTTCTCGCGGAGCTGCGCGAGGGGCGACGGGAGCCGGCTGGGTGAGCGATCGCGCCAGGATCGATCGGCCCCGCGGCACCCACGACGTCGTCCCGAGAGAGATGGCCGCATGGCAGCGAGTTACGACGGAGATCGAGCGGCTCTGCCGGCTCTACGGCTTCCGGCGCATCGTGACCCCGGTCTTCGAGGACACGCGTCTCTTCCAGCGGACGTCGGGTTCCGGCTCGGACGTCGTGCAGAAGGAGATGTACACGTTCACGGATCGCTCCGACCGCTCGCTCACCCTGCGGCCCGAGGGCACCGCGCCGATCTGCCGGGCGTATGTCGAGCACGGAATGCATCGCGACCCGCAGCCCGTCAAGCTCTACACCATCGCCTCGATGTACCGCTACGGCGCACCGGGCCGTGGCCGTTATCGCGAGCACTGGCAGGCCTCGGTCGAGGCGCTCGGAAGCGACGACCCCGCGGTCGACGCCGAGCTGCTCCAGCTGTACGACGCGCTTCTTGCGCGGCTCGGCGTGACGCAGTACCACCTCGAGCTGAACTCGATCGGGTGCTGCGAGTGCCGGCCCGCATACCTCGAAGCGCTCGGCGCCTGGCTCGAGGCGAACGGCCACCGGCTCGACGAGGAGACGCGCGCCAAAATCGGCACGAGCCCTCTGCGTGTCTTCGACAACTACCTCGCGAAGCCGCCCCACGTCCGCGCAGCGCTGGACGAGGCGCCGACGATCGGCGAGTCGCTCTGCGCGGCATGCGTCGAGCACTTCACGGCCGTCACGGCGGGTCTCGACGCGACCGGCGTGCGCTACACGATCGTCCCGACGCTCGTGCGCGGGCTGGACTACTACTCGCGCACGACCTTCGAGTTCATCGGCCCGCTGGCGAGCGAGAACTCGACGATCACCGGCGGCGGCCGCTACGACTACCTGATCGAGGAGATCGGCGGCCCGCCCACACCCGGGATCGGCTTCGGCGCCGGGATCGAGCGGCTCCTGATCGCGATGGACGAGGAAGGCGTGGAGGCTCCCGCTGACGACGGGATCGACGTGTTCGTCGCGCTGGAGGACGGAGCCCCGCGCGAGCGCGTCGCCCGCTGGCTCGCCGAGCTGCGCCGGGGAGGCCTCGCCGCGGACACCGACTACGCCGGCCGCTCGCTCAAGGGGCAGTTGACCCAGGCGCGTCGGCTGGGCGCTGCAGCGATCGTCGTCGTCGGCCCCGAGACGGCGACGCTGCGCACGCCGGGACGCGAAGACGAGTCGCTCGACCACGACGCGATCGTCTCTAGGCTCTCGCCGTGAGCTGGAGGGACCTCATGTGCGGCGAGCCGCGGCTCGAGCATGCGGGACGCACGCTGACCCTCGCGGGATGGGCGGCGAGGCGACGTGATCACGGCGGCCTCGTGTTCGTCGACCTGCGCGACCGGACGGGTGTCACGCAGCTCGTGATCAACCCGGAACGCGCGCCTGCCGCCGCCGCGCTCGCCGGCGAGATCCGCAACGAGTTCGTGCTCCAGGCACGCGGAGAGCTCGTCGCGCGCTCCGCGGAGACGGTCAACCCGAGGATGCCGACCGGCGACGTCGAGCTTGCGGTGGACGAGTTGACCATCGTCTCGCGCTCGACGCCGCTCCCGTTCCAGCTCGACGAGGAGAACGTCGACGAGACGCTGCGCCTGCGGTACCGCTGGCTCGACCTGCGGCGCGAGAAGCTCCAGCGCAACCTCCGCCTGCGCGCGCAGATGGTCGGGATCATCCGGCGCCACATGGAGGCGTCCGGCTTCCTCGAGATCCAGACGCCGATCCTCTACAAGTCGACGCCCGAGGGCGCGCGCGACTTCGTCGTCCCGAGCCGCCTGCACAAGGGGAGGTTCTTCGCGCTCCCCCAGAGCCCTCAGATCCTGAAGCAGCTGACGATGATCGCGGGCTTCGACCGCTACTACCAGATCGCGATTTGCTTCCGCGACGAGGACCTCCGCGCCGACCGGGTGCAGGAGATCACCCAGCTCGACGTCGAGATGAGCTTCCCCGACCGCGAGGCGCTGTTCGCCCTGATGGAGGAGATGTTCGCGGCTATCTGGCGCGAGTGCCTCGACCTCGAGATCGAGACGCCGTGGCCGCGGATGCCATTCGCGGAGGCGGATCGCCGCTTCGGCACCGACAAGCCCGACACGCGCTTCGGGCTCGAGCTCGAGGACGCGACCGTGCCCACGCGTGGCTCGGAGTTCGCCGTCTTTGCTCGTGCGGACGCCGTCCGCTTCCTCCGCGTCCCGCGCACGTACTCGCGTGCCGAGCTCGCCTCCCTCGAGGAGCTGGCGAAGGAGCGCGGGGCGAAGGGCCTGGCGTACATCGTCCGCGACGGCACAGGCGAGATCCGCTCGCCGATCGCGAAGTTCCTCTCGGAGCCGGAGCTCGACGCCCTTGCGCCCGCTCCCGGCGAGACGCTGCTGTTCGCGGCCGACACCTGGGAGACGACCTCGCGCGTCCTCGGCCACCTGCGGCTCCACATTGGGCGCGAGCTCGGTCCGATCGACGACTCGGCCTTCACGTTCCTCTGGGTGACCGACTTCCCGATGTTCGAGTGGGACGACGAGGAGGAGCGCTGGACGGCGGTCCACCACCCGTTCACGCGTCCGACCGACGAATGGCGCGAGCGCTTCGACGACGACCCGAAGGATGCGCTGGCATATGCGTACGACATCATCGTCAACGGCAATGAGCTCGGCGGCGGGTCGTTCAGGATTCACGAGCCGGATGTCCAGGCCCGCGTGTTCGGGCTCCTCGCCCTGTCGGAGGCGGAGCAGCGATCGCAGTTCGGGTTCCTGCTGGACGCGCTCGGGATGGGCGCGCCGCCTCACGGCGGCATCGCCCTCGGGATCGACCGCATGACGATGGTGCTCGCGGGCGAGCCGAACCTGCGTGACGTGATCGCCTTCCCGAAGAACCAGGCGGGGCTCGATCCGATGTCAGGCGCGCCGAGCGCGATCACGGAGACGCAGCTCGACGAGCTCGGCCTCGCAGTCGTCACCCCGGAGGAGCCGGGCTGAGCGCGCGCGTCGTGCAGCGGCTGCTGTCGCTCGCTGCGGTCGCGATGCTCGCCGGGTTGATCGCGGTGGCAGTCGTCGAGCGCCGGGACCCGGAGCCCGTCGCGACGCCGACCGGCGCGGTCGCCGCCGGCGGGGGCTGGTACGAGGCGCTCGCAGCGCCCCGCGCGCCGGGCGTCGACGCCGAGCGGACGAGCTGCGGGCTGGTGCTGACGGTCCGCTCCCTTGGCGTCACGCACCCCGTCCTGCCGTGCGGCGCGAAGGTCCTGATCCGCTACGGCGGCGAGACCGTGCTCACCGAGGTGATCGACAACGACCTCTCCGCCACGGGCCGGCAGTTCGAGCTGACGCCGGCCCTCGCGACACTGATCGGCCTGGACGGCACGCAGGAGATCGACTGGCGCTACGCGACGCGTCCGTGACTCGCGCGCGGGCGAACCGAGTAGACTGGGGACCGACTCGATGCTGCGCGTGGCCTCGGGCTCTCAACGTGAACCAACGACAACACGAAGGGAGCCCGGGTCCGGAGGACGGTGTCACCGGAATCCGGCAGGGCGCCCACCTGGAGAAGCGGGTTCGCTTTTCCGGCCCGGGGTCACGCGGAGCGTCGAGCAGCGCGCGATGACGGGGCCGATCGTCGCGCTCGACCACATCCAGGTAGCGGCGCCTGCGGGCTGCGAGGCCGAGGCGCGACGCTTCTACGGCGTGCTGCTCGGTCTCGACGAGCTTACGAAGCCCGTCGCATTGGCCGCCCGAGGCGGAGTCTGGTTCCGTGTCGGCAGTCAGGAGCTGCACGTCGGGGTCGCCGAGTCGTTCGTTCCTGCCACGAAGGCGCACCCGGCGCTTCGGGTTTCCTCTGCCGCTGAGCTCGAGCGGCTTGCCGCGCGGCTCGCGGCCCACGGGATCGGCGTCCGGTGGGCGGACGCGCAGGAGATCCCGGGCGCGATCCGCTGCTTCGTCGACGATCCGTGGGGGAACCGGGTCGAGCTCGTCGCCTGACGGCCGCGGCACAGCCGCGCAGGAGGACATCGATGCGTGGCGGACAAGCCCTTGGGCAGAATCGGCATCGCCGTCCACGAAGAAGGAGGAACGATGACTTCGATTCTCAGTTCCGTGACGCGCGTCGCTACGAAGCGCCGGGTCACGGTAATGCTCGTCGGCGTCGCCGCGCTGGCCGCGCTCGCGCCGACGGTCTCCGCGCGACAGCAGGCCGCCCCGACGAACAGCGCAGAGCCGACGATCTCGGGTAGCCCAGCCCAGGGTCAGACGCTGACGGCTGCCCCGGGGACCTGGACGGGTGACCCGACTTTCGCGTACCAGTGGCTCCGGTGCCCGCCGTCCGGCGGCGCATCCGACGGATCCGACTGCGCGACGATCGGCGCCACAACGGCCTCCTACGTCGTCGCCGCAGGCGACGTGGGCTTCCGGCTTCGGGTGAAGGTCACCGCGACGAACGCTGACGGCCAGACGACCGCGACATCCAACGCGACCGCGGCAGTCACGACGCAGGCCGGCCCGCCGAACACGGCACCGCCGACGATCACGGGCACGACCGTCGTCGGCGAGGCGCTGACGGCGAACCCGGGGACATGGACCGGCGCGGGGATCACGTTCGCCTACCTCTGGTCACGCTGCGACGGGACAGGCGCCGCGTGCGTGGACATCACGACCGCGACCCAAAGCACGTACACGCTCGTCACGGCGGACGCGGGCAAGACGCTCCGCGTCAAGGTCACGGCGACGAACACGAGCGGCTCGAACGCCGTCACGTCCGCGCAGTCCGCGGTCGTCACGACCGCGCCCGCGCCGCCCGCGACCGGGTGCCCGACGGGCACGGGGCCGATCAACGTCGACACCGTCTCCCCGCCCGCGCGGCTGTCGATCGACAGGCAGCAGATCGCGCCGAGCCCGGTGACCAGGTCGACGCAGACGCTCCGCGTCCGCTTCCACGTCTCGGCGTGTGGCGGACGAAGCGTCGAGGGCGCGCTCGTCTACGCCACCCCGACGCCGTATCAGCAGTTCTCGGCGACGGAGCAGCCGACCGGCGCGGACGGTTGGGCGATCCTCACGATGCGACGGCTGCGGTTCTTCCCCGCGAGCAATCAGCAGCAGCTGCTCGTGGTGTTCGTCCGCGCCCGCAAAGCCAGCGAAGACCTGCTCGGCGGCATCTCGACGCGCCGGCTCGTCTCGTTCCCGGTGAGCCTCGGCGGGTAGCCCGAGCCCGGGGGGAGCCGGCCTCGGCCGGCTCCCCCGCCGTGTGCCACGCAGAGCGGGGACGGGGCGTCGCTGGGGGCTGGCACTGCTCGGCGGAGCCGGCCCGGCTCTTGCGAGCGGGGACCCCGCGATCCACGTCACCGAGCCCAGACGGCGGACGCGGTCTACCGGCGGGAGAGCGGGCGACGCCGGCGCAGGACGTAGGCGGCATGGAGACACGAAGTCGCCACGATCCCGTGACCCCTGCGTCACCGTTTGGTCGATAGCGTGGCATCAGGGACACGGGAGTGCCCCTGGGGGCGGTTGGAAGCCGTTGGAGTGAGGAGGGTCGCCGAGGGTCGGACGAGCTGCCGCCGAAGACCCTGGAACCGTAGGGGCCGGTGGGGCGCTCGCCGCGGGTGCTGGCCACGACCTGCGGGCCGTCGCGGAGACCGCTGCCGGGGACGTGTCCGGCGCTCGACGTCATCGCATCCGGACGCACGAAGCCGTGGCATCGATCATCTAGCCTGGGCTCGTGACCGTTGAGCTGCTCGGTGACTCCGCCCGCGGTGAGCGGTTCGCCGCTGCGCGGCTCGTGGTGGACGGCGAGCGGATCGTCGCCGCGGACGCACCCGGGATGGCCCGGCCGCTGAGCGGGCTGACGCTCCTCGAGGCGGCGGCCGTGCCCGGCGAGACCCTCGCCGCGGACGCCGTCGCGAACGCCCTCGCGCCCGCGATCACCGCGCCGCCTCGGCCGGGTCGGATCGCAGTCGCCATGAGCGGCGGGGTCGACAGTGCGGTCGCTCTCCTCCGGGCGGGGCCGGAGGCGGTCGGAGTGACGCTCCGTCTCTGGCTCGACCCGCACGGGCCGGACGCCGAACGCGTGTGCTGCTCCCCGGACGCGGTGATCCGGGCGCGCGAGACCTGCCACGCACTCGGCCTCTCGCACGTCACCCTCGACCTGCGCGAGGCGTTTCGCGAAACCGTCGTGCAGGCGTTCGTCGACGGGTACGCCGAGGGCCTGACCCCCAACCCGTGCATGCGCTGCAACGGCGTGTTCCGCTTCGCGGCACTCGTCGCGTTCGCGGAGCGGGTCGGGGCCTCGTTCTTGTGGACGGGCCACTACGCGCGGATCGTGGAGCGGAACGGCTCGCGGATGATCGCGCGCGGCGTCGACCCGGCGAAGGACCAGTCGTACATGCTGGCGACCGTCGACCCCGCGCTGCTCGACCGTGTCGGATTCCCGCTCGGTGAAGAGACCAAGGCGGCCGTCCGCATCGAGGCCGACCACGCCGGTCTGGACGCCGCCCGACGGCCGGAGAGCCAGGAGGCCTGCTTCCTCGCGGGCGGCGACTACCGCGGCTTCCTCCGACGGAACGGGCTCGGGCCGGCGCCGGGCGACATCGTGGACGAGACGGGCGCGATCGTCGGCCGGCACGACGGTTTGTGGCAGTTCACCCCCGGCCAGCGCCGCGGGCTCGGCCTCGCGTCGAGCGATCGGCTGCACGTGCTTCGTGCCGAGCAGGGGTCGAACACGCTCGTCGTCGGGCCTCGGCGCTCGCTCGCAGCGCGGCACGTCGTCGTCCGCGGGCGAGTCTATGACGCGGTCGCGGATGTCCAGGTCAAGGTCCGGTACCGCTCGCCCGCCGTCCGCGCGGCGGTCACCGAGACCGCCGACGGGTTTCACCTCGACCTCCACGAGCCGGTCGACGCCGTTGCGCCCGGTCAGATAGCCGTGCTCTACGACGGAGACGTCGTGGTCGGAGCGGGCGTCATCGAGGGCGCGACGGGGTAGGATCCCCGCGATGACGCTCGCCTTTTCCGCCGGTGATGCGGCCTATTGGGGCCTCGCGATCTTCCTCGTGCTCGTCGGAGTCGGCTCGGTGTTCGCGCTCGTCAAGCTTGGGCTGATGTTCGGCAAGGTCTCGTCGTTGGTCTCCGGCGCGGAGCGGGACGCGCTCCCCGTCGTGGTCAAGACCGGCGGCACCGTCGACCGCGTCAACTACCAGCTCGACAAGCTGGATACGGTGACCGACAGTGCAGTGTCCGTCGCCGATAGCGCCGACACGGCGGTACGCGCGGTGTCGACGGTGATCACGAAGCCGGTGGAGAAGGTCTCGGGATTCACGGCAGGTGTCGCGCACGGCTTCGCGTCGTTCCGCAAGAACCGGAGCTTCGGGGAGGCGATGGGCACGGCGAAGGACGCCGCCCGCCGCCGCGAGGAAGACCTGGCCGAGGACCTTCGCGGCGCCGGCCCGACGCCGATGACGACCGAGCGCCCCGAGCCAACACCTCCGCCGACGCCGACACCCAAGCCCGACCCGTGGCCGCGTCCGGCTCCGACGCCGAGGCCGGACCCGGCGCCCGTGCCACCCGACGCAGCCTCCCCCCGCGGCATAGACCTACCCGCGGCGCGAGCGTCGCCGACCCGCCACGGACGCAGGGAATCGCGTCGCCCCTGGCGCTACGATCGCGGATGCGCACGACCGCCGAGCTCCGCGAGGGCTTCCTCTCGTTCTTCGAGGAGCAGCGACCACCAGCGCTTCCCGTCCTGGTCGCTGATCCCGCCGCCCGAGGATCCCTCGACGCTCTTCATCTCGGCCGGGATGCAGCCGCTGAAGCCGTACTTCTCCGGCGCGAAGCAGCCGCCGGCGCCGCGCTTCACGACCGTCCAGAAGTGCCTGCGCGCCGGCGGCAAGGACACCGACCTCGACGAGGTCGGCCTGACGGCGCGCCACGCGTCGATGTTCGAGATGCTCGGGCAACTTCTCGTTCGGCGACTACTTCAAGGACGGCGCGATCGACTTCGCCTGGGAGTTCGTCACCGAGCACATGGCTTCGACCCGGAGCGGCTGTGGGCGAGCGTGTTCGCGGGCGACCCGGAGCTCGGGCTCGGCGAGGACGAGGTCGCGGTCGACGGCTGGCTGCGCAAGGGGCTGCCGCGCGAGCGGATCGTCGCCGTTCCCGCGCTCCGACAACTTCTGGGGGCCTGCCGGCGAGACCGGCCCGTGCGGCCCGTGCTCGGAGCTCCACTACGACCGCGGCGAGGAGTACGGCTGCGGCGAGCCGGACTGCGGGCCGAACTGCGAGCGCTGCGACCGCTACATCGAGTTCTGGAACCTCGTCTTCATGGAGTTCGACCTCGGCGCGGACGGCATCGCTGACGCCGCTGCCGAAGCAGAACATCGACACGGGCATGGGCCTCGAGCGCGGCGCGATGCTCCTCCAGGAGGTCGACGTCGATCTTCGACACCGACGGCTTCCGGCTGATCATGGACTGGATCGACGAGGAGTCGGGCGTCGCCTACGGCACCTCGCCGGAGGCGACGAAGGCGCACCGCGTGCTCTCCGACCACGGCCGCGGCATGACGTTCCTCGTCGCCGAGGGCGTGACGCCGTCGAACGAGGGCCGCGGCTACGTCCTCCGGCGGCTGATCCGGCGCTCGGTCGTCCAGGCGCGCCGCATCGGGCTCGCCGGCCGTCTACCGCGCTGCCGGCGGATCGTCGTCGAGCAGGTCGGGCCGTGGTACCCCGAGGTGGTCGAGCACGCGGCCGAGATCGAGCGCGTCGTCCGCGCCGAGGAGGAGCGCTTCCGCGAGACGCTCGAGCGCGGCATGAAGGAGTTCGACGAGCTCGCGCGGCCAGGCGACATCGGCGCCGAGGACGCGTTCCGGCTCGCCGCGACGTACGGCTTCCCGATCGAGCTCACCGTCGAGCTCGCCGAGGAGCGCGGCCAGCGCGGTCGACGTCGACGGCTACCGCGCGAGATGGAGCAGCACCGCGAGATCTCGCGCGGGACGGGGCGAGAAGGGCCGGCCAGCGCGCCGCCGACTTCGCGCGCGCCGCCGGCTTCCGCACGCGAGTTCGTCGGCTACGCGAAGACCGAGGTGCTGACGCAGCTCGGTGCGCTCGAGGAGCTCGGCGACGGGACGTTCCTCGCGAAGCTGCGCGAGTCGCCGTTCTACCCGGCCGGCGGCGGCCAGGTGACCGACCACGGCTGGATCGAGCTCGACGACGACGCGCGCCGTCCGCGCCGAGCTGGTCGAGGCGTACCGCTTCGAGGACGACCAGGTGCTCGCTCTTCCGCGGCGACGGGCTTCGCGGCGGGCGATCGCGTGCGCGCCGTCGTGCCGTGGGCCGTGCGCTTCCCGACGATGGCGAACCACACCGGCGACCCACCTCCTGCACGGGGCGCTCCGCGAGGTGCTCGGCGACCACGTCAAGCAGGCCGGCTCCGCGGTGCGGCCGGACAAGCTTCGCTTCGACTTCACGCACCGGCTCGCGCTGACGCCCGAGGAGCGCGAGCGCGTCGAGCGGATCGTCAACGAGCGGATCTTCGAGAACCATCCGCGTGCACACGTTCGAGACGACGATCGACGAGGCGCGCAACCTCGGGGCGATGATGCTCTTCGGCGAGAAGTACGGCGACATCGTCCGCGTCGTCGAGGTGCAGGGCGTATCGCGCGAGCTCTGCGGCGGCACCCACGTGCGCTCGACCGCGGAGATCGGCGCCTTCGCGATCCTCTCCGAGGGCTCGGTCGGCTCGGGCGCGCGCCGGATCGAGGCCGTCACCTCCGGCGAGGCGTACGCGTTCCTGCACGCGCGCGCGCGCGCGAGCTCGACGATGCTGCGGGCCGAGCTCGAGGAGGCGCGCCGCGAGGCGAAGCGCAAGCCCGGCTGCCGGCGGCGCCGCGGACGTCGAGGCCGTCGTCACGGCGTCGACGGCGTCAACGTCGTCGTGCAGGCGGTCGACGGGCTCGACGCCGACGCGCTGCTCGACCTCTCCGACCGGTTCAAGCAGCGGCACGCGCCGGCGGCGGTCGTGCTCGGCTCGCAGCGAGGACGGGCAGGTGTCACCTCGTCGCCAACTTCGACGAGCGCGGTCGCGGCCGGGTCAGCGCGGCCGACGTGATCCGCGGCGCGCGCGCCGCTCGTCGGCGGCGGCGGAGGAGGCCGCCCGACGATGGCGCGGGCGGGCGGGAAGGACGCCGAGCGGCTGCCCGACGCGCTGGCCGAGGCCGAGCGGTCTGATCCGCGCGGCCCTGTGAAGGTGCTCGCGCTCGACTACGGCTCCGCGCGGACCGGCGTCGCCGTCTCGGACGCCACCGGGACGCTCGCCCGCCCGGTGGGCGTCGTCGAGCGCGCGGCAGCGCGGCACGGGCCTCGATCGTCTCGCGGAGCTCGTCGACGAGCACGAGGCGGAGCTCGTCATCGTCGGCCTGCCGCTGACGCTGCGCGGCGAGCACGGGGCGCAGGCGCAGGAGACGGAGCGCTTCGTCGACGCGCTGCGCGCCGGCGTCGACGTCCCGGTCGAGATGTTCGACGAGCGGTTCACGACCGCGCTCGCGCGCAGCAGACCGGTCGGCGCGCGCCCGAGGACGCGCTCGCGGCGGCGCACCTGCTCGCAGGGTTGGCTGGAGCGCGCGCGATGAGGCGCAGGTGGCGGCTCGTCGTCCTCGTCGTGCTCGTCGCCGTCGGCGCGTTCGCGGCGACCGCCTGGCTCGCGGGCGGGGGCGACGAGGCCGCCGGCCGGTGACCACGACGGCCGCGCCGCCGCCGCTCGCGCGGCTGACGATCATCTTTCCCGAGGGCTTCACGACCGCGAGATGGCCGACCGGGTCGCCGCCGTGCGGGGCATCGCGATCCGCAAGCGCGGCGTCACGCCACGGCTGACGCCGGCAGGGCTACCTCGGGCCGTCGACCGCGGCGTCGCGCCGCCGGTCGCTTCCGCAAGGACATGACGCGCGACTCGCTGGAGGGCTTCCTCTTCCCGGCGTCGTACGAGTTCACGCAGCAGACGACCGCCCGCGAGCTCGTCGCGGACCAGCTCGCGGCATTCCGGCAGCGCTTCGGACGGTCGACCTCGCGCTACGCGCGGTCGAAGAACCTGACGCCCTACGACGTGCTGATCATCGCCTCGATGATCGAGAAGGAGACCGTGGTGCCGCGCGAGCGGCGGCTCGTCGCCGCCGTGATCTACAACCGGCTGCGCGACCGGATGCCGCTCGGCATCGACGCGACGATCCGCTACGGGCTCGACATCCCCGGCACGAAGTCGCTGACGAAGGAGGCGCTGCGGTCGCCGTCACCGTACAACACGCGGATCCACCCGGGGCTGCCGCCGACGCCGATCGCGAACCCCGGCCTCGCCTCGATCCGGGCCGCTGCGAACCCGGCGCGGGTCGACTACCTCTACTACGTCCGCAAGCCGAAGTCGCTCTCGCACTACTTCACGGCGGACGAGCACGACTTCCTGCGGAAGGTCTGCGAGTACGGCTACGCCTGCGACTGAGCTCGTCGTGCCTGCCGGCGGACGTTGTCCCGCTGTGCGCGTACGTGCTCGCGTGCGCGCTCGAGCACGACCTCGAAGACGTCCGCGAGGTGGTCGGCAGGGTCACGGTCGGCGTTCAGCCATTCGGGCGGCAGGAGCTCGCGGCGTGCGCGCTCGTGCTCGTGGCTCGCCTCGAACCGAGCGAGAAGCCTCCGGTCGACGTTGTCGACGCCCATCGAGCCCGTATCGGCAGGTCGGGGCGTCGAGGTAAGCCCCCTCGTGCACGCGGGCCGCGCGATACTTGCCCGTTTCCGAGATGCGAGGCGCCACGGCGCTCGTCGGCCCGCTGGCTGGCCGACGTCGCACCCTCTCTCCCCGCCGATTCGGCCCTGCGACCAATCGAGACGTTTCATCCTACGATCAGGACGAGCGGAGGGTGAAACGCGGGGCGCGTCACCCACCTGACACGTGAGGCGTCGGGCTTCGCTCCGGATCCGGTTCGAGTCCGGCCTCTCCGCCGACTTCCGGCGATACTGCGCCGGTGCCGAGCTACTACCGCGATCCGGCCGCGCCGACACCCAACCATCCGCGCCGGATCGGAGTCGTGGCATTCATCGAGCGCGAAGGAGCCCTCCTAGTCGAGCGCCGCGCCGACTTCGGGACGTGGGGCATCCCCGGAGGTGCGCTCGACGAGGACGAGTCGATCGAGGAGGGAATCGCGCGAGAGGTGCTCGAGGAGACTGGTCTCGAGGCCTTGTCAACCGAGCTGTTCGGGATCTTCTCCGACCCGTCGCGACATCGAGTACGACGACGGCAACGTCTATCGGCTCCTGACTATTGCCTTCACCGTTCGTGTCGGGCCGGGTGAGCCGCGCGTCAGCGACGAGTCACTCGAGCTTTGCTTCGTCCCGTTCGGGGCGGTTCGCTCGCTCGATATCGGCGCGGCGCTCGTCCCGCTCGTCGACGCGTTCATCGATGGAAGAGTCCGGCCGGTCGTCGCGTGATCGAGATCCGCGGCACGACGACGCTCGTCGGCATCCTCGGCTGGCCGATCTCGCACTCGCTCTCGCCGCCGATGCAGAACGCCGCGTTTGCGGCGCTCGGGCTCGACTGGGCCTACGTGCCGCTGCCGACGCCGCCCGAGCGGCTGGCCGACGCGGTGTGCGGGCTCGTCGCGACGGGCTTTGCGGGCGCGAACGTCACGATCCCGCACAAGAAGGCCGTGATCGAGCTCTGCGACGAGGTCGACGACGTCGCGCGCCCGGGCCGGGTCGGTCAACACCCTCGTCGTGCGAGGACGGCCGCGTGCTCGGCTCGACGACAGATGTCGCTCGCGGTCGACCTCGCAGGTCGAGGCGCGCGGGCGCCGGGCGCTCGTGCTCGGGACCGGGGGCTGCCGCGAAGGCCGTGGCGGCCGCGCTGGAGGACGCGCGGCGCCGGACGTGGCCGTCGCGAGCCGGCGGCGACGTGAGTGGCCGCCGGACGCCGAGGGCTACGACGTGCTCGTCAACGCGACGCCCGGTGAAGGACGAGCCGCTGATCGCGCCGCGCGCCGGCGATGCAGGTCGTCGACCTCGCCTACCACCCGACGGCCGTCCGACGGCGTTCTCGAGGCCGCGGCGCGCGATCGACTGCGCATCCGTGCGTCGACGGACTCGAGATCCTCCTCGCGCCAGGGCGCGGCGTCGTTCGAGCGCTGGACGGGCGAGGCCGCGCCGTTCGACGTGATGCGTCCGCGCTGCGATGCGCTGTCTGACACCGTTCGACGTCTGGGCAACGGCCCGCCCGCGTAGGCTTGCCGCATGACGCTCGACCTCGTCACGGCAGGCGAGTCGCACGGGCCGGCGCTCGTCGCGATCGTGACCGGGCTGCCCGCCGGGCCTGCGGCTCGACAAGGCGGCGATCGACGCCGACCTCCGCCGGCGGCAGCAGGGCTACGGCCGGAGCCCGCGCCAGCAGCTCGAGACGGACGAGGTCGAGGTGCTCGCCGGGCTGCGCCACGGCGCGACGCTCGGCACGCCGCTCGCGCTCGTCGTACGCAACCGCGACCACGAGAACTGGACGTGGGGGATGAGCCCGTGGCCGCCGAGCGGCCAGCAGGCTCCGCACGGCAAGGGCACGAAGCCCGTGACGCTGCCCCGTCCGGGGCACGCCGACCTCGCCGGCGTCCTCAAGTACGGCCACGACGACGTCCGCAACGCGCTCGAGCGCGCGAGCGCGCGGCACACCGCCGTGCACGTCGCCGCCGGTGCGGTCGCGAAGGCGCTCCTCGGCGAGCTCGGGATCGACGGTCGCTGGGCGTCCGGTCGAGGTCGGCGGCGAGACCGGCGACGACGGCATGCGCGAGGCGACCGACGCCGCGCGCGCCGACCGCGACACACTCGGCGGGATCGTCGAGGTGGTCGCGACGGGCGTGCCGCCGGGCTCGGCTCGTACGCGGAGAAGAGTGACCGGCTCGACGCGCGGCTCGCGCTCGCCCTGATGGGGATCCAGGCCGTGAAGGGCGTCGAGATCGGCGACGGGCTCGCGCTCGCCCGGCGTCCGCGGCTCGGAGGCGCACGACGAGATCGACCCCGGCCTCGTCCGTCGCACGAACCGTGCGGGCGGCATCGAGGCCGGCGATCTCGAACGGCGAGCCGATCGTCGTCCGCGCCGGCGATGAAGCCGCTGCCGACGCTGATGCGGCCGCTCGACTCCGTCGACCTCGAGACGGGCGAGCCGGCGCAGGCGCTCGTCGAGCGGAGCGACGTGCAGGCGGTCGAGGCGCTCGCCGTCGTCGCCGAGGCGGCCGTCGCCTTGGAGCTCGCGCGGGCGGCGCGCGAGAAGCTCGGCGGCGACGCGCTCGTGGACGTGCTCGCCGCGCACCGGTCGTACCTCGACCGGATCGCGCGCACGTGGCACCCGGCCGCTGAACGCGCTCGGACCGGCACCTCGGCCTCGTCGGTTTCATGGGCGCGGGGAAGTCGACCGCTCGGCCGGTCGTCGCAGAGCGGCTGGGGCGGCGCTTCGTCGATCTCGACGAGGTCGTCGAGGAGCGTCCGCCGGGGCAGCGATCGCCGAGATCTTCGCGTCCCGCGGCGAGGCGGCGTTCCGCGCGCTCGAGGAGACCGTCGCAAGCGACGTGCTCCGCGGCGCCGAACCGGTCGTGCTCGAGCTCGGCGGTGGTGCCGTCATCTCGGAGCGACGCGGGGCGAGCTGCTGCGCGCGCGTTCAGCGTGCTGCTCGACGTCGATCCGGACGAGGCGTGGCGGCGCGTCGAGGGCAGCGACCGGCCGCTCGCCGCCGACGAGCGTGCGTTCCGCGCCCTGCACCGGAGCGGCAGCCTCTGTACGACGCCGTCGCGGACGCGCCGCGCCCGCGACGTCGACGGCGTCGTCCTCGCGGCGGCCGGCGTCCACGTCGCAGCTCGGCGCGATCGACGATGCTCGACGCGCTCGTTCCGGGTGACGAGCCGGTCGAGCTCGTGTCCGACGCGCACGTCGCCGGTATCCACGGCGATCCAGGCGCAGCTCGCGCTCGGCGCGCGCTGACTCGGGCGCGCACGAAGTGCCGCAGGGCGAGGCCGCGAAGACCCGCGCCGTGCTCGAGCGGCTCTGGCGCGAGCTGCGCGGATCGGCCGGCGACGGCTCGCTCGTCGCGCTCGGCGGCGGCACCACGACCGACGTCGTCGGGCTCGCCGCCGCGACGTACATGCGCGGCGTCGCTGGACGGCCGTGCCGACGACGCTCGTCGGGCAGGTGGACGCCGCGATCGGCGGCAAGACCGCGATCGACGTGCCGGCAGCGAAGAACCTCGTCGGCGCATTCCACTGGCCCGCGCGCGTGGTCGTGATCGACCCAGCGCTGCTCGAGACGCTCCCCGACGCGGAGCGGCGGAACGGGCTCGCCGAGGTCGTCAAGACCGGCCTGCTCGCCGGCAAGCCCTTCTGGGAGCTGCGCGAACCGGAGCAGGTGCGCGGCTGCGCGGCGTTCAAGTCGGCGGTCTGCATCCGCGACCCGCACGACCGCGCCGAGCGGAACCAGCTGAACCTCGGTCACACCTTCGCCCACGCGCTCGAGGCCGCCGCCGGGTACGAGCTCCCGCACGGTCGCGCAGTCGCGCTCGGTCTGCTGGCAGCGCTCCGTCTGTCGGGACTGCCCGACAGGGCGGGTCGTCGAGGACATGCTCGCGCCGGAGCGTCCGCAGGTCGACCGCGAGGCCGCCTGGGCGGCGCTCGCCCGCGACAAGAAGGCCGCGCGCGGCGCGCCGCGCCTCGTCCTGCTCGACGCGCCCGGGAAGCCACGGTGGGGCGTCGAGCTGCCGGCGTCGACGTGCGCGCCGGGCCTCGACGAGCTCATCGCCGAGCGGGGCGGGGCGGGGAAGCGGGGAAGAGCCAGGATCTTTGCCCGAGAGCCAGGGGCGGGCAGGAAGCCCCAAGTGACACAGTGTCACTTGACTTCCACCGCCACGCTGGTCGTGGAGCGGAGCGTTCCGGCGAAGGGGAATCGGGGCGTGTGGCCCGGGCTGCTGCGTTGTCAGGGAGTTGGGCGAGACCGGGAACACGGAGCTCAACCATGCGCTCGTGCGGGGGACGAGGTCGTGGACGGTCGAGGTCGATCGGTGTATCGACGCAGCGTTGCCCGGAGGGCCGCCCTGTTGGCCCCGGGACGCCGCGAGAACCCGGCAGCCGTGCGCGAGGGCAGGCCGGGCGGGGTGCACCGCGCAGACGCCAGTAGCATCCGGGCCGTGCGCATCGACGTGCTCAACGGCGTGAACCTCGACCTCCTCGGCCGACGTGACCGGACGCAGTACGGGGACGCGTCGTTGCAGGACCTCGACACGCAGGTCTACGAATGGGCACGCGAGCTCGGGCTCCAGGTGCGCTGCCGGCAGACGAACCACGAGGGCGAATACGTGGAGTTCCTGCATGCGGCGCTCGACAACGCCGACGCGCTCGTGGTCAACCCGGGCGCCTGGACCCACTACAGCTGGGCGATCCACGACGCGCTCGAGCCGTTCTCCGGCCCCGTCGTGGAGGTCCACCTCTCGAACGTCGAGGAGCGCGAGGCCTGGCGTCGGACGAGCGTTCTCGACGGGTTGTCGACCCAGCGCATCGTCGGCGACGGGATCAACGGCTATCGGCGGGCGCTCGCGCTGCTCGCGGAACGGAGGAACGGATGAGTCGGATCGAGCGCCTCGCCTCCGGCCTCGACGAGCCCCTGCTCGTCACCGGGCTCGTCAACGTGCGATACCTGACGGGGCTCTCGAGCTCGAACGCCGCGGTGCTCGTCGACCCCTCGGGCGACGCGACGCTGTACACCGACTTCCGCTACGCGGAGGCGGCGGCGGAGATCGAGGGCGTCGCGTTCCACCGGACACCGCGCCAGGTCGTCGCCGCGTTGGCCGAGCTGCTGTCGGGGCGCCGCGTCGCGATCGAGGCCCCCCACCTCTCCGTCGCCTCGGCCGACATGCTGCGCGGCGGAGGCGTCGAGCTCGTCTCGACCACCGGTCTCGTCGAGCGTCTGCGGGCAGTGAAGGACACGGCCGAGCTCGGTGCGCTGCGCCGCGCCGCTGCGATCTCCGATCGCGTCTACGCCGAGCTCGCCGAGCAGCCCTTCGTCGGTCGCACCGAGGCGGAGCTCGCGTGGTGGCTGGAGCAGGCGTGGCACGAGGCGGGCGCGGACGGGCCGTCGTTCGACGCGATCGTCGCGTTCGGCGAAAACGGCGCGCGTCCACACGCGAAGCTCCGCGATGAGCCGACCCCCGAGGGGACGCTCGTCGTCGTCGACGCGGGCTGCTCGGTCGACGGGTACGCCTCCGACTGCACACGCACCTTCTTCACCGGTCAGCCGGAGGGTCGGCTCCGCGAGATCTACGACCTCTGCCTGCAGGCGCAGCTCGACGGGCTCGCCGCCGTCCGTCCGGGGGCCGTCGGGCGCGACGTCGACGCCGCCTCGCGCGTGGCTATCGACGCGGCCGGCCTGGGCGAGAGCTACGGGCACGGCCTCGGCCACGGAGTCGGGCTCGACATCCACGAGGAACCGAACCTGCGGCCGGAGTCCGAGGCCGTCCTGGAGGTCGGGAACGTCGTCACGGTCGAGCCGGGCATCTACCTCTCGGGCGACGTCGGCGTCCGGATCGAGGACCTCGTCGTGGTCACCGAGGACGGCTGCGAGCGCCTCACGACCGTGACGAAGGAGCCGGTGGTCGTCGGCTAGGCTGGGCCCCCGTCGTGGCGGACATCGTCAACACGAACCAGTTCCGGAACGGGATGCACATCGAGCACCGCGGCTCGGTGTGGCGCATCGTCGAGTTCCAGCACGTGAAGCCCGGCAAGGGCGGCGCGTTCGTGCGCACGAAGCTGAAGAACCTCGAGACCGGAGCAGTCGTCGACGACACGTTCCGTGCGGGCGAGAAGTTCCCGCGCGTCCACACCGAGGTGAAGAACGTCCAGTTCCTCTACGACGACGGGAGCGACGCGCACTTCATGGACGAGGAGACGTACGAGCAGTTCGCGCTCCCCCACGGCGAGGTCGCGGGCGAGCTCGCGTACATGCTGCCGTCGTCCACCGTCCAGGTCCTCCAGGTGAACGGGAAGCCCTCCGGCCTGCAGCTTCCGGCCTCCGTGGAGCTCGCCGTCGCCGAGACCGAGCCGGGTGTCCGCGGCGACACCGTCTCGAACGTGACGAAGCCGGCGACGCTCGAGACTGGTGCGGTCGTCCAGGTGCCGCTCTTCGTCGACATCGGCGAGCGGATCAAGGTCGATCCGCGCGAGGCTCGGTACATCTCCCGCGCCTGACGCTCGGTGGCCTCGTGGAGCGCGCGAGCGCCCGTCGACGACGCTCGCTCGGCGATGCACCCTTCTGGTCCCATCCCAAACCCCCACCCACCCACGGGGCCACCGACGGTAGCGGTCGACGTGTGACGGGTCCGTGCCCCGCGCGTGCCATGTTCGTGCCAATTGGCCCACAGCGGCCACGTTCACCCGCGCGGGAGTGGGCGCGGAGCACGCGCTAAGGTCCCGCCTCGTGCCCCAGCTGTACGACACGACGATTCGCCTGCTGTCGCAGGAGCCGCTTGCCGGACGGGTTCCGACCGGAGAGGTGCTCCGGGTCGCCGAGATCCTCGACGGCGCCGGGTTCGCGTGCCTGGAGGTCTCGGGGGGCGGTGTCTTCGACGCCGCGGTGCGCCGGGGTGTCGAGAGTCCCTGGGAGCGCATCCGCGCGATCGACGCGCGGACGACGACCCCGCTCGGGCTTGCGCTCCGCGGACGGTTCCTCGTCGGCTCGAAGCCCGTCTCCACCGACATCGTGCGGCGGTTCGTCGCGTGTGCGGCCGACAACGGGATCGACGTGTTCCGGCTCCATGATCCCCTGAACGACGTGTCGAACCTCGCAGAGGCCGGAGAGGCCATCGTCGGCGCAGGGTGCCAGCTCCATGTCGGGCTGGTTTACAGCCCCGGACGGGCGGACGACGTCGACGTGCTCGTCGAGCAGGCGCGCAGGGTCGGGGACCTGGGTGCGTCGCGCGTCCTGCTGAACGACCCGACCGGCGGGCTGCTCCCGCATGTCACGCAGGACCTCGTCGAGCGCCTACGCGAGGCGAGCGGCCTTCCCGTCGGCCTCTACATCCAGGCAGCCGGGGGCACGGCGCTCGCGAACGCGCTCGTCGCGACGCGCGTCGGGGCGGACGTCGTCGCGACGGCCGTCTACCCGCTCGCGCTCACCCTCCACCGCATCGCGGGCGAGTCGCTCGTCGAAGTGCTCGAGGGCCTCGAGCGGCCGACGGGCGTCGACGTCGCCCGCCTCTGGGAGGCATCGGACGTCGTCGACGAGCACCTCGGCGACGAGCCGCTTGCGCCTCTCGCGCCGCGCATCGCCGTGCGCGCCGCGGAGTACGACCTTCCCGCCGGGCTCGTCGCGGCGCTCGATCTCCACCTGCGCGCGCATTCGGCGGGCGATCGCCTGCTCGACACGCTGACGGAGGTGGTACGGATCCGCGACGAGGCGGGCCGGCCCCCGCTCGCCGCGCCGATCGGCCTGATCCTCGGCTCGCAGGCCTTCCTGAACGTCCTTTCCGCGCGACGCTACGGCACCGTCCTGGACGAGTTCCGCCTGCTCGTGACCGGGGCGTACGGCACGCCGCCGGGGGAGATCGATCCCGCCGTGCAGCGTGCGGTCGAACTCCTCGCCGGCGACGCTCCCGCGCTCGACGACGACCCGCCGAGCGTCGAGGACGTCCGCGAGGCGGCGGACGGGCTCGCCTCGTCGGAGGAGGACCTCGTCCTGCTGGCGATGTTCGGCGAGGAGGCGGAGACGCTCCTGCAGACGATCCGCCAGCGGCACTCGCGCGAGGCGTCGCTCCTCGGCGGTGACGTCGACGCCCAGCGCGGCGAGCGGATCCGTGAGCTCGTAAAGATCGTCCAGGAGTCGGGCGTCGGCGAGATCGAGATCGAGGACGAGGGGATGCGGGTGTCCGTGCGGCGCGCGGACGAGCCCGGTACGGCCGCGCTGCCTGCCGGAGCGGCGGTGGCGGTGGCGGAGGGCGAGATGGTGCCGGATCCGGCCTTGGCTCTCGGCACGATCCGCGTCGAGTCGCCGATGGTCGGCGTCTTCTACCGCTCGTCGCAGCCGGGCTCGCCGCCGTTCGTCGAGGTGGGCGACGTCGTCGCCGCCGGCCAGACGCTGTGCGTGCTCGAGGCGATGAAGCTCTTCAACGAGCTGAAAGCCGACACGGACGGACGCGTGCGCACGATCCACGTTGACAACGGGCAGGCGGTGGAGTTCGGGACGCTGCTCTTCGAGCTCGACCCGATCGTCGCCCCGCCGGTCGTGTAGGGCCCGTGTTCTCGCGGGTCCTCGTCGCGAACCGGGGCGAGATCGCGGTGCGCGTGATCCGCGCGCTGCACGAGCTCGGCGTCGAGGCGGTCGCCGTCTACTCGACCGTCGACCAGGATGCGCTCCACGTCCGGCTCGCCGATCACGCCGTCTGCATCGGGCCGCCCCCCGCAGCGGAGAGCTACCTCCGGATCCCGAGCATCGTCGCCGCCGCCGAGACCACGGCGTGCGAGGCGGTGCATCCCGGCTACGGCTTCCTCGCGGAGAACCCCGCCTTCGCGCGGGCGTGCGCGGCCAACGGCCTCGTGTTCGTCGGCCCGTCGCCCGAGGTGATGGAGCGGCTCGGCGACAAGGCCAGAGCGAAGGCGGAGATGCGCGCCGCCGGGGTTCCTCTCGTGCCCGGGACCACCGGATCCGCGTCGCTCGACGAGATCCGCGACGCGGCGGCCGGGATCGGCTTCCCGGTGCTGCTCAAGGCCACGGCGGGCGGCGGCGGGAAGGGGATGCGGCTCGTCGACCTCCCCGATGGACTCGACTACGCCTTCGCGGCTGCCTCCGCCGAGGCCGACGCGGCCTTTGGCGACGGCTCGCTCTACCTCGAGAAGGTCGTCGCGCCTGCGCGCCACGTCGAGATCCAGGTGCTGTGCGACGGGCGCGGCGGCGTCCTCACGCTCGGCGAGCGAGAGTGCTCGATCCAGCGGCGCCACCAGAAGCTCGTCGAGGAGTCGCCCTCGCCGGCGCTCTCGGCGGAGACGCGCGAGGAGATGGAGGCCGCGGTCGAGCGAGCGTGCCAGGCGGTCGGCTACGAGGGGGCAGGGACGTTCGAGTTCCTCCTCGGGCTCGAGGGCGAGCCGTACTTCATCGAGGTCAACTGCCGCCTCCAGGTCGAGCACCCGGTGACCGAGCTGCTCACCGGGATCGACATCGTCCGCGAGCAGGTGCGGATCGCGGCGGGTGAGCCACTGTCGGCCACGGGTCGCGCGGCCCGCCGCGGGCACGCGATCGAGATCCGGATCAACGCGGAGGATCCCGCCCGCGGCTTCGTCCCCTCACCGGGCGTGGTGGAGCGCTTCCGGCCTCCGCTCGGGCCGGGGGTGAGAGTCGACACCGCCGTCGAGGAGGGCACGGCGATCCCGCCGTACTACGACTCGCTAATCGCGAAGGTGATCGTCGTGGACGACGACCGGCCTGCGGCGATCGCACGGGCCGTCCGGGCGCTCGAGGAACTCGTCGTCGCCGGCATCCCGACCACGCGGGAGCTCGCTCTCGATGTGCTTCGCTCCGACGGGTTCGGATCGGGCGCGTACTCGACCGGCTACCTTGAGGAGATGGAAGCGCACCTGCCCTCGCTGCGACCGGCATGAGCGGCGAGACGACGCCGCCAGCCCCGACGGCGAAGCCGGTGGGCCGCAGGCAGGCACGCCGGCAGGCGCTCTTCCTCCTCTATCAGTGGGACCTCACAGGGCAGCCGCTCGCGTCGCTCTACGAGGGCGAGCCGGACGCGTTTGCGCGGCAGCTCGCGTCCGCGGTCGCTGCCGTGGCGCCCGCGCTCGACGAGCGGGTGAGCGCGGTCTCCGACGGCTGGCCCGCCGACCGGCTGGGTACGCTCGAGCGCAACATCCTGCGGATCGGGGTGTACGAGCTCGAGGAGGAAACGGTGCCTGCCGACGTCGCGATCAACGAGGCGGTCGTGCTCGCGAAGCGCTACGCGAGCGAGGACGCTGCACGCCTCGTCAACGGGATCCTCGGCAGGGTCGCGAAGGAGCGCGCGTGACCGACGGCATACGGCCGGCGGGCTCCGACGCCGCCCTCCAGCGGGCGGAGGAGCTCCTCGAGCGTCTCCGGACGCGGGTGGACGCGCTCGAGGCAAGCGCGGACGCCGGTGGGGACGTCGACGGGGCCGTCGATGCCCTCGCCGAGCTCGCCGAGCTCGCCAAGGAGATCGAGGCCGAAGTGCAGCGCGCCCGTCGGGCCGCCGATGCGGGCGCCTGACGAGCTCCGCGCGCTCGTCGAGCGGGAGCTCGAGGCAGTGTCGTTCGCGCCGTCGCTCGCCGGCCTTTCCGAGCCGATGCGGTACGCCCTCGTGGGGGGCGGCAAGCGGATCCGGCCCGTGCTGTGCCTGGCGACCGCCGAGGCGGCCGGCGGCCGGGCCGAGGACGCGCTCCCGGCGGCGGTTGCGCTCGAGCTCGTCCACACGTTCTCGCTCGTCCACGACGACCTCCCGTCGATGGACGACGACGACGAGCGCCGTGGTCGGCCGAGCACCCACATCGCCCACGGCGAGGGCGTCGCGCTGCTTGCCGGAGACGCGCTCCTGGCCGAAGGCCTGCGGCTCGCGCTCTTCTACGACCGATCCGAGGTCGCGCGGGAGCTCGCCGACGCGACCCTCGGGATGATCGGCGGGCAGTACCTCGACGTCACGGAGGCGGACGTCGCGCTCGCCGACCTGCACCGGCTCAAGACCGGGAGGCTCTTCGCCGCCGCGGTCGGGCTCGGGCTCTGGGCGGCGGGCGTGCCAGTAGGCGAGCAAGCGCCGTGGCGCGCCTTCGGCGAGGAGCTCGGCGTCCTCTTCCAGGCGGTCGACGACGCTCTCGACGGCGACGGCTACGCGGTCGACCTGGGCGAGGACGGAGCGCGCAACGTCGCCGCGGCTGCGGCGCGCCGCGCGCGCGACCGCCTTGACGCGATCGACGCCGACACGTCGGTGCTCGCGGCGCTCGTCGACGGGCTGGCCGTCCGGACCGCGTAGCGGTGGGCAAGAAGCGGCTCGATGTACTGCTCGTGGAGCGGGGGCTCGCGGAGAGTCGCGAACAGGCGAAGGCGCTCGTCATGGCGGGCCTCGTGCCGGGTTACGAGAAGCCCGGGCAACAGGTGGCCGAAGACGCGCCACTTGCGGTCGAGCGGCCGCCGCGCTTCGTCTCGCGGGGCGGCGAGAAGCTCGCGCACGCCCTCGACGCGCTCGGCGTCGACCCCGGCGGGAAGGACTGCCTCGACCTCGGCGCCTCGACGGGAGGCTTCACCGACTGCCTGCTGCAGCGCGGCGCTGCGCGCGTGATCGCGCTCGACGTCGGCTACGGCCAGCTCCACCCCCGGCTCCGCGACGACGACCGCGTGACCGTGCTCGAGCGCGTCAACGCACGCCAGCTCGACGCGCTGCCCTTCCCGCCCGAGCTCGTCACCTGCGACGTCTCGTTCATCTCCGCGAGGCGGGTGCTGCCGCCGGCGATCGCGCTGGCCGTACCGGCCTGGGAGGCGCTGGTCCTCGTCAAGCCGCAGTTCGAGGCGGGCCGCGCGGACGTGCCCAAGGGCGTCGTGCGCGACCCCGAGGTGCACCGGCGGGTCCTTCGCGCGTTCTGCGCCGCGGCGGGTTCCTGGCGTGCGGGGGTGGCAGGGGTCGTAGACTCGGGGCACCCGGGGCCGAAAGGGAACCGGGAGTTCGTCGTCCACCTGATCGCGAGCGAAGAGCCCCAAGACCCCGATGAGCTCGAACGCCGGATCGACGCTGCCGTCGGGTAGCAGGGCGAAGCCCGTCGCACGGGCGGCGCTCGTGACGCACGGGCGTCAGGAGCAGATCGGCGACGGCATCGAGCGAGTCGTCGCCGTGGCAGGAAGGGCGGGAGTCGAGCTGATCGTCGCGTCGGACGAGGCTGCGCGGCACGAGCTCGAGGCCAGCGGCGATCCGCGCGCGGCCGACCTCGTCGTCGTCCTGGGTGGCGACGGGACGATGCTCCGTGCCCTCCGCACGTACCTCGGGTCCGGGATCCCCGTCATCGGGGTCAACTTCGGGCGCGTCGGGTTCCTGACCTCGATGCAGCCGGAGGAGCTCGAGGTCGGGCTGACGCGCGCCTTTCGCGGCGAGCTCGAGGTCATCGAGCTGCCGACGCTCGAGGTCGTGAACGGCGCCGAGCCGCATGTCGCCGTCAACGACGTCGTGGTCACGTCGGCCGTTCTCGGCCGTATGGTCGAGCTCGAGTGGGCCGTCGGCGGCGAGGACCTCGGGAGCATCCCGTGCGACGGCCTGATCTGCTCGACGCCCTCCGGGTCGACGGCGTACAACCTGTCGAACGGCGGCCCGGTGCTGATGTGGGGCATCGACGCGCTCACGACGACCTTCGTCGCGCCGCACTCGCTCCATGCCCGGCCGCTCGTCGTCCCGCGCGGCAAGGACGTGCTCGTGGTGAATCGCACGTCCGAGGTCCCCGTGGTCGTGATCGTCGACGGCCATCGGGTGGGCGAGGCCGGCCCGGGCGGCACCGTGACGGTCCGGCTCGGCGCCGCCCACACGCTCCTCGCGACCCTGCCCGACGCGACCTTCGTCAGCCGCTACCGGGAGAGCTTCTCGACGTAGTGCGCCGTTTCGGACACCTGCCGCTCGCGCGGGGCGTGTCTACGATCTTCACGTGCTACGCAGGCTGCGGATCGAGAACCTCGTCCTCATCCGCGAGGCGGAGCTCGAGCTCGCGCCCGGGCTCGTCGCGCTCACCGGGGAGACCGGCGCCGGCAAGACGATCGTCACGCAGGCGATCGGCCTGCTGCTCGGGGCGAAGGGCGATGCTGCCGCGGTCGGCGCCGCCGGAGCCGAGGCGTACGTCGAGGCGGAGCTCGACGTCCCCGAAGGGTTCTTCGACGAGGACGGGCTCGAGGCGCTCCGCGACCTGCGACCCGACGACGAGCCCGGGCTCGTCGTCGCCCGTCGGGTGACGGCCGACGGCCGCTCGCGCGCATACGCCTGGGGCAGGAGCGTGGCGCGCGACGATCTCGTCGCGGCGACCGAGCGGCTGCTGGCGCTCTCGGGGCAGTTCGCTCAGCGGCGACTCGGCCGGCCGGCGCACCAGCTGGAGCTTCTCGACGCCTTCAGCGGCCCGGAGCAGCGGCTCCGCCGGACGGAGGCGCGGGACGCGTGGCGGGCGCTGGCGGCCGCGGCGCGGCGCGTCGAGGAGCTGGAGCACGGTGCCGACAGCGAGCGAGCCCGGCTCGACGAGCTCCGCGCCCTCGTCGAGGACACGGAGGGCCTCGAGCCAGGAGACGAGGAAGCGCTCCGTGCCGAGCGCGAGCGTTTCCGGCACGTCGCCGAGCTGGGCGACGGCGCCCACGCGGCGGCGGCCGCGATCGAGCCGGACGACGGCGACGGCGCGCGGTCGCTCGCGGCTTCGGCGGAGCGGGCGCTCGCACCGCTCGAGCGGATCGCTCCCGAGCTCGAATCGGCGGCGGCCGAGCTGCGCGACCTCGTCGTCCGCCTAGGCGAGGTCGGAAGCGACGTGCGGCGCTTCGCCGATGCGCTCGACGCCGACCCGGCCCGCGCAGCGGAGGTCGAGGAGCGACTCGACCGGATCGCGGACGTGCGTCGCCGTCACCGGGCATCGAGCCTCGACGAGCTGCTCGCCCGTCGGGCCGAGGCCGTCGAGGAGCTCGATCGCGCCGACGCGGGCGGCGATCCGCTCGAGCAGGCCCGGAGCGAGCTCAAGGCGGCGGGAGGCCGCTTCGAGGCCGCGGCGCGGGACCTCGCAGGCGCGCGTCGTGCTGCCGCAGGCCCGTTCGCCGGCGAGGTCGCCCGCGAGCTCGCCGACCTCGGCATGGGGGAGGGCGAGTTCCATGTCGAGCTGCGCGAGCGCGATGCAGGGCCGACGGGCACCGACGAGGCCGTCTTCCTCGTGCGGCCGAACGCGGGCCTGCCGCTGGCGCCCGTGGCCGAGACCGCCTCCGGCGGCGAGCTCTCTCGCGTCGCGCTGGCCATCGCGGCCGTCGCCGGTGGAGAGACGGTCGTCCTGGACGAGGTCGACGCGGGTGTCGGGGGTGTGACGGCGCACCGCGTCGCGGATGTCCTCCGCCGTCTGGCCGGGCGCGCGCAGGTGCTGACGATCACGCACCTGCCGCAGATCGCAAGCGTTGCCGACCAGCACCTGCGCGTCGAGAAGGTCGAGGGAGACCCGACCCACACGCGCATCGCCGTCCTCGACGAGGCCGAGCGGCGCGACGAGCTCGAGCGGATGCTCGGCGGCGAGGAGTTCGTCAGCGCAGTGACGGCGGACGACCGACGATGAACGGCGAGATCACCGGCCGCGCGCGGCTCGGGCGCAGGACGAAGGACCTCGTCAAGCGCCTCGGACCTCTGGACGTGGCGATCGTCGACCACCCCGACATCGACCGTGTGTCGGCGGAGGAGCTCGCCGAGTCCGGCGTCCGCGCGGTGGTCAACGTCTCGCCGTCGTCGACCGGACGCTTTCCGAACCCGGGTCCGCTCGAGCTCGTCCGCGCCGGCGTCCGCCTGGTCGACGCGCCGGGCGCGCCGCTCTTCGACGTGCTCTCCGACGGAGAGGCGATCCGCGTCGAGGGCGGCAGCGTGTGGCGCAACGGGGCGCTTCTCGCGCAGGGCACCGTGCTCGACGCCCCGTCGCTCGAGCGGGCCTTCGTCGACCAGCAGGGGCGCCTCTCGCACGCGCTCGAGGCATTCGCGGAGAACACGTTGCGCCACCTTCAAGAGGAGGCGGGCGCGCTCGCCGCGGGGCTCGACCTGCCGGCACTCGACACCCGCCTTCGCGACCGGCACGCGCTCGTGATCGCCCGCGGCCCGGGGTACAAGTCCGACCTGCGGATGGTGCGACCGTACATCCGCGAGTTCCGGCCGGTGCTCGTCGCCGTCGACGGCGGGGCGGATGCGCTCCGCGAGGTGGGTCTCTCGGCCGACGTGATCGTGGGGGACTTCGACTCCGTGTCGGACGCTGCGCTGCGGGAGGGGGCCGAGCTCATCGTCCATGCGTATCCCGGCGGCGCGGCGCCCGGCACGCAGCGCCTGCGCGGTCTCGGGCTCTCCTATCACGTCGTGGCGGCGCCGGGGATCAGCGAGGACCTCGCCCTCCAGCTCGCGTACGAGAAAGGCGCGAGCCTGATCGTCGCCGTGGGCACGCACTTCAACCTCGTCGAGTTCCTGGAGCGCGACCGCGAGGGGATGGCCTCGACGTTCGTCACGCGGCTCAAGGTGGGGGAGTCGCTCGTCGACGCAAAGGGCGTCTCGCGGCTCGTCTCGCGGCGCGTCGGGATCTGGCCCCTCGCCGTCTTCGCGGCCACGGGCGTGATCGCGATCGTCGGCGCCGTGCTCGTGTCGCCCGCGCTCCGCAACGTGATCCAGTCGACGACGCGCGCGATCGGCAACGGGCTCGGCTTCTAGGCCCCCCCGCTGCGGGCGAGCTACCGTGCCGCGAGATGTTCGACCTGCGCTACCACGTCGCGTCGCTTGCCGCGGTGTTCGTCGCGCTCCTGCTCGGGATCTTCGTCGGGGTCGGTCTCTCTGGGAAAGGATTCGTCTCGGACGCGGAGCGGGAGAACCTCCAGGCGCAGATCGACGCGCTGCGCGGCGAGCGGGACAGCGCGGTCGCACGCGCTGCCAGCGCCGACCAGAGCGGGGTCGACCTCGACCAGTTCGCGAAGACGACATATCCGGAGCTCGTCGCCGGCATGCTCGATGGCAAGACCGTGGGCGTGGTGTTCGTCGGCTCGGTCGACCAGGGCGTCGCGAACGCGGTTCGCCGGACCGTCGACGATGCGGGCGGGCGGGTCGCCCTCGTGCGAGCGCTGCGGGTCCCGCTCGACCCCGAGGCGGTCGACGCCGCGCTCCGGGCCGATCCGGAGACGCGCGAGCTCGCGGGTGTCGACAACCGCGAGCGGCTCGGCCGCGAGCTGGCGCGCGAGCTCGTCGGCGCCGGGCCGAGACCGGTCTTCGACCGCCTGGCGCGCGTGATCGTCGAGGAGCAGTCGGGCGCAGTCGGCAAAGGGCTCGACGCGGTTGTCGTCGCCCGTCCGGCCGCGCCGCAGCAGGGCGAGACGCAGGACCTGCTCACGGGGCTCTACAGCGGCCTGGCGGCGGCGTCGGTGCCGACGGTCGGCATCGAGAAGAGCGGGGCGCGAACGAGCGCGATCCCCGTGTTCCAGCGTCGTGGCATGGCGACCGTCGGTGGCGTCGATCTTGCGGCCGGGAAGGTCGCGCTCGCGTTCCTCCTCGCCGGCGCGCGACCCGGGAGCTACGGGGTCGGCAGCGGCGCGGTCGACGGGATCCTGCCGGATCCGCCGCCCGCGCCGGTCGCGAGCAAGGGGTGACGCAAGCGGGGCTGACCGTGCTCGTCGCGGCGCGGGACGAGGAGGAGCGGATCGGAGGCACCGTCGCCGCGCTGCGCGCCGCGTTCCCCGAGGCCGAGGTCGTCGTCGCCGACGACGGGTCGCGCGACCGGACCGCCGCGGTCGCCTCCGGTGCGGGCGCGCGCGTCGTGTCGCTTCCCCGCCGGGGGAAAGGGCAGGCGCTGACGCTCGCCGAGCGCGACTGTGTCGACGGCCCGCTGCTCCTGTGCGATGCCGACCTCGTCGGCGATCTACGCCCCCTGCTCGAGGGTGGTGCCGACCTCACCAGCGCCAGGTTCGCGCGGCGCGTCGGCGGCGGGCTCGGGCTCGCGAAAGGCGTCGCGCGCGCCCTGATCGAGCTCCGCGGGGGTCGTCGGGTCGGAGAGCCGCTCTCTGGCCAGCGGGCGCTTTCCCCACGGGCGCGCTCGGAGGTGTTCCCGGTCGCGGCCGGCTTCGGGGTCGAGACGCGGATGACGATCGACGCGCTCCGCGCCGGGCTCGACGTCCGCGAGATGGAGCTCGACCTCGAGCATCACGCCACCGGCAGCGACGTCGCCGGCTTCGTCCATCGCGGGCGGCAGCTTCGCGACCTCGCCCTCGCGACGCTCGCGCCGCAGGCGGTCAACTTTCGGGGGCTGCGGCTGCCGCTCGTCGGCGCGGTCGTGGGTGTCGTCGTGCCGTCCGTCGCGCCGGTGGCGGCCGTGGGGCTCGCGGACGACCTCTGGAGCGGCCCCGAGCGCGGCTTTCGCGCCCACCTCCGGGGCGGTGCAACGACGGGCACGCTCAAGCTCGTCGCGATCCCGCTCTGGGCGCTCTGGCGGACACGCTCCCTCTCCGGTGCGGCGCTCGTCGGCCTCGCTGCCAACCTCCTCAACCAGCTCGACACCCGGCCGGGCCGTGCGCTGAAGGCCTTCCTGATCGGCTCTGCACTGGTCGGCGGGCGGCCACGAAGTGCGGTCGCGGTGGCCGTCCTCCTCGCGCCCTACGATCTTCGCGAGATGACGATGTTGGGGGACGCCGGGTCGAACGCCTTCGGAGCCGTGCTAGGTTTGGAGTCCGTGAGGCGGTTGACGGGCCTGCGGAGAGCGAGCGCGATCGGCGCGCTGGCCGCCGTCACCCTCGTCGGCGAGCGCCGGTCGCTCGGGTCGCTGATCGAGACGACGCCCGTCCTGCGCGACCTGGACTCGTTCGGACGGCATCCGTGAGCGACGGGCCTGCGACCCGCTACGTCTTCGTCACGGGCGGGGTTGTGTCGGCTCTCGGCAAGGGGATCGTCGCGGCGTCGCTCGGCCGGCTGCTCAAGGCGCGCGGTCTCCGCGTCCAGGCCCAGAAGTTCGATCCGTACCTGAACGTCGACCCGGGCACGATGAGCCCGTTCCAGCACGGCGAGGTCTTCGTCACCGAGGACGGCGCGGAAACCGACCTCGACCTCGGCCACTACGAGCGCTTCGTCGACGAGAACCTCTCGCGCAACGCGAGCCACTCCGCCGGGGCGATCTGGGACACGGTGCTCCGCAAGGAGCGCAAAGGCGAGTTCCTCGGCGCGACCGTGCAGGTGATCCCGCACATCACGAACGAGATCAAGGTGCGGATCCGGCGGGCCGCGAAGGCCGATCCCGCCGACGTCGTCATCTCGGAGATCGGCGGCACGGTGGGCGACATCGAATCGCTCCCGTTCCTCGAGGCGATCCGCCAGTTCCGGCGCGAGGTCGGGCCGGAGAACGTTCTCTATCTCCACGTCACGCTCGTCCCGTTCATCGAGGCAGCCGGCGAGCTGAAGACAAAGCCCACGCAGCACTCGGTCAACGAGCTGCGCCGCATCGGCATCCACCCCGATGCGATCGTGTGCCGCTCGCGCGACCACCTTTCGGAGGAGATCCGCGACAAGATCGCGCTCTTCGCCGACGTCGACCCGCGGGCCGTGTTCTCGTCGCCCGACGTCCCCGACGTGTACCTCGTGCCGGAGCACCTGATGGCGGAGGGGCTCGACGCGTACGTCTGCGAGCGCCTCGCGCTCGAGACGCCGCCGGCCGACCTCGCCGAGTGGCGCGAGCTCACCGACCGGATCGCGGAGCAGCGGGCGGACGAGGTCGAGATCGCGCTCGTCGGCAAGTACGTCAAGCTCCACGACGCGTACCTCTCGGTGCACGAGGCGCTCAAGCACGCGGGTGTCGCGGCCGGGACGCACGTGCGCGTGCGGTGGGTCGACGCCGAGGACATGTCCTACGCGGAGGCCGTCGACGAGCTCGAGCAGGTCGACGGCGTGCTCGTGCCGGGTGGGTTCGGGTCTCGCGGCTGGGAGGGGAAGATCCTCGCTTGCCGCGTCGCGCGCGAGCGCGGGATCCCGTACCTCGGGATCTGCCTCGGCATGCACGTCGCCGTGTCGGAGTTCGCCCGTCACGTCGCCGGCCTCGAAGGGGCCAACTCCACCGAGATGGACCCGGAGACGCCGTATCCGGTGATCGACCTCCTGCCCGAGCAGAAGGAGATCGAGGAGCTCGGCGGCACGATGCGGCTCGGGGCGCAGGCGGTCGAGCTCGCCGAGGAGACGCGCGCTCGAGAGATCTACGGCGAGGCGGTCGTCCACGAGCGCCACCGGCACCGCTACGAAGTCAACAACCGCTACCGCGACCAGCTCGTCGAGCAGGGCCTCGTCGTCTCGGGCACCTTCCAGCAGGGTCGCCTGGTCGAGATCGTGGAGCTCCCAGACCACCCCTGGTTCGTCGCGAGCCAGTTCCACCCCGAGTTCAAGTCGCGCCCCACCCGGCCGGCGCCGCTCTTCCGCGAGTTCGTGGTGGCGGCGCTCGAGCGGAACCGCGCCCGCTCCGGCGTGCGCGCGACCGCCGCGTAGCGGCCGCCTGCGCCGTCACGGCGCCCTCGTAGGATGACCGCCGTGGAGCAGCCGCAGCTCACGTCGCGCGTCGTCGACCTGTTCCTCGAGCTCTGCGCGATCCCGAGCCCGCCGGGGGAGGAGCGCGCGGTCGCCGACCGGGTCACGCGGGAGCTCGACTCGATTGGCCTCGAGTGGGACGAGGACGCGAGCGGCCCGGCGATCGGATCGACGGCGGGGAACGTCTACTGTCGCCTCCCGGCCAACGCGGACGGCGGCCTGCCGATCTTCCTCTGCGCGCACTTCGACACCGTTCCGCTCGACGGTGCTCTCGAGCCAGTTGTCAAGGACGGCTTCTTCCGGAACGCCGGCGGCACGATCCTCGGGGCGGACAACAAGTCGGCGGTCGCCGTGATGGTCGAGGCAGCCAGGCGGATCGTCGACGAAGGACGGCCGCATGCCGGTGTCGAGCTCCTGTTCACCCCGATGGAGGAGATCGGCCTCGTGGGAGCCGACGCGTTCGACGCGTCGCGGCTCGAGGCATGCATCGGGTACGTGTTCGACCAGGCTGCCCCGATCGGAGACGTTGTCGTCGGCTCCCCGACCGCGCAGGAGCTCGAGCTGACCTTCGTCGGCCGTGCCGCGCATGCCGGGATGTACCCGGAGGAGGGCAGGTCAGCGATCGTCGCGGCTGCGCGTGCGATCGCGGACATGCCGCACGGAAGGATCGACGAGGTGACGAGCGCGAATGTCGGCGTCGTCCGCGGCGGGACAGCGCGCAACGTCGTCGCCGAGCGGTGCCTGCTCGAGGTCGAGGTCCGCTCGCACGACGACGCGCGGGTCACCGAGGTCGTGCAGGAGATCGTCGACGCCGCCGCCTTCGCGGCGAGCGTCACGGAATGCACCCTCGAAACGCGGATCGAGCCCAAGTACCGGGGCTACCGGTTCCGGGAGGACGATCTCGCGGTCCGCCTCGCGGTCGAGGCGCTCGCGCGCACGGGCTTCGAGGCGCGCCTCGGGCTCTCGGGGGGCGCGGCGGATGCGAACGTCTTCAACGCTCGCGGACTCGAATGCGTGAATCTCGCGAACGGGATGACCGACATCCACACACCCGACGAACGGATCGCCGTCGCCGATCTCGAGCGCATGGTCGACGTCACGCTCGCGCTCGTGGACGCGGCCCGCGAGGCCGGGTAGTGCCCATTGGGCTCCGCTGGGGCAATGTCACCGCCGTCGGCGAGCGGCTCGACGGGCTCGTCCGTCTCGAGGTCGACGGTGCGCCGTGCATCGCGTACACACGGCTCACCGGGGACGTCGAGGTGGACGACGTGGTGCTCGTGAACGGCCAGGCGGTGGAGCTCGGTCTCGGCTCCGGCGACTTCGACGTGCTCTACGCGAACCTGACGCGCGGGCTCGGCCTCCCGGTCGAGGACGGGGCGCACGTCATGGCGCTCCCGTACACACCCGGACAGCACGCGACGCGATTCGCGGAGGAGCACGGCGAGGACGTGCCCGAGCGAGTCGACGGTCTTCCGGTCGTCTGCATCGGGCTCCACAGCCAGCTCGCGCCCGCGTGTGCGGCGCTCGCGGGACGCCGCGTTGCCTACGTCCAGCTGGCGGGCGGGGCGCTGCCGCTCTCGCTCTCCGACACGGTGCGCGCGCTGAAGGCCCGTCAGCTGCTCGACGCCGCGATCGCCGTCTCCCCGTGCCTCGACGGAGACGTCCAGTGTGTCACGGCGCCCGCGGCGCTCGTGCAGGCAGCGCGAAGCGGCGCCGACGTCGTCGTCTGCGGGATCGGCCCGGGGATCGTCGGGACGGGCTCTCGCTGGGGCCACGGCGGCGTCGCCGTCGCCGAGGCGGCGAACACCGCCACGGCGCTCGGAGCCCTGCCGATCGTCGCGCCGCGGGTCTCGTTCGCCGACGAGCGCCCGCGCCATCGCGGGCTCTCGCACCACACGCGCTCTGCCCTCGCGCTCTGCCTCGGCGAGGTCCGTGTCGCGTGGCCGCTCGGTCTCGAGCGGCCGGACGGCGTCGACGTCGTGGAGGTCAACGCGGCGGGCTGGGAGGCGGCGTGCGCGCCGCTGCCGCTCTCGCACATGGGCCGCGGCCCCGGCGAGGACCCGTGGTTCTTCGCCGCCGCGTTCGCCGCCGGGCGGCTCGCGCTCGCGTGATCCCGTCGCCGGGCGGCGGTGCGGTATCGTCCCGCGCGCCGTGCGCATCGGGGTCGCGAAGGAGATCAAGTCGCAGGAGTACCGCGTTGCGCTGACTCCCGCGGGCGCCCTCGAGCTCGTCCAGCGCGGGCACGACGTCGCGGTCGAGCAAGACGCGGGCGTCGGGTCCGGCTTCGCTGACGAGGACTACGCGGCGGTTGGGGCACGGCTGACCGACGTCGAGGACGTCTGGGCGTCGTCGGAGCTCCTGCTCAAGGTCAAGGAGCCGATCGAGCCCGAGTACGGGCGTCTGCGGGAGGGTCTCACGCTCTTCACGTACCTCCACATCGCCGCGGACGAGCCGCTAACGAGGGCGCTGCTCGAGTCCGGTGTCACCGGGGTTGCGTACGAGACGGTCGAAACGGCCGATCGCCGTCTGCCGCTCCTCGCACCGATGAGCGAGGTCGCCGGCCGTCTGGCGCCGCAGATGGGCGCCTGGGCGCTGGAGAAGGCCCACGGTGGCCGCGGCATCCTGCTCGGGGGCGTTCCGGGCGTGCCGCCCGCGAAGGTGGTCGTCCTCGGCGGCGGCGTCGTCGGCCTGAACGCGGCGATCATCGCGCTCGGGATGCAGGCGGACGTGTGGGTGCTCGACAAGTCGGTCGACCGCATGCGCGATCTCGAGATCGCGCTCGACGGGCGCGTGACGCTCGCGATGTCGAATCGCCTCCAGATCGAGGAGGTGCTGCGAGACGCGGACATGGTGATCGGCGCCGTCCTGATCCCCGGGGCGGTCGCACCGAAGCTCGTCACCCGGGACATGCTCACCCTGATGCGGCCCGGCTCGGTGCTGGTGGACGTCGCGATCGACCAGGGCGGCTGCTTCGAGACGTCGCACGCCACGACCCACGACGACCCGACCTTCGAGGTGGACGGGATCGTCCACTACTGCGTCGCGAACATGCCCGGCGCGGTGCCTGTCACGTCGACCAAGGGCCTGACCAACGTCACGCTGCCGTACGTGGAGGCGATCGCCGACAAGGGGCTCTCCCGCGCGATCGCCGAGGATCCCGCGCTCGCCAAGGGCGTCAACACCTTCGCCGGCAAGCTGACCTACCAGGCCGTCGCCGAGGCGCACGGCTTGCAGTACACGCCGCTCGAACAGGCCGACCGGGCCGTGGTCTGAGTCTTCCGCCAGTCGGGCTTTTGCAAGAGCGGGTCCCGCCCGGGACCCCGCTACGACTCGGCCTTCGCCTTCGCCTGCGCGCGCTGTTCCTTCGCGCTCTCGGAGGGAGAAACCCTGACGACGGCCCACGTGACCGACATCGAGAGCGCGAGGATCCCGCCGATGTACGCGGTGAGCTCCACCAGGCTGATGACGGTGTCCATCGGGGGACTAGGATAGCTCGCTATGCCGCGGGCCTGCGTGATCGTGCTGGATGCCGTCGGTGCGGGCGCGCTGCCCGACGCCGCCGACTTCGGCGACGAAGGATCGGACACTCTTGGCAACGTCGCGCGCGCGGTCGGCGGGCTCGATCTGCCGAACCTCGAAGCGCTCGGGCTCGGGAACGTCGAGCCGCTCGAGGGCTGCCCGCCGCAGCCGTACGCGCCCGCCGTCGCCGGCCGCCTTCTCGAGCGTTCGAAGGGGAAGGACACGACGGCAGGGCACTGGGAGCTGATGGGCGTCGTGACGGCTTCGGCATTCCCGACCTATCCGTACGGCTTCCCCGACGAGGTGATCGACCCGTTCATGAACCGAACGGGACGCGGCGTGCTCGGCAACAAGCCCGCCTCGGGGACGGAGATCATCCAGGAGCTCGGCGAGGAGCACCAGCGCACCGGCAAGTGGATCGTCTACACATCGGCGGACTCGGTCTTCCAGATCGCCGCGCACGAGGAGACCATTCCCCTCGAGGAGCTCTACGCGGGCTGCCGCATCGCGCGGGAGATCCTCACCGGTAAGCACGCGGTCGGGCGGGTGATCGCGCGCCCGTTCGTCGGCGGCGCTGGCCACTACGAGCGGACGCCGAACCGGCACGACTTCTCGCTCGAGCCGCGCCGGCCGAACTACCTGACGGCAATCCGCGATGCGGGCAACACGGTGTACGGCGTCGGGAAGATCTCTGACATCTTCGCCGGCTGCGACATCGACGAGTCGTTCCCGACCAAGTCGAACGTCGACGGCATCAACCGAACGATCGAGCTGCTCGAGAACGTCGACTCGGGCCTCGTCTTCACGAACCTCGTCGAGACCGACCAGCTCTGGGGTCACCGCAACGACCCGGAGAACTTCCATCGCTGCCTGCAGGACTTCGACCGGCGCCTCCCGGACATCCTGGACGCGCTCCGCGACGACGACCTCCTGATCCTCACGTCGGACCACGGCTGCGATCCCACGACCGCCTCGACCGACCACTCGCGAGAGCACGCGCTTCTACTCGCGTACGCGGCCGGAAAGAACGCCGCCGGCAAGATCCACGACGACGGGGAGTTCGGCGACGTCGGCGCGACGATCTGCGCGTGGCTCGGTGCCAAGCACCCCGGCAAGGGCGCGCCCGGCCGGCCGATCCTCGAGCGGTGAGGATCGACGACCCGGAGGCTGTCGCGCGGCAGTACGCGACCGAGGACAACCTCGAGGCGCGACGGTCGCTCTACGCGAACGCGGAAGGGCCGGACCCGCGCGAGCTGGCCTTTGCAGCCGTCGCCGAGGTGGCGCCGACGCGGGTGCTGGAGGTCGGTGGCGGCCCGGGTGAGCTTGCCGCCAGGCTTCGCGACGAGCTCGCCTGCGACGTCGTCATGGTCGACATCTCGCCGCGGATGGTCGAGCTCGCGGGTGCGCGCGGCGTCGACGCGCAGGTCGGTGACGCCCGGAATCTCCCGTTCGAGGACGGGACGTTCGACTGCGTCGTTGCCGCGTGGATGCTCTTCCACCTCGCGGACATCGACGCCGGCGTCACCGAGCTCGCCCGCGTCCTTCGGCCCGGTGGCCGCCTCGTCGCAGTCACGAACGCCGAGCATCACATGGCCGAGCTCCGCGCCGTTGCCGGAGCGGCCAGGTGGGCGCACACGTTCAGCCGCGAAAACGGCGCGGAGATCATCGGACGGCATTTCGAGCGCGTGGAGCGACGTGACGCGAACGGGTGGGTGACGATCGATGACCACGAACTCGTGCGCGGCTTCGTCGCCTCACTCGACGCCGACGAGCCCCAGGATCCGGGACCCTACGACCTGCCCATCCGGACACGCCGAGCCTCGTCGATCTTCGTCGGGACGAAGGCGAAAGGGCAGGTGTCCGACTGAAGTCGGACACCAGTGGCGTATGCGCGCAGCGGAGCTGATCGAGCAGAAGCGAAACGGGGGGGAGCACGACCCGGCGGAGCTGGCCGAGCTGATCCTCGCCTACGCCCGCGATGAGGTGCCCGACTACCAATTGGCCGCGTGGTGCATGGCCGTCTATTTCCAGGGGCTGAGCCCGCAGGAGACGCACGCGCTCACGGACGCGATGATCCGCTCGGGCGAGACGATCGACCTCGGTGCCGCTCTCGGGAGGAAGGTCGTCGACAAGCACTCGACCGGCGGCGTCGGCGACAAGACGTCGATCGCGGTGGGCCCGATCGTCGCGGCGTGCGGCGTCCCGCTCGGGAAGATGTCCGGCCGTGGGCTCGGGCATACCGGCGGCACCCTCGACAAGCTCGAGTCGATTCCGGGCTTCCGGGTCGAGCTGACCACCGACGAGCTCGTCGCGCAGCTGCGCGAGGTGGGGATGGCGATCGTGGGGCAGACGGCCGACCTCGTCCCCGCCGACAAGAAGCTCTACGCGCTCCGGGACGTCACGGCGACGGTCGACATCGTGCCGCTCATCGCGAGCTCGATCATGTCGAAGAAGCTCGCGGCGGGCGCGCAGGCAATCGTGCTCGACGTCAAGGTCGGGGACGGCGCTTTCATGAAGACGCTCGACCAGGCGCGTGCGCTCGCCGAGCAGATGCGCGAGATCGGGACGATGGCCGGCCGCGAGGTCACGTGTCTCCTGACCGACATGGACCAGCCGCTCGGTCGCGCTGTCGGCAACGCGCTCGAGGTGCACGAGGCGCACGACACGGTCCGAGGCGAAGGCCCGGCGGACTTCACCGAGCTCGTCCTCGAGGCTGCCGCACGGCTGCTCGCGTACTCCGACCTCGGCGTCGACGTCGAGGAGGGGAGACGCCGCGCACGGGCGTCGATCGACGACGGGAGCGCGCTCGACACGTACGAGCGCTGGGTCCGCGCCCAGGGCGGCGACCCGAGCCCGGCCGCGCTCCCGCAGGCGCCGGTGCTGCGGGTCGTGACCGCACCTCGGGGCGGGGCCGTCACCCGGCTCGGGGCGCTCGACATCGGCAACGCCGCGCTCGAGCTCGGTGCCGGTCGGCGGACGAAGGCCGACGCGGTCGACCACGCCGTCGGCGTGCTGTGCTTCGCGAAGCGTGGCGACACGGTCCTCGCAGGCGACGACCTCGCTGAGGTGCACGCGCGCGACGACGCTGCGGCGGAGCGAGCGGTCGCGGCGGTCCTGGCGTCCTACGAGATCGGGGACACGGCGCCGCCGGAGCGCGGGATCCTGCTCGACGTCGTCGACTGAGTGTTGGCTACACGCGCTGGAGGTGGGTGTCCGCGAACCCCGCCGGGTACTTGAGCCCGTAGCCGAGAGCGCGGTCGACGCCGATGTGCGCGGCCCAGATCAGCGCGAGCTGCACGGCGAGGTCTCCGCCGGCGAAGACCCCGACGATGCCGAGCGCGACGGGGCCGGCGTAGGTGTGCGCGGCGTCGTAGGCGACGGCGCCGACCTTCGGCCCGGCGGCGTAGGCGACCATCGAGAGGTCCGGCGCGAGGGCGAGGATCAGGAGGAGCCACCACGGGTAGCCGAGGTGGAAGTAGAGCGCGACCGCGGCGATGGCGACCACGACGCCTTCGAGGTGCAGGAGCGAGCGCGGGAGCCGATCTGTCATCCGACGATCGTAGCCCCATCCGTGTGTGGAAACCCGCACCGGACGAGTACGGCTGATGCCTCGTCCGCCGCCTGCGTGCCGGCGTTTGATGTGGACACACGGGAGGAGGCAGGGCATGAGCGGAGATCGTTACGACGTCGACTCAGAAGTCGTCCTTCCGGCCGGGATGGCGATCGTCGTCCCGCCGGGCGCGGTTAGGCCGACCGGAGCGAGTCGCGCCGATCGAGGCCCGGACGGGCGCTCGGCATCCGGGGCGAAGCGGGTGATCTTCCCGCCGTTCGTGCACCGCGGCGAGCTGCGCCGGGCGCCGGCGCTCTGAGGAGCGGGCACCGCCCGTACGATGCGGCGGTGCCCGAGCTGCCCGAGGTCGAGACCGTCCGTCGCCGGCTCGCGCCGGCCATCGAGGGCGCGAGAATCGCGGGCGCCGAGATTCTCGACGCGAGGCTCACCAGACCCGTCGCGCCGGGTCTGGTGGCGGACGCGCTCGTGGGCGAGCGGATCGCGGCGGTCGAGCGGCGCGGCAAGTATCTCCTCTGGCGGTTGGAAAGCGGCAGGACCCTCGTCGTGCATCTCCGAATGACCGGGTCGCTGCTGCATGCTCCGGCCGGCGAGCTTCCCGCCGACGCGCACCGACGGGCAACGCTCGCGCTCGACACGGGCACGGAGGTCGGCTACCGGGACGTCCGCCGCTTCGGCACGTGGGCGCTTCTCGACGACGGGCACCTGCGGCCGTACCTCGCGTCGCGGCTCGGCCCTGAGCCGCTCGCGCCGTCCTTCACGGCGTCGCGGCTCAAGCGGATCCTCGAGGGGCGGCGTGCGTCGATCAAGGCGGTTCTCCTCGACCAGCGCCGCATCGCCGGCGTCGGGAACATCTACGCGGACGAGGCGTTGTGGCGCGCGCGCATCCATCCTCGCCGCCCTGCCGGCGAGCTCGGCGACGACGAGGTCGCCCGCCTCCACCGCGCGGTGCGCGCGGTGTTGCGTCGAGGCATCGAGCTGCAGGGCTCGACGCTCCGCGACTACGTCACGCCGAACGGGGACGGCGGTGGGATGCAGCACGAGTTCCACGTCTACGGGCGGCTCGGGGAGCCGTGCGATCGGTGCGGATGGCCGATCGAGCGGACGGTCGTCGCCGGCCGCGGCACGTGGCTCTGCGCTCACTGTCAGGCGGTGTGAATCGGCGGTGGTGATCCCGGCCGTCGCACGGGCGGGTGGCCGCTTGTGTGTGGAGCGATCGGCGCACACTTGGCGCGGTTGCGTGTCCCATCCGTGCGGCGTAGAGCATTAGGCTCGAAGCCGTGGGGAGGAGGCCGGTGGCCCGAGCGTGGCGGCTCGGGACATGGCGGATTGCGACGCGCAAAGGCGCCGGAAGCAACAGCGGCTGTCATGTCCCGTCGCCCACCTACACTCGACCTGTGGCAGCGCCGACGATCACCGATGCCGTCGTGCTGCGCTCGTTCGGGTTCGGAGAGGCCGACCGCGTGCTCCACGTCTACACGGAGGCGAGCGGCCGCGTCGGCGTCGTCGCGAAGGGGGTTCGGCGGACGAAGAGCCGTTTCGGGGGTCGTCTCGAGCCGTTCTCGCACGTCGAGCTCTCGATCCACCGGGGTCGCGGCGAGCTCGGGACGGTCACGGGAGCGTCGCTCGTCCGCTCGCACGACGCGATCCGCACCGACGCGTACCGGCTGCGGGTCGGGCTCGTCGGGCTCGAGGCGATGCTTCGCCTCTACACCGAGGAGGAGCGGAACGACCGGGCGTTCCTCGCGCTGACGCGGTTCCTCGACGCTCTCGACACCCATCCGGCACAGCCCGGCCGACGACCCGCGCTCGACCCGCTCGTCCTGTCGTTCCAGCTGAAGCTGCTGTGGGTCGAAGGCTTCCTGCCGCATCTTTCGAGCTGCGTCGAGTGCGGCGCCGGCGACGGGCTCGTCGCCTTCCTGCCTTCGGCCGGCGGCGCGGTGTGCGCCGCCTGCGACCACGGCGGGATCGAGCTGTCGCCGTCGGGGCTCGGCGGCCTCACCGCGCTGCTCGCCTCGCCGATCGCGGATGCGCCGGCGCTCGGGATCGACGACCGGGCGGCCCGCGACGTCCTGGCGGTCGTCACGTCGTCGTACGAGCACCACGGCGGCTTTCGCCTGCGAACGCTCTCCGCCTAAACGGTCACTCGCCATCGGCCACATGTGAGAGGGTTGCGTTCGTGCTGCTCCCGGAATCGTCGGTGACGGTCTTGGGAGTCATCTTCCTCCTGATCGCCCTGGCGATCTCGATCGGCACGGCCGGCATCTGCCTTCTGAAGACGAAGTACTGGACATTCGTCGCGGGCGTTTTCGTCGGGCTGTTCGGGGTGGTCGGGGCGATTCGTCTCGCGAAACCCGCGTCGTGGTGGGCGCGGAACCGGTACGACGAGGCGAAGCTGGCACGCTTCGTGGAACGGTTCTCGCGCTAGCGATCAGACGCCGCGAGAGCGGATGCTGCGCCTGCGACCAAGGTGCTCGTGCACGTCCCGCAGGTGCAACCGGTGCAGTTGCGGCCCCGATAGGGGCCGCCTTCAGGGATGTGCCCCGCCGAAGGCGGGGATCCGAGCGCAGGATTCCGCTTTTGCGGAATCCTGCCTGCGAACAAGTTCAGAACCGCTCGAGCACGTGCTCGAGCGCGCCCTCGGCGATGAGCTGGTCCGTGAGCTCGTTCCGGCCGGGGCGCACCTCGCGACGGACGAGGCCGCTGTCGCCGAGGCGATACTGGCCGACCCAATCGAGCCGCGGCGAGTAGACGTGGATCGTGACCGCGGGTTCGCCGAGCTCGTGACGCAGGCGGTGGATGTACCCGGGACCGCCCTGGCGGGTGTCGCCCGGTCGCAGGTGAAGCTCGAGGTCCGGCCCGCCGTAGACGAGGAGGTCCTCGCGCACACCGCCCAGCGCACAGCACAGGCCCACGCCTGAGATGTAGTGATCATGGAAGCCGGTGCCCTGCCCGGGCATCCACGAGAGCACCCAGGCGTCGACGTCGTCGTCCTCGTAGATCATCTCGTAGCGGCGCTGATCGGGATCCACGCGGACGAGCGGCTCCCAGATCTCCGGCCGGCCGGCGATATCGGCTGCGAGCCGCTCGAGCTCGTGCGTCGCCAGGAGACCGTCGTGGGGGAGGAGCTCGCCGAGCGAGGCGAGCGCCGGTGTGAGCGGGGCGTCCAACGCGCCGATGATTGTACCCTCAAGTACCTCGGGTGCTCAGGAGCCGCGCGAAGGTGGCGTCCAGGGAGCGGCGAGGCGGTCGAGCACGTGCTCCCGCGCGCGGGCGATGGAGATGCGCTCCTGTGCGAGCGAGTCGCGATCGCGGATCGTGACGGTCTCGTCGACGAGGGTCTGCTCGTCGATCGTCAGCGCCCAGGGCGTCCCGATCTCGTCCTGGCGGCGGTAGCGGCGCCCGATCTGCCCACCGTCGTCGTGCTCGGCGACCATGACGCGCCGCAGCTCCTGGTGCAGTGCTCTCGCCCGCTCGGCCATCCCCGCTTCGCGGGGCACGAGCGGGAGGACGGCGACCTTGACCGGCGCGATCTCGGGGTGCAGGCGGAGCACGGTGCGCTGGCGGTCGGCGACGACCTCCTCGTCGTACGCGTCGCAGAGGAATGCGAGCATCGCGCGGTTGACGCCCGCGGCGGGCTCGATCACCGCCGGCACGTAGCGCTCGCCGCTCCCGCCGTCCACCCACTCGAGCGTCGTCCCCGACGCCTCCGCGTGTGCCGTCAGGTCGAAGGTACCGCGATTCGCGATTCCCTCGAGCTCCGACCAGCCGATCGGGTAGAGGTACTCGACGTCGCTCGTGGCGCTCGAGTAGTGCGAGAGCTCGTCGGGCTCGTGCGGACGTACGCGCAGGCTCGCCGGCCGGATCCCGTAGCGGACGTACCAGGCAACCCGCTCGTCGATCCAGTAGCGGTACCAGTCGTCGGCTGTGTCGGGGGGGACGAAGAACTCCATCTCCATCTGCTCGAACTCGAGCGTCCGGAAGATGAAGTTGCCCGGCGTGATCTCGTTGCGGAACGACTTGCCGACCTGCGCGATCCCGAAAGGTGGCTTGCGCCGCGCGAGCTGGGCGACGTTCTTGAAGTTGACGAAGATCCCCTGCGCCGTCTCGGGGCGGAGGAACACCCGCTGTCCCGTCTCCTCGACCGGCCCGACCCGCGTCTCGAACATGAGGTTGAACTGCCGGGCCTCGGTGAGGTCGCACTCCGCGGTCTCGCCCGGCCGCTTGCTCGGCTTGCGGCCGCACTGCTCGTCAGCGAGGTGGTCCGCGCGGAAGCGCCTCTTGCAGGTGCGGCAGTCGACGAGCGGGTCGGTGAAGCCGGCGACGTGACCGGACGCCTCCCAGATCTTCGGGTGCAGGATGATCGCCGAGTCGAGCGCGACGATGTCGTCTCGCTCCTGCACCATCGCCTCGAGCCAGCGCGCCTTCACGTTCTCCTTGAGCAGAACGCCGTAGTGCCCGTAGTCGTACGAGGAGCCAAGCCCGCCGTAGATCTCCGAGGAGGGGAACACGAAGCCGCGGCGGCGAGCGAGCGAGACGATCTTGTCCATTGTGACGTCGGCAGCCATGGGTGCGCCAACGCTACCCTCGCGCCCTACGGGATGGCGGGGCAGGGGACACCGGCGATCGTCGCGGCGACGCGGGAACGCGTCGCGTTCACGCTGCACGAGTACGACCACGATCCCCGGGCCGAGTCGTACGGGCTCGAGGCGGCCGAGAAGCTCGGGCTCGACCCGGCCACGGTCTTCAAGACGCTCGTCGCCGACGTCGACGGCACGCCGACCGTTGCGGTCGTGCCGGTCGGCTCGCAGCTCGATCTTCGTGCGCTCGGCAAGCGCAGCGCCCTGGCGGACACCCGGGCCGCGGAGCGGGCGACGGGATACGTCGCAGGGGGGATCAGCCCTCTCGGCCAGCGGCGGCGGCTGCCCACCGTCGTCGACGAGTCGGCGCTCGCGTTCCCGACGATCCACGTGAGCGCCGGCCGCCGCGGGCTCGAGCTCGAGCTCGCGCCCGCCGATCTCATCCGGTTGACGGACGCGAGGGTCGCGAAGATCACCCGCGGTTAGGCTCCGCGCCGTGACCGACCACGCCCCCGTCGAGCTCCACATCGTCTCGGACTCGACCGGCGAGACGGCCGCCCGCCTCGTTCTCGCGCTCGAGGCGCAGTTCCCGCACCTCGCGTTCGAGGAGGTGCGGCACCCGCGCGTGGAGTCGATCGAGGATCTCGCGCTCGCTGTGGCGCGCGCGCGAGGTCGTCCGGCGGTGATGGTCTACACGCTCGTCGAGCCGGGTCTCCGCGACGAGATGCGCCGGCAGTGCCGCCGTGCCCGTGTCCACTATTGCGACCTGCTCGGGCATCCGATCGACTCGATCTCGCGGGTCGCCGGGGTCGCCGCCCGAATGGAGCCCGGTGTCAGGGCGCCGCTCGACCAGACGTACTTCAAGCGGATCGAGGCGATCGAGTTCGCGGTGCGGTACGACGACGGCATCGGCGGTGGGCTGGACGAGGCGGACATCGTGCTGGTCGGCGTGTCACGGACCTCGAAGACGCCGCTCTCGATCTACCTCGGCTACCTCGGCCACAAGGCGGCGAACATCCCGATCGTGCGGGACGTCGACCCGCCCGCCGCGCTGTTCGAGATCGACCGCGCGAAGATCGTCGGCCTCACGATCGACCCCGAGCGGCTCGTCGAGATCCGTGAAGAGCGTGTTCGGTCGATGGGTGGCTCGCGGCGCCGCTATGCCGACCTCGAGGTCGTGTTCGAGGAGCTCGAGGCGGCGACGAGGATCCATCGGAGGCTCCGCTGCCCGGTGATCGACGTCTCGGACCTCTCGGTCGAGGAGACGGCGATGCGGATCATCCGGCTCGTCGCCGACCGCCACCGCCGTCGGGAGGCAGGGTCGTCGTGACCTCGCCGAACGAGAAGTACGGGCCGCTCGCGCGCGGGATTCGCCGCGACCTCTCCGAGAAAGGCTGGGTTCCGGTGCGCTTCTGGGTGATCTGGTGGGCCGCACTCGCCGTTGCGATGGTGGCGTTCTACATCGTCCTGACGCCGATCTGGCTCGGCCTCCGGGCGGCGGCGTGGGCAGCCGAGCTCCGCTCGCGCCTCGGCTGAGACCGCGCGCAAAGCCGTCCGAGCTCAACGAGACGCCGACCGGACGAAGGCGTCGACCTCGGTCTGGGAGCGGAGCCGCGCGACGCGGAATCGCGCCAGCTCGATCGGGTAGCGCTGGAGCCGGCGCGGTGCAGTTCGGAGCGCGTAGCCGACGAGGGAGTCCGGCCCGAGCAAGACACCACGCAGCGACTCCCGGTTGCCGTTCCAGAGCTCCTCCCGGAGCACGATGCGCTTGACCGTCCGCCGCACGAGGCGCGGCAGCCACACGTGCCGTGGCAGGTCGAGCCAGACGACGGTGTCCGCCGCCTCGAGCACGAGATCGCCGAGCTTCCCGCGGTACGAGCCGTCCACCACCCACGCCTCCCCTGCGACGATCGGCTCGACCCGGCGGCGCAGCTCGGGCGCGTCGAGCTCGGTCCACCCGGCCCGCCATTGGATCGCGTCGAGCTCGTGGAACGGCACGTCGAGGCGAGCGGCGAGCGCCCGACCGAACGTGGTCTTGCCACACCCACTCGCAGTGGATAGGACGGCGACGCGTCGCACGGATGCCCTTCATAGCGCGCGGCGAAGCTGCGCGCGTAGGATCGCGGCCATGCGTCTCGTCTACGCGTTCGACGAGCAAGCACCGGGCGGGCGCGAGCTGCTCGGCGGCAAGGGGATCGGCCTGGCGGAGATGACCGGTCTCGGGATCCCGGTGCCCGCCGGCTTCACGGTCACGACGGACGCCTGCCGCGAGACGATGCGCTCGGGCGAGGTGCCGGTGGGGCTGTGGCCGGAGGTGGACGAGCACGTCGGGCGGCTCCAGGAGCAGACAGGCAAGCGGTTCGGCGATCCCGCCGACCCGCTGCTCGTCTCGGTCCGCTCGGGTGCGGCGGTCTCGATGCCGGGGATGATGGACACGATCCTCAACCTCGGGCTGAACGACGTCGCGGTCGAGGGCCTGGCGTCGGCGACGGGCAACCCGCGGTTCGCGCTCGACTCGTACCGGCGCCTGATCCAGATGTACGGAGAGGTCGTGGACGGCGTGGGGGGCCACCTGTTCGAGGGTGAGCTCCAGGCGCTGAAGGAGCGCCGCGGCGTGCGCCAGGACGTCGAGCTCACGGCCGACGACCTCCGCGAGCTGATCGAGACGTTCAAAGAGATCTACGCGCGCGATGCGGGCGCCTCGTTCCCGCAGGACGCCCGCGAGCAGCTGCAACGCGCCGTCCGGGCGGTGTTCGACTCGTGGGAGTCGCCGCGTGCGCGCGTGTATCGCCGGACCTACGACATCCCGGACGACCTCGGAACGGCAGTCAACGTCGTGCAGATGGTCTTCGGGAACAAGGGCGACACGTCGGGAACGGGCGTCTGCTTCACGCGCAACCCGTCAACCGGCGAGCGTGTGCTGTTCGGCGAGCTCCTTGTCAACGCGCAGGGCGAGGACGTCGTGGCGGGGATCCGCACGCCGGAGCCGATCGAGCGGATGCGCGAGCTCCTTCCCGAGGCATACGACCGGCTCGTCGACACGCTGGCGCGGCTCGAGGAGCACTACCGCGAGATGCAGGACATCGAGTTCACGGTCGAGGACGGCACGCTCTTCCTCCTCCAGACGCGCACCGGCAAGCGCACGGCGCAGGCCGCCCTGCGGATCGCCGTCGAGATGACGGGCGAGGAGCTGATCACCCGGGAGGAGGCCGTCGCCCGGATCGACGCCGGCCAGCTCGACCAGCTCCTGCACCCGCGGATCGACCCGGACGCGAGCGTCGAGGTCGTCGCGACCGGGCTCAACGCCTCCCCCGGGGCCGCGTCGGGGGCGATCGTGCTCGACGCGGACCTCGCCGAGGAGCGCGGGCGTGCCGGAGAGGACGTGCTCCTCGTCCGCTGGGAGACGACCCCCGACGACATCCACGGGCTGATCCACGCACGCGGCGTGCTCACGGCCCACGGCGGCATGACCTCGCACGCGGCGGTGGTGGCGCGCGGGATGGGGAAGCCCTGCGTCGCCGGCTGCGAGGCGCTCTCGATCGACACGGCGGAGCGGACGCTGACGATCGGGGACGTCGCGCTCCGCGAGGGCGACCTGCTGACGATCGACGGCGGCTCGGGCCGGGTGATCGTCGGCGCGGTGCCGCTCGTGCCGCCCGCGATCGACGAGAACTTCGAGACGATCCTCGGCTGGGCGGACGGGTTCCGCCGGCTGCGCGTGCGCGCCAACGCCGACACGCCGCAGGACGCCGAGAAGGCTCGCGAGTTCGGCGCCGAGGGGATCGGCCTCTGTCGGACGGAGCACATGTTCATGGCGCCGGGCCGGCTGCCCGTCGTCCAGGAGATGATCCTCGCCGCGGACGAGCGGGCGCGCCGCGCCGCGCTCGACCTGCTCCTTCCGGTGCAGCAGGGCGACTTCGAGGCGATCTTCGAGGCGATGGCTGGTTTCCCGGTCACGATCCGCCTCCTCGACCCGCCACTGCACGAGTTCCTCCCTCCGATCGAGGACGCCACCTCGGAGCAGATGCGTCGGCGCATCGAGCAGCTGCGCGAGGCGAACCCGATGCTCGGCACGCGCGGGTGCCGCCTTGGCCTCCAGTGGCCCGAGATCTACGAGATGCAGGTTCGCGCGATCGTCCGCGCCGCGAAGGCCGTCGCCGACCGAACCGGCGAGGCGCCGCAGGTCGAGATCATGCACCCGCTCGTCGGTTTCGCCGAGGAGCTGCGACGGCTGCGCGACCTGACCGAGCGGGTCGCCGCCGAGGAGGCGGAGGTCGAGTACCTCTGCGGGACGATGATCGAGCTCCCGCGCGCCTGTGTGCGCGCCGACGAGATCGCGGAGCTCGCGGACTTCTGCTCGTTCGGGACGAACGACCTCACCCAGACCGCGCTCGGATTCTCACGCGACGATGCCGAGGGGAAGTTCCTCACGTACTACCTCGAGCACGGGATCCTCGAGCGCAACCCCTTCGAGGTGCTCGACCGAGACGGCGTCGGCGACCTGATGCGGATCGCCGTCGAGCGCGGTCGCGGCGTCAAGACGGAGCTCAAGCTCGGGATCTGCGGCGAGCACGGCGGCGAGCCCCGTTCGGTCGCCTTCTGTCACGAGCTCGGCCTGGACTACGTCTCCTGCTCGCCGTACCGCGTCCCTCTTGCACGGCTCGCCGCCGCCCAGGCCGCGCTGGCCGACGAGGGAGTCGTGTCTGTCGCGGTCGGCGGCTGACCGCCGGACGGCCAGCTCAGACGTAGCTCTCGACGCGCACGTACGCGACGAGAATGCTGATGACCATGATCAGGCCGACGAGCACGGGCCCGAGCGACCGGGGCCGGGTGTACTGGAAGTGCAGCAGCGCGAACGTCGCGAGCGTGCCGCCGACGAGGCCGCCCACATGCCCGCCCCACGAGATGTTGGGAATGACGAAGGAGAGGAACAGGTTGACCAGGATGAGGCCGAGCGCGGGGCCCGTGAACGACCCGGTAGCGCGGTACTCGAGCACGAGGAGCGCGCCGAAGATCCCGTAGATCGCCCCTGACGCCCCGACCGTGACGGCGAACGGGCTGCTGAAGAGCAGCGCGCCGGCCGAGCCGGCAATGCCCGACACGAGGTAGATGAGCAGGAAGCGCCAGCTGCCGATCACGCGCTCGACCATCGTCCCGCACCAGTAGAGGGCCAGCATGTTGAACGCGAGGTGGAGGAGGCTCGCGTGCAGGAACATCGCGGTCGCGATCCGGTACCAGTCGCCCTGCGCGTAGATCTGCGCCCCGACCAGCGCGCCCTTGTCGAAGAGCTCCCCGCCGGGAGCGCTGACCCCGCCGCCCTGGTAGACGGTGACGAGGTACACGAGGACGTTGACCGCGACGAGCCCGACGGTCGCCGGCGCCTCGATCCCGCCGAGCGTCCGCTGCGCCCGGCGCGTGGGCTGCGACACCCGCTGTGCGGCCCGGCGCGGGGCGCCGACGCCCGCGTGGTCGGGGCACTTGATCCCGACGGGGGCGAAAGTCATGCACTCCTCGCAGATCGGGCGGCCGCACTCGGAGCACGAGACGAGCGTCTCGCGGTCCGGATGCCTGTAGCAATGCGGCGTGTCGGTCACCTCGCGGCTAGCGTACCCGCGTGCGGGTTCACGTCGCGTTCACGCCCGACGAGGCGGCGGAGGCCCCCACGGGGGTCGTCATCGACGTCATCCGGGCGACCTCGACCATCTGCCAGGCGCTCGACGCCGGCTACCGGAAGGTCTGGTGCGCCGCGGAGGTGGAGGACGCGCGCGCGCTGCAAAACGACGACGTGACGCTCGGGGGCGAGCGCCTCGGGGTGCGCATCGACGGCTTCGACCTCGGCAACTCGCCGCGCGAGTACCTCGAGCCGCGCTCGGAGACGCTCGCGATGTCGACGACGAACGGCACCCGCGCGATCGTGACGGCCGCCGAGCGCTGCGAGCGCGTGGTCGTGGCCTCGCTCATGAACCTCGACGCCGTGACGCGGCTCGCGCGCTCGTTCGGCGACGACGTCGCGGTCTTCTGCGCCGGGGTGAAGGGCGCCTTCGCGCTCGACGACGCGTACGTCGCCGGCCGGGTCGCGGAGGGGCTCGGCTTCGAGCGCAGCGACGCCGCGGAGGCCGCGGTGCGGCTCACGGCCTCGTACGGCGGGGCGGAGGAGGCGTTTCGCGCGTCTCGGTCCGGCCGGAACCTGATCAACCACGGCCCCGAGCTCGAGGCCGACATCCCCTGGTGCGCCCGCGAGAGCGTGCTCGACGTCGTGCCGCGCCTCGTCGGCATGCACGGCATCGCGGCCGAGATCACCCTCTGACGCGTGCCGCAGTACCGCAAGCGCGTCACCCCCGCGTTTGACATGCAAAGGTTTCTTTGCAAACATTTCTTTCCATGAAGCGCGAAGTCGAGCTCACGGATCCGCGCGCGCTGCGGGCGCTTGCACACCCGCTCCGGGTCAAGCTGCTCGGGCTGCTTCGCCTCGAGGGGCCGCTGACGGCGACCGAGGCGGGTCGGCGGGTCGGCGAGAGCTCGGGCAGCGCCTCCTACCACCTGAGGCAGCTCGAACGCTTCGGGCTCGTCGAGGAGGCAGAGGGGGGAGTGGGCCGGCGTCGGCCGTGGCGCGCGACGGCGCTCTACACCTCGTGGCCGAACGTCGCCGACACCGCCGAGCTCGCCGAGGCGGCGGACGCGTTCGAGCGCTTCGTGGTCGCCGGCTACGTGGAACGCCTCGAGCGTTGGCTCGAGCGGCGCCGCACGGAGCCCGAGGAGTGGCAGGAGGCAGCGGTGTTCGGCGACAGCCTGCTGTACCTGACGGTCGCCGAGCTGGCCGGCCTCCGCGACGCACTCCATGCGCTCGCCGACCCCTACCTCGAGCGGATCGGACGCCCGGAGCGGCGGCCGCCCGGGACGCGCCCGGTCAAGTTCCTCCACATCGCCTTCCCGGAGAACGAGTCGTGACCGTGCTCCCCGCGACGTCCTCGCGACGCCGGGTCGCTGTCCCGCGCCTCCTGCGGGAGGGTCGCGTGTTCCGGAGCTACTGGGGCGCACACACGGTGTCGCTCTTCGGCGACCAGATCTCGCTGCTCGCCGTGCCGCTCGTGGCCGTGCTGACACTCGACGCCAGCGCCGCCCAGATGGGCTACCTCGGCGCCGTCGCCCTGCTCCCGAACCTGATCTTCGCGCTCCACGCCGGCGCCTGGGCGGACCGCTTCGGCCGGAGGCGGCACACGATGATCGCGGCCGATCTCGGCCGGGCGGCGCTCCTCGCGAGCGTCCCGCTCGCCTACGCCATGGGCGCGTTGACCTTTGCGCAGCTGTACGCCGTCGCCTTCCTCGCGGGCACGCTCTCCGTGCTGTTCAACGTCTCCGACGCGTCGCTCTTCCAGACGATCGTCCCGCGGGAGCGCTTCGTCGAGGCGAGCTCGCTGCTGAACGGCAGCCGGGCGTTCTCGTTCGTCGCAGGGCCGACGGTCGCCGGGGCGCTCGTGCACGCGGTGACGGCGCCGGGGGCGCTGCTCGTCGACTCGCTCTCGTTTGTCTCGTCGGGAGCGCTCCTCGGCCGCATCCGCCCGGACGAGCCGCCGCCCACCCGGGAGCGCCAGGGAGTCACGGTCGGGCTCCGTTGGATCGCCGCCTCGCCGATCGTCCGGTCGACGCTCCTCGCGACGGCGACGATCAACTTCTTCAACTTCGTCTTCTGGGCGCTCTTCGTGCTCTATGCGACCCGCACGCTCGGTGTCGCGTCGGGCACGCTCGGCCTGGTGCTCGGGGCGGGGGCGGTCGGAGGGCTGGCCGGATCCGTGATCGCGGCGCCCGTGACGCGGCTGATCGGCATCGGCCCGACGCTCGTGCTCGGGTGCGTCGTGTTTCCGGCGCCGATCCTCCTCGTGCCGCTCGCACGCGGGTCCGAGACGGTGGTGCTCGGATGCCTCTTCCTCGCGGAGCTCGGCTCCGGGCTCGGCCTGATGCTCCTCGACATCAGCGCGGGCTCGCTCTTCGCGGCGGTCATCCCCCCGCGCTTGCGTTCCCGTGTCTCGGGCGCCTACACCTTCGTGAACTACGGGATCCGGGTGCTCGGATCGCTCGTCGGAGGGGTTCTCGGTGCATGGCTCGGCCTGCGGACGGCGCTGTGGATCGGCGCCGCGGGCGCGATGCTCGGCGTCCTCTTCCTCCTCCCATCGCCGGTGCCGCGCCTGCGAGACCTGCCCGAGGCGGCCGAGTAGCCGCCGGCCTGCCGCCGAGCGGCCGCGGATACGATCGGCCCGTGGTGTCCGAGGCCCGCCTGGAGGCGACAGACCACGGCATCGTCCCGTCGAGTGCCGGCTGGTTCGTCCTGAACGCGCGCGACGCGCGCTGGAGGCACCGGGCCGGCCGCGCGTCGCTCAGCTTGACCGGCTCGACTGAGTGGGAGGCGGACACCCTCTTTCCGATGCTCGGCATCAACGTCTCGGTGCTCGACCCCGGCGAGCCGAATTCGCGGTACCACTGGGAGACCGAGCAGGAGGCCTTCCTCGTGCTCTCCGGCGAGGCTCTCCTGATCGTGGAGGGCGAGGAGCGGCCTCTCCGACAATGGGACTTCGTCCACTGCCCGCCGGAGACGAACCACGTGATCGTCGGTGCGGGCGAGGGCCCTTGCGTCGTGCTCGCGATGAGCTCGCGCGAGCATCAGGCTCATGGGCCGTACGGGGCGTACACGGTCGACGAGGCCGCCCGCCGTCACGGCGCCTGCGCCGAGGAGGAGACCCAGGACACCGACGTCGCGTACGCGGGTGTCCCGGGCTCCGAGGCGACGCGCTACCGCGACGGCTGGCTCCCCTAGAACTCGTTTTCAGAATGAAGCCTTGAGCCGTCGGGTCGTCCTGTGCGGCACGCTGCTTCGTCCTCGGTCGCGCCAATAGCGCTGCTATTGGCGCTCCCTGCGTCCTCGCATCGCGCTCGCCCAGAACGCCCCGCCGGCGAAGCGTCATTCTGAAACGAGTTCTTAGCCAGCCGTCAGCCCGAGCTCGTCGGCGAGCCAGGCGATCCGATCGGCCTCGGCCCGGTCGTTCAGGGCGTGGTCGGTCGGGTACCACTCGACCTTCGTCCCCGTTGGTGCCGCGGCGATGACCGCATCGAGCGCCGCGCGGGGAACGATCGAGTCTCGGCGCCCGGCCTGGATCAGCACCGCGCCCCTCGCATCGTCGATCCGCGTGAGTGGGTCGATCGGCTCGAGCACCTCGCGGACGACGCCCTGGAGCTCCGCCGGCGCACCCTCCACGTACGCGTCCACCGGCGCCGCGCCCGCGGACATGAGCACGGACGCGCGGACACGCGCGTCGACGCCGGCGATGACCGCTGCGAGCCTGCCGCCCATGCTCCAGCCCACCAGCCCGAGTCGGTCTCGGTCGACGCGGTCGTCGCCGGCGAGCACGTCGAGGGCGCGTCGGGCGGCGACGATGTCCGCCGCGATCGCAGCGCCCTGCCAGCGGACGAGCTCCTCGCCGGTCGCCCCGGGCGGCGGGGTCGTGGCACCGGACGGAGCGGTGATCGTCAGCGCGACCGCGCCGCGCGTCGCGAGCTTCACGGCGGTGCCGAGCTGTTCCTCGCGGTCTCCCCCGGCGCCGTGGAGGAAGACGATTGCCGGGAGCTTCCCGGACGTCGTCGAGGGCGAGACGAGATAGCCCTCTACGCGGTCATCGCCGCTCACGTAGGAGACGTCCTGTACGACGACGCCGTCGCGCTCCGAGCGCGTCCCCTGCTCGAGGGCAAGCGGCGCCCCCGTGTCGTAGGAGAGCGGGTCGTCGGTGGTGGTGCCGGAGCTGCTGCTGCCGCCGCACCCCGCGAGGAGGAGGACGACGAGGATCGAGAAGAGCGCGACGCGGCGCATCGCGGGCTCAGTCCCGCGGGACGATCAGGATCTTGCCCGACCGTCGGCCGCTCGCCGCGACCGCGACCGCCTCCTGGATCTCACCGACGTCGTAGGTGGCGTGGACCGGCGCGGACAGCGTGCCCGAGGCCACGAGCCCGGCGATCTCGCCGACGAGCGCCCGGCGTTGGTCGTCGGGGGCCTCCCTGAACCACCGCGCGAGCCAGAACCCTCGAACGGTCAGGTCGCGGAAGACGAAGGCGTTCGGCTCGATGGTGCACGGCTCGTCGCTCATGCGGCCGTAGTTGACGAGTGTCGCGCCGTCCGACAGGCAGCCCGCGAGGCGGCCGGTCGCCTGGCCACCGACCGCGTCGACGCCAAGGCGGATCTCGGCGCCGCCTGTCGCCTCGTCGACCCGGCTCGCGAGGTCGTCCCCGTCGACCAGGACGGCGTCGCCGCCCGCGGTGCGGACGACCTCGATCGCGTCCTCTCGCCGCACCACGCTCACCGTCCGGTAGCCGCGATCTCGCGCCAGCTGGACGAGGTAGAGGCCGACCGCCGAGTTGCCGGCGTTCTGGATCACCCACTCCTCGGGCTCGAGCGTCACGAACTCGCGGAGAAGCAGCGCCGCGGTCGGCGGGTTGATCGTCATCATCGCGAGCTGCAGCGGGTCAGCTCCGTCCGGAAGCGGCAGGAGCCGCGCTGCATCGGCGACGACGTGCGTCGACCAGGTGCCGGAGCCGTTCGGCAGCAACACGAGCCGGCCGACCGCCGGGCTGTCGGCGGCCGGGCCGAGCTCGACGACGCGCCCGACCCCCTCGCGGCCCCCGATCGCCGGAAGCGGCGGCAGCTGGCCATACTCGCCGGTGAGCGTCAGGAGATCCGAGGGGTTGATCGGCGCCGCCACCACTCTGACGAGCGCTTCGCCGGCTCCAAGGGCTGGCGTGTCGAACTCGACCGCGTGGATCACGTCCTGCGGCACCGGGCCGCGTCTCTCGTACTGGGCTCTCAGCATCGGGATCCGAGAACGTGAGCTATCCGGCCCGCGCGAGCTCGGGGGCGACCACCGCCTGGCCGCGCGACGTGATGCTGAACCGGAGCTCTCTCACGGGACGATAGTCCGGGTCGTCGAGGAAGGCCCAGGCCGCGGCTTCGTCGGGAAACCGGATCACGACGGTGCTGTTCGGAGGCTCACCCTCGGCTGCCTTCGCGTCGAAGCCGGCCACGAGCACGTCCCCGCCGTGCTTCGAGAGGATTGGGAGCACCCCGGGCACGTACTCCGAGCGGTAGCGGTCGGTGTCGTCGACGTGCTGCATCAGGACCAGGTATGCCGCCATGCCGTCTCCTCGCTTTGTCGCCTCAGGTGACCCACGCCGAGGATACGCTCGACGCATGGCCGGGGAGCGAGAGGATTGGCTCGCGCGGGCGGCGTCGTTCGGCGGTGTGGCGGGCGCCTACGAGCGCGCCCGGCCGGGATACCCGGACGACGCGGTGCGCTGGCTGGCGGGCGACGAGCCGTGCGACGTCGTCGACCTCGGCGCCGGCACCGGCAAGCTGACCCGCTCGCTCGTCGCCCTGGGACATCGCGTGACGGCCGTCGAGCCGCTCGAGGAGATGCTCGCGCAGCTCCGAGCCGCCGTACCCGGTGCGATCGCGGTGCGAGGCAGCGCCGAGGAGATTCCGCTCCCCGACGGCTCTGCCGACGTCGTCACGTGCGCCCAGGCATTCCACTGGTTCGACCGCGAGGTCGCGCTCTGCGAGATGGCGCGGGTTCTGCGGCCGGGTGGCCGGCTCGCTCTCGTCTGGAACACGCGCGACGACTCGCTTGGATGGGTCGCGGAGCTCACGGACACGGTGATCGGACGGAGCGAGTTCCGTGAAGGCGGAGTCGTGGCGGCCACCGTGATCATCGGCGAGGGCGATCTCTACGGGCCGGTCGAGCATGCGTCGTTCGCCCATGTGCAGCTGCTCGGGCGGTCCGAGCTCGTGGAGCTCGTGCGCTCGCGGAGCCAGTGCGCGGTGCTCTCCGAGGAGGAGCGCCGCCCCGTGCTCGAGCACGTGGAGGCGCTGTTCGACGAGCACTCCCGGGAGGGGGTGCTGGCGATGCCGTACGTGACCGAGTGCTTCCGCGCCGTCAGGCGCTGAGGCCGCCGGCGTCGCCGGCTCCTCAGTAGACGCCGGGAACGAGGCGTCGCGTCCGACGGGCGTAGTCGGAGTAGGGCTCCCCGAGCTCCCTCCGCAGGAGCTCCTCCTCTCGCGGGATCCGCTCGAGATATCCGACCGCGGGGAGAACCAGGCATACGGCGAGGCTCAGTGCGTTCCCGAGACCGATGCCGACGCCGGCGAACATCAGGATCGCCCCCGTGTAGGAGGGGTGGCGAACGTGCCGATACGGCCCGTCGACCACGATCTCGTGGTCCGCCGCGACCTGGAGATCTCGGGTGAATCGCGCTCCGAGCGTTCGGATCGCCCACCACCGCACACCCACGCCGGCCAGTCCGACGACACAGCCGAGCACGGGCCATGCCCACGCGGGGCCGGGAAGCTCGGCGCCGGGAACCGCCTTGGCGGCGAGCACGCCGAGAAGCAGGCCGGCGAACTGCCATGCCTGCAGGCGCCAGTAGGTGCGATCGGTGAAGCGGCGCCGAGAGTCCCCGCGGAAGCGGCGGTTCTCGGCCAGGACCGACCCGACGAGAGGCCCGAACACGAGGACCGTTGCGACGGGATTGTCGAGTGCGAGCGGATCCGACATGACCGAAAGGGAGACCGCGCCGCCACTATCGGCCAGCGTCTCCTTCGTGTCCAGCGCACGGCCGCCCCTCTTGACACACGAACAGGTGTTCGATAGAACATCTGTTCCCCATGATCGCGTGTCTCCTCATCCCGGGATTCGAGCTCCGTGCGGCGCTCCGGTCCCGGCCGAGGCTCGCGGTCGTCCCCGCTGCGCTCGCGCCCGAGCCCGGGCGTGAGCAGCTCGTCGGGCCGGTCACCGCGGCGGCCGAGGCGGCGGGGGTCACGGCGGGCATGCGCCTGGGGGAGGCGCTCGCGACGTGCCCGCAGCTCGTGCTCGTCGATCCCGACCCTGCGGGGGCCGAACGGGAGTGGGAGGGCGTGTTGCGGCGTCTCGAGGACGCGGGATTCGCCGTCGAGCCGCTCGAGCCGGGGACGGTCGTGTTCGAGACAGGCGGGGTGGAACGGCTCTACGGAGGGGTGGAGGCGGCGCTCACGCGGGCGCTCGCCTCCGTCGGGCCTGCCTGGGACCCGCGCGCAGGCGCGGGGCAGCGCCGCTTCGTCGCCCTCGCGGCGGCGAGCGTCGCGCGCCCGGGTCAGGCGGTGATCGTCGAGGGGGAGGAGGAGCAGGCGTTTCTCGAGCCGCTCCCACTCTCGCTCCTGCCGCTCGAGGAGGGGCGGTACGCCGAGCTCGAGGGGCTCGGCGTCCGCACCCTCGGGTCACTGGCCGCCCTCCCGGGCGGCGCCGTGGCCGAGCGGCTGGGTCAGGAAGGGAAGCGGGCGTGGAGCCTTGCCCGCGGCGGGGAGCGCCGCCGCGTGCACGGGCGATCGCCCGCGGCAGAGCTGGTCGAGGCGCTCTCCTTCCCCGAGGCGGTCGCGAACGAGCTCACGTTGCGCCGCGCGTTCGGCGCGCTGCTCGACCGGATCCTCGCCCGGCCCGAGCGGGCAGGGCGGCCGTTCCGGAAGCTCGCGCTCTCTGCGCGGCTCGTGGGCGGCGGCTCGTGGCGACGGACGGTGACGCTCCGCGAGGCATCTGGCGAGCGAGGGCGGATCCGCGTGGCGCTCGGTCCGAAGCTCACGGAGATCCCGTCCCCGGTCGTCGAGCTGCGTCTCGAGGCGGTCGAGCTCGCCGCGCACGCGGGTCAGCAACTCGCGCTCGTCGCGCCAGAAGGGCAAGAGGCGGACGCGCGCCTCCGAGAGGGCCTCCGTCAGGTGCGGGCGAGCGCAGGGGGCGGCGCCGTGGGGGGTGTCGTCGAGGTCGCGCCCTGGTCGCGAATCCCCGAGACGAGGGCGCTGGTGGTCCCGCGGGATGTATGAGTGGGTCGGGGCGCAAGGTGTCCGACTTGAAGTCGAACACCAGGCATCCCGGGGCGCCGCGTCCGAGCAGGGCGGCGCGACTGAACGCGCCCCGCCCTGCCCTCGTCGAGACGGCGGTGAGCGGCGAGCCGCGGCTCGTCGACCGTGAGCTCGTGGTCGTCGTCCGGGAGGAGTGGCGTGTCGTCGATCGCTGGTGGACCGACGAGCCGGTCGACCGCCGCTACTTCGAGGTCGTGCTCGAGTCTGGCCGCAACGTGTGCGTCTACCGCGACGGTGAGCGGCGATGCTGGTTCACGCAGCGCGCCTGATGCTTCCGCCCATGCAGTTGACTCACCAGCGGAGAAACGTGAAGTTGTTCCGGGGTTGCGACCGCGACAGCGGGCGCCTTCAGGGGTGTGCCCCGCCCGTAGGGCGGGGATTTGCCGCGGCGGGATTCCGCTTCCGCGGAATCCCGCCTTGCGGAGAGACCGAGTGATCTTGGGCGACCGCCTCGGCGGCGAGCGGCTCCCACTCGGCCGCCTGCTCGGGCGGGACCACGACCCACTGGCGGAAGGGCTGGCCGCGGCCGGACGGGTCGAACAGGTGGGCTCCCTGGACTGCGAGCGCCCGCGCGTGGACGTTCGGATCGGTGAGCTTGAACACCATTCCCGTGCGCGACAGCCCGAACACGACTCTGCCGGAGCGCTTGACGCACGGCATGCTGAACACCTTCCCTGCGCGGCATTCGGGATGCCACGCCGTGATCGCGTCGACGATGTCGTCGTAGCGGTCGTCGCGGGGACGCGTCATTCAGTCGGTGGCACGGTCGGCGAGACGTTTGATGGCGTCCTCCGTCTCGCGGACGAGCGACTCGACGAGCTCCGCAGCCGGCAGCTCGCGAATCGCCGCCGCTCCCTGTCCCGCCAGCACGAAGAGCAGGTCCGTGCGGCCTGCCGCGAGCGCCGCGGCGCGCAGATCGGTCGCGAGCACGGCCTGGAGAGGGAACGGGAGCGGGTCGACATCGGCGTCCTCGATCGCGTCGACGAGCCGCGTCCGCACGAGACGTGCTTGCCTGCCCGAATAGGCACGGGTAACGACGGTCGTGTCGCCTGCGCCCGCGAGCGCATCGCGCTGGAGAGGGGCTATCCCGCCCTCGGGGCAGCCGAGAAACGCCGTCCCGAGCTGGACGCCCTCCGCTCCGAGCGCGAGCGCGGCGGCGATGCCACGGCCGTCCATGATCCCGCCGGCGAGCAGCACGGGGACGGAGACGCGGTCTGTGATCCGGGGCACGAGCGCGACACCGCCGACGACCGCGTTCTCGAACGGGCCGAGGAAGGTGCCGCGGTGGCCGCCCGCTTCGCCGGACTGGGCAACGATCGCGTCCACACCGAGCCGCTCGAGCTCGACGGCCTCCTCAACCGTCGTCGCGGTGCCGAGGACGACGCTGCCCGCGTCCCTGATCCGCTCGAGCGGGGGAACGCCGAACGTGAAGCTGAACACCGGCACGCGCTCCTCGGCGACCACCGCGAGCTGCGCCTCGATCAGCCCCGGCGGTGGGGTCGAGAGAACGTCCTGCGGCTCGGGAAGACCAAGCTCGGCGCGGACGGGCGCGAGCACGGCCTGCATGGCGGCAACCGCCTCCGCGTCCACGACGGGTGGCGGAAGCGGGGCGAAGAGGTTGACCGCGAAGGGCCGGTCGGTCAGCCGGCGGACCGCGGCGATCGCGTCCCGCAGCTCGTCGGGCCCGAGCGTGGCGCCCCCGAGCGAGCCGAGCGCACCCGCGTTCGAGACCGTGGCCACGAGCTCGGGCGTGGTGAAGCCTCCAGCCATCGGGGCCTGGACGATCGGATAGCGCGTGCCCAGGAGCTCGGAGACACGTGTCGTCCGCATGCCGGAAGTATTGACCCCGAGGCCCGTCCCGACCAGGGAGCCGATCGCCCGGGTGCGTCAGGCGCTCGCGCCGAACGCGACGATCACCGCGTTGCCCGGATCGAGCCCGCCGCTCGCCGGCGGCTCGTGCTGGTCGAAGCCGGGGTTCTGTCCGCGGAGGTAGTCCCCGAAGCCGCACGACGGCGCATGGATGTTGAGGAAGCGCGCGGCCGCGTCGCTCGAGTTGTCGAACGAGTGGATGACCCCGGGAGGGATGAGCACGAACGTCCCGGCCGGCGCTCGGAGCGGTCCGTCCTCGAAGGTGATCTCGAGCTCGCCCTCGACCACGAGGAACGCGTCCGAGTGGTCGTGGTGGACATGTGGGCTGGCGCCCCGCTGGCCCGGCCCGTAGTCGAAATCCGTCAGCGTCAGGTGCTCCGTGTCCGCGAGCAGCGTCACGCGGCGGCCGGGACGGTCCGTGATCGCCTCGCCGTCGGGGCCGTCGGCGCCGCGGGTGCAGACGACCACGACCGCCGACGCGTCGGCACTGCCGCCGGCCGGGGGAGCCTGCTGGTCGAACGTGGCGCGTGCCCGCGCGAGCTCGTTCTCGTTCTTGGCGGCGGAGAGCGCGCGCACGAAAGAGCCGTACCCGGTCGACGGCGTGTGGATGTCGAGGAACCGGACCTCGCCGTCGGCGCGGAACGTGTGCGTCACGCCGGGCGGCACGACCACCACCGTGCCTGCGCCGGCGACCCTTTCTTCGCTTCCGAGGACGAGGCTGAGCGTGCCGTCGATGACGAGGAATGCCTCCGTGTGCGCGGCATGAACATGCGGCGGCGGCTCCGGTGCAGCACCGGGAGCGAACCGCGCCGCCGAGACGGCGAGGCTCGGGTGGTCCGCCAGCAACTCGACGGTCGCGTCCGGCCCCGCGACGAGCGTCTCAGCCTGCAGGATGCTCGGTGCCACCGGGAAAGAGCGTAATGGGTCGCTCCTACGTCGAGCTCCACTGCCACTCGGCGTACTCCTTCCTCGACGGCGCCTCGCACCCCGAGGAGCTCGTCGCCCGCGCGGCCGAGCTCGGCTACCCCGCGCTCGCCCTCACCGACCACGACGGCGTCTACGGCTCGCTCGAGTTCGCGCACGCCGCGAAGGACGCCGGCCTCCGGCCGATCACCGGCGCCGAGGTCACCCTCGAAGGCGGGATGCACGTCACGCTGCTCTGCGAGAGCGGCAAGGGGTACGCGAACCTCTGCCGGATTCTCACCGCGGCCCATGCTGGCACGCGTCGTTCCGGGCGGGAGGACAGGGAGCCTTTGCAGCCCGCCGTCCCGCTCGAGACCGTCGCCGAGCTGAACGAGGGGCTCGTCTGCCTCTCGGGGTGCGCCCGCGACGGGCTCGCGCTCCACGATCCACGTGGTGCCGCCCGCCTCGCCGCCGCGTTCGGCCGGGAGCGGTTCTTCGTCGAACTGCAGCGTCCCTACGAGAGGGGCGACTCGAGGCGCCACGCGGCCCTCCGCGACCTCGCTGAGCACCTCGGCGTCGAGACGATCGCAACCGGGAACGTCCATGCTCACGCGCCGCGCCGAGCCCTGCTCCAGGACGTGCTCGTCGCCGTCCGCTGCCGCACCTCGCTCGACGGGTGCGAGCGCGAGCGCCGGGGGAATCGCGAGGCCGTGCTGCGAGCGCCGGCCGAGATGGTCGAGCGCTTCGCCGAGATCGACCGCGCGGCCGCCGAGCGCACAGGGGCTCTCGCCGAGTGGCTGACCTTCGATCTCACCGAGGAGCTCGGCTACCGCTACCCCGACTTCTCCGACCGCGCCGACCCTGCGATCCACCAGCTTGCCGCGATCTGCGAGCACGCGTTCGGCGAGCGGTACGTCGCAAGTAACAGACTGTTGCAAGCGGAGGCCCGCACCCGCCTGGACGGCGAGCTGGCGCTGATCGCAAGGCTCGGGCTCGCGGGGTTCTTCCTCCTCCACCACGAGGTGCTCGAGATCGCGCGGGAGTGCGCGCTCGAGGTGCGCGGCCGGGACTCGCCGCGCATGTTCCTGCCGCCGGGCCGGGGGAGGGGCAGCTCGGTCGGCTCGATCGTCTGCTACCTGACCGGGCTCTCGCACGTCGACCCGGTCGCGAACGGCCTCTCGCTCGGGCGCTTCATCAACCACGAGCTCACCTCCGTGCCGGACATCGACCTCGACTTTCCGCGCGACATCCGCGAGAAGCTGATCGTCCGCGTCACCGAGCGCTATGGGCACGAACATGCCGCGCTCGTCGCGAGCTTCGCGACATACCGCTCGCGGGGCGCGATCCGCGATGTCGGCAAGGCGCTCGGGCTTCCGCAGTCGGAGCTCGAACGGCTCGCGCGCGTCACCGACGGCTGGCACGCCGAGCGTGTGGGGGACGAGGTCGCGGCGCTTCCCAACGCCGAGCAGAAGCTCCTCTCGAAGCGATGGCGCGCGTTCCAGTTCCTCACGCGGGAGATCGCAGGTCTCCCGCGCCACGTCTCCCAGCACCCGGGCGGGATGGTGATCTCGTCCCGGCCGCTCGTCGAGCTCGTCCCCGTGCAGCCGGCGGCGATGGCGGGTCGCCAGCTCTGCCAGTGGGACAAGGACTCGTGCGCCGACGCGGGCTTCCTCAAGATCGACCTGCTCGGGCTCGGGATGCTCTCGTGCATCGAGGAGTGCGTCGATCGGATTGCGCAGCTCCACGGCGCGCCGATCGATCTCTCACGTGTCCCGCTGGACGACCCGGCCGTGTTCGCCGAGATCCAGGCGGCCGACACGGTCGGCGTGTTCCAGATCGAGAGCCGGGCGCAGATGCAGAGCCTGCTTCGCACAAAGCCCGAGACGATCGACGATCTCACGATCCAGGTCGCGCTCGTCCGGCCCGGCCCCATCCAGGGGAAGGCCGTTCACCCGTATATCGAGCACCGGCGCCGCCTCCGCGAGGACACGTCGTTCACGTTCCCCGTCCCCCACGAGTCGCTCCGCGAGCCACTGGCGGCGACGCTCGGCGTCGTCGTCTTCCAGGACCAGGTGCTCGACGTCGCGATCGCGCTCGCGGGGTACACGATCGGCGAGGCCGAAGGGCTGCGGCGCGCGATGAGCCGGAAGCGGAGTCACGAAGCGCTCGAGGCGCACCGGGCGCGCTTCGTCACCGGGGCGGTAGGCCGCGGTGTCGACGAGCAGGTCGCCGACGGCGTCTTCGACACGCTCGTCGGCTTCTCCGGCTTCGGCTTCCCGAAGGCACACGCGGCCGCCTTCGGCCTGCTCGCCTACCAGTCGGCGTGGCTGCGCCACCACTACCCGGCCGAGTTCCTCTGCGGTCTCCTCAACGAGCAGCCGATGGGCTTCTACCCACCCGCGAGCCTCGTCCGCGATGCGCAGCGGCGCAGGGTCGAGGTGCGCCCGCCGGACGTCAACGTGAGCGAGGCGCGGTGCTCGCTGGAGCTGCGCGCCGCGGGCCTGGGGAGCGCTGGAGGCGTGGGGGGCGCAAGGGGCGTGGCTTTAGCCTCGCCCCTCTTGGTTGACCCCGCGGCAAGAAAGGAGGGCGAGGCTAAAGCCACGCCCTGGGAAGCCACGCCCCAAACAACACAAGCGTTGTCCCACGCCGTCCGCGTGGGGCTTGCATATGTCTCGTCGGTCGGGAAGGACGACGCCGAGGCGCTCGAGGGGGAGCGGGAAGCGAACGGGCCCTACCACGACGTCGGCGACCTCGCGCGCCGTGCCCAGGTCTCCCGCGAGGCGCTCGAGGCGCTCGTCCGCGGAGGCGCCTGCGACAGCTTCGGCTCGAGGCGGCGCGACCTGCTCTGGGAGCTCGGGCTCGCGACGCGGCCCCGATCGGTCGAAGGCACGCGCGGCGAGGCAAAGCAGCTGCCGCTCCCGCTCGACCCGACCACGGAGACGCCGATCCTGCCCGAGCTCACCCGCTGGGAGCGGATGCTCGCTGACTACCGGGAGACGGGCCTCTCGGTCGGGACGCACCCGCTCACGCTTCTCCGTCCCCACCTGCCGCCCGGCACGCTCTCGAGCCCCGAGCTGCACGAGGCGCGGCATGGAGCATCGGTTGCGTTTGCCGGCATGGCGATCGCGCGGCAGCGGCCCGCGACTGCGAAGGGGATCGTGTTCATGTTGCTCGAGGACGAGCATGGCCAGGTGAACCTGATCGTCCCCAAGGAGGTCTACGAGCGGCACCGCGGGATCGTCCGCTCCGAGCCGATCGTCCTCGTCCGCGGCCGCTACGAGCGCGTCGAGCGGAACCGGAACGTCCTCGTCCGCGAGCTCGAAAGCCTCTCGTCGCTCGCCCGCCGGGTCGCCGCGACCCCGGACGTCGTCGCCGCCCTTCCGCGCGCGCACCACTTCGGCCACCGTTGAGCCTGCTCCTCAGGCCGCGAGCCGTGCCAGCTGCTCGGCCTGCTTGCCGACGAGCCGGAGCGTCCCTCCCAGCGTCACGAGGTAGCCGACGAAGTGCAGCCCCGGCGCGGCGGGGTGCTGGTCGGGGCCGTGAGCGAGCGGGACACCGGCCTCGTCGAGCACGCCGAGGTGGCCAACGAGCGGCCCGAGACCCGTGCGGTATCCGGTCGCAGCGACGATCGCGTCGACCTCGACGGTGCGTCCGCCCGAGAGCACCGGCATGCCGTCCTCGAAGCGCTCGAGTCCCGGAACGACCTTCACCGTCCCGTCCTTGACCGCGGCGACGAGGCCGATGTCGACGATCGGGAGCATCCGGCGGCGAAGGAAGTCGGAGTACGGCTTCTGCGGTGCGGGGAGGCCCAGCGGTGCGAGCTCGCCGAACGCGACGCGACGGAGCGTCGCGGCGATCCGGTCGACGGCGCCCACCGGGAGGTGGCTGCTCGCGATCCCGAGGAGCTGGCTCGGGACCCCCAGCGTGTCCCGGCGGACGACCGCGGGCGGCGTTCGCACCGACAGGAGCACGTCTCGCGCGCCCGCCCGCGCGACGTCGATCGCGATCTCGGCGCCCGAATTGCCGGAGCCGACGACGAGCACCCGCTGCCCGTGGTAGCGATCGCCGCTGCGGTAGTCGGCGGAGTGAACGACCTCTCCGGAGAACGTCCCGGGCCACTCGGGGAGATACGGGATGCTGCTGTAGCCGGTCGCGACGACGACTCGCTCCGCCTGGACGACCTCGCCGTCCACCCTGACCGCCCAGGCGTCGCCGTCGCGGTCGATCCGCTCGACGGCGCGTTCCGTTCGCACGTCGAGCGAATGCCTGCTCGCGTAGGTGCGGAGGTACTCGACCACTCGATCGCGTGACGGCCACTTGCCGTAGGAGCGCGGGATGCCGTATCCCGGCAGGCCCGAGAGCCACCGCACCGTGTGGAGGTGGAGGCAGTCGTACCGCCCCTGCCAGGCAGCCGCGACGTCGTCCCGCTCCAGCACCACGACCTCGGCTCCGGCACGTCGAAGCATCGCCGCGCAGGCGAGTCCCGCGGCGCCGGCACCGACGACGCAGATCACGACGTGTCCTCGGTCGTGCCGGGCGCGGTGAGCATCACCTCGACGTAGTCGGCGGCATGGGCGAAGCCGAGCTTCTCGTAGGCCCGGATCGCCGCGTCGTTCTCGGCGCGAACGTTCAGCGAGATCACGTCGATGCCGTCCGCGAGCAGGATGCGGCAGAGGCCCGCGCACGCGGCGGTGGCGAGCCCTTCCCCGCGAGCCGCCGGCAGCGTGGCGACGTTTCCGATGCACGCAACGCGCCACTCCGGCGACCAGACGTGGACCCCGGCGACGCACGCGAGCTCGCCGCTCCGCCGGATGCCGACGTAGCGCCCGGTCTCGAGCATGCGAGGCTGGAACCACGTCCCGGGATAGGCTCGCTCGTAGAAGCCCTCGATCTCGTCGATGTCGGTCGACGAGAGCGGCTCCCACTCCGCGGTGTCGTAGAGGCCGAGCGCGCCAGGGTCAACGAGCCCGAGCTTGAGGTGAGGGGCAGGATCGCCCGCGGGAACGAGGTCCGGGGCGAGGGCGTCGAGCAGACCGGGGGAGAGATGGGCGTAGATCGCCGGCGGCAGCTCGCCCGCGAGCGATCGAAGCAGCTCCGGCATCCCATCCCCCTCGTCCTCGGCGAACGCGAGCAGCACGGGCGGGTCGGGCTCGTCGTAGACGAGCGCCACCTGCTCGACGCGGCCGTCCGGCTTCCACCCGAGCCACCGCGTACGGGGCCAGAAGAAATCGTCGAGGTCGCCGAGCTCGTAGGCGTGGACGGCGGGGCGGCCGCCGAGGAAGCCCGCAAGGACGTCCCGATCGCGAAGCTCGACGACCGCCATCGTCCGAGCCTACTCCGCTCTCAGTCAGGCTCCAGGTCGGCGGCCGCCGACCTCGTCTCGCCGACGTCGGGCCGCACGGCGCGCCGGCACCAGCCCTCATCGAGGGTCAGGGCGGCGTCGACCAGCGTCAGATGCGTGAACGCCTGCGGAAAGTTCCCGACGAGCCGCCCGGAGTCCACGTCGTACTCCTCGGAGAGCAGGCCGAGGTCGTTACGAAACCCGAGCAGGCGCTCGAAGAGGGCCTCCGCCTCGTCCAGTCGACCCTGGAGCACCATCACCTGGACGAGCCAGAACGAGCACGGAAGAAACGCGCCTTCGCCGGGGGGAAGCCCGTCGACGCCGGTGTTGCCCTCGTCGGCGCGGTACCGCTCGACGAGCCCGTCGCGCACGAGATGCCGCTCGATCGCCGCGATCGTGCCCGCGACCCGGGGGTCGTCCACGGGGAGGAAGCCGACGATTGGCATCAGCAGGAGGCTCGCGTCGAGCCGCGCCGAGCCGAAGGACTGCGTGAACGCGCCGATCTCCTCGTCGAACCCCTTTCGGCAGACCTCGTCGTGGATCTCGTCGCGGAGCTCCCTCCACCGCCCGACAGGGCCTTCGAGGCCATCGTCGTCGACGCTCCGCACGGCACGGTCGAACGCCACCCACGTCATCACCTTCGAGTGCGTGAAGTGGCGCGGCGGTCCTCGTACCTCCCAGATCCCCTCGTCAGGCTCCTGCCAGCCGTGCTCGAGCCACTCGAGCAACTTGCGCGTCAGCGCCCACGCCTCCTGCGACAACTCGAGCCCCGCGAGGCGCGCGTGGTAGAGAGCGTCGATGACCTCGCCGTACACGTCGAGCTGACGCTGGTCGGAGGCCGCGTTGCCGATGCGCACGGGGCTCGAGCCCTCGTACCCGTCGAGCCAGTCGAGCTCGAGCTCGGTCAACCGCCGTTCGCCGGCGATCCCGTACATGATCTGGATCTCCTCGGGAAGCCCGGCGATCGCGCGGAGCAGCCAGTCGCGCCACGCCCGCGCTTCGTCGTCGTACCCCGCCCGCACGAGCGCCAGTAGGGTCAGCGTCGCGTCGCGGAGCCAGCAATAGCGGTAGTCCCAGTTCCGCACGCCGCCGAGCGCCTCGGGGAGCGACGTGGTCGGCGCCGCGACGATGCCCCCGGTCGGCGCGTAGGTGAGCCCCTTGAGCGTGACCAGCGAGCGCACGAGCGGCTCGCGGAAGCGGCCGGTGTGGGTGCAGTCCGTCACCCACTCCCGCCAGAAGGCCTCGGTGTCGGCGAGCGCCTGCTCCGCGTCGGTCCGGTCGGGCGGAGGCCGGTTCGACGGGTACCACGTCAGCACGAACGGGACGCGGTCGCCGGAGGCGACGTCGAACTCGGCCACGGTGTGGAGGTTTTGGCCGACGAGGTCGACCGGCGTCGCGAGGAAGAGCGCATCGGGTCCCGCGACGGCGAGGAGCCCTTCGTCGCGCCTTCTCACCCACGGGACGATCGAGCCGTAGTCGAAGCGGATCGTCAGCGCCATGCGCATCGGGACCGTGCCGTCGACGCCTTCCACGATGCGCACGACGTCCGGCGCTTCGCCGCGCGGCGGCATGAAGTCGATCAGGCGGACGGCGCCGTCCTCGCAGGCGAGCTCGGTCTCGAGGATCAACGTGTCGTCTCGGTACCGGCGGTGGGTCTCCGTGATCTCGCCCGCCGGCCGCAGCGACCAGCGGCCGTTCTCCTCGTCGCCGAGGAGCGCCGCGAAGCACGCGCCGGAGTCGAAGCGCGGGAAGCAGAGCCAGTCGACGGATCCGTGCCGCGAGACCAGCGCGGCGGTCTGCAGGTCGCCGATGAGGCCGTAGTCCTCGATCAACGCGGCCACCCCCTCACGCTACCGCGTGAGCGTTAGAACTCCACGGATGCGAGCGGTCGTCCAGCGGGTGTCGAGCGCGGCGGTGCGCGTCGACGGCGCGACGGTCGCGATGTGCGGCCGCGGCTTGCTCATCCTCGTCGGTGTCGGGCGCGACGACACGCCCGCGACGGCCGAGCGGCTCGCGGCGAAGATCGCCCGGCTGCGGATCTTCCCCGACGACGCGGGTCGCTTCGACCGCTCGCTTCTCGACGTCGGCGGCGACGCCCTCGTGGTGAGCCAGTTCACGCTGCTGGCCGAGAGCAAGCGCCAGAAGGGAGCACGACCGAGCTTCTCGGACGCGGCGCGCCCCGAGAGCGCCGAGCCGCTCATCGGGGCGTTCGTCGACGCGCTTCGCGCCGAGAGGATCCACGTCGAGACGGGAGTCTTCGGTGCAAGGATGGAAGTCGAGCTCGTGAACGACGGGCCCGTGACGCTCGTTCTCGACGTCTAGCCCGAGCCCGCGGAACCGGTCGAGCGTCCCGCGCTCCCGCTGTCGCATGGATGTAGGGCGGGGAACGCGCCGCGCGTTCCCCGCCCTCCCGCGCAGGGAAGCCACGCGCCGAAGCGCGTCTCCCCGCCCTCCCCCGCCGCAGGGCCGATGATGGTGCCGACGCCTCGTGCTGCGCGGGCTATACGCAGGGCCAGCTATTCGCCCGGAGAGGGCTAGGTCGGGCGGGAGCACGTGCACCGAAAGGTCACCGTCGAAGCACCCCTGACGGGCGCCGACTACGAGGCGATCGCCGAGGCGCTCAAACGTGACTGTCCGGCGGCGCTGTACCGGCTCCGAACCGAGCTCCTCGAGCAGCAGCGACGTCTCCGCCTCACCGGCGGGTAGAGACGAGCGGCGCGGGCGCCGTGGCACGGGTCACGCGCCGAGACGTGATCGGATCACCCAGCGGGCGGAGCGGCGGCCTCCGGAGCCAGTTCGCTTGCCGGTCGCGCGACGGAGATCTGGAACGCGATCGAGGCTCCAGTGCCATCGTCCTCGCCGGGCGAGACGTGGATGACCTCCCACCCGTGGGCGATGATCTGGCCTTCGGCGGGGCGGACGTAGAGGGTGATGACCTTGGATGCGCCGTCCGGGTAGTGAACGAGCGTCCGGTGTCCGCTGGGGACCATGGGCATGACATCGTTCTACACCCAGGGAGCCGTGGGGTCGAGAAACGCGTGTGTGCTCGACCTCGCGGCAGGAGGCGCGTACGACCCGGAGCCGACGATGTCGAGGCCGCGCTGCGCGGCCCGTGCGCCCGTCCGGCCGCCCGGGCGGTGCTATCCTTTGCGCACCACATTTCACCGGCTTGGAGAAATGGGCGCGGGATGCGCCCATTCGTTTTGAAAGGACTCGATTTCGATGGCGACCGGCACGTACGACAGGGAGCGCGAGCTTGCGGCGGCGATCACGCCGGCCGTCGAGTCGACGCTGCCCGGCGTCGAGGTGCTCGCGGTCGAGCTCCTCTCGCCGGCGCGGTTTTGCGTGTACGTCGACCACCCCGACGGGGTCGACTTCGCGCTCTGCGAGCGCGTCACACGCCTGTTGGACGACTATCGGGCGCACTGGACGATCGACGTCTCGTCGCCCGGGCCCGAGCGGCCGGTGCGCCGGCCGGAGCACTTCCGCCGGGCGATCGGCGGCACCGTGTTCCGGCGCCCATACCCATCATGCCAGAACCCATTTGGCCCCGCATGCCTTGCCCCATCGGGCCGTGCATGCCCCGACCCATCTGGCCGTGCATTCCCATATCCCATACCGTGCATTTCGCCCGGGCCATGACCGGCTGACTGCGCCAAAGCCGAGCCGCCGACAAGCACGGTAACCGCTACGATACCGCCGATAACCAGAACCTTCTTCATCTGAATCTCCAATGCCTGTGCAACAGAGAGGCCGTTGCGTCTGGACATTGGAGAGGCCGGATTTCACCCAAGTTTTTCAGCAGCAGGGCCTTTTGTGACAAAGTTTGTCGAAGGCGGCAGCAGTCACAACTGGGCACACATTCCGAAAACGCCCCGGATGCTTTGGTCTATATTATCAAGATGCAAGCTGCGCCACACATCCTGATCGTCGACGACCACCGCGAGATCCGCGATCTCGTCTCGCGCGCGCTGACCAAGGAGGGATTCCGGGTCAGTACGGCGGCTGACGGCCGCGCCATGCAAAAGGTGCTGGCCGACGGCCGGATCGACCTCATACTCCTCGATCTCATGTTGCCGGGCGAAGATGGATTATCGCTCTGCCGGAAACTTCGCGCGGAATCGAATGTCCCGATCATCATGCTGACCGCCAAGGGCGAGGAAGTCGACCGCGTCATTGGCCTGGAGATGGGGGCCGATGATTACCTCTCGAAGCCCTTCGGCAGCCGCGAACTGATCGCGCGGATCAAAGCCGTTCTGCGCCGCACTAAGGAGAACGTATCCAAAGCGGATTCGGAGCCACGCCCAAAGAGCTATCATTTCGACCGATGGGGTCTGGACACCGGCTTACGCGCGCTCCTTCGCGATGATGGTGTCACGGTGCCGCTGAGTACCGGTGAATTTGATCTGCTGATTGCGCTAGTCGAGCGACCGCAGCGGGTGCTTAATCGCGACCAACTGCTCGATCTGGCGCGGGGTCGCTCTGCTGCAGGTCTCGACCGCAGTATCGACACCCAGGTCAGTCGCCTCCGCAAGAAGCTCGAACTTGATCCCAGCGATCCCAAGATCATCAAGACGATATGGGGCGGCGGCTACATGTTCACGCCTGATGTGAGCCGCAAATGAGTGGGCTTCTACCCAAGAGCCTGTTTGGCCAGACCCTGCTGATCCTGGTCGCTGGTTTAATCGTGTCGTTGTTCGTTGGATCATGGATTTACGCGCTGGACCGCGAGCAGGCCGTGCGAGCAGTCGGCGGATTTTCCGCAGCACAACGCATTACGAATCTCGCGAAACTGGTGCAGGACACTCCACGCGAGTGGCGTGAACGGATCGTTGCCGGCCTGAGCGATCAGACCTTTCAAGTCTCACTCTCGGCCCAGGCCCCGGCATTGATCCCGGACGACCAGGAAGGGGCTGTTGCTGAGGCGATTAAGGAATTTCTTATCGATCAGCTTTCGCTGGCGCCGGGCCAACAACCGCGCGTATCTGCATCGGTGCCGGACACGCCCCTGTTTGGCGGCCCACATCCGATGATGGGACGAGGTCCGATGATGCACGGATTGCACGGCTTCGGTAGATTCGGCGGCTTCCGTGATTTGCAGGTCGCGGTCCCGCTGCCCGATGGCCAATGGCTTTCCTTCGCAACCGCCCTGCCGGAGAGCGGCTCGGGCTTTTCGCGTCAGTTCCTGCTTTCGATGGGGATTATGGCGATCGTTATTCTCGCGGTCTCGGTATGGGCAGTCCGCCGCGTGACAGCGCCACTGGCCGCAGTGTCGGCAGCTGCCGAACGGCTCGGCAATGACTTGAATGCCTCGCCCATGCCGGACACTGGCACGATCGAGACACGTCAAGCCTCGCGCGCGTTCAACACCATGCAGGCCCGCTTGCGTAGCCTGATCGAAAACCGGACGCGCATGCTGGCGGCGATCTCACACGATCTGCGCACGCCTTTGACGCTGTTACGTCTGCGCGTCGAAAACGTTCAAAATGAGCAAGAGCGCGACAAGATGCTGGCTACCATCGCTGAGATGGACTCGATGGTCGGCGAAACTCTGCAGTTCGCCCGAGACGAGGCCGCAACCGAGCTACGGCGTCCCACCGACATCGCAGCGCTTGTCCAAAGCATCGTCGATGACATGGCCGACGCCGGCATGCCCGTCAAAATGGAGCCAGTCGAATCGATTGTGTACGACTGCCGGCCTGACGCCTTGAAGCGAGCGATCCGCAACCTCCTCGACAATGCGGTCAAGTACGGCAAGGCAGCCAGCGTAGCTATCCAAACGACGCCGAAAACGATCGAAATCCTGATTGATGATGAAGGTCCCGGAATTCCCCGGGAAGAGCTCTCGCGGGTGTTCGATCCGTTCTATCGTCTTGAAGAATCCCGAAACCGGGAGACCGGCGGAGTTGGCCTTGGTCTGGCGATCACCCAATCGATTGTGCAGGCCCATCGGGGCGAGCTCGTCTTGAGCAACAGGGCAACCACTGGCCTCCGTGCCCGAATTATATTGCCTCGATAAGATGGCTGGTACCAAAGCACCCCGCCCCAAGTTGCCGCAATACCAACGTGCGAATTGCCAGGACCGGGGTCACAATACGCCAGTTTCGCGACCGTTCGTCGCGCTATGATTACGATGCTAATGTCATGTCGCTCCGGCCGAAATGGCTCTCTTTCAAACCGCCGGCGCTGTTGCTCGGGAGACTTCGTTCCTCTTTCAGGCGAGTAATCGTGCCTCATGTCTCGAGGGAGTCATGGGGTCTCAGGTGTGGGTCTTGGACGCGTCCGCCAGTAGCCCGAGTTGTGCGCCGGAGTGGGTCGTGCGGCCCCCAGGTAAAGCCGCTGTCCCCCGCGGCTCGAAAGCGCGGAAGGAGAACTGGCCGCGGCCCTCGAGCGACTCCACCCTCGCAGTATTGGCTGACTCTCCGCGGGCTGCTGCCCTCGGTCCCCATGATAACGGCACGCCGTCCGAGCCGCCGGAGCTTGGCTTTCGGGGTCAAAGCGCCCGCAGCTAAGCACGAAAAAAAATTGACGTGGCTCAACGCAGCTATCGTGCGATGGAGGATATTGCCGGGCGGAACATGACGCACGGAAGAATGAATGGACCACAATCCGATAGTGCCTGCTTGCAGCGTGCCGCAGCGACGACAACCAGCTCGCGCCCTTCGTTTCGGCGGTCGATTGAACTTGGCAGGCCTTGAGGAAGACTTCGCCGACCTGGAAGTGCTTGACAGATCGCCGCTGGTCCTACGCCTGAAGAGCGGAGGGGTCGCCGCGCTGTTCCCCTACGGCACGATCGTCTTCGTCGGTTCGTCAGCGGCCGAGCAACAAGGCCTTTTGAACAGATTGAAAGATCGGATAGAAGACCGGCTCGATACCGCGGCTACTATCGAATCCGAAATCGAGTACGGGACAAGCGTAAAGTTCGCGGGCGATCGCATCACCATCAAGGAAGAATCGCTATCATCCCTTGTAGCCGTCGCCGACGCGCTTGCCAAGAATGTCGCAATTACCTTTGAGGAGGCGGAAGTGAGCAAATTGCTCCTCGCACTCGAGCCCTTTACCGGCGATCTCGCGGACTCCGGCCGGCTGCCGTTAAACCGGCGTCGAATGTTGCGCACCGTCGGGGAAGTCTTCCGGACCCACCGTCGGCTTCTCGAACGGGTAGACGTGGAAGAGAAACCTGATCTGCCGCAAGAACATGGCGAATCGGGTCATCTATGGGAGCGCCTCGCCGAGGCCTATCATTTGAGGAAGCGAGCAAGGTCGGTATCGAACAAGCTCGACGTCATCGAAGTGATGATGAACGGCCTGACCGAATTGATTAACGCACAGCGCGAGCTTCGGGTTGAGTTGCTGATCGTGTTGCTGATTGCGGTCGAAATTGCCATCTGGATCTACGAAAGCTTCATACAAGGTTGACTATCGGCCTCGACCGCCCAGGAGCAGAGCGATCCTGTTGCTTCGAGACGACGTCAGGGCTGCTGGCGCGTGTTACGCGTTGCAACGTGACGGGACCACGTCGTTCCTCGGAACACCGACCAAGGATCTGCGCAGGCGATCAGGCAATCGGCCTTTTGCCGGCGGCACAATGCGGACGGCTCAAAAGCTCGGTGCACAGATGGCTTTATTGATCCAGGTCAACCCCATCATCGTTCTTTGGTTCGTCTAATGGGCGCATGTCTTGGCTTGGCTCGTTTGTAGAGGGACCTTCGTATTGACCTAAATCAACAGGCGAGACGGGCAGCTATAGGCAATACCCCATGCGATCAGAACCGCCGCGGTTGTCCCAACCCACTTTGTTGCGGAATGACGCCCACCCGGCGCGCCACCCGTGACGGAGCTGAGGCTCATGCGACATGCCCTCTCTAATGCGGCGGCGCGAGGAACCACTCTACAAGAATTCCAGCGGGCTTTTCGGATGAGTTGACGCAGGTCAATCCCGCTTCAATCAACGACCAACGCAGATGAGAGCGCCTCGAACTGCTCGGCTACCTACTCGCGACAGCTAATGTTTCGATGAGTGTTCGCGCAGGGCTACGTAAATGGCGGGAATGACGAGGACTGTTAGCAGCGTTGATGACGCGAGCCCGAATAGAAGCGAGATGGCGAGACCCTGAAAGATCGGATCGAGCAGGATGGTCGCCGCGCCGATCATGGCCGCAAGCGCCGTGAGCAGAATCGGCTTGAAGCGAACGGCGCCGGCTTCCAGCACCACGTCGCGCAGTGACTTCCCCTCTCCGCCGCTGTGCCGGATGAAATCGACCAGCAATATGGAATTGCGGACGATGATGCCGGCGAGCGCGATGAACCCGATCATCGAGGTCGCGGTGAAGGGGGCACCCAACAGCCAGTGGCCAATCAGGATTCCGATCAGCGTCAGCGGTATCGGTGTCAGGATGACGAGCGGCAGCTTGAAGCTGCGGAACTGGGCCACGACCAGCACATAGATGCCGAGAATGGCGGCGCCGAAGGCCGCGCCCATGTCGCGGAAGGTCACATAGGTAATTTCCCATTCGCCGTCCCACAGCAGCGTCGGGCGGGATTCGTCCGCCGGCTGACCGTGCAGGCTGATCACGGGCTTCGGCAAGGCGCCCCAATTGTGGGTGTCGATGCGGGTGGCGACTTCGAGCATGCCGTACAGCGGCGCCTCGAAGCGGCCGGCGAGTTCGGCCATCACCATGTCGGCAAAGCGGCCGTCGCGGCGGAAGATGGTTGGCGAACCCTCTTCGACCGTCGCCTTCACGACCTGCCCCAGTTCGACGACCGTCTTGCTGCCGGGCAGCGTATTGGCGGGCACCGGTGTCGAGGCCAGCGCCTCGGTCCAGGCGAGATCGCGCTTCGGCAGCCGGACCGCGATCTCGATCGGATTGCGGTCTTCACCGCGGTGGGAATAACCGACTGACACGCCGCCGAACAGCGTCTGGATGGTGTCGTAGACGTCGCGCTGCTCGACGCCAAAGAACTCGAGCCGGTCCTGGTCGAGCGACAGCCGTAGCCGTGGCCGCTTCTGGCCGATCGAATCGTCGATATCGACGATGAAGGGCACCTCGGCGAACACCTTCTTGAGTTCGCCGGTGACCGCGCGCCGCGTTGCCGCGTCGGGTCCATAGATCTCGGCGAGCAGGGTCGCGAGCACGGGTGGACCGGGTGGCACCTCGACGACCTTGACGCTGGTGCCGGCTGGAACGCTGACCGCCTTGAGCCGCTGCCGCAGATCGAGCGCGATGTCATGGCTTGCCTGCTTGCGGTCGGCGCGCGCGGCGAGATTGACCTGCAACTCGCCCAGTTCGGGGCGTTCGCGCAGGTAGTAGTGACGCACGAGGCCGTTGAAATTGAACGGCGCCGGCGTGCCGGCATAGGACTGCACCGAGATGATCTCAGGCAATCCGCGTGCGATGTCGGCAGCCGCGAACAGGGTTCGCTCGGTGTCCTCCAAGCTCGCGCCTTCGGGCAGATCGACCACGACCGCGATCTCGGATTTGTTGTCGAACGGCAGCAGCTTGACGGTGACGGATTTGGTCGCGAACAGCGCCATCGACAGCAGCGTCGCGACGCCGACGACGATCAGGAAGATCCAGGACGAGCGCTTGCTGCGCACGATCGGGGTGGCGAAGCGGCGGTAGATGCGCCCGAGAAGGCCTTCGTCATGCGTCGCGTGAGGAGCGCCCGCTGCGCCTTCCTTCGGGGCGAGCCGCAGCATCAGCCACGGCGCCACCACCATGGCGACAAAGAAGGAAAACAGCATGGCCGCCGACGCATTGGCCGGGATCGGCGCCATATAGGGCCCCATCAGTCCCGACACGAACAGCATCGGCAGCAGCGCTGCAACGACGGTCAACGTGGCTACGATGGTCGGATTGCCGACCTCGGCGACGGCCTCGATCGTAGCCTGGAGGCGGGTACGGCCGTCCTTCATCGCCCAATGGCGGGCAATGTTCTCGACCACGACGATGGCGTCGTCGACCAGGATGCCGATCGAGAAGATCAGTGCGAACAGGCTGACGCGGTTGATGGTGTAGCCCATCAGGTTGGCGGCGAACATCGTCAGCAGGATAGTCGTCGGGATCACCACGAGCGTCACCAGCGCCTCGCGCCAGCCGATCGCGATCGCGATCAGGACGACGATCGAGACAGTGGCGAGGCCGAGATGAAACAGCAGTTCGTTGGCTTTTTCGTTGGCGGTCTCGCCGTAATCGCGGGTGACCGTAACGTCCACGCCATCGGGAATCAGGCGCGATTTCAGCCCTTCGAGCCGGTGCGAAATTTCCTCCGAGACGACCACCGCATTGGCGCCCGCCCGCTTGGCCAGCGCCAGGCTGACCGCGGGAACGCGCTGCCAGTTGCCCTTGCCGTCGCGTGAATCGTTCCAGACGCGGCGCTCGGTCGAGTTCGGCCCGACGACGACCGAGGCGACGTCCTTGACGTAGACCGGACGACCGTCCCGGGTCGAGATCAGCAGCAGGCCGATATCGGGAATTCCGGAGAGCGTCTGTCCGGCCGCGACGCCGCGGACAATCCCGGCCTCGCGGACCTGGCCCGCCAGGAACGAACGATTGGCGTCCTTCACCTTGCCGACGAGCTGCTGCAGCGTGACGCCGAACAACGACAGCTTCTCCGGATCCGGCTCGACCCTGATCTGCTGGGAGGCGCCGCCGGAGATGTAGGTCAGCCCGATACTGTCGACCTTCATCAACTCGGCGCGCAGCTTGTCGGCGAGCTCGTAGAGATCCTTGTCCGTCCAGCGGTCGGCGGCTTCGGGTTTGGGTGAAAGCGTCAGCACCGTGACGGCGACGTCATTGATGCCGCGCCCGATGATCAATGGCTCGGGAATGCCGACCGGAATGCGATCCAGATTAGCGCGGATCTTCTCGTGGACGCGCAGGATCGCGTCCTCCGACTTGGTGCCGACCAGAAAGCGCGCCGTGACCATGACGCGGTCGTCTTCGGTCTGGCTATAGACGTGCTCCACGCCGTCGATGCCCTTGACGATGGCCTCGAGCGGCTTGGTGACCAGTTCGACCGCGTCGGGCCCCCGCAATCCGTCGGCGTTGACGCGGATGTCGACCATGGGGACGCTGATTTGCGGCTCTTCCTCGCGCGGAATCACGACCACGGCCATGAGGCCGACGATGAGCGAGGCGAGCAGGAACAGGGGCGTCAGCGGCGAACCGATGGTTGCGCGCGTAAGCCGACCGGACAGGCCGAGAATTCATGGCTGCACCAACTGGTCGCCGGCGCGAATCCCGGAGAGAATTTCGAGGCCGTTCGGAAGCTGCGCGCGAAGGCAGATCGCGGCCGCGCTGCACCGGCGCGTTGATGGTACGATCACCTTGCCGGAGCTGGACATAGTCGATGCCGAAGCGCGTCGTCACGTAGGAAGAGGGGATCACGAAGGCCGTCCGCTCGCCGCCCGAGATCCAGACCCGGAGCCGGTCGCCGACGAAGTATTCGCCGAGGTTCTCCACCGTGGCATCAGCGATGACGCGGCCGTCCTCGATCTGCGGATAGACCAGATCGATCACGCCGGTTTTTGAGATCTGTTCGCCGAACTCGGCGCCATCGACGCGGATCTTGTCGCCGGCTTTCAGGAAACGGGCATGGCGTTCCGGAACCCGAAGCCGGAGCTTGAAATTCTGCTGCGCGATCATCGCAACGGGATCGCCGGGCAGCACGACGGAACCGACCGCCACCAGCTTTTTCAGGACGCGCCCGCCGGCCGGGGCAAGCACCTGCCCCTCATTGAGCTGTTGCTGGATGACGGCGCGCTCGGCGGTCCGCGCCCGTAGCCCGTTTTCGGCGACGTTGAGCGCAGTCCTGGCCTCGTCGAGCTTGACTCGGGGCAGCGTGCCGCGCTCCACCAGACCTTCGATACGGGTAAAATCGATCTGCGCCTGGTTCGATTGCGCCTGCAACGCGTCGATTTGTGCGTCGAGCGCCTTCATCTGCAAGGCGAGCTTTTCGTCTCCGATCGCTGCGATTGCCTGACCGCTCGTGACCGGATCGCCTTCGCGGACGTTGAGCTGGACGACGATGCCGCCGATGCGTCCGCGCGCCGGAACCACGCTGATGCTCTCGACGGTGGCGAACACCGCCTTCTCGTCGGCGACCGAGCGTGAAGCAACCGTGAAGGTTTCGGCGGCGGCCAACGGCGCGCCCAAAGTTCCTGCGGCGAGAATGCCCAGCATCATCAATCTACGCATGTTCATTTCCATCCATCTGGTAGGAAGCGCGTCGCACGGCGGCGCTCTTCATTTCTCGCGGAAATTGCCGCGGTCATGTTGACCTGCCTCAACACGCCGTCGCGTCGGGCTCTATAGCTTTCGTTTTGGCCTCGCCGGCTTTCGAAGGCGCGCAATAGACCTGATAGAGCGTCTTCAGGACTTCGCGCGCGGGCTCGCTGGCGATCGAGTAATAGATCGTCTGGGCGTCCCGGCGCGCTGCTACCAAGCCATCCTTGCGAAGGAGGGCGAGATGCTGGGACACGGTGGAATCGCGAAGGCCCAGGAACTGCGCGAGATCGCCAACCGAGCGCTCGCCGTCGATCAACTGGCAGATGATCAGCA
>CAVVEN010000010.1:0-246021 GCA_963747125.1 uncultured Actinomycetes bacterium | reverse complement strand
CAACGCGGCGTATCGCAGATCCGGGCTCCGCCGCTGCTCGTCCGTCGCAGACAGCCAGCGCAACAGCGACTCGTCGCTCGCGAGCCGGGTCAGGCGCGGGACGAGCGCCGCGAACGCGTCGACAAGCCAGCCGGACGCACTCGCAGTGGTGAGATCGACGGGGTCGGCGCTGCGGTCCGGATCGGGGTCCAGGCGGAACGTCACGTCGGGCGCGACCCGCGCCGCCGCGACGTCCGACAGGGAGAAGCGCACGACCGGGAAATCCCACGTGAGCCAGGCGTGCGCCGCGATGAAGTTCCGTCGAGGTGGACGCTCGGGATCCTGGCGGTTGTACGTCCGCAGCAGGTACGGGGAGACGACCCCCGCGGTGATGCCCGCCTCGTAGTACGCCACCTCGCCCGGCCGGACATGCTCGAAGAACCAGACATGCCCCCAGTGCCCGGACTCGAACCGGCGCACGAGGCCGCTCGCTCCCACCCGCCACGCCGGGCGATACGGCTTCGACGACTCCCTGACCGCGGCGAGGAACCGCTTCTTTGGCATCGACTGCACGCGGCGCGCACCATAGCCGGGCCGGGCCCGCGGGCATCCGGTTCAGACGGGCCCCGACACGGCGCGAGACTCGAGCCGATCGGCGGGCCGAATCGACCGGTCGCGTCAGAGACGCCCGGAGCGGAAGACGCCCCAGAGCAGCCACACGCCGAACGCGCCGGAGAGCACGAAGCCGACGACGGACAGGAGGTGGAGCCCGAGCAGGTGCGGACCGCTCTTCGCAAGCACGCCGATCAGCGACGAGCCGACGAGGCCGCCGAGAATGACGAGAGCGACGGCGATGCGGTTCACCGAGACGTCCATGTGGTGTGCCAGGTCGTCGATCCCGGGATTCGAGATCTTGACCTCGAGCTCCCCATCCCGGAGCTCGTTGAGGATGTCGTGCACCTGACGCGGCACCTCGAGCGCGAGCTCGGCGATGTCCTGGACCTCGGCTCGCGCCCGGATCGCCATCCGCCGCGGCGAGTAGCGCTCGGCGATCAGGCGCTTCGCGTACGGCCGCGCGACCTCGAACACGTTGAAATCCGGGTAGACCTCGGTGGCAACCGAGCCGAGCGTGGCGATCGCCTTGTCGAGGATCACGAATCGGGTCGGGAGCCTGAGGTTCATCGCGTGGATGAGCGTCAGGCCCTCGCGGATCGCGTCGATGGGGTCGATGTCCGAGAGGCGCGACCCGTAGTAGCGGTAGTAGAGCTCCTCGAGCCGCGCCCGGAGCTCTTCCTCCCGGTCGTGCGGATACCGCACGCCGAGATCGGAGAGCCGGCGTGGGAGCGCGCCGACGTTCTCCGTGGCGGCGTCGACGAAGAGGCGCGTGAGGCGCGCCATGTCCAGGTCGGTGAGGCGTCCCGCAAGCCCGAAGTCGATCAACCCGAGCCGGCCGTCCTCGAGGTGCATGACGTTCGCCGGGTGCGGGTCGCCGTGGAAGAAAGCGTGCCGGAAGATCATCGCCATCCACGCGTCCGTCATCGTGTAGGCGAGCTCGCGGCGCTGCTCGTCCCCCCAGGAGGCGAGATCGATGTCCTTGACCTGGATCCCTTCGAGTCGCTCGAGGGTCAGCAGCCGACTCGTCGTGTACCGCCACCAGACACGTGGCACGGCGATCCGGTCGTCCGCGGCGAAGTTCCGCCTGAACGTCTCAGCGTTCCGCGCCTCCTGCTGGTAGTCGAGCTCCAGGCGGATCGACCGCCCGAACTCCTCGACGAGCTCGCCCGTGTCGATGAAGTCGAGCTGGCGCACCCGCTCGCGTGCGACGCGCGCCGCCGAGGCCATGAGCTTCAGGTCGGAGTCGATCTGGCGGGCGGCGTTCGGCCGCTGCACCTTGACGACGACCTCAGCGTCGTTCGGCAGGGTCGCCCGGTGGACCTGGCCGATCGAGGCCGCCGCGACCGGTTGCTCGTCGAACTCGGTGAACGCCTGCTCGATCGTGAGGCCCAGCTCCTGACGGACGACCCGCTCGACGTCCTCCATCGGGAAGGGCGAGACGTTGTCCTGGAGCCTGCGCAGCTCGACGATGATGTCGGGCGGCACGACGTCCGGCCGCGTCGACAGCACTTGGCCGAACTTGACGAACGTCGGGCCGAGCTCGTCGAACATCTCGCGCAGCCGACGACCGCGATCGGCGTCGAGCTCGGTGTCCGACGCACGTCGCCGGTCGAGGAGGTACCCGAACCCGTGTCGGGTGGCGACGCGGCCGATCTCCGTGACGCGGGAGAGCGTCCTTTGCGGGCCGTCGTCCGCCATCGACTCAGCGTCCCCTCGTCGTCACGCGGCGTGGTCTCGCTCGAGCAGCCGCAGCCGATGCTCGAGCTGTGCGACACGCAGCGCGAGGTCCTCGACCTCTTCGCGGCGCGCCAGCCCCGCCTTCGCGAGCGCGCGGTCCATCGCCTCGTCCCGTCGCGCGCCGACGCGCTCGAGCTCTGCCCGCCACGAGGCGACCGTGTCGCGCAGCGCGGCACGCATCGCATCGCGCTCGACGCCGACCCGGCGCGCGAGGTCGTCGGCGAGCTCCTCCATCGCCTCGACGCTCGTCGTCGCCCAGCCGATGCCGGCGAGCAGGATCTCTGAGAGAGGGCGCGGCTCGGGGGCGGGATCGTGCGGGGGGTCGGCGCTCATGGCGCCCATTCTACGGCCGTCGGCGCACAGCGCCCGTGGCCGCGGGATTCGGCTCCCGCCGCATCCCGCCTTTCGGGGCAAGCTCAGCGGGGACGGCCGTGGGGCCGCCCGCTCCGGCGCTGTCTGCGCCGTTCCCGCTTCGCCGCCGCGGCGGCGGACATCGAGCCGTCCGACGCCGGTACGGGCGTGCCGGTCACCGCTGACGCCGCCGCGGCGAGCGCGGGCTCAGGCTCCGCCTCGGCCTCGACAGGCGCCACCGGCGTCTCGAGCAGCGCCGCGCCGACCGACCCCTCGATCGCCCCCTCGTCGTCGCGCCGGCGAGCGAACTCCGGCTCGCGCTCCTTGAACACCGCGACGAGCGGCGCGGCGATGAAGATCGAGGAGTAGGCGCCCGACCCGATCCCGATGAACAGCGCGAAGGCGAAGTCCTTGAGCGTGTCGCCGCCGAAGAGGAGCAGCGAGATGATCGGCAGGAGGGTGATGAACGTCGTCGCCAGCGAGCGCGGGATCGTCTCCCACAGCGAGACGTTGCCGATGATCCGGAACGACGCGCGCTTCATCAGCGGGACGTTCTCGCGGATGCGGTCGAAGATGATGATCGTGTCGTAGATCGAGTAGCCGAGCACGGTCAGCACCGCGGCGACCGTGGCGGTCGTCACCTCCCGGCCGAGGAGGGCGTAGATGCCGATCGTGATGATGATGTCGTGCGCGAGCGCGATCAGCACCGGCACGGCGAACTTCCACTCGAAGCGCGCGGAGATGTAGATGACGATGAGGAGGAGCGAGACGATGATCGCGAGGATGGCCCCGCGCGCGATCTGGCGGCCAAAGCTCGCGGACACGTTCTTCACGCCGAACGCCTCGGCGTCGACGGTGCGGGTGAGGCTCGACTGGAACGCCTGGACCTCGCTCGTCGTGAGCGACTCGGTGCGGACCGAGAAGTTGCGGTAGGAGTCCCCGGAAGGCCCTGACGAGGTCCCGCGTCCCTGGATCTGCGCGTCGGAGTGGCCGATCCTCCCGGCCTCGTCACGCACGGTCTCGAGCGAGACGGGCGCCGGCGTGGCGAACGTCACCTGGGTTCCGCCGCGGAAGTCGATCCCGAGGTTCAGCCCCTTGAAGGCGATTGCGCCGAGCGAGATCAGGACCACGGCGCCCGAGATCGCGAACCAGGTGTTGCGGCGCCCGATGTAGTCGAGCTTCAGCCAGCGGGGGATCCCGCCCCCGGAGGCGCCCATCAGCTTGGGGCTCTCGAGCAGCTCGAGGCCGGCGAGCACCGCAAGGAGCGCGCGGGTCGCGAGCACGGCCGTCAGCATCGACATCGCGGTGCCGACGAGCAGCATCAGCGCGAAGCCGCGGACGCTCGCGGTCGCCACGGCGAACAGCACGAGCGCGGTGATCGCGGTCACGACGTTCGCGTCGACGATCGTCGCGAAGCCCTTCGTGTAGCCGGTCTGGATGGCGGCGCGCACGGACCTCCCGGCGCGCACCTCTTCCTTGATGCGTTCGAAGATGACGATGTTCGCGTCGGCGGCCACCCCCAGTGTCAGCACGAGCCCGGCGATACCCGGGAGCGTGAGCGTGACGTTGAAGAGGAGGATTGCGGCGTACAGCAGCGCCGAGTACACGATCAGCCCGATGACCGCGACGAGGCCGAGGAAGCGGTAGAAGATCAGCAGGAAGAGCGCGACGGCGAGCAGGCCGACCCCGGCCGCGAGCTTTGCCTCGCGGAGCGAGTCCTTTCCGAGGGTGGCCGAGATGGCCGTCTGGTCGAGCGTCCGGAACTCGACCGGCAGGGCGCCCGTCTGAAGCACGAGGGCGAGGTTCTTCGCCTCCCCGATCGACTGGAGGCCCGAGATCTGCGCGCCGTTCGAGCCTGAGATCCCGCCCGGATACTGCTCGAAGTCGATGGTCGGCCAGGACTTGATCTCGCGGTCGAGCACGATTGCGAAGTGCTGCAGGTAGGCGCTCGGGTCGCCCTGACCGCCGCCGACGGTGTTGAAGAGGAGCTTGCCGCGCTGGGCGATGTCGCGCGTGATCGACTCGAACTGCTTCGCGCCCTTGTCGGTGAAGTCCATGAGGACGATCGGCTCACCCGTGCGCGTGTCGAAGTCCTGGCGCGTGCCGGAGAGCTTCAGGTCCTTGCCCGTCATCTCCGGCACCTCGGGCGGCGTGTACCGCATCAGGTACCACGAGTTCGTCGTCGGGTTGGCCTGGGCGACGCCCGGGCAGACGACCGCGCCCGCGCCGCAGCTCACGACGACGGTGTTCGGCGGGACGGCGAACAGCTTGTGCCCGGCGGGCAGCTTGCCGCCCCACTTCGCGAGCGCCGCCTCCTTCGTCTGCACGGGGCCGCGGACGAGCGTCTTGCCCTTCGTCCGGAAGACGTAGTACGTGTCCGGCGTCCCCTTGGCCGCGAGCGCCTGCTGCCCGGCGAGCAGGTCGTAGAGCTTCGGCGTCGCGATCGGCTGCCTCGTGCGGGCGTCGATCGACGGCGAGACGAGATCGCGCTCGAGGTCGAACAGCTCGAGCTGCGCCGTCTTGCCGATGATCTGCGCGGCCGCGGCGGGGTCCTTGACCCCCGGAAGCTGGATCGAGATCTGGTCGGAGCCCTGGGTGCGGATCTCCGGCTCGGCGACGCCGAGCTTGTCGACCCGGGAGCGCATGATCGAGACCGAGCGGTCGAGGTCGTCCTTCGTCAGCTTGCGGTCCTTGGGCGGGACGGCCTGGAGCGTCACCTCGAGCCCGCCCTGGAGATCGAGGCCGAGCGTGGGGCGCTGCTCGAGCGGCGACCCGGGGATCGCGAGCAGCGCGACCCCGACGAGGGCCGCAGCGAGGAACGCGACGACGAAGACTGCTGCGCGACGGGTCATCTGCGGCCGTTCAGGTTAGCGGTGGTCGAGCGCCTCGGCACCCTCCGCGACCTCCGACTTCACGATTTCCTCGGAGTCGACAACACCGTCTTCATCTTGTGCGGGTTCTGTTGCCTCCGTGTCGTCCTCGTCTCCCTCGTCTGCCTCGTCCTCGGGCTTGACGACCCCCGCGGCGGCCCGGCGGGCGATGCGCACGCGGATGCCCTCCGCGATCTCGACGATCAGGTCGTCATCCTCGTCGATCTCCGTGACGATGCCGTAGAGGCCGCCGACGGTCAGCACCTCGTCGCCGGGCTCGATCGACGCGAGCAGCTGCTGCTGCTCCAGCTGCTTGCGCTTCTGGGGCCGGATCAGCAGCACCCACAAAAGGGCGAACATCGCAACCAGTAGGATCAGGGTGCCACCGTTCAACGTTCCTCCTCAGGGCCGGCGGCGAGCGAGGCGAGCGCGTCCGCCCGGTAGGCGTCGAACGCACCGCGGGTGATCGCGTCCCGCGCGCCGGCGGTCAGTCGCAGTGTGAACCACAGATTATGCAGTGTGAGCAGGCGGAGGCCGAGAAGCTCCTGCTGGTTGACGAGGTGCCGTACGAACGCCCGGGAGAACTCCGTGCACGCAGGGCAGGCGCACCCCTCCTCGAGCGGGCGTGGATCGCGGGCGAAACGGGCGTTGCGGAGGTTCAGGCGGCCGCCGGCGGTGAGCGCGGAGCCGGTCCGGGCGGTGCGCGTCGGCAGGACGCAGTCGAACATGTCGATCCCGCGCGCGATCACCTCGAGGATCCCCTCGGCGTCGCCGAGCCCCATGAAGTACCGCGGCCGCTCGGCGGGCAGGAGCGGCGCGGCCCAGCCGACGGCGTCGAGCATCTCCTCCCGGCTCTCCCCCACCGCGAGCCCCCCCAGAGCGAACCCGTCGAACGGAAGCGTGACAATCCCTTCGATCGACCTGCCGCGGAGCCGCGGGTCCGTGCCGCCCTGGGCGATCCCGAAGCGGAGCTGTCCCGGGGCCCGGGGTGCGTCCACCTGACGCTCTGCCCAGAGCTGCGTACGCCGGACAGCCTCCTCGTGCTCGCGCCGAGACGCGTCGGCCGGAGGGCAGATGTCCAGGCACATCGCGATGTCGGAGCCGAGCCGACGCTGGATCTCGGCGACCCCCTCGGGGGTGAGGCGCTCCTCTGCGCCGTCGTAGACCGATCGGAACGTCACCCCCTCGTCGTCGACCCGCAGGAGCGTGTCACGCAGCGAGAACACCTGGAAGCCGCCCGAATCGGTGAGGACCGGCCCGTCCCAGCCCGTGAACGCGTGCAGCCCGCCGAGATCCTCGATCACCTGCTCTCCCGGCCGGAAGTGGAGGTGGTACGTGTTGCAGAGGATCACGTCCGCGCCGAGCGACCGGACATCCGAGGGCATCAGCGTCTTCACCGTCCCCTTCGTCCCGACGGGCATGAACGCCGGTGTGCGGATCTCGCCGTGCGCCGTGCGGAGCGTGCCGGCGCGCGCAGCGCCGTCGCCGGCCTCGACCGTGAAGCTCATCGGGCGACCCTAGACAAGGAGCATTGAGTCGCCGAACGAGTAGAAGCGGTAGCGCTCGCGGATCGCGACGGCGTACAGCTCGCGCGTCCGCTCCGCCCCTGCGAAGGCCATCACGAGAGCGAGCAGGGTCGTCCGCGGGAGGTGAAAGTTCGTCAGAAGGGCGTCGACGCGGCGGAACGCGAAGCCCGGCGTGACGAAAAGCTCCGATCGCCCCTCGAGCGGCGCGCCCCGGGCGAGGGTCTCGAGCACGCGCGTCGTCGTCGTGCCGACCGCGAGCACGCGGCCGGCACCCTTGATGCGCGACCACGCTGCGGGCTCGACGCGATAGCGCTCTCCGTGGAGCTCGTGCTCCTCGAGCGTGTCGGCCGTGAGCGGCCGGAAGGTGTCGAGCCCGACGTGCAGGGTGATCCGCTCGACGTCGAGGCGAGCGAGCACCTCGGGCGTGAAGTGGAGGCCCGCCGTCGGCGCCGCTGCCGATCCGGCGCGGCTCGCGTAGACGGTCTGGTATCGGTCTGGATCGGCGAGCTCCTCGCGGATGTACGGCGGAAGCGGAAGCTCTCCCCGCGGTTCACCGTCGACCCGCACCCGCCATCTCCCACCGCCCAGCGGTTCGACGAGCTCGACCGGAGGGGCAAGTGACACTGTGTCACTTGCGAGCAATCGCTCGCCCGCTCGGAGGCGCCGGGAGGGGCGCGCAAGCGCCTCCCACACGCCGTCGCCGAGCGGCTCGAGGAGGAGCACCTCCACCCCACCTCCCGTCTCGCGGCGAAGGCGCAGCCGGGCGGGGACGACGCGCGTGTCGTTCACGACCGTGAGGTAGCCGCCAACCTCCGCGGGCAGGTCGGAGAACGTCCGGTGCCGGACCGCGCCGGTCGCGCGGTCGGCCACGAGCAGCCGCGACGCGTCGCGTCGCTCGGCCGGATGTTGCGCGATCAGCTCGGGCGGGAGGTCGTAGTCGAGCTCGGATGACCGCATCCTTGCGCGAGAGTATCCTTGGCCCCATGGACGAACAGGTGCTGGAGAGGGCGCGGCAGCGGGTAGCGGAAGCGCGCACGGACGGCATCGCCGGGGCACGTCTCGACGCCGCGCTTGAACGCGCGCGCGCCGAGGTGATGCGCCTGGCGCAGGTCGCCGACGAGCTCGAGAGCTCGCTGCCGAAGCAAGTGGGGATCGCGGTGCGCGACGGCATCGCTCGGGAGGTCGTTCCGGTCAGCAGGAGCCTGGCGGAGATCCGCGGAGGCGTGAACCAGGCGCTACGGCGGTTGGAGCGGCTCGAGGAGGAGCTCCTCGCCGAGCGGAACGCGCGGATCGACGACCTTGCCATCCTCGTCGATCTCGTCTCGGCGGGCTGGGCCGGCGTCGACCGGCGGCTCAAGCTGCTCGAGGAGGGAATCGCAGGGGCTGTGGTGCCGCTCCCGACGAGGGACGTCGACGAGACGACCTCGCACGCGACGGAAGCAGCAGTGGCGTAACGCTTCAGGCAAGCGCAAGGATCACGCCACAGGCCGCCGCCCAGGCGGCGACCGTGGCGAGCAGCGGCAGGTCCTCGACGAGGAGCGCTTCGGGCTCCTCGCCGAGGCCGCGCCGATGGAGCAGCAACAGGTAGCGGAACAGCCCGTAGACGACGAGCGGGACCGTTGTCACGAGCCAGCGCGTGTCGTGGGCGGCAAGGGTGTAGCCCGTGTACGCCGCGATCGTCGCCGCGGCCACGATCGCCAGGAGCTGGTCGACGAGCGGGACGCTGTAGCCGGAGAGCGCCGGCCGCGCGCTCACACCCTCCAGCCCCAGCTCGGCGCGGCGCTTGCCGAGTGCGACGAACAGCGCGAGCAGGAACGTGCAGAGCAGCAGCCAGTCCGAGATCCGGACGTCGACGGCGATCGCGCCAGCGGCGGCCCGCAGCACGAAGAGCCCGGCGATGGTCAGGACGTCGACGAGCTCGATCGCCTTCAGTCCGAGCGAGTACGCGGCCTGGAGGCCGGCGAACGCGACGAGGCAGAGGAGCGAGAGCGGCCCCAGGGCCGCCGCGAGCGCGAGCGCGAGGATGACGAGCGCTCCGGCGAGCGCGAGCGCCTCCCGCGGCGCGAGCTCACCGCGGGCGACCGGCCGGTACCGCTTGACGGGATGCAGCCGGTCGGACGCGGCGTCCCGCACGTCGTTGACCAGGTACGCGGCGCTCGAAGCGGCGCAGTAGGCGACGAACGCGGTTACGGCGGCGGCCCAGCGCCCCGGGTCACCGAGCTTCGCCGCGAAGACGATCCCCGCGAACAACAGGAGATTCTTCGTCCACTGCCGCGGTCGCATCGCGACGAGCGCCGCGACGGCCGGCGAGCGGCGGCGTGGAAGCTCGAGGACTGCTGCCGGCTCGGCCACGTGTGCGCCGACTCTACTCGGGCCCCGCTCGCACCCGACGGTCTCCGTGCCTGCTCCACGGGGCGCCCGAAGCATCGTCCGTGGCGAGTGGTGCCGACCCGAGGTCGGACGCCGGGGTCAGGCGCTCCGCGCGGGAAGGACGAGCCGGAACGTGCTTCCGTGTCCCGGGTCGGTCTCGAGCTCGACACGCCCGCCGAGCGCCCCGGCCAGCTCCTGGGCGATCGGGAGGCCGAGCCCGGTGCCCTGCGTGTCGCGCGAGACGAACGGGCTGAAGATCCGCTGGACGTCCTCGGGGGAGATCCCCGGCCCGGTGTCCACCACGTCGACGCGCACGGTCCCGTTCGACGACTCGAGCACGACGTCGATGCTGCCGCCGTCGGGTGTCCAGCGAAAGGCGTTCTTCAGGAGGTTCGTGATCACCTGGAGGACGCGGTCACCGTCCGTGATGATCGTCGGGGCGCCCTTGGAGCCCTCGAGGTCGTAGTCGATCTCCCGGCGCCGCGCCTCGTCCCCGAACGAGCCGTACGCGTGCTCCACCAGGTGACCCATGTCGACCTCCTCGGTCTGCACCGTGAACCGGTGCGCCCGGAGCTTCGCGAGGTCGAGGACGTCGCCGACGAGGCGCTCGAGGCGCGTCGCCTCGCTCGCGACGACGTCCAGTGACGCGCCGACGAGCTCGGGGTCGTCGATCAGCCCGTCGCGGAGCGCGTCGACGTGCCCCCGGATGGCCGTAAGCGGCGTCCGGAGCTCGTGCGAGACGGACATCAGGAACTGCCGCTCGCGCTCCTCGGTCGCCGCGAGGCGCGCCGCCATCTCGTTGAAGCGCTCGGACAGGTGCGAGATCTCGTCCCCCCGCGCCCGACCGGCACCTGGACGGCGTAGTTCCCCTTGGCGATCTCGTCGGAAGCCTTCGCGAGCGCCTCGACCGGGGCGCTGATGCGCCGCGAGAGCCAGAGCCCGAGCAGCCACGCCAGGAGGCCGCCGATCGCGAACGCGGCCGCGAGCCGGCCGACGAGGGGCGCCCACTGGTCACGGACGACGTCCTGCGCCTTCGCGACGACGATCGCGCCTAGCGCCGGGCCGTCCCGCTCGAGACGGAGCGGTTGCGAGACGGCGATGTACGTGCCCTTCCCGCCGGGTGGCCGGAGCTCGAAGCGGAGCGGACGGCTCGAGGTGAGCACGGCGTGCGGGACCGCCGATTCGGGCAGCCGGTCGAGGCCCGAGTCCTGGCCGGGGAACGCGGGGGCGCCGACGTAGAAGAGCTGGTCGCCTGTCGCCAGCTCGAGCGCCTCCGGGGCGAAGTCCGGCGCGGGCGTTCCCTCCTCCGCCGCGCGGAGCGCGGCGTTGCCGTACAGGCGGGCGATGCCGCGCGCCTCGCGACCGAGCTCCTCGTAGGACTTGTTGCGCGTGTAGCCGGAGAAGAGCTGCACGGCGATCAGGGCCGAGACGAGGCCGGCGAGGACGATCCCGAGGAGGAACACCGCCGGCAGCCTGAGACGCAGCGAGCCGGGCATCATCGTGAAGCGTACGCCGCGGGGCGGAGCCCGGAACGGGAGCGGTGGGGCCACGGCAGCGCGCTACGCGGCGGGTGCGGTCGTCCGCTCGGACGCGACCTTGTAGCCGACGCCCCAGACGGTGACGATCGGCGACGCATCGCCGAGCTTGCGGCGGATCTGCCGGACGTGGACGTCGACGGTGCGCGTGTCGCCCGCGAACGTGTAGCCCCAGACGCGCTCGAGCAGCTGATCGCGCGTGAGCACGATCCCGCGATGGTCCAGCAGCTCCCAGAGCAGGTCGAACTCCTTCGGCGCCAGCTGGATCTCGTCGTCGCCGACGAGCACCTCGCGGCGGCCGGAGTTGATCAGGAGGTCGCCGTGGCGGATCTCGTCGCCCTCGTCGATGCGCCGGTCGGACGTCGCGCGCCGCAGGACGCTCTTCACCCGCGCAACGAGCTCGCGGGGATTGAACGGCTTCGTCAGGTAGTCGTCCGCGCCGACCTCGAGCCCGATGATCTTGTCGACGTCCTCGTCGCGGGCCGTGAGCATGATGATCGGGACGTCCGAGCTCCTCCGGACCCGCCTGCAGATCTCGATCCCGTCCATGTCGGGAAGGTTCAGGTCGAGCACGATCAGCGACGGCATCTCGGCGGCGACGGCGTTGAGCGCGCCGGTGCCCGTGCCAACCGCGCGCACGCCATAGCCGGCGTTCTTCAGATAGAGCGAGACGAACGACGCGATCGACTGCTCGTCCTCGACAACGAGCACCGTCTGGGCCTGGCTCATGGCGCGACCGCCTTCGTCGAGGCCGTCTCGCCGGCACGTGCTGCGCCGAACGCGACGTTCTGCGCGGCCACCGGGATCGGAGCCGGGTCGTCGTCGCCGACGGCGTATGTCCCGGTGGTGCCCGCAGGGTCGGGGTTGCCCGCCAGCGTCACGGTGCCCTGGCCGCGGGCCGAGATCGAGAAGCCCTCGCCGCGCACGATGATCTGGTAGCGACCGCCGGGGACGTAAAAGTTGACGTCCTTCCCGCGCAGCCACACATTACGCCCCCGCGGCACGCCGTTGACCCGCGGGCTCCACTGGTCGAGCGGGGAGAGGTCGACGATCCGGATCTCGCCCTGGTCGAGACGGCCGATCACGATGCCCTTGCCCTTGAGCGTGACGGTGCCGCGGCCGTCCTCGATCGAGAGCGAGCCCGCAGGGGCCGTGGCGGCGAGGCCGGCCGGAACCGCGAGCACAAGGACGAGCACTGACAAGAGCGCGAGGCGCATACGTGTCCGCAGTATCGGGACCGCGCGTGGGTGCGGGGTGAGACGGGCGTAAGGAAAGTGTAAGCGGCCCGCTGGACGTCGTCCGGGCTACGGCCCTCCGGGCAGCCGTGCAAGATCCTCCCGTGGACGACCTCGTCGACTTCGGGCAGCTGATCCTCGTCGTCTCCGGCGGCCTCATGCTGGCGATCGGCGTCCGGATGGTGGCCGGGCGCCTCGGGGTGCCGACGGCGGGGCTGCTGCTCGTCGCGGCCGCGGCGGCGTCCGACCTGATCGACCGCCTGGCGACGATTCTCAGCATCGAGGACGTCCAGAAGATCACGACGCTCGCGCTCGTGGTGATCCTGTTCGAGGGCGGCTCGAACATCGGCGTCCGCCGCTTCCGCCGGAGCGCGGGTCCGATCGTCGCGCTCGGCGTCCTTGGCACCTTCGGGACGGCGGCGCTCATCGCCCTCGCGGCCCACACCGTGCTCGACCTCTCGTGGACGGTGTCGGGGCTGATCGGCGCGGCGCTCTCGCCCACGGATCCGGCGGTCACGTTCTCGGTGCTCGCCGGCAAGGAGGTGCGCGGACGGTCGGGGACGATCCTCGAGGGCGAGTCCGGCTTCAACGACCCTGTCGGGATCGCCCTCATGATCGGGATGGTCGAGTTCGCGACCCACGACGACGCGTCGCTCTGGATCGTCGTCGACGAGTTCGCCAGAGAGATGCTCGTCGGGCTCGCGGTCGGCCTGGTCGGAGCGCTCGCCCTCGTCGCGCTGGTGCGCAAAGCGCCGCTGCCGGACCGGACGCTCTATCCGATCGCGGTGATTCTCATGGTCGGCGTCATCTACGGCGCGGCGACCGTCGCGCAAGGGTCGGGGTTCCTGGCGGTCTTCGTCGCAGGCATCCTCGTCGGCGATGTCCGGTTCGATGCGCGGACGGCTGTCCGGCACTTCAACTCCGCTCTCTCGGACCTCGGCGAGCTCGCCGCGTTCGTGGCGCTGGGGCTGACGATCGACCTCGGGCTGATCGGCGACGAGGGGCTCTGGTGGCACGGGCTCGTCCTCGCCGCGCTGCTCGGCTTCGTGATCCGCCCGCTCGTCGTCGGCCCGCTGCTTGCGGTGGTAAGCCTGAGCTGGGGGGAGCGCGGGTTCATCGTCTGGAGCGGGCTCAAGGGGGCGGTGCCGATCCTCCTGGCGTCACTCGCCGTCGTCGGTGGCACCGACTACGCGACCGAGATCTACGGCACCGTCTTCGTGGTCGTCCTTTTCTCGGTCGTCGTGCAAGGATCGCTCGTACCCGCCGTCGCCGGGCGCCTCGGCGTCCAGATGGTGGATGCTCAGCCGCCCGCCCGAGGTCAGTCGTAGGAGTAGAAGCCGCGGCCCGACTTGCGTCCGGCGAGCCCGGCGTTCCGCATCGCGACGAGCCTCGGCGGCGGCGCCATCCGCGGCTCGCGCAGCTTCTCGTACAGCGCCTCGGACGCATGGACGTGGACGTCGATGCCGACGAGGTCGAGAAGCGCGCACGGGCCCATCGGCCATCCCGCGCCGTTGGTCATCGCCGCATCGAGCGCCTCCGGTGCGACGCGGGACTCGTCGAGCACGCGGACGCAGTCGTTGAGGAGCGGGATGAGGACCCGGTTGACGACGAACCCCGGCGTGTCGTGGCACGGGACCGAGACCTTGCCGAACCGCTCGACGACGGCGAGCGCCGTTTGCACCGCCTCGTCCGACGAGAGCTCGCCGCGCACGACCTCGACGAGGGGCATCAGCGGCGCCGGGTTGAAGAAGTGCATGCCAACGACGCGCTCGGGCGTCGCTGTCGCGGCCGCGATCTCCGTCACCGAGAGTGCCGACGTGTTCGTCGCGAGGACGGTACAGGCGGGGCAGATCCGCTCGAGCTCGGCGAAGAGGGCGCGCTTGGGCTCGAGCGCCTCCACGATCGCCTCGATCACGAGGTCGCACGCATCGAGAGCGCCGAGCTCCGTCGTCGTCTCCAGGCGCGCGAGCGCCGCGTCGACGTCCTCCCGGCTGCACTGCCCCTTCTCGACCTTCCGCTCGAGGAAGTGCCCGATGCGCGCGGTTGCAGCGTCGCCCAGCTCCGTCGTCACCTCACGGCCGACGACGTCGAAGCCTGCCTCGATCGCGACCTGCGCGATCCCGGCCCCCATCGCGCCCAGGCCGACGACCCCGATCCGCTGCCGGCCGCCTGCCGCTGTCGCGTCACGGCCGAGCAGCCTACCGGTGACGGCGTTAGCCGCGGTAGTCGCGCCGGCGCTGGACGTCGTCGATCCGCGAGTCGCGCCCTGCGAGGAGCGCCAGCGGCCCGATGACCAGAATGAAGACGAGCAGTGCGATAGCCATGGCCCCATCATGCTGTGCAGATACTATTAGGGCAAATCGAGGTTTTCATGACAACGATTACACAACCTGATCAATGGCTCGGGGTCGAGGTTCGCCATTTCGCCGCGCTCGACGCCGTCGCGCGCGAGGGATCCTTCGGCCGCGCCGCCGACCGACTCGGCTATACCCAGTCCGCGGTCAGCCAGCAGATCGCGACGCTCGAGAGGATCGTCGGCGAGACGCTGGTCGAGCGACCGGGTGGCCCTCGGGCCGTCTCGCTCACCGAGGCGGGCGCCCTGCTGCTCCGTCACGCCGAGGCGATCGTCGCGCGACTCGACGCAGCCCGAGCGGACATCGCGGCGCTCCGCGCCGGCGAGACGGGCACGCTTCGCGTCGCGACCTACCAGTCCGTCGGCGCGCGGGTGCTTCCCGGCGTGATGCGGCGGTTCCTCTCCGCCTGGCCGGGCATCGAGCTCGGCCTCTCGGAGCCCACGACCGACCCGGAGCTCTATGCGGCGATCGAGTCGGGCACGGTCGACCTGGCGTTCGGGAGCCCGCCGCTCCCCGACGGCCCGTTCGAGGCGCTCGAGCTGATGAGCGACCCGTACGTGCTCCTCGTCCCGGCCGACAGCCCTCTGGCCGGGCGCCGGTCGGCGTCGCTCGACGATCTCGGCGACCACATCCTCATCGGCTCGAACACCTGCGCGAGCGGCGTCGTCGTCGAGTCGGAGCTCGAGGAGCGCGGGTACGGGGTCGAGTACGCCTTCCGCTCCGACGACAACGGCACGATCCAGGGGCTGGTCGCGGCGGGGTTCGGAGTCGCGCTCACCCCCCTCCTCGCGGTCGCGCCGGGCGACGAGCGCGTCAGGGCGATCCGGCTCGTGCCGAAGGTGCCGCGCCGCGTGGTCGCCGTGGTCTGGCACCGCGATCGCCACCGCTCTCCCGCGGCGCGCGCCTTCGTGGAGATCGCCCGCGAGGTGGCGGCCGAGGTCGAGCGAGACCTCGTCGAGCCGTAGCGGCTTGATCCGGGCGGTGCGGCGGAGGCTCGCGTCTCCACCGCACCCGGATGATTGATGCCACGGGATTGTCGGCTGCGGGGCGTGAGCTGGCCGCTCTGGGGCGCGAAGCGCACAAGGGGGTGGTGAGCCCGCCCTGCGGGCTCACCACCCCCTGGAAGCGACCCAGACACGCCTGCTCGCGCATCCGCACGCACGAGACCGTGGCATCAATCATTCAGGCCTCGCTCACGCAACGACGGCGCAGATGACCCAGACGTACATCCGGTCGCCGTACTTCTCCGTCGTGTTCGCAGCCGTTCCCAGCCATCCGGCGCCACCGTCGAGAGGCGCGGTCTCCCTGACGTGGGCGAGACCACTCGACGTGCTGACGCCGCCGCCGAGCGCCTTCTTGCCCCTGGGGCAAAGAATCGTCGCCTCTCTCCGTTGGCCGTTCGGGACGTCGGTCCCCGGTGAGGTCACGTACTCGAGGCCACTGATCCCGCTCGGGCCGATCAGCCCGCGCGCGCCCACCGGGCCCGTTGTGCCGGTCGCCCCCTTTGCGCCAACCGGGCCCTGCTCACCCTTCTCGCCCCGGTCCCCCTTCGGGCCCGACGGGCCGGCGAGCCCGACCGACACCGGGAATTTCCCGTCGGCCCCGAGCGGCAGCAGCGTGCCCGGCCGCGGCTGCTTCGACAGCTTGGTGCCGCTCAGCGCGGCCGCGGAGCCCGCCCGGTTCGCATAGCCGGCCGTCTTGGCGAAGAACGGCACCTGCGACCCGACCGCGTGACCGACCGGCGTCGACCCGAGCGCAGCGACCACGAGCGCCGCCACCGAGAGGCAGATCGGAAGCCGACTCATCGCGCGTCCCAACTACGCGTCGCGACCGTCTCGAGCCAGGTGGCCGGGATCGCGACGGCGCCCCGTGTCGTGCCGGCGTACCGGCGGACGAGCGTGACGAGGTCGTCGAAGAGCTCGTCCGCCCCGGAGTCGCCGACCGCCTCGAAGGCCTTCAGCGTCGGGCCGTAGAAGTCGCGGAAGTACTCGACGAAGCTCTCCGCCGAGCGGAAGCGGAACGCGAATGCCCGCTCGCGACAGACGAGCGCGTCGACCGTGTCCCCGAAGAGCCCGTCGAGGTGGGCTTTCGTACCCCAGAGGAGCGGTGAGGCAACTCCCGGCACGGGCGTCACGTGCGCCGCGACGACCTTCAGCATCTCGCCGATGAACCCGTCGGGCGTCCACGTGGCGAGGCCGATTCGGCCGCCGGGACGGCAGACCCGTGCGAGCTCCGCGGCGGCCTGCCCCTGGTTCGGCGCGAACATCGCGCCGAACACCGACACGACCGCGTCGAAGCTCGCGTCCGGGAAGGGGATCGCCTCCGCGTCGCCCTCGACGAGGTCGAGGTTCACACCCTCCGCCTCGGCGCGGCGCCGGCCGCGCGCGAGCAGCGCGGGAACGTAGTCGATGCCGACGACGTCGCAGCCGAAGCGGGCGGCCGCGATCGCCGCGTTGCCGCTCCCGCAGGCCACGTCGAGGACCCGCCAGTCGGCCCGGAGGTCGACGGCCTCGCAGAGGACGTCTGCGACGGGTTGGATCAGGGTGGCGACGGCGTGGAAGTCGCCGCTCGCCCACATCTGCTGCTGGTGCTGCTTGACGGCGCCGAGGTCGGGGGCCGTCGCCTGTGCCGTGCTCATGCTCGTTCTCCTTCGTTGTCGTGTGTTGCGGGGATCGAGGACGCTGTCCATGGCTCAGAGCTCCTCCCGCGTCGGCGGCGCCGTTGCGAGCACGCGCTCGAACGGCATCGCTGCCCTGGCGGCCGTCTCGTGGACGGTGTCGACCGTCTCGGCCTCGACGAGGAGGAAGCAGGTCTCGTCCTCGGGGACGAAGATCGACCGGACGATCCGGACGGGAAAACCGTCCGCCGTCAGCGCCGCGGCGGCGTGGCGCGCACGCTGCGTCTCACGCTCGACGCCGTCGGCATCGACACGGGAGACGTACAGCTCGACGAGGAACTCGGCCATGCGCCGGACGGTACGGCCGGCCGTCGTCGAGCGAAACTGCGGATCCCCCCAGAGTTTTCAGCGTCTCGACCCCAGTGCGGTTTTCCGTACCCCAGCCGCCACGTCCCTGACAATCACTCCGACGGCGGCGCGGACAGGCGGGTTGCGAGCTGGGCGCGCGAGCGGATGCCGAGCTTCGCGTACGTCTTCGAGAGGTGGAACTCCACGGTGCTGACGGTCACGACGAGGGTCTGCGCGATCTCCTTGTTCGTCAGTCCCTCCGCGGCGAGCTCGGCCACTCGACGCTCCGCGGGCGTCAGTGCTCCGGCCTCCGGCGTCCGACGGGCGCCGACACGCTCGAGCTCGCCCCACGCCGCGGTCTCCCACCCCGGAGACCCGAGCTCGTGGAAGGCCGCGGCCGCTCGCCCCAGCGAGTCGCGAGCCGCGCCCCACTTTCTGTGCCGGCGCTGCGCGCGCCCGAGCGAGAGGAGCGACCGGGCGGCTTCGAAGCGAAGGCCCAGGCCGGCGTATTCGTGGGCGACCGCGTCCAGCTCGCGCACGTCGTCGTCGGCATGTGCCGCCGCGAGCCGGATCACCGCGTGGCAGCGCCGGGCGGTCGCGAGACCCCACGGGTGAGCTTGCGTGTCGGCGAGCTCGCCGACACGCCCGGCGACCACCGTCGCCTCCTCCAGCTCGCCGAGGTCGACGAGCGCCTCGACCAGCTCCGGCGCGGCGGGGAAGGCCCCCGGGTCGCGCACGCCCTCGGTCTCGGTGTGCGCCCAGACCCAGCGCAGCGCTTCGGCGGCGGCCTCGGGCTCGCGGGCGAAGAGGCGCGCCGTGCCCAGCGCGCGGGTCGCCTCGAGCCGATCCCAGTTCGACCCGGTCTGCCTGGCGCGTGCGATCGCCTCCTCGGACCAGCGGATCGCATCGGCTGCGTCGCCCCTCCCGACGGCGAGCAGGGCGCGGCAGCGCTCGTACATCGGCCACAGGAGCAGCGTGCTGTCCGACGACTCCGCCCACTCGTCCAGAAGTCTCGCCGCCGCATCCCAGCCGCCGGCCCGGAGCTCGAGCTCGCATACATGCAGGCGCTGGAGCGCGTACGACGAAGGCTCCCCACGCTCGTCCGCCAGGTCCAGGAGCCGTGTCAGCGCGTCGCGTGCGTCCCCGATCGCTCCGCGCCACACGAGCCGCTGCGCAGCCACCCGCTCCGGCGAGGGAGCCATGTAGAACGCGCTCTCCACCGTGAGCTCGCGGAACCGATCGCAGAGATCGTCGACCGGGCGCCCGCCCAGGCTGCGCGCCCACGCGAGCGCGTACAGCACCGGGCGCTCGGCGTCGTCGTCGACGCTCCGGGCGAGCGCGAGCGCCTCTTCGGCCCATGCCTCGGTCATGCCGATCCGCTCGACGCGGACGGCGGCGACGTTCGCCGCCAGCTCGCCGAGCACCGCTGCTCGAAGGCGCGGGTCGTCGGTGCTCTCCGCGAGCGCGCGGTCGAAGAGGTCGAGGATCTCGCGGTTGCTCTGGACATCACCGCCCGTGAGCAGGAACCACGCTCGCGCCCGGGCCGGCCCGGGCGGGAGGGAGTCGACGACGGGAGTGAGCAGGTCGTTGAGACGCTGCTTCTCGCCCGCGATCTCGAGGAACTGGCCGAGCTCGAGCAGGCGCTCCACGCGAGCCGGGTCGTCGGCCGGCGTCAGCCGGAGCGCCTGATCGGCGAGCTCCGCGGCGGCCGGCGCCGCGCCCCGGCGAGCGGCGGCGGCAGCGGCGGCGGACACGGTCGCGGCCAGCGCAGCGTCCGGCTCCTCGGCGGCGAGCGCGAGGTGGCGCGTCCGCAGCTCGCCGTCGGTCACCGCCTCCGCCACGAGCCGATGGAGCGCACGACGCTCGGGTGCGGGACAGTCGCGAACTGCGGCAGCGGCGATCAGCGGATGCGAGGCGCGGACGTGGTCGCCGTCGACGACCAGGACGCCGGCGGCGACGGCCTCCGCGAGCGCGGCCTCGTCGGCGACCCGCGTGAGCTGTCCCAGACGCAGATCGGGGCTCAGCGCGACGATCGTGAGCGCCCGCCTCGGCGCATCCGGGAGCGCGGCGACCCGCGTCCCGAGGAGCTCGTCGACGTGCTCGGGCACGGGCAGCTCGGCGCCGAACGACGGCACCCCGTGTGAGGCGAGCGTGCGACCGAGCTCGAGCGCGAACAGCGGGTTGCCGAGCGTCGCGTCGTACAGCCGGCGCATCACGGGACGCGACAGGCTGAGATCGAGCCGCTGGAGCAGCAGGCGGCGCGTGCCGCCGAGGCTCAGCCCGCCGAGCTCGACACGCTCCGTCCCCCCGGGCTCGAGCGCCTGTTCGAGCGATGTCGCGTTCCCCGGCCGTCGTGCGAGGAGGAACCGCACGCGGTCGCCCTCCAGTCGCCGCGCGGCGAACGCGAGGGCCGAGGCGGAGGCTGCGTCGAGCCACTGGATGTCGTCGAGCGCGACGAGCACGCGGTCCTCGTGCGAGAGCGCGCGGAGGGCGCTCAGGAGCCCGACCGCGACCACGCTGTCCGGCGCGGCCTCGCCCGTCGGGCTCCGGCGGAGAAGCGCCACCTCGAGCGCCTCGAGCTGCGGCGCGGGCAGGCTCGCGAGCTCGGCGGCGCCGACCTGGTCGAGCGCGTCGATCAAGGCGCCGAAGACGAGCCGCGCCTCGGCATCGCTCGGCCGCGCGGAGAGGACGCGCACGCCGTCGCGCCGCGCCTCCTCGACCCCGGTCTCCCAGAGCGTCGTCTTGCCGATCCCCGGCCAGCCGATGAGGACGAGCGTCCCGTTGTGGGCGTCGCCGCGCAGGAACGCCCGCAGCGCGGCGAGCTCGCGCTCCCGGCCGACGACGCCCGAGCTCGGAGGCGCCCCTGCGGGGGTGCTCAGAGCCGCTCGACGACGGCCGCGATGGCCTGGCCCTGGCCGATGCACATCGATGCGACGCCGTAGCGCGCGTCGCGCCGCTCGAGCTCGGAGAGCAGCGTCGCCGTGATCCGCGCGCCGGTCGCACCGAGCGGATGGCCGAGCGAGATGCCGCTGCCGTTCGGGTTCACGTCGCCCGCCTCCCATCGCTCGTGAAGCCCCGTGTCCTTCAGGAACTGGAGCACGACCGAGGCGAACGCCTCGTTGACCTCGATCACCGCGATGTCGTCCCACGTGAGCCCGGCCTTCGCGAGTGCGCGCTCGCACGCGGGCGGATTGCCGTGGAGCATCCTGTAGGGGTCGACCCCGGCGAGGCCGAACGACACGAACCGTGCCCGCGGCTCGAGGCCGAGCCTCGACGCCGCCGCCTCGCTCGTGACGAGCATCGCCGCGGCGCCGTCGACGATCGCGCTCGAGTTGCCGGCCGTGACCTTGCCGTCCTCCTTGAAGGCCGGCTTCAACTCCGAGAGCTTCTCCGGCGACGTGTCCCGGCGCGGGTTCTCGTCGATCCCGACGAGCACGGCGGCACCGCCTGCACCGACCTCGACCGGCACGATCTCGCGCTCGAAGCGGCCCTCGTCGATCGCGGCGATCGCGCGCCGATGCGACTCGTACGCATACGCGTCGAGCTGCTCGCGGGTGAGGTCCCACTCGTCGGCGATCACCTCGGCCGAGATGCCCTGCGGCACCACCTCCCAGCGCTCGTACAGCCTCGGGGAGAACCCCTCGAACCCGTTCGCCGTGAGGTTCGACCCCATCGGCACGCGCGACATCGACTCGACCCCCGACGCCACGACGACGTCGAGATGCCCTGCCTGGATCGCGGCGGAGGCGTTGAGGGCCGCCTGCATGGACGAGCCGCACTGACGGTCGACCGAGGTTCCGCACACCGTCTCCGGCCAACCCGCGACGAGCGAGGACATCCGGGCGACGTTCAGCGCCTGCTCCGAGACCTGGCTGACGCAGCCCATCTGCACGTCCTCGATCTCGCCTGGCTCGAGGTCGAGCCTCCCGACGAGGCCGTTCAGGACCTGCGCGGCGAGCTCGTCCGCGCGAACGCCGGCGAGCACGCCGTTCCGCCGTCCGATCGGCGTCCGGACGGCGTCGACGATCAGCGCATCCGTCATGCCGTGACCGTACCACCGTGCCGGCGTAGAGTGGAAAGGCATGGCCGCCACCGCGACGGAACGGAAGCTCCTGCTCGACGGGGAGTGGGTCGAGACCGGCTCGTGGCTCGACGTGGCCTCGCCGTACGACGGCTCGCTCGTCGCGCGGGTCGCCCGCGCGGGTGAGGCGGAAGCCCGCGCCGCCGTCGACGCGGCCGAGCGCGCGATGCGCGATCCGCTTCCGGCCCACAAACGCGCCGAGATCCTCGTCCGCGTCGCCGGCGCGCTCGGCAAGCGTGCCGACGAGGCGGCGCGCCAGATCGCGGCCGAGGCCGGCAAGCCCCTGAAGGCCGCGCGCGTCGAGGTCGCGCGCGCGATGTCCACGTACACGATGGCCGCCGTCGAAGCCCGGAAGCTCGCCGGTGAGGTCGTACCGATGGACGCCTCACAGGCGGGCGAGGGCAAGCTCGCGTTCACGCTGCGCGTACCGGTCGGCGTCGTCGGCGCGATCAGCCCGTTCAACTTCCCGCTCAACCTCGTCGCGCACAAGCTCGCCCCGGCGCTCGCGGCCGGTTGCGCCGTGGTGCTGAAGCCGGCCTCGCAGACCCCGCTCTCCGCGCTTCTGCTCGCCGAGCTCGAGCACGACGCCGGGCTGCCGCCCGGCTGGCTCAACGTGCTGGTCGGGCCGTCGGGCGAGATCGGCGACGTCCTCGTCGAGGATGACCGCGTCGCCCTGATCACGTTCACGGGCTCGAGCGGAGTCGGCTGGGGGATTCGCGAGCGAGCGCCCCGCAAGCGGGTCAACCTCGAGCTCGGGAACGCGACCCCGGTGATCGTCGAGGCGGACGCGGACGTCGAGGACGCCGCCGCACGCTGCGCCGCGAACGCGTTCTCGTTCGCCGGCCAGAGCTGCATCTCGGTGCAGCGGGTCTTCGTCCACGAGGACGTCTACGACGCGTTCCGCGACGCCTTCCTGCCCCGGGTCGAGGCGCTCGTGCTGGGCGACCCGGCCGACGAGGAGACCGACGTCGGCCCGCTGATCACGCGGAGCGAGCGCGACCGCGTGCTCGCCTGGATCGACGAGGCACGCGAGCGCGGCTCGACGATCCTCACCGGCGGCACGCTCGAGGGCGAGCTCGTCCGCCCGACCGTGATCGAACGCCCGCCGGCCGACACGCACCTCGCCTGCGACGAGGCGTTCGGGCCTGTGTGCACCCTCCAGCCGTACGCGACCCTCGACGAGGCGATCGCGCTCGCGAACAGTACGCGCTTCGGCCTTCAGGCCGGCATCTTCACGGCCGACGTCAAGCGAGCGCTCCGGGCGACGCGAGCGCTCGAGTTCGGCGGCGTGACGGTGAACGAAGCACCGACCTTCCGCGCCGACCAAATGCCGTACGGCGGCGTCAAGGACTCCGGCAACACGCGCGAGGGACCCGCCTGGGCCGTCCGCGAGATGACGGAGGAACGGCTCGTCGTGATCCAGCTGTAGCCTCCCGGCGTGCCCCTGTTCAGCCGCAAGCCGCCTGCGCCCGCGGCGAGCGAGCTCCGCCGCGAACGTCGCGCGCTCCTGCTCCTGCGCGAGGACCGTCTCCGCGACCTCGGCGGGCTGACGCTCGAGATGTACCGGCGCGACCACTTCAACGAGGCGCTCGTCGTCGAGCGCTGCGCCGAGCTCGTCGCCATCGAGGCGCGTGTGTCGGAGATCGACGCGCACCTGAAGGGCGCCGGCCTCCGCCGCCGTCAGCAGGCGATCTGCACCTGCGGCGCGCCGATCCTGATCGGCGCCCGGTTCTGCCCCAGCTGCGGGCGGGCGCTCGAAAGCTCCGCGAACGGCGGCGAGGACACCTCCGCGTGAGCGGCGAGGGGTCGAGCTGCCCGCGCTGCAGCGCGCACCTCGCCGTCGGACAGGAGTACTGCCTCGAGTGTGGCCTCCGCCAGGCGGGTCGAACGCGAGCCGTTGCGTCGCCGACCGAGACGCGGACCCTCCGGCTCCGGGTGGTCGGCCTCGCGGCGGTGGCCGTGGCGGGCGCTGCCGTGGCGATCGCGGTCGCGGCCGACGACGCCACGCCCGACCAGGTCCTGACCGCCACCGGGGGGAGCCTCACCGTTCGGGCGCCCGCGGTCGAGCCGGGCAGCCGGCTGGCCGTCTGGCCCACCACCCGGAGCGGCTGGACGATCGTCCTCGTCTCGATCCCGAAAGCACGGGGGCGTGACCGGGCCGTGGCGGTCGCCCAGAAGGCGCGCACACGCGGACTGACGCACGTCGGGGTGATCGACTCGTCGCGGTTCGCCAGCCTCCAGCCCGGGTACTGGATGACGTTCGCGGGGCGCTTCCAGAGCGAGGCGGATGCGACCGGCTCGCTCCGCCGCGCCCGGGTCGCCGTGAAGGGCGCGCGGGTCCAGCGCGTGCTGCCATGAGCGAGCCCGATCCATCGTCCGTTTTGACAACGATAGTGACAGAGCTTGTAACACGGCGCGGGACCGGGTAGACTCGCCCGCAGAAGGCGCCGGCCGCCCCTCGGAGGCACTGTCGGGCGCGAGAACGACGGACGGGAGACGGATCCGTATGGAAGCCACCCTCGCGCAGTTGGAGTCGTGCATGTACCAGTACTCGCGAGCGATCTACCGCTCGATCAAGGATCAGATCGATCCCTACGTCGATCACCCCACGCGCCTCGGGTACCGGCGTGCCGTTCTCTGCGAGTGCGAGGAGACGATGTCTCGCCTGGCCCACGATCCGCAGTACTTCGCACATCCCGACCGGACGCTCTTCCACGACATCCGGCGGTACTTCCCGATCACGGCGCAGGCCCATGTCGCGTGGGCGGTGAAGCAGGGGGTCACGGCGGCGGTCGCGTTCATCGAGGCCCAGCTCGAGGCCGGCCTGCTCGACGGCGGCATCAGTCGCTGCAAGGCGACGACGCGCAAGGGCAAGGCCTGCCAGCGCACCCCGCTCCCCGGCCGCGACTACTGCCCGTCGCACCAGCACCTCGAGCGGACGACGCTGCCCGCTCGGGCCGCTGCCGCAGCCTGACCGGCGCGAGCCGCGCCCACACGCCGCGCGGGCCGCGAACCGCATCCATCCGAAGCCCGCGCTCGCCGGTAGGGTGAGCCCGCATGTCGCACGACGCCGACAAGCTCATCCGCCAGCTCTCGCTCGTTGCGTTCCTGATGGCGGAGCGGCGTCCGCTCACCGCGCGCGACGTCAAAGGGAACGTCGAGGGCTACTCCGAGATGTCCGACGAGGCGTTCGCGCGGCGGTTCTACTCCGATCGCGCCGAGCTCACGGCGCTCGGCGTCCCGCTCACCTCCCAGCGGGACGAGTTCACGGGCGAAGAGCTCTACACGCTGCGCTCGGAGCACTACTTCCTCGACCAGCTCGAGCTCGACGACGACGAGCTCGCCGCGCTGCAGACGGCGCTGTACGCGCTGGAAGGGAAGTTCGCGTACGCCGAGCCTCTGCGCCTGGCGCTGCAGAACCTCGCGCTCGGGCGACCGGGATTCCGCCACGCGCCGACGGCGACGGCCGAGCGGGTGCGGGTCACGGCGCCCGACTACTCGCCCGAGCTGGCCGCGCGGCTGTCCAAGCTCGAGTCGGCGATCTCGAAGCAGCGGACGATCCAGTTCCGCTACTGGTCGCCCGCGCGGGACCGCGAGACGGAGCGGCGGCTGAACCCGTACGCCCTGCGCCTCGACGAGGGCGTCTGGTACGTCGTCGGTCACGACCTCGACCGCGACGCCACGCGGACGTTCCGGGTGGCCAGGATCCGGTCGGACATCCGGTTCGCCACGCGGCGCGAGCGCGACTTCCGCCTCCCCACCGAGTTCGACGTCGAGGCCCATCGCATCGCGCGCCCGTGGCAGATCGGGCGGCAGCTCGGCGTCGCGCGCATCGGGGTCCAGGACGACACCGCCTGGTGGGTGCACCGCACGCTCTCGGATGCGGGCACGGTCGCGGACGGGGTCTTCGAGACCGGGTACGCGACGCTCGGGCCCCTCGTCTCGTGGATTCTCCGCCAGAACGGCCGGGCCGTGCCGCTCGACCCGCCCGAGCTGCGCGACGGCGTGCGCGACGCGCTGCAACTGCTCCGCGAGCGGCACAAGGGCGCCGCGCCCGAGCCGGCCCGCGAGCGCCGGCAAGATGCGCGACCCGCCGTCGAGCGCCAACCGGCCGGGCCTGTCGCCCCCGAGCGGTTCGGCGTGCTGCAGGCGCTGCTCGCGCATCTCCTCGCCGCCTGCGGCGACGAGCGGAGCGCCGATCTCGAAGCCGACGAGCTCGCGGAGCGCTTCTCGATCCCGCGCGAGGAGATCCAGGAGACGCTCTCGCTCCTCAACCTCGTCAACTTCGGGGGCGGGTGCTACACGGTCTACGCGATGGTCGACGAGGAAACGGGGCGCGTCCGCGTCGACAAGGAGCTCTACGGCGACGTCTTCCGCAAGGCCCCGAAGCTGACGCCGCTCGAGGCGCGCGCGATCCGTCTCGCAATCGAGTACGTCGGGCCGACGATCGCCGCCGACGCGGATACGCCCCTCGAGCGCGTGCGCCGCAAGCTCGAGGAGACGTTCGGCCAGTTCGAGCTGGCATCGGCAGCCGCGACGCGCGCGGGAGAGGACGAGGAGGCGCTCGTGCGCGTGCTCGCGGACGGCGCCGAGAAGCGCCGCCTCGTCGAGCTCGAGTACCTGAAAGACGGTGGCGAGGAGCCGACGACGCGGGTCGTCGAGCCCTACACGATCGAGCGCGAGCTCCCGTTCTGGCGGGTCCACACGTGGGACCGCACGGTGGACGGGCCGCGTACCTACCGGCTCGACCGCATGCGCTCCGCGCGTCTGACGCCCGAGCGCTTCGCGCCCCGCGAGAGCTTCGACCCGAACTACCTCTCCGAGCCCGCAACCGCGCAGCTCTGGCATGCGCCGGCCATCGCACGCTGGAAGCTCGAGCGCGGTGCACGTGCGCTGACCGACAAGTCGGCGGTGTCCGACGTCACCTTCAAGACCGAGGAGTGGCTGCTCTCCGAGGTACTCGCCGACCGGGGCGAGACGGCCGTGCTCGAGCCCGTGTCGATCCGCCGCGCCGTCGGCGCCCGCGCCAAGGCGCTCCAGACCGAGCTCGGCCTCAGCGCCCGTCGGAAGCGGAAGGCAGGGAAAGCCTGAATCGTGCTCCCGGGCTCCGGCCCGGGACGAGCTCGAGCGAGCCGCCGTGGGCCTCCGCGATCGCGCGCGCAAGCCAGAGGCCGAGGCCGGAGGAGCCCGTGCCGCTCTCGCCCCGCGCGAAGACGTCAACCCCGGGGTCGACGCCGGGGCCGTTGTCGACGACGTCCACGAAAGCACGCCCGCCGCTCTCCCCCACCTCGACCACGACGTTCGAACCGTGGCGCAGCCCGTTCTGCACGAGGTTGGCGAGTACCTGGCGGAGCCGTGTCGGGTCGGCGTCCACCCGCGGGTCTCCCACCACCGACACGGCGACCGCGTCGGTCCCGAGCCCCGAGGCGAGCTCGCCCAGGTCGACGGGCTCCCGTCTCAGGGAGATCAGCTCGGGATCGGCGAGGATCCGCTCGACGTCGCGCGCAGCGGCGATCGCGAGCGCCAGGAGGCGCGGCCGCTCCGGGGGGGGAACGGCGCGCGCGGCGGCAGCGAGCGCGACGAGCGCGGCGACCGGGCTGCGCAGCTCGTGGGCGACGATGCCGAGCCGATCGCGCGACGGGGAAAGCCCCGTGCCGTCTCCGCTCACGCCGTGCGCTCCACGATCCGCGTCCGGGCCCGCTCCGCCACCGACTGCAGCACGGGGTCCGGGTCGTCGACGAGCTCGTCCGTAAGCCGCGCGTCCCCGGGGCCGCCGCGGTTGCCGAGCACCACGAGCGCGTTCCGCCGCAGCCAGCGCGCGTCGTTGCGCGGGACGAACAGCCGGTCGACATCGGCGACGAGCCGGCTGCCGTCCGTCCCGAGCCAGTCGGCGAGCGAGACGACCGGCTCCGCGCCGTCGGAGAGCGGCCGGTCGGCGCGGCGCCGCTCGACCCCGCGGTTCCAGGGACAGACGTCCTGGCAGATATCGCAGCCGTACACGCGGTCGTCGAGTGCGTCCATCACATCCTCCGGCATCGGCCCCGCGGTCTGCGTCCAGTAGGAGAGGCAGCGCGTCGCGTCGAGGACGCCGGGCTCGTCGGCGTCCAGCGCGTCGGTGGGACACGCGTCGATGCAGAGGGTGCAGCTGCCGCAGCCCGCGTCGAGCGTGGGCGTCGGCTCGATCTCGACCTCGGTGACCAGCGTGCCGAGGACGACCCACGATCCATGGGTCCGGGTGATCAGCATCGTGTTCTTGCCGATGAAGCCGACGCCGGAGCGCTCCGCGCCCGCCCGGTCGACGTGCTGGTTGGCGTCGACGAGCACCCGGTACGAGCCTCCGAGCCGCCGTCCGAGCGCGTCCAGGCCTTCGCGGAGGAGCGCGTAGTGGTCGCGCCACGCATACCGCGGCAGGCGTCCCTCACCCGGGCCGGGTGACGGCCCGGGCTCGTAGTAGCAGAGCGCGGCCGAGACGACCGTCCGCGCGCCGACGAGCAGGGCCTCCGGGTGGCACGACACATCCGGCTGCTCCATCGTGAAGCGCATCGACCCGAAGAGCCCGCGTGCCCGTCGGTCGCGGATATGCCGCTCGGTCTCCTCGTACGGCGCGGCGGGCGCCGCCCCCACGACGTCGAGCCCGAGCTCCTCGCCCAGTTGCCGCAACTCGTCGGCCGTCATGCGAGGATCGTGCCATGCTCGCGGCGCGCATCCACGAGGACGGGGGACCCGAGGTCCTCCGCATCGAGGAGGCTCCCGACCCCGTCGCCGGACAGGGCGAGGTGCTCGTCCGGCTCAGGGCCGCGTCGCTCAACCACCTCGACGTGTGGGTCCGCAAGGGACTTCCCTCGGTCCCGAAGCCCCGCATTCTGGGCGCCGACGGCGCCGGGGTGGTCGAGACGCTCGGGGACGGCGTCACCGGACTTGCGGAGGGTCAGCGCGTCGTGCTCAACCCCGGCCTCGAGCACGGCGAGACGATCTCGGTGATCGGAGAGCACCGCGACGGGACGCACGCGGAGCTGATCGCGGTGTCGGCCGAGCAGGTGTTCGCGCTCGACGACGGCCTCTCGTTCGAGGTCGCCGCGGCGTTCCCGCTCGTCTACGAGACCGCGTATCGGATGCTCGTCACCCGGGCCGCTGCCCAGGAGGGCGAGTGGGCATTGATCTGGGGCATCGGCGGCGGCGTCGCGACGGCCGCGTTCGAGATCTGCCGGGCGCTCGGGCTCCGCACGATCGTCACCTCCTCGAGCGACGAGAAGCTCGCCGCCGCCCGCGAGTGGGGCGCCGACGTCGTCGTGAACCACGCCGACGGCGACGTCGTCGCGGCGGTCCGCGAAGCGACGGGCAAGGGCGTGGACGTCGTCGTCGAGACCGTCGGCGAGGCAACGTGGGCGCGATCGCTCGCCGCCGTCCGCTCCGCGGGCCGGGTCGTCGTCTGCGGCGCCACGAGCGGCCCCAACCCGCCCGCGCAGCTGCACCGCTTCTGGTGGAAGCAGCTGACCGTGCTGGGCTCGTCGATGGGCACACGCGCGGACTTCGTCGGCGCCTACGAGCTCGTTCGCTCGGGCCGCGTCCGCGTACACGTCGACCGGGTGTTCCCACTCGCGGAGATCGCCTCCGCGCACGAGCGCCTCGAGGCCGGTAAGCAGCTCGGGAAGATCGTCCTCACGATCCCGGGGTAGGAGCGGCGAGCCGCTACGGTACGGCCATGATCACGAAGGACGACGTCGTCGAGGCGCTGCACGGGGTCGAGGACCCGGAGCTCGGGATGGACATCGTCGAGCTCGGCCTCTACTACGAAACGGAGATCGAGGGCGACCGCGTGAAGATCGTCCACTCGCTCACGTCGATGGGCTGCCCCGCCGGGCCGATGATCCAGGAGTCGATCCACGATGCCGTGGCCGCGCTCCCGGGCGTCGAGCAGGTCGACGTCGAGCTGACGTTCGACCCGCCCTGGACGCCCGACCGCATGTCCGACGACGCGAAGTTCATTCTTGGCTTCGGCTAGCGCGAGGCTTCCCCGTGCCCTGCGCGTCGGTCGTGCCGGTCGCAGCGACGTCGTTCCGCGCGCACGTCTGCGGTGCTGCGTCGCCGACCGACTGTGTCGCAAGCGATACACACCCTGCGCCGCATACGCCGACGACGGCGGAGAGTCACCCTCCTAGGCTCGCCAGATAGTCGAACGGTCGAGAAGGAGGCGCGGCATGTACGACCTCACCAAGACACGGATGCTGCTGACAACGGCGGTATTCGCCGCGGTCGCTGCGGCGTCTGCCGGCGGGGCGAACGCGAGGATCCCCGACGAGGACGGCTCGGGCGTCGTGGGACCGGTGTCTATCGTCGGCGCCCATGCCGCTCAGTCGCCGAGCTGGAGGGGCAAGGGTGGCAAGGGCGAGGAGACCGGGGGCTACCGCGGGCAGACGGCGCTCGGGGCCGGCGTCGACGTGGCCCAGGGGCCTGGCTGGCGGGGCAAGGGCGGCAAGGGCGAGGAATAGGCTCTGCTCGCCAGAGGGTTGCCGGCGTGTGGTGACCAACCTGGCGCCGCAGCAGTATCGCTCTCCCTAGCGAGGAGGGGACCGAGACGGGGCGGATCCTGGGGGACCGCCCCGTTTCGCCGATGGCGGCTTCCGCCTCGCCACCGCCAAATGTGGGAGCAACCGCCTCGTTTCACGCAAGTTGGCGCACCGCGTTCTCGAAGCGGCAAAGGCAGCTCGTCCACGACTCGACGATGCGGTCATACGAATCGGGGCAGTAGCACGCTGTCAGGCTCGGCCAGTGGCTGGCATGCGCTCGTGCGCTCCTGCACAATCCTGATCGGACGAACGCGGATGATGACGCCGTTCAGAGCCCTGCTCGCCGCGACCGCCCTCGCCATGCTCCTTGGGTGGGGCACCGCTGGCGCGGCCGTGACGGCTGCGCCGCGGGTGACGCTTGTCGCCGACTCGGTTGGCGGCGTCCTCTTCTGGCAGCGCCAGGCGCGCGACGACCTCGGCCGGGGCATCGACCTCCGGATCGACATCAGGACGTGCCGACGACTCGTCAGCGAGGGATGCGTGTACGACGGAGAGCGGCCGCAGAGCGCGCTCGATGCGATCCGAGACCTCGGCCCGGCGCTCGGGCAGGTCGCCGTGATCGACGTCGGCTACAACGACGCGCCGAGCGGGTTCGCGACCGGTATCGATCGCGTCATGCGCGCGCTCGTCGACGCGGGTGTCGACCGGGTGGTCTGGATCACGCTTCGCGAGCGTCGCCCGAGCTGGGCGGAGATCAACGACCAGATTCGTGAGGCGCGCAAGCGCTGGCCGCAGCTTGCGATCGGCGACTGGGAGCTCGAGAGCCGCGATCACGACGACTGGTTCGCCGACGGGATCCACATGAACTGGGACGGGGGCGAGGCGTTCACGCGGTTCCTCAGGCCGCTCGTCGTCGACGCCTGTGGGGCCAACTGCGCTGAGGGCGGCTCGATGCTCACGGTCGGTGGACCGCTCCGATGGGCGCGCATCGGCAAGCGATACCTCGACCGGATCCGGATCAGCGGCGGCACGCCGCCGTACCGCCTGACGGTCAGGGGTCTGCCGGCCCCGCTGCGGGTTCGCGGGGACGGGACGATCGTCGGGAAGCCGAAGGCGGCGGGGGCGTACTCGCTCGAGGTGGACGTCGTGGATGCCGCGGGCATCCGGAACGGTACGACCGTCGCCCTGAAGGTCGTCCCCCGCTAGGGACGCGCTACCCGAGCAACCGCACCTCCTCGCGCCGCTCACGCGCGAAGAAGTGGATTCCGTCGTCGAAGCGCACCCAGTTGCAGCGCATGCACATGACGAGCGAGTGCGTGCGCGCGGAGTCGGCCAGGAACCGGACGCCGCGGAGCAGGTCGCCGTTCGTCATCCCCGTCGCGACGACGATCACGTCCCCGGGGGCCAGCTCCTCCTCCGTGAACACGTGCCCGACGTCCTCGATCCCGACCTCACGCGCGGCGTCGATCTGCGAGCGCGTCGTGGGCCAGAGCTGCGCCTGCATCCCGCCGCCCAGGCACCGGAGCGCCGCCGCCGTGAGGACGGCCTGGCGCGTCCCGCCGATCCCGATCGCGAGGTGGTCGTTCGTGCCGCGGATCGCGGCGGAGATCGACGCGGTCACCGTCCCGTCGCCGATGAGCTTGATGCGGGTGCCGGAGACGCGCAGCTCCTCGATCAGGTCGTGGTGGCGCGGACGGTCGAGCACGAGCGCCGTGATGTCGAGCGGCTGACGGCCGAAGCTCTCGGCCACCTGCTGGACGTTCTCCGCGACCGGTCGATGGAGGTCGATCACGCCGCGCGCGCGAGGGCCGACGGCGATCGAGCGCATGTACATGTCGGGGAGCCGGCGCAGGGCGCCCTCGGGCGCGACGGCGAGCATCGCCATCGCGCCGACGCCGCCGCGCGCGACGACTCCACGGCCCTCGATCGGGTCGAGCGCCAGGTCGACGCGCTCGCCGCCGGCGCCGACGGTGCCTCCCGGCAGCAGCGCCTCGCCCGATCTGGCGCCGAACACGACCTGGCCGTCGATCGGCAGGTCCTCGAGCGCGGCCTTCATCGCGCTCGCCGCAGCGTCCTCGGCAGCCTCCTCGTCCGCTCTGCCGAGCCAGCGCGCACCCGCGAGCGCCGCCCATTCCGTGGCCTTCGCGTACCGGGTGCAGAGGCAGTCGGCCACGTGTGCCGACTCTAGTGGTAGCTCACACGCGCGCGAGCCGGTCGGCGGTCGAGAGCACCAGGTCGAGCACCTCGCCCATCGCCTGGTCGAGGGTCGTGTTCATGATCACGGGCACGTCGCAGCGTCGCGCCCGCTCGATCAACGCGCTCTGGATGAGCCTGATCTCGGGCATCGCGTCGATGTACCGCTCGAGCGGCCGGAGCCCCTCGGTGGCGTAGTCGCGCACCCAGAAATGGCTGCGGTGGAGGTCCTCGTCCTCGATCGCGACGAGGCACTGCACGACAATCGCGCGGCCGCGCTCGACGTCGACCATCCCCGGCACGAGGTGCACGCCTTCGAGCACCATCGACCAGCCTTCGGCGAGCGAGCGGTCGATGGCCGCGTCGACCCCGACGAGCACGTTCCGCGTCTGGTCGAGGAAGCCGAGGAGCCGCGCGTCACCGGCCTCGTCCTCCTCCGCCTTCGTGAGCGCGAGCCCGGCCTCGAAGCTCGAGTAGTGCACCGACGGCATGAACGCCGGCGAGAAGAACGCGCGCATCGTCTGGCGGATGAAGTCCGTCGACGTGACGCGCGTGATGCCCAGCCGGTGGGCGGCCTCGGTGGCGATCGTCGACTTGCCGGTTCCCGTCGCGCCGCCGACGAGGAGGATGATCGGGACGTCGAGCTGACGAAGCGCGTGGAGCCGCCGGAGACGCCGCATCGTGCGACCGCCCTCGGCCTCGCCCAGCACCTCGGCGGCAAGGTCGGCCAGGCGGTCGAGGTCGAGCTGGTCGGTCCCGCGCTCCGCCATGTCCGCGTCGGCGCGGCGCGCGAGCTCGTAGGCTCGCGTCACGGTGAGACCCGTCGCGGCGAGCGCACGCGACATGAGGCCCTTCGACCAGGGCGGCCCCTCGTCGCCGCCGAGAGGAAGCGGCGCGAGGTAGCGCCGCTCGCTCATGTGACCGCCTCGTGGACGAAGGCGACGGCCTCCGCCGAGAGCCGGTCGAGCGCTTCGTCGAGCGGCGGCTCACCCGGCAAGGGCACCACGTCGTTCGCTGCGACGACGACGCGCACGCCGCGTCGACTCGCCTCCTCGACGACCACGTCGACCGCGGCTGCCTTCAGCTCGACGAGGAACACGTCCGCGTCGGCCGCGGCGATGTCCTCGCGCAGGCGCGAGCGGTCGGAGAGGTTCCCCGAGACGGACGTGACCCTGGCCCCGTGCACCGCCTCGAGATGCGCTGCGAGCCGCGGGTGCGTCGCGGGGGGCGCGGTGCAGAAGAACGCGATGCGCTCGCCGTCGACCGGGTCGAGCGGTCGCGGCCGGAGGACGGTGCGGACGAGCGGGGTCCAGGGCCGAACGTGGGCACGAAGCGCGTCGGCCAGCACCGCATGCGGCGCATCGTCCTCGGCCATCGTGACGACGATCAGGTCGGCGATCCGGGCGCGGTAGGTGTTGAGGTACCCCGCGGCGACGTCGACCGGCTGCGCCGCCGAGGCGACGAGCACGAGGCGATCGGCGGCGATGGGCGGAATGGCCGCGCCGCTCCCGTCGAGCACGACGATGTCCGCGCCGAGCCCGCTCGCGACCGCGACTCCCTCGACGACGTTCGACACCGCGACGGCGCCGGCGAGCCCGCCGCCGCACCGGCGGCAGCCCACGGTCGTGACACCGGCGACGATCGCGGTCTCGAGGTGATCGGACGCCGCGTGCCGACCGTCGCGCGAGAGCGCGAGCAGCGTCTCGACCGTCGGCCGCACGACGATCACCTCGGGCTCCGGCGGGCCGCCCCGGCCCATCGCGACGACGACCGTCCGCCGCACCGTGGCCAGGCGTCGAGCGACGTGGCCCGTGACGGCGGTCTTCCCCACCCGCTTGCCGGTGCCGATGACGCCGAGGGTCGGGACGTCGACGACCGCGGTTGCCGGCGGGTCGAAGCGGAAGTCGGGGCCCTCGTACGGAAGCCCGAGCGCGAGCACCCGGCCCGCGAGCGCGAAGCGCTCCGGTGGGCCCAGCACCGGCTCGTCGGACAGGTCGAGCACGAGATCCGGCTGGTGCCGCTCGATCGCGGCCTCGACGGACGCCTCGAGCGGCACGCCGTAGCCGTCGACGTCGCCCCGGAGCTTCTCGGTGCCGCCGACGAGGACTGCGCCCACGACGAGATCGTCGATCTCCTCGAGTGCGGCGCGGACGACGGGCGGATAGTGCTCGCCGTCGACGATCGCGACCACGCGTCTCATCCTCTCGTCGTCACCTCCTCCTCGATGCGGCCGGTGTACTTCTCGTACGCGAACGTCTCGGTCGAGAACTGGATGATGCGCTCCTCGCCGTGGAACGGGTGGCGCCGCGAGATCGACACGTGGCTCCCGTTGATCTCGACGACGTTGTAACAGGGTCTCGTCTTCCCCCGAAGACGCAGGGACGAAACCGTCCCGGTGTTGACGACGAAGAGGTTCTCGAGCCGCCACGCGTACGGCACGTGCTTGTGCCCGGAGAGGACGAGATGGACGCGCGCTCGCAGCAGGCATTCGATCGCGTCGCCCGCGTCGTAGACGACGTTGCGCTCCCGCCCCGTCCCGGGCACCGGGAGCAGATGGTGGTGGAGCACGAAGATCCGGAAGCTCGACGGCTCGGCCGCGAACTGCTCCTCGATCCACGGGTAGCGGCCGCGACCGATCTGGCCGTGGTCGAGGTCGGGCTCGGTCGAGTCGACTGCGACCACGGTGACACCGGCCTTGCGGAGCACCGAGCCCCGGTTCCCGAACAGGTCCTCGAAGTGCACGTAGCCGACGTTGCGCGCGTCGTGGTTGCCCGGGACGACCACGAAGGCGTCGCAGTCGATCTGGTCGAGGTACTGGCGGGCGAGCTGGTATTCGTGCTTGAACCCGAACGTGGTCAGATCGCCGGTGCAGATGACCATGTCCGGCCGGAGCTCGTTGATCTCGGAGATCGCCCGCTCGAGCAGCGCGGCCTCGAAATACGGCCCGCCGCAATGGAGATCGGAAAGGTGCGCGATCCGGAACGGGCGTTGGGCGTCATCCATCGATCGCAGTCTATGGCGACGTCCGGGACGCTCGCTACCCTCGGGATGGTGCCGGAGACGCCCCCGGAGACCGTGTCGTTCCAGGTATATCGCGGCTCGGTCCCGCCGCGGTTCGTCAACGACGCCGAGCGCGAGTGCGCGTGCATCCTCGATTGGTACGGCGTTCCGTGGGAATACGAGCCCCGGTCGTTCGTCCTCGAGCGCGACCCCGAGGGCCGCGTCACGAGTGCGTTCACTCCGGACTTCTACCTCCCCGACCAGGATCTCTACATCGAGGTCACGGTCATGAAGCAGTCGCTGGTGACCCGCAAGAACCGCAAGCTACGCGAGGTTCGACGGTTGTATCCGGACATCAAGGTGAAGCTCTTCTACCGGCGCGACATCGAGCGTCTCGCGCAGCGCTACCGGCTGCGGATCGCCTCGTGACGGGGTCTGGCGCCGCCGCGCGCCTCCGAGCCGACGGCCAGCCGATCGGCGACGTCTACCTCGGTCGCGACGAGATCGCGTCGCGTGTCGCGGAGCTCGGTGTCGAGATCGCGGCGGCGTACGCAGGCCGGGTGCCGATCCTCGTCGCTCCGCTCAAGTCGAGCGCGGTGTTCCTCGCCGACCTCTCCCGCGCCCTCGAGCTCGACCACGAGCTCGACGTGATCGAGCTCGCGCCGTACGGAAGTGGTCGTCCCGGCGGTGGCGTACGGCTCCTCAAGGACCTCGACCGGCCGCTGCTCGGGCGCGACGTCCTCCTCGTGGAGGATGTCGTCGACACGGGCTTGACGCTCGGCTTCCTCACGCGCAGCTTCGCGGAACGCGAACCGGCGAGCCTCTCCGCGGTGACGCTTCTCGACCGGCCCTACCGGCGTCTCGTCGACGACATCCCGTTGCACCACGTCGGCTTCACCGTCCCGGACGAGCTGTTCGCCGGATACGGGCTCGGCCTCGACGAGCGCTGGCGGGCGCTCCCCGATCTCCACCTCGTCGTCGCGAACGAGCTCCCCGCCGCGATCGACGCCGCCTAGAGGTAGCCGAGCGGGTCGACGGCGCCTCCGTTGACGCGCACCTCGAAGTGGACGTGCGGCCCGGTCGAGTGGCCGGTGTTCCCGGAGTAGGAAACCACCTCACCCGCCGCGACGGCCTGGCCGACGGAGACGGCGAGGGACGAGTTGTGCGCGTAGGCGGTCGATAGGCCGTTCGCGTGATCGACGACGACGAGGTTCCCGTAGCCGCTCATCCAGGCCGCGTAGATCACCGTGCCTGCGGCCGCGGCGTGGACGGGAGTTCCTTCGCCGACGGCGATGTCGATGCCCTCGTGCATCCGGCCCCAGCGCATTCCGAAGCCACTCGTGACGGGCCCGGAGACGGGCCACGAGAAGACGCCGCTCCCGGCCGGAGAGGCGCCCTGCGCTGCCGAGCGCTCCTGCGCCTCCCGGATTCGCGCCGCGAGCGCGGCGCTCTGCTGCTCGAGCGCGTCGATCTCGGCGAGCGTCGAGTCCCGGTCTGACCGGATCGAGGCGATGGTGTCCGACTTCTCCTGTCGCGCGGCGACGAGCGCGTCGCGGCTTGCGACGAGTCGGGACACGATCCCGCGTTGCTCCGTCGTCGCCGACGAGACGACCGCCTCGACCCGCGCCGCCTCGACGCGGGCTGTACGCGTGCGGCGGCGGGCGTCCGCGACACCGTCGCGGGCCGACTTGACCCTCGCCGCAATCCGCTCGTCCTGTTCGCCGATCCGGCCGAGGAGGTCGAGGTTGTCGAGCAGGTCGGCAAAGCTCGCGGTGCCGAGGACGAACGCCAGCGCATCGGGGCCGTCGGTCATGTAGAGCGCGCGCACCCTGGCCTCGAGGCGGGTTAGCGCGACGCGGTACTCACCCCGCAGCCGCGCGAGACGAGCGGTCTGGCCGGCGATCGTGCGATCGAGCGACCCGAGCCGCGTCCGCGCCTCGGCCAGCTGACCCTCGAGCGCGCGCAGGCGCGCCTGCTGCGCGTCCACGCCGGCCTCGAGCTCACGGACCCGTCCGGCGACAGCGCTCAACTCGTCGGTGAGGACGCCAGCTCGGCGCTCGGCGTCGGCGGCCCGCCCCTGCAGCGTCCCGATCCTGCTGTCGACGCGCGCCTTCTCGGCACCCGTGTCTCCTGCGGCCGGGCCGGCCGGAACGAGCAGGCAGAGGGCGAGGAGGCTCGCGGCGACTGCCTCGAGACCTGCTCGACGACCCATCACGCGCTCTTCGCGGTCTCCGGCCCAGTCCCTTCCGCAGGAAGCGCGCGAAGCCGGTCGAGCGCGCGGAGCGCCTCGGCCGCGTCGCGTCGCAGGATGCCGACCACGGCACGGTAGTCCTCGTCCGAGATCCGGCCCGCTCGGTGATCGGCCTCGAGCTCCTTCAGCGCGGCGAGCGCCCGGTCGCGCTCCTCCTCCGCCTCGAGTCGCTCCCGCTCGGCCCCGTCGAGCTCGTCGAGCGCGTCCGACTCGGGCGCGGGCTCACGCAGGAACGGCAACGCGACCACGACGACACCCGCGACGGCGAGCGCCGCGCCGAGCAGCAGCCACACGCTCACGTGGTTGCGGTGCGATCGGCCGGCTCGCCCTCCCGGACGTACCGGGTCGCGAGCCGCCGCTCCTCACGGGCGTCGGGCCAGAGGGTGATCAGCGAACCGAGCACGAACACGAGGCCCGCGAGCCAGATCAGGTTGACGAGCGGCTTGACGAACACGCGGAAGAAGACCGTTCCGTCCTCGTTCACCTGCTCGGCGATCACGAAGAGGTCTTCCCCCGTGAGCAGATCGGAGCGGATCCCGACCTCGTTCGAGACCTGCTGCTCGACGCTGTAGGCGTTCTTGCCAGCCTGGATCGTGCCGAGCGAGTCGCCACCGCGGCGCACGTCGAGCACCGCGCGAACCTCGGTGGCGTTCGGGCCGTCGCGCTCCGTCAGATCGCGATACCTCAGCGTGTAGCCGCCGACCGAGAGCGAGTCGCCGCGCGCGAGCCTGCCCTCGACGACCGAGTCGTACGCGCTCGAGCCTGCGACGCCGATCGCGAGAAGCACGATCGAAGCGTGGACGACGTATCCCCCGTAACGCCGCCGGTTCCGGCCGATGAGGCGGCCGAAGGCCGTCGGGACGCTCTCGCCGGTGAGCGACCGACGCGCCGACGTGCCCCGCACGAACTCCTGCGCGATGGTCGCGAGCACGAAAGCGGAGAACGTGTACGCGATGAGCCCGGGAATCGACGACCCGGCGCCGAGCAGGATCAGCACCAGGCCGGTCGCGAGTGCGATGCCCGCGGGCCACGCGAAGACGCGACCGAGCCCGCGAAGCGACGCCCGCCGCCAGGCCACGAGCGGGCCGATCCCCATCAGGAGCAAGAGCGGCAGCCCGAAGATGCGCAGGAAGAAGTCGTAGTACGGCCGCCCGACCACGACGGCCTCCCCGCGCACGGCCTCCGAGACGATCGGCCACGCGGTTCCCCAGAGGATCGTCAGGCAGAGGGCGACGAGGAGCAGGTTGTTGTAGAGGAACGTTGCCTCGCGTGAGACCAGCGACTCGAGCCGCGCGCTCGTGCGCAACAACGGCAGCCGGAGCCAGATCATCGCGACGGAGAAGACGACGGCGACCACGATGAAGCCGAGGAACCACGGTCCGATCGCGCTCTGCGTGAACGAGTGGATCGAGTTGACGACCCCCGAGCGCGTGAGGAACGTCCCGAAGAGCGAGAGGCAGAACGCGAGGCTGACGAGCGTCACGTTCCAGACGCGCAGCATCCCGCGCTTCTCCTGGATCATCACCGAGTGGAGGAACGCGGTTGCCGCCAGCCACGGCATCAGCGCGGCGTTCTCGACGGGATCCCAGGCGTAGTAGCCGCCCCAGCCGACCTCCTGGTACGCCCAGTGCGCGCCGAGCAGCTGGCCGATCCCGAGCGCGGTCCACGCGACGATCGTCCAGCGTCGCGTCGCGACGATCCAGCGCTCGTCCGTCCGGCCGGAGAGGAGCGCGCCCATCGCGAACGCGAACGGGACGGCGAGCCCGACGTAGCCGAGGTAGAGGAACACCGGATGGGCGACCATGTACGGGTTCTGCAGGCTCGGGTTGAGGCCGTCGCCGTTCGCCGGCGCCGGGATCGTGTCGAACGGGCTCGAGACAGCGACGAGAAGCCACGAGAACCCGACGGCGATCCCGGCCAGCACGGGCGTTACCCAGACGACGAGATCGCGCGCGCGCTTCCGCGCGAGCCAGACGGCCGCGGCGGAGTACGCGGTGAGGACGAGCAGCCAGAGGAGCAACGACCCCTCCTGCCCGCCCCAGAAGGCCGAGATCTTGTACGGAAGCGGGAGCTCGCGGCTCGAGTGGCTCGCGACATAGGCGAGCGAGAAGTCGTTGCCGCACGAAGCCGGCGACGAGCACGACGGTTGCGACCAGCGTGGAGCAGAACGCCGCGAGCAACGCGTTCCGCGCCGACAGCGCGAGGCGCCGTCGACCCGTTGCCGCCGCCGCGCCGCCGGCGACGAGCGCGTAGAGCGAGAGCCCGAGCGTGACGATGAGCGCGGCGCGACCGAGCTCGGCCATCGATCAGGTCTTCGCGGCCTGGTACTTCGACGGGCACTTCGTGATCATCGACCCCGGGGTCGTGACGAAGGTCCCGTCGGCCCGCCGGGTGCCGGTCACGACGACGTCGCGGCCCGTGCGGAAGAGGTCGGGCACCGAGCCCTTGTAGAGCACCGTGACCTGCTGCTTGTGTGTGCCCTCGATGTCCCGGAGCACGAAGCGCAGGCCGGCGCCGTGCGGGTCGCCCGTCGGGGTGCCGACGACGCGGCCGGCGAGCGACACCTCGCCTGTCTTGGACGCGAGCTCGCTCGGGGACACGGACGGCGTTCCCCCGCCGGCGAGCGACGTGTAGAGAAGGAAGACGGCCAGCACCGCCGCGACGGAGAGGGCGATCACGAGCCGGGCCGGTGACGACGATCGCGTCACGCCGACAGTCTAGAGACGCCCGCCGCGCGGAGTTTGTGTTGAATCGACACAAGGTCGCGGGTCGCCAGGAAGCCCTGCGCCGGACCGCGACGGCACGTGACGGCCGGCGGTGTCTCTCTAGGCCTCGGCGGCGTCTCGCTCGCGGCGGCGCGGGACGTCGTACCCGTGGTCGAGGCAGAGCGAGCCGGGCGCGTCCTCGATCAGCGCGTCGCAGTATCCCTTGCCGTACGCCGCGCGCATGAACGCGGAGACGACCTCGAGGTTCCACTCGGAGATGTCCGCTGCCTCGCGCCAGAGATCGGTGAGGCGGAGGTCGATGTCGAGCTCGAGCAGGTCGATCCGGGTCGGTTGCACGCGTCGCAGGGTACGGACCGCATCGGACGACATCACCCGTTTGCAGGGGAAACGGCGCCTGCGGCCTCCTCAGGGCTGCCGGCCTTCGACCATCGAGACGCGCGTCCCGGTGTCGATGACCCGAGTCAGCCGTAGCCCTGCGCGCCGGAACAGCGCGCCGTATTCCTCCTCGGACCGTTCCCGCCCTCCGGGCCCCACCAGCATGTTCAGGTCGGAGAACGCCGCCTCGCGCTCATAGCCTGCCCGGCCGAGCACCATCTCGACGAGGAGCACAACACCGCCGGGACGCAGGGCCTCCCGGCAGCGGTCGAGGATCGCGACGCTTTCCTCGTCCGGCCAGTCGTGCAGGATCGACTTCAGGAGAAAGCCGTCGGCGGGCGGCACGGACTCGAAGAACGATCCGCTCGTGGCCGACCATCGCGGCTCGAGGCCGGACGGCGGCGCGGAGGCGATCACGTGCTCCTGGTCGAACACCGTGCCGGTCAGGTGCGGGTACGCCCGGAGGATCGCGGCGAGGAGCGTCCCCCGGCCGCCACCGACGTCCACGATGTGCGCCAGCCGGGAGAAGTCGTAGGACGCCGCGACGGCGCCTGCGACCTCCTCGGAGCGCGAGGCCATCAGCGCGTTGAAGCTGGCGTTGTGCTCGGGGTGCTCGACCCGGTAGGCCCAGATGTCGGTGCCGTGCATGGCACTGAAGGCGTTCTCGCCGGTGCGGACGCTGTGGGCAAGGTGCCCCCACGCCGCCCAGACGGCCGGATCGGCCTGGAGCAGCGCCTGGGGTCGCAGCGATGCCGGAGCGTCGGACCGCAGCGGGGCGCCCAGCTCGGTCAGGGCGAACCGGGCGTCGTCGTCCTCCTCGAGCAGATCCACGGTGACGAGGGCCCGAAGGAGCCGGCCGGTGGCGTCGGGGTCGGTGCCGGCCGCCTCGGCCAGGTCGGCCGCCGTCCGCGCCCGCTCGGCGAGCAGGTCGACGAGCCCGAGCTCGACTGCGGCGGCGATCGCGGCCGACGCCCGGTGCCCGAGAACCAGCGACTGGAGCTTTTCCCGGCTGCTCACATCGCGATCATCCCACTCGCTCATCGATCGCGCGCGCGTCCCGTACAGTCCGCTCCATGGGCAGGATCCGGGTCGGGCCCGCGCGCGTCCCCGATCGGGAGAGCCCCGACCGCGCCGTCGAGCTCGTGCTCGAGCGCGGGTACGACGCCTGCGAGATCGACTTCGAGTCCGGGTTCTGGATGGACTATCCGTGGGCCGAGCGCCTCGGCGAGCTGGCCCGGGAGCACGACGTCGCGCTCTCGGTGCACGCGCCGCTCTTCGGCTGGGTCGGGCACCTTGAGACTGCCGGACGGAAATGGTCGTCGGCGCTCGGCGCGCTCGACCGGAGCGCGGGGATCGCAGCCGCATGCGGTGCCGAGGTCGTCGTCTTCCATCCGGGGTTCCTGCTCGGACGGAGCCGCGAGGACGCGATCGACTCCGTGGTCGACCAGCTTGCCCTCGTGCGGGAGCGGCTCGAGGGAAAGAATCGGGCCGTGCCGTTCGGGATCGAGGTGATGGGGCGCGTGCGCGACCTCGGCTCGCTCTCCGACTGCGTCGAGATCAGCCGCCGTGCCGGCTGGGTGCGCCCGGTGATCGACTTCGCGCACATGCACGCGACCAGCGACGGGGCGTTCGTCGATCGCGAGCCCTTCCGCGAGGCGCTCGAGCTGGTCGACGGCGTGCTCGCGGCAGAGGCGCCGTTCCACATCCACTTCTCCGATATCGCCTTCGCGAACCGCAACGAGACGAAGCATCTCCCCTACGGCGACGGAACGCTCCGCGTCGACCCGCTCCGCGACGCCCTGGCCGCCTTCGAGCGATCCGCGACGGTGATCTCCGAATCACCGGACGAGGCGTCGAGCCAGGCGATCCGCGCGACGCTCAGATGATCCGGGCGGCGCCTTCGGGCTCGAGCAGGTCGGCGAGCCGCTCCTCGAGCGTCGCCGCCTCGTCGTCGCGACCGCGGTCGCGCAGAAACCGCGCGTAGGCGGCGAGGGGCTCCGGCTCCGAGTTCCGGTAGTCGGTCGCTGCGAGCGAGTCGATCGCGCTGCGCAGCAGCAGCTCCGCCTCGTCGTCGCGCCCCTGGGCGGCCCGCACGAGCCCGAGCACCATCCGGACGCTCGACCGGGACATCGTGTCCTGCATCCCGACGGTCTCGACCGCCGAGAGCGCCCAGCGCTCGGCCTCCTCGACACGGCCCTTCGCGAGGACGAGCTCCGCGAGCGTCCGCTGCGCCTCGATCACCTTCGCCCGCTCCTGGAGCGAGAGGAGGGTCCGCACCGCCTCGCGCACGATCTGCTCGGCGCGGTCCGGGTCGCCGCCCTGCCAGACCGCGAGCCCCTCGAGCTGCTGCGTTCTCCCGGCGTTTGATGCCGCGCCGATCTCGTCGAACAGGCCTCTCGCCGTGCGGAACTCTCTCTCGGCGTCGTCGAAGCGCCCGCGCCGCAGGTGCACGGATCCCCGGACACGCGCGACCCAGGCGGCGGCCGACAGGCTCCCGCTCGACTCCGCCAGCGCCACCGCGGCGTCGAGCACGGTGTCCGCTCGTGCGAGCTGGAGGCGCGCCAGGTGCGCGGCTGCGACCTCGGTGAGCGCCAGGCTCTCGAGATCGGCCCTGCCCGCTTCGCGCGCGATCTCGAGCGCCTCGCCGGTGTACCGCTCGACGCTCTCGAGGTCGCCGAGCCACCAGCCGACGCTCGAGAGGAGCGTCAACGCCTCGGAGCGGACGTCGCCGGGAGCGTCGGCGAGCAGCTCCAGCGCCTCGAGGCCGAGCACCCGCGCCTCCTCGACGTCCGCGTTCCGGTTGAGGACGATCTCGGCGAGCTGCGTGAGGGCGAGCCCCTCGATCGTGCGCTCGCCGGATGCCTTCGCGAGCGCGCGGACGTCCTCCATCTCCACCGACGCGGCGGGGAGCTCCCAGAGCCGCCACGCGGCACGCGCGGCATGGAGCCGCCGCTCGAGGCTCGGCTCCAGCTCGATCGCGCGAAGCAGAAGCCTCCGCGCGGTCCGGTTTGCCTCGCGGTCGAGCGCCCGGCAGCCGGCGCGCTCGAGCACCTCCGCCGCCTCGGCGCGCAGGTCGGCGGGGATCTGACCGTCGAGCTCGGCGGAGAGCGACGCCGCGCGCTCGAGGTGGTAGGCCTGCGCCTCGACCAGCTCGTCCGCCGGCCGGGCTCGCAACCAGTCCGCGAATGCCCGATGAAGCCTCGCTCGCTCTCCTTTCGCGAGACCGCCGTACGCGACATCGCGGATCAACACGTGCCGGAACCGGAACGCCGTCTCGCCGGAGATCGTCGAGATCGGCTCCCGCGAGAGCAGCTGACGGTCGACGAGGTCGCCGAGGGCCGTGTCGACGTCGAGGGCGGGATCGAGCTCCGCGACCGCTCCGCGCCAGAAGACGCGTCCGACGAGCGCCCCGTGACGGACGACCGACCGCGAGTCGGGCGGCAGCCGGTCGATTCGCGACGCGATCAGCGCCTGCACCGTGTCCGGGATGCGCACGGCGACGCCGTCCCGCCGCTCGGCGAGCATCCTGACCGTCTCCTCGACGAACAGCGGGTTTCCCTCGGTCTTGTCGAGCAGCGCGCGCCTCACGTCGTCCGGCAGGACGGTGTCCGCGACGAGCGCGTCGACGAGCACCTCGGTCTCGTCCTCCGGGAGCGGGCCGAGGTCGATCGCGATCGAGCGCCGCCTGCCTCCTCCCCAACCCGGCCGGATCTCGAGCAGCTCGGGGCGCGCGAGACAGACGATCAGCACCGGTGCGTCGTCGACCCGGTCGGCGAGGTGCTCGACGAGGTCGAGCAGCGGCTCTTCGGCCCAGTGGAGGTCCTCGAAGCCGAGCACGAGCGGCTGCGCCTCGGCCAGGCTCGCGGCCCACTCCTGCGCCGCCCAGGCGATCTCCTGGCCGCGGCGCCCGCCGGAGACGGTGTCCAGCACCCCCGAGGCGAGGCCGAGCAGGTCGGCGACGGCGTCACTCGAGCACGCCTCGCGGAGCTTCTCGAACGCCTCCTCCGGCGAGTCGTCGGGAGAGATGCCTGCGGCCGCCTGCACCATCTCGGCGAGCGGCCGGTAGACGAGCCCTTCACCGAACGGCAGCGACCGCCCGGAGAGCACCGTCGTGCGCTCGAGCCCCGCGAAGAACTCGCGCGCGAGCCTGCTCTTCCCGATGCCGGGCTCGCCGAAGATCGTGACGAGCTGGGCGCGCCGGTCGCGGACAGCCCGCGCGAACGCGTTCCCGAGCAGGTCGAGCTCCTCCTCTCGGCCGACGTATGGCGCGACCACGTTGAGCGGTCGGCCCGTCGGTCGCTCGGTGCAGACCACTCGCCGGACGTCGACGCCGGCGGGGAAGCCTTTGAGCATGCGCTCACCCAGAGGCTCCGTTACGACGCCGACTGCGAGGTTGCGGGCGGTCGGGCCGATCAGGATCTCGCCCGGCCCGGCGGTCTGCTGGAGGCGTGCGGCGACGTTGATCGCCTCCCCGGTGGCGAACGTCGAGTCGCCGTCCTCGACGACGACCTCTCCCGCCTCGATCCCGATCCGCACGGGGAGCTCCCCGTCGCCGGACTCGACGATCGCCATCGCTGCGCGGACGGCTCGCTCGGCGTCGTCCTCGTGCGCGACCGGGACCCCGAAGACCGCGAGCACGGCGTCGCCGGCGAATTTCTCGACCTTCCCGCCGTATGCGTCGATCTCCGCCTTGACCCGCTCGAAGAAGCCCGTCACGCGCCGCCGCGCAACCTCCGGGTCGTGCGAGGCGACGAGCGCCGTCGAGTCCACCATGTCGACGAACAGCGCCGTCGCGAGCTTGCGCTCCATGAAACGAAGTCTAGGGTCGCGCCCTCGCCGCGGGGGGCCGGTTTCCCGCACTGCAGGCCCGGCGAGCCGTTCGGCACATAGCATCCGACGCGATGCTCGACCCGAAGGTCTTCAAGGCATACGACGTCCGCGGCGTCTATCCGACGGAGATCGACGAGGACGGCGCGTACCGGATCGCGCGCGCCTTCGTCGAGCACTTCCGGCCCGGAACGATCGCGGTCGGACGTGACATGCGCCTGAGCGCCCCGTCGATGACGGCGGCTGCGATCGACGGCGCAGCAGACGGCGGCGCGGACGTGCTCGACCTCGGGATGGTCGGCACCGAGATGGTCTACCACGCCGTCGGCGAGCTCGGTCTCGACGGCGGCATCGCCGTGACCGCATCGCACAACCCCGGTGAGTACACGGGGATGAAGATCGTCCGGGGCGGTGCGCTGCCGGTCGGTGGCGACTCGGGCCTCGAGGACGTTCGCCGGGGGGCGGAGGCCGGGTTCGGCGACAGCGCCCGTCGCGGCGACGTCCGGCCGTCGGACATCTGGGAGAGCTTCGTCGAGAAGACATTGTCGTTCGTCGACCGCGACGCGATCGAACCGCTGCGGATCGTCGTCGACGCGGCGAACGGCATGGCGGGCGCGATGCTGCCACCCGTGCTCGAGCAGCTGCCGCAGCTCGACGTCGTGCGCTGCTTCTTCGACCCGGACGGGTCGTTCCCGAACCACGAGCCCAACCCGCTGCTCCCCGAGAACCGTGAGTTCATCGTCGAGCGGACGCGCGCCGAGGGTGCCGACCTCGGCGTCGCCTACGACGGCGACGCCGACCGCTGCTTCTTCGTGGACGACACGGGCGAGTTCGTCCCCGGCGACTTCACAACGGCGCTCCTCGCCCGCGCGATGCTCGCGAAGGAGCCCGGCGCCCAGATCATCTACGACGTCCGCGCGAGCTGGGCCGTGCCGCACGCGATCGAGGAGGCGGGCGGCGTGCCGATCGTCAACCGCGTGGGCCATGCCTTCATCAAGGAGCGGATGCGGCAGGTCGACGCGCTCTTCGCGGGCGAGGTCTCGGCGCACTACTACTTCCGCGCGTTCACGCGGGCCGACACCGGCGTCGTGCCGTTCCTCGTCATGCTCGAGCTCCTCTCGCGCAGCGGCCGCGCGCTGTCCGAGCTCCTCGCGCCGTTCCGCACGCGGTACTTCCTGAGCGGCGAGATCAACACGCCCGTCGCCGACGTCGCCGCGAAGCTCCGCCAGCTCGAGGAGCGCTATGCGGCGGCGGGCGGCCGCATCTCCCATCTCGACGGGGTATCCGTGCGACTTCGACGACTGGCACTTCAACGTCAGGCCCTCCAACACCGAGCCGCTCGTCCGCCTCAACCTCGAGGCGCTCGACCAGGACGACATGGAGCGCCGCCGCGACGAGGTGCTCGACCTGATCCGTTCCTGACCCGCGACGAGAGGACGCATTGCCGACACTGCTGCAGTTCGACTTCCCGATGGCCGGTCCATGGGGCGACGAGCTGGCCGAGGCCTTCGGCGACCTGGCCGGGATCATCGGTCGCTCGCCCGGTCTGCGTTGGAAGATCTGGACCGAGAACGAGGACGAGCGCCTCGGCGGGGGCATCTACCTGTTCGAGGACGACGAGTCCGCGGTCGCGTACATGGAGGAGCACACCGCTCGCCTCGAGGGGTTCGGGATCACCGACATCCGCGCCAGGCTCTTCCACGTCAACGAGCCGCTGACCGAGATCAACGGCGGCCCCGTCTGAGCGTGTCGCTCGGCCCCGAGCTCGGCCGGCTCACCGATCGCCGCCCGCCCTTCAAGTACTCGGCGCTCACACGCGTCTGGTTCTCGGACACCGACGCGCAGGGCGTCGTCTACTACGGCCGCTACCTCCCCTACTTCGACCACGCCCGCACGGAGTACCACCGCCACCTCGGCAGCCTTCACGTCGACGGGGCGGAGTTCGTGATGCGCGCGTCGAGCGTCGAGTACCACGCCCCGGCGCAGTTCGACGACCTGCTCGAGTGCTTCGTCCGCGTCAGCCGCCTCGGCACGACGAGCGTGACGTACGAATGCGCCGCGCTCGGGCTGCCCGACGACACGCTGATGGTGACCGCGGCGCAGACCCTCGTGCTCGTCGACCGCGACTCGCGGCGCCCCGTCGCGATCCCCGAGCCTGCACGTGCCCCGATCCGCGCGTTCGAGGGCGCCGACCTCGAGGAGTAGGACCCCAGGGTCCATGCCGGCGCGCCCGCCCGGGCAGCAGCCCGGACGGGCGCGGCGCGGCGTCCCCCTCCCCCATACGCCTTGTAATTACGTTGGGAAGGGCCGTCATCCCTCGTCTCAGGGATAGATCCCCCGAACGGGGTACCCTGGTGCCCGCGCGGCTTTATCCCTCGAACGAGGGATCCGTGCTGCATCGCCCGGACGAGGTCGATCGCATCGTCGCGGGCGAGCGAGCCCTCGACCCGGACGGTCGTGAAGCCGCGGTCGACGAGGAGCGTGTTGCCGGCGAGCCAGCCCTCGTCGTCGTGGACGTCGCCGTCCGGTCCGAGGAACAGCACCGCGTGCGGGCCTCCTTCGAGCCAGACGGCCGTGTAGCCGTCGAACTCGAACCGCTCGATCCTCGTCCCGCTGCCGGCGAGCTTCTTGAGGAGCCCGGGTCTCCCACGCGCCCCGGGAACTGGGTGATCAGGAGACGTAGGTCTCCCCCGCTGCGCCAGACGTAGCTGACCCGGAGCCCGGGCGTGAGCCGAACCTCGTCCGGCGCCGGCTCGTCGCGCGGCGGGTCGGCGAAGGTGAACCCGGCCTGTGCCCGCGCCTCGGCCAACGTCGCCCGCCGACCGAGCACGTCGAGGTTCCGAGCCGGCGGCAGCGCCGGCAGCTCGTCGACCTGGACGATGCGCGCTGCGCCCACCCCGAGCCAGTCGAGGATCGCCGTGCGCGCGGGCGGTACGGCGAGGACGGCGAGGAGCACCGCGAGCACCGCCGCGAGCACGAGCGCGAAGGGCCTGCGCCGACGGCGAGCGCGCGGGGGCGGCACGGCCAGCCGGCCTGCCACGGTCGGCGCGACGTCCGGCGCGTCCGGCCACTCGATCGAGGTGGCGAGCGCCTCGAGCTCCCGCTCGAGCCCGTTCACGCGACCTCCTCCCCGACGAGCGCGCGCAGCCGTTCGAGCGCGCGCGAGGTCCGCGACTTCACCGTACCGCGGCGGAGCCCGAGCACGGCAGCGGTCTCCTCCTCGCCGAGCTCGAGCAGGAACCGGTGGACGAGAACGTCGCGGTCGCGCTCCTCGAGTCGCCCGAGGCCGTCGAGGAGCGCCTCGCGCCGCTCGTGCGCGATGGCGGTCGTCTCGGGGGACGGAGCCGCGTCCCCCGAGACCACCGCCTCCGCGCGCAGCGTGAGCCCGACACGACGACCCGCCGAGCGACGCCGGTTGCGCGCCTCGTTCGCGACGATCTGCAGCAACCAGGGCCGGAACGGCGCGCCTTCGCGAAACCGCCCGAGCGCGCGGTACGCCTTGACGAAGCCGTCCTGGACGGCCTCCTCCGCGTCGCCGCGGTCACCGGATGCGGCGAGCGCGACGCGGAACGCGATCCCCTGGTGCATGCGCACGAGCTCCTCGTAGGCGGTCGCGTCGCCGCGCTTGGCACGGGCGACGAAGGCGGTCTCGTCCGGTGGACGGCTCTCCACTCGCTCCTTCTACACCGGGTGGGGTACACCGGTTCCGGTAGCGTCGACTCCGGGATGGGAGAGAGTTGGACGAGCCTCCGCGTCGACGAGGTGCCGTCGATCAGGGTCGCCGGCGGGCTTCGCTGGAAGCCGATCCGCCGCACGCTCGGGATCGAGGCCTTCGGGATGAACGCGTACACGGCGGAGAACGTCGGCGACGATGTCGTCGAGCGCCACAGCGAGGAGACCCTCCGCCACGAAGAGGTCTACGTCGTGCTCGTCCGGTCGCGCGACGTTCGAGCTCGACGGCGACACGCTGGACGCGCCGGCGGGGACGATCGTCTACCTCAGCGATCCGACCGTCCGACGCTACGCGACGGCGGCCGAGCCGGGCACGACGGTGCTCGCCGTCGGTGGCCGGCCCGGTGAGGCGTACACGCCCTCAGCGTGGGAGTGGTACTTCGAGGCGGAGCGCTTCCGCGACCCCTTCGATCCCGAGGCCGCGCTCCGGCTGATGGCCGAGGCGAACGAGCGTTTCCCCGACCACGTCGGCGTCGTCTACTCGACGGCGTGCTGGGAGGCGCTCGACGCAACGACCCGACGACGCGTGGGCGACGCTCCAACGGGCGATCGAGCTCGACCCCCGCACGCGCGAGTGGGCCGCGAACGACGAGGACCTCGCCTCGATCCGCGACCGCCTCTGACGGCCGTTTCGACATCCGAGAGGGGTCTGCCACGAGGCCGTTGCGGCGGCGATCACCTCCCGCGGCCGGAGGCCGGCTTTGCCGGCCGGGAGGCCAACCTTGCGCCAGCGGCAGCAACCGTGAAGGAGGGGCTCGTGGGGAACCATGGGTTCCCCCACGCTCAACCGCCCGGCGTCATGCGGTAGGCGTCGAAGACGGACTCGAGGTTGCGGAGCGCCGTCAGCAGCGCGCGCAGGGCCTTGACGTCGCCGAGCTCGGCGATGTACCAGTTCTTGGCCATCCCGTCCTCGACGTGGCCGCCGTACGAGACGATGTTGGCGCCGTGCTCGGCGAACGTCCGGGCGACGTCCTCGAGCAGGCGCGCGCGATCCCAGGACGTCGACCGCGATCTGGACGCGGAAGCTCGGCGACGCCGCCGCCTTCCCACTCGACCGGGGTGAACCGCTCCGGGTTCCGCATGAGCGCCTTGACGTTCGGGCAGTCCGCGCGATGGATCGTGATGCCGCTGCCGAGCGAGATGTAGCCGGCGATCTCGTCGCCGGGCACGGGCGTGCAGCACTTGGCCAGGCGCACGAGCACGTCCTCGACCCCGGGGACGACGATCGCCGAGGAGTCTCTGCGACGACCGTCTCGCGCGCCTTCGCGGCTTGACGCGGGACGCGCTTCCTCCTGACGCCTGCTCCGTCTTCAGTCGGTGGAGGACCTTGTTCGCGACCTGGGAGACCTGAGCTTCCCCGAGCCGAGGGCGAGGTAGAAGTCCTCGGCCTTCTTGAAGCCCGATCTCGCGGATCACCGGCGCGAGAACGGCGAGCCCTGCAGCTTCCGGTAGGGCAGGTTGTGCTGCCTTCAGCGCGTTCTCGAGCGACTCGCGGCCCTTCTGCTCGGCTCGCCGCGCGTCTCGCGGCTGTACCACTGACGGATCTTGTTGCGCGCGCGCGAGGACAGCGCGAGCGAGAGCCAGTCGCGGGACGGGCCGCGGCTCGGACTTCGAGGTGAGAATCTCGACGAAGTCGCCGTTCTTGAGCCGGTAGTGGAGCGGGACGATGCGCCCGTTCACCTTCGCGCCGACCGTGCGGTGGCCGACGTCGGTGTGCACCGAGTAGGCGAAGTCGATCGGCGTCGCGCCGGCGGGGAGGCTCTTCACCTCGCCCTTCGGCGTGAAGACGTAGACCTCGTCGTCGAAGAGCTCCGTCGGAACGTCCGCATGAACTCGCGCGGGTCGTGCTCCTCGCCCTGCCAGTCGATGAGCTGCTTCACCCAGGAGCCACTCGGCGTCCGCCCTTCGCCGCCTTCGCTCCCTTGTACAGCCAGTGCGCGGCGACGCCGTACTCGGCCTCCTCGTGCATCTCGCGGGTGCGGACCTGGATCTCGAGCGGCGTCGCCCTCCGGCCCGATCACGGTCGTGTGCAGGGAGCGGTACCTGTTCAACTTGGGCATGGCCATGAAGTCCTTGAAGCGCCCGGGCAGCGGCTTCCAGAGCGAGTGGATGACGCCCAGCGCGCCGTAGCAGTCGCGCTTGCCCTCCTCGCCGTCGCGCTCGACGATCACGCGCATCGCGGTCAGGTCGTAGATCTCGTTGAACTCCTTCCCGTCTTCGCCATCTTGTCGTAGATCGAGTAGAAGTGCTTCGCGCGGCCGGAGATCTCCGGCGGGGATGTCGACCTTCTCGAGCTCGATCGCGAGCGATCTGCCCGGCCTCGTCGACCTAGCGCCTCCCGGTCGGCCGGCGCCGGTTGGCACCATCGCCTTGATCTCCGCGTACTTGCGCGGGTGCAGCGTCTGGAAGGAGAGGTCCTCGAGCTCCCACTTGACCGTGTGGATACCGAGGCGGTGCGCGAGCGGCGCGTAGACCTCGAGCGTCTCCCGCGCCTTCTGAACCTGCTTCTGCTTCCCGAGGTACTCGATCGTCCGCATGTTGTGCAGGCGGTCGGCGAGCTTGATCAGGATGACGCGGACGTCCTGCGCCATCGCCACGATCATCTTGCGGTAGTTCTCCGCCTCCGCCTGCTCGCGGCTCTGGAAGTGCGATGCGCGTCAGCTTCGTGACGCCCTCGACGAGGCGGCGCGATCTCCTCGCCGAACTCCGCGCGCACCTCCTCGAGCTCGCCTCGGTGTCCTCGACGACGTCGTGCGAGAGCGCGGCGGCGATCGTCTGCTCGTCGAGGTGGAGCTCGGCGCAGATCTGCGCGACCGCCGACGGGATGGAGGATGAACGTCCTCGCCCGAACGGCGGCTGGCCGCGGTGCTCGGAGCCTCCGGCGAAGACGAACGCGCGCCCGAGCAGGTCCCGGTCGACGTCGGGGTTGTAGACCGCGACGCGGGCGAGCAGCTCGCTGACGAGAGCTCGTGGTGCCGTTCGGCGTCGAACGCCATGGTGAGCACCTGAGCCGCCAGTGTACTTTCACCCGATCTAGGGACAGGATCGGCGCGAAAAGCGGCGAAGCTGAGTCTCTCATGCAGTACCTGCGGGACTATCTCGAGCGACGCCGGTTGCCCCGGCTCCTCGTCGAGCTCGGCACGCGCCCCGCGACGGTAGGTTCGAGACCGCGCCGTATGCGGCCTGCGGAGCCGACTCGGCCTCTCGAGCAGCGCGCGGAACGTCGGCGACTCGAGCAGCTGCCGGCCTCGCCCCGGCCGCGAGGCCGAGCTCCTCGAAGATCCGCGCGCGCGTCGGGCGTCCACGTGCGTCCTCGCCCGCGCGCCACTGCTCGGCGAGCCACGGTCGCGGAGCTCGTCGTAGCGCCCGGGGCGTCGAAGACGCGCGCACGACGAGCTGCGGGGCGACCGTGCCGTTCCACCGGTTGTCCGTGAGCCGGAACGCGACGTCGAAGCGGCCCGTGGCGCCGGTAGCGGTCGAGCGCCGGCCGCTGCCGAAGGCGATCGCGCTGCCCGCGTCACGCGCCCTGCTGGCGCGACGCGGAAGCGGAGATGCTTCCCCTCGCCGACCGCGCCGAGCTCCGAGCGCTCGCACCCGCGACGAGCAGCGTCACGTTCGGGTTGCCGAGGCCGAACGGCGCCAGCCGGTCGAGCTCCTGCGCAGAGGTCGAGCGTCAGCGCGCGGCGCGCGGCACGACGGCGTCGACGTCGTCACCGGCGCGCAGGTCGTCGTCGGTGATGACGCTCCGTCGGCGTGCTCGGCGAACGCCTCGGCGAACGCCTCGAGCTGCTCCGGCCGGATCGACAGGCCGGCCGCGGCGCGGTGCCCGCCGAAGCGCTCGAGGAGCTCCGAGCAGGCGCCGAGGGCCGCGTGGAGGTCGAAGGCGGGACGGAGCGGCCGGAGCCGTTCCACTCCTCCTCGCTCGCCGCCTGCGATGAGCACGACGGGGCGGTGGAACCGCTCGACGAGCCGCGAGGCGACGATCCCGATCACGCCCTCGTGCCAGTCCTCGCCCCGATGACGTAGCCGCGCCGCCGGCGCCTCGGCTCCGGCCAGGCCTCGACCGCGGATCGCGTCGCGCAGGATGCGCTCCTCGACGACCTGCCGGTCGCGGTTCAGCTCCTCGAGCTCGCCCGCCAGCGTCGGCCTCGGCCGGTCGTCCGTGAGGAGCAGCTCGAGCGCGACGTCGGGGCGCCCGAGCCGGCCCGCGGCGTTGATCCGCGGCGCGAGCCGGAAGGCGACCGCGACCCGTGTCGACGACGGCGGGGTCGACGCCTGCCGAGCGCATGAGCTGCCTGGAGCCCGGGTCGTCCGTGCGGGCGAGCGCGCGCAGCCCGGCGGCCACGAGCGCGCGGTTCTCGTCGAGGAGCGGGACGACGTCGGCGATCGTCGCGAGGGCGACGAGGTCGAGCTGGCGGTCGAGGCCGCTCGACGCCGAGCAGCGCCCGAGGAGCTTGACGACGACACCGGTGCCGCAGAGCTCCGGGAACGGGTACGTCGGACGGGCGGGTGGCGACGACCGGGCAGTCGGGGAGCGTCTCGCCCGGCCGGTGGTGGTCGGTGACGATCACGTCGAGGCCCGAGCTCGCGCGCGCGGCGACCTCGTCGACCGCCGTGATGCCGCAGTCGACGGTGAGCGACGAGCCCGACGCCCTCCTCCGCCAGCCGGGCGAGCGTCTCGCGCGAGACGCCGTAGCCCTCCTCGAAGCGGCTCGGCAGGTGCCAGTCGACGTCGGCCCCGAGCTCGCGAAGGGACGAGCACGGCGAGCGCCGTCGCGCAGATGCCGTCGACGTCGTAGTCGCCGTGGACGCAGATCCGCTCTGCCGGCGGCGATCGCGGCGCGGATGCGCGCGACGGGCGGCCGTCGACGTCCCCGAGCAGGAACGGATCGTGCGCCGGCGGCTCCGCGGCGAGGAAGGCCCTCGCCGCGTCGGGGTCGCCGTAGCCCCGGCGGACGAGGACGCTCGCGGTCGTCTCGCTCACCGCGAGCGCCCGCGCGAGCGCCCTGCGGCTCCGATCGGGCACGGACGGAGCGTCCAGCGGCCGTCGTGCATCGTCCGTCGACGGTACGGAGCCGTCGGACGGCGCGAGCTACGGCTGCGTGCGTCGTTCGCGCCGGAGCTGCACGACGACCTTGACCCACAGCAGCACGACGCGATCGTCGCGCCGACGACGCCGACCGCGAGCGGCGCGTAGAACGCCATCTGCTCGAGCGAGTACTTCGTCACGGCGGCGCCCACCAGCCAGACGACGAGCACGACCGCGACGACCGCGGGCACGACGGCGTTCTTCACACGGCAGGCAGCCGAGCGTATCGGACGCTCGAGACCGTGGCGTCGATCGTCAGCCGAGCCCTGTCGGACCGCCGATCAACTACTCGTCCGGGGACGACTACGTCGTCGAGTTCCTCGGCTACCGATTCGGCTTCAACGCGCGTCGACTTCGAGGAGCGAGTGAACGCCGCCGCCGTTCGGCTGGGGCTCGATCGAGTCGAACGAGCTCGACGACGAGGAGACGGCCGACCTCGTCGAGCTCGCGGCCGACGGGCGCATCGACGAGGCGCGGAGCGGGCTCGGCGACTACCTCGTGCGCCACTGGGAGCGCGTCGCGCTCGTCGACGGCGAGTCGCTCGTCTACTGGCTGCGCAAGCTCGTCTTCCGCGGCGCCTGGCTCGACCACCGGGTCAAGGAGGGGCTGCTCGAGGTCGTCTGGGACGACGCGACCGGCGAGTTCGGCTACGCGCGAGCCGGACGGCGGTCGCGCGCTGCTCGAGCTCGCCCCGGTGCCGTCCTGGCACGCGCTCCAGTTCCGCGGTCGCGACGCCTGAGATGCCGACCGCTACGCGCCGCCCTCGGTGCCGCCACCGGCACCTGAGAAGCCGAACGCCTGCTCGTGCGAGGGCGCCCCGATCCGGAGCTCCCGGATCGCCCCGAGCGGGACGATGATCTCCTGGGGCTCGTCGTCCTCGCCGTGAGGGCAGAAGCTGACGAAGCCGAAGCCGGGCTCCGCGGAGATCGTCTTCAGCCGGTGGAGCGCCCCGTCGACCAGCTCGAGACTCACCTCCGCGTCGTCGAGGCCATGGTCCTCCCTGAACGCCTCGACCCGCCGGTGAATCCGCTGGACGAGCTCCTCGAGCGGCCCTGCCATCGCAGGCGTCCAGATCATGCCGCTCAGAACAGGCTCTTCTCGTCTCGCAGCGACCCGATGTGCGCGCGGCCGAGCTCGGTGATCACGCGGCCGCGCGGCGTCCGCTGGAGGAAGCCGAGCTGCAGCAGGTAGGGCTCGTAGACGTCCTCGATCGTGTCGGTCTCCTCGCCCGAGCGCGACGGCCAGCGTCGAGAGGCCGACCGGCCCGCCGCCGAACTTCTGGGCCACGGCCGCGAGCAGCTCGCGGTCGATCCGCTCGAGCCCCTGCCCGTCGACCTCGAGCAGCTCGAGCGCCTCCTGCGCGATCGCCGCGCGTGATGGCGCCCGCGTGCCGCACCTCCGCGACGTCGCGGACGCGGCGCAGGATGCGGTTCGCGATGCGGGGCGTCCCGCGCGAGCGCGCGGCGATCTCGTCGGCCGCGTCGTCGGCGATCTCGACGCCGAGGATCCCCGCCGAGCGGCGAACGATCGTGCCGAGCTGACCCGGGTCGTAATAGCCGAGCCGGAAGGTCATCCCGAAGCGGTCGCGGAGCGGCGTCGTGAGGAGCCCGGTGCGGGTCGTCGCACCGACCAGCGTGAACGGCGGCAGGTCGAGCGTGAGCGTCCGCGCGGCGGCGCCCTGCCCGACAACGATGTCGAGCCGGAAGTCCTCGAGCGCCGGGTAGAGGATCTCCTCCACCGACGCGGTTCAGCCGGTGGATCTCGTCGACGAAGAGCACGTCGCGCGGCTCGAGCGCGGTGAGGATCGCGGCGATGTCGCCCTTCCTCTCGAGCGCCGGGCCGGCGACCGTGCGAAGGCCGACGCCGAGCTCCTCGCGGACGATCTGCGCGAGCGTCGTCTTGCCGAGGCCCGGCGGGCCGGCGAGGAGCACGTGGTCGAGCGCCTCCTCCCGCGCCTTGGCCGCGTCGAGCGCGATCCCGAGCTGCTCCTTGACGCGCTCCTGGCCGACGAAGTCATCGAGCCGGCGCGGCCGGAGCGAACGCTCGGCCTCCTCTTCCTCGGGCCGGAGCGCGGGAGCGAGGAACTGGCTCACGCCGCGGCCCCGCGCAACGCCAGCCGGACACGCTCCTCGGCCGGGAGCTCGGGGTCGACGTCGGCGAGCGCCCGCTCGGCATCGACCACCGAGTAGCCGAGCTCGACGAGCGCGTCCCGCGCCACGAGGTGGCTCGGCCCGCCGCCGAGTGCTGCGAGCGCGGGCTCCGACACGGCGCCGAGCTTCTCCCTGAGCTCGAGGACGACCCGCTCGGCGGTCTTCTTGCCGATCCCCGGGATCGCCTGGAAGCGGCGCGTGCGTCCTCCGAGCGCGATCGCGCGCGCAGCTCGGCGGCGGGCGAGCCGGAGACGACGGCGAGCGCGACCTTCGGGCCGATCCCCGAGACGGTCGAGGAGATGGACGAAGAGCTCGCGTTCGTCCGCGTCCGCGAATCCGTAGAGCTGGAGCGCGTCCTCGCGCACGTGGAGGTACGTCTCGACGGTGAGCTCGTCGCCGGTCGTGGCGCGGCGCAGGACGGACGGCGTCGCAGCGACGAGGTAGCCGACGCCGTTCACGTCGAGCACGAGCCCTTCTCCCGAGCGGCCGGCGGGCCGGCCCCGGAGCCGTGAGATCATCGCTCTGCTCCTCACGACGCCAGCCGCGCGAGCGGCGGCATCGAGACGTGGCAGATCGCGACGGCGAGCGCGTCGGCCGCGTGGGACGTGCCCGGGTCCGCGTCGAGCGAGAGGATCATCCGCACCATCCGCGTCACCTGCCCCTTGTCCGCCCGGCCGTAGCCGCAGACCGCCTGCTTGACGCGCGCCGGCGCGTACTCGGTGCACGCGACCCCTTTGGACGCGGCCGCGACGAGAGCGGCGCCGCGTGCCTGCCCGACGAAGAGCGCGATGCGGGCGTCGGCACCGACGAACGACTCCTCCAGCGCGACGGCGTCCGGCTCGTGCTCCGAGATGAGGGCGGTGACCCCGTCGAAGATCGTCCGTAGCCTGAGCTCGGGTCGCTCCCTGGCGCCGACGTCCAGCACCCGTGGTCGAGTGCCCTGATACGCCCGTCGCTTTCGTGGACGATCCCGTACCCGCACGCCGCCGTCCCTGGGTCGATGCCGAGGACTTTCACGTGGAGAGGGTACGAGCCCCTTCGGACGAGATCGTGGCGGAACCCATGGTTTCCCCACGAGCCCCCTCCTTCACCGTCGCTCACGGACCTGCCGCGTCTGGCCTCCCGGGCGGCAAAGCCGCCCTCCGGCCGCAAGCGGACGCTCGCGGAAACCCGTCGGCGACTACGGTGGCCCGGTGGAAATCGTCGATCTCACGGCGCTCGACGGCCGCGGGCCGGCGTGGGGCACCGCGAGCGAGGAGCTGAACGCGACGCTCCTCGTCTGGCGCGCCGGCGAGGGCCAGCCGGAGCACGTCAACGAGAGCCGCGACGTGGCGCTCGTCGTGCTCGCGGGGTCGGGAACGATCTCCGTCGACGGCGGGACGCATCCGCTCGGGCCGGGCATCCTCGCGATCGTGCCGCGCGGTGCGGCGCGGAGCGTCGTCGCCGGCCCGGATGGGCTTCGCTGCCTTACGGTGCACCGCCGACGCGGAGGGCTCGAGCTTTCGGACTTCAGGGAAACCGGTGTCGGACTTCAGTCCGACACCTGACGCCGACGGGTAGCTCTCACCCGAGGTGTCCGACTGGAGTCGGACACCGAGGGCCTCAGCCGGCGACGGCCTCGAGCACGGCCTCGGGGATGTCGAAGTTCGCGTAGACGTCCTGGACGTCGTCGTTCTCCTCGAGCCCCTCGACCAGGCGCACCACCTGCTTCGCGGTCGACTCGTCGGCGATCGCGACGGTCGTCTTCGGCACCATCGAGAGCCCCGCCGACTCCGGCGCGTAGCCGGCGGCCTCGAGCCCCTCGCGCACCTGCGTCAGCACCTCCGGCGCCGCCGAGACCACGAACGACGTGCCGTCGAGCTCGACGTCCTCGGCACCCGCGTCGGCGGCGGCGAGGACGAGCTCGTCCTCGTCGATCCCGTCCGACTCGACGAGCACGACGCCGCGGCGCTCGAACTGCCACGCGACCGCGCCGGTTGCGCCGAGGTTGCCACCGTGTCTTCGTAAACAGGTGCCGCACCTCCGACGCGGTGCGGTTGCGGTTGTCGGTCAGTGCTTCGACGATCACTGCGACACCTTCCGGCCCGTAGCCCTCGTAGACCACGGTCTCGAAGGTGGAGCCGTCGGCTCTCGCCCCCGTAGCCCTTCGCGATGGCGCGCTCGATGTTGTCCTTCGGCATCGAGTAGGAGCGGGCCTTCTCGATCGCGTTCTGCGAGCGCGAGGTTCGAGTCCGGGTCCGAGCCGCCCTCCTTCGCCGCCACCATGATCGCGCGCGAGAGCTTCGAGAACAGCTTGCCGCGCCTCGCGTCGGCTGCGCCCTTCTTGTGCTTGATCGTGGACCACTTGCTATGCCCTGACACTCATCGCCTCCGTGACCAGCTCGAGGAATCGTTCGTGCACCCGCGGGTCGTCCGTCAGTTCGGGGTGGAACGCAGCGGCGAGCACGCGGCCGTCGCGGAGCAGCACCGGCTCGTCGTCGAGCGTCGCCAGGATCTCGACCTCCGGCCCGACCTCGCGCACCCGCGGCGCGCGGATGAAGACGCCGTGGAACGGCCGCTGGTCGCCCTCGAGCTCGAGCTCTGCCTCGAAGCTCGCGACCTGACGGCCGTAGGCGTTCCGCGCGACCTCGAGATCGGCCAGGCCGAGATGCGCACGGTCGACGAGGATCATCCCGGCGCACGTGCCGAAGATCGGCCCCTCGAAGGACCGGATCGCCTCGTCGAGGCCGTACAGCTCCGCCAGCCGCAGCGATCGTGGTCGATTCGCCGCCCGGGATGACGAGCCCGTCGAGCCCGTCCAGGTGCTCGGGCAGCCGCACCTCGACGGCCTCGGCGCCGACGCGGCGCAACGCCCGCACGTGCTCGCGAAAGGCCCCCTGCAGGGCGAGAACGCCGATCCGCGGCTTGCGCTCCACGCGCCAAGTGTAGATCCGGCGCTTCGCGTGGCCGCGGCGGCGAGCTACCAGCCGCGCACTTCGAGCCGCTCCGCGTCGGGAAGCGAGCTCGCGGAGATACCGACCATCGGCTCTCCGAGGCCGGCGGAGACGTCGGCGAGGATCTTTGCGTCCTCGAAGTGGGTCGTTGCCTCGACGATCGCCTTCGCGCGCCGGTCGGGGTCGCCGGACTTGAAGATGCCCGAGCCGACGAAGACGCCGTCCGCGCCGAGCTGCATGCAGAGCGCGGCGTCGGCGGGCGTCGCGATCCCGCCCGCGGTGAACGTCACGACCGGGAGGCGCCCGTTCTCGGCGACCCAGCGCACGAGCTCGTAGCGGGGCGGCATGCTCCTTCGCGGCGGCGTAGAGCTCCTCGTCGCGGACGCCCTGGAGCTGGCGGATCGCGCCGAACACGGCGCGCATGTGCGTGACGGCGTTGACGATGTCGCCGGTGCCGGCCTCGCCCTTCGTGCGGATCATCGCGGCGCCCTCGGCGATCCGGCGGAGCGCCTCGCCGAGGTTCGTGGCACCGCAGACGAACGGGACGGTGAAGGCGTGCTTGTCGACGTGATGGTCGACGTCAGCGGGTGTGAGCACCTCGGACTCGTCGATGTAGTCGATCTCGAGCGCCTCGAGGATCTGCGCCTCCACGAAGTGACCGATCCGGCACTTCGCCATCACGGGGATCGAGACGGCCTCCTGGATCTCGCGGATCATCGCCGGGTCCGACATGCGCGCAACGCCGCCGTCGCGCCGGATGTCCGCCGGGACCCGCTCGAGCGCCATCACCGCGCATGCGCCGGCATCCTCGGCGATGCGAGCCTGGTCGGCGTCGACGACGTCCATGATGACGCCGCCCTTGAGCATCTCGGCGAGGCCGCGTCTTGACCCGCAGCGTGCCGATCTCGGCCATGCGCTGAGTGTACCGGGGCGCCTCCTCCCGTCCGGGAGGAGGCGCCCCGTCGCTCTCAGGTGGTGCTGGGTGTGTCGTCGACGGCGTCGCCTGGCTTGTCGAGCACCTCGGAGGCGGTCCGCCGCACCTCTTCGGCGGCACCCGGTGCCGCATCCGTTGCGTCTTCCGCGTCCGCCGTACCGCCGTCGGCGACGTCGTCCGTCTTGCTGCCGACGGAGTCCGCGGCGCCCTTGGCCGCTGCGGTCGCGCTCGCCGCGGCTGCCGACACCTGAGACCTCACGTCGGCGAAGCCCTCACCGGCCGCCTGCATGTTCAGCCATGCGCCGACGACGATCGCGATTGCCAGGACGAGCCCGAGCCACGCCCAGAAGGTGCGGTACTCGTTGTCGACGAGGAACTTGAGCACGGTGAAGATCGCCAGCAGGATCGCGAGCGCGGCGCTCGTCATTGCCGGGGTCACCGGCAAGGCGACGTTCATGTTCGCGAGCCGAATCACTTCCCACACGAGCAGCCCGAGCGCGAGGAGCCCGGCGAGGACACCCCAGCCGTGCCACATGCTCCGGCCGACGGAGATGATCCCCGTGTCGACCTCCTGCCAGTTGAAGATCGAGACGATCAGGAAGGCGACTGTGCCGCCGATGATGAGCTTCGCTCCGTGCGACAGCTTCGAGATGTCCATGTGCGCGGCGCTTCCTTTCCGAGGGGGGGCTGGGACGGCTTCCTATTCTGAACGGGACGGGCGACGGATACCACCGCCGCCGCGAAAGTCCTCTCTGGCAAGGAGAAGAGGCGGCGCGGGCCGCCGCACCTCAGGGGAGGGGGTGGCGGCGGCACCGCGACCGTCTCTCGAGGGTCGGGGTCCCCGGCCCTCAGGCGGCTTGTCACCGGACGAGCCGCTCGTCCGAGATACCGCGTCGAGCGCGCGACTCCTCCGTCGGTGCCGCGAATGCCCCGAAAGCGGCGTCGCGACGCCCCGGTGCCGGCGGCGCAGCCGGGTACCCCGCTCCGCTGACCGCTCGACCGCGAAGCGCTCGCTACGCCACGATCCAGATGATCGCTGCGATGAGCGCGGCGATCACGAACGTGTTGGCGACCAGGAGGAGCACGACTCCGAGCATCAGCGACGGGTCGCTCTCCCTGCGCCCGACCGCCGCACCGCACCGCCCGCAGACCGCCCCGGCGCGTCGTGGCGGCGCAACCGCCTGCCAGTCCCCGAGAAGCGCGTTGCTCGCCTGTTCGTCGACGGTCGTGATGATCCGAACATCGCTCCGACACCCGCGTCCTGACCCCCCTTTCGGGGGTTCGTGACATTCCGCGCGACGGGTGGCACGGCCGCTCCGCGGCCTCCTGGCGCCCTCCTTCCGGATTCCGCTCCTCTGGCTCGACTGGGTCTCGGACCCCCGCGTCCCGTCGGTCGAGATGGCACTCGCAGGCAATTACAACGAGCACGCGAGGCGGTGTGGGTGCACGCCTCGACGACGACGAAGACCCCGGTCGCGCTCCGGGTCGACCTCCCTGACAGAATTCTGTACAGTTGGTCCATGGCCAGAATCGTGCCGTTCACCGAAGCGCGTGCCCGCTTGACCGAGCTGCTCGACGACGTCGAGACGAGGCACGAGCACGTCGTCATCACGCGGAAAGGCAGGCCGGCCGCAATCGTCGTGTCGCCCGAGGAGTGGGAAGCGCTCGAGGAGACGCTCGAGATCCTGCAGGACGAGGATCTGCTGGGCGCGCTCCACGAGAGCGACGAGGACGCGAAAGCCGGTCGTCTCTTCTCGCTGGACGAGGTGAAGCGCGAGCTCGGGCTTGCCTGAGCTCCGGCTCACCCGACGCGCCAAGGATGATTTGCAGGCGCTGCCCGAAGCGGTGCGCGAGGCAGTGCTCGAGACACTGACGATGCTGGAGGGCGAGCCGGAGGGTGCCGCGAAGCGCCTCCTCGGGCGCCTCGAAGGCATCTGGTGGGCACGGGTCGGCAGCTACCGCATCCTCTGCACGATCGAGTCGAGCGGCGTAGTCGTCCGAGCGATTCGCCATCGGGCGGTTGCCTATCGCCGGCGGCGGCGGCGATAGCGAAGCCCCTCGTCCCCATCCGCGCGGGCCCGTCGTCGTGGCTGCACCGATTGGGCCACGCCGCGCGCACGCACCGGCAAACCTAATCCCGCTCAACCAGGCCAAGTCCGCAGTGACGTGCTGTATCGAATGGGCCCGCCTGGACTCGAACCAGGGACCTACCGATTATGAGTCGGCTGCTCTGACCAGCTGAGCTACGGGCCCGCCGACGGGAGGGTAGAGCCTCCGGCGTCGCGCGGCATAGGGTCGGCAGGTGAACGTCGTCGCGATCGGAGCGGCACTCGGGCTCGCCTTCGTGCTCGGGATCTCGAGCGCGCCGAACGCGGCGTCGGCGCTCGTCGCGTCCCGCGCCGCTGCGTGGCGCGTGGCCCTGGGCTACTCCTTCGTCCTGCACGCGCTCGGCGCCTTGCTCGGGGGCACCGCGGTCGCGCTGACCATCGCGGGGCTCGTCGACGTGCCGGCCGACGAGGTCGCGACGGTCTACGCGTCCGGCTGCATCGCGGCGATCGCATACGTCGCGATCGCCGCCCGGCTCGGCCTGCCGACCAGCGCCACCCACGGTCTCGTCGGCGGGCTCGCCGGCGCCGGCCTCGCCTCGGGCGGCGTCCGGGCGATCAACTGGGGAGGGCTCGACGGGCTCCGCCCCGTGGGGATGGTCGGCGTGCTCCTGGCGCTCGTCCTCTCGCCCGTGCTCGGGGTCGCCGGGGGATGGGCCGCACGGCGGCTCGCGGTTCGCGGGCTCTCCCGCGGCACCCGGCGCCTTCTCGGGCCGGTGCGCGGCGGCATCTGGGTGGCGTCGGGCGCCGTCGCCCTGAGCGATGGGACGAACGACGGGCAGAAGGCGATGGGCGTGGCGGCAGCGGTGCTGCTCGCGACCGGGAGCATCGACCGGTTCGAGGTGCCGTTATCGGTGCGCGTGCCCGTGGCGCTCGTGTTCGCGTTGGGAACCGCCATCGGCGGCGGCCGCGTCATCCGGCGCGTGAGTCGCGGCTACTTCCGGCCGACGCCCGTCGACTCGCTCGCCTCGCAGACGGCGGCGGCAGCCGTGATCCTCGGCGCGAGCGCCGCCGGCGCGCCAGTCAGCACCACCACGGTCGTGACCGCCGCGGTCGTGGGCGTCGGTGCCGACCGTCATCCACGGCACGTCCGCTGGGCAGGCGTCGCCGACACGATCTCCGCGTGGGTCCTGACGATCCCGGTCTGCGCCGTCCTGGCTGCGGCGCTCGTCGCGTGTGCGAGTCTGGTGGCGTGAGCTCCACGCTCCGCTGGTTCCTCCCGCACCACCCGGACGTCCTCGGGCTGCTCCGCCGGCAGGCCGAGGTCACGACCACGGGCATGGCGGCGTTCGCCCGCTGGTCTGCGACCGGGGACACTGCGGACGCCCAGAGAGTGCGCGACGCCGAGCACGAGGGCGACGATCTCCGGCTGGAGGTGCTCGAAACCCTCTCGACGGCGTTGACCACGCCGATCGAGCAGGAGGATGCCTACGCACTCTCCGAGCGGATCGACGAAGTGCTAGACCGCGCGAAGGACGCGGTGCGGGTCGCGGAGGCGCTCGAGTGGCGATCGGACGAGCACACCGCCGCGATGGGCGCGAGCGCCGAGGAGGCGATGCGACACCTGTGCAACGCCGTCTCCTGCCTCCGGGACAAGGACGCACATCCGGGAGAGCACGCGGAGCATGCGATCAAGGCTGCGCGTGCCGTCGAGCACGGCCTGCTCGCGGCGTTCGCGGCGCTCCCCCGGGACGGTGGCTCGTGGGAGCGGACGGCCGCGCTCGAGGTGTACCGCGGGTACTCGGAGATCGAGCACGCGCTCCTCCGGGTGGCCGACCGCACGTGGTACGCCGTCCTTCGGGCCATCTGAGCGCTTCCGCGTCGCGCCCGCGCCGCTGCCAGACGACCATGACGAGCGCGACGCGCGGCTACCAGGTCACGTTGCCGATCGCGGATGTGAAGCCCGTCGACGCGCCCGTGACCGTGTCGCTGCCGTTGCCGTTCGAGACACCTGTGTTGTCGTATGTGAAGGTGTTGCTGCTCTCGGAGCTGCCGTTCGGGATGGTGAGGGCCGTCCCGGTGCTGAACGTGAGCACGGCGCTCGCATTGGTCTTGGAGACGCTGACGACGATGGTGCTGCCGGTCGTGTTGACCATCGGGTTGCCGGATGCGTCCATCAGCGTGACGCGCGCCGTCCACGTCCCTCCGCCCTGATTCGCCTTCTTGAGCGTGACCGTTGCCGTCCCAGCTGTCGCGCAGTTCGCCGAGCTGCCGGCCGAGGTCGAGCAGCTGGTGAACGAGAGGCGCGTCGCCGCGGCCGTGACCACGGTCTGGGTCATGGAGGGGCTGTTGCACGCGCTCGCCGCCGCGTTGTTGTTCGTGTCCGAAGGGGACGAGACGTACCACCAGTAGGTCCCCGCCCCCGACGGCGTGAACGAGGCGCTCGACTGGTACGTGCCGTTGCCCGCCGGCGTTGCCGTCCCGACCGTCGTGCCGCCGCTCGCGCAGGTCGTCGGCGCGGTGGACTGCGGCCCGAAGACCCTGAACGTGATCGAGGCCGTCGCGTTCGGCCCGGAGCTCGATGCGAGGGTCGCCGTGATCGAGGCAGCCGCGACGCCGCTCCCGACAGTCGCCGTGGCGGGCGCGCTCACGGTCAGCGTGGGGCTCGCCTTGCCGACGGAGAAGGTCTGTGCAACCGGCGCGGCGGCGTTCCAGTTCGCGTTGCCTGCCTGCGTGGCGTTCACGATGCACGTGCCGATGGCCGTGAAGCCGAAGGTGGCGCCGTTCGTGCCACCCGACGTGCAGACCGCGGGGCTTCCCGTGCCGAACGTCACGACGAGGCCCGAGCTGGCCGTTGCCGTTGCGGTATAGGAAGCGCCGCCCGCGGTCGCGCCCGACGGTGCGGTCGAGGTGAGCGCGATCGCCTGGTTGCCCTTCAGCACCTGGAACGAGGGCTGCACCTGCGGCGCCGGATTCCAGTTCCCGTCCCCAACCTGGTCGGCGCCCACCGTGCATGTCCCGACCGAGACGAAGGTCACGCTCGCCCCCGACACCGAACACACACCCGGCGTCGCCGAGGTGAAGGTCACCGTCAGCCCGGAACTCGCCGTCGCCGCAACCGTCAGGCTCTCGTCGAACCGCCTGTCCGCCGGCGCCGCGAACGAGATCACCTGATTGCCCTTCAACACCTGAAACGAACGCTGCACCTGCAGCGCCGGATTCCAGTTCCCGCTCCCGCCCTGGTCAGCGTTGATCGTGCAGGTGCCGGTGCTCACGAACGCGATGGTCGCGCCGTTCGTGCCGCCCGTCGTGCAGACCGTCGGCGTCGCCGACGTGAAGCTCACCGCCAGACCCGAGCTCGCCGTCGCCCCGACCGTCAGGCTCTCGTCGAACCGCTTGTCCGCCGGCGCCGCGAACGAGATCACCTGATTGCCCTTCAGCACCTGGAAAGAACGCTGCACCTGCGGCGCGGGATTCCAGGTCCCGCTCCCGCCCTGGTCAGCGTTGATCGTGCACGAACCGACCGAGACAAAGGTCACGCTCGCCCCCGCCACCGAACACACAGCCGGCGTCGCCGAGGTGAAGGTCACCGTCAGCCCGGAGCTCGCCGTCGCCGCAACCGAAACCGGGCTCTCGTCGAACCGACGGTCCGCCAACGCCGCGAACGAGATCAGCTGATCGCCCTTCAACACCTGGAACGAACGCTGCACCTGCGGCGCCGGATTCCAGTTCCCGCTCCCGCCCTGGTCAGCGTTGATCGTGCAAGTCCCGACCGAGACGAAGGTCACGCTCGCCCCCGCCACCGAGCACACAGCCGGCGTCGCCGACGTGAAGCCCACCGCCAGACCGGAGCTCGCCGTCGCCGCAACCGAAACCGGGCTCTCGTCGAACCGACGGTCCGCGAGCGCCCCGAACGAGATCGCCTGATCGCCCTTCGAGACCGCGAACGACTGCTGCGCCGACGGCGCCCCGTTCCAGTCGGTGTTCCCCGCCTGGTTCGCGGTCACGGTGCACGTGCCGACGGCCGTGAAACTGACGGTCGACCCCGCGATCGAACAGACCGCCGCGGCGCTCGGATCGATCGAGAACGTAACCGGGGCCCCCGAGCCCCCGCCCGTCGCGGTCACCCCGTACGTCGCCCCGCCCACCTTCGCGCCCGACGGCGCGGCGGACGTGAACATGATCGCCTGATCACCCTTCGCGACGGGGAACGACTGCTGCACCGCGGCGGCGGGCTCGTAGTCTCCGCTCCCTGCCTGGTTCGCGGTCACGGTGCACGTACCGACCGCCGTGAAGCTGACGGTCGACCCCGCGATCGAGCAGACCGCCGCCGCGCTCGGATCGATCGAGAACGTGACCGCGTTGCCCGAGCCGCCGCCCGTCGCCGTCACCGCGTACGTCGCCCCGCCCACCTTCGCGCCCGACGGCGCGGTGGACGTGAACACGATGGTCTGCGCCGCCTTCACGTGCACGTCGACGGAGGCGCTCGTCGACGTCCACGACCGCCAGATCGCGACCACCTCGTACGCGTAGTCCGTCGGCGTCGTGCTCGTCGGAACGGTGTCCGTGCAGCCGACGGCCGTGATCGGCGCGGTCGCCGTCCCGCAGCTCGCCGAAGCCGTACCCCCGTCGCGGAGGACGTAGTACTCGACCGTGTCGGGCGCCGGCGGGGTGACCGCGTCCCACTCGAGCGCGACGGACGTCCCTGATGCCTCGTGCGTCGTGACGGCCGTCGCCGCGAGCGTCCCCACGCCCGCGCCGGCGCTGCCCGTCCCGATCGTCGTCCAGTACGCGAGCGCGCTGACGGCTGCGACAGCGACGACGGCGACCGGGACCAGGCCGAGAAGCGCGACGCGTCGACCACGGGAGCGGCGCTCGACGGGAGGGCGGACGCTCATGGCCCGTTCGCGCTTCCGTCGAAGTGGAACTCGACTGTCTGGTTCTTGCAGCTGTCCTGGCTCGTCGCAAGGTTCGCGAGCCGGACGTGCGGGCGCTTCGGCTGGGGCACGAGGTAGTCCGTCGCGTTCCCGGGAACGACGAACGGCACCTCGGACGGGCGGGTCTCGAAGTTCGCGCCTCCACAGGAGGCGTTGCCGCTGACCGACACCGTGAGGTTCGTGACGGTGATCGGGTCGTCGTTCGGATTCGTGATGCGGATCGGGATCTCGAGCCACACGCCCGGCACGAGACCGGTCACGTCACCCTCGATCGCGAAACGGGCCGGGGAGCCCTTCCCGACCTTCCACCTGTACGAGGCCGCCTGGGAGGTGTTTCCGGCCCAGTCGACGGAGACGACCGAGAACTGGTGCTGGCCGTTGTTCGTGGTCTGGACGTGGTACGTGTGCGGCGACGTGCAGGGGAGGAGACCCCCGTTCTCCTCGCTGCAGAGGGAGTCCGCGATCCCGGCTCCGGGCGCGGGATCGGTGGATGTCCACGCGAACGTCGACGTCGCGGTAGAGGACGGATTCGGCGGCTTCTGCGAGAAGGCCGGGGTCGTCGGAGCGACGTCGTCCACGAGGACGGAGGCCGAGCCCGCGGTGACCGAGACGTTCCCGGCCGCATCGACCGACCTGACCTCGAGGGTGTGCATTCCCTGCGAGAGCCCCGTGTACGTCCTCGCGCCGCCACAGGCGACGGCCGCCGCCGAGTCGAGCCGGCACCGGTAGCCGAGCACGTCCGGGCTCGAGCCTCCGAACACGAACGTTGCCGTCGTCGACGCCCAGCCGAGCGGAGGCGCCGGCGGGCCGGCGACGACCGGAGGGAGCGGCGGCGTCGTGTCGACGCTCCAGCTCACGCTCTCCACCGGCCCCGTGCCGGCGCTCGACCCTGCAGGCCCCGAGGCGCGAACGCGGAACGTGTGTGACCCCTCCGCGAGGCCGCTGTAGCTCGTGGGGCCGCTACAGGGAACGTACGGAGCGCCCTCGAGACTGCACGCGGCGGTCGCGTTCGCCGGGGTCACCGAGAAGCCGAAGGTGGCGGCGGTCGAGCTCGCCGGGTCGGAGGGCCCGGACGTGACCGTCACCGCCGGCAACGCCACCGACCAGGCGAAGGTCGCTTCTCCGCTCGTCTTGCCGCTCTTGCTGGCCCGCACGCCGAACACGTGCGCGCCCAGCGGGAGGCCCGTGTACGGCCGCGGGCTCGCGCACGTTGCAAACGGGCCCGAGTCGAGCCGGCACTCGAACGTCGCACCCGATGCGCCCGTGAACCCGAAGCTCGCGGACGTCGAGGCCGACACGCCCGGCGGCGTTGCAACGAGCACCGGCCTGTCGGGACTCGCCGCACCGACGGGCTTCAACGACCCGGGTGCCCGGGCCCAGACCACGAGAAGAGCAAGAAGAAGGATCGCGGCCAGCGCGATCCTTGTCACTGCTCTTCGTCGCTTGCGACTCATCGGGTCTCCTCGGCTCGTGAACGACCGTGGAGGGGCGGCACCGCCGGCCGCCCCTCCACGTGGCTTGGGGTGCTACGACGCGCGAACCGTGAGATCGACCGTCGCGCCCTGACAGGCGTCCTGGTTCGTCCCGGACTCGTCCATCGAGAGCGTGCCGGTGTAGCCGGTGGAGCCACCGCCCGCGGCAAGCGTCTGCGTGCCGCCGGTCACCGTGCCGCTGAAGTGGAACCAGCCCGCGGCGCAGCTGCCGCTCGCGACGACGGCCTGCTCGGCCACGCTCGACACCTGGAGGGCAGAGCTCGTGTTGTTCGTGATCGTCCCGCTGACGGCGACGTTCCCGCCGGGGTGCAGCTGACCGCTCGGGAAGCTCACCGTGACCGTGTACTGGCCGGCGCTGCCAACCGTGCCGGACCCGGTTCCGTCGCCCGTGGTCGTCCAGTACGCATACCCGCCCACCGCGGCGACGACCGCCACGGCGAGGACTGCGACGAGGACCCACGCCCTCTTGCCAAATCGCTTCATGCTTCCTCCTTCTCCTTCCGGAGACCTCGAATTGCGCGGTTCTCCGATCGCGGCGCTCGACGCCACGGCCGGAGATGTCATTGGGGCGTGCTCGGCCGAAAGGCGCAGATCCGAGCACGCAGAACGTTGGCGCTTCGTCTTGCTTCGATCCTTCCGGTCGCGGCCGCCGCAAGCGCATGTCGCCGCGACTCCACGCACCGTAGGTAGGAGGCCCCGGGACGGTCCCGGACGAAGGTCCAGTTCCGGCGCGCCCGCGGAGGGTCCAAGCGGCCGAACGGGTGGCGCCACCCAGCCGTCCCCCATGTCCGGCTGGCGGCTCTTCCCACACCGCCCGCGGCGCGCCTGCCACAATGACGCCGGATGGCGAGCGCACCGGAGACGACCGAGGCGACCCCGAGCTCCGCAACGAACGGCGGCTCGCTGAAGACCTTCCACCGCGAGACGCACTTCCGCACGGCCGGCGGGCTCTCGGTGACGGACATCACCGAGCACGTCCAGGAGGCGGTACTGGAGAGCGGCGTTCGCGACGGCGTCTGCTGCGTCTACTCGCCGCACACCACGTGCTCCGTCCGCGTCAACGAGTACGAGCGGGGCTTTCTCGAGGACTTCTCCGTGCTCCTGCGGCGGCTCGTGCCGACCGAGCACTACTACGCGCACGACGACTGGGACCGCCGGACGGAGAATGTCTCCGAGGAGGACATGGAAGCGTCCAACGGCCACTCGCACTGCATGTCGATGCTGATGGGGCCGGCCGGCGAGTCGATCCCGGTGCGGGACGGCGTCCTGTGCCTCGGACGCTGGCAGCGCGTTCTCTTCCTCGAGCTCGACCGGGAACGGGATCGCCGGTGGCTCGTGCACGTCGTCGGTGTTTGACGGCTTCGCCGCCAAACACCTAGAACACCCCCATGACACTGGTCGAGAACCTCCTGATCGATGGAGCGCGAGTCCCCGCCGCGGAGGGGCGCACGTTCGAGACGGTCAATCCCGCGAGCGGCGAGGTCTTCCGCACCGTCGCCGAGGCGGGCGCCGAGGACGCCGACCGGGCGGTCCGCGCCGCGGCCCGGGCGTTCGAGGACTGGGGCGCGCGGACGCCGATCCAGCGCGCGAAGGTGCTCTTCCGCTTCGCCGACCTGATCGAGGAGCACGCCGAAGAGCTCGCGCTGACGGAAACCCGCGACATGGGAATGGCGATCGGCGATGCGCGCTGGTGCGCCGGCAACGCGGCCGCGGTAATGCGCTACTACGCGGGCGCGATCGACAAGTTCTTCGGCTCGACGATCCCCGTCGACCGCGACGGGATCGTGCTGACGTTCCGCGAGCCGATCGGCGTCACGGCGCTGATCACGCCGTGGAACTTCCCGCTCAACATCGGGAACTGGAAGACCGCGCCTGCGCTCGCGGCCGGGAACACGGTCGTCCTCAAGCCGGCGAGCCTCTCACCTCTCTCCGTCCTCCGCTACGCCGAGCTCGGGCTCGAGGCGGGGCTTCCCGCGGGCGCGCTCAACGTCGTTCCGGGCCCGGGCCGCGCGGTCGGCGACGCGCTCGTCGAGCACCCGCTCGTCGGCAAGGTCGGCTTCACCGGCTCGACCGAGGTCGGCGTCGAGATCGCGCGCAAGGCCGCGGGGACGGTCAAGCGCGTCACGCTCGAGCTCGGCGGGAAGAGCGCGTGCATCGTGTTCGCCGACGCCGACCTCGAGAAGGCGGGGCGCGCGGCGCCGTTCTCGGTGTTCGAGAACGCCGGCCAGGACTGCTGCGCCCGCTCGCGCCTGCTCGTCGAGGCGCGGGCGAAGGACGAGCTGCTCGAGCACTACGCCGCGGCGACTCGGGCCATCGTCGTCGGTGACCCCGAGTCGACCGACACGCAGATAGGCCCGCTCGTCTCCGCGGGCCAGCGCGAGACCGTCGAGAGGTACATCGCGCGCGGGATCGAGGAGGGCGCCACGGTGCTCGAGGGCGGGGCACGGCCGGACGGGCTCGACGGCGGCTTCTACCTGCGCCCCACGATCCTCGACGGATGCACGAACGACATGGTCGTCGCACGCGAGGAGATCTTCGGCCCCGTCGTCTCCGTCATCACCTTCGAGACGGAGGACGAGGCGATCCGGCTTGCGAACGACACGCCGTACGGGCTCTCCGGCTCGCTCTGGACGCGCGACGGCGCGCGCCAGCTCCGTGTCGCCCGCGCCCTCAGGACGGGCGCGATCGGCGTCAACTCGAACAGCTCGGTCTTCCCACAGGTCCCGTTCGGCGGCTACAAGGCCTCGGGCGTCGGCAAGGAGCTCGGGATGGAAGGGCTCGTCTCGAACACCGAGCTGAAGAGCGTCTTCGTCTCCACCGAGCGGTAGCCGGAACGCCACCCGGTGTCGGACTTCAGTCCGACACCCGACGACCTGCGCGCAGCCACCGACTAATGGTGTCCGACTTAAAGTCGGACACCAGCCGCCCTCTACCGCCGCTCGAGCGCGGCGCGGAAGGCCTGCTCTACCGCGGCGGGCGTCCCCGCGTGGCAGTCGACGTCGAGTCGGCAAGGAGCTCGGGATGGAGGGCATCCTCTCGAACACCGAGCTCAAGAGCGTCTTCGTCTCGACCGAGCGGTAGCCGGAACGCCACCGGTGTCGGACTTCAGTCCGACACCCGACGACCTGCGCGCAGCCACCGACTAATGGTGTCCGACTTAAAGTCGGACACCAGCCGCCCGCTACCGCCGCTCGAGCGCGAGCGCTGCGCGGAACGCCTGCTCGACCTCGGCCGGCGTCCAGTCGTGGCAGTCGACGTCGAGGTTGTAGCGCTGCTCGCCCGTCGCGCTCGCAACCAGCGCAGGCAGCTCATCCTCGCTCACGTCCGCCTCGCACAGCGTCGGGAAGCCGACATCGGCGAGCATACGGCGCACCGCGCGTACCGCGCGCGAGCCGTCCGAGGCTCCATCCGTCGGCTCGCCGAGCGCGTCGGCGACGCGCTCGAGCCGGTCGGCGCAGTCGCCGCGGGTCAGGTCGAGCGACTCGGCGAGCACGAGCCCGATCGTGAGGCCGTGCGGGAGGTGCTTCACGCTCCCGAGCGCCTGCCCGAGCGCGTGGTCGGCGGCGCAGTCGGAGAGGTTCATCGCAAGGCCGGCGGTGAGGCTCGCGCAGGAGAGGCGTCGGCGAGCGTCGACGTCCGATCCGTCCGAAACGGCCTCACGCAGCGAGTGCGCGACGTGGTGGCAGGCCTCGAGCCCGAATGCGACCGAGAGCGGCGACGAGTTCGCCACCGTGCACGCGCCGATCGCCTGCGCCATCGCATCGACGCCGGAATGCGCGGTCGGGGCGGACGGGAGCCCGTGCGTGAGCACCGGGTCGACGAGCGCGTGCTGCGCCCGCATGTTCGGGTGGCCGAATCCGATCTTCCGGTCGCGCTCCGTGTCGGTGAGGACGCTCGCGCCCGACACCTCGCTGCCCGTCCCGGACGTCGTCGGGCAGAGGACCAGGGCGATGCGCGGCTGCTGGGGCGTGCGCGTGCCGTCGGCGTAGTCCTGTGCGCCGCCGCCCTGGTCGGCGACGATCCGCGCCGCCTTTGCAACGTCGAGCGCCGAGCCCCCGCCGATCCCCACGACGACCTCGAGGCCGCCGCGGACGCGGTCGGCGAGCTCGTCCGCCAGCGCGAACGTCGGCTCGCCGGGCCCCTTGACGAACCGCTCGAGGTGGACCCCCGCCGCCGCCGCACCCGCGAGCGCGGCCGCGACGTCTGCATGCTCGGCCACCGGCTCCTCGACGACGACGAGCGCGCTCGTCACTGCGAGGGCGGCGAGCACGTCGGGCAGCTCGCCGATCACGCCGTCGCCGAAGGCGATCTTCACCGGAAGCTGCGAGTGGAACGACGAGATCGACCCCGTCGGCACGAGAGCGCTCACCCGTCCGCAGGTGCTCGACTGAAGTCGGACACGGGGGACTGCGCCTCTCGCTCGGCGCGGTAGCGCCGGGCCTCGTCGACGAGCGCCTCGAAGAGGCGCTTGTCCTCCTCCATCTCCGGGTGCCACAGGACGCCGACGGCGAAGCGCCTCTTCGGGTCCTCGAGGCCTTCGAGCGACCCGTCCTCCGCCCATGCCGTCTCGACGAGCCCCTCCCCCACGCGTCCAACGCCCTGGTGGTGGCTCGACTGCACGGCGTCGTGACGTGCACCGATGATCTCGGCGAGGCGCGTCCCCTCCCTCACCTCAACCGGATGCTCGGAGAACGTGCCGAGAACCTCGCGGTGGCCCTCGTGCCCGACGGAGTCGGGAAGGTGCTGGACGAGGTCGCCCCCGCGGACGACGTTCAAGAGCTGGAAGCCGCGGCAGATCGCGAGCGTCGGGACGTCCCGCTCGAGCGCGCGCTGCAGGAGCGCCACCTCGCCGGCGTCGCGGTGGGCCTGCGCAGGGTCGGTGCTGTCGTGCCGCTCCGCCCCGTAGGTCTCCGGGTCGATGTCGATCCCGCCCGAGAAGACGACGCCGTCCAGGACGTCGAGCGTCTCGTCGACGCCTTCGACGCTCGGCGGCACCACGAGCGCGCGGCCCCCGGCCCGCTCGACGGACTCCACGTAGTGGTAGGGGACGAGCGCGGCCGGCAACTCCCACGCGCCCCAGCGCGCCGGTTGCGCGTACGAGGTGATGCCGATGATCGGCCTCCCGTCCACGCCGAGAACGTAGCGCAGGGCGTCGCTGGCCGCGGCCGACGCAGGGCGCCTTCAACCGCAGGCGGAGTCCTCCGCGAGCACGGCGGTGAGCGCGGCCCGCTCGATGTCGGTCAGCGGCCTCGAGCGGCCGGTCGCGGCATCCCGGGCGACGATCACCGACTCCGCCTCGGCCGCGACCCAGCCCGCTCGCGTGGCGATCTCCTCGTGCAGCGTCAGGCTCGACGTCCCGATCCGGACGAGCCGCGTCCGCACGAGCACGGCGCCGTCGTCCTGCGTGAGCTCGCGACGGAAGTCGATCGCGACGCGGGCGAGCACGTAGTCCCAGAGGCTGCCGTCGGGACCGAGCGCGCGGGCGAGCCATGCGTCGCGGGCCTCCTCGAGGTAGGTGGCGTAGACGGCGTTGTTGACATGCCTGAGCGCGTCGAGGTCGCGCCAGCGGATCTGAATCGTCGTCTCGTTCGTCATCGGCGTCAGTAGGCGAGCCCCTCGCCGCGCAGCATCGTGCGGACGGTGCTCGCGAGGACGCCGAGGTCGCGGCGGACGATCTCCAAGGCCGAGCCGCTTTCGAGCAGGGCGACGTACTCGGTGTCGAGCTGCTCGAAGCTGACGTCGAGGCCTTTCGAGATCTGCGCAGGACCGGTCCAGCCGGCGGGAACGCGCAGGCGGTAGTCGACGCCGCGCCCGACCTGACGCTCGACGAGCTCCATCGGCCACGGTCGCGGGCCGACGAGGCTCATCTCTCCGACCAGGACGTTCCAGAGCTGCGGCAGCTCGTCGAAGTACATCGGCTTCAGCACCCGGCGACCGGCCCACGTCAGGTTCACGGCGTCGGCCTCGAACGGCCGCACGTGGCCCGCGGCCCGACGAAGCACGTCCTCGCGCAGCGTCCGGAGCTTCAGGAGCCCGAAGCCGCGGCCGGCCGAGATCCGCTGCTCCCGGTAGAACAGCCGGCCGCGGTCCTTCGGGCAGCGCAGCATGTCGACACCCATCGCGCCGAGCACCACCGCCCAGACGGGCGAGAGCAGCACGATCAGCGAGCCCGAGAGTGCCACGTCCAGTGCACGCTTCGCCCGCGGGACCCCGACAGCCTCAGGTCCGCTCGAAGTAGCGCTTCCGTTCCCAGTCGGTGACGAACCGGTCAAAGATCGCCTGCTCCGTGCGCGCGTAGTTGAGGTAGTGGTCGACCACCTGGTCGCCGAACGCCGCCCGGGCGATCGTGCCGTCCTCGAGCGAGGCGATCGCCTCGCGCATCGTCGACGGGAACCGCTCCGCGTCCGACTCGTACGCGTTGCCCTGGAGCGGCGGAGGCGCCTTCAGCTCCTGCTCGATCCCGTGCAGGCCCGAGGCGATCAGCGCCGCGAAGGCGAGGTACGGGTTGACATCGCCGCCGGGGATGCGCGTCTCGACTCGACGGGCCTTCCCGTGCCCGACGACGCGGAAGCCGCAGGTGCGGTTGTCGTGCCCCCAGGCGAGCGTCGTCGGCGCCCAGCTGCCCGCCGCGTAGCGCTTGTACGAGTTGATCGTCGGAGCGAAGAAGACTGCAAGCTCCTTGGCGCAGGCGATCTGCCCCGCGAGCCACTGCCCGAAGAGCGCGTCGTCGTCCGCGAACGCAGCCTCGTCCCCGCGGAAGAGCGACGAGTGGATGTGGCACGAGTTGCCGATCCAGTCCTCGAAGGGCTTCGCCATGAAGCTGATCGAGCACCCGTGCAGGAACGCGATCTCCTTCGCGCCGTTCTTGTAGATCACGTGGTTGTCGGCCATCGTGAGCGCGTCGGAAAAGCGGAAGTTGATCTCCTGCTGGCCCGGCCACGCCTCGCCCTTCGACGTCTCGACGCGCATGCCGGCCGCCTGCATCCCGTTGCGGAGCGCGCGCATGAGCGGCTCGTCGTACGTCGTGGCGAGGATGTGGTAGTCGAGGATGTACGGGACGGAGGGCGTGAGCCGCGCGTAACCGTTTGCGTGCGCCTCCGCGTAGGTCTCCTTGAGGAGGAAGAACTCGAGCTCGGAGCCGACCATGGGCGTCAGGCCGAGCTTTGCCGCGCGCTCGATCTGGGCGCGGAGCACCTGACGCGGCGACGGCTGGACGGGTGAGCCGTCGTCCCAGCCGACGTCGCCGAGCACGAGCGCCGTCCCCTCGAGCCAGGGGATCCGACGCAACGTCGACATGTCCGGCGTGAGGGCGAAATCGCCGTAGCCCTGCTCCCAGCTCGCGATCTCGTACCCGGGGACGGGGTCCATCTCCATCTCCAGGGCGAGCAGGTAGTTGCAGCCCTCGACGGGGTGCTCGGCCTCCATCTCGTCGAGAAAGAACCCGGCGTGGAGGCGCTTGCCGAGCAGGCGCCCCTGCATGTCGGTGAACGCGACGACGACCGTGTCGACCTCCCCGGCGGCGACGAGGTCACGGAGCTCTGGGAGCGTCAGCATGGGCGCGATCCTATTCCGTCATCCTCCGTCCGGGCGACGGTCGACACTCGGTGATCGTCGACGTGTCTTGACAGACGCCGCATCCCGTAGGTGAATACCACCCTCGGAACCGACAAGGAGGCAGGCAAATGAGCTCAGTGCCCGAAGGCGGCGGGTACCACACCTCGGAGGACGAACAGGTTCTCCACCGACTGGGGTACGCGCAGGAGCTCTTCCGCGCGATGGGCGGGTTCCAGAACTTCGCGATCAGCTTCACGATCATCTCGATCCTCGCCGGCTGTCTGACGTCGTACTACATCGCGTTCAACAACGGCGGCCCGATCGCAATCTCCTGGGGTTGGCTGATCGTCGGTCTCATGTCGACGCTGATCTCACTTGCGATGGCCGAGATCGCGTCCGCGTTTCCGACCGCGGGCGGCCTCTACTACTGGTCGTCGAAGCTCGGCAGCCCGGCGTGGGGCTGGTTCACGGGCTGGTTCAACCTCGTGGGACAGATCGCCGTCACCGCAGCCATCGGCTACGGCCTGGCGATCTTCGCCACGTCCCTCATCAACCTCTGGTTCGACTACCCGAACACGAAGGAATGGACGCTCCTGACCTACACGGTCGTGATGCTGATCGCCGTCGTGCTCAACATGTTCAAGGTCAGCATCACGGCGATGCTCAACACGATCTCCGCCTACTGGCACATGGCGGGCGTCCTCTTCATCGTGCTCGTGCTGATCATCGTCCCCGACAACCACCAGTCGGTCAGCTACGTGTTCACCGAGACGATCAACAACTCGGGGTTCTCGGGGACGAACTTCGGCAGCATCGTCTTCTGGTACGTGTTCGGCCTCGGCCTACTGATGTCGCAGTACACGATCACGGGCTTCGACGCCTCGGCGCACATGGCCGAGGAGACGCACCAGGCCTCGCGGATGGCCGCCGTCGGCATGTACATGTCGGTCGTCGTCTCGGTCATCTTCGGCTGGATCCTGTTGCTCGCCGTGACGTTCGCCGTCCCCGACACGCAGGGCGTGCTCGACGCGGTCGGCGGGGCCGTCACGTACATCTGGACGACGTCGATGAGCGAGACGTGGGCCGAGATCCTGCTCTTCATCTGCTGCGTCGCGCAGATGTTCTGCCTCACTGCCTCGATCACGTCCGCGTCCCGGATGATGTTCGCGTTCTCGCGCGACCGCGCCGTCCCCGGACATCAGATGTGGCGCAAGGTGGCCGGCAACAGGGTGCCAGTCGCAGCCGTGTGTGCGATCGGCTTTCTCGCCTGGGCGCTGATGATCCCGACCTACTGGAACGCCGCGACCGGCTACCTCGTCGGCACGTCGATCGCAGTGATCGGGCTCTACATCGCGTTCATCCTCCCGGTGATCCTGCGCTTCCGGATGGGCGACCGATTCGAGCCGGGAGCGTGGACGCTGGGCAAGCACTACAAGTGGATCGACCTCGTCTCGATCGTCTGGGTGGCGATCATCACGATCCTCTTCCTCGGCCCGATCGCGCCGACGGGGATCCCGTGGAAAGACGGGTTCAACTGGGACGTCGCCAACTACGCGCCGCTCACCGTGGGCGGAGCGCTCATTCTCTTCGGCGGCTGGTGGCTGATCTCCGCGAAGAACTGGTTCAAGGGACCGGTGCGGATGGGCACCGCGGAGGAACTCGAGCAGATGGAGGAGCGAACCGCCGCGGAGTACGAGGTTCCCGCGGACACGGGCTACTCGACGTAGCGATCCCCTGTCGCGGTTGTCCGGAGGGGCGCCCCGCGGGGCGCCCCTCCGTCGTTCAGGGCGCGAGCGCGCGGCGGAACGCCGGCTCGGCGGCAGTCCTCCGCATCCGCTCGAAGTGCTCGGCCGCGTACGCGTCGAAGTCGAAGTCGAGCTCGGACACGACGCTCTGCACGACGCCCCACATCGCCTCCCGGAAGTCGGACATGAACCGCTGGAGGTCGAGGGCGGCGAGGCCCTCGGCGTGCGCGTCTCCCGCGTAGGCAGCGAGGAGCACCGCGCGCCCGTCCGCGTCGAGCTCGTGGTTGATCGAGAAGTTCGCGAGGTCGAAGAACGGATCGCCCATCCCCGCGTACTCCCAGTCGACGATCACGAGGTGCTCGCCGTCGTCGATGAAGTTCGCATTGAGCAGGTCGTTGTGACACGGGCGCGGCGACTGGTCGGCACGGCGCTCGGCGATCCGTTGCGCCACCGCGTGCGCGTCGTCGAAAGCGTCGGGCAGTGCTGCACCGCGGGCGAGCGCGGTGTCCCGGTAGGTCTCGACGACCTCGAGCGCGTCGAACGTGCCGGGGATCGGCGGCCCGTGGTGAAAGGCGCGCAGCACCCTTGCGACGCGCCGGAGCTCCTCCGGCTCGCGGAGTCGCTCGGGCGGCGGGATCGCTCCCGGCACGAAGCGCGTGACGAGCCACCCCTCCCCCTCGACGAAGTCGACGACCTCGGGCCCGACGCCGGCCTCCGAGGCCGCGCGCGTCGCCGCGAGCTCGACCGTGCGGTCGATGCCGAGGAGCTCCGTGTCCTTCCCGGCGACGCGGAGGACGAATACCCCGTCGGGGCGCGTCACCTTCACGTTGTGGTTCGTGATCCCGCCGCCGAGCACCTCCCAGGTCGACCGGCCGTCGGGCCAGACGCGCGCGACCGCATCGCCGAGCCGCCGTTCATCGTCCGCGGTCATGCTCCCGGCTCTACCCCGTGCCCCGGAACCCTCTTGTAACACAGTGTCACTTGGCGTTCCCGGCCTGGGAGGATCACGCGCGGATCCGCTCGCCCGCCGGGTCGTGGAGCGGCTCGTCGGCGACCACGCCGGCGACCCACTCACCGAAGATCTCGACCTCGACCTCCGTGCCGGTCTCATGCTTGGCGGGGACGTAGGCGTATGCGATCGACGCGCCGACCGTGTAGCCGTAGCCACCGCTCGTCACCCGGCCGACGGGCTCGCCTCCCACCCGCACGGGCTCGGAACCGAGGGCGACCGCGCGCGGGTCAGCCAGTGTCAAACAGCGGAGCATGCGCCGAGGCTCGGGCGCGCCGACGAGCGCATCGCGTCCGACGAAGTCGCCCTTGTCGAGCTTGACCGCGAAGCCGAGCCCGGCCTCGTACGGCGTGTCCTCCGGGGAGATGTCCGCCCCCCAGACGCGGTAGCCCTTTTCCAGCCGCAGCGAGTCGATCGCCTTGTACCCGCCTGCGACGAGACCGTGGTCCCGCCCCGCCGCCCAGAGCTCGTCCCACAATCGCGCCCCGAACTCGGTCGGGCAGTAGAGCTCCCACCCGAGCTCGCCGACGTAGGTCACCCTGACCGCGAGGCACGGCACCGGCCCGACGGCGAGCTCCCGGGCGGTCATGTAGGGGAACGCCGCGTTGCCGAGATCGCTCACAGTGAGCGGCTGGAGGATCGTGCGGCTCGCGGGACCCCAGAGGCCGATGCAGGCGTAGGCCGAGGTCACGTCGACGACCTGCACCGACCCGTCCTCAGGGGCGTGCTGTCGGATCCACGCCGCGTCGTGCTGACCGAACGCAGTGCCGGTGACGATCCGGAAGCGCTCGGGCCCGAGCCGCGTCACGGTGAAGTCGCACTCGATGCCGCCGCGCGGGTTGAGCATCTGCGTGTACGTCACCCGGCCCGTCTCCCGCGCGACGCGGTTCGCGCAGAGGCGCTCGAGGAAGTCGGCGGCGCCCGCCCCCGAGACCTCGAGCTTGGCGAACGACGACTCGTCGAAGAGCGCTGCCGTCTCGCGGCAGGCGCGGTGCTCGGCGCCGATGGCGGGCGACCAGAGCTTTCCCGCCCACCCGCGCGGCCGGAGCGACTCGTCGCCGGCGCTCGCGTTCGGCTCGAACCAGTTCGCACGCTCCCAGCCCGACTTCTCGCCGAACACCGCACCGAGCTCGCGGAGCCTGCCGTTGGCCGACGAGAGCCGCAGCGGCCTCCCGGCCTCGCGCTCGTGCCCCGGGTACTTCACGTCGTAGTACGTCTCGTAGATCTCCCGCGTCCGCGCGAGGGTGTACTCCCGCGAGCGGTAGGCCGCTCCGAAGCGACGCGAGTCCATGTGCCAGACGTCGAGCGACGGGGTTCCCTCGACGATCCACTCGGCGACGAGCTTCCCCATCCCTCCGGCCCCGGCGAGCCCGTGCGCGCAGAAGCCGGCTGCGACCCAGAAGCCCCGCACGTCACTCGGCCCGAGGACGAACTCGCCGTCGGGCGTGAACGCCTCGGGGCCGTTGATCAGCCGGACGACGCCCATCTCCTCGAGCGAGGGGACACGCACTATTGCGTTCTGCATCAGCTCCTCGAAGCGGGGCCAGTCCTCCTCCAGCAGCTTGCCGTTGAAGTCCGCGGGGATCCCGTCGAGCGACCAGGGCGCGCACTCCCGCTCGTAGCCGCCCATGATCAGCCCGCCCGACTCGGGGCGGAAGTAGACGAGCAGCGACGGATCGCGCATCGTCGGCATGTCGAGCGGGAGCCCCGACGGCTCGAGGACGAGGTACTCGTGCGCCATCGGGACGACGGGCACGGTCACGCCGGCCAGCGCGCCGATCTCACCGGCGAACATGCCGCCCGCGTTGACGACGACCTCCGTCTCGATCTCCCCGCGGTCGGTCTCGACGCCGGTCACGCGACCGCGCTCCGTCCGGATCGCCGTGACCCGCGTGCCGGTGTTGACCTCGGCGCCGCGGCGGCGGGCTCCCTCGGCGAGCGCGAACGTCAGCTGGCTCGGATCGATGTAGCCGTCCGTCGGGAGGTATGCGGCCCCGAGCACGCCGTCGGTCGACATCGGCGGAAAGAGCGCCTGCGCATCGGCGGGCGCGATCAGCTCGAGAGGCAGCCCGAACGTCTTGGCCCAGCCGGCCTGTCGGGCGATCTCCTCCATCCGCTCCGGGGACGAGGCGAGGCGCAGCGAGCCCACCTCGCGCCAGCCGGTCTCGAGCCCGACCTCTGCTTCGAGCGTCCGGTAGAGCTCGACGCTCTCCATCATCATTCTCGTCAGCGAAAGGGACGAGCGGAGCTGGCCCACGAGGCCGGCCGAGTGGAAGGTCGAACCGCTCGTCAGGTCTGCGCGCTCGACGAGGACGACGTCGTCCCACCCCAGCCGTGCGAGCCAGTAGAGGATCGAGCTGCCGCCGACACCTCCGCCGATCACGACCGCCCTCGCCCTGTCCCGCACCGCGCTCCTCCGTCTCCGCCCTGCGACCTCCGGGGCAACCTAGACTTTCCGCATGAGGGTCGTCGCACGACCCGACGCGCTCGATCTGCTCCGCGAGCGGGGCTCCGTCTATGTCTGGCCGCGCGCCTACCGGTGTTGCGGCGGGCGCCAGTTCGTCCTCGACGCTTCGCTCGAGCGGCCGGCTGCCGGCGAGTTCGAGCTCGTCCACGCGTGCGACGGCTTCCAGGTCTACGCCACGCCGGCTCTCGCGCGGCCGGAGGAGCTGCATTTCGACGTCGACCGCCGCCACCGACTCCACGCGTACTGGAACAACCAGGCCTGGATCGGGTAGCCCGTGCGCGTAGCGGCGCGAGGCGGCGCCGGAGGCCGGCTCCGCCGGCCGGGAGCTGCCGCCGACCGGTCGCCGCGCGCTGAGCGGCGTCCGGCGTGGCGCTACGCGTGCGCGGCCGGAGGCGATAGTGCGAAAGCACAGACCCGGAGAGACGCGTGCGCGTAGCGGCGCGAGGCGGCGCCGGAGGTCGGTTCCGCCGGCCGGGAGGTGCCGCCGACCGGTCGCCGCTCAGCCCATCCAGGCGCCGCCGTTCTGATCGATCGCCTGCCCCGTGACGCCGCGCGCGTCCGGCGAGAGGAGCCACGAGACGGTGCCGGCAACGTCCTCCGGCTGCGACATCCGCCCGAGGGGGACATCCGTCATCGCGTCGCGGTACGCCTCCTCACGCGTCCCGCCGCTCGCGGCCGCGGCGACGTCGAGGCCCTGCCACGCCATGTCGGTGTCGACCCAGCCGGGGCAGATTGCGTTCACCAGCACGCCGCGCGACGCGAGCTCGGCCGCAAACGAGCGCACGAGACCGAGGAGCCCGGCCTTCGACGCGCTGTAGCCCGTGTAGTCGGGCACGGCGATCCGCGCGAGGATCGAGGAGAGCACGACGACGTGCCGCGCGTCGGGCCCCGGCGCGAGGTGCTGCACCGCCGCTCGGATGCAGTAGTACGTCCCGTTGAGGTTCGTCCGCACCAGGTCGTCGAAGCGGTCGCCCCCGTCGTCACCGTCGCCGTTCGGGCCGCCGATCCCGCTCGCCGCGACGAGCCCGTGGATCGGGCCGAGCGCTCCTGCAGCCCCGGCGAATGCTCGCTCGACGCGCCTCCGTTGACGGATGTCGCACGACGCGACGCGCACGGGGCCGTCGATCGACGCCGCGGTCTCCTCGAGCCGGTCGCGATCACGGGCGAGCAGGGTCAACGCCGCTCCCTCGCGGGCGAGCCGAAAAGCGATCGCGCGCCCGATGCCCGTGCCCGCGCCCGTGACGACGACGTGCCTTCCGTTGGTTCCGTTCCCACTCGTTCGCAATTTGCGGCCTTTCTGTCGTCGGATCCCCTTGCGACAGTGTCCCCCAGAGCGTAGATTGCCGCTGCGCCGAGCACGGGACGCGAGTAGGACGAAGCTCTCCCGGGAGGCCGTACGCGGAAGCGGAAGGTCAACCGGGGAAGTGGACGAAAGCACACCCGGCTCGGCGAATCCTTGGTCCTGTTTAGCTAGAGCACAATGTGACCAGCGCAAATATGTTCGTCGTGTAAAGAATTCTCCGCAAACTGCGAAAATCGCGTTTCCCTTCTCGCTTGACGGACTCGCTCGAAGACCGTAGAGTCCTGATTGCACCGAGGACGGAGCGCCTGAGGTTGATGGCCCTCCGACAGGCAGACGCTTAGGCGGCGGTCAGTCGGAAGGTCGGACGAGGGAGCACCGGCCCTCGGTGCATTTTTGCGTGCATTTTCTTCTTGGCACGCCTTCTCGCGTCGAAAAGGGTTCCGATCGTCGAATCGACGGTATTTGCGACAATTTCGGGCAACGGGGTCTTGACTGGAGAAGAATGAGCCAGTAGGTTTCCGAGTGCACCGAGCACGGAGCGCCGAAGGTTGAAGGCTCTCCCGCCCGGCAGTCGCTTCGGCGAAGGTCGATCGGGTGAACTGGACGACGGCGACACCGACTCGGTGCATTTCTTTTGTTTTTCCGCGAGCGGGAATCCGCGAAAGCGGATCCCCGCCGCTCGGTGCCCCCGCTATCGCCGTCGCAGCTGCCTCGTTGCCAAGACGCGTCGCGCGCTTCGCGGTCGCGACTACCTCCTGAGATGATCGCCGGATGCGCCGGGTCGTCGCGATCTCAGGGACGATCGTCTTCCTGGACGCGATGCTGTTCGGGGCGATCATCCCGCTCCTCCCCCACTTCGTCGACCGCTACGACCTCACGAAGCTCGAGGCAGGCCTGCTGCTCGGAGCGTACGGCGGCGGCGCACTGCTCGGCGGGATCCCCGGCGGCCTGCTCGTGGGCCGCATCGGGCCGAAGCGCGGTGTCCTCGCTGGCCTCGCGGTGCTTTCACTCGCGAGCCTCGGCTTCGCGCTGGCCGGCGGGCCGGTCGCTCTCGGGGTTGCGAGGTTCGTCCAGGGCTTCTCGAGCGCCACCACCTGGGCCGGCGCCCTCGCCTGGGCGGCGGTCAGCGTCGAGCGCGAGCGCCGCGGCCAGGCGCTCGGCACCGTGTTCGGCCTCGCGGTGTTCGGGTTCGTCGTCGGCCCGATGTTTGGCGCCGTCGCCGACCTCGTCGGCATTCGCGCCTCCTTCGCGACCATCGCGCTCGTCGCCGCGGCGCTCGCGGTAGGCATCGCCGCCGTCGCAGCACCTCCCCGGGAACGGGCCCGGCCCGGCGCCGTGGGCCGGGTGCTCCGCGATCGCGCGTTCGTCGGCGGGCTGTGGCTGAACACGCTTCCCGCGTTGTTCTTCGGGACGCTCGACGTGCTGGTGCCTCTCCTCTTCGACGACGCAGGCTACGGCGCGCTCGCGATCGCCGCCGTGTTCGTCGTCGCCGGCGTCGTCGAGGTCTTCGTCAACCCGGTCGTCGGACGAATCTCCGACCGGCGCGGCCGGCTGCTCCCCGTCCGCGTCGCACTCGCCGCGTCGATCGCGGTCGCCGTCGGGTTGGCTCTCGCCGGTGAGCCGCTGGTCGTCGCCCTGCTCGTCGTGGCCGCGTCGGTTACGTTCGGCGGCTTCTACACGCCCGGAATGGCGCTCGTCGCCGACCGCGCCGAGCGTGCCGGGCTCGCACAGGGGATCGGGTTCGGCGTGACGAACACGGCCTGGGCGCTCGGCGCGCTCGCGGGCCCGGCGATCGGCGGCGCGCTCGCGCAGGCGTTCGGCGACCCGGTGCCGTACCTCCTCTGCGGGTGCCTGTGCGCGCTGACCCTCGTCGCCGCGCTCCGGCACCCAACGCGCATCCGAGCCGCGTGAGCGTCAGGCCGCCGCCGGGAAGCGCGCCAGCGCCCACTCGGCGTCGAGCGGCCGGAGACGGTAGTCGCGGCCGTTGACCAGGGCGTAGTCGCGGCGGCGCGGATCCATCGGGAGCCGCGCCTCGACGGGGTACCAGCGGTTGTGACGGGCGATGAGGTCGTTGACCTCGTCGAAGCTCCAGCGCGTGACTGCGTGCCTCCACTCCTCTGCGAACCGTTCGGGTGCAACCTCGGCGGCGAGACGCGCCCGCTGCTCGCCGAGCGCCCGCTCGTGCGCCGCGGTCATCGCTTCGATCTCGCGCAGCCGCAGCATGTAGGGCAGCGGCCCACCGAGCGACGCGAGATACCCCTCCGCCGAGGGCCGGAAGTTGCGCAACCGCAGCGGCAGCGGCCGCGCTCGGAGCGGGCTCGAGCGCAGATCCTCCTCGACACCGGCAAGCTGGCGGCGCTCCCGCGTGGTCTGCGCGCGCGGCGCGTCCTCGCGGAGGATGGCTTCCCGCTCCTGCGGCCTCACGCCTCAAGTACAGCAGACGGCTCCCGCCGCTCGGGCCGGTCGAGGCCGGCGAGCGCAAGACCCCCGAGCACGGCCGCGACGATCCCGATCCCGGCGAACATCGCCCAGGTCGCCTCGTCGCCGAAGCTGTTCCGCATCTGGAGCCCGATCAGCGGCGCGAGCGCGAAGCCGATCGCCGGCGCGCTGCCGAAGGCGCCCATGTAGGCGCCGCGGATGTCGGCCGGCGCGAGCTCGGCAACGACCGCCTGCGAGGTCGGCACCCACAGCATCTCGCCGACGACGAACACGACGATCACGAAGACGATCGCGGGCAGCCCCTGCGTCCAGACGAGGAGCAGGAAGGGAAGCCCCATCACGAGGAGCGCGAGCACGAGCTTCGGGGCAGGCGGGATCGGCGTGGCAAGCCGCGTGAGCCTCACCTGGAAGAGCGCGACAAGCAGCGGGTTGACCCAGACGAGGAACCCCCACGCGGCGGGCTCGTAGCCGTACCCGTCGACGAGCGACACGGGCAGCACCACCTCGTACGCGACGTAGGTCAGCCAGGCAAAGACGGCCGAGCCGAGAAAGAGCAGGAAGCGTCGATCGGCGAGGATCACCGAGAGCGAGCCCCGATCCGGCGGCCCATCTGGCGCGAACGCACCGCGCCGTGGGAGGTAGCGGTAGGCGATCAGCCACGAGATCCCGGAGAGGACGGCGACGCAGGGGAACAGGGCCGTCCACCCCCCGACCACGAGCAGAAGCCCGCCGAGCGGTGGCCCGACGACGACGCCCATGTTCGCGGCGACGCGCACGGACGCGTACGCCGCCTGCCGGCGCTCGGGGGCCACCAGGTCAGCGACCATCGCCTGGGAGACCGACCCGCCGAGGCCCCCGAAGACGCCGGCGAGCGCAAGCGCGCACAACCCCTCCCACTTCGCGTCGGAGAGGGCGAGGAGGACGAGGGGGTACGCGACCATCACGCCGCTCCCGATCAGGATCACGCGCCTCCGGCCGATCCGATCGGACAGATAGCCGCCGGCGAATCCGCTCAGCGCCGAGAGCGCCGCCCCCACGAGAAGCGCGAACGGCAGCGCAGCCTTGGCGCCGAGCTCGTCGACCGCCCAGATGGCCAAGAAGCTCCAAAGCGCGGAGCCAGCAACGCTGCCGACGAGCGTGACGCCGAGCACGGGGCGCAGCGCGTCGTCGAGGTCGTCGCCAAAGAGGAGGCGAATCACATGCCGGACGGCGCGCACGACGCGCCAACGCTATCGGCGCTTTCGCGCCGCGGAATACGGCTCTCCGTACCCGTCAGCGCCCGAGGAGGCGCGCGAGGAAGCCGGGACGCTCCCCGTCCGGCGACGGATCGCCGGTGCCGGTGCGCGGCTCGATCAAAGGTCCCGGATCCGGCCCGGGAGCGGGCTTGGACTCGGGTGCGCTGCTCGACTCGGCTGATGCGAGCTCGGCCTCGGGCTCTGGCGCTGGCTCCTTGAAGCTCTTCGGCTCCGGCTCCGTGAGACTCTCTGACACTGACATGTTCTCGACCTCGGACTCGACCACGGGCTCGACCTGAACCAGGGCCGCCGGCATCGAGGGCTCCGAGTGAGTCTCAGCGAGCGGCGCGGCCGGGCCCGATGCTTGTGTTGATTCAACACAAGCGTTGTCCGACGGCATCCCGTCGCGTGGAGCAAGCGTGGCGGCGACGCCGCGCTCGCGGAGCCGCTCGAAGTCGCCGCGGATCGCAGCTGACATCTCGTGCTTGTGGCTCTGCTCTCTCACCCGTCGGGCGGATTCCCCGCTGCCTCGCCGACTCCTCCCTCGCGGCGGTCCGGGCCGAGCCAGCGCCATGCCGCCATCGTCGCCAGTCCGAGCAACAGCGTCGGCACCACGGTGAAGGCGCGGTAGATGAGCACGGCCGCGACGACCTCGGCGTTTCCGCCACCGAACCCGACGAGGATCCCCGTCATCCCGAGCTCGACCGGCCCGACGCCGCCGGGCGTCAGCGGGATCAGCTGCAGCGCACGCGCGAGAGACCACCCGGCGAACGCCTCGACCCACGTGATCTCGCTCGCCCCGATCCCCACCGCGCGCAACGCGACGAGGAGGACGACGAAGACCGTGAGGTTCCCGATCACCGCGGCAAGCGTCAGCCACGGCCAGCGGCGCCGGATGAGGTCGACCGTTGACCGTCGGAACACGACGAGGCGCTCGTCCCAACCCTCGAAGCGGCGCTTCCGACGCAGCGCCTGCAGAGCGCGGTTCGTGGTGCGCTCGAGCAGCACGCCGACGCGACGCGCGAGCGCGTCGCTCCAGAAGATGAGCACGAGAGCGCCGATCGCGACCGCGAACACGATCGCGCCCACGATCGCGACGGTGGTCAGCAGCGCGGCGCCCTGCTGGTCGAAGGAGAGGAGCAAAACGGCGAGCACGGGAAGCAGCAGGTTCGCGAGCTGATTCCAGATGCCGGTGAGCGTCACCGCCCGGGCGACCTCGCTCGAGCCGAACCCCCAGGTGCGGAGGAGACCGTAGGAGCCCGCCATCCCGACGATCCCGCCTCCGGGGGCGACGTAGGTGAGCGCGGTCGACGCCTGCGTGAAGGGCAGTGCCTGGCGGAACCGGAGCCCCGGCAGAGCGACCATCCAGGGCGGCGCATACGTGATGACGTTGACGACGACGGCGATCCCGAGTGCGATCAGCCACGTCGTGTCGAGGTCCTTGACGACGTCCCACACGTCCGCGTAGCTCGCGATGCGCGGCAGGACGATCGCGAACGTCAGAACGACCACGGCGAGGCCGAGGGCCCCGAAGACGACCTGGTTCCGCCGGCCCTTCACCGCGTCACCCTACTCCGCCTCACCCGACCAGCGAGGACGCGCCGCGGAGCAGAGACAGGAGCAGGCCGAGCGGCAGATGGTCTGCTGCGAAGCCCAGGCTCGCGGCGGTCGTGCCGCCGATCAGGCCCTCCCGTTCTCCCTCGTCGACGGCCCGGAGGAGGCCGGCCCGGAGGGCCGCTTCGAGCTCGTCCCGGGACTTCCCGGTCTTCCCCGCGAGAGCTTCGAGGTCGTCCACGCTCCGCAGCGCGAGCACGAGCTCTTCGCGCGAGACGCCGAGCTGGCACGCCGTCGTGTCGGCGGCGGCGAGCAGGACGTGCTCGAGCCGTTCTCCCGTGCCGGCAGCGACGCGGACGGGTCGGGGCACGCACGGGTTCGCGACCGGGCTCGGCTCGAAGGACGTCCCGCCGAGCGCGACGTACACCCCGACGAGCGCGCACGCGACTGCGACGGCCACGACGATCGGGAGCACCCTCACACGCTCACCGCCCTGCGGGAGAGGACGATTGGCACGAGCGCTGCCGCCGCGAGCAGCGCCGCGAGCAGGAACGGCCGCGAAAACGCGGCGATCACGGCCCGGTCGAGCTGCGAGACGAGCTCGTCCTCGAGGCTGCGGTAGTCGGTTGTGTCCGGGCGGTCCGCGAACGCCTGACGGACGTCGGGCACCTCGCGGTCCGACGCGCGCACGATCCCGAGGACATCCTGGGCGACCGCGAGCTTCTCGAGCGGCGGAATGCCGCTGTCCAGCACCGCCGCCGCGCCTGCCCGGAGCGCACGCTCCTCGTTGCGGTCGAGCGCCGTCGTGAACACCGGCGTCAGGAGCAGCAGCCCGACCACGACGCCGGCGTGCCGCGCCGCAATCGTCCAGCCTCCGTGGACCGCCTGTGGCGACCTCCCGTGCAGCGCGCGCTCCGTCAGGGCGGAGAGCGCGAGGCCGAGCCCCGCGCCGACCAGCACCTGCGGCGCCACGGTCCACCACCAGGCCGACCCGGGCAGCACGCCCAGCGCCGCGAGGCCGCCCGCCACCAGCACGACGCCCGTCGCCGCGCGGGTCGCCGTGCTCCCGACGCGGGTCGCGATGCTCGCCGTGGCGATCGCCGCGACCGGCATCACGGTGACGACGACGCCGGCGACGGCCGGGTCCATCCGCCATCCGTCCACCAGCAGGAGAACGAGGAGGAACAGTGCAGCGGTGAGCGCGCCGGAGAGGAGGAGCAGCGCGAGGTTCGCCGGCACGTTCGGGCGTCCCGCCGGCCGGACGAGCGGCCGGACGCGAAGACCGATCACGCCGACGAGCGTGAGGAGCGCCAGCGGCGCCTGGGCCACGAAGATCGACTCCCAGCCGAGCGTCTCCGTGAGGATCCCGCCGATCGCGGGCCCGAGAGCGGCTCCGACGACGCCCGCGAGCGCCCAGGTGCGCACCGCGCCGGTCTCGGAGCCCTGGATCTCGGTGAGGAGGTCGAGCGCCGCGCAGACGAGAAGCGCGCCCCCGATCGCCTGCACGCAGCGGGCGCCGACGAGCACGCCGAAGGAGGGCGCGAGCGCGCACGCGAGCGACGACGACGCGAACACGAGCGTCCCGGCGACGAAGGCACGCACGGGGCGGCGCCGCGCCGCGTACGCCGCGGGCACGGCCGCGAGCGCGAGCCAGAGGTTGTAGGACGTCAGCACCCACGCGACCGTGGGGATCTCGACGTCGAACTGCCGCAGGATGTCCGGCAGCGCGAGCGTGACGACCGAGGAGTCCGCGAGCGCAAGGCCGATCCCGAGCCCGACGAGGCTCTTCCGCGTGCGCGAGCTCACGCAGGCAACTCTAGGCCTGGGGGCCGGCCGACGCCGGAGCCCCGGCTATGATCGCGCGATGCCGTTCTGGGCCTGGATCCCGCTCGTCGCGCTGCTCGTAGTCGCGCTTCTCCTGGGCGTCCTCGTCCTGCTCGGCCGGATCTCGAACGGCAAGTACCTGCGTCCGATCATCACGTTCCTCTCGAGGGTCCCGCTCTTCAAGAAGTGGTTCCAGAAGGCGTCGATCGCCGCGCTCGAACGGGAGAACCCGGAGCTCGCGGCGGCGATGAAGAAGATGACCGCGTTCGGCGAGCCGAAGAGCCCCGAGCAGGCGCAGCGCATGCTCAACCTGCTCACGCCCGCCGAGCGGCGCGCCTACATGGCCGCGGTCGGTGCGGAGGCGGACGCCCCGGAGGCGGCGAACCGTCAGCTGCGCCGGCGCATGGAGTACGGCGGCGCCGGCATGCCGGTGCGCACGAAGCCCGCGTCCGAGCGGCCCGGTGCAGCCGGCCGGAAGACCGGGAAGAACGCGAAGAAGAAGCGCTAGATGCCCGCGGCGGGTCCCCGCCCCGCGAGGAGCGAGCGGCCGACCTCGCACGTGACGTCGACGAAGCGCGCGCACGTCGTCGTCGGTGGTGCGGTAGTTGACGATGCACGGACGCAGGCAGACGCGGCCGTCGATCGCGGCCGGCGCGACGTAGACGCGGCCGTCGCTGCAGCGCCTCGCACCAGCGCCGCGTTGTGCGCGTCGAGGTCGGCGTCGCAGCCGGCCGGCACGTGGCGGAACGGCACGATCGAGAGCTGCGGCTCGCCGCAGACGAGCTCCAGGTCGGCGTGCCGCCGGACCTCGTCGAGCCAGCAGCCGCGCCTGCTCGAGGTTGCCGCTCGATCGCCGCGCGGAACGCCGTCCGCGCCGTGCGCGCGGAACGCGAGCCACAGCTTCAGCGCCCGGAACGGCCGCGAGTACTCGAGCGTGAGGTCGACGGCGTGATGGCTCGTCGCGCTCGTGCGGCATGTAGGCCTCGTCGTGCGCGAACGCGCGCCTCGCAGGCGTCGCGGTCGCGCACGAGCACGACGCCGCAGGCCTTCGGGCAGGTACAGCCACTTGTGCGCGTCGAGCGACACCGAGTCGGCGCGGTCGAGGCCGGCGAAGAGCTGCCGCCGCGGTCGAGTGCGCGCCGCGGCCGGCAGCCCGTAGGCGCCGTCGACGTGGAGCCAGACGCCGCGCTCGGCGCAGACGTCGGCGAGCTCGTCGATCGGGTCGACCGCGCCGGTCAGCGTCGTGCCGGCCGTCGCGACCACGGCGACCGGCGTCGATGCCCGTCGCCCGGTCGGCGTCGATGGCCGCGGCGGCCGTCGGCCGGCGAGCATCCGCCGCCGGTCGTCGATCGGGATCGACCGCACGCCGGTCCGCGCCGATGCCGAGCACCTCGGCCGCGCGCTTCGACCGAGTAGTGCGCCTCGGCGGAGCAGTACACCGCCGCCCGGCGGCCCGCCAGGCCGTCGCGGCGCGACGCCGGGCAGCGCCCGCTCGCGCGCGGCCGCGAGCGCCGTCAGGTTCGAGATCGTGCCGCCGCTCGTGAACGCGCCGCCGGCCGCCGGGTAGCCGACGAACTCGCCCACCCAGCGAACGGCCTGCTCCTCGATGTCGGTCGCGGCGCCCGCCCACGACGGCGAGGTTGACGTCGAAGCACGACGCCAGGGCGTCGCCGAGCACGCCGACCTCGAGCCCGGACGAGCCGACGAACGCGAAGTACCGCGGCCGCGGCTGGGCGATCGTCTCGTCGAGCAGCGGCGGCGTCGTCGAGGGCGGCGAGGTCGCTCGCCCGGCCGGGAGCGCCGCGCGCAGGAGCTGCGCGAGCCGCTCGTCGACCTCCGGCTGGTCCGGCCGGGCGTGGTCGAAGCTGCGCCAGGCCTCGGCCACGATCGCGGTGGCGCGCGCGAGTGCCTCCTCGCGGGTGGCGTCGAGCCGGAGCGACGGGAGCTCGGACGCGGTGCTCATCGGCCGGGGAGTGTATTCACGCGCATCTGACACACACGCGACACGAGGCCGGCACAGACACGGGACGTCCTCTTCGATAGCGTGATATCGGGGCACGGGGGGTGCCCCTGGGGGTGGTTGCCGTCAGCGTCGGCGCTTCGGTCGCGAGCAGCTTTCTTCCCCAGCGGCGGACGATCGACCGGCAGGTTTCGCCGATCAGAAGCGGCCAGACCCGGGCCGATCAGGGCGGTCGGATCCCGTGCCGCGCGAGGCAGACCGCGGTGGCGTCGCCGGCGACGCCCCCGACGATTCGCGACCCCGGCGTTCACAGAAGCTCGATCTCGACCCGATCGCCGACGACGCGCGTCGGATAGACCAGCACAGGTTCCTCCGCAGGCCCTTCGAGCACCTCGCCGGTCGCGAGGTCGAACAGCGACCCGTGGCAGGCGCAGCGGATGGCGGCACCCTCGAGCCAGCCATCCGAGAGCGGGCACTCCGCATGCGTGCACCAGGCATCGACCGCGTGCCAGTCGCCGTCGACCCTCGCGAGTGCCACCGTCGCGCTGCCCGCATCGACCGGGAAGACGGTCTCGTCCGGGAGGGAGGCCGCGGCCACGTCGACCCAGGTCATGCGTCCCAGAGCACGTGGAGGTGACGCGGCGCGCGGAACTCCCAACCGTTGAACGACGGTGGCCGGTCGGGGTCGAGCCGCAACCCGGGGAGCCGCTCGAGGAGCCGCGTGAGCGCGATCCGCATCTGCACGCGCGAGAAGTGGTGCCCGGAGCAGTAGTGGGTCCCGAAGCCGAAGGCAGCATGCGTGCGCTTCGGCCGGAAGAGGTCGTACTCGTCGGCGGTCGGGCCCCACACCCGCTCGTCGCGGTTCGCCGACGACACCAGCAGGCCGAGGTTCGCTCCCGCAGGGACGGTCACCCCGCCGAGCTCCGCGTCGACGACGCGCGCCGGGTCTGCGTCCCGATCGGGGAGACCCAGCGCAGGCCCTCCTCGACCGCGTCGCGGACGAGGCTCAGGTCGTCGAGCACCGCGCGCACCTGGCGTGACTCGAGGAGACCCACGAGCGTCGCGCCGGCCGCGTGGCCGGGCTCCTGCATCCCGCCGAGCAGAATCACCTTGAGGGTCGGCAGGATCGTTGCGACGCGCTCCTCGAGCGGCCCGTCGGCGAGCGCGAGCATCGTCGCGATCGTGGTGCCGTCGGGATCGGCGGCGAGACGCTCGAAGACGGGAGCCAGCTCCCGGTCGATCTCGGCCGCGGTCGCGTCCGCAACAGCCCATTTTGCGGGGTCGTCCTCGAAGTTGATCGCACCCTCGGCGAGCCCGTGGAACCAGCGCCGGAGCGTGTCGCCGTCGAGGTGGCCGAGGCCGAGCACCCGGCCGAGGCCGAGGACGGAGATCGGCTCGAAGTACTCGCTCATCAGCTCCGCCTCGCCCCGGCCCTCGAGTCCGTCGAGCAGCTCGCGCGCGAGCGGCTCGATCAGGTCCGGTGTCGTCGCCTCGACGACGCGCGGGCGAAGCGACGGGTCGAGCATCGCCCGCAACCGCCGCTGCGGCTCGCCGTCGAGCAGCAGGATGCTCTCGCCGCCCATCGTGCGCTCGAGCGGCGACGGGTCGACGCGTGCGCAGAAGACATCGGGGCGCGTGGCCGCCTCCTCGACGTCGTCCCACCGCGTCACGAACCAGAGCCCGACCGCGGGGACGAAGCAGACAGGCGCCTCGGCGCGGAGCCGCGCGTACACGGGGGACGGGTCGCGGTCGAGAGCCTCGACCGTGACCGAGGCGGCGTACGCCTCGATCGCGGTCATGCCGTCGTGCCGTCGAGGATCTGCAGCGTCTTCAGGTCGGAGTAGAAGTCGAGCGCGTAGTCGCCTCCCTCCCGGCCGATCCCCGAGATGCCGACACCGCCGAACGGAGCTGTCAGGTCGCGCACGAGGAAGGTGTTGACCCACACCGTCCCGGCGCGAACCGCTCGCCCGACCCGCTCCGCCCGCTCCTCCGAGCCCGTGTAGACGATGCCGGAGAGGCCGTACCGCGTGGAGTTGGCGAGCGAGACCGCCTCGTCCTCGTCGGCGAACGTCTGGAAGGTGAGCACCGGGCCGAAGACCTCGCGCTGGACCATCTCCGACTCGTTCGAGCGCGGCACGACGAGCGTCGGGTCGTAGAACAGCGGGCCGACATCCTCCCTCCGTCGCCCGCCGCGGACGATGTCGTCGCCGGTCGCGCGCGCCCGCTCCACGAACCCGTCGACGCGCGCGAGGTGGTCGGGATGGATCAACGGCGAGACGGTCGTCGCGTCGTCGCGCGGGTCGCCGAGCACGTGCTCGTCGGTGAGCCGGTGGAAGCGCTCGAGGAACCGCTCGGCGATCGACTCGTCGACGAGCAGCCGTGTCCCGGCAAGGCAGACCTGGCCGGCGTCGTCGTACTGCCCGGCTGCCTTGCCCGCGGCCGCCTCGAGGTCGGCGTCGGCGAACACGAGCAGAGGGCCTTTCCCACCGAGCTCGCCGGTGAACGGGACGACGTTCCGCGCCGCCGCGGTGCCGATGTGGACGGCGGTCTCCGGCGAGCCGGTGAACGAGATCCTCCGTACGTCCGGATGGCGGGTGAGCGCCGCGCCCACCTCCTCGCCGATCCCCTGGACGACGTTGAAGACGCCCGGCGGGAAGCCCGCCTCTGCGACGAGGTCGCAGAGGAGCGAGCAGGAGAGCGGCGACCACTCCGCCGGCTTGAGGATCACCGTGCTGCCTGCCGCGAGCGCCGGGGCCGTCTTCCACGTAGACAGCATGAACGGGGCGTTCCAGGGCGTGATCACGACTGCGGGGCCGCTGGGCATGCGGATCACGCGGTTCCGGGTGGCGTTCGACTCCCACACGCGCTCCTCGTAGGCGACCGCGAGGTCGGCGTAGGCGCGGAAGTTCCGCGCGCCGCGGGAGATCACGCGAGCGCGGAGGGAGCGGAGCAGCATCGCCATGTCCGCGCACTCGACGGCGGCGAGCCGGTCGACGTTCGCGTCGACGAGGTCGGCGAGCCGGTGGAGGTGCGCGGCGCGCCCTCTCGCCCCCAGCGCCGCCCACGCCGGGAACGCCTCGCTCGCCGCGGCGACCGCGAGCGCGGCTTCCCGCTCGCCGCCGCGAGCGACCTCTGCGATCGGCTGCGCGTCGATCGGCGAGAGGTCGACGAAGGTCGCGTCACCCGCGACCCGCTCGCCGCCGATGAAGTGCTCCGTCGAGACCTCGACGCCCGCGACGACCGTCATCGGACGTCACCCGCGAAGGCGAGCGCGCCGGTGTCGACGATCGTGCTCCCGCCGTCGACGGTGAGCACCGCGCCGTTGACGTACGACGCAGCGGGTGACAGCAGCCACGCGACCGCCGCAGCGATTTCGTCCGCATCGGACGGGCGGCGAAGCGGCACGTGCCGCGTCGCCTCGGCGTACGCGCTCTCGCGATCGCCGCCACGCTCCGCCGCGAGCGCGTCCATCGCACGGTCGCCCATCGGGGTGCGCGTCCAGCCGGGGCAGACGACGTTCGCTCGGATGCCCGCCGGGCCGTGGTCGAGCGCGATGCACTGCGCAAGCATCACGAGCGCCGCCTTCGACGAGCAGTACGCCACCGACTCCGGTGCCGCGCGCAGCCCGGCGACGGACGAGACGGCGACGATCGCGCCACGCCGCTCGAGCAGCGCGCCCAGGGCCGCCTGCGCGGTGACGAGCGCGCCGACGACGTTGACGCGGTGCACCTCGGCGAACCCGGCGGGATCGACGTCGAGGAGCGAGCCCGGGGCTCCGCCGCCGCCCGCGTTCAGCACGACGCCGTCGAGCCGGCCGAACCGCTCGACGGTCGCCGCCACGGCGGCCTCGGCGGCAGCGGGCTCGGCCGCGTCTCCGGGGAGCGCGAGGCAGTCGATCTCCGCCGCGAGCGCCTCGAGCGGCTCGCGCCGCCGCCCCGTGACGGCGACCGCATATCCCTCGGCGGCGAGCCACCGCGCCGTCGCGGCGCCGATCCCCGTTCCTCCGCCGGTGACGAGCGCGACTTTGTGGTGATTCACCACAAAGTCTTCTCCCCCGCGCCGCTCAGGGCCGCAGCTCCTTCACGGTCTCGAGGTCGTCGACGGTGTAGCCGAACGTGAAGCGGTAGCCGCGTCCGATCCGGACGGGGGCGAGCGCGTCGATCTCCTCGTGCGGCGCGCCGAAGAGCTCGAGCGTGGCGCTCCCCTCCCAGACCTCGGATGCGACGCGATCACGCGAGACGGCGCGGACGAGCTCGTGCACGGCCGGGGAGTCGTGCTGACCCGCAGCGAGCCGCGGGAAGTGGCGCACGTTGACGATCGGCGGGGCGTTGTGGAACGGCCCGCCCTCCGAGGGGTGCTCGAGGGTCACGGTCGCCTGGGCGACGCGTCGCTCGTATGCCGCGCAGGTCGCACCGAAGCGCGCCCCCGGTTCCATCCCGGGGTCGGCCGGCCCCCCCAGCCCGAAGCTGCGCGTGATCCAGATCGAGCCGAGCTTCTTCGGAAACCCCTGGATCCAGCCGCGCATGAGGGCGAAGTCACGGTCGACCCAGATGTAGGAGCAGACCGTGACCTCCTCGCCGTCGAGCAGGCCGCTGCAGACGACGAACACCTCCTTGTACTGCGAGCGCGAGGGGTCGACGAGCTCGTCGCCGCTCTCCGAGCACGACTGCCAGTCGGCCGCGACGAACGCGCAGCGACCCGGGTCGGGGTGCGGGTCGATGCCGTCGGGGAGGAACGCGACGGCCCGCTCGGGGTCGGCCCAGTAGTCGATCACGAGGAACGCGCCCACGTAGTGCCACGGCGGGTAGGGGACGAGGGACGAGCGCCCCTCCGGGGTGCGCGGGACGGTGTAGCCCTTCAGGCCCATCGCGTCCCCTCGAAACCGAGGGGGGCGAGGCCCCCTTCCTCCACGAAGGCTCATGCCTCGACCTCGGCGGGTGGCAGCGGGCGCCCGCGCGTCTCCCAGCTCTCGCTCTCCCACTCGATCGCGACCGGGTCGAAGCGGAAGTACGAGCGCGGCGGCAGCGGCCCCCACGTGTTCGAGGAGTAGCGGTCGTCGGGGTACGTCCGCGGAACGTGATCGTCGGCGAGCCGCTCCATGTCGCAGTAGAGCTCGACGTGGCACGGCTCCTGGGTGATCCGGACGTACGTTGCGATGTTCCCCGCGATCCCGTGACGCGTCGGTCCCCACGACACCCAGCGACCATGGCGCGCGACGTGGTCGAGCAGGTCGCGCATCTTCCCGATGTCGACGACCTCGAACGCGAGATGGTGGAAATGCGCGTAGCCGACATCGACGAGCGCCAGCACGTGGTGCTCGGAGTCGATGTGGAACCAGACGCCCGCGGCGCCAAGCCGGTCGGAGACCTTCATGCCGAGCGCATCGGTGTAGAACGCCTCGTTCGCCCCGATGTCGGCCGTGAGGCAGTTCACGTGGCCGAGCCTCCGTGGCCCCCCGACGTGGACGATCGAGGAGGGTCGCGCGTGCTGCGGCCACCGGTCGACCTCGGAGGCGGGCGCGCGGTGCGGGAGCAGCTGGATCGCCCGGCCGTCGGGGTCGGCGAGCCAGATCGACCCGTCCCGCTCCTCGTACGCGACGCCGAGTGCCTCGAGATGGGCGCGCGCGTTCTCCGGCGCGCAGGTGGCGTGCAGCTCGAAGGCGGTGTGATCGTGCCCCGGCTCGCCGCTGACCGCGAGCTCGAGGCAGTACGGCTCGTCGTTGCACGCGAGATACGCGCGACCATCCCCGCGCATGCGCTCGACGAGACCGAGCTGCACGCACCACCGCGCGGCCGCCTCGTCGAGGTCGGCCACCCGCAGCCCGACGTGGTCGATCCGTCCGAGGCGGATCACGGCGATGTCCTCGCACCCCGAAGCGCCGAGCTGAGACAACCCTTGTGACACAGTGTCACTTGGACTCCCCCCGCGGCGGCGCACACGCTATCGGGCACTGATTCGCTCGGCAGGGCCGGCAGCTTTGCTGACCGAGAGGCTTGATGTGGGTTAGGGGTGCCGTGCGGGGAGGGCATGCGCCAAGCAGCGTGGCCGGATCGGTGCTCGCCGATACCCGAAGGTATCGGTGAGCAGCGAGACGGTGGCGATGCGCCGTGCGCAGGCCCCCAGCCGCGCGTGGCCATAACCCACATCAAGCCTCTAGACAGCTCTGCTGGCTCGCGCGGCCGCCCGCGCCTGGGGCCCGTCACGGGAGGCGGCCTTCCGCGACCCTCTGCTCGGCCTCGTCCTCGGGGATCGCGAGCGCGACGTGGAGCGTCTGCGCGGAGACCTGGAGCTGCTCGCCCGGGCCCGCGAGGTCGACGTCCCACTCCTCGACAGTGTTTGTCAGGCGCCCGAGACCGTCGATCTCGACCTCGACGACGTCGCCGGGCCGCATCGGCCTCGAGTTGGCGGGCGTCCCCGTGAGGATCACGTCGCCCGGCTCGAGCGTGATCGCGCGGCAGAGGTCCGCGAGCTGGTAGGCGACACCAAACAGGAGGTCGGCGGCGGTCGCCTCCTGCACGACCTCGCCGTTCAGGTAGGTGCGGAGCGTGAACGCGGTCGGGTCGAACTCCGAGGCGGGGACGAGCTCGGGCCCGAGCGGCAGGAACCCGTCCTGTCCCTTGACCCGGAGCATCGAGCCGCGGTCGGCGTGGCGGAAGTCGTGCATCCCGACGTCGTTCGCGCACGCATAGCCGGCGACGTGGGCGAGCGTCTCATCCAGCGGCACGCCCTTCATCCGCCGCCCCACGACGACCGCCAGCTCGCCCTCGTAGTTGAGGAACCGCGCGCCCTTCGCCATCCGGATCGGGCGTCGGTGGCCGTTGAGCGTCGTCGACGGCTTGACGAAGTACGACGGCTCCGGAGGCGTGCGCGCGGCGTACTCCTCGACGCGCGAGCGGTACGTGAGGTGGACGGCGAGGATCTTCGTCGGCTCGACCGGCGCGAGGTAGAGGGCCTCCGACTCGGAGAGCTCGGTGCCGTCGTCGAGCACGATCACCTCGCCGTCGCGACGACCCCAGCGGGCTTCGCCGTCGACCTCGACGCGGACGCGGCGCGCGGCGACGACGAGCTCAGAGATGGGCGGCATACTCCTCCACCTCCCACGTCGAGACGACCTCGGGGTCGAACGCGCCGACCGCCTCGCTGAAGCGCTCGACCTCGAGCCGCTTCATCGCCATGAAGGTCGCCACGAGCTCGTCGCCGAGCTCTCCGACGAGCCAGGCGTCCTCCTCGAGGGCGTCGAGGGCGTCCCCGAGCTCGCCCGGCAGCTTCGTCCCCGCGTGTGCGTCGTCCATTCGGTAGGAGTCGCCGACGACGGGCTCGGGTGGCTCGAGCTCGCGCTCGATCCCGTCCAGCCCGGCGAGCAGGAGCGCGGCGACGATCAGGTGAGGGCACGCGGACCCGTCGCCGGTGCGGATCTCGACGCGTGTCCGCGAGCCGTGCTCGTTCGGGACACGGCAGAACGCCGTGCGGTTGTCGAGCCCCCAGTTCGCGTGCGTAGGAGCGAGGCTGTCGGGGAGGATCCGCTTGTACGCGTTGACGGTCGGGCCGAGGAGCGCCTGGAGCCCCTGCGCGTGCTCGATCACGCCCGCGACGAAATGCAGCGCGAGCGGGCTCAGCGCCGCGTCCTCCGCGGCGAACGCGTTGCGACCGTCGTCGTCCGACACGGAGAGGTGGACATGGAACCCGGACCCGCCCTGGTCGGTGAACGGTCGGCCCATGAACGTCGCGAGCAGCCCTTCTGTCGCGGCGACCTCCTTCACGGTCGTCTTGAGCATGAACGCGCGGTCGGCGGCGTCGAGCGCGGCGGAGTGCTTGAGGTTGATCTCGTACTGCGAGCTCATGAACTCGTGGTTCCCAGCGAACGCCTTCAGCCCCAGCTCGTCCGCCCACAGGAGCGTCTTCAGGTTGATCTGCCGCGGGTCGGAGATTGCGCCGACCGTGTACACCCGCGAGAGCTCGTCGACGTAACGGCCGAGACCGTTCGGCGCGGAGGGGTCGCGCCGGCAGAGGAACCACTCGAGCTCGGGGCCGACGACGGGGAGCAGCCCGCGGGTCGCGTAGCGGGCAACGACGCGGGCGAGAAGCGCCCGGGGGCACGACGGCCAGTGGTCGGAGCCGTCGAGCGTCCACGCCTCGCCGAGGCACCAGGCGACGTCCGGTTGCCAGGGGACGACGCGCAGCGTCTCGAGGTCGGGACGGATCGCGAAGTCGACGTAGCCCCGCTCGCCCCCGACGACGGGGTTGTGCCGCAGATCGGTGCCCATGATCACCGAGCAGAACGCAATCCCGTCCTCGAGCAGGTCGACGAAGTGGCCGATCGGGATGTCCTTCCCGCGCGCGACGCCGTGCAGGTCGGTGTAGAGCAGCCGGATCGCCTTCACGCCCTGGCCTCGCAGCGAGGCGACGGCCGCCTCCGGATCGTGACCGTGGGTCATGCCGTGTCGCCTCCTGGTCGGGGACTCACCCGCGCACCCGCACGGGCATGCGCTTGACGCCGTTGAAGAAGGACGAGCGAAGCCGCACCGGGTCGCCCGCGAGCTGCACCCGCGGGAGATAGGGGATCATCTCCTCGAGCCAGATCCGAATCTCGAGCTTGGCGAGGTGGGCGCCGAGGCAGAAGTGCGGCCCGCCGAGCCCGAACGTGAGGTGCCGGTTCGGTGTGCGCCCCACGTCGAGCCGGTACGGGTCGGCGAACTTCGCGTCGTCGTAGTTCGCGGCGGCGTACCAGATCGTCACCTTGTCCCCCTGCCGGATGCGCCGCCCGTGCATGACGACGTCCCTCGTCGCCGTGCGGCGAAAGTGGTGCACCGGGTGCGCGCGCCGCAGGAGCTCGTCCGCCGCCGTCGCGGCGAGCGAAGGATCGTCGACGAGCCGCTGCAGCTCGTCGGGGTGCGTGAGGAGGTCGTGCAGGCCGAGCGAGATGGTGTGCCGCGTCGTCTCGTTGCCGGCGGTCGTGAGCAGGATGAACATCACGCCGAACTCCTGCTCGGACAGCCGCGACCCGTCGAGCTCGGCCTCCACGAGCTTCGTCGTGATGTCGTCCCGCGGGGCGTTGCGGCGCTTCTCCCCGAGCTCACGGCCGTACGCGATCAGGTCGAGCGAGAACGGACTCGAGAACGGCAGCTTGCGGAGCTCGGGGTCGCGCAGCGCAACCTCGGCGACGTTCTCCGCACCGACCACCTCGGGGTCCGTGTTCCCGAGGATCTTGTCGCCCAGCTCGATGATCAGCTTCCGGTCGTCGACGGGGAGGCCCATGATCTCCGAGAAGACCCACATCGGGATCTCCTCGGCGACCGCCTCGACCCAGTCGAGCTCGTCGTGCTCGAACGCCGTCGCAAGGATGCGCCGCGCGAGACCGCGGATCCGCTCCTCGTACGCGTTGACAACCCGCGGCGTGAAGCCCTTGTTGACGAGCGCGCGCAGCCGGGTGTGCGGCGGCGGGTCGGTGTCGATCATCGACCGGCGCGCCTCGAGCTCGTCCGGCGTCAGGTCCTGCAGCGACGTGCCGCCGAGCTCCGAGGAGAACGTCTGCCAGTCCTTCGAGACCTGGAGGACGTCGTCGTAGCGCGTGATCGCCCAGAACCCCTGTCCGTCGCGCTCCGGCTGCCAGTGCAGCGGCGCGTCGCGGCGCAGGAGCGCGAGCCAGTCGTAGGGGACCTGCCGCTCCCACACGTCGAGGTCGGTGAGGTCGATGTCGTCGAGGACGAGCTCGTCGAGCGCCGGGCCGGGCACGGTCGCCTCACGGACGACGGCCTCGGTGACGTGGTCCTCGCGCGCGTGCACCGCCGCCTCGGCGAGCGGCGGCGGCGCGAGGCGGACGAGCAGGGCGCCCCGCTCCTCGCGCGCCTCGTAGATCGGGAGGGGGTCGAGCGCAGGCGGCGTCAGGACGTCGCCGGTGCGCACGTCGAACTCCGAGCCGTGGCAGGGGCACACGATCACGCCGTCGTCGAGCTCGCCGCCCGCAAGCGAGCACTCCTCGTGCGTGCACGTGTCGTCGAACGCCACCCAGCCTGCCGCCGTGCGACCCAGGCAGACCGCCCGACCCTCGACCTCGACCCGCCGCAGGGCCCCTGGCGGGGCGTCTGCGACGGGACCGATCTCGTGCCAGGCGGCGGCCGTCACCCCTGAGGCCGGTATTCGAGCGTCTCGTCGAGCGGGGCGACGCCATGGTGCTCTGCCGCGTGAGCCGCAGCGTTGGCGACGTTGTCTCGGCGCAGGAGGAGGACGAGCAGGAACCAGACGAGCGCCACCACGATCAGCCCGATCGTCCAGTAGGCGGCGACCCAGTTGTAGTTCGACGAGTCGTGGGGATCGGGGTTCAAGGCGCCGTAGAAGCCGAGGATCGGCGTCGCCACCGCGACCGCGACGATGAGGTACTGCCACCACTGCTTCGCGAGCCTGAACGCCGCGACCGCCAGGATCAGGTACACGAGCTCGACGGCGAACGACCCGATCGTCGCCGAGAGGATGAACGTCGCGAACTGGTCGTTCGGGAAGAACGGCACGAACTTCCCGTCCGGGCCGGTGAGGCCGAACTGCGTGGCGTAGTCGGTGCCCTGGACGAGGAGGATCAGGCCGAGGCAGCCCACGACGACCATCAGGTTGCCGACCCAGGGCGTGTCGTGCCGCGAGGTCTTCGCGAACACCCTCGGCAGGAGGCCGTCGCGACCGAGGGCGAAGAAGCCGCGCCCGATGAGGACGCAGATCGCGAGGGCGAGTGCCATCGCATCGAGGATAATCACCAGCTCGAGGAGCGTCGCGTACCACTTCCCGACGTACTCGGTCGCCATCTCGCTGACCGGCGCGGGCGAGAACGCCCACCGCCCCTCCGACACCGCGGGCTTCCCGTAGCCGATCGAGAAGGCGAATGCCATGAAGACGAAGAACGACCCCGCGACCGCGATCGTGAAGAGCACCGCTCGGGGGATCGAGCGATGCGGGTCTTCCGATTCCTCGCCGATGGACGCGGCCGCCTCGAAGCCGACGAACAGCAGGATCCCCAGGAGCACACCGCCGAGGACGCCGCCTCCCTCGATCCCGAACCACGAGGTCTGACCCGGGTCGAACATCGAGAACGTGATCCCGTCCTTCCCGCCCTTCGCGAGGATCACGATGCCGAGGATCAACATCGGGAGGAACGAGACCGCCGCGAAGGTCAGCATCGCGCCGACGGCGATCCGGATCCCGATGTAGTTCAGCGCCAGGACGATCGCGAGCGCGATGAGCGCCCAGAGCCACCACTCCGGGCCGGACGTCGAGATGTGCGTCGTCCAGAACTGGTCGGCGAGGATGCCGAGCCCGAGGTAGATCCCGCCGCCGCCGAGGAAGAGCACGCCCATGAAGAAGAACCCGGCCGTCAAGACCCCGAGCCAGGGGTGCGCGCCGTGGGTCAGGTACTCGTACACCGCCCCCGCGCCGGCGAAGCGGCGGGCGTAGAGCGCGACGACGTAGCCGATCGCGAGGACACCCAGCGTCGCGACCACGACCGCGAGCGCCGCGTTCCAGCCAGCGCCGATGTCGGGTCGCGAGATCCCGCCGAGGATCAGCGCCACGGAGAACATCGGCCCGATCGCGAGCGATTGCGCGACGGCGTGCAGCGTCGAGAGCTTCTTGTCCCCCAACGTTCCGGCGGCGCCGGCGGTGTCGGTCTGGCTCATGCCGATGGGTCCTCCTCGGGCATCCGGCGCCCCTTGCGCCGGGGACGAGGCTGGTATACAAGGTTCGAACATCGAATGTCAACTCTCGTAGGCATGAGCGGTGGAGCGGAGACGACGACGTGAGCGCTGCGAGCACGGGCCCGCTGCGCGTCCGTTCCGTGGTCGGCCTCGCGTACGACGAGCTGCGCGCGATGATCGTCGACGGGAGGCTTCCCCCCGGTGCGCGCGTCGGTCAGGCGGAGGTCGCGGATGCGCTCGGGATCTCGCGCGGGTCGGTGCGCGAGGCCCTGCGGCGCCTCGCCGGCGACGGCCTCGTCGTCTTCGAGGTGAACCGCGGGTTCTTCGTCGCGGACGTCGGTCTCGAGCGCGTGCTCGAGCGGCTCGAGGCGCGGCTCCTGCTCGAGCCCGGGATCGCGCGGCTCGCCGCGGAGCGGCGCGACGAGGCGGACCTTGCGGTGCTCCGGCGCGCCGTCGCCTCGGAGCGCTCGGCACGAACGGCTGCCGCCGCGCACGACGCGAGCCGTGCCTTCCACGCGGCGCTCGTCGGCGCGGCGCGGAACGACGCGTTGTTGCGGATCTTCGACTCGCTGTGGATCGCCGACGTCGGCCGCCGGCTGCTCGCGAGTCGCCGTTCGCAGTCGGACTGGCAGGACGCCGACGTTGCAGAGCACGAGGAGCTGCTCGGGGCGATCGAGGTCGGAGACGGTGACCGTGCGGAGCGCCTGATGCGCACCCACGTCGAGAGCGCCTGGCGCCACTGGGCGCGGCGACCGGCTCCGACCGGGGCCGATGGGTGACCCGCGTCCGGCTCGTCCACGTCCTCTCCGAGAACTGGACGCTGACACCGCCGCGCGATCTCCGCGCGCTCGTCCGGATGGCGCAGGAGGCCGAGGACGCGGGGTTCGACGCGGTGATGGTGAGCGAGCACGTCGCCCTCGGCCCGGGGGCGGACGCGAACGGCCCGATGCCGAACCCCCGCGACTACGCCCTTCCGGGCAACCAGGACCCCGCGATGCCGTGGCCGAGCTCGCTCGTGCTTCTCTCCGCGATCGCAGCCGCGACGACGACGCTCCGCCTCGCCGCGGCTGCGATCATCGCCCCCCTCCGGCACCCGTTGCTCCTCGCGAAGGACCTCGCGACACTCGACCTCCTCTCGGAGGGACGCCTCGTCGTCCTCCCCACGGTGAGCTGGCACGAGCCCGAGTACCGCGCGCTGGGCGTGCCGTTCGCGCACCGCGGCGCCCTGCTCGACGAGCACCTCGAGGCGTGGCACGCCGCGTGGAGCGCGTCTCCCGCCTCGTACGCCGGGCGGTTCTACGCGTTCCACGAGGTGTGGGTCGAGCCGAAGCCGTACCGGCCCGACGGTGTGCGGCTCTGGTTCGGCTCGAGCACGCTGCACGACCGGCTGCTGCGGCGCCTCGTGCGCCACGGGCACGGCTGGAACCCTCTCGGGCGGCCGAGTGACGCCGACGTCGACGCCGTCCGTCGCGCGCTCGCCGAGGCCGGGCGCGACGTCGACGGGCTCGAGCTCGTCGGGGGAACACGCGGCCGCTTCCTCGACGCCGAGTCGCCGGCCGACCTCGACGAGGCCCTCGCCACGATCCCGGAGCAGGTCGGGCGCGGCTTCACGTCTATCTGCATCAAGCCGTCGCAGTTCCTCGACGACCCGACGCGGCACGCCGCATGGTGCCGCGAGGTCGTCGCCAAGGTAGGCGTACTGACCCAGTAGGCTCGCCCGCGTGCAGCCGCGGATGCACGAGAGCTGGCACGCGGTGCTGGGTGACGAGCTGGAGCAGCCGTACATGGCCGAGCTCCGATCGTTCCTCGTCACCGAGGTGGCGGCTGGACAGCGCTTCTACCCGCCCGCCGATCGCGTCTTCAACGCGCTCGCGCTGACGCCGTTCGACGACGTCCGCGTCGTGATCCTCGGCCAGGACCCCTACCACGGCGCCGGTCAGGCGATGGGGCTCTGCTTCTCTGTCCCCGAGGGCGTCCGCCCGCCCCCGTCGCTCCAGAACATCCACGCCGAGCTCGAGACCGACCTCGGCCTGCCTCGACCTGCCACCGGTGACCTGACGCCGTGGGCGGAGCGCGGCGTGCTCCTCCTGAACGCGGTGCTCACCGTCTCTCCCGGCAAGCCGGCCTCGCACGCGGGGAAAGGATGGGAGCGGTTCACCGACCGGGCGATCCGCGAGCTCTCGGAGCGGCGCGAGGGCGTCGTGTTTCTCCTCTGGGGGCGGTACGCGCAGCAGAAGGGCGCCGTGGTCGACGCGAGCCGCCACCACGTCCTCACTGCGGCGCATCCGTCGCCGTACAGCGCGGCGAACGGCTTCTTCGGCTGCCGCCACTTCTCACGCGCAAACGCCCTCCTCGCCGCGGACGGGCGGCCGCCCGTGGACTGGTCGCTCCCGTAGACTTCGAGGCGTGCCGTTCGACGTCGGCCCCTGGGAGCTCGTGATCCTTCTCGGCGCGCTCGTGCTGCTCTTCGGAGCAAAGGGCGTCCCGGACGTCGCGAAGCGCCTCGGCATGGGCATCCGCGAGGTGAAGGACGCGGTCGGCGAGGTCGATCCGCGGCGCATGCTCGACCCGGGCGAGCCGCCGGCATCGAAGCCGGACTCGCGCTCCGACGCCGACCGCTGATCAGCGGGCCCAGGGGATCGCGCTGCCGTCGAAGAGCGGTGCGGCGGCCTCTCGCCCCACGACGCGCTCGACCGCCGCGTACGCCCGATCGACCCGCGGCGGTCGCGTCCTGCTGTGCGCGTCCGAGGCGACGAGCGAGACGACGCCGTCATCGAGCAGCGCCCAGGCCGCGCGCTCCGCGCTCGCCCCGTGCTCGCCGGTCAGCGACGGCGCGTTCAGGCAGAGCGGCCAGCCGGCCGCGGCGAGCTCGCGCGCCACGCCAGGATCGGCAGCCACGGCCCGGCACCGCTCGGGATGCGCGAGCAGCGGCACGAGCCCCGCTCGCTCGACGCGCTCGGCCGCCGACGCGACGAGCTCGACGGCGCCGCCGACGTCGAGCCACCAGCCAGGGAACTCGACGAGCACGGCCCGGGTCCCCTCGAGGACGTATGAGGCAGGGTCCTCGCCGTCCAGGACCACCGACGGATAGACCTCCCAGCCGCGACGGAGCTCGAGCCCCCACTCGGCAACCGCGTCGCGGACGAGCGGGAACGAGCGCTCGAAGATGACGCTGCGCTCCTCGGTGCGCGGAAAGCTGTCCCAGTGGGCGTGCGCGTGCGGGGTGGCGAACAGCACGCGGGTGCCCGCTTCGTGGGCGATGCGGCAGAGCTCGATTCCCTCCTCGACGCTCGGAGCGCCGTCGTCGCCCGATGGGACGACATGCGAGTGGACGTCGACGAAGCCGGGCACGCGGCCACGGTAGCGGGGGCCTCACATCGCGCGGTGCGCCCCGGGGCTGCGACAGAACGCCCCCGACAGCAGCCCGTCCCGGCAGAGCTCCGGCTCGGGCGCGCCGATCGCGAACGCGCTGCGGAGGTCGCGAGTGAACCAGAGGTGCATCATCTCGCTGCCCTGACGCGCCACTGCCCCCGGGGGGCACGTCCCGTCTGCCTGTGGCTTGCGCCCGCGCTTGTTCGCGGCGGTGCACACGATGTGGGAGTGCCAGCGCGTGATCGGGCCCCCGGGGGAGGGCCCGTGCTCGCGGCGCTGCACGCTGTACATGACGCCGACGAGAACCGCGCGACCCCCCGGCTCACGGGCAAAGATGAGCGCCTTCGGCCGGCGCGGGTCGAAGACCGGGCCGCCACGACGCTCGCGAAGCGTCTCGGCGTGGAGGTAGTGGGCGGTGCGGTCACCTGCCTTCCGTCGCGCCGTACGCGTCTCGAAGCCGGCGCGCTGCGCGGCCGGAAGCGTCGTCCAGTGGCGCGCCTCGCGCCGAACGACGTCGAGGATCCGTCTCGCCGCCGCCTGCTGCGTCGGTGTCGCAAGTGAGACGTCCGGGTACTGCTCGAGATGGCCGATCAGTCCGCGTCGCGCGCGGCTCGGCAAGTGGGACGCCCCCGCCGGCAACACGCACACGATGCGCGGGCTCGACGGGGACGCGCCGCGTGCGCCGGAGCCGACTCCGCCGAGCGCGACGAGGAGCGCGAGCGAAGCGACGCCGATGCGGGCGGTGACCGTCACGGCCGGGAGAGGCGCCGCCAGAGATTGTCGAGGAGCACCGCGACCGTGCGCGAGCGGTCGACGAGGCAGAAGGCGCCCGATGCGAAGACCCTGGCGCCGCCCGCGGTCTCGTAGTACGTCATCTGCGCGGTCCGCCCCACCCCGAGCAGGTTCGGGATCTCGGCGAGCACGCATGTTCCCTGTGGGGAGTCCGCCGTCGTGGCCGAGATCTCGACGCCGCTCCATCCGAAACGCGACCCGGGACGCAGGGCCGTCCCGCGAAAGAGCCAGGGTGCGCAGCCGATGCTCCGCACGACGTAGGCGGCGCGGTGCGTCCCGTCGTCGCTCGCCCGGTACTGGACGCCGACGACGGACGCCTCCGGCCGCGGATGCCGGAGCGAGCGCCACTGCTCCTTCCGTCGCAGGACGCGTCCGTGGCGCTCGACACGCCAGTGCAGGTCGTCCGCGCTGAGGAACACGAGGTTGCCGCCGAGGTCGCGGAACCCCTCGATCAGGTCGAGCTCGTGGCGGGTCACGTACTCATGGTGCCCCGGGAAGACGAGCAGGTCGTAGCGACGGGCGAGCGTCGCCGCGTCGTGGACGCGATCGAGATCGTCGTCGCCGAGGAAGTCGGCGTCATGTCCTCGTGCGCGGAGCCAGCGCAGGAACGGCCGGTCGTACCGGTGGAAGAACGGCGGCATCCCGTCCCCCATGTACGGCCTGTCGAGCGGGGCGCTCTCGCGCCTCCGGCTGGCGTACCACGTGTCGCCCGTCCCGTCCCCGTCGGCGTCCGTCAGGTTGTACGCCTGCCACGTGTGCGTCGGGAGGACGATCGCGACCCGGGGCCGCTCGGCAGCGGGCGCGCGGACGACGAGTGGTGCGCGGGTGATCGTGCTCTCGTCGGTCAGCGTCGCCGCGTAGACCCCCGCGGGCCAAAGCCCGACCCGGACCCCGACCGTGCCGGCACGGACGACGCGCGGCCGCGACACCGCGACCCCCGTCGCGGCGTCGACGATCTCGAGGCGCAGCGGCCGCCCCATGCCGTCGAGCCGGAGGTGCGCGACCGCGCCCGGGGCGTAGGTCTCGCGCTCGAACCGCGCCGCGAGGCCGCGGACGCGGATCACCGGCCCGGGAGAGGACGTGCGCGAGCCGGCCGTTGCGACCGCGAGCCGGGTGAGATACGTCCGGGCCAGCGCGGTCGGGGGAGGTGCCCAGACGAGAGTCGACGAGCCAGCGGGCGCTGTCATCCGCTCGATGTGGACGACCCCCGGGCGCGGTTTGCGCTGGAAGACGAGGAGCTCGACGCGCGCCGGGCGTGCGAGGTGGAAGCGCACGGCCGCGCAGTCGCGGACGCCGTCACCGTCCGGCGTGATCGTGACGACGGCGCCCCCGGCCGCCGCGGGCGCACCGCAGGCCCGGGCGTCGACCAGGCGCAGCGCGAGCGGATCGCGCTCCTGCGCCGCCACGCCCGGGGCAAGCATGGTCGCGAGCGCGACGACGATCAGCCCTCTCACGTCGTGCGGAATCGTACGAGCAGGATCGGACCCCGGCATCCCCCGCCCGGGGCGCGGGGTCGGCTCCGCACGCCCGGTGGGCGCATCCTCAAGATGATTGATGCCACGGTCTCGTGCGTCCGGATGCGCGAGCTGGCGCGTCTGGGCCGCTTCCAGGGCGCGCCCCAGAGCGGCCAGCTCACGCCCCGGAGCCGACGATCTCGTGGCATCAATCATCTAGGGTCGTCCCCGCGATGGTCGACGCGAAGCTGCTCGTGGCGAACCGTGGCGAGATCGCGGTCAGGATCTTCTCGACCTGCGACCGCCTCGGGATCAGGACCGTCGCCGTGACCGGCCCAGGGGACGCGAACGCGCTCCACGCCCGGGTCGCGGCCGAGTCCGTCGCGGTCGGGTCGTACCTCGATGCGGACGCGCTCGTCGGCGCCGCGCGCGAAACGGGGGCGTCGCTCGTCCACCCGGGGTACGGGTTCCTCGCGGAGAGCGCCGCGTTCGCGGAGGCGGTGCTCGAGGCGGGGCTCACGTGGGTCGGCCCGTCGCCCGATGCGCTCCGGCGCGGCGGCAACAAGCTCGAGGCGAAGCGGATCGCTTCCGCAGCAGGCGTGCCGACACTTCCGACCGGCAACCCTAAGGAGCTCGACTTCCCGCTGCTCGTCAAGGCGGCGGCCGGGGGCGGTGGGCGCGGAATGCGCCTGGTCGAGACCCCAGAGGCGCTCGACGAGGCGATGGAGGCCGCCGCGCGGGAGGCCGAGGCTGCCTTCGGCGACGGCACCGTCTACTGCGAGCGCTACCTCGCCCACCCCCGCCACGTCGAGGTGCAGCTGATCGGCGACCGGCATGGCACGGTGCTCGCGCTCGGCGAGCGCGACTGCTCCGTGCAGCGTCGCCATCAGAAGGTCGTCGAGGAGTCGCCCCCGCCCGCCCTCTCCACCGCTCTCCGCGAGCGCCTCGCCGCACATGCGGTGGCGTTCGCACGCGCGCTCGGGTACGAGAGCGCGGGAACGGCCGAGTTCCTCGTCGACGGCGACGACGTCTTCTTTCTCGAGCTCAACGGCCGCATCCAGGTCGAGCACCCGGTCACGGAGGCGGTCACCGGCCTCGATCTCGTCGAGCTCCAGCTCCGCGTGGCGGACGGCGAGTCGCTTGCCGGCCTAATCGTCACGCCGAACGGCCACGCCGTCGAGGCACGGCTGTACGCCGAGGACCCGCGCGTCTTCCTCCCCCAGCCGGGCGTCGTCAGCCGCCTGCGCCTGCCGTCGGGCATCCGCGTCGACGCGGGGATCGAGGTAGGCGACGAGATCTCCGCGAGCTACGACCCGATGATCGCGAAGCTCGTCGCCCACGGGATCGACCGCGACGACGCCCTCGACCGACTCGCATCGGCGCTCGCGGAGACCGTCGTCGAGGGGGTGACGACCAACCTGCCGTTCCTGCGCTGGCTCGTCTCACACCCCGCGTTCCGCGCCGCCGACCTCTCGACCGACTTCCTCGACCGGTACCCACCCCTTTCCGCGCCTCCGTTGCCGCCGCCCGCGGGCGGATGGGACGAGGGCTGGCGCCTGAACCTTCCCGGCATCCCGACCTTCGCGCCGCTCGAGGTCGACGACACGGCACGTGCAGGCGGCCCGTCCGGCGGGGGCGACGGTCGCGTGACCGCTCCGATGCCGGGGAAAGTGATCGAGGTCCGCGTCGAGGAAGGCGATACCGTCGCGTCGCACCAGCCGCTCGTGGTGCTCGAGGCGATGAAGATGGAGCAGGTGGTGACCGCGCCCTACGACGCAGGGGTCCGCTCGATCGACGTTCGCGTCGGCGACCAGGTGACGTCGGGCGCGATCCTCGTCACGCTGGAGGCCGCATGACCGTCCTCACCTCCCGGCTCGTGCGTGACGAGGCGTTCGCGCACCGCGCCACTCGGATGGAGGAGCTCGTCGCCGAGCTCCGCGAGCGCACCGCGCTCGTCGCCTCGGGCGGCGGCCAGGCGTCGCTCGAGCGCCACCGCTCGCGGGGCAAGCTCCCCGCACGCGAGCGGATCGACCGGCTGGTCGACCCCGGCTCGGCGTTCCTCGAGCTCAACGCTCTCGCAGCATGGGAGCTCTACGACGGCCAGGCGCCGTCGGCGGGGATCGTCACCGGCATCGGGATCGTCGAGGGGCGCGTGTGCGTGATCGTCGCGAACGACGCGACCGTGAAGGGGGGCACGTACTTCCCGATCACAGTGAAGAAGCATCTCCGCGCGCAGGAGGTCGCCGAGCAGAACCACCTCCCCTGCATCTACCTCGTCGACTCCGGCGGCGCGTTCCTCCCGCTTCAGGACGAGGTGTTTCCCGACCGCGAGCACTTCGGGCGCATCTTCTTCAACCAGGCGCGGATGTCCGCCAAGGGCATCGCGCAGATCGCGGTCGTGATGGGCTCGTGCACCGCGGGCGGGGCCTACGTTCCCGCGATGTCGGACGAGACGGTCATCGTCCGCGGCACCGGGACGATCTTCATCGGCGGCCCGCCTCTCGTGAAGGCCGCGACGGGCGAGGAGGTGACCGCGGAGGAGCTCGGCGGCGCCGAGGTCCACGCGCGGCGATCCGGCGTCGCCGACCACTACGCGACCTCGGACGAGCACGCGCTCGCGCTCGCGCGCCAGATCGTCCGTAACCTCGGGGACCGGCCGGCGACTCCCTGGGAGCTCTCAGCGCCGGAGCAGCCCGTGGTCGACCCCGCCGACCTCTACGGCCTCGTCCCTGAGGACTTCCGTCACGAGCTCGACCCGCTCGAGGTGATCGCGCGGATCGTCGACGGCAGCCGCTTCCACGAGTTCAAGGCGCTGTACGGCGAGACGCTCGTCTGCGGCTTCGCCCGGATCGAGGGGTTCCCGGTGGGGATCCTCGCGAACCGCGGGATCCTCTTCGCCGAGTCGTCGCAGAAAGGAGCCCACTTCGTGGAGCTGGCCTGCAAGCGCCGGATCCCGCTCGTCTTCCTCCAGAACATCACGGGCTTCATGGTCGGCCGGGAGTACGAGGAGGGCGGCATCGCCCGCGACGGCGCGAAGCTCGTGATGGCCGTCGCCTGCGCGGACGTGCCGAAGTTCACCGTCGTGACCGGCGGCTCGTTCGGAGCCGGGAACTACGCGATGTGCGGCCGTGCGTACGGCCCTCGTCAGCTCTGGATGTGGCCCAACGCCCGCATCTCGGTGATGGGCGGCGACCAGGCGGCGACGGTGCTCACGATGGTCGGCGACGCCGACGCCGAGGAGATCCGCGCGAAGTACGAACGGGAGGGCTCGCCGTACTACTCGACCGCGCGGCTCTGGGACGACGGGATCATCGACCCCCGCGACACGCGCCGCGTGCTCGCGCTCGGCCTCTCGGCTGCGGCCAACGCCCCGGTCCCGGAGACGACGTTCGGCGTTTTCCGCATGTAGCTGGGGGGCCAGGGCGTGGCTTCAGCCTCGCCCGTGTTCCGAAGCACGAGGGACGAGGCTGAAGCCACGCCCCTCTTTCAGTCGCCGGTGAACTCGGGCGGGCGCTTCTCGCCGAACGCCTCCACGCCCTCGCGGAAGTCGTGGGTCTGCCGGAGGAGGCCGTACGCGAGCCCCTCGAGCTCGAGCCCGAGGTGGAGGGGGCCGTCGTAGGCCGCGTTGAGCACGCGCTTCGCCATCGCGAGCGCGAGCGGCGACAGCCGCGACAGCTCCTCGACGAGGGAGCTCACCGCGCCGTCCAGCTCGTCGGCGGCGACCACGCGGCCGACGAGCCCGAGCGCCAGCGCCTCCTCCGCGTCGATGCGACGACCGCGCATCACGATGTCTTTCGCACGGCCGATGCCGACCATGCGCGCCAGCCGTTGCGTCCCGCCCGAGCCCGGGATCATCCCGATCGTCACCTCCGGGAGCCCGAGCTGCACGTCGTCCGAGGCGAGGCGGAAGTCGCAGGCGAGCGCGAGCTCGAGCCCGACGCCGAAGACGTACCCCTCGAGCCGCGCGATGACCGGCTTCGAGCACCGCTCCGGCGCCGCGACGTTCCGCGCGAGCTGCGACACCTGCCACGGCGACCGCTCGAGAAAGCCGGCGATGTCGCCGCCGGCCGTGAACTGCCCACCGGCGCCCGTCAGGACGACGAAACGCACGTCGCCGTCGGTATCCAGCTCGGCGAAGACGGACGAGAGCTGGTCGCGCGCCGCCATCGAGACGCGGTTGAGCTTTCCGGGCACGTCCAGGGTGATCGTCGCGACCTGTCCGTCCCGCTCCAGCGAGAGCCCGTCGAGCTCGCTCATGCGCCGCCTCCTGCGTCGTCTCGGAGCATCCTGCGGAGGATCTTCCCCGACGCGCTCTTCGGAAGCGAGTCGACGAAGCGATACTCGCGCGGCCGCTTGAAGCGGGCAAGCTGCGAGGCGAGGCAGTGGGCGTCGAGCTCGTCTTCCGTCGCGGTGGCGACCACGACTGCGGTGACATGCTGGCCCAGGCGCTCGTCGGCAACGCCGATCACCGCAACCTCGTGCACCGACGGGTGCGCCGCGAGCACGTCCTCGACCTCGAGCGGGTGGATGTTCTCGCCGCCCGAGGCGATCATGTCGTCGACCCTGCCGTCGATCCAGAGGTCCCCGTCGGCGTCGAGGTGCCCCGTGTCGCCGGTCGCGTACCAGCCGTCGCGGATCGCCTTCGCGTCCGCGTCGGGGCGGTTCCAGTACCCCGCGAACGCCTCGGCCGAGGAGAGATCGACGCAGATCTCCCCCGTGTCGAGCAGCCGGAGCCGCGCGTTGACGGCGGGTCGCCCGGCGCACCCCGGCTTCCCGAGCTGGTCGCGGCCGATCGAGAAGGTGTAGACCTCGGTCGAGCCGTAGTGGTTCACGAACACCTCGGGCGAGAACGCATCCGCGCAGCGGCGGACGAGGGTCGAGGTCATCGCCGCGCCCGCGTAGCCGAGGGCGCGCACCGAGCCGACGTCGGTCATCTCGAGCGAGGCGTGGTGGACGAGGTCGTGGAACAAGGTAGGCGCGAGGTACAGCGAGCTGACGCGCTGCTCCTCGATCAGGCGCAACGCGTCGCCTGCGTCCCAGCGCGCCTGCGGCACGAAGCAGCCGCCGACGAGGTGCATCGCGAGCAGCGAGTGGATCCCCATCGTGTGGTACAGCGGCATCACGCCGAGCGTCCGGTCGGCCCAGGCATACCCGTGCTGCAGCGCCTGTGACCAACCACCGGACCGGTCGGCGGCGTGCGAGCGAGGGACGCCCTTCGGCCGGCCGGTCGTGCCCGACGTGTACAGCATGAGCGAGGTCTCGCGCTCGTCTCGGTCGAGCGCGCCGGGATGCGGATGACCGTCCGGCAACGGGTCTTCGTCCCGGATCACGACCCTCGCGCCCGAGTCTCCGAGGCAGTAGTCGAGCTCCTCCGCGGACACCCTCCACGAGAGCGGGACGAACACCGCGCCGGCCCATTGCGCGGCCCAGTAGAGGAGTGCTGTCTCGAGCCGGTTGTCGAGCACGACGGCGACCGGCTCGCCCGGTGCGACGTCGAGCCCGCCGGCGATGCGGCGGACGCGGTCGAGGAGCTGGCCGTAAGGCACGCCGGGAAACGCCTCGAGCTCGGGGTGGCGCTCGCACGCCGCGAGCAGGGAGCACGCGAGGTTCACGCGCGGGCGCCCCCACTTTGTGTTGATTCAACACAAGCCTCGATCGCGTCGACGATCGGGGTGTACCCGGTGCAGCGGCAGAGATGGCCGGAGAGCATGTCGACGATCTCCTCGCGCGTCGGGCGCCCCCGCGAGAGGAGATCGGCCGCCGCCATGAGGATCCCGGGCGTGCAGAAGCCGCACTGGAGGGCGTGGTGCCGGCGGAACGACTCCTGCAGCTCGGTGAGCGGCCCCTGCCCGGCGAGCGACTCCACCGTCTCGACGCGGCTTCCGTCCGCCTGGACCGCGAGCACGCAGCACCCCCGGACGGAGACGCCGTCGAGGAGGACTGTGCACGCCCCGCAGACCCCGTGCTCGCAGCCCACGTGCGTGCCCGTCAGCCCGAGACGGTGCCGGAGGAAGTCCGTCAGCAACAGCCTCGGCTCGACCGTCTCCCGGACGACGCGACCGTTGACGGTGAGCTCGACGTCGGTCACGACGCCCGCTCCACGGCGCGGGTCGTCAGCGCGCCCGTCAGCGCGCGGAGGTAGCGCGCGCTCGCGTGAATCGAGTCGGGCGGGTCGACGAGGGTCGACGCAAGCGCGCCGGCGTCGGCGGCCGCGTCGGCGCCAGACGTGCCGACGAGCAGCGCCTCGACCTCGGGGAGCCGGGTCGGGCGGTCGGTCACGGCACCGACCGCGACCGCCGCGTGGGTGACGACCCCTCCCTCGTCGCGGCGCAGCACGACGGCGGCCATCGATTGCGCGAAGTCCCCGGCGCGGAGCGCCGACTCCTCGAACGCGCTCGTCTCGCGTGGGACATCGAGCGGCCAGACGGTCTCGACGACGAGCTCCCCGGGCCGGAGCGCCGTCGAGAAATGCGTGACGAAGAACGCGTCGGCGGGGATCTCCCTCCTCCCCTCCGGCCCCTCGACGACGACCGAGCCGCCGAGGGCGACGAGGCAGAGCGGCAGCTCGGCGGCGCCGTCCGCGTGTGCGATCGAGCCGCCGACCGTGCCGCGGTTGCGCGTCACGAAATGGCCGACGAACGGCAGCGCCGCGCGGACGAGCGGGTGGACGCGCACGTCGCCTGCGAGCGCAGCCTGGTGGATCGTCGCCCCGATTCGCACGCTGCCGTTCTCCTCGATGCCGTCGAGGCCGGCGCGGTTCAGGTCGACCAGGACGCTCGGCCGGACGAGGCGCATGTTGAGCGCGGGAACGAGGCTCTGCCCGCCCGCGATCGGCTTCGCATCGGGGCCGCCCTCGGTGAGGACCGCCAACGCGTGCTCGAGCGACGCGGCCCGGACGTAGTCGAACGGCGCCGGCTTCACGCGGCGTTCGGCCCAAGTGACACTGTGCACTTGCCTGGTTGGCCAGGCGCCAGACCCGCGGCGGCGTCAGCGGCAGCTCGACCTCGTCGACGCCGAGCGCGTCGGCGACGGCGTTCGCGATCGCGACCGGCGCCGACATCGTCGCCCCTTCGCCGAGGCCCTTCGCTCCGAGCGGGGTGAACGGCGAGGGCGACTCCAGGTGGTCGACGACGAGGTCGGGCAGATCGGGCGCGGTCGGCGTCACGTAGTCGACGAGCGACGCCGTCATGAGGTTCCCGTCCTCGTCGTAGGCATGCCGCTCGAACAGCGCGGCGCCGACGCCGTGGGCGAACCCGCCGCGAACCTGACCGTCGGCGAGCATCGGGTTCAGGAGGGTGCCGGCGTCGTGGACGCTCGTGTAGTCGGTGACGCGCACGACACCGGTGGCCGGATCGATCTCGACCGCGCAGACGTCGACGACGAAGCCGTGCGCTGCCGACGAGGCGACGCGGTCCTCGGCGTCCGGCGGGTCGAGGTTCGGCGTCGCGTAGAACGCCACCGCGGTGAGGCCCGGCTCCATCCCGTCGGGCAGCCCTTCGGGATGCCAGTGCACGGTGCCCGCAACCTTCCGGAGCGACAAGTCGGGCTCGCCGAGGTGCGCGCGGACGGCGTCGATCTTCTCCCGCACGCGGCGGGCCGCGAGCTGGACGGCGCCGACCCCGACGCCCGAGAAGCGCGAGGAGTAGTTGCCCGACGCCACCGTCCAGGGCGTGCTCGCGGTGTCGAGCTCGGAGACGACGGTGACCTCGTCGGGCGCGCAGCCGAGCTCGTCCGCGACGACCTGGGCGACGACGGTGCGGTGCCCCTGGCCCTGCGGCGTCGTCCCGAGCCGGACGGTGATCCCGCCCAGCGGGTCGATCGCCACGGACGCGCCCTCGGCGTTTCCCGACTTCGGCAGGGTCGCCGCCCGCTCGACCGCCGTCTGCGCGAGCGTGATGTAGCCCATGTTCGAGATCGACGGCTCGACGACGCATGCGAGACCGATGCCGACGAGCCTGCCCTCGGCCCGCGCCGCCTCGACCTCGGCGCGACGCTCGTCGTAGCGCGCGAGCTCGAGCGCGTCGATCGAGACAGGCCGCGTAGTCGCCCGAGTCGTAGAGCCCGCCGGTCGGCGTGCGGTACGGCATCTCCTCGGCGCGGACGAGGTTGCGCCGCGCGAGCTCGGCGGGGTCGATCCCGAGCCGGCGCGCGGCGATCGCCATCGTCCGCTCGAGCCCGAAGTAGAGCTGCGGCCCGCCGAAGCCGCGGTTGAGGCCCGACGGGAGCGTGTTCGTGAGGACGACGCGGTTCCGCGCAGCGACGTTCCGGACGCGATAGGCGCCCGAGAGCGAGCCGTGCATCCGGTAGAGCGTCGCCGGCTCGGGCGCGCGCACGTAGGCGCCGACGTCCTCGAGCGCGTCGTAGCGCAGCGCGACGAGCTCGCCCTCGCGCGTGAAGCCCGCCTCGAGCTCGGTGACGCGTCCCGTCGCGGCGGCGCTCGCGGCGAGGTGCTCCAGCCGATCCTCCGTCCAGCGCACGGGCACGCCGAGCGTGCGCGCGGCGAGGCCGACCAGCACGACGTACGCGAGGACCGACGACTTGATGCCGAACGACCCGCCCGAGTCCGGCGGCGTCAGCAGCCGGAGCCGATCGCCCCGGAGCCCGAGGGCGGCCGCGGCGACGCCGTGCAGCGTGAACGGCCCCTGGAAGTTCGCCCACGCGGTCAGCCGTCCCGGCCGGCTCGTCCCAGTCGCAGACGACGCCGTAGCACTCGACCGGCGGGCACGTGAAGCGCGGCACGCGGAAGCGTCTCGCGGACGACGAGGTCGGCGCCGGCGAGGGCGTCGTCGACGTCGCCGTAGTGGAAGCGGCGGTCGTGGACGCATCCGCGGCCGTCGGGCTCGACGACGGGCTCGAGCGGCTCGTAGTCGACGGCGACGAGCTCGGCCGCGTCCTCGGCGAGGTAGCGGTCCCGCGCGACGACGACCGCGAGCGGCTCGCCGACGTAGCGAGCCGTGCCGACGGCGGCCGCGTAGTGCGACACCGGCGACTCGATTCCGGCGGGGAAGGGCCGCGACAGCGACGCCACGTCCTCGCCGGTGAGGACGCCGACGACGCCGGGCGCGCCCGAGCGCCGCCGACGCGTCGACCGTGATGCGCGCGTGGGCGAGCTGCGAGCGGACGATCGCCGCGTGGCACGCGTGCGGGACGGGCTCGAGGTCGTCCATGAAGCGCCCCTCCCCGCGGAGCAGCGCCTCGTCCTCGACGCGGAGGACGCGAGCGGCCGACCCACGCCTTCGCGCTCGGTCGCGACGCCCACGGCGAGAATCTACTGCGGTGGTGCGGCGTCGCGACGGTGTCGCGCTCGTTCCACCACGTCCTCGCCCGGGAACCCCGTCTCGAGCGCGCGGAACGCGTCGAGCACCGCGCGCGGGTCGCGCCTGTGCCGCGTGGCCGCGAGCGTCAGCGGCTCGCGGACCGCGCCGCCGCAGTGCGCGCAGGGGAACTGGATCTGCGCTCATCAGTCGCGCCGCCCGCCCGTCGGGGAACATCCGCAGGAGCTCGAGGATCGTCGTCGAGCCGCGGATCTCGCGTCCGACGTCGTCGGCGGCCGCCGCGCCGGACGCCCGCAGGCCGGGGATCGTCCGGCGCGCGGCGTCGACCATCTACGGGCGCCCTGCGAACGCGAAGACCCGCTCGTCGGCCGGCTCCATGCGGACCGCGTTGCGCGGCAGCTGGTAGCGCGCGAACGGCAGCACGACGATCTTCGCGTCCGTCGCCGTGCCGCTCTAGCGCGGCCGCGAGCGCGTCGTCGAGCGAGGTCGTCGCGTCGAGGCCGATGTCGGCCGCCATCTCGAGGTTCTCCTCGAGCGTCACGATCGTCAGGTGCTTGCGCGTCATCACCTCGTAGATCGGCACCCAGATGCAGCCCGCCCACATCTGGATCGCCCGCGCGTGGATGTCGCGGAGGACCCGCTGGTAGTTCTCGGGCGTCGGCGGCATGTACGGCTTCATCAGGTCCATCAGCGCGAGCCCGGGGAAGTCGCCGATCGCGGTCGAGACGCCGGGCGAGGGGCTCGTGTAGATGAGCGTGCCGCCGTCCTTCACGACGAGATCGGCCGACATGCAGCCCCAGCCCGTGTGGAAGAAGAGGTGGTCGGTCGGGGCGAAGACGCCGCAGATCGCGATGTCCGCCTGGCCGTGCTCCGGCACGAACGACTCGTAGGCGTAGATCGTCGTTGAAGCGGCGGATCGCCTCGCGGTGCGCCTCGGGATGCGAGCCGAAGACGACGTCGATCACGCGGCCGTGCGTGTCGAGGATCACGTTCATCGTGCAGTCGAGCCCGCACATCGTCGCGACCTCGTCGATGTCCGAGCGCATCGGCCCGACGTACGCGCCGTAGTGCGTCTGCGGCGACGTGACGAAGGCGCAGTGGTTCGACTCGACCGTCTCGTCCGAGACGACGCCCGGCAGGATCAGCTTGCCGCCGCCGCCTGCGCCCCAGTGGTTCGCCTGCGCCTGGCCGATCGTGATCTTGACCTCGGCCGACGCGACCTCGTTCAGCAGCCACACCGGCGTGCCGCCGGACGAGACGCCGACGAACGTGTACGCGTCCGGGTTCTGCGGGTCGTTCTGCGAGAACGACCAGCCGTTGCGCTCCATCCGCGCGAGGTTCTCGCGGCCGACCTTCTGCTCGGTGTCCGACTCGGACATCGGGAAGACCTTCCCGTTCGCGCAGCAGACGCGGACGTCGGTGATCCCGGCGGCCTCGATCGCGTCGAACACGGCCGGCAGCAGCTTCGATGACGGCGTCGGCCGGAACTGGTTGTCGATGACCACGGCGACGCTCGCCTTGCCGGCGAGCAGCTCCGCGAAGGTCGGGCCGTCGACGGGCTCGGCGAGCGCGCGCCGGGCCGCGTCGGTCGCGTCGCCCGACCGGCGCGCGGCTCGTCCGGCTGGACGACCGCGATCAGGTTCGCGGTCGGGATCTCGACCTCGAGCGTGTCGCGGTGCTTCTTCGACTCGTCGTCGGTCGCCCCGATCGCGAGCGGATCCATCGACTCGTAGGGGACGACGACACGGGTGGTGCTCGCTCATCGGATGTCCTCCGCTGGGAGCGCGTGCTGGTCGGTACACGCGAGCGTAGACCATCTCGGGCTCTCGACATCGATCATCTAGCGTGGCCGGATGGACGTCCGCGCGACCCTCGACCTGATCACCGCCTCCGCGGGACCGCGCGCTTTCACGCTCGTCGGGATCGGTGGTCGCGGCGGCTCGGGGAAGTCGACGCTCGCCGGACAGATCCCCGGGGCGCAGGTGGTCGGGCACCGACGAGTTCTGGGACGGCGACGGGTTCGAGCTGTCGCGGCTGCGCGCCGAGGTGTTCGAGCCGCTGCTTGCCGGTCGCGCGGCGCGCTACGCGGCCTGGGACTGGGTCGAGCGGCAGCCGGGCGGGGAGCGGACGATCCAGCCGACGGGGCTCGTCGTCGTCGAGGGCGTCTGCGCGCTCCACCGGATGTTCCGCGACGACTACGACGTCCGGATCTGGGTCGAGGCGCCGTACGAGGTGCGGCTCGCGCGGGGAGTCGCGCGCGACGGCGAGCAGGCGCGCTCGACCTGGGTCGACCGCTGGATGCCGATGGAGGACCGCTACGTCGAGCGGGACGACCCCGTCGCCTGCGCCGACCTCGTGGTCGACGGCGCCCGCCCCGCGGGCGCGTAAACGCCGCCGCTCCGTCCGGCCGAGCGATGACGATGCGCCGGTCGTCCCCGTCACGGAGGTCCCCGAATGCGCGTCACCCCGTCCACCGTCCTCGCCGGCGCCGCGCTGTTCTTCGCGCTCGGCGGCTCCGCCATCGCGGTCAACGAGGCGGTCAAGCCGCAGGCCCGGTGCCAGCCGGGGGCCGTGCGGGCATTCGTCGCGGTCAACGGCGATCCCGCCAAGGGGATGGCGAACTTCCCCGATCAGTTCACGAGCACCAAATCGTTGTTCGGCGCCCGGTTCAACTGCGCCGGAGCGGCGCCGCAGGCGCGCCGCGTGAACGTCGGTGTCTACGAGGTGCGCTTCCCCGGGAACGGCGCGCAGGTCGCCTCGGCCAGCTCGGCGATCGCGGAGACGACGATCGGCTACGTCGGCGACGGGGTGTACCGCGTCAGTCTCTGGGTGCCCGGCCGCCAGGACGCCGTCGACACGTCGTTCAGCGTGCTCGCCGTGTAGTCACGGAGGAACGCCGCGGCGCATTCCCCCGCGGTCGCACCGGACATAGGATCGGCGCGTCATGCCCTCTGGCCTCGTGGGACGGGACGACGAGCTCGAGTCGCTGCGCGTCTTCCTTCGGAGCATCCCTGTGGGCGCCGCCGCGCTCGTCCTCGAAGGCGACGCCGGCGTCGGAAAGACGACGTTCTGGGAGGCGGGTCTCGGGGAAGCGGACGGCCAGGGGTTCCGTGTGCTCGTGGCGCGGCCGACCGAGAGCGAGACGGCGCTGTCCTTCTCCGGCGTCGGAGATCTGCTCGACCCGGTGCTCGACGAGGCGCTCGCGCCCCTGTCGCCCACACAGCACCGAGCGCTCTCTCGCGCGCTCGTCCTCGGCGACGACGAAGGCCCGCCGCCCGACCCCCACGCGATCGGCGTGGCGCTCCTGAATGCGTTGCGCGCCCTGGCCGGAACGCGTCCGACCGTCGTCGCGGTCGACGACGTCCAGTGGCTCGACCCGGCGTCGGCCGGAGGGCTGGCGTATGCCGCCCGACGCCTGCGGTCGGAGCGCATCGGCCTGCTGCTCTCGCGCCGCTCGGAGCTCGAGAGCGGGCTCCTGACCGAGCTGCAACGAGGACTGCCCGCCAGTCAACTGACGACCCTCCACGTGGGACCGCTCGACGCCGGAGCGCTCCACCAGGTCGTGCGGTCGCAGCTCGGAGTGGTGCTGCCGAGACCGCGGCTCGAGGAACTGCGCGACGCGTCCGGCGGCAACCCGTTCTACGCGCTGGAGATCGTTCGCGCGCGCCGGCGCGAAGGCGTCACGGTCGACGCCGGTCGGCCCCTGCTCGTTCCCGAGTCGCTCCACGACCTGGTGCGCGAACGGCTGCTGGCGCTGCCGCAGGAGAGCCGGGACTTCCTGCTCGCTGTGGCGGCGCACCCGCACCCGACGATCGCCGTCTCCGAGGCGGCGTCGGGAATCGATCGGGACACGGGGCTGGGTCCTGCGCTCGAGGCGCGGGTCGTCGACCTCCGAGGAGACCGCCTCCACTTCACGCATCCGCTCCTTGCCGCGGGCGCCTACGACACGGCAAAGACGGTTCGGCGTGCGGAGGTGCACGCGCGCCTTGCCGAGCTCCTGGACGATCCGGAGGCGCGGGCGTGGCAGCTGGCGGCCTCGGTCTCGTCGCCGGACGAGACCGTGGCCGAGGCGGTCGAGGCGGCGGCGCGTCATGCGCGGGGGCGCGGTGCCCTCCGGTCAGCCGCCCTCATGCTCGACAAGGCGAGCGAGCTGACGCCCCCCGATCACCCAGAGAACGCGCTCCGGCGCTCGGTCGACGCAGCCTTCCTGCATTTCGAGTCGGGAGACTCCCGAAGGGCCGAGGCGCAGCTCCGCGAGGTGATCGCACCGCTCGCCCCGGGCGTGCCGCGCGCAAGGGCAATGGTGGTGCTCGCGCGCACCCGTCTCTACGAGGCGCCGGACGAGGCCGCAGAGCTCTTCTTGCAGGTGGTGGAGGAGGCGGGGCCCGACCGCGCCACACTCGCACTCGCGCACGAAGGCGTGGCCTCGTGCCGCCTGTGGCTGCTCGAACGGCTCCAGGATGTCGCTCGGCACACCGGGATCGCCCTGGCCCTCGCAGAGGAGCTGGGCGACGAGGGCCTTGTCGCCCAGGCCCTCGCCGCGGACGTGCTCGTCACCCGGTTCTCGGGGGAGGCGTTCCTCGGCAGATCGAGCGCGACGGCCACGGCCGCCAGGGCCGCTGCGCTGCAGGACGCCGCCGCGGACCGCCGCATCCTCGACCAACCGCTCGTCTCGCTGGCGGAGCACTGGACGTACGTGGACGAGCACGAACGGTCGCGCGCCGTGGTGATGGACCTGTTGCGCCGCGCCAACGACCTCGGCGACGAGAGCGCTCTGCCGTGGCTCTTCTTCCTCCTCGGCAACGCCGAGCGCCTGCTCGGAGATCTCGAGTCGGCGCTCGAGCGCGCCCGCGACGGGCACGAGGCGGCCGAGCAGTCCGGACAGAGTCTCTTCGCGAGGCAGAACCTCGCGCTCGAAGCGTTGATCCACGCGGAGCTGGGTCGTCCCGAGCCGGCGAGGCAGGCAGCCGAGCGCGCGCTCGACGGGGCGCTCGGCAACTCGGTGCCCCTCGTTGCCCGGGAGGCGCTCGGGCATCTCGCCCTTACGCTCCGCGCACCCGACGAGGTCGTCCGCCAGCTCGAGCCGCTGCTCGTCGTCGTTCGCAGGGAGGCCCTCGCGGAGCCCGGCGCGACGCGCTTCGCGATCGATCTTGTCGAGGCTCTGATCGAGCTCGGACGCCTGCCGGAGGCGACCGAGGTCCTCGACTGGTACGAGGGACATGCCCGCCGCCTCGAGCGAGCCTCCGCGCGTGCCAACTCCCTCCGCTGCCGCGCGCTGCTCGCGGCCGACGCCGGACAGCTCGACACAGCCCTCGCGGCGTTCGAGGAGGCACTCACGTGGCACGACCGGGCGGAGATCCCGCTCGACCATGGCCGCACGCTGCTCGCCCTCGGGGTCACGCAGCGTCGTTCGCGCCGACGGCGGGAGGCGCGTGCGACGCTGGAGCACGCGCTCGCGCTCTTCGACGCCGCCGGCGCCACGCTCTGGGCGGAACGGGCGCGCGGCGAGCTCCGCCGGATCAGCGGGCGAGCGCCGACCGCCGGTGCGCTCACGCCGGCCGAGGAGCGCGTTGCAGCGCTCGTCGCCGACGGCAAGACGAACCGTGACGTCGCGGCCTCTCTCTTTGTCGCCGAGCGGACGGTGGAAGGCCATCTGTCGCGCATCTTCGGAAAGCTCGGCGTCCGGCATCGCGGCGAGCTTCCACGCGCCCTCGCCGCGCGTCAATCACAGGGGGTCGAGGGGTCAAACACGGGGGACTCGCCCGTTTCAGCCGATCCAGCCGCTCCGTAGCCTCGAGACAGGTGGCCAGGAGGTCACCGGAGACGAAGGAGAGGCGATGACCCCCAGGACCTCACTCCTCATCGCGGCGGCCGGCGCCGCGCTCGTGCTCGCGATGCCGGCAGCGGCCGACACGTGGGGTGCCGACCGAAACGACGCGATCGTGCGCATCTCACCCGACCTCGCAGACCGCGCCGTAGCGGCACGGCAGGCCGACCTCGGGCGGATGCTCGACGCCCGGGAGCGATCGCAGGCAGTGACGCGGCTCGCGACATCCACCCCTGCGCCCGAGCCGGTTCGCGACGACCGCTTCCGCATCGATCCGTCAAGCGTCTCGCAACCCGTTGCCGCGACTGTCACGGGTCGCGAGCTCGCGTGGCAGCAGATCGGCATCGGATTCGCGGGCGGCGTGATGCTCGTCCTCGCGCTGCTGCTGGCGCTTCGGATGCCCAGGCACCGCCTGCCCGCTCACTGATCCGGGTCATCGCCGGGAGCGCCGAGGGCCGCGCTACGGCGGCCCTCGGCGCGTCTCGCCCGATCAGCCACTGGGCGATCGCCCGACCGACGCCGATCTCGAGCCGTCCTGGCGCGTGCCGTAGCCGGCTTTCGGTGCGCGCGGTCCTTGCGTAGATGCTACGGAGGAGGGCTGCGCGCTTCCCGGATGCGCGCGGCGCGCGCCCACGGCACGCTCGGGTCAAGCAATATCGGGATCCGGGAGGCACGCGATGCAGAAGCGGATCGTGATCCTCGGCGGAGGAACCGGCGGGACCATGATGGCGAACCGGCTCCGACGCGTCTTCGAGCCTGCGGAGGCGGCGATCACCGTCGTCGACCGCGACGACCGCCATGTCTACCAGCCCGGGCTCCTGTTCGTCCCGTTCGGCCTCGCCGACGTGGACGACATCGTGCGCCCGCGCCGGCGGCAGCTCCGTGACGGCATCGAGTTCCGACAGGAGGAAGTCGACCGCGTCGACCTCGAGGCCAACCTCGTCCACCTGGGGGACGGCGCGGGGTTGCCCTACGACGTCCTGATCGTGGCGACCGGCACCCGGCTGCAGCCGGAAGAAACCGACGGCATGACCGGCCCCGGCTGGATGGAGAAGGTATTCACGTTCTACACGCCGGAGGGGGCAACGGCACTCGCGCAGGCGCTTCGCGCGCTCGACTCCGGGCGCGTCGTCGTCAACTGCGTCGACATGCCGATCAAGTGCCCCGTCGCGCCCCTTGAGTTCTCCTTCCTTGCGGACTGGTACTTCCATGACCGCCGGGTGCGGGACAGGGTCGAGTTGACCTTCGTCACGCCGCTCGACGCGGCGTTCACGAAGCCGGTCGCCGCCGAGCATCTCGCTGGGCTCCTGCGCCAGAAGAAGGTCGATCTCGTCGCGGACTTCGCGACGGCGGAGGTCGACGGTGCGGGCGGCAGGCTGATCAGCTACGACGAGCGCGAGATCCCCTTCGATCTGCTCGTCACGATCCCACTCCACGGCGGAGCCGAGTTCGTCGAGCGCTCACCGGGCCTCGGCGACGACCTCGGGTTCGTCTCGACGGATCCTCACACGCTCCAGTCGCACGCGAAGCCGAACGTGTTCGCGATCGGCGACGCGACGAACGTCCCGACGTCGAAGGCGGGCTCGGTGACGCACTTCGAGGGCGAGGTGCTGACCGAGAACGTCCGGCGCTTCCTCGCCGGCGAGGGGCTCGACGGCGCTTTCGACGGCCATGCGAACTGCTTCGTCGAGACCGGCTTCCACAAGGCGCTCCTGATCGACTTCAACTACGAGGTCGAGCCGCTGCCCGGCCGCTACCCGTTTGCGCTCGGGCCGCTCCCCCTGCTCGAGGAGTCGCGGCTCAACCACATCGCGAAGCTGGCCTTCCAGTCCATCTACTGGCACATGCTCCTGCCCGGTCGCGAGATCCCCGGGACCTCCGCGCAGATGCAGATGCACGGCAAGAAGGCGCCCGTTCACGCGGGTACCTGACGAGAGGAGTGACGACGATGACGACAACCATGCTTGCCGGCGCCGCGGTGGAGGTCGACGGGGAGGGGTTTCTGACCGACGCGGCGCAGTGGAACGAGGACGTGGCCATGGAGATCGCCCGCGCGAACGGGATCGGAGAGCTCACGCCGCGCCACTGGCAGGTCGTGAGCTACATGCGCGCGACCTACCTCGAGACGGGGCAGGCTCCGTCGATCCGCTCGCTCGGAAAGCAGTCAGGCGTTCCGATCAAGGAGCTCTACGAGCTCTTCCCCAAGGGCCCCGCCAAGCTCGCCGCGAAGATCGGCGGCGTCCCTAAGCCGCGCGGCTGCATCTAGGAGGCACACCATGACCGTCACCGATCACGACCTCGCCGAGTTGACACGGCCTGCGGAGGCGATCGAGCCCGAGCGGCTCGAAAAGGTCTCGATCGTTGTCTCCAAGGGCTCGCTCGAAGGCGCCTACCCGGGCCTGATCATGGCGAACGGGGCACGCATGGAGGGCATCGAGGCGAACGTCTTCTTCACGTTCTTCGGGCTCGACGCGATCACGCGGAAGCGCCAGGCGCACATCAAGGTGGCGACCGTCGGCAACCCCGGCATGCACCTGCCGACCCTCCTCGGCGCGCTCCCGGGCATGTCGTGGCTCGCCACCAAGATGATGGCCCGCAAGATGGAGAAGCTCGACATCCCGCCCGTCCCGGAGTTCGTCGAGATGATCGCCGACTCGGGCGCCGGGATCTACGCGTGCAAGGCGACCGTCGACATGTTCGGCCTCACCGCCGCGGACTTTGTCCCCCAGGTGAAGGCCGTGCTAACCGTCGGCGAGTTCTATGAGCTCGCTGCCGGCGGCGAGATCGTCTTCACGTAGAGGGCGGAGCCGGGACGCGGTGGCCATCGCGTCCCGCAGCTCCGCTACGAATCGTGCGACTTGCGGGCGGCCTTGCGGGCGCGCATCGAGGATGCGGCGCGCTCGAGGAAGGCGATCGGGCTCTCCCCACCCGCTCGCGTGCTCGTCCCGACCGACGCTCCGCGGTAGAGGTGGCGGAGCACCGACGGCAGCCGAATGTCCATCAGGTGCCCCTCGACCTCCACCGCGCGCGCGGCCGCAGCGTCCTCGCCGAGGTCCGGGCAGCAGACGACGAACTCGTCCCCGCCCGACCCGTGGAGGCGCGCGACGAGCTCCTCCGGCTCGAGCGACTCCTGGATCGCGGCGGCGACCCGCCGGATCAGCTCGTCGCCCATCTGATGGCCGAGGACGTTGTTGACGGCGCGGAGCCCGTCGAAGTCGATCAGGAGCACGGACAGCGGCACGCCCTCGGGAACCTCGGCGAGCCGCCGCAGGAGCGCACGCCGATTCGGAAGGCCGGTCGTCTCGTCGCGCAGCGCCTGCTCCGAGAGCTCCGCGATCTGACCGAGGGCGTCCTCGAGCGTGCGACGGGCAGCGATGCTCGGCCCCAGCAAGCGGCCCGCCTGGGCCACGAGCACGCGCTCACGGCGGCCGAACCGGCTCCGACGGCGGAGCACGGCGACGGCGCCCGCCAGGGTGTCGGGCGCCCCGAGCGGCGCGGCCACCGCCTCCCATTGCTCGTCGCGGGTGTCGACGAAGCGACCGGTGTCGGATGCCTCCGCGGCAGCGCGCGAGGCGATCTCGACCGCGGCGGCCGCCGCGAGGTCGGGCGCGAACGCGACCTCACCGGAGACGAGCACGAGGCCGAGATCGGCGCCGGCAAGATGTCGCACCGCGCCGGCGGCCGCGTCGAGGAGCTCCACGTCGGGAGCCCTGTCGAGCACGCCCGCAACGAGATCGGCGAGCTTGCCGAAGCCGTCCTCCCGCCGAAACACCTTGCCGACCATCACCCGCTCGTCGACCGTCCGGAACACCGAGCGCGGGTCGTCGCCGGGCTGCCACAGCGCTCCAGCTGCGGTGGCGCTGACCTCGATCGGCTCGGCGAGCCCGATGTCGAACGGAACCGCGAGCGTCTCGCCGACGCGCGTCACGACCCATTCGAGCGCAACCGCGTCGTCCAACCCGGGCACGAGCAGCGCGAACTCGTCGCTGCCGATCGGCGCCGAGAACCCCGACGGGCACGACGCGGGCCAGCCGGCCCGCGGCGGAGCGCAGGAGGCGGTCGCCCGCCTCGTGACCGTGCCGGTCGTTGACGTCCTTCATGTCGTCGAGGTCGACGAACACGACGCCGCACGGCCCGGTCTCGTCCGAGAGGCGGGCCTCGAGCCCTGCGAGGCTGAGCAGCCCGCCCTCGAGGCTCGACCGCGCGCGGGCGTCACGGTGCTCATCGAGCCCCACCGCCGTGCCCAGACGCCAAACCCTCTCCCCCAAGATCTCCCAGATCGTGGTCGTGGACGCCGTCGCGAGGCGTCCCCCATCCGGGGGATCAAACAGCTGTCAGCGTTGCCGAAGGCTCGCGCGAGCTCAGCCCTCCGCGGCGTCGGCGTCCTTCAGGTACTGGTGCACGAACGCGATCGCCATGCTCCCCTCGCCTACGGCGGCGGCGACGCGCTTCACCGGCGCGAAGCGCACGTCGCCGCAGGCGAAGATCCCCGGAACGCTCGTCTCGAGCAGGTACGGGTCGCGCTCCAGCGCCCAGCGGTCCGCCGCGCGCACGTCGGCGCCCGTCAGCACGTAGCCGCGAGCGTCGAGCGCGATCTCGGGCGGCAGCCAGGCGGTCTCGGCGTCGGCGCCGATGAAGATGTACAGACCGCCCGGACTCGAGCCGCGTCGATCTCGCCGGAGTCGACGTTGCGCACGTCGATCGCCTCGAGCGACGTGTCGCCGTGCGCGGCGGCGACCTCCGTGCGCGAGAGCACGCGGATCTTCTCCCGCGACGCGAGCTGGTCGACGAGGTAGCGGGACATGCTCTTCTCGAGGCCGTCGCCGCGACAGAGAATCGGTCACGCTCTGAGCGTGGGTCGCGAACGAGAGCGCCGCCTGGCCCGCGGAGTTGCCCGCGCCCACGACGTGGACGTCGAGCCCGTGCGTGCTCGGCGCGTCACTCCGAGCGGCGCCGTAGAAGATGCCCTTACCCCCGAGCCGGTCGAACCCGTCGATCTCGAGCTGGCGCCAGACGACGCCGCAGGCGAGGATGATCGTGCGCGTCCGCAGGACGTCGCCCCCGTCCAGGTGCACGTGACGGGACCCGGCCTCGATCCTCGTGATCGCGCGCGTGACGAGGATCTCCGCGCCGAGCCTGCGCGCCTGCTGGAGCGCCTTCTTCGACAGCTCGTCGCCGGAGACGCCGGACGGGAAGCCGAGGTAGTTCTCGATCCGCGACGAGGTGCCTGCCTGGCCGCCCGGCGCCTCGCGCTCGACGGCGACGACGCGCAGGCCCTCGGAGGCCCCGTAGACGGCGGCCGCGAGGCCCGCCGGACCGCCGCCGACGATCACCGTGTCGTACTCGGCGAGGGCCGGCTCCGTCGACAGGCCGAGCAGCTCCGCCACGCGACGCGGCCGCGGGCGGACGACGGTCTTGCCGTCGACGACGCGCAGCGCCGGATAGTCACCTTCGGCGGGCAGCGCCGCCCCACCACTCGGCGGCCTCGTCGGGGAGGTCGGGCTGGAGCCACGTGAACGTGATCTGGTTGCGGTCGAGAAAGCGCCGGAGCTCGCTGCACGTCGCGTCCCAGCGGTGCCCGATCACGATCGCGCGCGGCCGCTCCGGCGTCGAGGCGAGGCCCTGCAGGCCGCCGCGGCCGCCCATCCGGTGGCCGGCCAGCCTCCCCGACCTCGAGCGCGACGTCGGGCGCGGCAGCCGCCACGGCGTGATAGTCGCGCGGCTCGATCCGCAGCACGCGCGACCCCTCGGCTGCACGGAATCCGACCGGGAAGACCGTGCCGAGGGTGATCGGGACCTCTCCGAAGACGTCGCCGGGAAGCCGCTCGCCCACGATGCGCTCGATCCCGTCGTCGATCCGGACCGCCTCGATGCGGCCAGAGAGCACGGCGAAGAGCGCGCGCTCGTCGCCGGGGCTCGCCGCGTACTCGCGCTCGACGAGCGTGATGTCCGCCGCGGCGCGCGCGACCCGTTCGCGCTCGGGCTCGGGCAGCTGCGCGAAGATCGCGACGCCGGCGATCTCCTCGGCCGTCACCATCGCGCTCCCACCCTCCGCCGGTACCGGCCGTCGCCGGCACAGGCGCGCCTCCCCGGCGCCCGTTCGTCCCAGGATTGCACGCGGACACGCTACTCGGCGCGGGCCGATGTCGCTCGATCGCGGATCGGCCCCCGGGGCAGGCGACCGCGCACGCCGGGTTCGACGCGCGGTGGTCGCCGAGGCCGGGCGGCTACGACCCGCTGGATCCGCCCGTTCCGCCGAGCCAGCGGTCGGAGCGGTTGGGCGGCATGAGGCTCACGAGGATCAGGATCACCACCGTCGAGCCGAAGTACGTGTAGAGCGACGCGGTGCCGGAGAACTGCTTCGTCGCCGTCTGACCGAACGCCAGGCACGCGAAGGTCAGGAGCGCCACCGCGAGCCCGAGCTGGAGGAACAGCTTGTCGCGGTGGGGCAGGAACTCGAGGAAGATCAGGCTCGCCACGAGGAGCAGGAACACGGCGAACTCGAGGATGCCGAGGATGACCCAGGCTGCGTCGGTTCCCGGGAACGTGTCGATGAACGTCCCCTTGAACTGGTCCTTGATTCCCTGCGGCGCGTTCCCGTCGTCGTCGAAGAGCTTCTCCTTGCCGGAGTAGAACATCAGGCCGCCGACCATCAGGTACACGCCGAGCAGCGTCGCCCAGTAGGCGGCGCCGTCGAAGAGCGTCCCCCTCCCGACGATCGCGAAGGGCCTGTCGTGAGTCTCGTCTGCCATCGATGCCCCTTTCGAGGAGGTGTGAGCGTGACCCTCGACGACGGTTCGACGTGCCGAGCGGTCGTCCTCCCGACCGTATCGCGTTCGGCGTTACGCCGCGCTGCGGCGGACGCGGAGGAGCTCGGCCACCGACCAGGCCTGGAACGGGCAGCCCGTCGCCGGGTGCGGCTCGGCGCCGTCGGCGGTCTCGGAGACCGAGCCGACGCCCCAGTCGCCCAGGTGCGCGAGCAGGCCGTCGAGCAGCACATCGGTCGAGAGGCCGACGCGGCGCGACGCGTCGACGTACGGGCCGATCAGCCACGGCCAGACCGTCCCCTGGTGGTACGCCGCGTCGCGCTCGGCGGGATTGCCTCGGTGAAGCGGTCGGTAGCCGGGGTCGTCGGGCGCGAGCGACCGCAGCCCGAGCGGCGTCACGAGCGGCCGACATGCCTCGACCGCGGAACGCGCGGCCCGCTGGACGGCGGCGCCGCCGTCGCGGGCGTCGGCGAGCGGTCCGCCGGGAAGCGACACCGCGAGCAGCTGGTTCGGGCGCACGGAGCCGTCACCGCCTCCCGGCGCGTCGACGACGTCGAGGAGCCCCTGCCCGTCGTCGCGCACGAAGCGGCGGAGGAACGACGAGCGGGCCGCCTCGTGCGTGTCGCGCCAGCGGTCGGTACGGCACAGCCGGCCGGCGATCTCGAGTGCCTGGATCCACAGTGCGTTCACCTCGACCGGCTTGCCGATCCGCGGCGTCACAGGGACGCCGTCGATCCGCGCGTCCATCCACGTCAGCGCCCAGCCGTCCTGTCCCTGGCGCAGCAGGCCGTCGTCGTCGACGCCGATCCCGAACCGCGTTCCGGCGAGGTGGTGGTCGACGATCTCGGCGAGCGACGGCGCGAGCTCGGCGCCGAGGTCGTCGTCGCCGACGACGTCGACGTGGCGGCCGAGCGCGTGGACGAACCAGAGCGTCCCGTCGGCGGTGTTGTACTCGAGCGTGCCGGTGTCGGCGGTGTTCGCGAGCATCCCCTCGGAGAGCGTCGCGGCAGCGCGGCGCAACGCCCCGCGACCCTCTTCCGCGCGACCCGTGGCGAGGAAGAGGCCTTCGTACGAGGTCATCAGGTCGCGCGACCACTCGCCGAACCACGGATACCCGGCGACGGCCGTCGGGCCGTCGTGATCGATCACGAACTGGTCGGCGGCGAGTACGAGCTGCGCGTCCGCGTCGCCCGAGACGCGCGCCTGCCGTACGAGCGCGGCGCCGCGCTCGCGGGCGCCCGCGACGATCGCAGCCGCCCCGGGGAGGGCGCCGTCGAACGGAGCCGCAGCGGCGGTCACCTCGTGCGCGTCTCCCACGGAAAGCGCGATGGAGAACGTGCCCGCCGCCCACAGATCCTCGCGGTCGCTCAGCCCGCGCGCGGCCTCCTCCCGCGCGCGCACCCCGTGGTACCACGCACCACCGGGGCGCCAGCCGTCCCCGGCGACGCGGTACGACCCCTCGAAGACGAAGCCGTTCGACGTCGTCTCGACCTCCGGATCGCCGGCCGCGTACCGCTCGCCGTGCACGCTGCGCCAGGTGCAGAGGGGCGTCAGGTCGAGCGAGACCGGCCTGTCGGCGCGAAGCAGCCGGTGCACGACGCCGACAGCGCAGCGCCCGTGCGTCATCGCCACCTCCCGCTCCAGCACGACGTCGCCGACCTGCCATCGCCACCGCGGCGCCCCTCGGTCGAGGGCGAACGACACGAGCAGCTCGTGGCCGCGTGGGTCGACGGCGCCGGACGCCCACTCGTTGGTCGAGAGCCGGTAGCGCGCGTCGCCGACGACGAGCACCGGCTCGAGCGCGGCCAGGCCGAGCATCCGCGCGGAGGGCCCGCCCGCCGCGACGGCGAGGAGGCCGTGATAGCGGCGCGTCCGGAGCCCCGCCACCGTTCCCATCGCGTAGCCCCCGAGGCCGTCGGCGACGAGCCACTCGCGGAGCGCGGACTCCCCGAGGGCGCCGCACGGCTGCGGGCCGAGGGCGATCGTCACGTCACCGGGTCGTTCAGCAGCTCGAGGACCTCGCCGATCGTCGGGACGTCCGCGCCCCCGTGCCTGCGGATCATGTCGGCCACGATGCCCGTCCAGCCGGTCTGGTGGCTTGCGCCGAGGCCGGCGCCGTTGTCCCCGTGGAAGTACTCGCTGAAGAGGATGTTGTCCTTCCAGGCGGGGTCGGTCTGGAGCTTCTCGACCCACCCGAAGCACGGCCGGCGGCCGTCCTCGCCGACCAGGAAGAGCGAGATGAGGCGTTGGCGCAGGTCCTCCCCGATCTCGCCGAAGGTGCGCTGCTGACCCGACCCGGTGGGGTACTCCAGCGTCACGTCGTCTCCGAAGTAGCGTGCGTAGCGGAGCATCGCGTCGACGACGAGGTAGTTGACGGGGAACCACACCGGTCCGCGCCAGTTCGAGTTCCCGCCGAACATGGCGGTGTTCGACTCGGCCGGCTCGTAGTCGATCGAGGTCTCGTACCCGCCCATGTCGAGGTGGTACGGGTGCTCGCGATGCCAGCGCGAGACGGCCCGGAGGCCGTACGGCGACAGGAAGGCGCTCTCGTCGAGCAGCCGCTGCAGGATCCGCAGCAGGTGGTCGACGCCGACGACGCCGACGAGCGTCCGCCCGTTCCGGATCACGACCTCGCCTGGCGCCCGACTGAGCTCGTCGTGCCGATCGAGCAGTCGTGCGAAGTGCTTCCCGAGCTTCCGCGCGCGCGCCACGGCCTCGTCCTCGACGACCGCGAAGGCCATCAGCGGCAGCACGCCGACCATCGAGCGGACCTTGACCGGCACGACCGACCCGTCCGGCCGGCGCAGCTGGTCGTAGTAGAACCCGTCCTCCTCGTTCCAGAGACCCTTCTCCTCCATCGCCTCCGAGATCAGGGAGAAGTGCTCGAGGAACTTCACGACGAGGTCGGTCGTCGGCCGCGTGCGGTTGAGCACGGCGGCGATCGCGGCCATCGTGAGGGCGTACGCGGCCATCCACCCGGTGGCGTCCGCCTGCTCGAGCATGTACCCGCTCGGGAGGTGCGAGCGGTCGATCGGCCCGATGTTGTCGAGACCGAGAAAGCCCCCCTCGAAGACGTTCGACCCGTCGGCGTCGAGACGGTTCACCCACCAGGTGAAGTTGACGAGCAGCTTGTCGAAGACGCGACTCAGGAAGGCGATGTCGCGGCCGCCGTCGATGACGAACACCTGGAGCGCTGCCCACGCCTGCACCGGCGGGTTGACGTCGTCGAATGCCCACTCGTACGCGGGCAGCGCGCCGTTCGGGTGCTGGAACCACTCGCGGCACAGCAGCGTCAGCTGGTACTTCGCGAACGCGGGATCGACGTGCGCGAGCGCGACGCAGTGGAACGCCATGTCCCACGCGGCGAACCACGGGTACTCCCAGGGGTCGGGCATCGACATGATGTCGAACGCCTCGAAGTTGAGCCAGTGCGCGTTCCGCCCGCCGTGGCGGGTCTCCGGCGGTCGCGGCTGCGTGGGGTCCCCCGTCAGCCAGCGCTGGACGTCGTAGTAGTAGAGTTGCTTCCCCCAGAGCATCCCCGCGAGCGCCTGGCGCATCACGTTCGCCTCGTCCTCGGAGCAGGCGAGCGGTGTCAAGTCGGCGTAGAACTCGTCCGCCTCGCGCCGGCGCGCGGCCATCACGTCTGCGAAGTCGGGCCACGGTGAGTCGGCTGCTCCGGCCGGTCGCAGGCGGAGGTGGAGCTCGACCGTCTCCCCCGGGGCCACGCTGACGACGTAGTGGAAGGCAGCCTTCGTGCCGGTGCGCTCAGCATTCACGGTGGCGGCGCCGGAGACGACGTGATCGTTGATCCCGTCCTTCGGGTAGGGCGACTCGCCCGCGGTCCCGAACAGCCGCTCGGTGTTCGTCTCGTTGTCGCAGAAGAGCACCTCGGGAGCACCGTTCGGTCCGTCGTCGGCGACGATCTCGAGCCGGCCGAGAAACGGATGCTCGGTCTCGACCGTGGCCTCGTCGACAGTGCTCAAGGCAGGTGCCGTCCGGCCGACCTCCCACGCCCAGGTGTTCCGATACCAGGCGGTCGGCAGCACGTGCAGCACGTCCTCGTCAGGACCCGCGTTCGTGACCTGCACGGTCACGAGCACGTCGAGCGGGCTCGCCTTCGCGTAATGCGCCTCGACGATCCAGTAGCGGTCGTCGTCGAAGACGCCGGTGTCCATCAGCTCGAACTCTGGGTCGAGCTTCGAGCGGGCAGCGTTCTCCTCGACCAGCTCCGAGTACGGGAACGCCGTCTGCGGGTAGTGATAGCGCCAGCGGTTCCAGGAATGGCTCGGCGTCGCGTCGAGGTACCACCAGTACTCCTTGGCGTCCTCGCCGTGGTTGCCCTGGTTGCCCGTGAGGCCGAAGATCCGCTCCTTCAGGATCGCGTCGCGGCCGTTCCAGAGCGCCAGCCCGAGGCACAGCCGCTGCTCGACGTCGCAGAATCCCGCCAGCCCGTCCTCCCCCCAGCGATACGCGCGGGAGCGCGCGTGGTCGTGCGACAGGTACTCCCAGGCCGTGCCGTTCGCGCTGTAGTCCTCCCGCACGGTGCCCCACTGGCGCTCGCTGATGTACGGGCCCCAGAGATACCAGTCCCCGCCCTCCCGCAGCCCATTCTCCAGCCGACCAAGGGTCTCGACCCGCTTGCGCTCCGCACCCTGCTCCATGCCAACCTCCGTCCGCGAGCCCCGCATCCCAGGAGAGCAACGCTACTCGTCGTTGTCGGCCCCGGCCGGAGTCAGCCTGTCTGGCGTGCGTGTCCCACAGGAGCGAAACGCGGAAGAGCGCCTGCTGCGAACGTCGCATACATCAGCTCGACGCCCCCACACGCCAGACGCAGGGAGGGTGGCGTGGCCCCTCCCGCCACCGGCGCCGGGTTCGACCAGCCTCGGCTAACGTCGTCAGCAGATCGCTTTCGGGGTATGTTGCGCTCCATGTTCGGTTTCGTCTCACAGACGAAAGCTGTCAAGCGGCGGCTCCAGACGCTGGTCCAGCTGAACATCGAGCTCGCCAAGCTGGAGGCGAAGAAGAAGGCGACGTCGGTCGGAGTGGCCGGCGGTCTGGGTATCGGTGCGGCCGTCCTCGCCGTCTACGGCATCGGATTCGCATTCGCGACCATCGCCGCGGGCCTGAGCGAGGTGTTTGCCTTGTGGCTCTCGCTTCTCATCGTCACGCTCGTCATCTTCCTCCTCGCCGCGATCGCCGCGTTCATGGCGAAGCGCTTCATCGCCAAGGCCTCGCCTCCGAAGCCTGCGGCAGCGATCGAAGAGGCGGAGCGCACCATCGGCACCCTGCAGAGCCATGTCTGAGCGGACGGTCGAGGACATCCGGAACGAGCTGGCCGCCGAACGGCAGCATCTCGACGACGACCTGGCCAGGCTGAAATCCGACGCCCGCTCAGTTGCGGTGTTCATGGTCGTCGGCCTTGTCGTGGTCGGGCTCGTGACATGGCGTGCGGGCAAGCGCAAGGGCGCCGGCACGGCCTGGAAGCTCGTGAAGTAGCGCACCAGGTCGGCTGACTTCCAAAGGGGCCCAGACACCCCTGGCACAGTTCCAAGGCGCGACTCGTGGCGCTCGGGTGGCGTTCAGCGGACAGTTGAAATCGGCCGAGAACGTCCTTAGGCTCGCCGGGACGGAGCAGCGAGGGCGAGGAGGGACGTCAGGTGGAGGACGACCAGCGGCACGGCCGGATCTTCGGTGTGCTGTTCATCATCACGTTCATCACGTCGATCGGTGCGCTCGCCCTCTTCCAGCCCGTTCTCGACGATCCAGCCGGGTACATCGCGGGTGGCGGGAAGGACAACCAGATCTACCTGGGAGCCTTCCTGGAGCTGCTGCTCATCATCTCGAACGTCGGAACGGCCGTCGTCCTCTACCCGATCGCGAGGCGCCAGAACGAAGCTCTTGCCATCGGCTACGTCGCCGCTCGAATCATCGAGTGCGTCTTCATCGCGGCCGGAATCATCTTCGTGCTCGGAGTCGTGGGCCTGCGGCACGATCTTCCCGGCGCGGACGAAGCTGCCTTCACGCTCGCCGCGCTCAAGGACTGGACGTTCCTGTTCGGCCCGGGGCTCATCGTCCCTTGGGGCAACGGACTGATCCTCGGCTACCTGATGTACAAGTCCGGACTCGTTCCGCGGCGCATGGCCTGGCTCGGAATGATCGGCGGACCGCTCCTCCTGTTCGGGAACTTCGGCGTCCTTTCGACTGGTGGGACCAGTCCGGCGCGGTGAACATCCTGGTCGTCCCCGAGTTCATCTGGGAGGCGTTCCTCGGCATCTACTGCGCCATCTGGGGGTTCAGGCGCGACTCACCGATCCTGACACCGGAGAGAAGCTCGTAGTCGGGCTTGTTCGGGGGGGGTCTGTAACACTCCTGGCGCGGAACGGATCTAAGAGGTGCCCCACGCTCGCTCGCGCAGGCGCGGCCCCTACCGCAGACCTTGAAGCGGCGGCTGGGACGAGAGGCTTCCGTCACCGTCGTCTCTTCTGCTTCTGGCCCTTGGGGGGCAGGAGTCGTCTTCGATGGAGCAACCGCTGCACCTCGTCGAGATCGGCCGGCGACAACCGGAGCTCCCACAGCCCCATGTAGTCGCGGACGACCGCGCTGTTGATCCACGGGATAACGAGCGGGCGCATCCAGCGCTCGTCGAACAGATGCTCGTAGAACGAAACGCCTGCCGCGTTCCGGCAGTCGTCGTCGGCCTGTTCGCGCGCCCAGGAGGCGTAGCCGTAGATGCTCCGAAGCATGTCGTCGTCGCCCTCCCGATGGGCGCCCTCGAGCAGGTCGAGCAGCTCTCCGAGGAGGATGTACACCGAGAAGATGTCGTCGTCGTCCTCGAGACCGTCTCGAAGCTCGGGAAACGAGGCGAGCGCGCGGGCACGCCAGTCCTCACTCGGATTCGCCACCGAGGCATTATCGGCGGCGTCCGATCGGGAGTGGAGGCGGCGGGAATCGACCCGCGAACCGTTCCTGTCGCGTCTGCTGCAAGATGAAGAACTTGTGTCGATGCGCAACATCGCCCGGCATGTCCGACTGGCTCGTGCACGTCTCCCCTGTGGTATGGCGCTCTGCCTCATCGGTCTCGCGCTGGTCAGCGGATGCCGGCCGTCGGCGCCGGCGCCCGGGCGAGCTGATCTTTCCATCAAGCAAGACCTGCTCCGCGGTGTCAGAGAGATTCGTGTGACGCGCGATCGAAAGAAGCTCCATGCGGAGCTGGTTCACCTTCTCGCGCATCTTCGCCGCACGCACGGGACGACCGTGAGCGCACAGCGGGGAAGAGAGCTCGCTCTTCAGGGATTCGAGGCGACGCTGAAGGGAACCAGGAGTCAGCTCGACTTCAGCGAGAACGACAGCGGGGAGGTCGCCGCCGCCACGAGGGACGCGAAACGAGCCGACCGCTACCTGAGGCGCGGCGCGAACTGGTTACGCGCGGCCGGACAGGCGCTCGGGGTTCGGATTGGCGAGCTCAACGGATACTGATGGCGCCGCAGTTCAATGATTCCCCTCGGCGGCAACCGTTCGTATCGACAGTCGCCGCAATCCGTTTGTTGAAGCCGGTCTATGGAGGCGGCGGGAATCGAACCCGCGCAAGGTTCCCCCCGCCCGTCACCGGCTCGGCTGGCGGAGTCAGTTGGCGGCCGGCTTCGGTGCCGATTCGGCCGCTCGAAGCGACGCCGCGACAGCCGCGACCTTCCGGCGGATCTCCGGCGGAACGTCGCGGCTGATGCCGCTGATCCCGACCGCGTCGTCCTCGAGGCCCAGGACAACGTCGCCCTCCGGGAGGGAGCCCTGAACGAACCAGCGGACTGCCATCTCGATCGCCCGATCGATGCGCTTCACCGTCGAGGTCAGGATGTGCGATCCGAGATAGGAGCGATCGGTGTCCGACCCCACTCCCCAGACGCCTCGAAGACCTGCCGCCGAGAGCGCGCCGAATCCGCACGTGCCGGCGGCGGCGAAGACGACGGTCGAGCCGCGGTCGATCTGGCGGTTCGCGATCCGCTCGCAGACAGCCTGGTCCGTTGTCGAGGGCGTACGGGCGATCAGCACCGCGATCCCAGGCCGCGCCTTTCGGGCGCCTCGCGCGAACCCGAGGATCAGCGCGTTCACGGGCGGGCTCCGAGGCCCAGCGACGACGGAGACGACCGGCCGCGCGGCCATGAGCCCGCTCAGGTATCCGGCCAGGTAACCGGCCTTCTCGTCCGCGAACCGCAGCCCGGTCGCGTTCGGGCTCGACTCCGCCCGGGTTCCGCGCACGGACGCGTCGACGTAGACGAAGCGCGTATCGGAGAGGTGGGCGGCATCCGGGAGCTGGGCCGATGAGGCCGGGGCGATCCCGGCGGAGAGGACCAGATCGAATCCGTCATCCGCGCGGAGCCGTCTCGCGACCTGCCCGACGGTGTTCCGATCCGACCCGTTCAGGACGAACGTCTTCGTGTCGAGCCCGTACTTCCGCGCGGCGAGGAAGAGCCCGTCGACGTACGGCATCACCGATGCGTCCTCGCGACCCGGCGTCGAAGAGCGAGGGACGACGAGCGCGACGCGGGTACCCGTTGCCGTGGGGTCGGCCTCTCCTCCGCCGATCCCCCAGGCGAGACCCACGGCGAGCGCAAGGGCCGCGGCGAGCGCAACGGCGAGCGCCGCGACGAGACGACGACGCCGAGTCGAGCGGACAGGCTCGGGGAGAGCCGGGGCGACGGCCGCCGGCGCGGCCAGCTCCGGCTCGTGGCGGACGATCTGTCCGGAGAGCTGCTGCAGCTCGGGGCTGGGCTGGATTCCCAGGTCGTCTGCGAGCACGCGGCGCGACCGCTCGTACGCCTCGAGCGCCTCCGCCTGGCGGCCCGAGCGGTACAGCGCGACCATCAACTGCGCGGCGAGGCGCTCGCGGTACGGGTTCTCCGCGACGAGCCGGCGCAGCTCGCCCACAAGCTCGGAATGACGCCCAAGGGCGAGGTCCGCGCCGATCCGAACCTCCAGAGTTCGCGCGCGAAGTTCCTCGAGGCGCTCGGCGTCCGCGCGGCCCTCCGCGTACAGCGGCACACCGGCAAGCACGGGGCCGCGCCAGAGACCGAGGGCGTCACTCGCCAGGGCGGCGGCGCGGCCGTCGTCACCGGCGCCGGCGGCCTCCGAGGCCTCCTCCACGAGCTCCTCGAAGGCCCGCGCGTCAAGGCCCGCTTCGCCGAGGACGATCCGATAGCCGCCTCCACCGCGCTCCAGCGAGACCCCGTGCGGTGCGAGCGCCTTCCGGAGCCTCGAGACGTACACCTCCAGGCTGTGCGCCGCCGACTGCGGCGGGCTGTCCCCCCAGATCTCGCCGACCAGACGCTCGACCGGAACGGCCTCGTCGGCACGGAGCAGCAGAGCTGCGAGGACGGCACGCTGCTTGCCACCGCCGAGCTCGAGCGCGCGATCGCCCGCCTCGGCCTCGAGCGCACCGAGGATACGGAACCGGGTCGGCTCGGACTCGTTCGTCGCGTCAGTAGCTAAGCAAGCGCCACCGTTCCTGAAAAGCCCGGTTGAGCCTCCTGCGAGCCGGTTGCGAGCCGCGTTGAGGCTCTTGCAAGCCTCCTGCGAGCCGGCTCGCCGACACTCCCGGGAGGATGTGAACGCCCGCGAGAGGAGACACGAGATGAACACCAGGAGAGCAGCGCTCGCCGCGCTCGCGGCGGCCCTCATGATCACGTCGGTCGCCGCGGCCGTTGCGGCGGACCTCGAGAATTCCGGACAGAACTTCGATCCAACCTGGTCGCCGGACGGGCGGAAGATCGCCTTCGTCGGCGACGGCAAGATCTACGTCATGAACGCCGACGGAAGCGGGAAGCGGAGGCTGACGGCCGGGACCGCGGGAACCGGGGCGCGTGATTTCCGGCCCGATGGCGGGCCGGCGTGGTCGCCCGACGGGCGCAAGATTGCCTTCGGGACCCTTCGCCACGCAGGACCATTCGCGTGTTCGGACGGTCACCCGTCGGCGGGTTGCAACTGGGAGCTCTACGTCATGAACGCCGACGGCAGCGGGCAGCGAAGGCTGACGCGCGACCCGGCGGCCGACGGCGGCGCGACGTGGTCGCCCGACGGGCGCAAGCTGCTCTTCCAGAGCCGCCCCTATCGGGCGAGCCGCCCGAAGCCAGGTGCGCTCCCTGGGTTCAACGTCATGAACGCCGACGGCAGCGGCCGGCGAAGGTTGGCGGCCGCTACCGGGGCCGCCGCCTGGTCGCCCGATGGCCGGATGATCGCCTTCAGCAGAGGCAGCGGGAGCGCCCGGGACGTCTACGTCATCAACGCCGACGGCAGCGGGCAGCGAAGGCTGACGCACAGCCCGGGGATGGACCTCCAGCCGACCTGGTCGCCCGACGGTCGGAAGATCGCCTTCGTGAGCCGACGCGAGCGGTGTCCTTCGCAGGCCGACGACCGGCACGCGTACGTCTGCCGCAATGCCGAGATCTACGTCATGAACGCCGACGGCACCGGGCAGCGCAACCTGACGCGCAGCCCGGCGAACGGCTATTACTCTTCTGCTGTCTGGTCGCCGGACGGACGGAAGATGGCGTTCGCCAGCGACCGGGACGGCAACGCCGAGATCTACGTCATGAACGCGGACGGCAGCGCTCAGCGGCGGCTGACGCGCAACCCGGCCAGCGACGTCTTGGCGGGCTGGTCGCCGGACGGGCGGAAGATCGCGTTCGTCAGGGTGACCGACGACCTGACCTTCGGCTCGGAGATCTACGTCATGAACGCCGACGGCAGCGGCCAGATGAAGCTGACACCCTAGTAGGCGTCCACGTCAGGTTTATCCCGCAAGATGGAGACCCCGTCGGTCGGGAACTTGCGCTCGCGGCAAAAAACTGGGTGGAGGGGTTCCGGCGGGGAACCTGAGGTTCTCTTGACTGGCACTGATGGAGGCGGCGGGAATCGAACCCGCGTCCGCGGTCGTACCGTCCGAACGTCTACGAGCGTAGTCCGCGCTTTGATCTCGCCCGACGGCCGGTTTGCGGACGACCTACCGGCGGGCCAGCCCTCCTGAGATGTCGCGCCTCGGGCGAGTGGCTCTCCCTCGGTGCCTGAGCCCGATCGTTGGCGCCCCGTTCCCGGCCTCGGGCCGAACCGGGTGGGACGTCGCCTTACCTAGTGTTGACTAGGCGGCGAGTGCGAGATCGTTCTTCGCACTTGCGTTTGTGCCGGTTGTTTTACGAGGCCGACCGGCGACCTCGGCTCGCTGCTCGACCGGAGAACCGACCACGTCGAGACCTGGTCGCCCCCGTATGTTGTTTCTCCAAGGATAGCGTCGGCGGGATCTCCGTCGAGCCTGCGGCACGATCTGCCCTCGAGGCGGCGCAGGGTTCAGAAGTCCCGCCGATCTGCCGACTATCGTCTGGGAGACCACGGGAACGACTCAGGAGGACGGTCGGCGTGCCAATCACGTATCAGTACGAGACCCTGGCAACGCTCAGGGAGCGCGCGAAGGCCGAGGTCGGCAAGGTCGTCGTCGGTCAGGGCCGTGCGGTCGAGCTCCTGCTCATCGCCGCGATGGCGCGAGGCCACGTCTTGCTGGAGGGCCCTCCGGGGACGGCGAAGACGCTCCTCGGCCGCGCCACCGCGTACGTGCTCGGCGCCGACTTCAACCGGGTCCAGTTCACGCCGGACACGACTCCGACGGAGCTCGTCGGCCAGAACGTCACCCGCGCGGGCGAGACGAAGTTCGTCCAGGGGACGATCTTCACGAACGTCCTGCTCGCAGACGAGATCAACCGCACCCCGCCGCGCACGCAGGCGGCGCTGCTCGAGGCCATGGCCGAGCGGAGCATCACCGTCGAGGGTCGGGTCCACCGGCTCCCAGACCCGTTCCTCGTGATCGCGACCCAGAACCCGTTCGAGCAGGAGGGCGTCTTCCCGCTCCCCGAGTCGAACCTCGACCGATTCCTGTTCAAGATCTACATCGACTACACCGACCTCGAGCACGAGGTCGACATGCTCCGCCTGCCGCACACGGGGGTCACACCGGACATGCTCGGCGAGATCATGCCGCTGCTCGGGATCGTCGGCCTCGACAAGGCCCGCGTCGAGCTCGATGCGACGATCGTGCCGGAAGAGGTCGCGCGCTACGTCGTCGGCGTGGTGCGGAAGACGCGCGTGCTCGAGGGCGTCATGCTCGGAGCAAGCTCGCGCGCCGCGATCCACCTGATGAGCGCGACAAAGGCGAACGCGCGCCTCGAGGGCCGCGACACCGTGACGATCGAGGACGTCCGCACGATGGCGCAGTACGTGCTGCCGCACCGTCTCATAATCGAGGACGACGACGTTTCGCCGGCGGACGCGCTGCAGTTCGCCCTCGACCACCCGATCCTCTCGGAGCCGTAGGCGGAGCGCCGCTCCGCCTACGGCTCCCGTTTCTCAGCTTCCGAGCGCCTGCTCGAGCGCGCGGCGCGTGATCACCTGGGCGAGGTGTGCCCGATACTCCGACGACCCGGCGTGGTCGCTCGGCGGCTCGGCGCCCTCGGCGACGAGCGCCGCCGCGTCGGCGGGCGATGACCCGCCCGCGACCGCGTCCTCGACGGCCTTCGCCCGGAGAGGCGTGCCGCCCATGTTGACGAGACCGATCGAGGCGCCGGCAACCGAGCCGTTGTCGTGGTGCACGAGCGCGGCGACGCCGACCGTCGCCCAGTCCTGCGCACGGCGGTTCGCCTTCACGTAGGCCCAGCCGGTCGAGGCGCCGAGCTTCGGGACCCGTGCCTCAACGAGCACCTCGTCCGGCGCGAGGGCCGTCTCGAAGACCCCAGTGAAGAAGTCGGCCGCCGGGATCACCCGCTCGCCGCCCTTCCCGCGCGCGACCAGGTCGGCGCCGAGCGCGAGCATCACCGCCGGCATGTCGGACGCGGGATCGCCGTGCGAGAGCGTCCCCCCGAGCGTCCCGCGATGACGCACCTGCGGGTCGCCGATCTGCCCGGCGGTGTACGACACGATCGGGCAGTGCTCAGCGAGGAGAGTGTCCGCGGCGACCGCGGCATGACGCGTGAGGGCCCCGATCGCGACGTGCGACCCGTCGTCGCGGACGTACGCGAGCTCCGAGAGACGCCCGATGTCGACGAGCTTCTCCGGTCGCGCGATCCGCAGCTTCAGCGCTGGGATCAGGGAGTGCCCGCCGGCAAGCAGCTTCGCGTCGCCGCCGCCGGCTGCGAGCAGCTCGACCGCGTGGTCGATGCTCTCCGCGACGTCGTAGTCGAACCGTGCAGGGATCACGCCTTTGCCTCCTGGATCGCGCGCCAGACACGCTCGGGCGTGGCCGGCATCTGGATGTCCTTCACGCCGAGGTGCGAGAGGGCGTCGAGCACGGCCCCGATCACCGCGGGCGCCGCGGCGATCGTCCCCGTCTCCCCCACGCCCTTCACCCCGAGCGGGTTGGTCGGGCTCTTGCTCTCCGTGCGCTCGAGCTCGTAGGACGGCAGCTCCGCCGCCGAGGGCACGAGGTACGTCACGAGGTTGGCGGTCTGAAGGTTGCCCTCGTCGTCGTACGCGCCCTCCTCGTACAGCGCGGTCGAGATGCCCTGCGTGATGCCGCCGTGCACCTGGCCGTCGACGATGATCGGGTTGACCACGGCGCCGACGTCGTCGACGGCGACGTAGCGGACAAGACGCGCGTCACCCGTCTCCGTGTCCACCTCGACGACCGCCGCGTGCGCGCCGGCCGGCCACGAGAAGTTCGGCGGGTCGTACACCGCCGTCGCCTCGAGCCCCGGCTCCATCCCCTCCGGGAGGTCGTGCGCGGCCCAGGCCGTAAACGCGAGGCCCTTGACGGTGCGCTCCTTGTCCGGCGAGCCCTTGACCGTGAACGCGCCGTTGGCGTACTCGAGGTCGTCTGCGGACACCTCGAGCTCGTGCGCGGCAAGCTCACGCGCCTTGTCGATGATCTTGTCCGCCGCGAAGCAGAGCGCCACGCCGCCGACCGGGAGGCTCCGGCTCCCGTACGTGTCCATGCCGATCGACGAGATCGACGTGTCGCCGTGCAGCACCTCGACCTCGTCGATGTCGCACCCGAGCTGGTCGGCCACGATCTGCGCCCACGCCGTCTCGTGGCCCTGGCCATGTGGCGACGTGCCCGTGATCACCTGGACGGAGCCGGTGGGATGAACGCGGATCGTCGCCTGGTCCCAGCCGCCCGCCGCGTAGCGGATCGCGCCGAGGATCCGGGACGGGGCGAGCCCGCACATCTCGTTGTAGGTCGAGAAGCCCACGCCGAGTTGTGTCTGGCCGTCATTCTCGCGTCGCTTCGCCTGCTCCGCGCGGATGCCGTCGAGGTCGAGGTGCTCGAGCAGCTTGTCGAGCGACGCGTGATAGTCGCCGGAGTCGATCGTCAGCCCCGAGGCGATGGTCGCGGGGAACTCCGAGATGAAGTTCTTGCGGCGCAGCTCGAGTCGATCGATGCCGAGCTCGTCCGCGAGCGCGTCCACCGTCCGCTCGATCACGTAGGTCGCCTCCGGCCGCCCGGCGCCGCGGTAGGCGTCGGTCGGCGTCGTATTCGTGAAGACGCCTGTGAACTCGACGCTGTAGTTCGGGATTGCATACGGGCCGGCGTATATCCATGCGCCGAGCAGCGGGATCCCGGGCGTCACGAGCTGGAGGTAGGCCCCCATCGCGGCCTGCACGCGGGCGCGGCAGTGGGTGATCTTCCCGTCCTTCGTGGCCGCGAGCGTGTACTCCGTGACGAAGTCGCGCCCGTGGATCGTGGCGAGGTAGTTCTCGGACCGCTCCTCGACCCATTTCACCGGCCGGTCGAGACGCCGCGCGAGGGCGAGCACGAGGAGCTCCTCGGCGTAGACGTCGAGCTTCGACCCGAAGCCGCCGCCGACGTCGGGCGCGACGACCCGCAGCTTCGACTCGTGCAGGCCGAGCGTCGCCGCTGCAAGGACCCGGAGAATGTGCGGGATCTGCGTCGCGGAGTACAGCGTCAGGTCTCCCGCGGGCCCCGGCACGGCCACCACGCCGCGCGGCTCGATCGCGTTCGGGATCAGCCGCGGCTGGTAGTAGCGCCGCGTCACGACGACGTCGGAGTCCTCCAGGCTCTCTCCCGTCGCGTCGGTGTCGAGTCGCCAGACGTAGCACTCGTTGGTCCCGAGGTCGCGATGGACGAGCACCGCCCCCTCGTCGAGGGCTGTCGCGACGTCCGCGATCGCGTCGAGCGGCTCCCACTCGATCTCGACGAGCTCTGCCGCGTCCTTGGCTTCCGCCCTTGACTCCGCGATCACCACGGCGACGCCGTCTCCCTGGTAACGCGCGACGTCGGTCAGCGGGTAGTGGGGCGGGTTCTTCATGTCCTCCGTGACGGGCCAGGCGCACGGCATCGCGGCCTTCCAGTCGTCGTGGAGGTCGGCGGCGGAGAACGCCCCGACCACGCCGTCTGCCGCGCGCGCCGCGCCGAGGTCGATGCTCGTCACGCGCGCATGCGCGAAGGGGCTCCGCACGACCGCCATGAACACGGTGCCCGCGGGAGCCATGTTGTCGACGAAGGTCCCGCGGCCGGTGAGGAGCGACTCGTCCTCGCGCCGCTTCACGGGAGACCCGATGTAGGCGGTCCGCTCCTCGATCGCGCTCATCAGGCGCTCCCCATCGCCTTCGCCGCGCCCTGCACGGCGATGACGATGTTGTGGTAGCCGGTGCACCGGCAGAGGTTGCCCTCGAGCCCGTCGCGGATCGCCTTCTCGCTCGTCGCCTCGCCGTGCTCGATGAGCGAGACCGCCGCCATCACCATTCCCGGCGTGCAGAACCCGCATTGGAGCGCGTGGTGGTCGTGGAACGCCTGCTGCACCGGGTGCAGCGTCCCGTTCGTCGCGAGACCCTCGATCGTCGTGATCTCGGCGCCATCCGCCTGGACGCCGAGCATCGTGCAGGACTTCACCGACTCGCCGTCCACGAGCACGGTGCAGGCGCCGCACGACGACGTGTCGCACCCGACGTTCGTCCCCGTGAGCCGTAGGTGGTCGCGCAGGACGTAGACGAGCAGCTCACGCGGCTCGAGCTCGAGCGCGTGCCGCTCGCCGTTCACGGTCAACGCAACCTGTCGCATCGCGATGGCCTCCCTTTCGTCGGACTCAGCCTCGCGGCCAGCCTACTACTCCGTCCGCGCCCGTTGAGGGGGACTACGCTGCACGCGATGCGGGAGATCCGCGAGATCGAAGACGACGAGCTCGCACGCTGGGTTGCGACCACGAAGGAGGCACTCGACGAGGCAGACACCGTCGAGGGGTATCTCGACTGGAAGCGTCAGGCACGAGAGACGATCTGGCTGCTCGCCACCGAGGAGGGCCGCGACGTGGGCACCGCGATCGGCATCGGTGGCTGGCACTCGCCCGACGGCGTCGCGCGGGGTGAGGTGCGCGTGGTCGCGGACGCGCGCGGCCGTGGGCTCGGCTCCGCCTTGCTCGGCGAGCTCTCGGCGTGGGCGAGCGGGCTCGGATACGGAGAGCTGATGGGCCCCGTCAAGGAGGTCGACGCCGGGTCACTCGCGTGGGCGAGGCGGCGAGGCTTCGTCGAGGTCGGTCGGAACTCGACGCTCGTCCTCGACCTGAAGACGATCGAGGCGCCGCTCGTGGAGCCGCCCGAGGGGATCGAGATCGTCTCATGGGCTGAGCGTCCGGGGCTCGAGGCGGCGATGTACGAGGTCGCCCGCGAGGCATATCCCGACGTCCCCGGCGAGGACGACGCGATCGTCGCCTCGTTCGAGGAGTGGCTCTCGATGGACATGCAGGGCGCCGGCGACCGTCCCGAGGCGACCTTTCTTGCACTGGAGGACGGCGAGGTTGTCGCGTACGCGAAGCTCGCGCTCTCGCGCGCCCGACCGACCGTGGCGATGCACGACATGACCGGTGTCCGGCGCGCATGGCGTGGGCGCGGGATCGCGCGGGCGCTCAAGGCGGCGGAGATCGCATGGGCGAAGGAGTCGGGGTACGAGCGGCTCGAGACGCAGAACGAGGAGCGGAACGAACCGATCCGCCGGCTCAACGAACGGTTCGGCTACGTCATCGAGCCCGGCTCGGTCACCGTGCGCGGGCCGCTCGGCTAGATGATCGAGCCGCCCTCACGGCACGGTCTGCGTTGCCGAATCGTCGAATCTGGTCTAGGGTGCTGCCGACGATGATCCGCCTGCTCGTCCGCACCGGGATCCTGCTGGCCGCCAATGCGGTCGGCTTGCTCGTCGCGAACGCGGTGCTCGACAAGATGGACGTCAACTTCAGCGGGTTCATCATCGCGCTCGTCATCTTCACCGTCTGCGTGGCGCTCCTGACGCCGTTCCTCGCAAGCGTCCTGCGCAGGAACCAGTCGATGTCCTCAGCGCTCGGAGGGGTCGCCCTCATCGCCACCCTCGCCTCGCTGATCATCACCGACCTCGTGTCGGACGGGTTCTCGATCAGTGGCTTCGGCACGTGGCTCGCCGCAGCGGTGATCGTGTGGGCGGCGGCGCTCCTTGCCGCGTTCATCCTGCCGTTCCTCGGGCTCAAGAAGTACCTCGAGAACAACTGACCACGAGCGGCCCGACCGCGGGCTGAGCGCGTCGCGTTCGTCGGGGCCGCCGCGATCGCCGGCAGGGCACCGCAGACCCGCGAGCTCCGGCCTGCAAAGCGCTCGCCGCCCAGACGCCAGCGCGGCGGCCGGGGGCGCGGCGCTCACAGGAGCGCAGCGGCGAGCGCGCCGAACGAGGGACCGTCCCGGCGACGGGAGCGCCGCCCGCGGCCTTGCTACGTTGGGTCGAGACACCGTCCCCCCCCGCGCGAGGAGGCAGCGAGAATGGGGATCTTCGACACGATCAAGGCAGTCCTTTCCGGAAAGACGTCGACGGATCAGCTGATGGGCGAGCTCCAGGGGATCATGGGCGAGGTCGACCTCGAGCAGATCAAGGACAAGCTCGACGCCGCCGGCCTCGGCGACAAGGTGCAGTCATGGGTCGGCACCGGCGAGAACCAGCCGATCTCCGCCGACGAGGTCAAGTCCGTCATGGATCCGAGCAAGCTCCAGGCGCTCGCCGACGACGCCGGGGTCGACGTCGACACCGCAGCACAGAACGTCGCGGATTCGCTGCCTCAGATCGTCGACAAGCTCACGCCCGACGGCGTCCTCCCCGGCGCCTGAGCACCGACGCCACCGTGCAGCACCGACACCCGGTCAGGCGGCTTCGGCGTCCGGCCGGGCGTCCGTGTCGGCGAGAAGCTCACGAATCCGGCTGATGCCGCCTTCGTAGCCGCAGTACTGCTTGCGGGCCACCTCGAGCGCATGCCGCCTGCCTCGTTCCCCGATATCGTGGGAGGCACCGTGGCGAGCGATCCATCCGTCGCGCAGGCAGCTCAGACGTCCCAGGACGAGCTCCTCGAGGAAATCGACAACCCGATCGAGCGGCTGAAGCTGCTCTCGGGGAACGACGACGAGATCTCGAAGTACCTCGACGCGATGGAGGTCACGAGCCTCCGCGAGCGCGAGATGCTCCACGAGATCTCGCGGACTCGAGCGTTGGCCGACGTCGAGAAGTTCCCCCCGGCGCACCGGAACATGGTCGAGGCGCTCGAGTCGCTGGCGCGACACGGGTACCACGGGTCGTCCGCCGGGCGGGGCCTCGGGCCACTGCGTTCGGCCGCGAGCTTCGCCGTGCAGCTCGTCGCCCGATACCTGGTCGTGACGCACATCCGGAACACGACCCACCAGATGCGCAACCTCTACGGACTGCGTGAGATCCAGGCGCTCCCCAGCACCGACGAGCGACGTGAGCTCCGTCGGGCACGCATGGACTCGGACCGGATCGTCGCCGCGCTCGAGACCAACGAGATCGGCATCCCCGTGTTCGTGTACGGGGCCCTCGCCGTCCCCGTCGTCGCCGCAATCGGCCGCGCCACCGGGATTTTCCAGAGCGCGGTCTGGGGGACCGTGATCGGCGTCGCGGGCGCGCTGATCGCGCTCGCCGCGTCCTGGGTGATCCTCCGCGGCGCAGCGCTCGCATCGCGCCGGATCCGCCTGGCGACCCGGGCTCCGCACGAGGCCCTCTGGAAGACGATCGGCTGGTGCGGGAAGCCGCCGAAGCCGCAGACCAAGACCTTTGTCATCGTCTCGGTCGGCCTGCTCCTCGCGGCGTTCATCATCGTCCCGATCATCATCGCGGTCGGCATCGCAACGTGACGTTCGCTCGGGCGTCGGGCCGAGGCCTGTCGTAGACTCGCCCGGTGCGGAGGTTCTGGAGCAGGCCCCTGGGATCGAAGCTGATCCTCCTGCTGAGCCTGGCGCTGCTCGTCATGTTCCTCGTCGCAGCGTGGCAGCGGCCGTGCCAGGTGCGTAACGACCCCGACGATCCGTTGCTCTGCGGGCGCACGTACGCGTGGGAAGGAGACAACTTCGGCCTGTACGCGATGGGGCTGGCGCTCGCGATCTTCCTGTGGGAGCTGCTCCCGGTGGTGATCCCGAGGCTGTCGATGCGCGGCTGGATGACCGCCGTCGTCACGGCGATTCTCTCCGTTGCGCTTGCGGTGTGCACGCTCATCAAGCTGATCAAGGACAACGAGTTCCAGACGATCTGGGCGTGGGTCGGCTTCGCGCTCGCGCTTGCGATCATGCTCACGGCGCTGATCCGCGTCCGGTTCCGGTGGGAGACACGGCACAAACCGGGCCCCACACCCGCGCCGGAGGCGCCCCCTGCCGTGCAGCCGGGCGCCGGCTCGAGCTCGTAGCTCTCCGCCACGCGTCGCTAGCGCCGGCTCTTCAGCGCACGCTCCATCTGACGCCGCGCGTCACGCTCGGCGAGGTCGCGCCGCTTGTCGATCCGCTCCTTGCCGCGGGCCAGCGCGAGCTCGACCTTGACCTTCCCGTCCTTGAAGTAGAGGCGCGTCGGGACGAGCGTGAGTCCCTTCTCGCGCACCTTGCCGTACAGGGAGTCGATCTCCCGGCGGTGGAGCAGGAGCTTCCGGTCGCGCTCGGGGCGGTGATTCGCGATGTTGCCGCTCGCGTACTCGGAGATCGACGCGCCGACGAGCCACGCCTCGCCGTCGCGGATCTCCGCGTAGGCCTGGCCGAGCTGCGCGCCGCCGTCGCGAAGCGACTTCACCTCGGTCCCCGTCAGCTGGATGCCCGCCTCGATCCGCTCGAGGAGGTGGTAGTCGTGCCGCGCGCGACGGTTCTCGGTGATGAGCTTCGTCCCTGACACGGCGGCGATTGTAGGCGCGACCGTCGCGCTCAGACGGCCGCGCGAGCCTCGGCGAGCCGACGCGCGAGCTCACGCAGCATGTGCAGCGAGAAACTCGGCTCCGTCTCGACGAGCGCGAGGAAGTCGTCCCGGGGAATCGAGACGCAGCGGACGGGCGTCGTCGCCCTCACCCGGGCCACCCGGGCGCCGTCGTCCACGAGCAGCGCAAGCTCGCCGAAGAAGTCTCCCGGGCCGAGCTCGAGCTTCCCGGCGCGCAGCTCGACCTCGACGTTGCCCTCGCAGAGGACGAACATGCCCGCTCCGGGGTCGCCCTCGAGCGCCAGCACGCGCCCGGCGGGCGCGCGGAGCGCACCCGCACGGAGTGCGAGGCGTTCGAGGCCGATGTCGCTCACCCCCTCGAGCAGGGGAAGGGCGCGGAGCTCCTGGACGTCCATGTCCCCCTGTCTATAGCAGCCCCGCCGTCGGCGCCGTTGGCGACGAGCTGCGGAGCGGGCGGCTACGCTCCTCGCATGCCCGCGCTCGACACCCGCCTCCCGCTCTACGGCGAGGACCGCGAGCGCGGCGACCTTCGCGACTGACCGGTCGCCACGCGTCCGGTCCCGTCGTCCCACCACGGAGGTCTCAGTGAACGTCACCGCCACTCTCGGCCTTGCGGCTGCCGCGTTCGGCGTCGCGATGGGTCTTTCGCCGTTGCTGCAGGTTCGGCACATGGTTGCGCGCCGCTCCTCTGCGGACGTGTCGCTCCCGTTCCTGCTCGTGCTGCTCGCCGGCTTCGTCCTCTGGCTCGCGTACGGCATCGCTCTCGGCAACGCGGCGCTGGTCGTCTCGAACACCGTCGCGATCGCCTCGTACACGGTCACGACGGCGGCAGTGCTGAAGCTGCGGTAGCTCTCAGCGGCGCCCGCCGGTCCGGGCGCACCGCTCGCAGAGCGGGAACCAGGGCGGGCAGCTCCGGCCGCAGGACCGGCAACGCCCGACGGTGCCGTCCCGCACCTCGGCTGCGAGACGCCTCACGACTCGCTCGGCCGCAGCTCGCTCGAGCTCGGCGGCACGCTCGATCGTCACGCCGCCGACGCCCGGATACTGGAGCGCGAACCAGCGGAGGATCGCCGCGACGCGACCGGCCTCCTCCGCCTCCTCGAGCCGTGCGTCCCGGAGCCGGGACGTGTCGAGCAGGAACTGGAGGAGGTGCCGCTGCTCGCGGTCGCCGGCGACCGCGAGGGCGAGGATGCCGAGCAGCTCGGCGCCGTCGGGGTCGACGGGTGCGTTCGCGAGGCTCCACGTGTCGGATAGCTCGAGGCGGCGGCCGCGCTCGCGCAGGAAGCGCTGGACGACGGCGAGGCGGCCACGGATCGGCTGGAGCGACTCGACGGCAAGCCAGCTCGCGTGCGCCCACTCGCGGGTCGCCACGCGATGCCAGGCGCCGAGTGCGGCGTCGAGGTCGCGGGGATCGTCGACCCCGAGGTCGCCGAGCCGTGGGCCGATCCGCGCCTCGTCGACGATCCGGTACCCGCGATGTCCCTCGGGAAGCTCGACGTGCGGCTCGAGCGCCCCCTCGACGAGGTCGGGATCCGCGTTCGCCCAGGTCACGCCCACGACGACGCCGACATGGCCGCGCTCGACGAGCCCGAAGCGCCCGGCTCGACCCGCGATCTGGGCGAGCTCCCACGGCAGCAGGTCGCGCCGCTCGACTCCGTCGAACTTTGTCGTCTCGGCGAACAGCAGTGTCTCGCAGGGGAGATTGACCCCGTGCCCGAGCACGTCGGTGGCAACACAGACGTCCGCCGCGCCCGCGAGAAACCGATCGATTTCCGTGCGCCGGGACGCGAGCGGCATCGCGCCGTAGAGCACCGCGACCCGCCCGGGACGGAGGCGGTTGATCTCGCCCGCGAGCGCGAGCACGGCCTTGCGGCTGAAGGCGACGACGACCGTTCCCGGCGTCAACGCCCGCAGCTGCCGCGCGCCGACGAACTCGAGCGGCAGCTTCCGCTCGTGCACCCGGAGCTCGGCGTCGGGGAACGCGCGCCGGACGAGCGGCAGCGCGTCGAGCGCGCCGAGAAGCCGGACGTGCCGGTACTCGCCGGCGAGGAGCAGCTCCGTCCAGGCGGCCCCGCGCTCCTCGTCATCTGCCCACTGGACCTCGTCGAGCACGAGCACGTCCCCGGCTCCGGGGGCCATCTCGACCGTGCAGCACAGAATCGGCGCCGCGTCGTTAACGCGCTCCTCCCCGGTGACGAGCCCGACCGCGGCGTCGCCGAGAAGCGCCGCGAGCCGGCGGTGTGCCTCCTGGGCGAGCATCCGCAGCGGGCCGGCGTAGACACCACGGCCCTGCTCGGCCAGGAACGCGAGGGCGTCGTGCGTCTTGCCGGAGTTCGTCGGGCCGAGGTGTGCGATGACCGTCTCGGGGGGTGTCCGCCGCTCGGGGAGCCGGATCTCGATCCGGCCCTCGGCCTGCTTCACCGCCGCCCGCTTGTACGCGCCCGTCGCGCGCGCATGGCGTGCAGCGCGGGAGGGACGGCGTGGCGGACGCGAGCGGCGACTGCGTGGCATCGGGCAACGGTAGCCGCGCGATGCCTGGTGTCCGACTCGAGGTCTGGTGTCCGACTTGAAGTCGGACACCAGCGTCTACACCTTCAAGTACCGGCGCAACGTCATGCCGGAGCCGAGGGCGCCGACCACGAGGCCGACCCCGAGCAGGATCAGCGCCGTCATCGTGAAGCCGAGCGCCTTGACGTCGTTCGACGAGTCGATGTGGCCGAGGATCGCCGGGAGCGCGGCCTCCTTGCCGATGAAGAGGAGGACGACGGCCGCGAAAGCGCCGGCCAGGCCGCAGACGAGGCCCTCGACCATGAACGGGCCGCGGACGAACCAGTTGGTCGCGCCGACGAGCTTCATCACCTCGATCTCGCGTCGCCGCGAGAAGATCGACAGCCGGATCGTGTTCGCGATCAGGAGGACGGACGCAGCGAGCAGGACGACGACCGCGACGAGGAAGACGATCTCGATCACGCGCGCGACCTGGAGGATCCGCTTCGACGTCTGCTGCCCGTCCTTCACGCGGTCGACGCCGGCGAACTTCTTGGCGCGGATCGACGCCGAGAGCTGCTTGACCTCCTCGGCGTGCTTCGGCGTGATCTCGTACGAGTCCGGGAGCGGGTTCGACGGGAGGTTCGCCGTCAGCTCGGGGTACTTCCGCTGCATCCGGTGGAGCGCCTCCGTACGCGAGATGAACTGGTAGTCCTTGATCGTCGCATCGGTCTGCAGGCTGCCCAGGAAGGCGCCGACGGCGTTGATCTGCTTCGGCTTCACGTCCTCGGCGAAGAAGACCTTCACCTGGAGTTGGTCCTTGACGTGATCCGACCAGGAGACCACCCACGACCCGAGCGCGATCAGGAGACCGAGCAGGAACATCCCGATCAGGACGGTCATCGTCGCCGCGAACGACGTCGACAGGTTCGACCCGATGGAGCGGAACGCCTCGGAGACGACGAGCTTCGCGCGGTTGGTCACTCTGTCTCGTATCCCCCGCGCCGCTCGTCGCGGACGACCTTGCCGCTGTCGAGCGCGATCACCCGCTTGCGCATCTTGTCGACCATCTCGCGGTCGTGGGTGACCATCAGGATCGTGGTGCCGGCCGTGTTGATCCGGTGGAGGAGCTGCATGATGCCGACGGAAGTGTCCGGGTCGAGGTTCCCGGTCGGCTCGTCGCAGATCAGGAGCGGCGGGTGGTTGACGACGGCCCGCGCGATCGAGACGCGCTGCTGCTCGCCTCCCGACAGCTCGTCGGGGCGCGAGCCGGCCTTGTGCGCGAGGCCGACGAGAGCGAGCACCTCCGGCACCTTGCGGCGGATCGAGGTGGACGACTCACCCTGGACGCGCAGCGCGTACGCGACGTTCTCGAAGGCGGAGCGGTCGCGCAGCAGCTTGAAGTCCTGGAAAACGCAGCCGACGTTGCGGCGCAGCAACGGCACCTTCGAGCGCTTGAGTCGGGTCAGGTCGCGCCCGCCGACGAGAATGCGCCCGCTCGTCGGCTCGAGCTCCTTGAGCAGGAGGCGGATGATCGTCGACTTGCCCGAGCCGGACGGGCCGACGACGAAGACGAACTCGCCCTTCTCGATCACGAACGAGGCCCGCTCGAGCGCGACGACGTCCGGGTCGTAGACCTTTCGGACGTCCTCCAGGACGATCATCGCCGTCGGGGACGCCGGGCGCTCACCGTTCGTCGTCGCGACGTCCGGCCCCTCGAGGAGCGCGGCGGCCGAGTCTGAGGCGGATGTGAGGAGATCGTCCATAACCGGGCGAGAGCGTGAGACGCGGCCAGGAGCCCGCGGCCGCTCCGGTTCGGGTTCGCTCGATTGTAGCCGAGTCCTGCGGCTGATCCCGGGCTTTGTCGGTCGTTTGGCCGCCCTTTGCCCCTCCGTGGCGTACTGAGCGCGTCGAGTGACAGCAACGACCCGGAGGTGATTCTCCGGTCGCGTACCGGTGGTCGCCGGCCGTAGGGCCCGACCGCGCGCCGCCGGCTACGCCTTGCCGGCGGCGCGCGCGAGCAGGTACGCCTGGATGAAGCCGTCGAGCGCGCCGTCGAGGACGCCCTGCGCGTTCCCCACCTCGAAGTCGGTGCGGTGATCCTTGACCATCTGGTACGGCTGCAGCACGTACGAGCGGATCTGGCTCCCGAAGCCGACGTCGACCTTGGCGCCCCGCTCCTTCGCAAGCTCCGCTTCCCGTTCTTCCTCTGCGAGCTCGGCCAGCCTCGAGCGGAGGATGCGCATCGCGGTTTGCTTGTTGGAGGTCTGGGAGCGCTCGTTCTGGCACTGCACGACGATGCCGGTCGGCATGTGCGTGATCCGCACCGCGGAGTCCGTCTTGTTGACGTGCTGGCCGCCGGCGCCGCTCGCGCGGTAGGTGTCGATGCGAAGATCGCCCTCGTCGATCTCCACCTCCTCGCTGTCCGGGAGGAGCGGAGCGACAACGACCTGCGCGAACGCGGTGTGGCGCCGGTGCGCCGAGTCGAACGGCGAGTGGCGCACGAGACGGTGAACGCCGCGTTCCGCCTTGAACAGGCCGTACGCGTTCTCGCCTCGCACAGTGAGCGTCGCCGACTTCAGTCCCGCCTCCTCGCCGGGACTCGCCTCGACGAGCTCCGCCCGGAAACCGCGGTCGGCCGTCCAGCGCAGGTACATCCGCAGGAGCATCTCCGCCCAGTCCTGCGCGTCGGTGCCGCCCGTGCCCGCCGTGATGGTGACGACGGCGTCGCCGGCGTCGTACTCGCCGTTGAAGAGCGCCTCCTCCTGGAGGCGGGCGAGCTCGTCGCGAACGGGAGCGACCTGCTCCGCGACCTCGGCCTCGAGCGCGGGATCGAGCTCCAGGAGCTCCGAAGCGTCGTCGACTTCCTTCCGGAGCGCGTCGTAGCGGTCGAGCTTGCGTGACACACGGGCATGCTCCGTCGAGACGCGGGCGGCCTCGGTCTGGTCGTCCCAGAAGTCCGGGGCGGCCATCCTCTCCTCGAGGTCGGCGCGGCGGAGGGTCAGCGCGTCGGGGTCAAAGGTAGTCACGGACCCAGGCGAGCTGGGCCCCGAGCTCCGCGAGCTGGTCGGCGACGGGTCGGTCGTCGGTGACTGCCATCGCGCGATCGTACCGGCTGGCTCGACGACGCCCGGGCGCGGAGCGCCGTCGCAGTCGTTCAGCGGAGCACGCGGAACGTGACGAGCAGGCAGACGCACAGCCACGCGAGCCCGAGCGACGCGCCGGCGAGGACATCGGTCACGAAATGGACGCCGAGCACGACGCGACTCGCCCCGATCAGCCCGCCGAGCGCGAAACCGGCCGCGATCGCCACGCGGCGCTCTCGTCGCGTGCGAGCCAGCGTCGCGACGAGGAGTCCGAGGAGGCCGAAGACGGCGATCCCCGTCGCAGCGTGACCGCTCGGAAACGAGTACGACGACGGCAGCGGGATCGCGCTGCCGAGGTCGGGCCGTGATCTCGCATATGCGTGCTTCGCCGTCGCGACGAGGATCTGGATGCCGACGGCGACGACGACGAGAAGCACGGCCTCGGCCCGCGCGCGTCGCGTGAGCAGCCAGACGGCCACACCGGTAACCACTGCCGTGACGCCGAGGGCGCCCCCGAGCCAGGTGAACGGGCGCGCAAGCCATTCGGCCCAGGACGGCATCGAGCGCGCGACCCATGTGGCGACGTCGACGTCGAGCTCGCTCAGCTGCCCGCCGTTGACCACGTCCGCGGCGACCGCCGCGTACGCGACGAGGGCGGCGACGAGGACGACAAGCAACAGTCGGGTCGAGAGCCCGAGCCGGGCCAGGCTCGGCACGTTTCCGGGTACGGAACGCCGAGCGTCGGCGTCCCCACGTGCCCCCAGGGGGGCGGAATGGCCCCCTGGGGGCACGCTATCGAGCGAGTCGTCACGCAACGGTGCCGACACTGTGCCGAGTTCGTGCCCGCGCGTCATCCACGGCCGTCTTGACTGGCGATGGGCGACGGAAGCAACAAGCTTCCGGTGAAGGCCGACATCCGCGAGGCGATCGGCAAGGAAGCCGGGGACACGAGAGGTGTCCGACTGAAGTCGGACACCCGACGGCGGTCCCGCGCGAGGGTGCTGGGCTGAAGTCAGGCACCATGCCACACGTCTTCGGCCGACCATGCACAACCCGTCGCGGCCGGAGGCCGGCTTTGCCGGCCGGGAGGCCAGGCGTCGGTTACCCGTGCGCGACGCAGAAGGAGGGGGCCGGCGGGGGAACCATGTGGTTCCCCGCCCTACGCGCCGTGGCAGCGCTTGTACTTCTTGCCCGAGCCGCACCAGCACGGGTCGTTGCGCCCGATGTCTCGGTGCTCGTTGACGACGGGCTTCGCCGTCCCCATCGCCGTGGTCTCGGGCGGCGCCGCGAGCGCGGTCGCGAGACCCCCGCCGGCGGCCGCGATCGCGTCGGCGCCCTGCAGCTGCTCGTGCTCGTAGGCGAGCGCCTGCGGGGCCGCGACGGGCTGGAGCTGCTGCTCGGCCTCGTCGCGCTGCACCTCGACGTGGAAGAGCGTCAACGCGACCTCTTCGCGGATGGCGCGCCCGAGCTCCTCGAACATCGCGTGCCCCTCGCCGCGGTACTCGACGAGCGGGTCCTTCTGCGCCATCGCGCGGAGGTGGACGCCCTCGCGCAGATAGTCCATCGACTCGAGGTGCTCGCGCCAGCGCGTGTCGACGATCTGGAGGATCACGTAGCGCTCGATCTCGCGCATCAGCTCCGGGCTGAACGACTCCTCACGCTCCGCGTACGTGTCGAGCGCGTCGCCGACGAACTCGTCGACGAGCGCGTCGCGGCTGTCGACGTCGATCTCCTCGCGGAGCTCGTCGACCGTGACGTCCGTGCCGTAGAGCGCGTGCATCTGCGCGATGAGGCCCGTCAGATCCCATTCATCCGACGTCTCTGCGTCAGTGAACTGCGCGACGTTCGCCCCGATGACCTCCTCGATCCAGCCTTGGATCTCGTCCGACAGGTCGTCCCCCTCGAGCACGCGCCGGCGCTGCTCGTAGATGACCATGCGCTGCGTGTTCATCACGTCGTCGTACTTGAGGACGTTCTTGCGGGAGACGAAGTTCTGCTCCTCGACCTTCTTCTGCGCGTTCTCGATCTGGCGCGAGAGGATCGACGCCTCCATCGGCTGGTCGTCCGGGATCTTGAAGCGCTCCATGATCCCGTGGATCCGGTCGCCGGCGAACAGCCGCACGAGATCGTCCTGCGCCGAGAGGTAGAAGCGCGTCTCGCCGGGGTCGCCCTGACGGCCCGAGCGCCCGCGCAGCTGGTTGTCGATCCGGCGCGACTCGTGCCGCTCGGTACCGAGCACGTAGAGCCCGCCGAGCTCGCGCACACCCTCGCCGAGCTTGATGTCGACGCCGCGACCGGCCATGTTCGTCGCGATCGTGACCGCGCCCGGCTGGCCCGCGTCCTTGATGATCTCGCCCTCACGCTCGTGCTCCTTCGCGTTCAGCACGTTGTGCGGGATCCCGCGCCGGGTGAGCAGCTCGGCGAGGTACTCGGAGGTCTCCACGGCGATCGTGCCCACGAGCACCGGCTGTCCGTGCTCGTGGCGCTCGACGATGTCCTCGAGCACGGCGCCCCACTTCGCCTCTTTCGACTTGAAGATGAAGTCGTTCTCGTCGGCCCGCGCGACCGCCACGTTCGTGGGGATCTCGAAGACGTGGAGGTTGTAGATCTCGACGAACTCCTTCTCCTCCGTCTTCGCCGTGCCGGTCATGCCGGCGAGCTTCTCGTAGAGGCGGAAGTAGTTCTGGAGCGTGATCGTCGCGAGCGTGACGTTTTCCTCGCGGATCGGGACGCCTTCCTTCGCCTCGATCGCCTGGTGCAGCCCCTCGCTCCAGCGGCGGCCCTCCATGATGCGCCCCGTGAACTCGTCGACGATCTTCACCTCGCCGTCCTGCACGACGTAGTCGACGTCGCGCTTGTAGAGCGACTCCGCCTTGAGCGCCTGCGTGAGGTGGTTGACGAGCTGGACGTTCCGCGGGTCGTAGAGGTTCTCGATCCGCAACGCGCGCTCGACCTTGTCGAGGGCCGACTGCGCCGGCGACACGGTCTTGAACTTCTCGTCATAGAGGAAGTCCGCGCCCGAGAGCTCGGTCTCGTCCTCGCCCTTCATCACCTTGCGCGTGAGCGGCGCCCCCTCGAGCTCCCGCACGACCCGGGCGAAGTCGTAGTAGGTCTTCGCCGCGGTCTCCGGCTCGCCGGAGATGATCAGCGGCGTGCGCGCCTCGTCGATCAGGATCGAGTCGACCTCGTCGACGATCGCGAACGTGTGGCCGCGCTGCACCGTTCCCTCGAGCGAGACGGCCATGTTGTCGCGGAGGTAATCGAAGCCGAACTCGGAGTTCGTCCCGTAGGTGATGTCCGCCGCGTACGCCTCGCGGCGGCTCGCGAACGGCATCATGTTCTCGATCGACGAAACGGAGACGCCGAGGCGGTCGTAGACGGGCTTGTTCCACTCCGCGTCGCGCTTCGCGAGGTAGTCGTTGACCGTGACGAGGTGGACGTTGTCGCCGGTGAGCGCGTTCAGGTAGAGCGGCGCGCTCGCGACGAAGGTCTTCCCTTCGCCGGTCTTCATCTCTGCGATGTCGCCCTCGTGGAGCGCGATCCCGCCCATCAGCTGGACGTCGAACAGCCGCTGCCCCGACTCGCGCTTGCGCGCCTCGCGCACGGCGGCAAACGCCTCGTACAGCACGTCGTCGAGCGACTCGCCGTTGGCGATCCGCTCCTTGAACTCGGCGGTCTTCGCGAGCAGCTCGGCATCGGTGAGATCCTCGAAGTCGGGCTCGAGCGAGGTGATGTAGGCCGCCTGCTCCGCGAGGCGCTTGAGGCGCCGGCCCTCGCCCAGGCGGAGGACCTTCTCGAAGCGACCGAAGTTCGTCGTAGGCATGGAGAGAGGGTACCGGGTTCGTGGCGTGCTTCTCGGCCCCCCACGTTTCCGAACCGTCTCATCATGCGGCCTTCACGGTCGCGCGCGCATGATGCGGCCGTGAAGCGCCTCGCGCTCGTCACCGTACTCCTCGGCGCGCTCACCCTGTGCGGCACGACCGGCGCCGTGCTCACGCCCGGTCGCATCGTGACGAATGCCGCGCCTGTCACCGCGCTCTCGGTCACGGGTCGCTCGGTCGCGTACGCGGTCGGTCGCACGAAGGCGAGCTGCGGCGCGGTCAGGCTATGGGACACCGGGTCGCGCGGCCTCTGGACCTTCGGGTCGCAGACGATCGTCGGCTGCGAGGAAGGGTTCAGCGGCGGCTTCGGGATCGCGCAGGTCGCAACGTCGGGACGCCGTGTCTTCTGGGTGACGAACGTCGGCGGCAACATCACCGACTACCAGCTCTGGACGTCGACGCCGACGCGCCCCACGCCGCTCAAGCTCGCATTCGCCTCCTCCGAGACCGGCGGACCGCCGGCGATCGTGCTCGGGTCGGGCACCCGCGAGGGCGTGCCCTACGCGGTCGGCAATACCGTGACCTACGTGAGCGACTCCGGGGTGCGGCTCTTTCGCGTCACGCTCGATGCCCCCGTGCGCCTGCTCACAGCGGGGCCCACCGTCGGTGGCCCGGACACCACGAGCGTCATGGCCGCACTCGGTAACGGCAAGGTCGTGCAAATCTCGCGATCGGGCGCACTCCGGTCCACGGCTATCTACACGCTGCCCGTGCGCGCGATCCGGCTCGCCACGGTCGGGACGGTCGTCCAGCTGGCCGGCCAGGTGCAGCTCACGACCAATTCGGTCGGTACGTCGGTCTCGCTCCCTGCCGGGGCGCAGATGCTCGACTACCGCCAGCGCGCGATCGTCTACCGACAGGGCGTCCAGGTGCGGCTCCGCAAGGTCGCGACGGGCGCGGACACGCTGCTCCAGGTGATCCCGGTCAAGCCGTGGCAGCCGCTGCTCTTCTCGACCGACACCGGAGGAGCCGCCTGGGCGAAGGGCGCGACGGTGAGCTGGCGGTCCGGCCCTCTCGGCTAAGAACTCGTTTCAAAGCGGCGCCACCGACACGTCCCACACCGACCCGGCGATCCGCGCCGCGGTGACCACGTAGGCGCTGTGCCTGGCGGCGCCGAGCCGCTCGAGCTCCGGGACGCCCGCCAGCCTCGGCGTCCCGTCGATCCGCACCGAGCGCTCGCGCCCGTCCCAGACGATCTCGACCGTCTCGCCGCCCGGCTCGTCCGCGAGCGACACCGTCCGGATCCGGGTCGCGGCGACAACCCAGATCCCTCCCTCGCGGCGAACGGCGTGGGCGCGGAAGGGCGCCTGCAGGGCGACCGACGGCACGAGCGACGACGGGTCGGCCTCGCCCTCCTCCGTGACGACCTCGCCCGTCTCGAGCACGACGAACCACGCCTCCCCTCCCGCAAGGTCAGGCGCGTCGACGGTCGCGACGGCGTCCCATTCGCGGTGCCGATGCAGCCCGTGGATCCCGACCTCGCCCCAGTGCGGCCCGGGATCGTGCGGCAGCCGCACGTCAATCGGGGGCGCGGAGCGTTTGCTCGATCTCCTCGACCGGCACCGGCTCGGGCGGCGCAGCTCCCTGCACGCGCCGCCGAGGCTCTCGCACCTTCTTGTCCCGCTCGCGCTCGACCAGGCGCTCGAGCCGGTCGACAAGTCGATCCGTCGCCGCCTCGTACGTCGGCGCCGCCTCGCGGCCGTGGAGGTTCGGCCCCTTCACGTGCAACTCGGCCTCGACGACGTGGTCGTCCGCGATCCGCGGATTGCGTTCCCGGTCGAGCACGACCTCGACGAGGGTCGACTCGTGGAGGCGCCTCCCGAGCTTCGCGAACTTCGACTCGACGTAGCTTCGGACGTCGTCGTTCACATGTCCACGCCGCACCGTGACCAGCAGTCGCATGGCGCCTCCTCGTCGTCTTCTCCCACGAACGCTAGCGCACCGCCCGCGCGAGGCAAACGACGACGACGGACCGCGCGCCGGCTCGTCGCAGGGCGGTCGTGCAGGCCCCGGCGGTAGCGCCCGTCGTGTAGACGTCGTCGACCAGCGCGACGCGGCCGCGGACGTCGTGGCGCTCGACGAACAGGCCGCGGACGTTTCCTCCGCGTGCGGCCCGCTCGAGCCCCACCTGCCGCCGCGATGGGCGGCTCCGGGCGAGAAGCGCGGCCACCGGCAGCTCCCAGAGGGCTCCGAGTCGCTGCGCAAGGCGCGCCGCGGGGACGTGGCCACGGTCCCTGCCGCGCTCGCGATCGCCCGGGACGAAGGTGACGACATCGGCGGAAGGACGAGCGAGCACGTCTGCGACGATCGCGGCGAACGGCTCGGCAAGATCGCGTCTCCCCCGCTCCTTCCACGCCGAGACGAGCGGTCGGGCACGCGCGTCGTACACGATCGCGCCGCGCGCCGATGCGAAGCCGAGCCTCCGCCCCTTGCACTCGACGCAGCGGCGGACGGGCCATGCGCCCGGGCAGCCGCATCGCTCGCACACCGGCGGCGCGATGCGGACGAGCGCCGCCGCACACCGCACGCACAGGGCGGCACCGGGGACGCCGCACCCTGCGCAGCGTGTGGGGAGCACGAGGCCGAGAAGTCCCACGCTTCCACGCTAGGCCGCAAGCTCTGACGGCATTGCGCCGGGATCGTGTCGGCTTCGTGACTACGTGAGGACGGAAGCGTCGAGCATCTCGCGCAGCGCCGGGGCGACGCGAACGCCGTCCTCCGGCTCCTTGATCGGGAAGAAGCGTCCGCGCGACCCGGCACGCGGAACCTCGAGGTAGGTCGTATCGAGCTCCCACGACGCGTGGTGGTACAGCCGCTCGAGCTGCACCGCGACGCGCTGACCAACCGTCTTCCGCACGTACAGCCACCGGAGATCGAAGGTGCGGTCGAGCGCGTCGAGTCGCAGCCAGGCCGTGTTCGTGTTGAACACCGTGATCCGGCCCTGGTCGAAGTTCCCCGGGAACTGCGGCCCTTCGAGCAGCCCGAGCCGTCCGTCGACGCGGGCGGGAGCTCCTCCGAGATCGCCGTCCTTGGCCGCCACCTCGGCGGTCATCGGCCGTGCCGCGAGGAGGTGCGCCCCGACGACCACCGGGTCGAGGCGGGCGCCGAGGTTGTCGACGTTCGAGACCGCGACGTGCTCGACTCCGAACTCCCGCAACGTGGCGAGCGTGCCCGAGTGCCGCAACGCGCCGAGCAGATCGCCGTGGCCGGGGGCATAGAGCGAGGGCGCGCCGCCGTCCAGGAAGAGCTCGCCGGCCTCGGTCAGCCGGAGCGACACGCGCTGCGAGAACCAGAGCGGCCCCGGAACGCCCAACGCGGCGACGTGGTGGCGCGTCTCGTCCTCGGTCTGAAAGCTCGTCATCAGCGCGATCGGGATCTGCGCGTCGAGCTCCCGCGCGAGCCGCGCCGTCTCGCCGAGCTTCCACGAGAGGAAGCTGCGGCCGTCGAGGGCCTCGACGGCTCCCTTCACCACGCCTCCGAAGCGCGTCGCCATCCCGCCGGCGAGGACGACCTGGGCGATCCTCCCGGACACGAGCGCCGCGAGACCCTGCTCGCGCGCGTCGCGCCAGGCCGGCGAGCCCGGCTCGGGGAGGCGAACGACGTCGGCCTCCCACGGGGGCTCGACCACCCCGCGGGCAACGTTCGACGCGGGCGAGAGGTCGCCGGACGCCACTCTCGCGCGCAGCACCTCGAACTCGTCTGGCTCGAACCCGAAGCGCTCGAGCACCGTCCGCGTGCCCGAATCGACGTCGTCGAGGATCACCGAACGGCCGCGGCCTCGCGCGGCAGCGAGTCGGCATACGGCGCCCGATGGATACCCCGCTCGGTCACGACCGCCGCGATGAGCTCGCCAGGTGTCACGTCGAACGCAGGATTGCGTGCAGCGAAGCGGGCCGTCACCTCCGCGGGGTCGCGCTCCTCGATCGGGATGTCGTCTCCCGTCGCCGCTGACGGATCGAGGGTCGACGTCGGCGCGACGACGACCAGCGAAAGGCCGTGGTGGCGCGCGAGGACGGCGAGCGCGTACGTGCCGATCTTGTTCGCCGTGTCGCCGTTCGCGGCGATCCGGTCGGCGCCTGTCACCACGACGTCGACCTCGCCGCGCGCCATGAGCAAGCCCGCGGCGCCGTCGACGATCACCGCGTGCGGGATCCCGAGCTGCTCGAGCTCCCAGGCGGTCAGGCGCGCGCCCTGGAGCAGCGGGCGCGTCTCGTCCACCCAGACGTGCTCGACGAGCCCGGCCTCGCGGGCCGCCCGGATGGCGCCGAGCGCGGTACCGTAGCCGCCGGTCGCGAGACCGCCGGCGTTGCAGTGGGTCAACACGCGTGCGCCGGCCGGGAAGAGCTCGACGGCGTGCGCCCCCATCACCCGGCAGCGCTCGACCTCGTCCGCGTGGATCCGCTCGGCTCGCTCCCGCGACGGCTCGTCGCGCATCGCCTCGAGCGCCCAGCGCAGGTTGACCGCGGTCGGGCGCGATGCCGCAAGCGTGTCGAATGCCGCGTCGATGTCCTCTCCGCGCGACGCCGCGAGCGCCATCCCGTAGGCGGCCGCGATCCCGATCGCCGGCGCCCCACGCACTGCGAGGACGCGGATCGCCTCCGCGACGTCGGCCGCCGAGCGGCAGCGGAGGTCGACCTCCTCGTCCGGCAGCCGCCGCTGGTCGAGAACGACGACGGCGTCGTCCTCGAGCCGGACGATCCGGTGCGGCGCGAGCTCCATCTCGGTTTTCTACCCGGTCACCATGCAGGACGCGTCGCGGCCGGAGGCCTGCTTTGCCGGTCGGGAGGCCAACTCAGGCGTGACCGCCCGCAACCCGGAAGGAGGGGGCCGGTGGGGGAACCATGGGTTCCCCCACCATCACGTGCCCTCGTCCCAGCTCGCGAGGTACGTCGCCTGCTCCTCCGTCAGCTCGTCGATCGCGACGCCCATCGTCGCCAGCTTGAGCCGCGCGATGTCGTCGTCGATCTCCTTCGGCACGTCGTAGACCCGTCGCTCGAGCGACGCCGAGTTCGTGATCACGAACTCGGCTGCAAGCGCCTGGTTCGCGAACGACATGTCCATCACCTGGGCGGGATGCCCCTCGGCCGCTGCGAGGTTGACGAGCCGGCCCTCGGCGAGGAGGTAGACCTTGCGCCCGTCGGCGAGCGTGAACTCCTCGACGAACGCGCGTGCCTCGCGGGTCTCGGTCGCTAGCGACCGGAGCGCCGGAATGTCGATCTCGACGTTGAAGTGGCCGGTGTTGGCGAGGATCGCACCGTCCTTCAGGCGCTCGATGTGGTCGCGGGAGACGACGTGCTTGTCCCCGGTCGCGGTGACGAAGATGTCGCCGACCTCAGCGGCCTGCGACATCGGCATCACCTGGAAGCCGTCCATCACGGCCTCGAGCGCCTTCATCGCGTCGACCTCGGTCACGACGACGTGGGCGCCGAGGCCCTTGGCCCGCATCGCGACACCGCGTCCGCACCAGCCGTAGCCGGCGACGACGAAGGTGCGGCCCGCGAGGAGAACGTTCGTCGCACGGATGATCCCGTCGATCGTCGACTGCCCGGTCCCGTAGCGGTTGTCGAAGAGGTGCTTCGTCTTCGCCTCGTTGACAGCGATCACCGGGAAGCCGAGCTTGCCGTCGCGCTCGAGCGCGCGCAGCCGGATAACGCCGGTCGTCGTCTCTTCCGTCCCCGCGATCACGTCGCCGAGCTGCTCGCGCCGGGCGGAGTGGAGGATCCCGATCACGTCGGCGCCGTCGTCCATCGTCACGTGCGGCCGATGGTCGATCGCCGCTTCGAGATGCGCGTAGTACGTGTCGTGGTCCTCGCCCTTGATCGCGAAGGTGCCGATCCCGTACTCGGAGACGAGCGCCGCGGCGACGTCGTCCTGGGTCGAGAGCGGGTTCGAGGCGCAGAGGACGACGTCGGCGCCGCCGGCCGTGAGCGTGCGCATGAGGTTCGCCGTCTCGGTCGTGACGTGGAGACACGCCGAGACGCGGTAGCCGGCCAGCGGCTGCTCGCGCTCGAAGCGCTCGCGGATCGCGGCGAGCACCGGCATCTGCCGGTCGGCCCACTCGATCCGGCGGACGCCTTCCGGCGTCAGCCCGAGATCTCTGACGTCGTGCTTGATGGTCATTGCCATGGTTCCCTCTCTGTTGTCTTCCTAGGCCACGAGAAGTCGTTCGTGCTTGCGCTGCTCCCACGCGATCCAGTCGGCCTCGCTCGCTCCCTCGGCCGGAACGGTCGCCCCGGCGAGCCAGCTCTCGACCGCGGCCCGCAGCTCCGGCTCGCGGCGGAGCCGGACGACGAACCCCACGTCGTCGAGCTCGACGTCGAACCGGCGCCGGAGCTCCCCCAGGCCGCGCAGCAGCTCGAGATCGTGCTCGCCGTAGCTTCGATAGCCCGACGGGCTCCGCTCCGGCACGACGAGCCCGGTCGACTCGAGGTACCGCAGCATCCGCGGCGACCAGCCCGTCCGGGCAGCCGCGTGGCTGACTGTGTAGGTCTGCATCGCCCGGAACCTTACCACAGTCGTGTCAAGGTACCCAGTGGAACAGGGCGTGGCTTCAGCCTCGCCTCCTTCCTTGGTCCGGGCGAGACGAGAGGGGCGAGGCTGAAGCCACGCCCCATAGCCACGCCCATCGCCTACGGCGTGCTGGTGCCCTCGCGCCCGTAGCGGTCTTCGAGGCGCACGACGTCGTCGAGGTGTGGGCGTCGAGACCTCGACGATGAGCGTGTCCTCGATCGCCGTCACGCGGTGAACCGTGCCTGGCCGGTAGCGGAACGCGTCGTCGGGCGCGATCTCGATCGTCTCCAGCTCGCCCCCGAGCGGGCCGAGCTCGAGCGACGGCCGGCCCTCTGGACGAGCCAGGACTCGTCCTTGACCTCGTGGTACTGGAGGCTGAGCGACTGGCCGGCGCGGACGAAGAGGAGCTTGCCGACGTAGGCGTCGGCCTCGGCCCAGACGAGCTCGTAGCCCCACGGCTTCTCGACGCGCCGGGGCGCGACGGCGTAGGGGCTCCGATCGCCGTCGCTCACGCGAGCCACTCCCGATGCGCGGCGACGTACTCGTCCGCGCGGCGAAGCTCCTTCGGCGTGTTGACCGTCAGCCAGAGCCCCGTGTGCCGGAACGCCGCGCAGCCTCCCCTCGGCCGCGAGGTCGGGGAAGATCGTCGTCTCGTGGTCGCCCTTCTCCGGGAAGCGCGCGAGCGCCTCCGCCGAGAGGACGTAGATCCCGCAGTTGACCCAGTACGGCACCCGCGAGACCTCGTGGAAGCCGATCACGACGTCGTCGTCGGTGAGGTCGACCTGGCCGAACTGCGACGGCGGCTGGGCCACCGTCACCGTCGCCGCGGCGCCCGTCGAGCCGTGGCGGTCGAGCAGCGCGTCGAAGTCGACGTCGACAAGCTCGTCGCCGTTCATCGCGAGCACGTCGCCGCTTTCGCGGCGAAAGCCCGCCGCGTAGCGGATGCCTCCGCCGCGGCCGAGCCGCTCGGGCTCGCCCGCACAGACGAGCTCGACCCCGGCGTCGGCGAGGCTCTCGACGAACTCGCTCTCCTGGCCGGCCGAGCAGCTGACGATCACGCGGTCGACGCCCGCACGAGCGAGCCGCCCGACCTGCCAGGCGAGCAGCGGCCGTCCGCCGACCGGAACGAGCGACTTCGGGCGCCCGCCGCCCGCCTCTCCGAGCCGCTCTGCCTTGCCCCCGCGAGGACGATCGCCTCCATCAGCGCGGGTCGTCCGTCGGCGGCGGCGCGGCCGATCGCGTCGTACGTGAAGTCCGGCGGCCCGCATCGCGGCCGGGTCGAGCATGTTGCGGCCGTCCACAGCACGCGAGTGCGCATCGTCTTCGGCGATCGCCGCCCAGTCGATGTCCGCCAGCTCGCGGCCACTCTGTCACGAGCACGACCGCGTCGGCGCCGCCGGCTGCCTCCTCGACCGAGCCGACCTGGTCGACGCCCGCCAGGTCGTCGGCCCGACGACCGGGTCCCACGTGACGACGCTCGGCTCCCTCCGCAACAGTCGCCCCGCGAGGACGAACGCCGGCGCCTCGCGCGTGTCGTCGGTGTTCGGCTTGAAGGCCAGCCCGAGCAGCGCGACGCGCTTGCCGCGCAGCGAGCCGAGAAGCTCCGTGAGCTTCCCGATCACGCGCCGCTTCTGCAGCTCGTTCACCTCGATCACGGCGTTCAGCACCTGGAAGTGGTAGCCCGAGTTCGCAGCGAGCTGCTTGAGCGCGAGGCTGTCCTTGGGGAAGCAGCTCCCACCGAACCCGATCCCCGCGCGGAGGAACCCCGGCCCGATGCGGCGGTCGTGACCGATGCCCTCGGCGACCTTCACCACGTCGGCGCCGGTCGCCTCGCAGACGTTCGCGATCTCGTTGATGAAGGAGATGCGCGTCATCAGGGCTGCGTTCGCGGCCAGCTTGATCATCTCGGCCGACGCGACGTCCGACCGGACGACCGGCGCGTCGATCCCACGGTGGAGCTCCTCGACGGCGTCGCCGTCCGCCTCGTCGAACGCGCCGACCACGATCCGGTCCGGTTCCATGAAGTCCTTGACGGCGGTGCCCTCGGCCGTGAACTCCGGGTTCGAGGCGTAGCCCACGTGCGCGAGCCCGCGCGCGTCGAGGCGATGGCGCACCTTCGTCCCGGTCCCGACGGGGACCGTGGACTTCATCACCACGATGATGCGCCGGTCGAGCGCGGGCAGCTCGTCGACGACCGTCCAGACGGCCGACAGATCGGCGTCGCCCGAGTATGTCGGCGGCGTACCGACGGCGACGTAGACGAGCTCCGCGCCATCGATCGCCTCCCCCACGTCGAGGGTGAACGAGAGTCGCTCCCGGTTGCGCGCGATGAGCCCCTCGAGGCCGGGCTCGTAGATCGGCACCTCGCCGCGCCGCAGCGCGTCGATCCGCCCGGGCACGACGTCGCGGACCACGACCCGGTGCCCGAGCTCGGCGAAGCAGGCGCCGGTGACCAGCCCGACGTACCCCGCGCCGAAGACGGCGATCTGTTTGCCCTTGTCCGCCATGTCGCGCGGCAGGATAGTCGCGGGACGGGGTTGCGCTACGACTTGGCGACCTTCGCGAGCGGCTGCAGGCCCTTCGCGATCGCGATCATCGTCTCGTTCGAGAGCCGGTCGAGCAGGGTGTTGACGACCCAGTACGTGGCCCCGTCGGTGCGAAGGACGACCATGTGGAGGTTGGGGCCGTTGTAGTAGAGCTCGTAGCGGCGGCCCCCGATCCGGCGGACGAAGTTGCGGCCCGCGAGCACCGGCGCGTCCTCCCAGTCGGTCATCTGGACGCCCCAGTACTGGTTGTCGCCGATGCGGTACGTCAGCCGCACCGCCGAGTGCTTCTTGTCCGGGTCGATCTTGTAGACGCGGATCGGCAGCTCGGAGTCGATCCACGACGAGCGCTCGATCCTCGTGGGCACCATCAGCGGGAACGCGATCTGGCGGCGGTAGCGGCGCAGAAGGTCGACCGAGGCGCTCGCGCCCGAGACGACGTTGGCCGGCTTGCGTTGGGGCGTCTGGTCGATTGGCGCGGCGGCCAGGCGCCCGTGGAACGTCTGCCCGAGCACGACGACGATCATCGAGCCGTTCGAGAGCGCGCGGATCTTCGGCATGAGCTTCGCGACGTCCGCCGAGCCGAACAGGGCGCCGAGCTTCGACGCGGCAGGCTTCGCCCCCTTCGCCCGCGGGTCGAAGTAGACCTGCGTGCGGAAGTAGTCGTAATTCGGCGCATCGGCGCGGAGGCCGTTCGCGGGCACGACCGTCTGGTAGCCGCGCTGCGAGAGGAGATAGGTCGCGCTCGACGCAGCGCCCTCGACGCCGTTCCCGTTGAGGACGAGGACGCTCGTCTCGCGCGGGCTCGGGGTCTTCTCCTTCACCTTCTCCCCGAGCGCGACGGCGGTCGCCTTTTTCGGCGACTCGACGTCCGGGTTTCGGAACTCGCGCACCGCCTTCTGGATGTTCTCGGACGCGGTCGTGAGGTCGGCGAACCCCTCGAGCCCGTCGATTCGGGCCTGGAACACGTGCCCCGGCGGCAGCGAGTACGCGAGGGCGGCGTAGCGAAGCACGGTCTTGGCGCTGACGTCCTTCCCGCCACCCTGGCCGACCTCGACGTTCGAGGTGACCACCTTGATCACCTTCGGCAGCTTGGTGAGCGAGACCGAGTGCTCGATCTGGTCCTTGAACGACCGGACGAACAGCTGCTGCCGCGCCGTGCGATAGATGTCGGAGTCCGTGTGCCGGAACCGGACGAAGTCGAGCGCGCGGGTGCCGTTCATGCGCTGATACCCGGGCTGCAGGTTGATCTTCGCGTAGCCGGACGGGCCGCCGTGATCGTTGAAGTAGCGGCGATCAACGTCGAGCCAGACCCCGCCGAGCTTGTCGACGAGCTGCCGGAAGCCGCGGAAGTTGATCGTGATGATGTAGTTGATCGGCAGGCCCGTCAGGCCCCGGACGGTGCGCAGCGATCCGATCGCGCCGCAGGTCGCGTACGCGGCGTTGATCTTCGCGACGAACGGCGAGTGCCCCGGACAGTCGATCGGGACGTTCAGGTCACGGGGGAACGAGAGGAGAGAGATCGTCTTCTCCCCCGGGTCCGTGCGCACCAGCATCAGCGTGTCGGAGCGCGACGGCGTGTTCTTCCCCTCATCCGCACGGTGGTCGTACCCGAGCACGAGCGCCGTGGCGGGCTCGCCGGGCAGCGCGATCTCGAGCGACTTGAGCGCCTTCTTCACCTCGGCCGAGCGCGGCGCGACGGCGGCGACCGTCTCGTGGAGGTACAGGTACGCACCGCCCGCGGTGCCGCCGACGAGCACGGCGAGGACGAGCGCCGACCAGCCGAGGATCGCGAGCGCCAGCGAACGTCCACTCCGCGAGGAAGGGGGCGGCTGGCGGTAGACGGTGACCGGGCCGACCGGCGCCGGTGGCACGGCCGCCCGACCGTTGCCGTTCAGCGTCGCGCCGCGGCCGACTCCTCTCTTCAGTGTCGTTCGCATGAGAAAAAGGGCGACGGGCGCCCGAGAGGGTGAACGGTAGCCAACGACCCGGAGGGCTTGGTGTTGCGGGTTCGAGAAGCCCGCGCGCGGGGTCGGACGTCAGTCCGACACCAGCGTCTCGCTCAGGACGTGCGTGACCGACCGACGTCGGCCACGTCCGGCAGGACGGCGGCCAGCTGTTCGGCGAGGAACGCGATCTCCTCGGGCGTCCCGGCAGTGATGCGGAGGGCGGTTGGAGCGCCGAACGAGCCCATGGGCCGGACGATCACACCGCGACGGAGCAGCGCGTCGTTCAGAGTCTCCGCGTCCTCGCCGACGTCGACGAAGAGGAAGTTCCCGACGGCCGGCCCGATCGGGTCGAAGCCGTGCACGCGCAGCACCGCTTCGAGCGCGGCCATCGCCTCGCGGTTCACGGCACGGCGGCGCGCGACCTCGGCGTCCGAGTCGAGGCTCGCCAGCGCGGCCTCCTGCGCGGGCGTCGTGACGTCGAACGCGCGCTGCACCTTGCGCATCGCCGTGATCACGTCTGCCGGCCCGACCCCGTACCCGATCCGCAGCCCCGCGAGGCCGTAGATCTTCGAGAACGTCCGCAGGACGAGCACATGACGCCCCCGCTTGGCCGCCTCCTCGATCGTGTCGGGGAACTCCGGCTCGTCGACGTACTGGAAGTAGGCCTCGTCCACCACGGTGAGCACGTGCTCGGGCACCGCGTCGAGGAAGCGAAGGAGGTCGGCCCGGGACGTCATTGTCCCGGTCGGGTTGTTGACCGTCGGCAGGAAGGCGAGCTTCGTCCGGTCGGTGACCGCGGCGAGAATCGCGTCGACATCGACGCGGCCCTCGTCCAGCCCGACGCGCGCCGTCGTGGCGCCCGCCTTGAGCGGGTCGAGCACGTAGCTCGGGAACGACGGCCACGGCGTCACGACCTCGTCGCCGTCGTCGAGCGTCGCCTGGCAGGCGTAGCCGATCACCGCGTCGGCCCCGGCGGCGACGATCACCTCCCCGAACGCGACCCCGTGACGGGCGGCGAGCTCCTCGCGGAGGCGGTAGCAGCCCCCGTCCGGGTAGCGGTTCGACTCGCCGAGCGCCCGCTCGATCGCCTCGATCGCCTCCGGGAACGGGCCGAACGGGCCCTCGTTCGAGGCGAGCTTGACGACGCGGTCGAGGCCGAGCTCGCGCTGGACGGTCTCGACGGGCTTCCCCGGCTCGTACGGCACGAGGCCGCCGAGCGCCCGACGAACGACCTCCGGCCCGGGCCCTGCGATCGGGATCACGCGGCAGCGGCGGCCGGCGGCGGCTCGGGCGGCGCGAGTGGGACCGGCTGCTCGGACGGCACGATCTCGTCGTTACTCGACGAGAGCCTGCGCCACGCGACAAGTGCCCCGCCGAGGAGCCCGACGAGCAGGATGCCCCCGAGCACCGCCCGGATCCGGCCGCGCTGCGTGGCCGCTCCCGCGCTCACGCCCGCGACGGCGCTCTCCGTGCGCCTCCGGACCTCGCGCCGGACGATCCACCAGCCGATCGCCCACAGCATGGCATTGCGCCGATTCTTCACGGAGCGAGCCTACCTCCGCCGCGGCGGAAGGTGAATAGCCCGGCCCAGCCCGACGAGCGCGGCTTCCTTTACCCCCTCGGCGAGGGTGGGGTGCGGGGCGACGCCGTCGGCCACCGTCTCGATCGTCGCCTCGGCGTCGAGCGCGACCACCGCCTCCCCGATCAGGTCGGTCGCGTGCGGCCCAACGATCACGACGCCCAGGAGCTCGCCGTAGGTGGACTCGTGGATCGTCTTGACCCAACCCGTCGTGTCTCCGGACATGACGGCCCGCGCGATCGCCACCCAGGGCGCGCGCCCCACGACAACCGCCTCGCCGTGCAGCTCGCGTGCCTGCGCCTCGGTCAGCCCGACGCCGGCGATCTCCGGATCGGTGTAGATCGGGCGTGGCACCGCGGGCTCGCCGATCGTCGCCTCGTGGCCCATCGCGTTCTCCGCGGCCACCTCGCCCTCGCGGAAGCCGGTGTGCGCGAGCTGCCAGTACCCGGCGACGTCGCCCGCGGCGTAGATGTGCGGCACATTGGTGCGACGGTGGTCGTCGGTCCCGACCCCCTTGCGGTCGAACGTGACGCCGGCAGCCTCGAGCCCGATCCCCTCGACGAGCGCTGCTCGACCGACCGAGACGAGCATGAGGTCGCAGTCGACCGTCTCGCCCTCGCCGAAGTGCACGGTGAGGTGGGAGCCGTGGTCGTCGACCCGGGTGCACTGCTTCGAGAGGTGCTGCGTGATCCCGCGCTTCCGGAACGCCTTCTCGAGCTCCTTGGCCGCGTCCTCGTCCTCGGTCGGGATCAGGTGCGGCAGCATCTCGACGATCGTGACCTCGGTGCCGAAGCGGTTGAAGATCGAGGCGAACTCGCAGCCGATGATCCCGCCGCCCAGGACGACGAGCCGGGCGGGCACCTCCGTCTGCGAGAGCAGGCCGGTCGAGTCGACGCAGCGGGGCGAGTCGAGCCCAGGGATCGGAGGGCGGATCGGGAAGGAGCCGGTGCAGACGATCGCGCTGCGGAAGGCGACGTCCTCCGCTCCCTCGACCGCGATCGTGTTCGGCCCCGTGAACCTGCCCTGGCCGTTGACCCAGGTGACGCCGTTGGCCTTGAAGAGCGAGGCGACGCCACCGGTCATCTGGTCGACGACGGCCTCCTTCCACTCGGCAACCGTCGCGAAGTCGAGCTGCGGCTCCGCCGTCCGGACGCCGAGCTTCGCGAACGTCTCCCGCGCGTCGTGGTAGGCGTGCGCGCTCTGCACCCACGCCTTCGTCGGGATGCACCCGACGCGCAGGCACGTGCCGCCGAGCGCCGGTGCGGCGTCGATGCAGGCGACCGAGCCCTCGAGCTGTGCAGCCCGGATCGCCGCGGTGTAGCCGGCGGGCCCGCCTCCTAGCACTGCGACGTCGACGTCCATGGCCTGAACCCTAGAGACTCGCTGCGGGTCCGGGTGCGGTAGATCGGCCCAGCGGGGCCCGCATCGTGACCGAGTCGTCGTCGTCGGCCACGCGCTCGAAGCCGTGGCGCTCGTAGAGCTCGATCGCGCCCGCGTTCGCGCGGTCGACGCTGAGCGAGATCGAGGCGTGGCCCTCGCTGCGGGCACGGTCGAGGAGCGCGTTCAGGAGCGCCGTGCCGACACCCTTGCCCCTCGCGTTCGGAACGACCGCGATCGCGAGCTCCGGGGTGCGCTCGTCGACGAACCCGTACCCGGGACGCTCGCGCTCGAACAGCCGATACCACGCCGCGCCGACGGGGAAGCCCTTGTCCAGCGCGATCACGGCGGTGTCGCCGCGGCGCCCCCAGGCCTTGACGTAGAGGGCGACGGGCCCCGGCCCGGCGTCCGGCGCACGCTCCTTCCAGTAGTAGGCGTGGTGGAGCATGTCGCGGAGAAAGCGCACGTCCTGGGGGCCGCCCCGCCGAACGACGACGGCCGGCCCGTCCGCGCTCACAGCGCCAGTGCTGGCTGCTCGATCAGCGCGACGAGCGTCTGGAGGAACTGCGCGCCGTCGGCGCCGTCGATCGCCCGGTGGTCACAGCTCAGCGTCATCCGGAGGATCGGCGCCACGTCGAGCTCTCCCTCGCGGACGACCGGCTCGTCCTTGATGGCGCCGACGGCGAGGATCGCGACCTGCGGAGGGTTGAGCACGGCAGTGAATTGCTCGACGCCGAACATCCCGAGGTTGGAGATCGTGAACGTTCCGCCGTCCATGTCCTGCAACGTCAGCTTGCTGTCGCGCGCGCGCGTAACGAGATCGGCACGTGCCCGGGCGATCTCCTGCACCGTCCTGCGGTCGGCGTCGCGGATCACCGGAACAACGAGCCCCTGGGGGGCGGCGACGGCGATCCCGACGTGCGCGCTCGGGTGGCGGCGGATCTCCTCGCCGGCGAAGGTCGCGTTGACCGGGGTGTGCCGGGTGAGCGCCACTGCGGCGAGCTTGACGAGCACGTCGTTCACGGTTGGCTTGACGTCACCCTCGGCGAGCCGCTCGACGAGGTGCTCGCGGAGCGTCACGACGTCGGTCATGTCCGCGGAGACGCCGAGCTGGAAGACAGGCGCCGTCCACGCCTCCGTGAGGCGGCGCGCGATCGTCTTGCGGATCGACGTGAGCGCGACGACCTCGACCTCGCCTGCGGCCAGAGGCGCCGGCGCGGCCGTAGCCGTGGCGGCCCCCTTCTCGACGTCCTCGGCCAGGATCCGCCCCTCCGGGCCGGTTCCCCGGAGCGACGCCAGCTCGACGCCGCGCTCGCGCGCGATCCGTCGCGCCAGTGGGGATGCCTTGACCCGCCCCGTCCGCTCGGAGGCGGCGGCGAGGGTCTTCTCGGCGCTCCCTCCCCCGTCTTTGAGAGCGCCCGCGGCCGGCTCCTCGGCCGTAGCTGCCGCGGGAGGCTCGGGCGCCGCCTCGGCCTCCGGCCGGGCAGCGTTGCCGTCGCCGCCGGCCGCGTCGATCACCGCGACCGTCGAGCCGACCTCGACATCGCCCTCGCGCACGAGGATCTTCGTGAGGACGCCGTCCAACTCCGACTCGACCTCCTGCGTCACCTTGTCCGTGTCGAGCTCGTAGAGGGGCTCGCCCTTCGAGACCGGGTCGCCCTCGGCCTTGAGCCAGCGGACGATGACGCCCGACTCCATGCCCTGGCCGAGACGAGGGAGCTTGACGTCGGTCGACATCAGCGCCCCCGCAGGACGTCGACGACGGGGAGCGTCCGCACCTGCGGCTTACCGGCGACCCTGCTCACGGGCGTCATTATGCTGACCGCCGTGAAGCTGGTGGATCAATGGGCGGCGCTGGAGCGGCGCCTTCCCGTCGACTGGCACACGGTCGCGCTCCGGCTTCGGACGGAGCAGCCGGGCGAGCTCGCAGAGGTCGCGCGCATCCTCGGGCCGATGAACGTCGGGCACGCGGGCGACCAGCTCGCGTTCGCCGTCGTGCGCGCGGGCGGCCCGTCGGGCCCCGAGGCCGCGCGCCGGCTCTTCGGCCGCCTCGACCAGGCGCGAATCTGGTGCCTCCTCGAGCAGTCGGACGTCGGCGTCCGCGAGCCGGCCGCGGCTGCGATGGCGGCGGTCGAGCCGAAGGCGGCTTCGGTGGCGGCGGCCTGGGACGCGGCGCTCGCGGAGCTTCCAGCCGGCTGGAGCGACCTGCTCTGCCTGCTCGAGATCCACTCGAGCACCCTCCTGCCGCGCGCCGCGCTCCTCTGCGCGCCGATCAACCCGGCGCGCGACCGGCAGTCTGTCGGATTCACCTTCCGCTGCGCCAGCCGGCAGGGCTACGGGGTCTCGCCCGAGATGGCGCGCCGCTGCTTCGAGCGCCTCGACGCCGAGGGCATCGCGGGCGGCGTCACCGTGCTCCGCCTCGTGTCCGACACCGACAACGTGGCGACGCAGGGCCCCGTCTGGTACGTCGGCGGCCGGGTCCTCTAGCCCCGCAGCTCGGCGCCGAGGCGCTCCGCGAGCGTTGCGACGATCCGGTCCCGCGCCGCGTCGGCATCCTCGTCGGTGAGCGTCCGGTCGGGTGCGCGGAAGACGAGGTGCACGGCGACCGACTTCCTCCCCTCTCCGACCTGGTCGCCGCGGTAGACGTCGAAGACGCGCGCTTCGCGGAGCTCCTCGCCGCCCGCGGCGCGGGCCGCGGCGACAATCGCGCCCGCCTCCACGTCCTCGCCCACGACGACCGCGATGTCCTGCCGGACGGCCGGGAACGTGATCACGTCCTCGTACAGGATGCGCTCGGGCAAGGGCGCCATCAGCGCGGCGACGTCGAGCTCGAACGCCCCCCAGCTTCCCTCGATGAGGATCGGGTGCAGCTCGCCGACCCAGCCGGCATCGGTCTCCGCCGCCTTGCCCGGGTGGAGGTGGTCGAGCGCGGCGCGGCGAAGCTCGAGCGGGACGTGGATCGCCTCGTAGAGCACCTCGAGCGACCGTCGCGCCGCGTCGAAGCCGCCGTCCACGATCCCGCCGAGGTGCCACCGCTCGTCCGGGAGTGGTTCTCCCGTCGGGAGATAGACGCGCGCGAGCTCGAACAGCCGGATGCCGTCGTTGCCGGCATCGAGGTTGACCCGGGCGGCATCGACGAGCCCGGAGAGGAGGGTCGTGCGGAGCACGGCTTGCTCCGCGCTCATCGGGTCGGGCAGCCGGAGCGCCCGCGGGTCGGGATCCGCCGCCGTGAGACTCCAGGTGTACGCCTCCGCGAACCCCTCACCCACCAGCACGTCCTCGATCGCGCGGCGGAACCGCTGGAACGGCGACAGATGGCCGGCCACGGACCGGCGCAGCGGCATCGTGTGCGGGACGCGGTCGAGAACGACGCGGGCGACTTCCTCGACAACGTCGATCTCACGCGTCACGTCGCGGGCGCGCCAGGTCGGGACTGTGACACGGAGGCCCTCGGCGACCTCGAACCCGAGGCCCGTGAGGATGCCGCGCTGCTCCTCCTCCGTCACCTCGAGGCCGATGAGGCTGCTCGCGCGCTCGGGTCGGAACGAGACGACGGGCCGCTCGGGCAGGCCGTCGTTGACGTCGACCGCGCCCGTCGGCTCCGCACCGGTCAGATCGACGAGCAGCCTGCTCGCGAGCACCGCTGCGGGCTCGGCGGCGTGGGGGTCGACGCCCTTCTCCCACTTGTTCGATCCTTCTGTCCGCAGCGCGAACCGCTCGGATGTCCTGAGGACGCCGATCGGCTCGAAGTTCGCCGCCTCGAGCAGCACCTCCGTCGTCCCGTCCGAGACCTCGGAGTCGAGGCCGCCCATGATCGCCGCGAGCGCGACCGCCCGCTCGCCGTCGGTGATGAGCAGGTCGCTCGGGAGAAGGCTGCGCTCGGTCCCGTCGAGCGTCCGGAGCGTCTCGCGCTCATGCGCACGGCGGACGACGATCCGGCCGCCTGAGAGCTTCGAGCGGTCGAACGCGTGGAGCGGGCTCCCCCAGACGTGCATCACGTAGTTCGTGACGTCGACGACGTTCGAGATCGACCGCATGCCGGCCAGGTGGAGCCGCGTGCGCAGCCACTGCGGCGACGGCCCGACGTGCACGTCGCGAAACACGCGGCCGATGTAGCGCGGGCAGCCCTCGAAGTCCTCGACCCGGATGTCGACGGGCTCGGCCCGCGCCAGCGGCGGATCCTCCGGGTCGGGCAGCCGCAGCTCCCCGTCGAGGAGCGCCGCGACCTCGCGCGCGATCCCGACCATCGAGAGGAGGTCTGGCCGGTTCATCGTCGGTGTCGCGTCGAGCACGTGATCGACGAGCGGCAGGGCATCGGCGAGCGGTGTGCCCGGCTCGAGCCGGTCGGGCAGCAGCATGATCCCGTCGTGGTCCGGGCCCAGGCCGATCTCGTCCTCGGCGAGGATCATCCCCTGCGACACCTGGCCGCGCAGCGGCCGCTCCTCGAGCGGGCCGGGGAATCCGGGCAGCAGCGCCCCGGGAAGCCCGACCGCGACGGTGGCCCCCGCCCCGAAGTTCCACGCTCCACACACGATCTGCTGCGGGTCGGGCCGCCCCACGTCGACCTGGCACAGCTGGAGGCGGTCGGCGTTCGGGTGCGGCTCGGCCGAGACAACCCGCCCGACGACGAAGGCGCCGAGGTTGCCGCCCTGGTCGGCGACGCCGACCCGGATCAGCCTTTCGACCTCGAGCGACGAGATCACCAGCCGATGCGCGATCTCGGCGGGAGTCGCCGTCGTCGCGACGTACTCGCGGAGCCAGGAGAGAGGGACACGCATCAGAACTGCCTCGAGAAGCGGAGGTCGTCGCGCCAGAGCTCGCGCAGGTCGGGGAACTCGTGCCGCAACATGGCGATCCGCTCGAGCCCCCAGCCGAAGGCGAAACCCGAGTACCGCTCGGGGTCGTAGCCGACGAACTCGAAGAGCTTCGGGTCGACCATGCCGGCGCCCCCGATCTCGATCCAGCCGGAGTGCCGGCAGACGGGGCAGCCCGCCCCGTCGCAGACGTGGCAGGAGACATACGCCTCGATCGAGGGCTCGGTGAACGGGAAGAAGTGCGTCCGGAACTCCGTTCGCCGCTCCTGGCCGAAGAGCGCCTTCAGCAGGAAATCGAGCGTGCCGGTGAGATCGGCGAGCGTGATCCCCTCGTCGACGGCGAGCCCCTCGACCTGGTGGAACATCGGCGTGTGCGTCGCATCCGGCGTGTCGCGGCGGTAGCAGCGGCCCAGCGACACGACGTAGACGGGCGGCTGCTGCGCCTCCATCGTGCGGATCTGCGACGGCGACGTCTCCGTCCTGAGCACCGTCGCGTCGTCGAGGAAGAACGTCGCCAGTGGCGAGCGCGCGGGGTGGCCGGGCGGGAAGTTGAGCCCGTCGAAGTTGTAGTGCGTCGTCTCGACTTCGCGGCCGTCGACGACGCGATAGCCGAGCCCGAGAAAGACGTCCTCGACCTCGCGCCTGATCTGGGTGATCAGGTGCAGGCGCCCGCGCGGACGGCCACCGACCGGAAGCGTCACGTCGACGCGCTCCTCGGCCAGGCGACGGTCGAGCTCCGCGCGGGCCAGCTCGGCGTCGCGCGCGTCGACGGCCGCCTCGATCCGCTCGCGCGCGGCGTTGAGCGTCATCCCCGTCTCACGGTCACGGACCTCGCGGAGCGCGAGCTTGAGGGCGCTCTTGCGTCCGAGATACTCGACGCGCACCGCCTCGATCTCGTCCGTCGACGTCGCGACGGCGACCGCCGCGAGGGCCGCCTGCTCGAGCGCCTCGACGTCCATGGGAGGATCGAGGCTAGCAAGTGACACTGTGTCACAAGGCGCCCTCCGGGCTGCTTGAATCGGGGGCGTGGGCGACGCCGGGCCGGCTGCTGCGCTGTACGACCGCATCGCGCGGATCTACGACCCGTGGTCGCGGTCGGTCGTCGAGGACGTCGCCTTCTACGTCGAGGAGGCGCTCGCGTCCGGCGGGCCGGTCGTCGAGCTGGCGGTCGGCACCGGCCGGATCGCCGTGCCGATCGCGAAGGCGGGCATCCCGGTGATCGGCGTCGACGAGTCACCCGAGATGCTCGCCGGCGCCCGGGCGTACGCCGAGCGGGAGGGCGTCTCGGCGCTCGTCGACCTGCGCCTCGGTGACCTCCGCGAGCCGCCGGTGACCGAGCGCGTTTCCCTCTCTGCGATCCCGTTCCGCTCGCTGCTCCACATGCCGGACGAGCGGGAGAAGCTCCGGGCGCTCACGGCGGCGGCGTCGGTGCTCGAGCCTGGCGGGCGGTTCGTGTTCGACGTCTTCGCCCCGAGCCCCGAGGACATCGAGGAGACAGACGGCCGCTGGCTCGAGCGCGAGCCGGGGATCTTCGAGCGTGCCGACTGGGACATCGGCGCGCGTCGCCTCGTGCTCTCGCTGCGCGGCGGCGAGCAATCGGCGACGTTCGAGCTGCACTGGCTCTCGGCGCCCGAGTGGAACGCCCTGATCGAGGATGCGGGGCTCGTCCCGGAGGCGCTCCTCGGCTGGTTCGACCGCCGTCCGTACGACGGCGGCGAGGACCAGATCTGGATCTGCCGGAAGCCGGGCTGAGCTAGGGGCCTGTCCGGAAAGTGGTCGCGGTGGATGGCACGCGGCACGTGCCGCGAGGCAAGGACGCAGGGAGCGTCAATATGCAGGCATATTGGCGCGACCGAGGACGCCGCATCGCGATGCGTGACGCCTGCAAGCCGCTCCGAGCCACTCTCCGGACAGGCCCCTAGATCAGCGTCAGCGCGTCCCCGACGCGAACGACGCCCGGCTCGAGCACCTCCGCATAGACGCCCAGGCACGCCTCGCCGTCGGCGCCGGCTCCCCGGGCGTCGATCAGCTCGCGGAGGACGTCGCGGTCGCGGAGACCGGTGTCCGGGCTCGCGGACGGCACGGCGCAGCGGGGCGTGGGCTCGCCGACGAGCAGCGTCGCCTCCCCCACCCGCACGCGGCGGCTCCGCCACGCCTCTTCTCCGAGCGCGTCGAGTCCCTCGAGCTCGAACAGCATCCGGAACCGGCGCCCGTCGCCGTCGATCAGCGAGGTCGACGACTGGGAGACGAGCGTCGCGGGACGCGAGTCCGTCGCCCACGCGCCGTCCTCACGCTCGATCAGCGCAAGCGACCGGCCAACGAGGTCGGACAGCCGGTCCGCCCATGGACCGTCGATCACGTGGCCGCGCACCTGTCGGCCGTACACCGTCACGACAGCTGCCCGGGCGCGAACGGCCTCGGCCTCGAGGGATTCGCCCGAGGGCAGCGTGATCGTCAGCAGCCTCGACGCCGTATCCCATGCCGCCGACGATCGCACGAGCGAGGTGTCGCGCTTGCCGTTGTAGAGCCGCCCTGCGTCGTCGACGAGGAGGAACCTCCGGTCGTCCCGCGCTCCGTCCGGGCCAAGCTCCACCGACTCCGGGTGGTGGAGCCGCATGCTCTTCACCGGCGTAACGTTGATGCGCGAGACGCGGGGCGTCGACATCCGGCAGGCGATGGTATCCGCCCCGGTGGACGCCCTCCCCGCGGGGCACGTAGGATCGGCTGCGATGGTCTGGCTCATCGTGCTGCTCGTGATCGTCGTGCTGCTCGTCCTGGCGCTGGTCACGCTCTACAACCGGTTCGTCCGCTACCGGAACCGCGTCGACAACGCGTGGGCGCAGATCGAGGTGCAGCTCAAGCGCCGCTGGGACCTGATCCCGAACCTCGTCGAAACGGTCAAGGGGTACGCGGCACACGAGCGTGGGACGTTCGAGGCGGTCACGGAGGCGCGCGCTGCGGCGCAGCGAGCCGAGGGGCCGGCAGCGACAGCCGCCGCGGAGGGGATCCTCGGCCAGGCGCTCGGCCGGCTGTTCGCGGTCGCCGAGGCGTATCCCGAGCTCCAGGCAGACGAGAACTTCCGCCAGCTCCAGTCGGAGCTCGCCGAGACGGAGAACCGGATCGCGATCTCGCGCCAGGTCTACAACGACACCGTCCTCACGTACAACAACGCGATCCAGACCTTCCCGGGCGTCGCGCTCGCGGGGCCGTTCGGGTTCACGAGGCGAGAGTTCTTCGAGACCGACGAGACGCAACGCGAGGCGCCGCAGGTCGACTTCTCGCCCGGGACGGCGGCTCCGGTTCCGCCGGTCGCCGCACCGCCGGCGCCGACGGCGCCCGCACCCGACGCGCCGAGTGATCCGCCCGCGTCGTAGAGCGACGCTGCTCGCGGCGCTGGCCGCCGCGCTCGCGCTCGCAGGAAGCGCCCAGGCGAAGTCGTTCGAGCTTCCGCAGGCGAACGTCGACGTCGTCGTCGAGCCCGACGGCAGCCTCCGGGTCACCGAGCAGCTCACCTATGCCTTCAGCGGCCCGTTCAGCGGCGCCAACCGGGACATCCCCCTGCGCTCGGGCGAGTCGATCGACGAGGTCGGCGTGGCCGAGAGGGGGCGCCGGTTCGCCGCGGGTGGCTGCACCGAGATCGGGTGCTCGAGCCCGCCCGGCACCTTCGGCGTTACGCGCGACGGCAACACGGAGCGGATCGTCTGGCACTACAGCGCGGCGGACGAGTTGCGTACGTTCGAGATCACGTACCGGATGCGCGGCGTCGCCGTCGCGTACGACGACGTCGTGGACGTGAACCTCCAGGTCTGGGGCGACCAGTGGGAGCAGTCCCTCGGCCGGCTCACGGCGACGACGACCGGGCCGGGCGAGGTGATCAGGGCGTGGGGTCATCCGGTCTGGGTACGGGGCGACGTGACGATCAACGGACGTAGCGCCCACCTGCGCGCGCTCGACGTGCCGTCGCACCAGTTCGTCGAGCTCCGCACGCTGTTCCCCCGGAGCGCTTTCACGTCGACCGCCGGGATGCGTGTCGAGAGCGGGAACGGGCTCGAGAAGATCGTCTCCCAGGAGCTCGGCGACGCGCAGGCATACGAGCGTGACAAGGAGCGGATCGACAACGCGATCCGCCATCCCTGGCGCTCGGCGCTGATCGTCCTCGCGCTCGGCGTGTTGCCGGCTCTCGTGATCTCGACGTTCGTCTTCTGGCGGTTCGGACGGGATCTCGAGACGGGCTATGACCGCGAGTACGAGCAGGAGCCGCCGACCGCCACGCAGGCCGCTCTCGTCCCGACGCTCCTGCGCCAGGGGGGCGAGGCCGGGTCCTTCGAGTTCACCGCCACGCTCTTCGACCTGATCCGCCGTGGGCACTACCGGGCGGCTCACGTCACGACTGAGCGAAGCGTCTGGGGAGGGCTCCGACACGAGACCTTGTCCGACCTCGAGCTCTCGCGCGGCACGCCCGTCGAGCTGACGACCTGGGAGCAATCGGTCACCGACGTCGTCGACGACGTGCTCGGCGGCGACAGCGAACGCCTCTCGGCGTTCCGCGAGAAGATCGAGGAGGACAGGGCGAGCATGGCGCCGCGGTTCGAGGGCTTCAAGGGGGCGGTCTCGGGCGAGGTGGCGAACCGTGGGTGGTTCCGCTCGATCGGCATCGTCCCCCTCGTCGCGGGGATCGTCGTGTTCGCCGCGATCGGGGCGATCCTCGCCTGGATCGCGATCGACGGCTGGCGCAGCGTGTACCCGCGCTGGAGCGACGTCGTCTTGCTCGCACTCGCATTCGCCGCATTCGTGAACGCCGGCGTCCTCCTCGGCGCAACGACGCGGCGGAAGCTCTGGCGCCGGCGCTCGCCCGGCGCCGCGCTCGAGGCGGAGCGCTGGGAGGCCTTCCGGAGCTATCTCCAGGACTTTCCCCGCCTCCAGGAGGCACCCCCCGCGACGCTGGCGCTCTGGGAGCGGCTGCTCGTCTACGGGATCGCCTTCGGGATCGCCGAGCGCGTGCTCCAAGCCGCGCACGTCTCGATGCCCGAGGCGATGGCGGAGGCGAGCTCGCTCTACTGGATCTCCGGGCAGGGAAACCTCGGGAGCGGCGCGACCGCCATGTCGATCGGCGACCTCGCCTCGGGCTTCGGGTCGGCGCTCGCCCCTCCGTCCTCGGGGTCGGGCGGCTTCGGCGGCGGGTTCTCCGGCGGAGGCGGCGGCGGTGGTGGGGGCGGTGGCGGCGGCGCCTGGTAGCGGACTGTGGGTTGCGGCCGGCGGAGAAGGCGTCCGGCGGCCTTCGGCGCATGTCGAGGGCGGAGTGTGTCGGACTCCGATCTGACGCACTCCGCCCCGTCGCGCCGTGACCGAGTCGCGGCGCTTGCTCGACGACACCCTCAGCGCGTGTATGTCCAGACAGCTCCGCTGGTCGTGAACCGGAGCGACTCGGTCCCGGTGTCGTCGCCGATCGTGAGCCCGATGTCAACCGGGTTCGTGACCCGCTCGAGGTCGCGCCGGACGACCTGCGCGTTCCACGTGCCCTTGCCGAGGTCGACCTCCAGGCGGCCGATGCCGTTCTCCGTCTTCGCCACGAAGACGCAGCGGTTGCCCGACTGGCGCGTGAACTTCGTCCCGGGGACCTTCTGCGCGATGTTCGAGCCGTTCAGGCTCAGCGTGATGTCCTCTCCGCACGCAATGCTCCGACCTTGAATCGGACGGAGATAGCCGCTCAGCGCCAACACGTCCGGTAACAGCGAGGAGCGCGTGAGGACCGCCTTGTCGACCGAGACGAAGAGCGTGTCGACGTCGGCAGTCACCGACTCGCCCACGGCGTGCACGAACCGCGTGGGTCGGGCGAGGACGAGCGATCCCGTCGCGACCCCGTAGTTCTTCTCCGCCGTAGCGCCGGTGCCGATCGTCACCACCTTGCCGACGAGCCCAGCGCTCGAATCGAGCTCGATCCGCGTCACCCCCGCCGCCGCCCGAGCAGTGAGCGAGCCGCCGGCGGCGATGCCGGCGCACGCGGAGAACTCCGACGTGCTTCCCGCCGCTGCGGTCGACGTCGCGGTCACGATCGCGGTGGCGGCGAGTGGCGATGCGATCGGGATCGACGCCACTCCGAGGCCGTTGGCGCCGACGCTCACGGACGCCGCGGCCAGGAGCGACGCGCCCTCGCCCGACCCACTCGGATCGCAACCGTCGTTCACGAAGAGCTCGACGCGATGCGTCGACCCCGAGGCGCCGCGGATCTGCAGGTCCGCTCGGGTCGGGGTGACCAGCAGCATCGCCGGCGCGGTCGCGCTATCGGCGGCGTTGCTGTCGATCCCGAGGCCGACGTTGCCGATGATCTGGTTCCCGAGGATCCGCGTCCCGCCGGCTGATGCGTCGACCCGGACGCCATCCCCCGCGTTGTACGCGATGAGATTCGCATCGAGGACACCGGTGCCGCCGATCGTCGCGCCCTGGCCGCCTCCGACGAACACGCCGGGGCCGCGGTTGGGTACGTACTGCCCGGTGAACTGGCGCCCGATCGCGTTCGACTTGACGACGGTCCCGGTCGGCGTGCCGTCCCGATCGATGATGGAGACACCGGGCCCATCGTTGCCCGCGATCCAGTTGCCGGTGATCACCGTGCGGGCCGCACCGTTGACCAGGACTCCTGTTGGATTGCCGATGCCGTCTCCGCCGACGACGTTGCTCTGCACGAGGTTGTCCTCGGTGGGCTGAGGGTCGCGCACCGATACGTCGCCGTCCCCCTCGGGGATCGCGGAGACGAGGATGCCCGCCAGACCGCCGTCCGCGTCTGCGATGACGTTGTCGGCGACCTTGTCGACCGCCGAGCGGAACACCGCGACTCCCGCGGTCGACGCCCCGGTGACCCGGCTGCGTTCGACCGTATGCCCCCGCCCGCCGGCGAGGAGCACGCCGAACTGCTGCCCGTGCACCTTGGCTCCGGTCACGACGTTGCCCGCTCCGCCGAGGATCCCGATGCCGAAGACGGTCCGTGTCTGGCCCGGGACGACCGTCGATCCGTCGCCGGAGAGCCCCGCGATCACGCCCGAGATCTCGTTCGCGTCTCCCTCGACCGTGAGCTGCCCGCCGCGGTTGCCCGTGAACACCCCGCCGATGACCTTGTTCCCTCTCCCCCGCAGGAGCAGCCCGCTGAGCCCGTTCGGCGCGAGCGCGGTTCCGTTGCTCGTGAGCCCGGCGATGACGTCCTGGAGCCGGTTGTCGGCGCCCTCGATCAAGACGCCGACCTCGCTGTTCCCCGATGCGACGACACCCCGGAGCTCATTGCCGTCGCTCGTCGCCCAGACGCCGAGGGCGTTCGCCTGTGTCGTACCGCCCCACGTGAGGCCGGCGAGCACGCCGTCGAGCGTGTGCCCTCCGCCACCCGCGAGACGGATCCCGGTCGACCCGTCGACGACCGCGAGCTTACGAACGGTCGCGCCGGATCCCTCGAGGACGAGGCCAACCCCTCCAGCGGCGTCGACGGTCACGCCTTCCTGCGTGGAGCCGTCGATCGTCCCCGGCCCGACGAAAGCGGGCAGAGGCTCGCTCACGACGATCTCGGGCGCTCCCGGCACGGCGAAGATGATCGTGTCGGCCCCGGGACGACGCGGAGCGTTCGCCTCCTGGATGGCCGCCCTCAGCGTGCACTGGTCGTCGTCCAGGTCAGGGTCGACGTCGCAACGCCCATCGTCGACGTCGGGGTCCGGTCGATCGCCGCTGTCGTTGACGATCAGCGGGCAGACCGTGGAGGCAGCCGTCGACCTGCGCAACATCGAGGCGGGCCGCGAGGAGAGCCCCGCGATCCGGCAGATCGCGACGTCGACATCGAGCGTGAGGGCGTCGGACTTGCCGTCGGCGTCGGTGACGGTCAGCTTCACGGCGTACCGGCCGCCGGAGTCGTAGGTGTTCGTGGTCGTCTTACCGGTTCCGGCCCTGCCGTCGCCGAAGTCCCAGGCGTAGGCCTCGATGCCCTTGTCGTCGGTCGAGGCCGTCGCGTCGAACTCGATCGTCAGCGCGTCGTTCTCCGACGCACGCCAGGTGAACGACGCCGTCGGCGGCTCGTTTCCGCCGACGCTCACTCCGTGCGTCACGGTGCCCGTCGCCCCCTCGTTGTCGGTGACGGTCAGCTTCACGGAGTACTGCCCGGGGGATGCGAAGGGATGGCTCGGCGCCTGACCCGTGGATGTCGATCCGTCGCCGAAGTCCCATGCATACGTGGCTATCGACTCGTCGTCGGTCGACGAAGACGCATCGAAGTCGATCGTCAACGGGGCGCCTGTCCGGGCCTTCCACGTGAACGCGGCGACGGGCGGAGGGTTGGCGACGTTCGTCGTCACCGACACAAGGGAGACCCGGGGCGTCGTCTGGCATCCCGAGCCACTCGAGTTCTCGCCGACCAGGATGCGGTGCCGACCGCCAGGCGCGACGAAGGTCTTGGTCTGTCCAGGCACCGAGACCGTGTAGCTGTCGTATGGGAAGCTCGGACCGGCGGAGAAGGTCTGGTTCGTCTGCAGGATCTGGTTGAAGATCACGGCCGAGTACGAGGTCGCGCCCGCGACGTCCGGGAACTCGACGAAGAAGACGGTGATGCACCGGTTCGGGTCGTTCGGCAGGTTCGCGACCTGCCACGTGTCGACCGCGATGGAGCTCTGCGACGTGAGGTCGACGACGGCCGTCGCCGCAGCGCCGCCCGTCGTGGGAAAGCCGACGACCAGGGTGCCGATCGCCGCGACCAGTGTCGCCGTCAGGCCTGCGCGCCGTCGGTCGGTCCGGCTTGCCCATCTCCGCTTCGTTCCATGCCGCATCGTCAACCACGTCCTTTCCGCTCGGTACCGGCTCCCAGGTCGAGAGACCCGCCGGGCCTCTCTCGAGCCGCGTGGGACAGGAACCGGATCAGCTCCTCGGCGTCACGAACCGTCGCCCGCTCCCCGGTTGCGACGAGCTCGGCCTCACCCGCGAGTCGACCGGCGTCGAGTGCCGGCGTCGCGAGCCGCAGAACGACCGAGATCGTCACCCGGACGACGGTAGGAGCGGGGCGTCCCACGACCGTCCCACGGCCGCGCGCAGCTGTCAGCTGCGGGCGGCTCGCACGAGCGCGCGATGCTCAGCCGAGGGCTCGAGACCGAGCTCGTGCAGCGCCGATGCGCTGGTACGGAGGACATCCAGGGCGCGTCCGCGCCTGCCCTGCCGGAGCAGGAGCTCCGCCGAGTGTACGTACCGTCGTTCGTCGAGGCGGTCGATCTCCACCGCTCGCTCGAGCAGTCGGAGCGCCTCGTCGAGGTCGCCGTCGCGGACGGCGCCCGCCGCCAGCAGGTCGAGGAGCTCGAGCGCGCGGGTGCGGAGGCGCTCGCGCGGCTCGACAGCCCAGTCCTCGTAGCGTTCGTCGGGGAGCGCGTCCCCGGCATAGAGGCCGAGGGCCGCACGGGCGCGGTCGATGCTCCCGGCCGTACCGGGCTCCGCGAACGCCTCGTGTGCTCGGCGCTCGAAGAGCGCCGCATCCACGACCGTCTCGTCCACGAGCACGAGGGCATCCCCTTCGCGGACGACGAGGTCCCCGACGGCCTCCCGGAGCCTGTTGAGCACGTTCCGAAGGCGCTTGCGGCCGCTCGCGGGCTCGACACCCGCCCAGAGGCTCTCGATGACGGCATCGACCGGCCGCCTCCCGCCGTGCACGGCGAGGAGCTTGACGAGGGATACCGGTCGCCCGGCCGGGAGGTCGAGGACCGTCCCGGCCCGCCGCGCTTCGAAGCCGCCGAGGACCGTGATGGTGGTCTGGGCCCGCAACAGCGCCGCGGAATCCTCGGCTGGGCCGTCGAGCAGCGCCAGCAGCACCGTGGCGATCTCTGGCTCGCGCCGCATGGGAAGGTCCGGCGCACCGATGCGGCTTGCGCTGACGAGCGCGTCGCGCGCGAGGGCCTTCGCGCCGTCCTCGTCACCGGCTCGGTGGGCCGCCCAGGCGCGGAGAGCCGCAGGTCGCCAGGCCTCGCGCACGTCGAGGTCCGGGCGTTCCGAGAGCTCGGCCAGCAGCGTGTCCGCGACCTGCGGATCGCCATACCGCGTCTCGAACGCGCCGCGCGCGAGCATCACGTGCCTCGGGCTCTCCGACTCGCGTTCGGCGGCGCGCCGGAGGTACGCCTGCGCAGCGACCGGTTCGCCGACCTGGCCGAGCAGGATCGATGCCTCAGCAAGGAACTCCGCCCCCGTGTGGTGGACGAACCACTCTCCGTGATGACGCTCCGCCTCCGCGAGTTGCGCCCGGACGCGCGTCGCATCGCCGAGCGACGCGGCAGTGCGAGCGCGGAGCCAGCCGGTATAGCCCAGCGTCCGGGTGTCGCCGAACAGCCGGCCGAGCCGCTCCGCCTCGACCAGGCTCGCCTCGGCCTCGAGCAGCCGGCCGAGGTCGATGAGCGCCTCGGCCAGGAAGACGAGGACGACCCCGCGCAGTCGAGACCGTGGCGGGAGCCCCTCCAGCGCACGCTCGAGGTCGTCGACGGCATCGTCGAATCTGCCTCCCAGCGTGTGGACGTCGTATGCGAGGGCGAGGAGGGCATGGGCCCGGGCCGACTGGAAGCCGAGGCGCCCGTAGAGCTCCGCCGCCTCCGCGAGCAGCGGCTCCGCGGCGGCGAGGCCTTCGGGCTCTCCGCTCCACGCGTACGTTCGACCGAGCACGTGAAGCGCGCGGACGCGGGTCTGCAGCTCGTCGGCGCCGGCGTCTGCGAGCAGGCGTTCCGCGACCTCCCGGGCCTCCTGCACCTGACCGTCGCGTACGAGGTCTCGCGCACGCTCTGCGTCCACCTCCCGCCGAAGCGCGGCGTCGTCATGGGCTGCGTCGGCCACGCGACCGAGAAGCTCGTTTCGTTGCTCACGCTCCGCAGAGGCCTCGCACGAGCGTGCGAGATGGAGGAGCGCACGGGGGTGGCGATCGAGGGCCGCCGGAGGGATCGGCGCGAGCAACGCACGAAGCTCGCGGACGTCCAGGCGGCTCAGCTCCTCCAACGACAGCGACGCGGCCGTGGCGGCCGCCCGGTCGACGTCGCCGACCGCGAGCAGCAGCCTGACCGCGCCGGCCCCCTGCCCCTGCTCGACGTAGGCCTCCGACGCCCGGGCGGCAACATCGGGCGCCAGGCTCTCGCGCGATGCGAGGGCGTCCCGGACGGGGTCCGGAAGCTCGACGTTGCCGCTGCGGTCGACCTCGAAGGGGAGCCCGGCCTCCACGCCCAGCTCGACGATCCGGGTAACGCCCGTCGCGCGCTCCGCAATCGAGACGGAGATGTCGGGGAGATGGGCCAGCTGCACGATCGCGCGGCGGACGTCGCCCGGGAGGGCGTCAAGAGGCCCATCGAGCAGCCGAGGCAGGAGCGTGGGGGTCGCCTCCAGCCGGTCGAGCTCGCCGTCGGGGTCGCGAGACCGCGCCAGTCGCTCGGCGGCGAGCAGCACGGCGACCGGCCACCCCTCGGTCAGCCGCTGGAGACGCGCAGGCGCGGTGTCGCCCACCGGGACCGACAATCTCGTCAGGGCCGCCCGAGTCTCGTCGATCGTGAATGCGAGCGCGGCCTGACCGAGCCGGACGAGCGACGACGCGTCCGCGAGCCGCGTCAGGAGCGGCGGGACGGTCCTCCCCACGAGCAGGAGCCGTCCACTCGGTGGAAGCTCGGCGGCCAGGGCACGGACCAGGTCTCCGGCCTCGCCAGTCGCGTGTCCGACCTCGTCGAGGACGAGCAGCAACGGAACGTCGTGGGCGAGCACGTCGAGGAGCGCAGCGATGGCGTCGTCCGGCTCGTCGGCGGACTCGAGTGCCTGCGCCGCGTCGGACAGCCCCGCGTGCCGGAAGGCCGCCTTGATGCGGGCGACAAGTGCCAGCGGGTCGTCGTCGCCCGGCTCGAGTCGGGCGAGCATCCAGCCGATGCCCTGGGCTCGGGCGCACTCGATCGCCAGGGTCGTCTTGCCATAGCCGCCGCCGGCGACGATCGCGGCGATCTGCCCACGCTCGAGCTCACGCACGAGCCTCGGGCGTGGAACATGGTGCCGTGGAAGCGAGAGTGGCGCCGCAGGCAATCTCGAGGTCCCCGTCGAGCAGATCGTCGACGCCGCCGGCGCAGGCGTCAAGCGCGTGGCACGGGATGCCGGCCCGGGACACCGGCGACCCCGGTCAGCCGGTGGGGAGGTTGCCCTGAGACAACGCGACGAGAGCCAGCGCCACGACCGTCGCCCACGACATCACCGCGAGCTCTCCGCGGAGAAGCGCTGCCTCGACATCCTCGCGCGTCAGGGTCAGCAGCTCCTGCTCCTCGAGGTCGTCGGCAATCGGGTCGGCCACGCGGCGCGCACCCCGGGCGAGGTACAGGTGCCCGATCCCGCAGCCGCGGTTCCCGTCGACGGCGTAGCGTCCGAGCGACGTCCACTCGGTCGCCTCGTACCCGGTCTCCTCCAGCAGCTCGCGGCGCGCCGCGTCCAGTGGATCCTCCCCAGGCTCGAGGTAGCCGCCCACCGGCCCGAGCGTCGGCCCCTCCACCGCGTACTTCGTCTGGCGGAAGAGGAGGAAGAGGCCCTCCTCGGTGACAGCCGCCACGTTGGCGAACTCCCGCGACTCGACCCAGGGCCAGTCGTCGATGACCCGTCCGTCCGGAAGCTCGACGACGTGGCTCTCGACCCTGAGCCACGGGCGGCGGTCGAGGATCGTCGTGCGCGAGCGTGTCGTCCAGGGCTGCACGGCTTGATTCTCTACCGGACGGCCGCCGCGGCGACGGACGCGGCGTAGAGCGCGATCGCGCCCGCCGCGGCGACGTTCAGCGACTCGGCAGCATCCGTCAGGGCAATGGTGACCTTGTGACACTGTGTCATTTGCTCGTCCGGCAGCCCCGCACGCTCGGCGCCGAGGAGGAACGTGACCGGGGGGGCGAGGTCGGCGTCTGGCAGCAGCGTGCCCTCGTGGGCGTCGAGCGCGAGACAGCGGCCCGGGCGCTCGTCCCACGCGACGAGCGGGACCCGGAAGATCGCGCCCGCCGAGGCGCGGAGCGCCTTCGGGGAGGTCGGGTCTGCGCAGCCGGCGGAGAGCGCGACGCTCGCGTCGAAGGCGTCCGCTGTGCGAATCAGCGTGCCCACGTTCCCCGGATCGGCCAGTTGCCAGAGCCCGAGGCACGTGTCCCGACCCTCGGCGGGCAGATCGGCGCGCCGGTAGACGCCGATCGCCCGCGTCGGATGCGGCAACGTCGACACCTGGGCCAGCAGCTCGGCGTCCACCGTCTCGCCCGCCGTGAGCAGATGCACCGGCTCGATCCGTGAGGCGCGCGCCGCCTCGACGAGGTCCTCACCCTCCGCGGCGAAGAGCCCGGTCTCGTCGCGGTGCTTGCGCTGCCCGAGCAGCTTGCGGACGAGCTTGAGCGTCTCGTTGTCGCGCGAGGTGATCAGTTCGCCAGCCGCCAGTCGACCCAGTTGCCGTGGAAGTCGAGCGTCGCGGCGAGCCTCACCGGGCCGGGCCAGACGCGGAGCTCGAGCTCGTAGTGCTCGTGCCGGAGCTCGTGGATGTCGTCGGGCGACTCCTCGCGCTCGTCACGCCGCCTCGTCGAGACCCACGCGAGCGGTCGACCGTCGCCCCCCGCGGCGTCGAGCGCCGCCCGGAGCCGCGCGGCCGCCTCCACAGGCAGGTAGCCGGTCGAGGCGGTCTGGAAGACGACGGTCACGCGGTCGCCCGGTCGCTCGCCGAGCATCTCCGGGAGGAGCTCGACGTAGTCGCCGGCAATCAGCTCGGGCCGGTGCGACGATTCGCGGAGCGTGGCGACTGCCTCGTCCAGCCGGCGCACGCGGTCGTCGAGGCCAGGCCAGACGAAGCTCCGGAGCAGCCGGTACCCATCCTCCGTCGTCGCGTCGACCGGGGCCAGGTCGATTCCGCGACGGCGACGGACGTCGAGGTCGTGTGCGAGCAGCGTGGACGGAACCGCTCCGCCACGCTCGTCCGCCACGAGCTCGAGCCTTGCCAGGTCGGGCCCCCAGGTGCCGCTCGCGTAGCGGTAGCGGTACCGGTCGAGGAGAAGGTTGAGCCCCGCGCTGGGCCCGAGCTCGAGCAACTCGAGCGGAAGCCCGGTCTCCGCGGCCACGACGAGGAAGGCTGGCAGCAGCGCGACGCACCGCTGCACCTCGTTCGTCTGGACCCCCTGGCCGCGCACCCGAACGCGAAGCATCTCGGCGTTGGCCTCGAGCGCCGCGACGAAGTCGACCCAGTCTCCCGAGAGCGCTCGCGGTGCGACCCCCGAGAGCACGAGGTCGTGCACCCCGCCGAACAGCCTCAGCGCTGCGTCCCAGCCCTCGTCGTCGCCGAGGATCGACACGGCCGGCGACGGGTCGTCGGCGAGGCGCACGGCCAGCCGGACGTAGACCGGCGAGCCGAGTGCCTCGAAGTGCTCCGCCTGGCGGCGGAAGGTCTCGGCGAGCTCGCTCAGGCCGCTTTCGCGTCGTCTCCCGACGCGAGCGCGGCCTTGGCCTTCTCCGCGACTGCCGTGAACGCCGCCGGGTCGGACACGGCGAGGTCGGCGAGCGACTTGCGGTCGAGCTCGATCCCCGCCTTGTGGACGCCGTTGATGAACTGGTTGTACGAGAGCCCGTTCGCCCGTGCCGCCGCGTTGATGCGGACGATCCAGAGCGACCGGAAGTTGCGCTTCTTGTTGCGCCGGTCGCGGTACGCGTAGACGAGCGAGTGCTCGACCTGCTCCTTCGCGTAGCGATAGTGCGTGCTCTTGCGGCCGTAGTACCCCTTGGCCTGCTCGAGCACCTTGCGGCGCTTCTTGCGCGCGTGGACGGATCGCTTCACCCGTGCCATTACTTCATCCCCAGGAGCTTCTTCACGGCCTTCACGTCGACCGACGCGACGGGATGGCTCTTGCCGAAGTCGCGCTTACGCTTCGACGACTTCTTCGTGAGCTTGTGGCTCTTCATCGCGTGACGGCGCTGCAGCTTCCCCGCCGCGCTCACCTTGAACCGCTTCTTCGCCCCGCTCCCTGTCTTCACCTTCGGCATCTGGTTTCACCCCTGCGTTCTTCGTCGGCCCGAGCACCATGACCATGTTGCGACCGTCGATCGTCGGCTGCTGCTCGACCAAGCCGAGCTCCTCGACGTCCTTTGCGAGACGGTCGAGGAGCATCCGGCCACGCTCCGGGTGGAGGTTCTCCCGCCCCCGGAACATGATCGTGACCTTCACCTTCGCCCGCTGGTTCAGGAAGCGGACGACGTGGCCCTTCTTCGTCTCGTAGTCGTGATCGCCGATTTTCGGTCGGAGCTTGATCTCCTTGATGTTGATCGTCGACTGGTGCTTTCGTGCCTGCTTCGCCCGCTGCTCCTGCTCGTAGCGCCACTTGCCGAAGTCCATGACGCGCGCCACGGGTGGGTCGGCTTCCTTCGCCACCTCCACGAGATCGAGGTTCTTCGAGTACGCGTACTCGAGCGCCTCCTTCGTGTCCTTGATCCCGATTTGCTCCCCGTCCTCGCCGACGAGCCTGACCCGCGGCACGCGGATCTGCTCGTTGATCCGTTCCTGCTGGACGACGGGACGCGTCCTGTCCTCGGGACGACGCCGCGGTCTCAAAGGCAGTTCACCAAGTCGAGTCGATCCTCCTCATTTCGTGGAAACGCCACTGCATGCAGCGGCGGCATTCCCTCGTCGGTTCGACTCGGTTGAACCTCGCGCGGCTCGCGGCCGGCGAGGTGAGGGGCGATGCCGCTCCTGCTTGCAGGGGTGGAGCGTAGCACCTACCGCCCTGTTTGCGGTGGCATCCAGCTGCGCCGGATTCCACTAGACAGGTGGGCTTTGCTCCTCGATTGCTTCGACGACCTCCTCGAGCGACATCGTCGCGACGCCCTCGCCGCCGCGCTTGCGCACGGCCAGCGCCTCGCGGGTCTCGCGGTCGCCCCAGACGACGACGTAGGGGACCTTCGCGAGCTCGGCGTCGCGGATCCGCTTGCCGAGCGTCTCGTCGCGCTCGTCAGCGTCCGCCCGGACGCCTGCGGCGGCGAGGGCGGCGACGAGCTCGTCGACCGCTCCGCGGTGCGCCTCCGCCACCGGCAGCACGCGCACCTGGACGGGTGCCAGCCACGCCGGGAACACCCCGGCGTAGTGCTCGATCAGGATTCCCATGAACCGCTCGAGCGAGCCGAGCAGCGCACGATGGACGACGTATGGCGTGTGCTCGTGGTTGTCAGCCCCCATGTACGTCAGCCCGAACTGCTTCGGCATCTGCGCGTCGAGCTGGATCGTCCCCATCTGCCATGAGCGGCCGAGGACGTCGAGCATGTGGAGGTCGATCTTCGGCCCGTAGAACGCCCCGTCGCCCTCGTTCACCGTGAAGGCGATCTCGCGCCGCTCGAGGGCGGAGCGCAGAGCGCCCTCGGTGAAGTCCCACTCCTCGTCCGTCCCCAGCTTGTCGTCCGGTCGGGTCGACAGCGCGAACCGCGCCTCCATCCCGAACAGGTCGTAGAGGAACGCGGCGAAGTCGAGGCACCCGAAGATCTCGTCCTCGATCTGCTCGCGCGCGCAGAAGATGTGGGCGTCGTCCTGGGTGACGTGGCGGACGCGGAGGAGCCCGTGCAGCGTGCCCGTCGGCTCGTTGCGGTGGAGGGTCGACGACTCCGCATATCGCAACGGCAGGTCGCGGTAGCTCCGGAGCTGACTGCCGAACAGGAGCATGTGACCGGGGCAGTTCATCGGCTTCAGCCCGGCGTGCGGTTCCTCGCCCTCGCCGGCGACGAGGAACATCTCACCGCGGAACTTCGCCCAATGGCCCGATGTCTCCCACACCGACTTGTCGTAGATCAACGGCGTCTTCACCTCGAGGTAGCCGCGGCGGGCGTTCTCGCGACGGCGAAGGTCCTCGAGGACGTTCCAGAGCGTCATCCCCTTCGGGTGCCAGAACGGGGAGCCGGGCGACGCGTCCTGGAGGTGGAAGAGGTCGAGCTGCGGGCCGATGCGCCGATGATCCCGCGCGCGCGCCTGCTCCAACCGCTCGAGGTACGCGTCGAGGTCGGCCTGCGTGAAGAACGCCGTGCCGTAGATCCGGGTCAGCTGCGTGTTCCGCTCGTCGCCGCGCCAGTAGGCGCCGGCGAGGCCGGTCAGCTTGAAGGCCTTGATGGGGCTCGAGTCCTGGAGGTGCGGGCCCCGGCAGAGGTCGGTGAAATCGCCCTGCGTGTAGAGCGTGATGTCCCCCTCGGCCGTGCCGACGAGGTCGACCTTGTACGGCTCGTCGGCGTCGACGAAACGCTGACGCGCATCCTCGACATCGGAGACCTCGCGCGTCCAGGCACGCCCCTCCGACAGCTCGCGCCGAACCTCGACCTCGATCGCGGCGAGGTCCTCCTCGCGAATCGGCTCGGGGAACTCGAAGTCGTAGTAGAAGCCGTTCTCGATCGGCGGGCCGATCGCGACCTTCACGCCGGGGTGGAGCCGGCGAACGGCCTCGGCGAGAAGGTGCGCCGCCGAGTGACGGAGGACGTAGAGCGCGTCCGGGTCGTCGTGGTTGCGCGTTGTCAGGATCTCGAGCGACGCACCCTCCGGCACGGGCAGCCTGAGGTCCCGGGGCTCGCCGTCGACGCGCGCGAGCACCGCCTGCTCGGCGAGCTTCGGCCCGATCGCGCGGGCGGCGTCGAGCGCGCTCGCACCCTCGGGCAGCTCGAGCGCGCTCCCGTCGGGGAGCGTCACGTTCACGTCGGGCCAGGATAGTCCGCGGCGCCGGAACGGTCCGACGCAGTCAGTCGTCCTTGTGCATCGAGCCGTGCTCCGCCTCGAAGACGTGCATCAGCCGGCGCAGGAGGTCGTTGAGCTCGGCACGCTCCGACGAGGTCAACGCGTGCCCGACGACGGACTCCTTCTCGGCCTGGGCGCCGACCGCCTCGTCCCACAGGCGACGGCCCTCGTCCGTGATCTCGACGATCACGCCGCGCCGGTCGTCCGGGTCGTCGACTCGCCGGATCACTCCGCGGCGCTCCATGTTGTCGAGCCGGTTCGTCATCGCGCCGCTCGAGAGGCCGAGCCGTTTCGCGAGCTTGCCGGGTTTCCCCCGGTACGGCGGGCCGCCCCAGCGGAGATGGAGAAGGAGCTTCCACTCGCCGTGGCTCAGGTCGTACGCCTCGAGCGTCTCCTGCATCGTTCGGTCGACGTAGTGCTTGAGCTTCTCGATGCGCTCGACGATCCCCTCGATACCGAGGTCGAGATCGGGAAGCTCTCTCCCCCAGACCTCGAGGCTGGCGTCCACCGAGTCCGGCTCGACCGGCGATCGGGTCTTCGTCACGCGCTGATTCTCCATCTCGAATCTCTTGACGTCAAGCTTTGGGACCGTGTATCTTCACGCAGAGTAGTTCGTCATCAAGATACTTGATGGAGAGGAGGACGACCATGCTGGAACCGCTGGCCCTGGAGATCAGGCAGGAGCTTGCCGCCGCCAGAGTGGCCGCCCTGCACCGCTCCGCCCGAGGTGCGCCGCCCGGCACCCTCCGGCGGGCAGTCGGCTCGGCCCTCGTCCGTCTCGGTCTGCGACTGGCGTACGACCGCGGCGTCCCGCCGCTCGTGCTGCAGCCGGGCGACAACGCGGGTGCCAGGCTCGAGCCTGGCACCCGCGTGATTCCCCCCGAGACGACTCCGGCGCCGCCCGTCGGCTGGCCCGCGCGTCAGGCGAACGCGATCACGCTGCGGATCCCGTCCTGACGCTCCATCAGCTCGAACCCCCGCTCGACCTCGTCGAGGGTGATGCGGTGCGAGATGAGCGCGTCGACGTCGATCTCGCCGGCCAGCCAGCGGTCGACGAGCTGCGGCACCTGCGTCCGCCCCTTGACCCCGCCGAAGGACGAGCCCGTGACCCGCCGCCCGGTGATGAGGAAGCGGGGGACGACGTCGAGCGTCTCGCCCTTGCCCGCGACACCGCACATCGTCGCGAGCCCCCACGCCTCCCGCGCGGCCTCGACCGCTTGCCGCATAACCTGCACGTTCCCGGTCGCCTCGAAGGTGTAGTCCGCCCCGAAGCCGCCGGTCTCCCCCCTGATCCAGTCCACGGTGTCGTCCGCGGCGACGCGCGTATCCGTCGCGCCGTGGTGTCGCGCCTGGGCGAGCCGCTCCTCGGAGAGGTCGACCGCGACGATCCGCTCGGCGCCCGAGAGTCGCGCGCCGATCACCGCACCGAGACCGACGAGGCCGCACCCGAACACGACGCAGGTGGAGCCCTGCGCGACGCGCGCGGTGTAGAGCGCGGCCCCGATACCCGTCGAGAGCCCGCAGGCGAACGGCGCACAGCCCTCGAGCGGCGCGTCCGGGCTCACCTTCGCGAGCGCGATCTCCGGCATCACCGTGTACTCGGCGAAGGTCGACGTGCCCATGAAGTGCCGGAGCTCGGCCCCGTCCCGTGAGAGCCGCGTCGTCCCGTCGGGGAGGTAGCCGAGGGCCTGCTGGTCCCGGATCGCGACGCAGCGGTTCGTCCGATCGCTCAGGCAGTGGACGCAGGCGCCGCACTCCGGCGCGAAGAGCGTGATCACTTGGTCGCCGGGGCGGACGAGCGTGACGCCCTCCCCCACGCGCTCGACCACGCCTGCGCCCTCGTGGCCGAGGACGCACGGGGCGTACCCGCTCGGGTCGGCGCCCGACGCCGTGTACAGGTCGGTGTGGCAGACACCGCACGCCGCCAGCCGGACGAGCACCTCGCCGGTCTTCGGCTCCGCCAGGTCGACCTCCTGGACGACGAGCGGCTGCCCGAACTCCTCGAGCACAGCGGCACGGATCCTCACGATGGCGATCCTATGCCGCTCCCTTGACGCGCGGCACGCAGTGCTGTCCAATCGCATTCGAGTGACGACAGTCCGACCCAGCCTCGCATGAGCGCCGTCGCCGACATCGCCGACCGGTCGGCGGACGGGCGCGCCGGACCGATCGTCCAGCTCGAGGGCGTGAGGAAGAGCTTCGGGGACAACCTCGTCCTCGACGGGATCGACCTCGAGGTGTCGACCGGCGAGGTGCTCGTGATCATCGGGCCGAGCGGCAGCGGCAAGAGCACGCTGCTGCGCTGCGTCAACCTGCTCGAGCCGATCCAGGCCGGGCGGATCCTGTTCGAGGGAGTGGAGATCACGGGCAGAGGCGTCGACGTCTCCGCGGTGCGCCAGCGGATCGGGATCGTCTTCCAGCAGTTCAACCTCTTCCCGCACCTGACGGTGATGGACAACCTGACGCTCGCCGCCCGCCGGATCCGCAAGCTCCCGCGCGCGGAGGCCGAGCGCCGCGCGCGCGAGCTGCTCGAGGTCGTCGGGCTGCCCGAGAAGGCCGAGCAGCATCCGCACCAGCTCTCGGGCGGACAGCAGCAGCGCGTCGCGATCGCGCGGGCGCTGATGATGTCGCCGAGGGTCGTTCTCTTCGACGAGGTCACGTCAGCCCTCGACCCGGAGTTGGTCGCCGAGGTGCTCGTCGTGATGCGCGACCTCGCGCGCGACCACGGGATGACGATGCTCGTCGTGACGCACGAGATGCACTTCGCGCGCGACGTCGGAGACCGGGTGGTGTTCATGGACGGAGGCAAGATCGTCGAGCAGGGACCTCCTGCCGACGTGCTCGACAATCCGCGGGAGGAGCGTACGCGCCGGTTCTTGCGCCGCTCGCTCGAGCTCACGGGGTCCCTCGACGAGCTGACAATCACCGAGGCGGAAGGAGAAGGGGAATGAGAAGAATCATCCTGGTAACGGCGGGGGTCGCCGTCGTCGCGTTCGTCGCGGCAACGCTCGGCTCGGCCCAGACGACGGCCCGCACCGGAGCGACGGCAAGCGCGGCGAAGGCGCCCGTGTTGCCGAAGCTGCCGGCGGACATCGCGAGCCGCAAGCGGCTCATCGTGGGCGTCAAGTGCGACACCCCGCCCTTCGGCTACCTCGACGTTCGCGGCAAGAACGCGGGCGTCGACGTCGAGATCGCCAAGCAGTTCGCGCGCTATGCGTTCGGCACCGCGCAGCGGCTCACGTTCGTCTGTGCGCCGACCGCGGTTCGCGAGCCGCTCCTGACGAGCGGCCGCGTCGATCTCGTCATCTCGACGTTCACGTACACGGCCGACCGAGACACGAGGATCGACTTCTCGCGGGCGTACTACAACGCGACCGGCCGGATGCTCGTGAAGAACGACTCGCCGATCAAGTCGCTCGCGGACCTCCGCGGCAGGAAGGTGGCCACGACGAGCGGCTCGATCTACGACCGGTGGATGAAGAAGTGCTTCACCGGGACCGAGGTCGTGGTGGTGGACAGCGTCACGAACGCCGTCCTCGCGTTCAACCAGGGCCGCGCCGACGCGGTCATGTTCGACGACACGTCGCTCGCACTCATCGCGGCGACGAACCCGGCTGCAAAGCTCACGGACGACCTGTTCCTGGAACTGCCGTACGGGATCGGGATCAAGCAGGGCAACGTCGAGCTCAAGCGCTGGGTCGATGCCCGCCTCAACCTGATGAAGAAGAAGGACCTCTTCGTCCCGATCATCAGAAACAACATCGCGCCGCGCTTCGTGCCGGCGTTCTCGAAGAACATCCTGCGACCGAACAACGACTTCCAGTACGCGTCGCCGACGGCTCCGAGCGTCGACACGGTGTGCCCGTCGTAGCCTGACCACGGTCACGAGGAGGGCGGCCGCGTCCCGGCCGCCCTCCTCCCTCTCTCGATGAATCTCGCGACATACGACCTCTGGGCCTTCGTGTCGGAGAACTGGCGCGAGCTCCTCGACGCGCTGGTCAACACGCTCAAGGTCTCGCTGATCGCGATCGCGGGCGCATTCGCGATCGGGCTCGTGCTGGGCGCCGCGCGCGCACACAGGATCCCGGTCGTCAGCCAGTTCACCGCCGTCTACGTCGAGATCATCCGCAACACCCCGATCCTCGTCCAGATCTTCATGCTCTTCTTCGCGCTGCCGCAGGCCGGGATCCGACTCGACGCGTTCACCACTGCCTGGCTGTCCGTGATGCTCTGGGGGGGCGCGTTCAACAGCGAGAACTTCCGCGCCGGATTCGAGGCGGTGCCCGACCGCTACCGCGAGGCGGGCCTGGCGCTCGGCTTCGGGCGTTTCGCCACGTTTCTCAACGTGACGCTCCCGATCGGCGGGCGCATCTCGCTGCCGTCGTCGATCAACACGTACATCTCCGTCGTCAAGAACACGTCGCTGATGTACGTGATCGGCTACCCCGAGCTGACGACGACGGCGATCAACATCGCCAACCTGACGCTCGAGACGCTCGAGGCGCTGACGGTGCTCGGGATCGTCTACCTGACGCTCGTCTGGGGCCTCTCGGCCTCTATCCGACTGCTCGAGTCCCGGCTCGCCCTTCCGGAGGGGCGATAGCTATGCAGGACTGGGCTGAGCCCGTCGTCCGCTACATCCTCGAGGTGGGCCTGCCCGCGACCCTCCGCGTCTCCGCGATCTCGGTCGTAGGGAGCACTGTCATCGGGGTGGTGCTCGGAACCCTGTTGACCGTGCACTCGAGGCTGCTCCGGGCGCCCATCCGCGCCTACATCGAGGTGTTCCGAGGGCTGCCCATCCTCGTCACCGTCTTCATGGTCTACTTCGGCCTCCCGGCGATCAACGGCTCGCTCGAGTTCGGCCCGCTCACGGCGACGGCGATCGCGCTCATCCTCTGGGGCAGCGCACAGGTCGCCGAGGCAACGCGCGGAGCCGTCCAGTCGATCCCGACCGAGCAGCACGAGGCAGCCGCCGCACTTGGCTTCGGGTGGGTGGGGCGCCACCGCTCGGTGATCCTCCCGCAGGCGCTGCGGCGGCTGCTCCCGCCGCTCGTCAACCTCCTCGTGAACATCATCCAGAACTCCACCTTGGCCGCGGTGATCGGCGGGATCGAGCTCCTCCAGGCCGCGAAGTCGCAGAGCGAGCGGCTGACGTTCTTCCCTCCCGCGGGGATCGGCGAGATCCACGCGTTCGAGATCTTCGCCTTCATCGCGCTCGTGTTCTTCGTCATCTCCTTCCCGCTGACGCGGCTCGCCGCGTACCTCGAGAAGCGGCTGGTGGTCTGAGCGCTGCGGCGGTCCCCGGCGTCACGCTCCGGCGCGGCGCAGGACGATCGAGCGGGAGATGCCGTCCGCCCACCCTTTCGTGCCCTTGACGACGACCCGCACCCGGTCGAGCCCGTCGGGCAGCGTGAAGCGCACGCGCGACCGGCCGTCGAGACGGCCTCGCGCGACCGCCCGCCACGCGAAGTGGTCGCGATCGTAGGTCTGTAGGACAGCGGTCGCTCCCGGCCGCCCGGGTGCTGCCCGGGCGCGCAGGCTGCTCGCCGCGCGAGCGACGGCGACGGCGGGCCGCACCTGCACGCGCACTGCGGGGCTGACCAGCCTCCCTGCGGCGGCCCTGAACGTCTCGGGCACGTCGACGCCGGCCCCGACGGCGAAGCTCCCGTCGGCACGAGGGCGCACCGTTCGCGAGAAGCTCCCGCCGCGCAGGGTGACGGTCTGGGTGCCGGGCGGCGCGAGACCCGCGAAGACGACGCGGTCGCCGGTGGCGACCGGCCCTTCGGGGCCGGACAGGACGAGCCCGAAGACGTCGATCTCGCCCTTCATGAACTTGTGGATGGTGCAATGGAACGCGTACCGGCCCTGCTTGACGAAGCTGAACGAGAACGAGCCGCCGGGCGGCAGGTAGCCGGACGAGAACGCATCGCCGTCCGCGGTCGCGGTGTGGTTGATCGAGTCGTCGTTCTTCCACGTCACCGTCGTCCCGACGAGCACCGAGATGTGCGTCGGGTCGTAGACCTTCCCGGCATCGTGATCGTCCGCTCGGGCGCGTCCGCCGCTGCGCCGCCGGACGCGGCGGCGAGCACCGCGAGCACGAGCAGCGCGGAGGCCGCAGCGAGCACGCGGCGGCTCACCGCGTCACCCGGTAGATGCCGATCATCCCGTTCATCATGTGGCTCTCGACGTGGCAGTGGTAGAGCCACGTCCCCGGCGTGTCCTCGCGCCAGCGGATCTTGTAGCTCTCGGCCGGCCCGATCACCTGCGTGTCGCGCGGCCCGTCGGCCGTCATCCAGCGGTGACCGTGGACGTGGAAGGTATGGAAGTCGTCTCCGATCGCGAGCACGTCCCACTGCACGACGTCGCCGACCTTTGCGCGGAACACCGGTGTGTTGCCGACGAACGCGCGGCCGTCGATCGTCATGAAGCCGAGGTGCGACGAGAGGTAGACGACGAACTCGTGGTCGGGAGCCTGCTCCCCCGGCGCGAGGATCGAGAGCGCGCCATAGAGCCCGCCGTCGATCGACTCGGTCATGGAGGGTGAGTGGTCGTGGTACGGCCAGACGCCTGCCGACTGCGGCTCGGCGACGAGCTTGTAGGTGAACGTCTCGCCGGGCTTCACGTTCGCGCCCGGCCCCGAGAAGCCCGGGATGTACGCGCCGTCCGAGCCGAACTGGTACCGGACCCCGTGGAAGTGCATCGAGTGCGGCAGGTTGTGGAGCGTGTCGAGGTTGCGGAAGTGGACCAGCAGCGTGTCGCCGACGCGGGCGCGCAGCAGCGGTCCCTGGATGCCCTGGTCACCGGGCGCGTTGCCGACCGGCTTCGCGAAGTCCTTCGTGAACTGGCGGTAGACGACCGTCTGGAACACCGTCTTGTCCGGCGTGAACGTCTCGCCCTCGATCGCGTTCCTGCCGTTCGGGACGACGTTCCAGGTCACCGGGACGGCCGCGACCCAGTACTCGCGGACGTTGCCGGTCGCCGTCTCGCCGCCGGCGGCGACGGAGGTCGGGAGCCCCGTCCCGCGACGACGAGCGCGGCGCCGGCAAGGGCCGCGAGCGCGAGCGCTCGCGGCCCTGACCGACGGAGCCTCACGGCGTGACGACGATCGTCCCGCCCATGTCGGGCCGTGCGATCCAGCAGAAGTACTTGTAGGTCCCCGGCGTCGAGAACGTCACCCTGGAGGCACGCGGAAGCCCCGGGATCGGCGTCCCCGCGGCGAGGGGCGTCGCGAAGAAGCCGTTGCCGTGCGTCGTCGCGCCGGCGTACGTGAGCGGTTTCGGGTCGCTGCCGTACGGGATGATCGGCGTCGCCTGGTTCGGGCTACCGGGCCCCGTCGGGAAGAGATCGGTCTTCTTCCCCCACTGGTCGAGGTACTTCTTGGGCCCGAAGACGATGTTGTGCACCTCGCTGGACGACTTGTTCACGAAGGTCACGGTGGTTCCGGCCTTCACCTTCAGCACCTTCGGGTAGTACGCGAGCGTCGCGACGCCGCTCCCGACGCCCATCGCGACGGTGTTCGGGGCGCCGATCTTGGTCTTGTTCAGCGCGATCGCCTTCGGGTAGGCCGCCGTCTGGAGCTGGAGGGCCTGCGCCTTCACCTGGTCGGGCGTCCTCGGCACGGCCGCACCGGCAGGCTTGACGACGACGGTCGCCTTCATGCCGGGATGGAGCGTGCAGAAGAGGTGATAGGTGCCCGGCTTCGGGAACGCGTACGTCGCGACCGCCGGGGGCGCCTTCGGCCCCTGCGGGCCGATCCCGCCGCTCGAGACGGGCGTCGCCCCCGAGATCGTCTTCGGCCCGAACGGCCCGAACGCAAGCGGGTTGTAGACGAACTTCGTCAGGTCGTCGAAGTAGAACGGGTCCCCGGCGGCGTCGGCGAGCCCGGCGTACGTCCCCTTCTTCGGGTCGGGGGCGAGCAACGGGATCGGCTTGGCGCTGTACGTCACCGTGTGGAACGAGTTGCTCGTGAACGCGACGCTGTCCCCGGCGGCGATCACGAGCCTCGAGGGCAGGAACTGGTTGATCGTGCCCGGGATGTTCTTCAGGCTCGCGGGTGGCTGCGCGAACTCTCCGAGGTAGACGGTGTACGTGGTCGCAGCGGGCGCGTGTCGCGCGGTCAGCGCCGCACCCGGAACGGCGAGCGCACCGACGACGACGCACGCACGATCGAGAACTTGCTTCATGCCTTGCCCCCCTTTGGGCGTCGAGGTTCCCTGGCTTCCGCGCGCTGCCTGCCGCCGCGCATGGCGACTATGGACCTCTTCGCAGGCGGATGCAAGCGACGTGTGTCCGTCCGCCGCGGCAGAGCCCGGCACGTGCCCGCGCCGCCCCGGGCGGGTCAGGCAGGCTGCTGGTCGGCCGCTCGGACGCCGGCTCGAGCCGCGACGTGCGTGGCGCGTCGTCTCGATCCGCAGCGACGGGCGGCCCGCAGGGGACGCTCACGAGGTGGCGCGTCGGCTGCTTCGGAACGAGACGCAAGCGCTGCGGCCGACGCGCCACCAGATTCCAGCCAGAGGAAGCACCCATGTGCTCACCGTTCGGAGAAGGTCGGCCTCCCCGCATCCCTCGGGCGGGGGATAGCGCGAGGAACGGGGGACGCTCAGCCGCGAAACGGCGACGCGATCAGCGTCCGGCGACGCCACCGCGACGAAGGCCGGCCGCGCTCGAACGTCACCGTCACCGGCGCATCGTGCGCGACGCACGTCCCGCCCATCGTCAGCGTCGTGCACCCGGGCTCGGGGCAGACGGACGACATCGATCCTCGGGGACGCACCCAGGCCGGGAACGTCTCGGTGTACGTCGCACTCGAACGCATGGGCGGCACCTCCAGACTCCGGATATGACACATTCCGTACCCGCGCGCGCTCGAGCGGAAAGCGTGAGGCCAGGCACGACCGCTGACCGAGCTGGTCGGGACTGGTGTCGGAGGCTCCTTGGCCCGCCCCCTCACACTTCGTAGCCGAGGAGGCGCTTCGCGCCGAACCCGACCGCGACGATGGACGCCGATCGGAAGGTCGGCTTCGGTGTCCATGCCCGCGCTGCCTCGTTGCGACGCCTGCGCCGACTGTAAGGTTTCCCTTACATGGCTCGGGGTAGACGTCTTTCTGGGCGCAGTTGCCGGCCTGACCATCTTCCTCGGCCTGCCGGTCGGCGCATGCAGTCGGTCGGCCCCGCGACGAAGTCGTTCCTGAGCGCCATGGCTACCGGGATCCTGATCTTCCTCCTGTGGGATGTGCTCACGGCCGCGGTCGAGCCGGTGGAGGAAGCGCTGACGGCCGGGAACGACGGACGATTTCTCTGGCTGGCGGTACTCCTGACCGCCGGCTTCGCAGTCGGTTTGATGTCCCTCGCGCTGTACGACGGCTGGCTCCGGCGGCGGCGCGCGAAGGCGATGCTCGGTCCCGGCGCAGCGTCGATCGCCGAGTACCAAGCGGAGCAGCACGTCGTCAGGATGTCGCCCCTCGAGTTGGCTCGCGGTCTTCATCGCCACCGGGATCGGACTCCACAACTTCTCGGAGGGCCTGGCGATCGGGCAGTCCGCGGCAGCGGACGAGCTCAGCCTCGCCCTTGCCCTCGTCATCGGCTTCGGCCTGCACAACGCGACCGAGGGCTTCGGCATCGTCGCGCCGCTCACCGGGGACAAGGACCGCCCCAGCTGGGCCTTCCTCGCCACCCTGGGCGTCATCGGCGGCGCCCCGACGTTCGTCGGCACCCTCATCGGCCAGGCATGGGTGAGCACCGCCCTCTCCGTCGCCTTCCTCGCGCTCGCCGCCGGCTCGATCCTCTACGTCGTCATCGAGCTGATCATGATCTGCGGACGGGCCGTCAGGAAGGAAGTCATGCTCGCCGGGATCCTGCTGGGCCTCGTCCTCGGGTTCGGCACCGACTTCGTCCTCGTCGCTGTCGGCGCCTGACGCGGGGCGCCCAGAGAGCGCCGGCGTGATGCCTTAGACGGTGTGGGTGTCGCCACGGCTGGTGCTCGTGCGCGAGCCAGACCAGCTCGGGGTCGAGCGCGCGCACCCGCAGCTGGCCTTCGCTGTGCGGCTCGTCGAGCTCACCCAACCACACCGCCACGTCACCGCCAACGACGACCGGACGCCCGCCCGTCTCGACGACCACCACCTGCATGCCGCGCGTGTGACCCGGCGCCGGCACAAGCCGCAGCCCCGGCAACAGCTCCAACTCGCCGTCGACCGGCACATACCGCACACCGGGCGCCTCGACCCACTCGCGAATCGTGTAGCCGTCCTCGCTGCGAGCGTCATCGAGCTCCCGCCGCTGGACGTAGATCGGCCTGCCGGCGAAGAGGTGGTTGCCGCCACAGTGGTCGAAGTGCAGGTGCGTGTTGACAACGATGTCGACGCCGGCGAGATCGAAGTCCTGCTCGCTCAGCGGACGAAGGCGAGGATCGAGGTCGGCCACCGCCTCGTGCAGCACCGTCATGCCCGTGTCGACCAACACCCGCGCAGCGGGATGCTCGATGACATGCACGTAGACCGGCATCCGCTCGCCCTCGGCCAGCAGGTCGGCAACGCGGATTGGCGTGATCGTGATCGAGGCGGGGGCGTTCATCGTGTACCGACCGTCGCGGTGGTCGTTGATCTGTGAGTCATGATGACCTCATGTACCGGTTGCTGACCGACGCGTGGCCGGCCGCACTGCCTCGCGCGCCGGCTGAACAGATCCTGAGCCGCCCTGGGTGAGCAGAACCGGGTTGGACGGGGACCGGTTTCGGTTCGCTTTCTACGGCGAGTGGGCGCTACTGGGCTCGAACCAGTGACCCCCAGCTTGTCGAGCTGGTGCTCTCCCAACTGAGCTAAGCGCCCCGGAGTCGGCACTGTAGCCGTTGCCCGAGGATACCGAGAGCCGCTTCCAGGCGGTGAGAGAGGTCGGGCCAGAGTCCTTCTCGTCCGTCCGCGCGCTCGCGCCGTGCCCCGCCTGGGAGCACGGGAGAGACCGGGCGGTCGGGACGCGGCCTCTACGATCCCCCTATGACGGCGTCAACGACGACGGCGGCCGCTTCCCGGGAGCCGCCCGTCGCGGCCTACGCCGCATGCCGACGCCTGCTCCGGCGCCACGACCCTACGTTCTACCTGGCGGTATTGCGGCTTCCGGCCGCCGTTCGTCCCGCCGTCCATGCGCTGTACGGGTTTGTGCGCGGCGCGGACGAGATCGTCGACGGGGCGGGCCGCTTCGTGGAGCCCGCCGCGCGGCTCGCCGCCCTCGACGCGTGGGAGGGCGCGCTCGAACGTGGGCTGGCAGCAGGGACGTCGGATCACCCGGTGATCGCTGCGCTGGTTGACGCCGGCCCACGCCTCGAGCTTCCCCTCGACGAGCTGCACGGCTACATACGGTCGATGCGGGTCGACTGCGGCCGTGTTCGGATCGCGACGCGAGCCGAGCTCGACCGCTACATGGACGGGAGCGCGGCGTCGGTCGGCCGCGTGATGGCCACCATCCTCGGTGCGCGACGAGAAGCCGAGACGTTCGCGAGGCTCGGGGTCGCGTTCCAGCTCACGAACTTCGTCCGGGACGTCCGGGTCGACTACAGGCTCGACCGGATCTACCTCCCCGCGGAGGAGCTCGAGCGCTTCGGCGTGGAGGCTGCCGCGCTCGGCCTCGTCTCGGCGACGCCTCAGCTTCGCGCGCTGCTCTCGGTCGAGGTCGCCCGGGCGCGTGCGCTCTTCGGCGAGACGGCGGCCGCCGTCGCCGCTGCGCTGCCGGCGGCGCGGCGCGGCATGCGCTTCGCGCGCGCCGCCTACCTCTCTGTCCTCGACCGCGTCGAGGCGGTCGACCACGACGTCCTCGCGCATTCGATTCGCCCCGGCGCGTGGGGGCTCGCGCGGGCTCTGCTTGCATGACCAAGGCCGGCGGGTGCCCTGACCCCGAGCGGACGAAGTCCCTCCCCGGCGAGCGGCGAGACATTCTGATCTGCTGCGAGAGCTTCGCCGGCCTCGCTGCTTCGTCCGCTCCGGCCGAGCCGAACGCTAACCTCGTGCGCCTTGGAGGCCGTCGAGGTGCGGTGGTCGCCGCGGGCGCGGCGATGGCGATTGGAGGTGCCATGGGGAGAGGCGCCGCGACTCACCGTGCCGCGGGGAACGAGTCACACCGACGTCCAGCGCGTGCTCGAGGAACGGCGCCTGTGGATCGAGGATCAGCGGCGTCGCCAGGTGCCGCGACTCCGCCTCGACCCGTCGTCAGTCAGTGAGTCGCAGGCGCGTCTGTCGGCACGAGCGCTTGTCTCGACCTTGGCCCGGGAGGAGGCCGAGCGCATCGGCGTCGGGTACCGCCGAATCCGTATCGGAGGGCAACGCACGCTGTGGGGCTCGTGCTCTCCGCGCGGCACGCTCTCCTTCAACTGGCGGCTCGTGCTCGCGCCGCTCGAGGTGCTGGACTACGTGGTCGTGCACGAGCTCTGCCACCTGCAGGTTCCGAACCACTCGCGACAGTTCTGGGCGCTCGTCGAGCGACATCGCCCGGACTGGCGCCAGCAGCGCGAGTGGTTGCGCGACCACGGACCCGAGCTTCTCGCATTCCGCCCTCGGGTGTGATCCGACTCGAGGCAGGCCGGCTGGCGCCGTCAGTCGCCGAGCGGCGTGGCGGTCGCTGGGCGGCCGAGCGACGGGCGCCGGCTCGGGCGCTCGTTCAGCCTGAGCTCGTCGCTCCCGAGCTCTGGCTCGCGTGAGACGTCGCCCCGAATCCTGAGCTCGTCGGCATCCTGCTGGGCCTGCGCCTCGAGCGTGATGCGGCGGGTGAGGACGGTGGAGCGCTCCCGGAGCCGATGCACTTCGACGAGGTCGTTCGCCCGGAGCGCGGCCGCGGCCCGCTCGTAGGAGCCGCCGGTGCTGAAGAGGTGAGTGACCTTGAGCATGAGCGCGACCAGGTCGATGGCGATCAGGAACGCCAGGAAGAACTCGACGTACTTCGTCACGGCCGGACTGGCCTTCTCGACGCGCTCGAGCGCCGCCTGGCGGGCGAGGAAGTCTCGGTTGGCCTTGATCGTGGCGACCCGGTTCGCGATCTGGCTGTTCTCGGCGGCCCGCCAGACCGCGATCTTGCGCCGGTTCGCATCGATCGTCCCAGCGATCTCGGGACGGGCACGCTCGAGCGCCGCCGCCGCGGCGGCTGCCCGACGAGCGTCGCGCTTGTAGTAGGGCCCGCGGCCGAGCTTGTGGGTCTGAGAGCAACTCGCGAGGCCGGACTCGCAGTCGGCGAGGAAGCGACTGCTCGTGACCTGTCGCTGGAGACGCGTCTCCTTGGCCTGGGCGGCCGCGATCTCCTTCTGCGCAGCGGCAATCTTCGCGTCGTAGGTGCGTGTGATCACGTTCGTCGCCTCGTGGATCCGCGACGTCGTCGTCTTGCTGAGCTCGTCGTTGATCGACCCGCTGTAGATCACCTGGGCCATCGGCAGCCCGATCACGAGCGCGATCGCAAGCGAGAGCAGGAGCCGCGGGATCGTGAGCACTACGTTCCATGCCCAGCTCGTGCCGAAGCTCTTGAGGACGAGGCGCTCGATGAGGCAGTAGAGGACCGCCCAGACCGGGAGCACCCACAGGACGCTCGTGATCGACGTGCTCCACCACTGGCTGGCGGCGACGGTCATCCCGAAGCCGCTGACGACCGCCATCCCCGCGACCCACATGCCCAGCCCGTTGAGAAAGCTCGCCTCGCTGGGCACCATCCTGAGGACGGAGCCGTCACCCCCCGCGAGCCACGCCCACCCGGCGCGCACGCGCCGAGGCGACACCGTGCCGGTCATCGCGGCGTCGATCGTCTCCCCTCCGTCCGTGGTCGAGGCGGCAGTCACGCGAAGAACAGAAGCACGAACGATCGGAGGATGGGTCGAATCCGCGCTCCGATTTGTCGGAGTCTTAATACTGCCCGGGTAACGCTACGACGGTTTTCCCGCCGCCGTCGCCTCGGGGACCTCGATCAGCTGTCCGCTCGTGACGTCGTAGATGTACCCGTGGATCGAGATGTCCCCGGCGACGAGGGTGGTCGCGTATTCGCTTGACGTCATCGACGACGCTCTGCTCGCGATCGGAGATCGTCAGCCAGTCGATCTCCTTGCCCACCGGCGAGCCCGGCCCGTCGCCGACATCCGTGAATCCGTCCGGCCCGAGCTCCGCAGTGTCGAGGCTCTGCTCGAGGAGCTGGCCCATCAGCTCGTTCGTGAAGAACTCCATGCCGCAGTTGGAGTGGTGGATCACGAACCATTCGTTCGTCCCGAGCAGCTTGTGCGAGATGACGAGGGATCGGATCGCGTCGTCACTGGCCCTTCCACCGGCGTTGCGGATGACGTGTGCGTCACCCTCGCTCAGGCCCGCGTACTTCGCGGGATCGAGCCTCGCGTCCATACACGTGAGGATCGCGAACCCGCGGGCGGGCGGAAGCGCGAGGTCACCCTTCTCCCCGAAACCACTCGCGTACTCCTGGTTGGCGCTCAGCACCTGATCGAGAACCGACACCGTGACCCCTTTCCGAACGATCGACTGGCGGACGACGAGATCCAATCAGGTCGACTATAGAAAGTAAAGCGACTATCAAACAAGAAGCATTGCTGTCGACGCGACGAGCGAGATGGGATCGCATGGCGCGGGAGCAAGCGACGTGAGAGGGTAGGCGTGCCAACACCCGCGGCAATGTCGGCAACCCTGGGGAGGGATGACAGGTGATCTCGGACGTGCTCAGCGAAGCGGTGATCGACATCGACGGCTACCTCGTCGAGAGCCAGGAGGTCTACGGAAGAGAGGTTCGAGCGCGCATCGTGGCGGTGCGCGATCAGATGGACGCGCTCCGCCGGGAACTGGACACCAGGCGCGTCCGCTCGGATGGCCGGTTCCCGGACGGGACCTGCGAGCTCGACTAGAGGCGCGGGCCGACTACGATCGGCGGCGTGGCCGCGCCTCGAGTCGGGCACTCCCCGTGGCGCGCCGTCGTCGGCATCGCGGGGACAGACGGCCTCGAGTACGCGATCGCGCTTCTCGAGCGGCTCGGAGACGTCGGCGCGGAGACCCACCTCGTGATCACGCCCGCGGCCGAGTTGGCGCTCGGGAGCGACCTCGCACGTGTCCGCGGGCTCGCCGCGTTCCGCTACGACCACGAGAACCAGGCCGCGCGTATTGCGAGCGGCTCCTTCCTGACCCACGGGATGGTCATCGTGCCCTGCGACCCGGCGACGCTCCACGCCGTCGTCCGGGGCTTCGGTCCGACCTCGTCCTCCGCGCAGCGGACGTGACGCTCAAAGAGCGTCGCCCGCTCGTGCTCGGGCTCGTCCCGCCGAGCGTCCCAGCGCCCGAAGACGCTGCGCGCGTCTCCGGGCTCCCGGGCGCGACCGTCGTCGTGCTCGACGGGGACACGATCGCCGCAGCCGGCGCCCTCGTCGATCAGCTCCTCGCGTCGACCTCGCCGCCCTGAGCATCGTCGCTCGGGCTCCGTCGCTCGCCCCAACGGCGGATCCGGGCGTGCTCGATGCCGAGGCTGTCGAGCGTCCGGCCGACCGTGTGGTCGACCATGTCGTCGAGGGACTCGAGCCGCGCGTAGAACGCGGCGAGCGGAGGCGCGATCACCGCGCCCGCCCTCGCGGCGGCGAGCATGTTCTCGAGGTGGACCACCGAGAGCGGCGACTCGCGGACGAGCAGCACGAGCCTGCGTCCGTCCGCCAGATGGACCGCCGCGGCGCGCTGGATCAGATTGTCCTCCAGACCGTGCGCGACCGCCGCGAGCGTCCGCATGCTGCACGGCGCGATCACCATCCCGGCAGTCGCGAGCTCGCGACCCGCGGGCGGAGCGGCAAGGTCGCCTTCCTCGTGGACGACGGTCGCGAGCGCGCGGATCTCGTCCAGCGGCCGGTCGGTCTCCGTCTTGATCGTCGCCTCCGCCCAGCGGCTGATCACGAGCTGGGACTCGATCCCGAGCTCCCGCAGGACCTCGAGGAGCCGTATGCCGTAGACCGCGCCCGTGGCGCCCGTCATCGCGACGACGACCGGCCCGGGCGGCCGGGCGACATCACCCATCTCCCTCCGGCCGTCGGGCGTGCGCGAGCGGCATCGCGTCCCGATGCGCGGCGATTACCTGGCGGATCGTCAGCGGCGCCTTGCCAGTCAGCTCCCGGTAGTCGTCCGACGAAAGGTTCGCCTCACCGAGGCGAACCCCGTCGTAGTACGAGGAGCCGGCCTCGATCGACCACTCGGGTCGGCCGGCGCTCCGCCGGTAGGCAATCCACTCCTCGCGATCGTGCGGCTCGTAGCGGTAGGCGTCCCCCGTCACCTCGGACGCCGCCGCCGCGAGCTCCACGAGCGTGAAGCTCTCCGGGCCCGTGACGTTCACGACCCGACGGTCGTCGAACGCGTCGTCGGTCAGGAGGACGGCGATCACCTCGGCGAGCTCGGGCCGGTACGTAAGGCTCACGCGGCCGTCACCGCCCGGGCCGGTGATTCTCCCGTCCGCGTCGAACCACGTCGCGACCTCGTCGGCGTACATGCCGTTGCGGACGGCGGTGAAGGGGAGCCCCGACGCCGCGAGCATCGCCTCGGTCGCGCCGTGGGAGCGCGCGTGGAGGAATGTCGCGTCCGACCCTGCGCCGACGAACGACAGGTAGACGACACGGGCGACCCCCTTCCGGAGCGCCGCGTCGACGAACGCGCGGTGCAACGCAATCCGCCGCTCCGGTGGAGCGTGCATCGACACCATGAAGACGCGGTCGCCCGGCTCGAGGGCGTCCGCCAGCGCCTCGGGATCGTCGTATCCCGCCACCACGACGTCGGCGCCGTCGAGCTCGAGACGCTCCGGCGTCCGCGTGACGGCGCGAAACGGAACTCCCCGCCGCGCCAGCTCCGTCGCGACGAGCCCGCCGACGCGACCGCTCGCACCGGTGACGACGAGCATCAGAAGTTCTCGGCGCACCAGGGCGCCAGCGGCACGCGAAACATCGCGTCGGCCCGCCCGGCCCCGCCCCTCGCGCCCTCGTCCGCCCGCCCAGAGGCGACGAGCTGCGCGAACGAGAGCCCGCCGAGGAACGCGGAGCCGAGCGCGTCGATCGGGACGCGGACGTCTGGGCGGCGGCGCGTCCGGCGCACCTCGCCCCCGTCGATCGTCCACCTGCCGACGTTCTCGGCGAAATGCGGATCGGAGACGACCTCGATCGTGACGGGGCCGTTCGACGCGTAGGAGCGCCCTGCGAGGGCGGCACGAACGTCGACGACGCGGACCCAGAGCCCGTCCCACACGCGGAGCCGAAGGTGGTTCATGCGGTCGACGAGCAGCGGGAGCGCATGATCGACCGGTAGGTGCGTCATGACGAGGTGCTCCGTCCAGTCGATGTCGAGCAGGAATCGCCAGATGTCCCACGTCGCCGCATCGTCGACCCCGAACGCCTCGAGGACGCGAACCGTCTTCGTCCACGTCTCCGGGCCAGAGCCCGACTGGGCGATCCGGTAGAGCGCGTAGCCGACGGGCGCCCCGTCTCGCTCGAGCAGGGCCCGCTGGAGCGCTCCCGCCCCGCGGCGGCGCTCCGAGTCGTCGTCGAGTCGCCGGATCGTCCACCACTCGCCGGAGCGGACGATCATTCCCGGCCGCGTGCGGCCGACGCGGGCGTACAGGCGGGGGAAGGCTCGGAGCGCCTCGTCGTGGGTCACGAGGCGCACCGTTCCGCGGCGGGGCAGATCGCGCCGGACCCCGACCGCGATCCTGTCGGCGTCGAGCGTGCACGAGAAGGAGGCGAGCCCGTAGCCGAACCGTCCGTAGATGGTCTCCTCCGACGCCCACAGGGCGGCGAGCGGCTCCCCGCGTTCGCGGACGTCGCGAAGCTGAGTGTCCATTGCGCGTCGCAACAGCCCTCGCCGACGGTGCGAGGGCAGGACCCCGACGAGCGTCACGCCGGCGCACGCCAGCGACCCCCCTGGCGACGGTCAGCCGAAACGGGAAGACCCCGGCCCCACCGACGACCTCGCCGTCGTCGAGCACGGCATGCACGCGATCGAGCGGGAGGATGGGGAGGAAGCGCTCGGCGTCGTCCTGCGTCGCGGTCCACCCGAAGTAGTGGCCGATGACCGACATCGCGGCGGCGTACTCGTCGCGATCGCGGGTCGTGCGGACACGGAGAGCCATGCCGCGATCCTAGGCGCAGGTCGGCGCCAGGGCGCCCTACACCTTCTCGAGCGGCGCGTAGTCGAGCATCAGCCGGCGCTCGCTCCCGTCGGCTGCGAAGCGCACGGTGACGACGCCGTCCGACTCGATCCGGGTTACGACCCCTTCGCCGAGCGACCCGTGGCGGACCGAGTCGCCGGTCTGGAGCGCCGGCACCGCCCGCTCGTCGCGCGGGGTGATCTGCCGGGGTGACTGCGCGTAGCCCGACCACGATGCCGGCCGCAGCCGTTCACGCTCGACCGACGGCGGCAGTTCGTCGAGGAAGCGGGAGCCGAGGTTGTACTCCCGGCGCCCGTAGAGCGAGCGCGCGGTCGCGTGGGTGAGCGTCAGCCGCTCCATCGCCCGCGTCATTCCGACATACGCGAGCCGGCGCTCCTCCTCGATCTCGTTGTCCTCGATCGAGCGGGAGTGCGGGAAGATCCCCTCCTCCATCCCGATCAGGAAGACGACCCGGTACTCGAGGCCCTTCGCATTGTGGATCGTCATCAGCGTGACCTGCGGCGTGTCCTCCGAGAGCGTGTCCTGGTCGGACTGGAGCTGGACCTCCTCGAGGAACCCGGACAGGCTCGGGTCCTCGACGCGAGCCCGATACTCCTGTGCAGCACCGGCCCGCGCCCTTTCCTCACCCCCGAATTGGGGCTAAGGGGTCGCGCGCCGCGCCCGGCTTCCCTGCCCAGTGCGCAGCGGCGAACGCACAGGCGGCGCACCCGACGCCGTTTTTTTATGCCTGCAATCGTCGACTTGGCCGAGCCGATGCCGAAACGAACCGACATATCAATCGATCCTGATCATCGGCGCCGGCCCGATCGTCATCGGCCAGGCCTGCGAGTTCGACTATTCCGGCACCCAGGCCTGCAAGGCGCTGAAGGACGAGGGCTACCGGATCGTCCTGGTCAATTCCAATCCGGCGACGATCATGACCGATCCGGATCTGGCCGACGCCACCTATATCGAGCCGATCACGCCGGAGATCGTCGCCAAGATCATCGAGAAGGAGCGGCCCGACGCGCTGCTGCCGACCATGGGCGGGCAGACCGCGCTCAACTGCGCGCTGTCGCTGCGCAGCATGGGCGTGCTCGAGAAGTTCGGCGTCGAGATGATCGGCGCCACCGCCGAGGCGATCGACAAGGCCGAGGACCGCGAGCTGTTCCGCGAGGCGATGACGAAGATCGGGCTCGAGACGCCGCGCTCGGCGCTCGCCAACGCCTCCGACGCTGAAGCAGGCCGGACCGCGACAAGCACGACCGCCGAGATCGCGCGCGATCAAGGCGCAGAAGCTTGCCGCCGACGACGAGAAGCGCAGGCGCTCGCACGCGCTTCGAAGTCGCACTGGGCCGGCGGCGAGGCCGAGCGCAAGAAGCGCTACATCGAGCACGGCGCTGATCGAGGCGCTGGAGGCGCTCGACGAGATCGGCCTGCCGGCGATCATCCGGCCGTCCTTCACGCTCGGCGGCACCGGCGGCGGCATCGCCTACACGCGCGAGGAGTTCCTCGACATCGTCGAGCGCGGCCTCGACGCCTCGCCGACCAACGAAGTGCTGATCGAGGAATCGGTGCTCGGCTGGAAGGAATTCGAGATGGAGGTGGTCCGCGACAAGAGCGGACAACTGCATCATCGTCTGCTCGATCGAGAACCTCGATCCGATGGGCGTGCATACCGGCGACTCGATCACCGTCGCGCCGGCGCTGACGCTCACCGACAAGGAATACCAGATCATGCGCGACGCCTCGATCGCGGTGCTGCGCGAGATCGGGGTCGAGACCGGCGGCTCGAACGTGCAGTTCGCGGTCAATCCGGCGGACGGCCGCCTGGTCGTCATCGAGATGAACCCGCGCGTGTCGCGCTCCTCGGCGCTCGCCTCGAAGGCGACCGGCTTTCCGATCGCCAAGGTCGCGGCCAAGCTCGCGGTCGGCTACACGCTCGACGAGATCGCCAACGACATCACCGGCGGCGCGACGCCGGCCTCGTTCGAGCCGACCATCGACTACGTCGTCACCAAGATCCCGCGCTTCGCCTTCGAGAAATTCCCCGGCGCCGAGCCGGTGCTGACCACCTCGATGAAGTCGGTCGGCGAGGCGATGGCGATCGGCCGCACCTTCCAGGAGAGCCTGCAGAAGGCGCTGCGCTCGCTCGAGACCGGCCTCACCGGCCTCGACGAGATCGCGATCGAGGGCGTCGGCCAGGGCGACGACAAGAACGCGATCCGCGCCGCGCTCGGCACGCCGACGCCCGACCGCCTGCTGAAGGTCGCGCAGGCGATGCGGCTCGGCGTCGACCGACGAGCAGATCCATCGACGCCTGCAAGATCGATCCGTGGTTCCTCGCGCAGATCCGCGGCATCGTCGAGACGGAAGCGCGAGATCACGGCGAAGGGCCTGCCGGCGACGCCGCGGCGCGCTGCGCCGGCTCAAGGCGATGGGCTTCTCCGACGCGCGGCTCGGCAAGCTCACCGGCCTGCGCCGAGCCGAGGTGACGCGACGCAGCGCCACGCGCTCGGCGTGCGGCCGGTGTTCAAGCGCATCGACACCTGCGCGGCCGAGTTCGCCTCGCCGACCGCCTACATGTATTCGACCTACGAGACGCCGTTCGCCGGCGCGCTCGCCGACGAGGCGGCGCCGTCCGACAAGAAGAAGGTCGTCATCCTCGGCGGCGGGCCGAACCGCATCGGCCAGGGCATCGAGTTCGACTATTGCTGCTGCCACGCCTGCTTCGCGCTGCAAGGACGCGGGCTACGAGACCATCATGATCAACTGCAATCCGGAGACGGTGTCGACCGACTACGACACCTCGGACCGGCTCTATTTCGAGCCGCTCACCGCCGAGGACGTGCTCGAGATCATCGACACCGAGCGCGCGCAACGGCACGCTGCACGGCGTCATCGTGCAGTTCGGCGGCCAGACGCCGCTCAAGCTCGCCGAGGCGCTGGAAGCAGGCGAACGTGCCGATCCTCGGCACCTCGCCCGACGCGATCGACCTCGCCGAGGACCGCGACCGCTTCAAGCAGCTGCTCGACAAGCTCGGCCTGCAGCCAGCCGCAGAGCGGCATCGCCACCAGCCCGAGCGAGGCGCGCGCGATCGCCGACGAGATCGGCTATCCGATCGTGATCCGGCCGTCCTACGTGCTCGGCGGCCGCGCGCATGGAGATCGTGCACGACGCGCACCAGCTCGACCGCTACATCGCGCGGCTCGCCGGCGACCTCGACCGGCCGTCCGAGCTCGTCGGTCTCGGACAAGCGCCCGCTGCTGATCGACCGCTATCTGTCCGACGCGATCGAGGTCGACGTCGATTGCCTCGCCGACGGCAAGGACACCTTCATCGCCGGCATCATGGAGCACATCGAGGAGGCCGGCATCCATTCCGGCGACTCCGCCTGCGCGCTGCCGCCGCATTCGCTCGACGCCGAGACGATCGCCGAGCTCGAGCGGCAGACCCGCGCGCTGGCGCTCGCGCTCAACGTCGGCGGGCTGATGAACGTGCAATACGCCATCAAGGACGGCGACATCTACGTGCTCGAAGTCAATCCGCGCGCCTCGCGCACGGTGCCGTTCGTCGCCAAGGTGATCGGCCTGCCGGTCGCCAAGATCGCGGCGCGCGTCATGGCGGGCGAGACGCTCGCGAGCTTCGAGCTCAAGCCGCCGCGCTTCGACCATGTCGGCGTCAAGGAAGCGGTGTTCCCGTTCGCGCGCTTCCCCGGGCGTCGACACCGTGCTCGGGCCCGGAGATGAAATCGACCGGCGAGGTCATGGGCCTCGACCACTCGTTCGAGATCGCCTTCGCCAAGAGCCAGATCGGCGGCGGCTCGCGGCTGCCGCGCGCCGGCACCGTGTTCGTCTCGGTGCGCGACGCCGACAAGCCGCGCATCCTGCGACGCCGTGCGGCTGCTGGCCGAGCTCGGCTTCAAGGTGATCGCGACCGGCGGGCACCCAGCGCTACCTGGCCGAGCACGGGCGTGCCGGCCGACAAGGTCAACAAGGTGCTGGAAGGCCGGCCCGCACATCGTCGATGCCATCAAGAACGGCGAGGTCCAGCTGGTCTTCAACACCACCGAGGGGGCGCAGGCCCTGGCCGACAGCCGGTCGCTGCGCCGCGCTGCCCTCTTGCATAAAGTGCCGTACTACACCACTCTTTCGGGGGCCGTCGCCGCGGCGCAGGGAATCAAAGCCTATCTCGGGGGTGACCTCGAGGTGCGCGCGCTGCAGAGCTATTTCGGCGGCCGGGACTGAACCGGGTCGTGCCGGCGGCCGCGCGACGGTACGAGTTTGGGACAGAGTTCGCGGTCGCGTGGCCGGACGATAGCTCGGCCCGCGATCGGAATTTTGTCTCTGCTGCAGGTTCGGAGGTTAAGGAGCCGATGGACAAGATTCCGATGACGGCGGCGGGCTATGCCGCGCTCGAGACCGAGCTCAAGCACTGCCAGCAGGTCGAGCGGCCGCGCATCATCCAGCAGATCACCGATGCGCGCACGCACGGCGATCTGTCGGAGAACGCCGAGTATCACGCCGCCAAGGAGCCGCAGTCGCACAACGAGGGCCGCATCGCCGAGCTCGAGGACAAGCTCGCGCGCGCCGAGGTGATCGACGTCTCGAAGCTGTCCGGCGACACCATCAAGTTCGGCGCGACCGTGACGCTGGTCGACGAGGACACCGAGAAGAAGACAGGTCTGGCAGATCGTCGGCGAGCCGGAGGCCGACGCCAAGAAGGGCCGCATCTCGATCACCTCGCCGCTCGCGCGCGCGCTGATCGGCAAGAAGAAGGGCGCGCAGGTCGAGGTGGTCACGCCCGGCGGCGCCAAGGCCTACGAGGTCGTGAAGGTCGAGTGGCGCTGAGGTCGGCGCATGGCGAGTAGCGCATGGCGAGTGGGGACACCTGCTCGCTAGTCGCTTTTCGCTATTCGCGATTCGCCACTCGCCGTTCGCCGATCCGTTCACGGCGCCGACCGCAGCGCCTCCATCGGCACCATCGGCGGCATCCTTGGAATTGCGCAGCGTCAGCGAGGTCTTGACGTTGCGCACATGCGGCGCGGCGGTGAGCTCGGTGACGAAGGCCTGGAAGGTCTTGAGGTCGGGCGCCACGCATTTGAGGATGAAATCGATCTCGCCCGACAGCATCCAGCATTCGCGCACCAGCGGCTGGCGCGCGCACGAAGTCCTCGAACGCCTTGAGGTCGGCCTCGGCCTGGCTCGACAGGTGCACCATGGCGAACATCGTGACCTCGTAGCCGAGCCGCTTCTCGTCGAGCAGCGCCCGGTAGCCCTTGATGTAGCCGGCCTCCTCCAGCGCGCGCACCCGCCGCAGGCAGGGCGGCGCCGAAATGCCGACCCGGCGGGCGAGCTCCACATTGGTGATGCGGCCGTCGTCCTGCAGCTCGCGCAGGATCTTCCGGTCGATGGCGTCGAGACGGGCGGGCACGATGGCCTCCGGGCATCGGCATCGCGGCCGATCGGGCGACCGGCGTCCTATTACCCGGACGCGGCCCGCCGCGAAATAATATTGCGCAGGCAGCGCGATGGACTTGCCGAGATGCGCGGTCGCATCACCGAGCTGTGCAGTCCTGGGTTGCGTATCTTGCATGGCTCGGCCGAATGCCTTAAATTGCGCGGACACGCACGGCCGCGCGCACGGCCGTGGCCCCGGCAGGGCGCAGTCTGTTCCGCATCAGGACTGCCAATGACCAAGACCACCCACGCCAAGGTCGTCATCATCGGGTCGGGACCGGCCGGCTACACGGCGGCGATCTATGCGGCCCGCGCCATGCTCGAGCCGATCCTGATCCAGGGCATCCAGCCCGGCGGCCAGCTCACCATCACGACCGACGTCGAGAACTATCCGGGCTTCGCCGACGTCATCCAGGGCCCCTGGCTGATGGAGCAGATGCAGAAGCAGGCCGAGCATGTCGGCACCCGCATCGTCACCGACCATGTCACCAAGGTCGACCTCGCGCGGCGGCCGTTCCGGCTCGACCTGCGATTCCGGCGACGTCTATCTCGCCGACGCCCTCATCCTCGCGACCGGCGCGCAGGCGCGCTGGCTCGACCTGCCGTCCGAGCAGAAGTTCAAGGGCTACGGCGTCTCCGCCTGCGCCACCTGCGACGGCTTCTTCTATCGCGGCAAGGAGGTGGTCGTGATCGGCGGCGGCAATACCGCGGTCGAGGAGGCGCTGTTCCTCACCAATTTCGCCGCCAAGGTCACGGTCGTGCACCGGCGCGACCGCTTCCGCGCCGAGAAGCATCCTGCAGGACCGCCTGTTCAAGAATCCGAAGATCGCGGTGATCTGGGACACGCGTGCTCGACGACGTGCTCGGCGAGCGACAACCCGCTCAAGGTCAAGCGGCGTGCGCGCTGCGCAATGTCAAGACCGGCGCGATCACCGAGCAGCCGTCGACGGCGTGTTCATCGCGATCGGCCATACGCCGGCGACCGAGCTGGTCGCCGGCCAGCTCGAGATGAAGCCGTCCGGCTACGTCAAGACCGCGCCCACTCGACCGCGACCTCGGTGCCGGGCGTGTTCGCCGCCGGCGACGTGACCGACGACGTCTACCGCCAGGCGGTGACCGCCGCCGGCCTGGGCTGCATGGCGGCGCTCGAGGCCGAGCGCTTCCTCGCCGCGCATGGCGAGACCGCGCGCGCGCGGCGGAATGACGGGCACTGCCGTCCGTGCGGGACGGGCAGAAGGCATGATGATGGACTGGGACAAGCTCAAGGTCTTCCATGCCGCCGCCGAGGCCGGCAGCTTCACCCATGCCGGCGAGCAGCTCGGGCTGTCGCAGTCGGCGGTGTCGCGGCAGGTGAGCGCGCTCGAGCAGGAGCTCGACGGTCTCGCTGTTCCATCGCCATGCGCGCGGGCTGATCCTGACCGAGCAGGGCGAACTGCTCTACCGCACCGCGCACGAAGTGTTCATGAAGCTCGAGGCGGCGCGCGCCAAGCTGACCGACAGCCGCGAGCGGCCGAACGGCGACCTGCAAGGTCACCACCACGGTCGGCATCGGCGTGCACTGGCTGACGCCGCGGCTCGGCGAATTCCTCGACCTCTATCCCGACATCCGCATCACGCTGATCACCACCGACGAGGAGCTCGACCTCGCCATGCGCGAGGCCGACGTCGCGATCCGCCTGCGCCAGCCGACCCAGCCCGACCTGATCCAGCGCAAGCTGTTCTCGGTGCACTTCCACGCCTACGCGTCGCCGGAATATCTCAAGCGCTTCGGCACGCCGCGCACGCTCGAGGATCTCGACAAGCATCGCATCCTGGTGCTCGGCGGCAACGATGCCGACCTACCTGCAGAGACCGCAACTGGCTGCTCGAAGCGGGCCGCGACGGCAAGGGGCCGCGCACGCCGTGGCTCACCATCAACAACATGCTCGGCGTGCTGCGCGCCTGCCAGCGCGGCCTCGGCATCGCGATGCTGCCGGACTATCTGGTCGAGGAGAACGGCGGCCTGGTGCAGCTGTTCGGCGAGGCCGACGCCGATCGCGCTCGATGCCTATTTCGTCTATCCGGAAGAGCTCAAGTCGGTCGCGCGCGTGCAGGTGTTCCGCGACTTCCTCGTCGCGAAGGCGCAGCGCTGGAATTATCTGAGAGCGAATCGAGAGCGCTGGCGAAACCGCCTATCGCTCTCGCAATTGGCTGCATGCGTCGCCGAGCGTCCGCATGGCTGACATGCGACGCTCTGCGTTGTGCGCAGCGCGTCGCAGCTCGACATACTTCGCTGTGCGCTGTAGGCAACCGGTCGTTGCATCCTCCCAGATCGCGATCGTGTGCAGCCAGCTGTTCCCCTCTGGAAGGTGATGTCGGCTCTGGCCGACAAAACTGACGCCGGGCCTGCAGGGCCCGGCTTTTTCTTCGTGCATCGGCCTGCAGCAGGCCGAGCGCCGCGTGCGAGATTGTTCGTGCTCGCATGACGCGGTGACGCGACGTGCGTCACGCCCACAGGCGCTCGCCTTCTCGAGCCCCTTGTAGAGATCGGCGACGTACTCGCCGTAGCCGTTGAACAGCAGCGTCGGCCGGCGCTCGTTGGTGCCGATCAGCTCCTCGGTCGCCTGGCTCCAGCGCGGATGCGGCACCTGCGGATTGACGTTGGCCCAGAAGCCGTACTCGGACGCCTGCAGCGCTTCCCAGAAGCTCTTCGGCCGCTGGTCGGTGAAGGTGAAGCGCACGATCGACTTGATCGACTTGAAGCCGTACTTCCACGGCACCGCGAGCCGCAGCGGCGCGCCCATGCTGCTTGGCGACCGGCTTGCCGTAGGTGCCGGTGACCAGGAAGGCGAGCTCGTTGGTGGCCTCCGCCATCGTCAGCCCCTCGATATAGGGCCACGGATACCAGGTCTGCGCGCTGGCCCGGCGCGATCGACGGGTCCAGGAAGGTCTCCATCCGCACGTACTTCGCCGACGCGAGCGGCTTCGCCAGCTCGACGAGCTTGGCGAGCGGAAAGCCCGACCACGGAATCGCCATCGACCACGCCTCGACGCAGCGGTGGCGATAGAGCCGCTCCTCGAGCGGCATCTGCGCGATGAGATCGTCGATGCCGATCTCGCGCGGCTTCTCGACCATGCCGTCGATCTTGACCGTCCACGGGCCGGAGCTTGCAGCGCCTGCGCGGCCGTGGCGATCGTCTTCGAGGAGCCGAACTCGTAGAAATTGTTGTAGGTGCCGTTGATCGTCTCGTCGGTGATCGGCCGGTCGAGCGTGAATTTCTCGTTGCGCTTGGCCGGATAGAGCGAGGCGCTCGGATCGGGCAGGTCATCGGTGACGCGCTGCGCGTGCGCGAGGGCAGGGCGACAGCGCATCGCCGGCGGCGCCGCGCCGCGGCGAGGAACGCGCGGCGGTCGAAGAACAGGCGTTCCGGGCGTCGCCGCGCGCTCGGGCATCTCCCAGCCGCGGCGACGAATGACGTGCATGGCCGACTCCCGGTGTAGAGCACGTCGGCGCGTGTCCTTGCGGCAACCGGTGGCCACTTCGCGGACACGCGCACGCCAACTGCTACGGGCAAGATCGCCGTCCGGCAAGTCACACGAAGTCACACTTGGCTGAACCGGGCGTGATCGCCGCCGGCGGACCGGCCGGTCAGGCCGGGCGCCCGGCCGAGCGGGCCGGCGCGGCGGCGCCGAACTGCCACCAGGACGCGGCTGCGCGACCCGCCGCTTGCCGGTGTGGGACGAGATCTTCGCGAGGAGCTCGGCCTTCGGCATCGGCTTGGCGAACAGGAAGCCCTGGCCGACCCGCACGCCGAGGCCCTGCAGCTTGTGGCTCTCGTGGTAGGTCTCGATGCCCTCGGCCACGGTCTTGAGGCCGAAGCCGCGCGCCAGCGCGATCGATCGACTTCGAGCATGCCGGCCTTGACCTTGTCGCGGTGGCAGTCGGTGACGTAGGCGCGGTCGATCTTGAGCTCGCTGAACGGCAGCTGGCGCAGCCGCGCCGAGCGACGAATAGCCGGCGCCGAAGTCGTCGATCGCGAGGCTGCAGCTGCTGCTCGCGCAGCTCGTTGGCGACCTCGTTCGCCATCTTGAGATCGTTGACGATCTGGTCCTCGGTGACCTCGAGGATGAGGCCGGGCCAGTTGGTCCGACGTGCGGCCGCTCGCTCGCGGATCATCTGCGCGATCGGCAGCTCGACGAAGGCGCTGGCCGGCACGTTGACGGCGAGATCGATCGCCGGCATGCCGAGCGCGGCGCAGTCGTCCCAGTCGCGCAGCGCGGTGCGGATCACGCTCTCGGTCAGCTGCCAGCATGTCGGCGCTCGCCGGCGCCGGGCAGGAACGCGCCCGGCGCCGAGCACGCCGAGCTCGGGATGGCGCACGCGGATCAGCCCTTCGGCGCCGACCATGTGGCCGGTCTGCAGGCTGACCTTGGGCTGATACCAGACCTCGAGCCAGTCGCGCTTGAGCGCCTTGGCCAGCGTCACCTTCGGCTTGCCGGAGGCGTCGCGCTCGCTCGTCGTCATCCTGGACGGGTCGTCCGCCGCCGGCGAACAGGCCCTTCAACGCCTTGAGCATGACGCCATCTCGTCCACAATCGTCGCACGGGCGAGCGTGCCGCGCGGCGCGCCGCCGCGACCTGTCTATTTCAGGGGCGATGTATTTTCGGTTAGCGAAGGGCGCGCAAAACGGCGCGAACATGGTAAATAAGATCGCAAAGACGCGCGGCGTCTGCCACGCGCATCAGCGCGCGTTGCGCACGGGTACAAGCGTACGGCTCGCCGGCACGACCCGAGCGTGCGGCTACTCCGCCGCCGCGGCCGCCTTGCGCGCCGCCACGATCTGGTCGGCCGGCTTGCCGGTCAGTTCGGCCATGTGGTCGAACTTGAAGGTGAAGGTGCCGACGCCGGCGGTCGCCGAGCGCACCTCGACGATCAGGTCGCCGATCTCCGATTCCGGCATCATCGCCCGCACCACGTCCCAGCCCGCCCAGCCCTCGCGGGTGTCGAAGCCGAGGATCTGGCCGCGCCGGCCCGACAGGATGGCGTTGATCTTGGCGGTGGCGTCGGTCGGGCAGACGATCTCGACCGTGTGGATCGGCTCGAGCAGCACCGGATTGCATTGCGGCAGCGCCTCGACGATGCCGATGCGGCCGGCGGTGCGGAACGCCATGTCGGAGGAGTTGACCGTGTGATAGGAGCCGTCGATCAGCGTCACCGCGACGTCGACCACCGGGAAGCCGAGCGGGCCGTGCTTGAGCGCGTCGATCACGCCCTCCTCGACCGACGGGATGTAGTTGCGCGGCACCACGCCGCCGGTGATCTTCTCGTCGAACACGAAGCCGGAGCCGCGCGGCAGCGGCTTGATGTCGAGCACCACGTCGCCGAACTGGCCGTGGCCGCCCGACTGCTTCTTGTGGCGGCCGCGCTGCGCGATCGGCTTCTTGATGGTCTCGCGGTAGCCGACGCTCGGCGTGCGCCGCTCGATCGCGATGCCGAAGCGGTCGGCGAGCCGCTCGGTCGCGACCCGCAGATGCATCTCGCCCTGCCCCCACACGATCACTTCGTGGGTCTCGGGATTGTGCACGACGATGAGCGAGGGATCCTCCTCGACCAGCTTGTTGAGCGCCTGGCCGAGCTTGACGTCGTCCTTGCGCTCCTTGGCCGCGATCGCGATCGCGAGCACCGGCGGATAGGGCGTGACCTCGGCGACGCGGCTTGGCGCCTGCTTGCCGGCCGACAGCGTGTCGCCGGTCCTGGCGTGGTCGAGCTTGCCGAACGCGACGGTCTCGCCGGCCGCGGCCGGCGCCGCGCTTCTCGGTCGCTCTGGCCGATCAGCTTGAACACGCCGGAGACGCGGCCGGCCTCGCGCTCGGGCGAGTTCAGCGTGGTGCCGTCGCCGATCTGGCCGGCGAGCACGCGCGCGACCGACATCTTGCCGCCATGCGCGGTGTGGAAGGTCTTGAGCACATAGGCGACCGGCATCGTTGCCGGCTTGACGCCGAGCCGCTTGGCGGTCGCCTCGACGCCCGGCGCCTCGTGGCGCAGCGCCTTGAGCAGGCGCAGCACGCCGTTGGTGCGGGTGGCGACGCCGATCAGCACCGGGCAGACCAGGCCGTCGCGCAGTTCCTTGGCGAGATCGTCGAACACCTTGTCGCGCGGCGGCGGGATGTCCTCGAGCAACTGCTCCATCAGCTCGTCGTCGTGATCGGCGAGCGTCTCCAGCATGGTGAAGCGCGCGTCCTTCTCGCGCGTCGAGGTCGTCGCCTTCGAGCGCGATCACCTCGGACGCCGCGTGCTCCTTGTAGACAAAGGCGCGCTCGAGCGCGAGATCGACGAAGCCGGTGATGATGTCGTTCTTCCAGATCGGGATCTGGCGCAGCAGCAGCGGCACGCGCGAGGCCGGCTGCAGCAGCTTGCAGCGTCTCGCGCACGCGCTGTGTCGGCCTTGTCGATCTTGTTGAGGAACAGGAAGCGCGGGAATCTTCAGGTCTTCGAGCTCGCGCAGGATGAGCTGCAGTTGCGGGACCTTCTTCTCGTCCGCCTCGCACACCACGACGGCGGCGTCGACCGCCGGCAGCACGGCGCGCATGTCGTGGACGAACTCGACCGAGCCGGGGCAGTCGATGAAGGTGTAGCTGTCGTCCATGAAGGTCGTGGTGGCGACCGACACCTCGACGCTCATCTTGTGATGGCGCGCTTCCTTGCTGGCGTCGCCGACCGTGGTGCCGGCGTCGACCGTGCCCTGGCGCTGGATCGCGCCGGTGCGCGCGAGGATCGCCTCGAGCAGCGTGGTCTTGCCGCTCTGGAACGGGCCCACCAATGCAATGCACCTCGGGCCTCTTGCACCGCCGTTGTCTGCCATTGCCATACCTCCGTCCGCAAATCGGGGGGCCGGTCAATATCGTTTCAGGGAAACGGGGGGATTGGCAAGGGGCGGCAACGTTCGGTCGCGGATCGGCAGTTCCCCCCGACGGGAAAAAGCCACCCGGCCGCCATGGCCGGGTGGCTGGAAGGACAGCGTCGAAATTCGGCAGGCGTCGCGTCAGCGCACCCAGCGCAGGTCGAGCCCGGCGACGCCGGCCGCGAGGTTGAGGCCGACCTGGCCCTGCACCGAGAACGGCTGCAGCGCGATGGTGCGGTTCGGAGCCGCCGACCAGCGCATTGGCGCCGACCCCGGCGACCACCGAGGCCTCCGCCGACGCCCCCGCATAGCTGCCCTGGAGCGCGCCGACCGGGCGGTTGGTCGGGGCGAACACGAGCCACACCATCACGCCGCCGGTGGTCACGCCGATGTCGAGGCCGAGCTTGGAGATCGTGCCGGTGTAGTACTCGATCGGGGCGGGGCTCGACGGCGTGAACGTGCAGCTCACGTTGCGCTGCGAGCCGATGATCAGGCCGATGCCGGCCGACACGTCGCAGGTCAGCGATCCCGCCTGGACGCGATCCTGCGCCTGGGCCGAGCCGGACAGCGCCGCGAGCACCAATGCGGCAGCCGTGATGAAGGTACGGAACATGGAACCCCCTTGGTTTTGACCTTCGGTGACCGTGGCCGGGCCACCGGCGCGATATTATTCCGGCCCCGCCCGCGTGTCACCAAATGATTGGATTTGCAGCAGGTTTAACTGCCTGCCAGGCGCCCCGACAGGAGGAAATCGGCCAGGATTGCGGCCTGCGGCGCGAACATGTCGGCGCCGGTGACGATTTGCGCGCCGCGCTCGCGCGCGGCGGTCAGGAACGGCGTCACCGCCGGCCTGGTGACGAGATCGGCCACCACGACACCGGGCCCGAGACGCGTCACATCGACCGGCAGCGCATCGCCCGGCGCCATGCCGAGCGGCGTCGCGTTGACCACCAGATCGCAGCCGGCCGGATCGGCGGAGGCGGCGACCTTCCAGGCGGCGAGCCGCCGGACGCAGATCGTCGCGCCGCACGGCGTCGATGTCGTGCACCGCGGCGCGCGCGCCCGCCTCGGCGAGCGCCAGCACCACGGCCGAGCCGGCGCCGCCGGCGCCGACCACCAGCGCGCGACGGCCGTTCGGCGCGCAGCCGGCGGTCCGCAGCGCCGCCACCAGCGCGACGCCGTCGGTCATGTCGCCCGACCAGCGGCCGTCGGCCCCGCGCCGCATCGCGTTGACGGCGCCGAGCGCGCGCGAGCGCTCGGACAGGACGTCGCAGTGACGCGTCGCCGCCAGCTTGTGCGGCACGGTGACGACGATGCCGTCGATGTTCTGCACGCGCTTGGCGACCGCGAAGAACGCGTCGATATCCGCCGCCGCGACCTGCATCGGGATGCACACCGCGTCGATGCCGCGCGCCGCGAACTCGCGGTGAGCCCGGCGGGCGACTTCGTCTGGACGACCGGATCGCCGACGATGAGATGGATGCGGGTCGCGCCGCTCAAGTCCGGCAGCATTGATGTCGGTGCTCGTCTCGGTTACGCCCGGCTGAGCGCCCCGCTTCCGAAGTTCGTGATACTTCTCAGCGGGCACCGACACGAACTTCGGAAGCGGGGCACTGGCAATCATTGTGATGCTAGTGCCAGTTTTCGATTTGAGGTTCCTAAACGCGCGCCCGCTACCAATGTAGGAACTTCAAATCGGCGGCACTAGCCACTATCGGAAGATGCCCGGGCTGACCAGACGGGCGCGAGAGATTCCAGGAGGAGACGCATGGCCGGGTATCCGCTGATCGACATCTATTGCCACATCTTCCCGGAGCGCTTCTTCCAGGAGATGATCCGCGTCGCGCCCAACCTCACCAACATCGGGGCGCGGCTGCGCAACGTCAAAAAGCTGTTCGACCTCGACCTGCGCTTCCGCGAGATGGACGCGTTCGGCGACTACCGGCAGGTCATCTCGCTGCCCAACCCGCCGATCGAGGACCTCGACTGACGGGCGGTCGGCCACGAGCTCGCGCGCATCGGCAACGATGCCATGGCGGAGCTGTGCGCAAACACCCCGAGCGGTTCGCCGGCTTCGTCGCGGCGGTGACGCTCACCGACGTCGACGGCTCGCTCGCCGAGATCCGACCGCGCCATCCGCGACCTCGGCGCCCGCGGCGTCCAGGTGTTCACCAGCATCGCCGGCCGGCCGCTCGACGACGCCGCCTACGCGCCGGTGTTCGCCGCGATGGCCGAGCACGACCTGCCGGTCTGGCTGCACCCTGCCCGCACCGCCGCCATGACCGACTACGCCAGCGAGCCGAAGTCGCGCTACGAGATGTGGTGGTGCTTCGGCTGGCCGTACGAGACGTCGGTGGCGATGAGCCGCCTCGTCTTCTCCGGCCTGTTCGACCGCCATCCCGCCATCAAGATCATCACCCACCATTGCGGCGGCATGATCCCGTATTTACGACGGGCGGGTCGGCGCCGGCCTCGAGGTGCTCGGCAGCCGCACCTCGGACGAGGACTATTCCAAGGTGCTCTGCTCACTGAAACGGCCGCACCTCGACTATTTCCGCGACTTCTACGGCGACACCGCCATGTTCGGCGGCCAGTACGGGCTCGCCTGCGGGCTTCGATTTCTTCGGCGCCGACAAGGTCGTGTTCGCCACCGACACCCCGCTCGGCCCGATCAGCCGACCATCGAGGTGATCGACCGGCTGGGCCTGGACCGACGCGGACCGGCGCAAGGTGTATGTGCGAAAACGCGGAGAAGCTGCTGAACAGGAAGCTGAGCTGAACGGAACTACTGCCGCATGTAGCGCCGCATCAGGCCGCCGACGACCGCGGCGACGAACAGCAGCACGGCGATCGGGATCCAGATCACGAAGATGCCCACCATCACGACGAACACCAGTGCCGCAATGGTGCCGATCAGGGCGGCCAGCAGCAGGATGCCGATCGGCCCGATGCGCCGCACATAAACCCGGCGCGTGCCGGTGCCGTAGACGTGAAACGAGGCCCACGGGTCCTGCTGCTGGCGCGGCCAGTCGGTCGGCTCCTGGCCGGGCGGGATGATCTCCCGGCTCCGTCGGTGTCTGTGGCTCGGCATCGCTCCGTGCTCCGCGGGCGCAGGCCCGCCGGTCAATGTGGGGAGGCGGCCCGGACAACGCAACCGGATGCCGCCCGGCGCGGCCTTACGCCGCCGGGACCGGCGCGCGGTCCCGAGGAGGGGCGCCGGCCTTCCCGATGACGCGGACGCTCCCAATTGGGTACGATTAGAAATGATCCGACGAAAAACGAGCCGGCTTGCCGATGACATCCGCGCAAGCTTGCGCGAGGCGATGGACTACGCCGCCGGAAAGCGCACCGGGGCCATGGCTCACAAAGTCAGTGCGGCCGCGACGGTTGCCCGCAAGGCGCGGCGGCGCGCCCTGGCAAAACGCTCGTCTGCAGCCTAGGCCGCCTTCCCGATCGACTCCCCCGGCCGCACGCGGGTGAAGGCGACCTTCGCGCTGCTGACCTGCGGCCGGTCGTCCGACCAGCCGCACCGAGGTATAGGCCGAGGCGGCGAGTTCGGACACGTGCGGGAAGTCCTCGCGGAAATGCGCGCCGCGGCTGTCGCGGCGGAAATCGGCGGCGGCGGCGATGGCGCGGCTGACCAGCGTGAGATTTTCCAGATTGAGCCGGTCCATCCAGGTCAGATTGTAGCGGCGGCTGGCGTCGGCGACGCCGCAGGCGGCGATGTCGCGCGCAAGCCGCATCGAGCGCCGCCGTGCCGCGCGCGAGTCCCGCCGCGTCACGCAGGATGCCGACGTCGTTCCACATGATGTCGTAGAGCCGCTCGCGCATCTCCGGCAGATCGCCGCGCTTTGCGGCCGAGCGGCGCGAAGGCGCGCTCGTAAGCGCGCATCGATCGCGGCCGTATCGGGATCGGGCAGGGCGCCGGCGCGCTTGGTGCGCGCGCCCATGATGTCGCCGGCGATGCCGCCGAACACGGTGGAATTGGCGACGCCGTTGCCGCCGAGCCGGTTGGCGCCATGCACGCCGCCGGTGTCCTCGCCGGCCGCGTAGAGGCGCGGCAGCGGCGTCGTGCAGTCGGCGTTGAACACGACGCCGCCCATCATGTAATGCGCGGTCGGGATCACCTCGACGCGGCCGGCGGCGAGATCGAAGCCGCAATCGGCGCAGCGCTCGACCATGCCCTTGAACTCGCGCCGCACGCGGTCGGGGCCGAGATGGCCCATCTCGATGTAGACGCCGCCATGCGGGCTGACGCGTGGCCTTTGCGGATGCGATCCATGATCGAGCGGCTGACGATGTCGCGGGTGGCGCGCTCGCCGCGCGGGTCGTAGTCGAACATGAAGCGCTCGCCGTTGCGCGTCGGTGAGATAGCCGCCGGAGCCGCGCAGGCCTTCCTCCAGCACGGTGCCGGTCATGCGCGTGCCTTCGCCGGCGAGCAGGCCGGTCGGGTGGAACTGCACCATCTCCATGTCGCGCAGCGGCAGCCCGGCGCGCAGCGCCATCGCCATGCCGTCGCACGACTTGTCGCCGGACGGCGTGTGATAGCGGTACATGGTCGGCCCGCCGCCGGTCGCCAGCAGCGTCGGCGCGCGCGCGCACCAGCAGCGGCTCGCCGGTGCGCATGTCGAGCATCAGCACGCCGGCGAGCCCGGAGCCGTCGGCGGTCGGAATCAGATCGAGCGCGCGATGATCCTCGAGCCGCCGCACGTCGCGCCGCCACACCTGCTCGGCCAGGCGGTTGATGATCTCGATGCCGGTGAGATCGCCCTTGTGCACGGTGCGGTCGAAGGTCTGCCCGGCGAAGGCCTTCTGGTGCACGGTGCCGTCGGGATTGCGGTCGAAGAAGCAGCCGAGCTCGGTCTCCAGCTCGCGGATGCGCACGGGCGCGGTCGTCCACCAGCAGCCAGGCGAGATCCTGGTCGTTGAGCCAGCCGCCGCCCTCGATCGTGTCCATGAAATGGCGCTCGACCGAGTCGCCGGGCGAGAGCGCGACGTTGTAGCCGCCCTGCACCATGCGGGTGCAGCCGCATTTGCCGAGCAGGCCCTTCACCGCGATGGTGACGTCGAGCTCGGGATTGGCCTTCTTGGCGTGCAGCGCCGCGAACAGGCCGGCGCCGCCGGCGCCGAGAATGAGGATGTCGGTGTCGAGCGGTCTGCACGATCACGCGCTGCCGATGCTGGCGAGCACCTGCCGCGCGCCGCGCCGCCGCCTCGGCGTTGACCTGCGCGTGCAGCGAGCCGCCGTGCGAATCCATCGTCACCAGCAGCGGGCCGAAGCCCTTGATGCGGAACTTCCACAGGCTCTCGGGATGCAGGTCGTCCATGTCGACGTCCTCGATCGCCTCGATCCAGGTGGTCTCCAGCGCCGCGGCGCCGCCGACCACCGCGAGATAAGCGCCGCCGAGATCGCGGAAGGCGTCGAGCGTCGCCTGCCCCATGCCGCCCTTGCCGATGATGAGTGCGCACGCCGTCGCGCTCCATCAGCGGCCGCGTGAAGCGCTCCATGCGCATCGAGGTGGTGGTGCCGATGCAGAGCGGCTCGTAGCCGGACGAGTTGCCGGGACGCGGATCGACCTTGCGCACATTGGGCGCGGTGTGCACCACGGCGTGGCCCTTGAGATCGAAGCCGCGTGGTGCGGCCGCGGTCGAACATGGCGATCAGCGTGGCGTCGCGAATGCCGAACAGCGTCTTCTCCAGCGTGACGGTGTCGCCGACGCGCAGCGCGCGCACCTGCGCGTCGTTGATCGGCATCTCGAGCACGTGGTGGGTCATGGCGCGCTCACCCGAACTCGATGCCGCCGGGCGTGATCGACGGCACTGGCGCGCCGCGCCGAATGGCATTGGATGTTCACCGCCACCGGGTTCATCGTGATGTGGGTCGCGGCGACCTCGACATGCACGCGGAACGAGGTGGCGCGGCCGCCCAGCCCCTGCGGGCCGATGCCGAGCTCGTTCACCGCCTCGCTCAGCTCCGCCTCGATCTTGGCGCCCTCCGGATCGGCGCAGGTGGTGCCGAGCGGGCGCGTCGCCGCGATCTTGGCGAGATGCATGCACAGATCCGAGGTGCCGCCGATGCCGACGCCGACGATGGTCGGCGGGCAGACGCGGCCGCCGCATTCGATCACCCGGTCGATCACGAAGCGCTTGACCGCGGCGACGCCGTCGGCCGGGATCAGCATCTGCAGGAACGAGCCGTTCTCCGAGCCCGAGCCTTTCGGGATCATCTCGATCTCGACCGTCTCGTCGCGCGTCGTCGAAATCGACATTGATGATCGGGATGCGCGACGCCGCACGAGGTCTGCTCGTTCTTGCGCGTGACCGGATGCACCACCGAGGAGCGCAGCGGATGCTCGCGGGTGGCGCGCTCGCAGCCGCGGCGGATCGCCTGCCTTCATGGCGACGCCGTCGAACTGCGACATTGCGTCCGATGGTGACGTTGTAGATCGGGATGCCGGTGTCCTGGCAGAGCAGATTGTTGGTGCGCTCGGCGACCGCGATGTTCTCCACCATGGTGCCGAGGATGGTGCGCCCGGTCGCGTCGGTCTCGGCGCGCGATCAGCCGCTCGAAGCCCTGCTTGATGTCGCGCGGCAGCAGCTTGAGCGCGCGCACATAGAGCGTCTTGGCGAGCTCCTCGACTTCCTTGGGATCGAGCTGCATGGATCGTGTGCTCCCAAAAAGCCACCATCGCCAGCGTAGCAGCTTGCACGACGAGGATGGAAGGGTTGGGCCCACCGGTTGGGCCCGCCGGCGTTGGGCGGGTGCGGAAGAAGTCGCGCGCAAGGGCCGGTTGCCGGTCTGGCCAAGCCAGGATCATGGCCGGTAAGATCGTCCAGCGGCTAACGAACGAAAAACCGTCGCGGGAGGGAACCTGATGCGCGCACTGACATTCGCGGCCGCTGCCGTCTCGCTGCTGGCCGCGGTTCCCACGCAGGCGCAGCAATATCCGCAGCGGCCGATCACCATGATCGTCCCGTTCGCCGCCGGCGGGCCGACCGACGTGCTGGCGCGCGTGCTCGGCCAGCACATGAGCCAGACGCTCGGCCAGCAGATCGTGGTCGAGAACGTCACCGGCGCGGGCGGCACGATCGGCGCCGCGCGGGTCGCCAAGGCGCGCCCGACGGCTACACGCTGGTGATGGGCAACCTCGGCACCCACGCGGCGAGCGTCGGGCTCTACAAGAACCTGTCCTACGACCCGCGCGTCGATTTCGAGCCGGTGATGCTGGTCGCCACCACGCCGATGGTGCTGGTCGCCGCAAGGATCTGCCGGTCGACACGCTCAAGGACTTCATCGCGCTCGCCAAGCAGCCGCAAGATCACGCTGCGGAAGCGCCGGCACCGGGTCGATCTCGCATCTGACCACGTTGCTGTTCACCAGCCTGACCAATGTCCGACATCCAGCACGTGCCCTATCGCGGCCTGTCGCAGGCGATGAACGATCTGCTCGCCGGCCAGATCGACATCATGTTCGACCAGGTCATCTCGGCGACGCCGCATATCCTCAGCGGCGGCGTGAAGCCGATCGCCGTGACCGGCGCCGATCCGCGCCAGTCGACCTCCCCAACGTGCCGTCCACGACCGAGGCCGGCCTGCCCGCGCTGCAGACGCTGGCCTGGACCGCGCTGTTCGCGCCCAAGGGCACGCCCAAGCCGATCGTCGAGCAAGCTCAACGCGGCGCTCGACCAGGCGATGCGCGATCCGGCGATCGCCAAGCGGCTCGCCGAGCTCGGCGCCGACGTGCCGCCGCCCGGCGACGAGCGCACGCCCGCAGGCGCTCGGCAACCTGGTGCGCGCCGAGATCGACAAGTGGGTGCCGCTGATCCAGGCCGCCGGCGTCAGCCGAGTAGCTCGCGGTGCGACTGACCGACGAAGAAGAGGCGATGCGCGCCGGCGCGTTCGGGCCGGCGGTGCAGTGGGCGATCGAGCACCAGATCAAGGTCGGCGCGCTACCTCGGCGCCGCAGGACTTCGTGCCGGTCGTCCAGGCGCACATCATGGCCGACACCGAGTCGCTCGGGGTCGCGGGCGTCGAATGGCTGGAGCGCATGGCGCGCCTGCCCGCCGCAGCAGCGGCAGGTGCGCATCCCGACCATCACGGATCCGCGCGGCACCGATTTCGCGGCCGCGCATCGGCTCAAGCAGCAGCCCTGGATGCTCGACCTCGAGCGCCGCGCGATTGCGGCGTTCGAGGCGCTCGGCGTGCTGATGACCGACACCTGCATCAACTACCAGACCATCATGCCGCCGGTGCGCGGCGAGCACGTCGCCTATGGCGACACCGGCGTGGTGATCTATTCCAACAGCGTGTGCGGCGCGCGCTCGAACTTCGAGGGCGGGCCGTCGGCGCTGAGCGCCGGCCTGACCGGCCGCACGCCGCGCTACGGCTATCATCTCGACGAGCGCCGGCGCGCCACGCTGGTGATCGATGTCGGCTGCACGCCGCGCGAGCTCGACGACTGGGGCGCGCTCGGCGGCATCGTCGGCCGGCTCGCCGGCGACTACTGGCAGGTGCCGGTGCTGCGTCGGGCATCGATCGCGTGCCCGGCTCGGACGAGATGAAGCATTTCGGCGCGGCGCTGGCGAGCTACGGCTCGGTCGCGCTGTTCCACATGGTCGGCATCACGCCGGAGGCGCAGCGGCTCGACGACGTGATGCCCGGACCGGCGCTGCGCGCACCCACGACGTCGGCGACGCCGACATCCGCGGCGTTCCAGGCCGCCTATGCGCAAGGACATCGACACGGTCGACGTCGTGGTGTTCTCGGCGCCGCAGCTCAGCCTGGTCGAGATGCGCGCAGCTCGCCGGCATGCTCGACGGGCGGCGCGCCGACGATCCCGCTGCTGGTCGGTGACCAGCCCGCAGGTGAAGCCCGATGCCGACCGCATGGGGCTCACCGCGCGCATCGAGGCGGCCGGCGGCACGGTGCTGTCCGGCATGTGCTTCTACCAGAGCTATGCGCGCGAGATGGCCGAGGCGAACGGCTGGCAGCCGGCTCGCCACCAACTCGGCCAAGCTCATCAACATCCTCGGCGGCTACGGCTATCGGCCGGCGCTGCTGTCGATGGCGGCCTGCGTCGACGCGGCCTGCGCGGGCGGGAGGATCGCGCGATGAGTGCGAATCTTCCACGCCACCGCCGGCATGGGCCGCAAGGTGCACGGCGCGGCGCTGGTCGCGAAGGACGGCTTCTCGGCGCGCTACGACCTCGACCGCGTCGCGCGGCGTGTTCTCGCGCCCGGAGCACAAGCTCGCGGGCCAGAGCTATGTCGGCCGCGTGCTGGTGCTCGACGCCGCCAAGGGCGGCGTCGCCACCGCCTGGATGCTGCACGAGATGACGGCGCGCGGCATCATGCCGGCGGCGCTGGTGCTCAACGCCGTCAACCCGATCATGGTGCAGGGCGCGGCGCTCGCCGACTTCACCATGATCTCCGGCTTCGACGTCGACATCACGCAGGCGATCCCGAACGGCGCGCTGGTGGAGGTCGATCCGACGGGCGAGCGGCCGTCGATCCGGGTGCTTTGATCCAGGTCTGCTCGCGTCGTGTCGGATTCGTATTCCGGGATCGCCTCGTGGTATATGTTGCGGATGATTGATCCGGTTCCGCCGGAACGCCGGACCGATCACTTGACGTGGGGCCACCTGATGAGCTCGACCGGCAGCGCGCGATCGCTGTCTCTCGCCGAAGTCGCGTCGCTGACCGGCGCGGTTCCACGCGACGGGGCCGCGCTGGCGCATCGGATCACCGGCATCGCGCCGATCGACCACGCCGGGCCGGGCGACCTCACGTTCGTCGACAACCCGAAATTCGCCGCCGCGCTGGCGACCACCCGGGCCGGGGCGGTGCTGACCACGGAGCGGTTCGAGGGCCACGTACCGGCGGGCGTCAACCTGCTGCGCACGCGCGAGCCGTACCGTGCCTTCGTGATGGTGGCGCGCGAATTCTACCGCGACCGGCTGCGGCCGACCTCGCCCTACGAGGCCGACGGCGTGATGCTCGGCGCCCATGTCCATCCCTCGGCCCAGCTCGCAGCCGGCGTCACGGTCGATCCGGGCGTGGTGATCGGCCCGCGCGTGGTCATCGGTGCCGGCACCACGATCGGCGCCAACACGGTGATCGGCGCGGACGTGCGCATCGGCTGCGACTGCGCGATCGGGCCGAGCTGCACGGTGATTCATGCGGAGCTCGGCAACCGCGTGATCCTGCATCCCGGGGCCGCATCGGCCAGGACGGCTTCGGCTACGTGTCGAGCCCGGAAGGACACGCAAGGTCCCCCAGGTCGGCCACGTCGTCATCCGGGACGACGTCGAGATCGGCGCCGGCACCACCATCGACCGCGGCAGCATGCGCGACCCATCATCGGCGAGGGCACCAAGATCGACAACCTGGTGCAGATCGGCCACAACGTGGTGATCGGCCGTCACTGCATCATCGTGGCACAGTCGGGCCTGAGCGGCAGCGTCACGCTGAAGGATTTCGCGATTCTCGCGGCGCGCGTCGGCATCTATCCGCACGTGACGGTCCACCAAGGCGCACAGATCTCGGCGCGCGCGACCGTGCGGCGCGACGTGCCGGCCGGCGAGACATGGGGCGGCCTTCTAAACGCCAAGCCGCTGCGGCAGTCGATGCGCGAGATGATCGCGATCGAGCGGCTGCCGCAGACCGGCATGGCGGTCGCCAGTCCGCCGATCTCGGAGACCACCTCGGAGGGCGCCACCACCGACGCCAAGGCGACGCAGGAATCAGGCGAATAGCGAATGGTGAGTAGCGAATAGATCCACTCGCTATTCGCCATTCGCGGTCACCCGGCGTTGAACAGGAACACCAGCCCGACCGCGAACACCCCCGCCGCGCAGCCGGCGAGGACCGCGACAGTGCGCTCACGGATGCCGAGCAGCTCGATCGCCAGCACGCGCAGGCCGAGCGTCATGTGGAGTGGCGAGCGCGACGACCAGCGCGCAGTTCGATCGACCTTGGCGAGTGGCGTGTTGGTCACCGCGAGGAACGAGTCGAGCGCAGCGGCGCCGTCGAGCGCCGTGCCGAGCGCGAGGAAGTGCAGCGGCAGGAAAATCGCGAGCGTGATGCCGGACAGCCGGTGCAGCAGCGCCGCCAGAAGCCGGGCTGCGTGTGCGAGGCGCGTATCATGCGGCGATACACCGCGAGCACGGCGCGCATGCCCAGCAGCAGCAGCAGCACGGCAAAGATCGCGAGCGCGACATCGAGCGAGCGCGCCGCGCCACGGCGTCCACTCGCGCGATACGTTGCGCAGCCCGATCGGCGCGTGGATCGCGACCGCGACGACGAACAGCGAATAGAGCGCGAGGAACCAGCCAGTTGCCGTGGGTGCGCGCCAGCATCTCGCCCGCCGTCAACCCGCCGCGCACGGCATAGACGATGGTGGCGAGATGCGCCGCCACGGCGAGCGCGAGCACGGCGGCGCTCAGCCGCTGGGCGAGGAACAGCGCCGGCGCTCACCGCGCGTCCTCCCTTCAGCGCGCGCCAGACCATGGCACGCTTCAGGCCGGCGATCGCATAGGTCGGCGCGATGCCTTGGGGCAGAACGTGGTGCAGCTCATGTGGGTGTGGCAGGCACTGGCAGCCGAAATCGCCGCCGACCGCGGCGAGGCGGGCCTGCGCTCGCCGTGGTCGCGCACGTCGTTGACCAGCGTCCAGGCGCGGTTGAGCGCGGCCGGCCCGAGATAGTCCGGTCCCAGGCGACCACGTCGCAGGCGGAGTAGCACACGCCGCAGCCGATGCACTCGATCGCCTGCGTCGGCGGCGCGGCGCGCGGCGTCGCCGGCGGCACCGACGGCGAAGTCCGCCGCCGGCCTGTCGGCCCGGCTCGAAGTAGCCCGTGCGCGTCGCGCCACTTGTCGAAGAAGCGCGGTCATCTCGACGGCCAGGTCCTTGACGATGGTGAAATTGCGCAGCGGCTCGAGCCGCAGCGCGCCGTCGCGCGCCCGACGACCTCGCGACACGCGCGTGCGGCAGGTCCAGCGCGGCCGGCCGTTCACCACCATGGCGCAGGAGCCGCACATGCCGACGCGGCAGGCGAAGCGATAGGACAAGCGTCGGGTCCTGGTCGCGCTGGATCTCGGTCACCACGTCGAGGATCGGTCTGGTTCTCGCCGGCGCGGCACTGTGAAGGCCTGGAAGCGCGCCGGTTTCGGCGCCGCGCCAGACCTCGACCGAAAGGGTGTCCGACATCATCGTTCACCAACCAGGAAATCGTAGGGTGGGCAACCGCGCGTCGCACGGCGGCGCGTGGGCAAAATCGCCTCGCGCGCGGTTGCCCACGCGGATGCGGATCGGAAGGCGATTTTGCCCACCCTCACCGCAGGTCGGACAGGTAGTGGAACGCGTCGGTGCGGCAGAGCGAGACGCGCCATTCGACCGGCGCGCCGTCGATCGCGAGGCGGTGCGGTCGATCGCGAGCAGCGGCGCGCCGATCGGCACGCCGAGATGCTTCGCCTCGCGCCGGCGTCGCCGCCACCGCCTTCAGCCGTTCGGCCGCGCGCGCGATGGTGACGCCGAACTCGGAGCGATAGAGCTCGTAGAGATTGTTGCGGCAGCTCGCGCTTTTCGAGCCCGGGAAACAGCGCCTTCGGCAGGACGATGCGCTCGAAGATGCAGACCCGGCCGGCGAGCGAGCGCACCCGCTCGAGCCGCACCACCCGGCGCCCTTGCGCAGGTCGAGGATGCGCGCCGCGGCCGCATCGGCGTCGCGCGACACGCGACGGCGAGGATGCGGCTGTCGGGAAACTTGCGCTCGCCCGAATCGGGGATCGAGCTTGAAGAACTGGAACAGGATGCGCGCATCGTCGTGGCGCGCGACGATAGGTGCCCTTGCCCTGGCGGCGCACCACCAGGTTCTCGGCCGCCAGCTCGTCGAGCGCCTTGCGCACGGTGCCCTGGCGACACGCCGAGATCGGCCGCGATGTCGCGGCTCGCTCGGCAGCACGCCGCCCGGCCGGCCACACGCCGTCGGCGATGCGCTGCACCAGCACGTCCTTGCACCTGCCGGTAGAGCGGGCGGAATCCGAGCGCCGCCGCGCTCTCCGCCCGTCGCCTCGTGCGTCCGCGCGTCCCGTCCTCGGTCGCCGGCGATCTCTCCGCGTTGACTCTGCGTCTCTTATGTCTTATAGAAGACTGTCGGCAAGGTCTCATCAGCGACTGGAGGAGTAAGCATGAGCGCCCCGCAGCTTCTGGTGCACGACAAGAAGGACACGGTCGGCGTCGTCGTGGTCGAGGGCCTCAAGGCCGGCACCGACATGCTGTGCGTGGTCACGGCCGACAATTCCTCGTTCCAGCTCACGGCCAAGATGGACGTGCCGATCGGCCACAAGATCGCGCTCACCGACATCAAGAACGGGCGACACCGTGTGGAAATACGGCCAGGACATCGGCAAGGCGGTCGCCGACATCAACAAGGGCGAGCACGTCCACGTCCACAACCTCAAGACCAAGCGGTGGTGAGCATGGCCATGAGCAACGGCAAGCGAACGGAAAGTCGAATCTGCAGCTTCTCGCGGCTAGCGGCGCGAGAACGGCCGCGTCGGCGTGCGCAACCACGTCGTCATCCTGCCGCTCGACGACCTCTCCAACGCCGCCTGCGAGGCGGTCGCCAACAACATCAAGGGCACGCTGGCGCTGCCGCACGCCTACGGCCGGCTGCAGTTCGGCGAGGACCTCGACCTGTTCTTCCGCACCCTGATCGGCACCGGCGCCAACCCGAACGTCGCCGCCGTGCGTGGTGATCGGCATCGAGGACGGCTGGACCAAGCGCGTCGTCGACGGCATCGCCAAGACCGGCAAGCCGGTGACCGGCTTCGGCATCGAGGGCTCACGGCGACATCGACGACCATCGCCAAGGCCGTCGCGCGTCGCCAAGGACTACCTGCAGTGGGCCTCCGAGCTGCAGCGCGAGGAATGCGACATCTCCGAGCTGTGGGTCTCGACCAAGTGCGGCGAGAGCGACACCACCACCGGCCTCGCCTCCTGCCCGACCGTCGGCAACATGTACGACAAGCTGATCCCGAAGGGCATCTACGGCATCTTCGGCGAGACCTCGGAGATCACCGGCGGCGAGCATCTCGCCAAGGCGCGCGCGGCCACGCCGGAGATCGGCGAGAAGTGGTACGAAGGTCGTGGCAGGCCTACCAGGACGAGGTCATCGAGGCGCACAAGACCGACGACCTCTCCGAGTCGCAGCCGACCAAGGGCAACATCGCCGGCGGCCTGACGACCATCGAGGAGAAGGCGCTCGGCAACCTCGAGAAGATCGGCCGCAAGTGCCGCTACATCGACGTGCTCGAGCCGGCCGAGGCGCCGGCCAAGGGCGCCGGCCTCTACTTCATGGACACCTCCTCGGCGGCGGCCGAATGCGTCACCCTGATGGCGGCGGCCGGCTACGTGGTGCACACCTTCCCGACCGGCCAGGGCAACGTCATCGGCAACCCGATCGTGCCGGTGATCAAGATCACCGGCAATCCGCGCACGGTGCGCACCATGTCGCGAGCACATCGACCTCGACGTCTCCGGCATCCTGCGCCGCGAGATGACCATCCCGGAGGCGGGCGACGCGCTGATCGAGATGGTCGTGCGCACCGCCAACGGCCGCCTCACCGCGGCCGAGGCGCTCGGCCACCGCGAGTTCGTGCTGACCAAGCTCTACCGCAGCGCCTGAGCGGCAGACTCCGCGCCGTGAGCAGACCCGCCGATGGCCGACGCCTCCGTCACGACGGCTCCGGCCATCGCGGCCACCGTGCGCCGGCTGGCGCCCGGCATCGCGCTGTCCGCCGCGGTCGCGGTCGCGGCGGTGCTCGGCGCGCCGTGGGTCGCCGGCGGTCGTCCCGATCCCGGCGATGGTGATCGCGCTGCTCATCGGCATCGCGCTCAATGCGGCTGGCGGCGCGGCAGCTGTTTCAGCCCGGCCTGGTGTTCTGCGTCAAGACGCTGCTGCGCTGGGCGGTGGCGCTGCTCGGCCTGCGCATCGCGCTCGGCGACATCGTCGCGCTCGGCCTCGCGCACCGCGCTCGTCGTCGTCGTCGCGATGGTCGGTGACGATCGCGGCCGGCTTCCTGCTCGCGCGCGCTGCTCGGCCGCGCGACGGCCTATGGCGCGCTCGCCGGCGCCGGCACCGCCGTGTGCGGCGCCTCCGCGACGCTCGCGACCTCGACGGTGCTGCCGGACTATCACGGCAAGGACGCCGACGTCGCCTTCGTCGTGGTCGCCGTCAACGCGCTCTCGACCCTCGCGATGGTGCTCTATCCGCCGCTCTGCGTCGGGCTCGGCTTCGACGCCGCACGCCACCGGCGTGATGCTCGGCGCCACCATCCACGACGTCGCGCAGGTGGTGGGCGCCGGCTACGCGGTGTCGGAGCCGGTCGGCAACACCGCCGTCATCGTCAAGCTGTTCCGCGTGTTCCTGCTGCTGCCGGTGGTGCTCGGCGATCGGCTGGTGGTTCGCGCGCGGCGGCGGCGACGCGGCGCCGCCAAGGTGCCGGTGCCGGTCTTCGCCCTCGTGTTTCTCGGCGCTCTGCGTCGTCAACAGCGTGATGCCGTCGCTGCCGGCGCTCGCGCCGGTCTACGCGCCGATCAAGGCCGCGCTGGTCGAGGCCTCGACCTGGGGCCTGCTGATCGCCATCGCGGCGCTCGGGCTCGGCACCTCGATCGTCGGCCGATCCGCGGCGCTCGGCTGGCGGCACGTCGCGACCGTCACCGGCACGACCCTCGTCATCCTCGTGGTCGTGACGGCCGGCCTGCATGCTCGTGCGGTGAGGTGCCGATGCCGACGCTCACGCTCGCCGAGGCCGAGGATCTGGTCGCCGCGCGCGCTGATGCGCTGCCGCACCGGCGCCAGACGAATGCGCAGCGTCGTCGCGCGCGCGCTCGTCGCCGCCGAGGCCGACGGGCTCAAGGGCCACGGCCTCTCGCGCGTGCCGAGCTACGCGGCGCAGGCCAAGGTCGGCAAGGTCGACGGCTTCGCGATGCCGGCCGTCGACGCGGCCGCGGCCCGGGCGTGCTCGCCGTCGACGCGGCGCACGGCTTCGCCTATCCGGCGCTCGATCCGCGCGTCGCGCTGTTGCCCGCAGCTGGCGCGCGCAGCAGGGCATCGCGGCGGCGGCGATCCGCCGCTCGCATCATTGCGGCGCCGCCGGACATCCGGTCGAGCGCCTCGCGGAGGCCGGGCTGGTCGCGCTGATGTTCGCCAACACGCCGGCCGCGATCGCGCCGTGGGGCGGCTCGCAGCCGGTGTTCGGCACCAACCCGATCGCCTTCGCGTGCCCGCTGCCCGGACCGGCGCGCCGATCGTGGTCGACCTCTCGCTGTCGAAGGTCGCGCGCGGCAACATCCTGGCCGCCAAGCAGAAGCGGCGAGCGCATCCCGGAAGGCTGGGCGCTCGACGCCGGCCGGCCAGCCGACCACCGATCCGGACGCGGCGCTGCGCCGGCACCATGCTGCCGCTGGGCGATGCCAAGGGCACGGCGCTCGCCCTCATGGTCGAGCTGCTGGCCGCCGGGCTGACCGGCGCGAACTTCGCCGCCGAGGCGTCGTCCTTTCTCGACGCCGAAGGACCGCCGCCCGGCACCGGGCAGCTGATCGTCGCCTTCGATCCGGCGGCCTTCGGCGGCGCGGGCGAGCACTTCGCGCCGCTGGCCGGCGCGATCGAGGCGCAAGCGGGCGCGCGCCTGCCCGGGACGCGTCGCCTCGCCGCGCGGCAAAAAGCGGCGCGCGACGGGCTACAATTGAGCGACGCGCTGCTCAAGGACATCGAGGCGCTGTAGGAGCCATATGAGCCCGGCCCGCCCAACCTCCGTATCGACGGCGCGCGCCTGTGGGGCGAGCTGATGGAGACTGCCGCGTTCGGCGGGACCGCCAAGGGCGGCATCTGTCGGCTGACGCTGACCGATCTTCGACCGGCAGGTGCGCGACTGGTTCAAGGCGCGCGCGGAAGGGTTGGGCTGCACCGTCACGGGCGACTCGATGGGCGCGATGTTCGCGCGCCGCCCGGGCCGCGCCGACGTGCCGCCGATCGCCATGGGCAGCCATCTCGACACCCAGCCCACCGGGGGCGAGTTCGACGGCGTGCTCGGTGTGCTGTCGGCGCTCGAGGCGCTGCGCACGCTGGTCGAGGCGGGCTACGAGACCTTCGCGCCGATCGAGGTCGTGAATGGAACTCGCCGGACATTCCCTTCTCGGCGTCGCGGAGAATGAGTGTGCCTCCGCTCACGCGCACAGTTATTTCCGGTCGCGTTGTGCCGCGTGGCGGGCCATCGTCTTGAAAGAACTTCTTGAGCACTTCTTCGAGGTTCGAACTGTTCTTCTCGCAGACGACATCGACATTCGGCCGGTCGAGAGTGAACTCGCCCAGTGCGGCTCGATTGCGGATCAAGGAGAACAGCGACTTCGAGGAAGTGACTTTCGGCACGTGTGCGACAACGCGGCCTTGCGGGTCCGTGAGTGAAACGTCGCGCAATTCGATCGGCGAAAACCAGCCCAGCGACGCGCCGCCGATGTCGAGCGTGCCGTTTAGGTCAGGCACGGCTAGGCGCGCGATGCGGTTGCGGAGGCCCGTTTTCGCGATGATCGTCGGCGCCGCCCCGACCAGAAAGAGTAGGAGGACGAAAAGACCGACGAATACCTTCAGCCAGCGTCGCCGTCGCGGTCTCGGAGCCTGTGTGCCAGGTTGCGGTGCTTGCGATGGCGACGGCGCCGGTAGGTGCGTGAGAGGGTTCTGCATGACTCGCATCCTGCTTCAATGAGAGCGGCCTTCGCCAAGATTAGAACGCGAAGGCCGTCGGCGGAACAATGTCAAACGAGATTGCGTTACTTCCCCAGCGTGTCCTTGAACAACACTCATCTCTTTCCACGATTTCTCGTCCGCGGCCTTGTCGTACTTCATTCCCTTAAGGCCGACCTTGTCGCACTGGCACCGTGAAACTGTGAACGACGCCGGGGAAACTCTCGAAGGTGTACTTCACCTCGCGGAGTCGAGCCTCCTTTGAACGCTGCGATTGCTTTCTCGGGGATGAACGAGTCATCGCCGCCGTGGGCAATGTAGAGCTTCGGCTTGATCGCCTTGGCCTCCTCGGCCGTCGGCGTGGGCAGCACTGCGTGGAAAGTCGCGACCGCCTTCAGCTCCGCTCCGGAATAGGCGAGTTGCAAACAGGTACTGCCACCGAAGCAATAACCGATCGCGGCAATCTTCGTCGGGTCGACGTTCGGTTGGCTGGTGAGTTGTTTCAGACCCGCTTTGGCAAGGAGCCGCGCCAGGTCTTGATGTTCTCGCGAACGGCGGTGGTCATCTTGCGAGCGTCGTCCGGGTGATCCACGGTCTTGCCGTC
>CAVVEN010000009.1:0-147915 GCA_963747125.1 uncultured Actinomycetes bacterium | reverse complement strand
AAGAGGGCGAGACCTTCGAGCTGACCGGCGACGGGTCGCTCTCGGGTCGCCCGATGGGGCGGATCGCCGATCCGCTCGGCCGGATGGGCGCCCAGCTGGAGACGACCGACGGGCACCTTCCGATGACGATCTCCGGCGCGCCGCTCCACGCGATCGACTACGCGCTTCCGGTTGCCAGCGCGCAGGTCAAGTCGGCCGTGCTCCTCGCGGGGCTCTACGCGGATGGCGAGACGACCGTCGTCGAGCCCAGCCCGACGCGCGACCACACCGAGCGCATGCTGACGGCCGCCGGCGCGAGCGTCACCGTCCGTCCGACGAGCGTCACCGTGCGTCCCGCAGAGCGCCTGTCGCTCGGCGTGGTCGAGATCCCCGGCGACTTCTCGTCGGCGGCCCCCTTCGTCGTCGCTGCCACGCTCGTCCCCGGCTCCGAGCTCCACCTCCACGGCGTGAACCTGAATCCCCGCCGAACGGGCCTGCTCGAGATCCTCGAGCGGATGGGCGCGAAGATCAACGTCTACAACCGCCGCTCGATCGGCGGCGAGTCCGGCGGCGACCTCGAGATCGCCTCGGCCCCGCTCGTCGGGACGACGGTCACGGCGAAGGAGGTCCCGGTCGCGATCGACGAGCTCCCGCTCTTCGCGCTCGCGGCCGCCTGCGCACGCGGCGAAAGCGTGCTGCGCGGCGCAGAGGAGTTGCGCGCGAAGGAGACCGACCGGATCGAGGCGACCGTCGACGCGCCTCGCGCGCCTTCGGCGTCCGCGCCCGCGCGCGGGACGATGGCTTCGCCGTCACTGGCATCCCCGCGAGGCTCCGTGGCGGCCGGATCTCGAGCCGCGGCGACCACCGCATCGCCATGCTCGGCGCCGTGGCCGGGGCTCGCCTCGCGCGACGGCGTCAGGATCGAGGGCGCGGACGCCGCTGCGGTGAGCTTCCCCGGCTTCTTCGACATTGTGGAGCGGCTGCGCCGCTCCACCAGAAATATGACGTCGTGGCAGGAGTGAGCCGTTCTTGCTGCACTTCTGGGGTTTCTCTCCGCCAGGAGAGAAACCCTTGATCGTGGCGATCGACGGCCCGGCCGGCGCGGGCAAGAGCTCGGTGGCCCGCGGCGTCGCCGGGCGGCTCGGCTTCCACTACCTGGACACCGGGGCGATGTACCGCGCGCTCACGTGGCTCGCGCTCCACGAAGGGACACCGCTCGACGACGGGCCGGCGCTCGAGGCGCTCGCACGGTCACACCCCGTCGCGTTCGGGGACGGTCGCAGCGTCTCTATCGCAGGTGAGGACGTCACCGAGCGCATCCGGGCGCCGGAGATCGACGCCGCCGTCCCGGTGGTCGCGCGCCACCCGGTGGTGCGCGAGGTGATGCGCGGGCGGCAGCGGGAGCTCGGTCGCGTGGGCGACTCCGTGATCGAGGGGCGCGACATCGGCGTCGTCGTCGTCCCGGATGCCGAGGTCAAGGTGTGGCTCGTCGTGGACCCGGCCGTCCGCGCGAGGCGCCGTCATCTCGAGCGCGACGGGCTCGAGATCGCCGAGCTCGCGGAGGAGCTCCGGCGCCGCGACGAGCGGGACGCGATCAACACGCATCGTGCGCCCGATGCCGTCGAGGTCGACACGACAGAGCTGACGCTCGACCAGGTGATCGACCGGATCGCCGTTCTCGTCGAGGCGGCGCGATGAGCCTGCCGGACGTCATGTGGGCGCTCGGGCGCCCGACCATCGGCGGCGCGGCGTCGCTCGCTTCCCGGCTGCGCGTCTACGGGCGCGATCGGATTCCGCTCGACGGCGGCCTCGTCGTCGCCTCGAACCACTTCTCGTGGCTCGACCCCGCCGTGCTCGGCGCATCGAGTCCCCGCGTCCTCTACTACATGGCCAAGGTGGAGGCGCACCGCGTGCCGGGGCTCGGGGCGTTCATCCGCACGTTCGGCTGCTTCCCCGTGCGCCGCGGCGAGTCGGACCGCGAGGCGGTGCGGACGATGCGGCGGATCGTCGCGGAGGGCCACGCACTCGGTCTGTTCGTGGAGGGGACGCGCCAGCACTCCGGCGTCCCCGGCCAGGTCCAGCCCGGCGCGGCGATGGTCGCGCTCCAGGAAGAGGTGCCGATCGTCCCGGTCGCGATCCACGGATCCCAGGGCTGGAAGCCGGCGCCGGGCGGCTTCCAGGCCGTGTCGATCGCGTGGGGCGACCCGATGACGTTCGACGGTCTGCCAAAGGGCGGGCGCGGCTACAAGGAGGCCTCGGCGCTCCTTCAGGAGGAGATCCGGCGGCTCTTCGACTGGTTGGTGGACGTCCACCGCTTGGGGCGCCCCGGCGGCATTCCGCCTGCCGGCGGAATGCCGCTAGAAGATCCGCATGGATGAAACCAGCTCTTCTAGCGCTTCTGACGAAGTCAGAAGCGCCGGCACCGTGGCGATCGTCGGCTTCCCCAACGTCGGCAAGTCGACCCTCGTCAACCGGCTGACGCAGAGCCGCGCCGCCGTCGTCCACGAGACGGCGGGTGTGACGCGCGACCGGAAGGAGCTCCTCTGCGACTGGAACGGCGTCACCTTTCGCCTGGTCGACACGGGCGGCGTCGACGAGGCCGACACCGGCCCGTTCGGGCGCCACATCGCAAGCCAGGCCCGCGCCGCGATCGGCGAGGCGGACGTCGTCCTCTTCGTTGTCGACGCGCGGGCCGGGATCACGCCGGGCGACGAGGAGCTCGCGGTGATCCTGCGCGCGTCCGGGAAGCCGGTGATCGTGCTCGCGAACAAGATCGACGACCCCCGCCGCGACCTCGACGCGGTGGAGTTCCACCGGCTCGGGCTCGGCGACCCCGTGGCGCTGTCGGCTCTCCACGGCCACGGGACGGGCGACCTGCTCGACGACGTCGTGTCGCGGCTGCCCGGGCGCGACGAGGGGATCGTCGGGGACGAGGCGGTCCGCGTCGCGATCCTCGGCCGCCCGAACGTGGGGAAGTCCTCGCTCCTGAACGCGCTGCTCGGCGAGGAGCGCGTGATCGTCTCCGACGTGCCCGGGACGACGCGCGACACGATCGACACGGTGCTGAGGCGGGGCGAGACGACGTTCCTGCTCGTCGACACCGCGGGCCTTCGCCGCAAGCGCCGCCAGCGGCAGGGGATCGAGTACTACTCCGAGCTGCGCGCCCTCGACGCGGCCGAGCGTGCCGACGTTGCGCTCGTGCTCGTCGACGCGTCCGAGGGCGTCGTCGAGCAGGACCTCGCCGTCGCCGACGTCGCGCGCAAGGCGGGCTGCTCGACGCTCGTCGTCCTCTCGAAGTGGGACGTCACCGCGGTCGACCTCCAGGAGACGCGGGGGTTGCTCAACCGGCGCCTGCGCCAGCGGCCCCCGGCGGTCGCCGTCTCCGCCCAGACGGGGCGGGGCCTACGCCGCCTCCTCGATCACGTCGAGACGCTGTTCGAGAAACACACCGCCCGGATCCCGACGCCGATGCTGAACAAGGCGCTCTCGGAGCTGAAGGAAGCGCGCCCCGGCCCGGCCGGAGCGCGCGGCCGCCGGCTCAAGCTCCTCTACGCGACGCAGACCGGGACCCGCCCGCCGCGGATGCGCGTCTTCGTGAACGACCCGCGGCTCGTCACGCGCGACTACGGCTACTGGGTCGAGAACGAGCTGCGCGCCCGCTTCGAGCTGCAGGGCGTCCCGGTGTCGATCGACTTCCAGCGCTCCGAGTGAACGTCGTCGTCGTCGGCGGAGGCTCCTGGGGCACGGCCTTCGCACGGCTTCTCGCCGACCACGGCCACGCAGTGACGCTCGCCTGCCGCGACGCCGACCAGGCTGCCGCGATCCGCGAGACGGCACGCAACCCGCGCTACCTGCGTGACGTCGACCTCGCGGGCATCGACGCGACCGCGCTTGCCGAGGCGCCGGTCGCCGACGCGAACCTCGTGGTCGTGGCCGTGCCGAGCAGGTCGTTCGGGGAGGTCGTGGGCGCCCTGCCCGGAGATGCGCCGATCCTGAGCCTCACGAAGGGGCTCGATCCCGCAACGGGCGAGCGGCTCTCGACGCTCGTCACGGAGCGGCCGGTCGCGGTGCTCTCCGGGCCGAACATCGCCGACGAGGTCGCCCGCGGCCTCCCGACGGCGGCCGTGATCGCCTGCGCGAGCACGCCGCTCGCGGTGCAGATCCAGCTCGCGATCACCTCGACCGCCTTCCGCGTCTACGTCAACGACGACCTCGTCGGGGTGGAGCTTTGCGCGGCCGCGAAGAACGTGATCGCGCTCGCCGCCGGCGGCGCGGACGGGCTCGGCCTGGGTGACAACGCGAAGGCCGCGCTGGTGACGCGCGGGCTCGTCGAGATGGGGCGGCTCGCCGAGGTCGCGGGCGCACGCCCGGAGACGTTCGCCGGGCTCGCGGGGATGGGCGACCTGATCGTCACCTGCTGGTCGAAGTCGGGCCGGAACCGCCGCTGCGGCGAGCTCGTCGCCCAGGGGGCGACCCCGGCCGAGGCGGCGCACGAGATCGGGATGGTGGTCGAAGGACTGACGACGGCGCCCGTGCTTCGCGACCTCGCACACCGCCTCGACGTCGAGATGCCGATCACCGAAGGGGTCTGCGCGGTGCTCGACGGGATCCCGCTCACCGAGCTCCTCGCGCGCCTGATGGAGCGCGACCCCACGGTCGAGTGACCCGGGCTGGCGCACGGCCGGATCCCGGCTAAGGTTCGACACGCGATGGGCGCGCGCACGTTCCAGTTCACGTCCGAGTCGGTCACGGAAGGTCATCCCGACAAGGTCGCCGACCAGATCTCGGACGCCGTCCTCGACGCGGTCCTCACGGACGATCCGCAAGGGCGGGTCGCGTGCGAGACGCTCGTCACGACCGGCCTCGTCGTCGTCGCCGGCGAAATGACGACGGAGACCTACGTGGACGTCCGCTCGATCGTGCGGGAGACGGTGGCGGGGATCGGCTACACGCGCGCCAAGTACGGATTCGACGCGGAGACGTGCGGCGTGATGGTCGCGATCGACGAGCAGTCGCCCGACATCGCCCAGGGCGTCGACGAGTCGTTCGAGGCGCAGCACGGCGACACCGACCCGATCGACCGGATCGGCGCGGGCGACCAGGGGATGATGTTCGGCTACGCGACCCGGGAGACCGAGGAGCTGATGCCGCTGCCGATCATGCTCGCGCACAAGCTCGCGAAGCGGCTGGCGGCGGTGCGCAAAGCCGATGTGCTGCCGTATCTCCGGCCCGACGGCAAGACGCAGGTCACGGTGCGCTACGAGCTCGACGAGCACGGGATCCAGCGACCGGTCGAGATCGAGCGCGTGCTCGTCTCCACGCAGCACCGCGACGGGCTCGACGCCGAGACGCTCATCAAGCCCGACCTGCTGGAGCACGTCGTCGAGCCGATCCTGCACGCCGACTACCGCGGCCTGTACGACCCGGCGCGACTCGGTGCGAAGGGCTTCTTCTACGTCAACCCGACGGGCAAGTTCGTGATCGGCGGGCCGATGGGCGACACCGGCCTGACCGGCCGCAAGATCATCGTCGACACCTACGGCGGCGCGGCTCCGCACGGCGGTGGCGCGTTCTCCGGGAAGGACCCGACGAAGGTCGACCGCTCTGCGGCGTACGCCGCGCGCTACGTCGCGAAGAACGTCGTCGCGGCGGGCCTCGCCGACCGCTGCCAGGTGCAGGTCGCGTACGCGATCGGCGTCGCGCACCCGATGAGCGTGCTCGTCGACACCTTCGGCACCGAGGCGGAGGGGCTCACGAACGCGCGGATCTCGGAGCTCGTGCTCGAGCACTTCGACCTGCGGCCCGGGGCGATCGTCCGCGACCTCGACCTGCGGCGCCCGATCTACGCGAGGACCGCCGCGTACGGCCATTTCGGCCGCACGGACTCGGCCGACTACACGTGGGAGCGCACCGACAAGGCAGACGCGCTTCGCGCCGCCGCGGGGCTCGCCGCAGCAGCAGCCGTGTAGCGCGGGAGCGGCTCGGGGCCGGCCCGTGCGGGCCGGCCCCGTGTGCCCGACGGTCTAGCGCTTCGCCGGCACGCGCTGCACGAGCTTCTTCGCGCCCTCTGTGAGGCGCGCAAGGATCTCGTCGGCGCGGGACTGCGTGAGCCGGCCGTTCTCGACGGCCTTCGCGAGGTGCGCCTTCGCGGGCGCGAGCATCGCGGCGACGAGGCCGTCGACGCTCTTGCCCTTCGCCTGCGCGACCTGAGCCGGTGACTTCCCGTTCGCGAGCTCGGTGCGGAGCTGCGCGCGGGTCAGTCCGAGGTAGTCGGCGACCGGCGACTTGGCCCGGGCCTTTGCGATCCGGTCGCGGAACGCCTTCTGGCGCTCGGCGAAGCCCTTGCGGGTGCCGATCCCGAGGCCGTTGCCCTTCGCAATCCGCTCCTTCAGCTTCGCCGCCTGCTCGGGTGTGAGCTTCCCGGCGGTGACCGCCGCGTCGACACGCGCCGTGAGCGCCGCCTTGAACGCCGCACGGAGCTTGTCGGGGGTCACGCCGAGGCGTGCGGCGACGTCGTCGACGAGCGACGGATTGTCGTTTGCGGCGAGTGCCGGAGCGCCGAGCGCGAGCGCCGCGAAGGCGGCGAGCGACGCGGCGAGTGCGATGATCCTGGTCACGTTTCCGTACTCCTCTCCGACGATGGGTAGGGGTGAAGCGAACCAGCGCTCCCGTTGCGGACGCGTCAGGACGCTGTAAACCGGATGTAAGGGGCAGCGATCCGGATCGTCAAGCCGCGACGCGGACGTACAGGCCCTGCGCTGCCTTCTCGGCGATCGCGCGGTCGTCGTCGTCGAGCGCGACCTCGAGCTGGCCCGCTGCGGGATGCGCCGCGCGGAGCTCGACACTGGATCCCGGCACGAAGCCCTCGTCGTAGAACCAGTGGAGGAGATCGCCGTCGTGCTCGGCGAGACGCACGATCTCACCGCGCTGGCCGGGTGCGAGCTCCGCGAGCGCGACGAGGCCCACGTTCTCGGTCTGCTCCACGTCCGGATCGACGGGCCAGCCGTGCGGGCAGCGCTCCGGGCGGCCGAGCCGCTCGTACATCCGCTCGACCATGTCCTCGGTGAAGGTGTCGCCCATCTCGTCGGCATGGACGTGCGACTCGGAGGCCGTGTAGCCCATGAAGTCGGTGAGAAACCGCTCGATGATGCGGTGCTTGCGGACGACCTTCTCGGCACGCTCGATCCCGGCAGGGGTGAGGAGCGCCTCCTTCTGCTCGCCGCGCTCGACGAGGCCCTCCGCCTCGAGCCGCTTGAGCATCTCGCCCGCCGACGCGCGCGAAACCCCGAGCATCTCCGCAACCCGCGAGGCGATCGCGCTCTCCCCGGCGGGCCGGTACTCGCCGATCGGGAAGGCGAGGAAGTAGATCACCTCGAGGTACTCGTCGATCGAATGCCCGTGGCCCGCCATCGCCGCCGAGTCTACCCGGCGGTCCGATCGGCGACGGCCGCACGTGCGGCTACGTTGGCCGGGGATGCCGCTCGCGACCGTCTATCCGCTCGTCTCGACCCGCTCGCTCGCCCAACCGTTCACCTACGAGGTCCCGGAGGGCATGGGAAAGGGCACGGTCGTGGCGGTGCGGTTCGGGCGCAGCGCGACGCGCGGGGTCGTGGCGGACGTCGGGGTCGTCGCGCCGCCCGGGATCGAGCCCTCCGCCGTCGGGCGCGTGCTCGACGAGGTGCCGGGGCCGCTCGTCGACCTTGCCCTCTGGCTCGCCGACTACTACGGCTCGACGCCCGCCCGAGCGCTCGAGCTCGTCGCGCCGAAGCGTCGCACGCCACGGGGCGAGCGTCCGTCGCCGGCGGCGCGCGAGTCGCTTCGCGGCGAGGCCGAGCCGGCGGAGCTCACGCCGGAACAGCAGGGAGCCGTCGAGCAGGTCGTCTCGGCCCTCGACGAGGGCGTCGGCGAGCACGTCCTCCTCGAGGGCCCGACCGGCAGCGGCAAGACCGAGGTGTACCTCCAGGCCTGCGCCGCCGCCCTCGACCGCGGCCTCGGGACGATCGTGCTCGTTCCCGAGATCGCGCTCGCACCGCAGACCGTCGGGCGCTTCCGGCAACGGTTCGGCGACCGCGTCGCGATCCTGCACTCCTCGCTCGGAGAGGCGGAGCGGCGCGACGAGCGCGACCGCGTCGCGCGGGGCGAGGCCCGCATCGTCGTCGGCGCACGCTCGGCCGTATTCGCGCCGATGCGCGGCGTCGGGCTGATCGTCGTCGACGAGGAGCACGACACGGCCTACAAACAGGAATCCGATCCGCGCTACGACGCGCGCACCGTCGCCGCGAAGCGGGCGGCGCTCGAGGGCGCGGTGGCGGTGTACGGATCGGCGACGCCGCGACCGGAGAGCTGGGCGAGGCTGCGGCGGCTCTCGCTTCCGGCGCGGATCGGCGCGCCCATGCCGTCCGTCCGGCTCGTCGATCTCCGGCGCGAGTCCGGCTACCCGCTCTCGACGCCGCTGCTCCGCGCGCTCGGCGGCATCGTGGACGATGGTGGCCGGGCGATCCTCCTGCTCAACCGGCGCGGTGTCGCGCCGGCGATCCACTGCCGCGCGTGCGGCACGTCGCGACGGTGCGCGAACTGCGACGTCGCCCTCACGCTGCACGTTGACGAGGCGCTCCACTGCCACCACTGCGGGAGCGTCGAGCCCGTGCCTCGTCACTGCCCCGACTGCGGCTCGGTCGAGCTCGCGCGGATCGGCGCCGGCACGCAGCGACTCGAGACAGAGCTCGCGAAGCATGTGCCCGAGCTCGAGCGCTTCCGGCTCGACGCGGACGTCTCGAGCCGGCCCGGCGCCGTCCGCGACGTGCTCGAGCGGTTCCGAGCGGCCGAGCGGGCGGTGCTCGTCGGCACGCAGATGGTCGCGAAGGGGCATCACGTGCCGGGTGTCGCGCTCGCGGCAGTCGTCGACGCCGACACCGGGCTCTCGCTGCCGGACTTTCGCGCGGAGGAGCGCACGTTCCAGCTCGTGACGCAGCTCGCGGGTCGCAGCGGTCGCGACGCCCCGGGCCGCGTCGTCGTCCAGACGTTTCAGCCCGATGCGACCCCGCTGCGGCACGCGGTCAACCACGACGTCACCGGGTTCCTGGCAGGTGAGCTCGAGCGGCGCGAGGCGCTCGGCTACCCGCCTTTCCGGCACCTCGTCTCGATCCTCGTGTCGGGTCCGGAGGCGGGCGCGCCGCTCGCCGCGTTGCGCGAGCTCCGCGCGAGGCTCGAGGGCGTCGACGCCGTGCTCCTCGGCCCCGCGCCGGTGCTGCGGCTGCGGGGTCGTCATCGCGCACAGCTCCTGGCGAAGACGACCCAGCCGCGGTCGGTCGCGCGGCACGCGTCCACGCTCCTCGCGGCCGCCGCGCGCGGCATGCGCCGCGACGGGCTCAGCGCCGTCGTCGACGTCGATCCGCAATCGTTGTAGGAGCGCCGTGATCGGAGGAGACGCCGGCTAGACTCGCGGCGTGGACGACCACGATCATGACCACGAGCACGAGCACGACCACGAGCACGAGCACGACGACGTCGAGCTGACCGACGAGGAGGCGCAGGCGGAGGCCGAACGGCTCGTCCGCAAGGAGATCGCGCTCTCGCAGATCCGCCAGTACGGCGACCCCGTGCTGCGGATGCGCGCCGAGGAGGTCGAGGACTTCGACGACGAGCTACGTGCGGTGAGCGAGCGGATGATCCAGCTGATGCACGACGCCGAGGGCGTCGGGCTCGCGGCGACGCAGGTCGGCATCCTGCGGCGCTTCTTCGTCTGCACGCTCGACGGCGAGGACCGGCTGCTCGTCAATCCCGCCGTGACGCCCGTCGGGAAGGAGACCGAGTCCGACACCGAGGGGTGCCTCTCGCTGGGGCCCGTGAAGGTGCCGGTCGATCGCGCGGCCAAGGTCACGCTCGAGGCGCGCGACGTCGACGGCCGGCCCGTCTCGCTCGAGCTCGAGGGCTACCCGGCTCGGGTCGTGCAGCACGAGGTCGACCATCTCGACGGGAAGCTGATGCTCGACCGTACGGACGCCGACTCGCGGCGCGAGGCGCTCGGGAAGCTCCGCCCGCGCCTCGTCCTCTCCTGAGCGCCATGACGCGGATCGCGGTCGCGGCGACCGCGCCCTTCGGCGCCGACGTGCTCCAGCGACTCGCGGCGACCCACGACATCGCGGCGCTGCTGACACGGCCCGATGCGCCCGCCGGTCGGGGGCGGAGGCTCGCCCCGCCTCCGGCGAAGGAGGTCGCGGAGCGGCTCGGGATCCCCGTCCTCCAGCCCGACCGCCCCGCCATGGGCCTCGATCTCGGCGCGGCCACGGTCGTCGTCTGCGCGTACGGGCTCCTGATCCCGCCGGCGCTCCTCGCCGAGCGCACCTGGCTGAACGTCCACCCCTCGCTGCTGCCGCGGTGGCGCGGTGCCGCGCCGGTCGAGCGGGCGATCATGGCCGGCGACGCCGAGACGGGCGTGACGATCCACGAGACGGTCGAGGCGCTCGACGCCGGCCCGGTCGCGGCCCGAGAGGCGTTCCCGATCGAGTCCGACGACGACGCAGGCGCCGTCTACGCGAGGGCAGCCGAGGTCGCCGCGCGGCTGCTCGACACGGTGCTCGCGGACCCCGACCCGACCTTCCACCCGCAGGACGGGGAGCCGACCTACGCGGAGAAGATCGGCCCCGGCGACCGCGTGCTCGACCTCACGCGACCCGCCGGCGAGCTCGTCCGCGTCGTCCGCGCGCTGAGCCCGGACATCGGCGCGCGCGCGGAGCTGGAGGGCCGACCCGTCACGGTCTGGCGCGCGCGCGTCGGTGTGGACGGCCGGTTCGAGCCGCTCGAGGTGCAGCCCCAGGGCGGGCGCCGGATGGACATCGCAGCGTGGCGCCGCGGGCTCAGGTGAGCCCCGCACGGCGCGCCGCGTTCGCGGTGCTGCGCCGCGTGTTCGAGGACGGCGCGTATGCCGACCGTGCGCTGCGAACGGAGTCCGCCGGGCTCGGCGATCGCGATCGCGCGCTCGCGCGACAGCTCGCCTACGGCTCCGTCCAGCGGGCGCGGACGCTCGACCACGCGATCGAGGCGCTCGGCCGCCGCCCGGTGCGGAAGCTCGACCCCCCGGTGCGGGCGGCCCTGCGGCTCGGCTGCTATCAGCTCGCGTACCTCGACGGCGTGGCCCGCTACGCGGCGGTCAACGAGTCCGTCGAGCTCGTGCGCGCCTCGCGGCTCGAGCGAGCGGTCCCGTTCACGAACGCGGTGCTGCGGCGGCTCGCCGACGGCGCGCGGGAGCTCTGCGCGTCCCTCCCCGAGGGGACGGCCGCGGAGGCTGCCCTGCGCCACTCCTACCCGGACTGGATCGCCGAGACGTGGTGGCGCGAGCTCGGTCCCGACGACGCGCGTGCGCTGATGGCCGTCCAGAACGAGGAGCCGGAGACCGCCGTGCGGCTCGTGCGGGGCGCCGTCGACGGTCGCGAGGACCCGGCGATTTCCGGTGCCTGGGTGGTCGATCGCGTCGACGAGGCGGGCGTCGCCGAGGGCCGCGTCTGGCCGCAGAGCCGGGCGTCGCAGCTCGTCGGCCAGGCCGTCGGGTCGCGCGCGGGGAGCGGACGCTCGACCTCTGCGCCGCCCCGGGCGGCAAGGCGACGATGCTCGCTGGCGAGGTGGTCGCGGTCGAGGTCGACGAGGCGCGCGCCGCGCAGCTCGAGGAGACCGCACGTCGGCTGGGGGCGACGGGCGTTCGGGTGGTCCACGCGGACGCCCGCGACCTGCCGCCCGAGCTCGCAGGCTTCGACCGTGCGCTCGTCGACGCCCCGTGCTCAGGGCTCGGCGTCCTTGCTTCCCGACCCGACCTCCGCTGGCGCGCGGAGCCGCTGCCCGAGCTCCAGCTCGACCTCCTCCGCGCGGCGATCGACCGTGTGCGGCCCGGCGGCACCGTCGTCTACTCGACCTGCACGATCAACGCCGAGGAGAGCGAGGCAGTCGTCGACGCCGCGCTCGAGGGCGGGCGCGTCGCGATCGACCCGACGCTCGGTGCCGAGTGGCCCCTGTTCCGCCACCGCTCGCGACCGGCCTTCCTGCAGACGCTCCCGCACGTCCACGGCACGAGCGGCTTCTTCATTGCCCGCCTGCGCGTCCTCTGACGGTGCTCCGATGGCATTCCGACGGGGCGCCGATGCGTTCTGCGGGTCGGGCGGCGCGGGAAGCGCAAGTAACACTGTGTTACAAGCACCCCGGCGGCAGTACGATCGCGCCGTGGGGTGGGAGGACTGGATCCGGGACGGCGTCGAGGTTGCTCCGTCGCTGTACGCCGCCGACTTCCGCCGGCTCGGGGAGCAGATCGACGCGCTGCTCGGGGCGGGGTGCCGGGTCTTCCACTTCGACGTCGGGGACGGTCACTTCATCCCGCCCGTGACGATGGGGCCGGTCGTGCTCCGGTCGGTCGCGCCCGGCATCCATGCGGCGGGCGGCGTGATCGATTGCCACCTGATGGTCGACGATCCTGCTCACCACTTCGAGGAGTTCGCCGCGTCGGGCGCCGACTCGGTAACCTTTCATGCCGAGGTCACGGACGATCCGGCCGGGGTGGCCGGGAGCGCACGCGGGCACGGGCTCGCCGTCGGTCTCGCGTTCAACCCGGAGACCGCCGTCGACCGGGCGGCGGCCGCCGCGGCCGAGGCTCGAGCGGACATCGTCCTCTGCATGAGCATCCATCCCGGCTACTCGGGCCAGACATTCATGCCGGAGGCGCTCGGCCGGATCCGGGAGCTCGTCGGGCGCGTCGACGTCCCGATCGAGGTCGATGGCGGGGTGGGGGAGGACAACGCCGCTGCGCTGCGGGAAGCGGGCGCGTCCCTCTTCGTCGCCGGGAACTCGGTGTTCGGCGACCCGGACCCGCCGGGTGCCTACCACCGGCTCCGCGCCGCGCTCGCGTGAGCATCGACCGCGCGCTCGAGCTTGCCGCCGCGGCCGCGGGGCGCGGCTACCCGAATCCGACAGTGGGCGCGGTTGTGGTGTCGCCCGACGGGGAGACGGTTGCCGAGGGCATCACCGAGCCGGCGGGCGGCCGGCATGCGGAGGTGGTGGCGCTCGACGCGGCCGGGGACGCCGCGCGCGGCGCGACGCTCTACGTGACGCTCGAGCCGTGCAGCCACCACGGCCGGACGCCCCCGTGCGTCGAGCGCGTCCTGGCGGCGGGCGTCGCCCGCGTCGTCGCCGGCTGCCTCGACCCGAACCCCGACGCCGGCGGGGGCCTCGCGCTGCTTCACGATGCGGGGATCGAGACGGAGCTCCTCGATCTCGACGAGGCCCGGCGGCAGAACGAGGCGTGGCGGACGTGGGTCGCGCAGCGCCGCCCGCACGTGACGCTCAAGCTCGCCGTCTCGGTCGACGGTCGCGCCTCCGTTCCCGGCCGGCGCTGGGTGACCGGCGAGGCGTCCCGGAGGCGGGTCCACGAGCTGCGCGCGTCGGTCGACGCGGTCGGGGTCGGCATGGGAACGGTCCGCGCCGACGCGCCGCGACTCGATGCGCGCGACGTCCCGGTTCTCCGCCAGCCGCGCCGACTCGCGTTCGGCCGGAGGCCGCTGCCCGCCGGGTCGACGCTCGAGCTGCTCAGCGGCGCTCTCCCCGACGAGCTGGCGTCGCTCGCCGAAGAAGGCGTCCAGTCGCTCCTCCTCGAGGGCGGGCCGACGCTCGCGAGCGCGTTCCTCGCCGAGGGCCTCGTCGACCGGCTGGTCGTCTTCGTGGCGCCGGTGCTCGCCGGCGGCGGGGTGCCGCTGCTCGCCGCCCTGCCGGAGCCGCTCGACCTCGGCGCGCCGGAGGTCGAGCAGGTCGGTGACGACCTGCTGCTCTCCTGGCGCCTCCGCGAGGTGTGACGAGAGGTGTCCGACTCAAAGTCGGACACCATGCGCCCGAGTGCGCGCTGGGTAGCCTCCGCGACATGTTCACCGGGATCGTCCGCGAGGTGGGCCACGTCGTCGGCGTCGAGGGAGGCGAGAACGGCAAGACGCTCGTCGTCGAGGCGCCGGTCACAGCGGCTGCGACGGCCGTCGGCGACTCCGTGGCGATCGGCGGCGTGTGCCTGACCGCCGAGGCGGTGGACGGCGGCCGCATCCGCTTCCACGCCGTCCCCGAGACGCTTCGCAGGACGAGCCTCGGACGGCTCGCCGAGGGCGGCGAGGTGAACGTCGAGCCCGCACTGAGGGCGGGCGAGCCGCTCGGCGGGCACTACGTCCAGGGGCATGTGGACGGGCTCGGCGCGATCGGGTCGGTCGAGGCGGAAGGCGACGGCCTCCGGGTGGTCGTCGAGGCGCCGCCGGAGGTGCTCCGCTACTGCGTCGAGAAGGGGTCGATCGCCGTCGACGGCGTCTCGCTCACCGTCGCGGAGCTACTCGAGGATGCGTTCGTCGTCGCGCTCGTCCCGCACACGCTCGAAGCGACGACGCTGCGCGACCTCGCCCCTGGCCAGCCGGTGAACCTCGAGGTGGACGTGCTCGCGAAGTACGTCGAGCGGCTCGTTGCGCCGGGGCTACGATGATCCGGTGACCGCGGTGTCGGAGCCCGAGACGAGCCCGTTCGCCTCCATCGAGGAGGCGATCGAGGAGATCCGTGCCGGCCGGTTCGTCGTCGTCGTGGACGACGAGGATCGGGAGAACGAGGGCGACCTGACGATCGCCGCGCAGTTCGTGACGCCGGACGCCGTCAACTTCATGGCGACGCACGGCCGCGGCCTGATCTGCCTGTGCCTGACGCCCGAGCGCTGCGACGAGCTCGGGCTGCACCAGATGACCGACCAGAACGAGGCGCAGTTCGGGACGGCGTTCACCGTCTCGATCGAGGCGCGCGACGGGGTCTCGACGGGCATCTCGGCCGCCGATCGGGCGAGGACGATCCAGGTGGCGGTCGACTCGACGTCGACGCCCCACGACATCGTGTCGCCAGGCCACATCTTCCCGCTCCGTGCCCGGGGTGGCGGCGTCCTCCAGCGGTCGGGCCAGACCGAGGCAGCGGTCGACCTCGCCCGCCTCGCCGGCCTCTCGCCCGCGGGCGTCGTCTGCGAGATCATGAACGAGGACGGGACGATGGCTCGCGTCGCGGACCTCGTCGGGTACTGCGAGCGGCACGGGCTCAAGCTCGTCACCGTCGCCGACCTGATCGAGTACCGCAAGCGGACGGAGAAGCTCGTCGAGCGCGTCGTCTCCGTGCGGCTCCCGACCGACCACGGCGAGTTCCAGGCGGTCGCGTACCGCGAGACGCTCACCGGCAAGCAGCACGTCGCGCTGGTCAAGGGCGACGTGGAAGGCAAGGACGACGTCCTCGTCCGCGTCCACTCCGAGTGCCTCACCGGGGACGTCTTCCACTCGCGGCGCTGCGACTGCGGCGAGCAGCTCGACCGCGCGCTGCGACGGATCGACCAGGAGGGCATGGGCGTCCTCCTCTACCTCGCGCAGGAGGGCCGCGGGATCGGGCTCCTCAACAAGCTGCGGGCGTACGAGCTGCAGGAGCAGGGCCTCGACACGGTCGAGGCGAACCTCGAGCTCGGCTTCGAGGCCGACCCGCGCGAGTACGGGATCGGCTCGCAGATCCTCGCCGACCTCGGCCTGACGACGATCCGCGTGCTGACGAACAACCCGCGCAAGATCTCGGGGATCTCGGGCTACGGGCTGACCGCGGTCTCGCAGGAGCCGATCGAGGTGGCGCCGAACGACGACAACCGCGGCTACCTGGAGACGAAACGCGACAAGCTGGGCCACACGATCGGTCGCAGGCTGCACCACCAGAACGAGCGCTACAGCGGGGCCGAGCTCGAGGAAGGTGACATGAATCGAATCGACGATCAGGACTCGGCCGGCGACGAGGGCCGGTGGGACGACCCGCCCGAGGCGCTGGAGCGGGCGAGCGAGAACGTGCTCGAGGGCTGGCCCGAGACCGCCGAGGGCGAGGCGCCTCCCGACGACGCGGAGCCCGGCCCGTTCGACGAGCCGCTCGTGGAGCCGGAGCCGGCCGAGCCGCCCGTCGAGGCGGCGGTCTCCGAGCAGGAGGCGGAGGCTGCACCGGAGACCCTCGACGTTCCGGACACGGTGCCGGTGACCACCGAGCCGCTCGAGACGAGCGCAGAGCATGCCCCCGGCGAGCTCGAGATCCCGCCCGGATATCCCGTCCTCGAGGGCGAGCCGCGCGGGGGGCGTCGCGCGGTCGGGGTCGTCGTCAGCCGGTTCAACGGCGAGGTCACGGGGCGCCTGCTCGACTCGGCGCTCGAGGAGCTCGCAGCCCGTGGCGTCGAGCCCGGGTCGGTCACCGTGATGCCGGTTCCCGGCGCCTTCGAGCTCCCGCTCGCCGCGATGGCGCTCGCGAAGACCCGGCGCTTCGCCTGCATCGTCGCCCTCGGCTGCGTGATCCGCGGCGACACGCCTCACTTCGACTACGTCGCGAGCGAGGCAGCCTCGGGGCTCCAGCTCGCCGCGATCGAGACCGGCGTGCCCGTCTCGTTCGGCGTGCTCACGCTCGACCGCCCCGACCAGGCCGAGCCGCGCTACGAGAAGGGCGCCGAGGCGGTTCGCACCGCCCTCGAGATGGCCGACCTCTTCTCCAACCTCCGCGCCGCAGCAGCACGCTGATTGTTCGCGGTGGCACGAGCCGATCGCGGCGACGCGACGGCTCGCGGCCGGAGGCCCGCTTTGCCGGCCGGGAGGCCCAGTCCCGGTGTCGGGTCATGACGCAGAAGGAGGGGCACGTGGGGGAACCATGGGTTCCCCCACGTGGTGCTACCATGGCCGGCCGCATGTCCAGGGTCTGCGCCATCTGCGGGAAGAAGCCCTCGACCGGGAACAACCGGTCGCACTCGATGGTCGCCACGAAGCGCCGGTTCAACCCGAACCTGCAGCGCGTCCGGCTCGTCCTCGACGGCAAGCCGACCCGCGACTACGTCTGCACGCGCTGCCTCAAGGCCGGCAAGGTCACGAAGGCCGTCTGACGCGGGCGGCCGGCGCGCGCCGGCCGGATCGGCGCGTCGCCCGAGCGCTTACACTCGCGCCGTGAGGAAGGGCACTGTCCTCCTGCGCGAGACCGACCACGGCCGCGTGACGATGACGACCGGCGCGATCGCGGCCCTCGCGGGACGCGCCGTCGAGGAGTCGTTCGGCGTCGTCGACCAGGCAGGGAAGCGCGGCGCGCTACGGCTGCTGCGCCGGAGCAAGAGCGACCGCGGTGTCCGCGTCCGCGAGGTCGACGGCGGTCTCGCGCTCGAGCTCCACGTCGTCGTCGACCACGGCGTGAACCTCGCCGAGGTGACGTCGATGGTCTCGTCGCGCGTCACGTACGAGGTCGAGCGGCACACCGGCCTCGAGGTCAAGGTCGTGGACGTGCACGTCGACAGCGCCCGGAGAGCCGAATGATCGACCTCGAGACGGTCAGGCGCCTCGCCGCGGCCGCGCTCGAGAACATCGAGCGGCACCGGCGGCGGATCAACGCGCTCAACGTCTACCCGGTGCCCGACGGCGACACGGGGACGAACCTCGAGCGGACGATGCAGGGAATCGTCGCCGAGCTCGATCGCTCGACCGCATCGACGACGGCGCAACTCGCAGCGGACGTCCAGCGCGCGGCGACGATGGAGGCGAAGGGGAACTCGGGCGTCATCCTGTCGACTATCGTGCGCGGCACGGCTCGCGTGCTCGGCGAGCACGAGCGTGTCGACGGGAACGTGCTGGCCGAGGCGCTACGCGCGGGGGCGATGAGCGCGTACCAGGCGGTGAAGGTGCCCGTGGAGGGGACGATGCTCACCGTCATCCGGGAAATGGCCGAGGAGGCCGAGCTGCCAGAGGTGCGCGCGCTGCCGGTGATCGAGGGGCTGGCTCGGGTCGTGGCGCGGGGAGACGACGCCGTCGCACGGACGCCGGGGATGCTCGACAAGCTGCGCGAGGCCGGGGTTGTCGACGCGGGCGGGGCAGGGCTCGTCGAGCTCGTCCGGGGCGTGCTCCACGCCCTGAGCGGTGAGCCGCTCCCCGAGGTACCGGACGTGACCGAGGAGCTGACCGAGGAGTCGATCTACCACGAGGAGTCCGAGTACCGCTACTGCACCGTGTTCGTCATCGAGGGCGACGCGCTCGACCTCGACGCGCTGCACGCGAGCCTCGAGTCGCTCGGCGACTCGCTGCTCGTGACCGGGGACGCGTCGATCGTCAAGGTGCACGTCCACACGGACGAGCCGGAAGGAGCGCTCGCCCGGGGGCGGGCCGTCGGGCTCGTCGACGCTGCGCGCGTCGAGATCGGCGACATGCAGAGCCAGGCGGCCGAGCGCGAGCGGTGGCTCGCACAGCTGCACGCCGCGGCGCAGGCGCCTCCCACGCAGGTGGCGCTCGTCGCGGTGGCGCAGGGGGGTGGGAACCGGGACATCCTGCGCAGCGAGGGCGCCTCGATCGTGATCGAGGGCGGCCAGACGATGAACCCGTCGGTCGGCCAGATCCTCGAGGGCGTCACGGCCGTCAACTCCGACCACGTGATCGTGCTTCCGAACAACCCGAACGTCCGTCTCGCCGCCGAGAACGCCGCGAAGGAGTCGACGAAGGACGTGCGCGTGGTGGCCACGGGCTCGGCCCCCGAAGGGATTGTCGCCGCCTTCGAGTTCGACGTGGCCCGGGACATCGACGCGAACGAGGAGGCGATGCGGGGTGCGATCGAGGCGCTCGCGGTCGGCGAGGTCGTCCGTGCCTCCCGCGACGCCACCGTCGACGGCGTCACCGCCGCGGAGGGCGAGTTCCTCGCGATCCTCGACGGGCGGGCGCTCGCCGCGGCGCCCGACCTCTGGGTTGTCGTCGATGCGCTGCTCGACCGATTCGCGGCCGACGGCCGCTCGCTCGTCCAGGCCCTGCGCGGGGAGGACGCGCCCGAGGAGGCCGAGGTTGCGGCCCGGATCGAGGCCCACGGGCTCGAGCCCGACGTCAAATGGGGCGGGCAGCCGCACTACCCGCTCCTCCTCTCGGCGGAGTAACGGATGGCGATCCGCCTGCTGCTCGTCGAGGACAACGACGTCTTCCGCTCCTCGCTCGAGCTCCTGCTCGGGCTCCAGCCGGGGCTCGAGGTGGTCGGCGCGGTCGGCAGCGGCTCCGAGGCCGCGGACGCGGCGCGGGCTCTGGCTCCCGACGTCGTCGTGATGGACTATCGGCTTCCGGGGCTCGACGGTGCGGCGGCGACGCGCGCCGTGATCGACGCCTCCGGCGCCGCGGTCATCTGCCTCACGGCCGAGGCAACGGCCGAGGAGCGCGAGGAGATCGTCCGCGCCGGTGCCGTCGGTCTCGTCGAGAAGGGCGGGACCGTCGACGGGCTCGCGGACGCCATTCGCGGGGCGCTGCCCCGTTAGGCTGCCCGCATGCGGTTGACCCGCGAGAACACCGCGATCGTCCTCGACTCGACCTCGGACTTCGTCGACGCGCGGGACCGGCACGCGAACATGCGGCTCGTCCCGCTCTATGTCCTGTTCGACGGGGAGGCGCTCCGCGACCACGTCGACATCTCGCCCGAGGTCTTCTACGAGCGGCTGGCGGCGGCGAAGACGTTGCCGACGACGTCGCAGCCGACACCAGCCGACTTCCTCGCCTGTTACGAGGAGCTCGCCGCCGCGGGCTTCGACCGCATCTGGTCGCTCCACCTCACCTCGAAGCTGTCGGGCACCTTCGAGTCGGCGCAGCGCGCGGCGGCGCAGCTCGGCGACGACCGGGTCCGCCTCGTCGACACGGAGACCGCGTCCCTCGCGGTCGCCATGCTCGCCGAGGCGATCGACCGCCGCCTCGGGAACGGGACGACGGACGAGGAGATCGCAGGGCTCGTCGAGCGCTTCAAGCAGACGAACGGCGTCGTCTTCACCGTGGCGACGCTCGAGTACCTCCAGAAGGGCGGTCGGATCGGCAAGGCCCAGGCGCTCGCCGGCTCGCTGCTCAACGTCAAGCCGATCCTGAGCGTCGAGGACGGCGTCATCGCCCCGCTGGGCCGCGTCCGCGGACGGCAGAAGGCGCTCGCGGAGTTCGCGAGGCTGTTCGCCGACGGCACCGACGACCGCGACGGGCTCCACGTCTCGATCGCGCACGCCAACGCGCCGGAATGGGTCGACGTCCTGACGGACATGGCGCAGAGAGTGCGTCCGCGGTCGACGGTCGACCTCGTCGAGCCGCTCGGCGCAGTGGTCGGCACCCACGCCGGTCCCGGCGCGGTCGGCTTCTTCTGGTTCCAGGACTGATTCGCGCCTGCGGCGCGAATCCGTCTAGAAGATCGCGCCGAGCCTGTTCGTAGACTCGATGCGATGTCCGATTCCGACACGCTACGTCGGGTGCTGCCCGGCTTCGCTGGCCTCGGGTCGCCCACCCGCTGGCCGGCGAGCCGCTCGACCCCGCGCCCGGAGCGGCTCGAGCTCCCGGTCGAGACGCTCCCCGGCGTCGGCCCCGCCGTCCAGCGGAAGCTCGCGCGGCTCGGCATCGCCACGATCGGCGACGTCCTCGCCCACCGGCCGCACCGCTACGAGTCGGCGGCGGAGGAGCGGGCCGTCGCGAGCCTTTTCGGCGACGAGGAGGCGGTGCTCGACGTCGTCGTCCGGCGGGCGGCGTCGGGCAGGCGGCGCGGGCGCCTCCACATCCTGACCGCGCACGTCGCCGACGCGACGGGCGAGATCCGCGCGACGTGGTTCAACCAGCCGTGGCTCGAGCCGAAGCTCGTCCCCGGGACGCGGCTGCGGCTGCGCGGCAAGCCGAACCGCTTCGGCTTTCAGGTCTCGTCGTACGACGTCGGCGACGCGGCGGAGACGGCCGACTTCGCCCCGGTCTATCCGTCGACCGCGGACCTCGCGCAGAAGACGCTCCGCACGGTCACGGAGGCCGCGCTCGCCTTCGCGCGGGATGCCGGCGAGCCGCTGCCTTCGGTCGTTCGCGCGAGCGAGCCTCTGCCCCTCCGCGCCGATGCGCTCGTGCGTGTCCACCGTCCGCGCTCCGAGGTCGAGGCCGAGCGCGCCCGCCGCCGTCTCGCGCTCGACGAGCTCCTCGTCCTCCAGCTCGCCCTCCGCCGCCGCTCAGCGGAGCGGAGGGTGCTCGTCGCCGAGGCGCTGCCGCCGCCCGCTGAGCTCGTCGAGCGGTATCGCGAGCTGCTGCCGTTCACGCTCACGGAGGCGCAGGACCGCGCGATCGCCGAGATCGACGCCGATCTCTCCCGCACGACGCCGATGCAGCGCCTGCTGCAGGGGGACGTCGGCTCGGGCAAGACGGCGGTCGCGCTCTACACGCTGCTCCGGGCCGTTGAAGGAGCCCGCCAGGGCGCACTGATGGCGCCGACCGAGACGCTCGCCGAGCAGCACTTCGCGACGATCGAGGGGCTCTGCGCCGAGCTCGGCGTCCGCGTCGCGCTCCTCACGTCGAGCATCGCGGCGCGCGAGCGTCGAGCCGCGCACCAGCTCGTCGCGTCGGGCGACGTCGGCATCGCCGTCGGCACGCACGCGCTGATCCAGCGCGAGGTCGCCTTCGCCGACCTCGCCGTCGCAGTCGTCGACGAGCAGCATCGCTTCGGCGTCGAGCAGCGCGCCGCGCTCGCCGAGGGGCGCAGCCCTCACGTCCTCCACATGACCGCGACCCCGATCCCGCGGACGCTCGCCCTGACGGTCTACGGCGACCTCGCCGTGTCCGAGATCGCTGCCCCGCCGGCCGACCGGAAGCCGATCGTCACCGCCTGGGTCGGCGAGGAGCGCAGCGCCGAGGCATATGCGCGGCTGCGGCGGCACCTCGACGCCGGCCGCCAGGCGTACGTCGTGTGTCCGCTCGTCGAGGGCTCCGAGACGACGATCGCGCGCGCCGCCGAGGACGAGGCGGAGCGGCTGCGGACGAACGAGCTCCGCGGCTACCGCGTCGGCTGCGTTCACGGGCGCCTGAGGACAGCCGAGCGTCGCGCCACGATGGCCGCGTTCACGGAGGGGAAGCTCGACGTGCTCGTCGCGACGACCGTGATCGAGGTGGGGGTCGACGTCCCGAACGCGACGATCATGATCGTCCAGGAGGCGGACCGATTCGGGCTCGCGCAGCTCCACCAGCTCCGCGGCCGCGTCGGGCGCGGGGCGGAGCAGTCGTTCTGCCTGCTCGTCTCCCGTCATCGCGACGAGCTGTCGGAGACGGCGGCCGAGCGGCTCGAGGCGATGGTCGCGACGAACGACGGCTTCGAGCTCGCCGAGCGCGACCTCGAGCTCCGCGGCGAGGGACAGCTCGTCGGCGCACGGCAGTCGGGCCTGACCGACCTGCGCTTCACGCGCCTGCGCGCCGACCGCGACCTGCTCGAGCGCGCGAAGGAGCTCGCGGCCGAGCTCGCCGGGGAGCCATTCCTGGACGACCAGGTAGAGCGGCTCCTCGGCGAGGCCGACCATGTCGGCGAGTCGTAGGGTGCCCGCGAATGCGGATCATCGGCGGGACCCACCGGGGGAGACGGATTGCAGCGCCGAAGGGCGCGCAGACCCGCCCGACCGGCGACCGAGTCCGCGAGGCGCTCTTCAACCTCGTTGGGCCGGTCGACGGCGCGTCGGTGTTCGACCTCTTCGCGGGCTCGGGCGCGCTGGGGTTGGAGGCGCTCTCGCGCGGAGCCCGGCGCTGCACGTTCGTCGAGACCGACGGTGCGGCCTGCAGCGCGATCCGGTCGAACCTCGAGACCCTCGGTCTGACGGGAGGGCTCGTCGTTCAGCGGGACGTTCTCAGGGTGCTCCGCGACGAGCGCGCCGCCGGCAGGCGGCACGAGCTCGTGCTGATCGACCCGCCCTACGACCGCTGGGAGGAGCTCGAGCGCAAGCTCGGCGAGCCGGTCGCGGCGGTCGTCGGCGAGACGGGACTCGTCGTGGTGGAGACCGACGCGCGGGTCGAGCCGGTCCTCCCGCTCGACCGCGTGACCACGCGGCGGTACGGTTCCGCCCGGCTCACCCTCTTCACGCCATGACCGATCGCCCACCCATCGTCGCCATCAACCCTGGCACCTTCGACCCCGTCACGCTCGGCCACGTCGACGTGATCCGGCGCGCCGCGGCGATCTTCGATCGCGTGGTCATCGGCGTCGTCCGTGATCCGCACCACAAGCAGACGACCTTCACCGTCGAGGAGCGCGTCGCGTTTCTCCATGACGCGCTGGCGGAGCTCGACAACGTCGTCGTCGACGTCTTCAGCCAGCTCGTCGTCGACTTCGCACGCAAGCACGGGGCCCGCACGATGGTCAAGGGGCTTCGCGTGATCGCGGACTTCGAGTGGGAGTTCCAGATGAACCGGCTCAACCATCGGCTCGCCCCGGAGGTCGAGACGATGTACGTGATGTCGAGCCCTGAGTTCGCGTTCGTCTCGTCGAGCGGCGTCAAGGAGATCGCGTCCTTCGGCGGCAACGTCGAAGGCCTGGTGACACCGGCCGTCGCGAAGCGGTTCCGGGAGCTGTATCCGAACGGCCGGCCCGGGGCTCCGCTCAGCCCGCAGGAGTGACTCCCGGCCCGTACGCGCATCCGGCACCGCGAGTACCATCCGTGGCATGGACGTCCTCGTACTCATCGACAAGCTCGACGATCTCGTGCACAACGCCAAGGCGGTGCCACTGACCGACCAGGTTCGCATCGATCGCGAGGAGATCTACGACATCCTCGACCAGATGCGCGCGACGATCCCCGAGGAGATCAAGCAGGCCCGCTGGATCGTGAAGGAACGCCAGGAGATGCTCGCCGAGGCGAAGCGCGAGTGCGACCGCCTGATCGGCGAGGCGCGCGAGCAAGCGATGCGGGAGGCATCGCAGACCGAGATCGTGAAGCTCGCCGAGCGCCAGTCCCAGGACATCGTCGAGGAGGCGCGCCGCGACGCGCGCGAGACGCGCCTCGAGATGGAGGACTGGGCAGACGGGATTCTCTCGACGCTCGAGGTCAACCTCGACAAGTTCCTCGGCGCCGTCCGCCGCGGCCGGGAGCGCCTGCACGAGCGCTCGCAGGAGACGGTGGTCGCCGGGATCGGCCCGATCGACCGCGACGGCGGCCACGTGCCCGACGTCGAGAGCTACCAGTAACGCAGCCGGCTTTCGTGGCGGGACCCGCATGCGGGTCCCGCCACGTGTGTCATCTCGCTAGCTCGTGCGCGTCGCGAGCTGAACCAGCCGGCTGCCGTAGATCCCGCCGAGCGTCGGGTCGCCGGTCCTGTACGCCTTGACATAGAACTGCACGCTGTAGCCGTTCCGGATCGTGATGTCGTTCTCGGGGACGAGGGAGTACTGCACCCAGCCGTCCGTCGCGGTCGGCGAGTTGTCGCCCCCGGACGTCACCTTCGGGGTCGATCGGATGAAGACGATCGCGTTCCGGACGACGTTCCCCCGCGTGTCCTTCACCTTGATCCGGACGGTGATCGTCTGGTTCTTCGAGGTGAGAGGGTTGGGACTGAACTGGACCTGATCGACGACGAGCCGCTCGTCGGCTGGCACCTGCTTCGCCTCGACCGACTTCTCGCCGTTCGGCAGGTTGATCGTCCCGTCGGACGGGCTGGCCTGGACCACGTCGGTCGAGCTCGAGAACGCGTCGGCCGTGCCGCGGTTGTTGCGGGCCACGACGCGGAGGCGGAGTGTCCGTCCCTGGTCGGCCTGCACGATCGTGTACCGCGAGCTCTCCTTGCCCGCCAGAGGCGCGCAGGCGTTCCCGTCCTTGTCGCAGCGGAGCCACTGGTACGAGTAGGTGATCGGGGAGTCACCGACCCACGAGCCCGGTGCGCCCGTCAGCACCGACCCGACGGTCGCGCTGCCGGAGATCGTCGGCGGGGCCGAGCTCGCCGGCTTGCCGCTCTCGGTGGCGACCACGGACGTCGCGGCGCTCGTCGCCTGCGTCGTGCCGCCCTTCGAGCTCGCGGACACCCGCGACCGCATGCGCTTGCCGATGTCGGCGTTGACGATCGTGTACGACTGCTTGTCCGCGCCGCTGATGCTGGTGCACGTCTTGTCGGACGAGTCGTCGCCACCTGCGGGGTCGCAGCGGAGCCACTGGTACTTGAAGGTGAGGCCGGAGCCAGGATTGGTCCAGGCGCCGTTCGAGGTCTCGACGGTCCGGCCGACGAGGGCGACTCCGCTGATGGTCGGATTGGCGATGCTGACAGGCCCGGCGCTCCCACGGGCGGCGGCGCCGACCGAGAGGACGAGCGCGGCGGTGCAGGCAAGCGCGAGTGTTGCCCGGCGGCGGCGTGCGTCTGTACGGCTGGTGGACATAGGGCTCCTGACGTCGGGGGACATGAGGAGCGTGACAGATCGAACGCGTGGTGCGCCACCCGAAGGGGGCACACCACGCGGCGTCAGGTCAGCCGAGCGGGACCTGGACGAGCCTGTAGGCGGCAACGCCCGCGAGCGGCGGGTCGCCCTGCCTGAAGGCCTTGACGAAGAACTGCACGGAGTAGGCGGGGCGCAGCTCCGGGAAGTCGACCTCCGGCGTGACGGTCAGCTGCAGCCAGCCGTCCTGCCCGGTCTTCTGGTCCTGAGCGTTCCGCGTCACGAGGGGCGTCGAGCGGAGGAACACGAGCGCGTCGCGGACGACGTAGCCGCGCGTGTCCTTCACCTTGATCCGCACCGTGATCGGCTCCGTCCGCGAGCGGATCGGGTTCGGCGAGAACTGCACCTGGTCGACCACGAGCCGCTCGGTGGACGGGACGCTCGTCACCGGGATCGACTTCTCGCTATTCGGCAGCGTGATCACGCCGGTCGGGCCCGGGGGCGTCTGCGGCCCCTGCACCACAGGGCTCGGCGCCGTGAGCTGGCTCGTCTCGCCGGCGCTCGACCGCGCGATCACACGGGCGCGGATCGTCTTCCCGACGTCGCCCTCGCGGAGGAGGTACGCGTCGTCCTGGAGGCCCTGCTGGAGGATGCAGTTGTTGCCCGCCGTATCGCACCGCATCCAGCGGAACGTGTACGTGATCGGCTGCCGGCCATTCCACGTGCCCGGGCTGACGTGCAGCGTCTGGCCCTGAGCCGCTGTCCCCGACAGCGCGGGAGCCTGGACGTTCACGGGCCGACCCGCGTCGGCCGCACGCACGACGGCGGTCGCATTCGACGCCACCGTCCTCGAGCCGTCGGCGTTCGACGCCGTCACGCGGACGCGGAGCCGATGGTCGGCGTCCGCGCTCGCGACGACGTACTGCGTCGTCGTGGCGCCGCCGATCGCGGCGCAGTCCGCTCCGGAGGGAAGGCCACCGCTGCGGGAACAGCGCACCCACTGGTACGCGTAGCCCGTCGGAGAGTTGGTCCACGTGCCCTGGCTCGCGGTCAGCGTCGAGCCGATGGTGGCGCTACCGCTGATCCGCGGCTCCGCCGTGTTGCCGGGCGTGGCGCTCGTCACGGCTCCGCCGCCGCCTGGGAGCGCGAGCACCGTCGCAAGCGAGGCGAGCGCCGCGGCGGCGAGCGTCCACGCAACGCTGGTCCTTCGTGTCGTACGCATCGGGACAGTCCTTTCCTCGATGGGACGACACAGGTCCTAGCCCGGATCTCGGGCACCGAACGAGCTTCTTACGGAACCCTGACGCTGCTTACGGATTGCTCATGCGCATCGAGCGACTGGACTACGGTCTCCTCCGTGGAGGCCTGGACCGATCCCGCGTGGCTCGCCGACGCGCACGGGTGGATCGAGCGGTGCGTGGACGGACGCCTGACAGGGCCGATCGAGCAGCCGCACGTGCGGGAATGGTCGACGGTGATGCGCACGCCGACAAGCGAGGGCGTCCTCTGGTTCAAGGCAAACGCGCCCGCGTTCGTCTACGAGGCCGGCGTCGTGGATGTTCTCGCGCGCAGGTGCCCTGCCGTCGTGCCGGAGCTCGTGGCGATCGACCGGGCCCGCGGCTGGATGCTGATGCGGCACGGCGGCGAGCGGCTGCGCGAGATCATCGAGGAGGAGCGGGATCTCAGCCGCTGGCTGGACGTGCTGCCGCAGTACGCCGAGCTGCAGCTCGCACTGGCAGACGACGCCGAGGAGCTCGTCGCCCTGGGCGCGCCCGATCGACGTCTCGCGGCGCTTCCGGCGCAGTTCGAGCAGCTGCTCGCCGAGGTCGAAGGGCTCGACGCGGAGGAGCGGACGCGGCTCGACGCGCTCGTTCCCGTCGTCGACCGGATGTGCGGGGAGCTCGCCGCCCTCGGCATCCCGGAGACGATCCAGCACGACGACCTCCACGACGCCCAGGTCTTCGTCCGCGACGGCCGCTACCTGTTCTTCGACTGGGGCGACTCGTGCGTCTCCCACCCGTTCTTCAGCATGGCCGTGACGCTCGAGGGACAGCTGGCGTGGGGGCTCGACGACGTCGAGGGCTCGGTCGACGTGACGCCGTTCCGCGACGCTTATCTGCGTCCGTTCGCGTCGTTTGCGGCCCGTCCCGAGCTCGAGGTCGCCCACGCGGCCGCGCTCCGGCTTGGCTGGATCTGCCGTGCGCTGAACGTCCACCGGTTCGGCATCTCGTTCGGGCCTGGCTCGAGCGAGGAATGGCTCGAGCGTGTGCGCCTGCGGCTGCGGATGACGCTCGCGCAGATGCCGCCGAGGGGGTGAACCCGGCCCGGACCGGCCTGAACGCGTTGATGGCCCCGTTCGCGGAGGCCGCCGGCGCTACCCTCGCATCGTGGATCGCTATCCGATCAGAGCGCTTCGACTTCGCCCGGGCGAGAAGCACCGCGAGACCGTGCCGCTCGCGCTGGAGCCGCTCGTCCTCGGCGGCGAGCCCTACGCCGTCTCGCTGCCGGGGACACCGGCGGACCTCGTCGTCCAGCGGGCCGCGACGGGGGATCTGTTTCGGCTCTCGTTCACGGCCCGGCTCGACGGGCCGTGCATGCGCTGCCTCGGGGCGGCGAGCGTCCCGGTCGAGGTCGACGCGCAGGAGTACGAGGCAACCGACGCCGGTGCGGACGAGGATCTCGGCTCCGAGTACGTCTCGGACGGAGAGCTCGACGTCGCGGCCTGGGCGCGCGACCAGATCGCGCTCGGCCTCCCCGACCAGATCCTGTGCCGCCCCGACTGTGCCGGCCTGTGCCCGACGTGCGGGAAGGACCTGAACGTCGAGCCGCACGAGCACTCCGATGTGGCCGTCGACAGCCGTTGGGCCGCGCTCGAGAGCCTCCGCACGGAGCCCGGCGCGACCAGGTAAACTCCGCGGCCGCTCATGGCCGTTCCGAAGCGCAAGACCTCGAAGTCCCGCCGCGACAAGCGCCGCGCGCAGCACGCGATCGCCGCACCGCGCGTCTCGACGTGCGAGAACTGCGGGTCGCCGAAGCAGTCGCACCGCGCGTGCCCGACGTGCAAGACGTACCGCGGGCGCGAGGTCAGGCCGCTCCGAGCGCCCACGCCGTAGCCAGAGCAGGCATGGCGATGCGGATCGCGGTCGATGCTCTCGGCGGCGATCGTGCGCCGGACGAGATCGTCGAGGGCGCCGTCGCCGCGGCCTCCGACTCGATCGAGCCGATCCTCTTCGGGCCTGCGTCGCTCGATTCGCGTGGCCTGGATCTCGTCGTGTGCCGCGAGGCGATCGAGATGCACGAGAAGCCCGCGGAGGCGGTCCGCGCGAAGCCCGGCTCGTCCCTGGTGCAGGCGGTCAAGGCCGTGGGCGGCGGGGACGCGGACGCGGTGGTCTCCGCAGGGAACACCGGAGCGATGCTCGCCGCGTCGCTCCTCCACGTGCGGAGGCTCCCCGGCGTCCTGCGACCGGGCATCGCGATCGTGATCCCCGCGCGACAAGGGCCGACCGTGCTGATCGACGCCGGCGCAAACGCCGACGCGAGGCCGGAGCACCTCGTCCAATTCGCGCACATGGGCGTCGTGTTCGCGCAGGAGATGCTCGACGTCCCCGACCCGCCGGTGCGTCTCCTCTCGATCGGCGAGGAGCCGGAGAAGGGCAACCAGCTGACGCTGGAGGCGCACGCCCTCCTCGCGCGTGCGTCGCTCCGCTTCGAGGGCAACGCGGAAGGCAGGACGCTGCTCGAGGGCGGCGGAGACGTCGTCATCTGCGACGGCTTCACGGGCAATGTCGCGCTGAAGACGCTCGAGGGAACGATCCGGAGCGTGCTCGACGCGCTGCGTTCCGAGATCCGCTCGTCGCTCGTCGGGAAGGTGGGCGGCATGCTGATCCGGCCCGCGGCACGGGGGCTGCGGGCGCAGCTGGATCCGGATACCTACGGCGGCGGCTACCTCCTCGGACTGCAGGGCCTCGTCGTGATCGCGCACGGCTCGAGCTCCCGCATCGCGATCGCGAACGCCACGCGGATGGCTGCGCGCGGCGTGGAGCATCGCCTCGTCGATCGGCTCGCCGAGAGGCTGCCGCGACCGAGAGCCGAGCTCGCCGAGCGCTAGCGCAGGTCCGCCGATCCGTGCGCGGCTTGAAGAAGGGGATTGTCGGGAACCATGCGGTATTCCCACGTCGTGCCTGTTAGAGTCCTGCGACTCAATCACCCCGTATCGACCAGCGAGGTTACGAAGTGGCTCTTTCCCGCGATGAGGTGTACGAGCGCGTCAAGGTGGCGCTCGTCGACAAGCTCGGTGCCGACGAGGGCGCGATCACGGAGGATGCGTCGTTCCAGGACGACCTCAACGCCGACTCGCTCGATCTCGTCGAGCTGATCATGGAGCTCGAGGACCAGTTCGGGATCAAGATCCCGGACGAGGACGCCCAGAAGCTGACCACCGTCGGCCAGTCCGTCGACTACGTCGTCGAGCATCAGTGAGGTGCGCGAGGGGGAGGGCGGGGCGCTTCCGCGCCTGATCGCTGCCCTCCCCCCCGAGCGCCGCGAAAAGGTCTTCACCCACACGTCGTGGGCGCCGGACCGTGCGTCCTCGTACGAGCGCCTCGAGTTCCTGGGCGACTCGGTGCTCGAGCTCGCGGTCGCCCGCGCGCTCTACGACCGCTTCCCCGAGGCGTCGGAGGGGCGCCTCGCGAAGATCCGCGCGCACGTGGTCTCGCGGCAGAGCTGTGCCGCGGTCGCCCGCTCGCTCGATCTCGGCGCGGTGCTTGTCGCCAGCGCGCAGGACGTGCCGGGGCCGGAGCTGAACCGGATCTCGCTGAGCCGCAACGTCCTCGCCGCGCTGCTCGAGGCGGCGATCGCGGCCGTGTACCTCGAGTTCGGCTACGACGTGGTCGCGCCCGCGATCGTCGAGGCGTTCGACGAGCGGATCGAGTACGCGAGCACCGGTCACGTCGACTCGAAGACCGAGCTCCAGGAGGCCCTCGCCCGAACAGGCCGCTCGGTGCAGTACGAGGTGCTGGACGTCGACGGCCCGCCGCACGAGCGGCGGTTCGTCTGCGCCGCGCTCATCGACGGCGAGCGCCTCGGCACGGGCAGCGGCACGACGAAGAAGGCGGCGGAGCAGGAAGCGGCGGAACAGGCCCTCGTTGCCCTCGGGGCTCTGCCGTCACGTGATCCGCCGGAGCGGGCTCCCACGACTTCCTGAGCCGTCGGCCGGCGACGCGTCGGGCGTGGTCTCCCGCCGGGCGAGCTCCGCGCGCGACCTCACGCCGAGCTTCCGGTAGACGCGCGAGAGCGTCGCCTCGACCGTCTTCCGGGTCACGTGGAGACGCGCGGCGATCTCGGCGTTCCGGAGACCCTGCGACGCGAGCTCGGCGACGCGCTCCTCGGTCGGCGCTGGCCGTCGACAAGACGGGAAACGTGTACGTGTCGGACGGCAACCCCAACCGCGTCGTGGTCTTCTCGCCGAAGGGCGGGTACCTCAGGACCTACGCGATGGTTCCCGGTGAGGGCGGGACCGCCGACGTCGCCGTCGCCACGACGGGCGACGTGTGGGCGACGACGGACACGGGTGCGATCGTACGCCGGTTCCCGAAGGGCGGCGGAAACGAGACGCTCGCCACCCCGAAGTCGGCCAGCGGGGTGGCGGTCGATGCCGACGGGAACGTGTACGTCTCGACGAGCGGGGACAACGTCGCCGGGGTCGTCCGGTTCGCGAAGACCGCCGCAGGATGGGATCCGGCGACGATGTGGGTCGGCGGCGGATTCCTGTGGCCGGTCGACGTCGAGGCGTCCCCCGACGGGACCATCTACGTCGCGGATGTCAAGGGCTCGCCCCCGAACGTCAAGCGCTACGACGCGAATGGGCGGCTGCTGAAGCGGATCAACATGAAGATGCCCGCGACGGCGGGGGCAGGCGTCACGCTGGGCATCGGCGTCGATCCGGACTGCAACGTCTGGGCCGTGAACAACGGGGAGCGAAACGTCATGCTCTACTCGCCGACGGGGAAGCTCCTGGCGACGGCCACGTCCGGGGACATCGTGGCGAAGGACGTCGTGGTCGGCCCGGGCGGCGACGTCTACGTCTTCGACATCAACACACGGAAGGTCGTCCGCTTCGCCGCCGATCGGGCGAAGCCTGCGACGGCGTCGGTGGGCGTCAACGTCGCGGTAGCAAACGGCGTAGCGAAGGTGAAGTTCACGCTTGGCGGAGTCGCGTGCCCCGCGCAGGTGGCGGCGACCGCGAGCCTGAAAGGCGCCGTAAACGGGAGGCGGCCGTGAAGGTGCCCGCTGGCAAGTCGACCGTCCTCTCGATCCCCGTCAAGGGCGCGAGCGGGAAGGCGACGTTCACGATCGTCCTGAAGACGAACGGCCGCCCGACGACGCAGGTCGCGTCGGTCAGCGTGACGGCGCGGTAGCCGTGAGGCGGTCGAGGGGTCGGCGCGATCCGGCCCCCCGACCGCCGCGACGAGACCGTCTCACCGTCCGCCGCGGCGGATAGCCTCGCCCTCGCATGCACCTGCGGAGCATCAAGCTGCGCGGCTTCAAGTCGTTCCCGGACCCGGTCGAGGTGAAGCTCGAGCCCGGGGTGGCCGTCGTGGTCGGCCCGAACGGATCGGGGAAGTCCAACGTCTCCGACGCAATCGTCTGGGCCGCGGGGTCGCTGACACCCTCCGAGATGCGCGCGGAGAGGCCCGACGACGTCCTCTTCGGCGGCTCGTCGACGCGTCAGGCGGCCGACCACTGCGAGGTCGAGCTCGTCTTCGACAACGAGGACGGCGGCTTCGGCGCCGAGCTCGACTACTCCGAGATCTCGATCGCGCGCCGGCTCGTGCGTGGAGGCGAGGGACAGTATCTCGTCAACCGCACCGCGGTCCGCCGGACCGATCTCGTCGAGTTGCTGGCCGACGTCGGGCTCGGCGGCTCGATGCACTCCATCGTCGGCCAGGGGAAGGTCGATGCCGTGCTCGCGTCGAAGTCCGAGGACCGCCGGGCCCTCGTCGAGGAAGCCGCCGGTCTCGGCAAGTTCAAGCGGCGCCGGCACCGCGCCGAGCTGAAGCTCGCGCGCGTCGCAACGCAGGTCGAGCGGGCCCGGGACGTCGAGGACGAGGTTCGGAAGCGCCTGCGGCCGCTCGCGCTCCAGGCGACCGCCGCGGAGCGGGCCGAGAAGCTTGGGCACGAGATCGCCGCGCTCCGGGCGCGGGTCGCGCGGCTCGACGTCGCGACGCTGGACGGGCGCCACGCGGAGGCGGAGGAGCGCCGCACCGCCGCGACGCTCGCCCGTCGCTCGGCCCAGGAGCGGCTCCAGTCGGTCCTCGGCGAGCGCGAGCAGGCCGAGATCGAGCTGTCCGACGCCGCCGGGGCGCGGGAGGCCGCCCTCGGCGCCCTCTACCGGCTGCAGGGAGCCGGTGAGCGGTTGGTGGTGCGGGGCGAGTCGGCGTCGGGCCTGGCGGCGCGGCTCGAAGACGACCTCGCGGAGGCCCGGCACGCCCAGGAGGCGCGCACCGACGAGACGGTGCGAGCGCTCGAGGAGGCGGCGCGCGCCGCCGCGGCTGCGGCCCGCGACACCGCGACCAGAAGCGGGCAGGCCGCCGAGCGTGCGCGCCACGCGCATGCGCTGCTCGCCGCCGCCGAGCGTGCGGTTGCCGACGAGGCGGAGCAGCGCCTCGAGGAGGTCCGACGGGAGCGCGAGAGTGTCGACGGCGAGATGCGCGCGCTGGGCGGCGGGCAGGGCGACGCCAACCGCGCTCTCGTCGCCCTCGGCGGGTCGCGCGAGCGCCTGCGGGCGCGGCAGGAGCGCGCCGCCGATCTCGCGGGTCGGCTTCGCGAGGAGCACGACGCAGCGCGCGCGCACGCGCGCAGCGGCGCGCCGCGTCCCGCGGAGCTCGAGGAGCGGGCGAACGAGGATCGCACTCTCGCGCGGGCTGCAGCAACGGAGAGGGACGACCTCGCCGAGCGCGCACGCTCCGCCCGCGAGCGCCTGGCCGCGCTCGAGCGCTCGCTCGCCGAGCGCGAGGGCGTCGCGCCGGCGGCTCGCGCGCTCGCCGCCGAGGGCGAGCGGCTCGCGCTGGCGGCGCTCGAGGTCGAGCCGGGCTTCGAGAAGGCCGTCGCGGCAGCGCTCGCCTGGCGCGCCTCGGCGCTCCTCGCGGACGGCTCGCAGCACGCGCTCGAGCTCATCGACCGAGCACGCACGCGAGGGCTCGGGAGCCTCTCCGTGGTCATCGGGGCGACGGGTCGCGCTTGCGGCGCGCCGCCTGTCCCCGATGCACGCGCGCTGACCACGCTCGTCGCCGGCCCTGAGGACGCCGTGCGGCTGCTCGAGGGAGTCTGGCTCGCCGAGGCGGGTCAGCTGGGCGCCGTTCGGTCAGGTGTCGCCGTCACGCGGGACGGCGAGGGGATCGACGCCGACCGTGGCGAGCTGTGGTTCACGGGCGAGACCGGCGAGGCACTGCTGCTCGAGCTCGACGCACGGCGTCGTGTCCTGGCCGACGAGGCCGACGAGCTCGCAGCGCGTGCCGAGGCGGCTGGCCGCGATGCGGACGAGGCGACTGCGCGGGCGACCGCCTCCGAGGCGGCGTACGCCGAGGTCTCGCACCTGCGCGGCGCCGCCCTGGACGCCGACCTGCTCGGCCGCCTCGCGGCGATCGCCGAGGTGCTCGTCGACGCGACGACTCGCGCCATCGCCAATGTTGCCCGCGTCGAGGCACCGCTCACGGCCCGGCTCGCATCGGCCGACCGCCGCTCGAGCGAGCTGGGCGAGGCACTCGGGCGGCTCGCGGCGCTCGAAGCGGACGCGCGGCGCGAGGCTGTCGAGGCCGGCCGACGAGCGTCCGACGCGGAGGTTGTCCTCGCCCGGCTCGGCGGCGCCCCGGTCGTCGTCGGCGCGCTGGGGGCGCCGTCCCGTGAGGAGCTCGCTGCGGAAGCGTCGTCCGCGCTCGCCGAGGCCGACGAGGCGGCAGCGGCCGCGCTCGGTGCCGCCGACGCCGCGCGGGCCGCGGATGCCGCGCTCGTGGAGCGCGCGCCGCGGCGAACAAGGCTCGACGTCGACCTGCTGCAACGGCTCTTTGCGGCCGCCGGGGGCCTCGCCGCGTTGCTCGACCGCTCCTCGGCGCTCGCGTCGCGATTCGAGGCGCCGGTGCGCGCGCGGGTGGACGCAGGCTCCGCACGGGCGGGGGAGCTCGGCGCGACGCTCCGCCGGCTCGGTGCGGCCGAGGTGGAGGCACGCCAGGCGGTGGACGAGGCGACCGACCGCGTGACCGTGGTCGAGGTAGAGCTCGCACGGCTCGACGGCGAGGCGGCGGAGGCGAGGCGGCGCCTCGATGAAGCGCTCGCCGCGGGCGCGGCGAAGGGCGACGACATCGAAGCGGAGGACGGCGTCGACCGCGACGACCTGGTCACCCGCGTGGCGCGACTCGAGACGCGGCGCGAGGCGCTCGGCAAGGTCAACCCGCTCGCGAAGGAGGAGTACGAGGCGGAGAAGGAGCGGCTCGAGGAGCTCTCGGCGCAGCGCGCCGACCTCGAGGCGTCGCTCGCCGAGCTCGCGGCCCTCCGCGACGAGCTGACCGAGACGGTCAACCGCCGCTTCGACGAGACCTTCGCCGCGGTGGCCGCGAACTTCGAGGAGGTGGCGGCGACGCTCTTCCCCGGAGGAGAGGGCCGCCTCCGGCTCGTCGAGCTGGGCGACGAGGACGGTGACGGGGGGGAGCCCGGCGTCGAGGTGGAGCTGCGACCTGCGGGCAAGAAGATCACCCGCCTGACGCTCCTCTCGGGCGGCGAGAAGGCGCTCGGCGCGATCTCCTTCCTCTTCGCGCTGTTCCTCGCGAAGCCGTGCCCCTTCTACCTGCTCGACGAGGTCGAGGCGGCGCTCGACGACGCGAATATCGCCCGCTTTGTCGAGCTCCTGCGCCGGTACGCCGACCGCGCCCAGTTCGTCGTGATCACCCACCAGAAGCGGACGATGGAGGCCGCGGACGTCCTCTACGGCGTCACGATGGGCGGCGACGGCGTTTCGCAGATCGTCTCCCGCCGGCTTCCGCGCGAGGATCGCGCCGCCGCGACGGCCTGACACTACGGTTCTTCTACACATACATCACTCGAGTGATGTATGCTGAGGACGATGAAGCGGCTTCAGATCCTGATCGACGAGGAGCTCGACGACGCCCTCGAGCTCAGGGCTCGTCAGGAGGGAACCTCCAAGGCGGCACTGATACGGGCGTACGTTCGCGAGCGTCTGGCGCCGCCCGGCCCGATCGAAGACGACCCTCTGTGGGGGATGGTCGGCATCGTCGAAGGAGGGCCCGCCGATTCGGCGTCCGTGGATGACGTCGTCTACCCGCGGTGATCTTCGTCGACACGTCCGTCTTCGTGGCCGTCGCGGCATCGCGCGACGCACGGCACGGGGACGGCCGTCGTCTTGTGGCTCAGCACGGGTCGTCCGGTCTCGTCACCTCGAATCATGTTCGCGGTGAGACCTGGACGTTTCTCAACCGGCGCTACGGCCACTGGGTCGCCGTGGCATTTCTCGACATGCTCGAGCGGACAGACCGTCTCGATGTCCTGACCGTCGAGACGGCCCTCGAGGAGAAGGCGCTTCGCTGGCTTCGCCGGCACGACGAGCGCGAGTACTCGTTGGTCGACGCAACGAGCTTCGAGCTCATGCGATCCCTTCGGATCCGCGAAGCACTCGCCTTCGACGGGGACTTCGCCGCGGCCGGCTTCGTGGAGCTCCGAGCGTGAGGCGCGCCGTCATCTAGCGTTCCGCCGATGTCGAGGACGTGGGCGGAGCTGCTCGGTGATGCCGAGGACGGGGCGCGCGAGGCAGAGGAGCGATCCGGCTTCTTCGGCCGGCTGCGCGACTCGCTCGGGAAGAGCCGTCGGGCGCTCGTCGCGGAGCTCGGCGCGTCCTTCGACCCCGAGCAGGAGGACGCCTGGGAGCGCCTCGAGGTCGCGCTGATCCGGGCCGACGTGGGCGTCCCGTCGACCGCAGAGCTCGTCCGGCGGCTCGAGGCGCGCGGCGAGCTCACCGACCTCGGGGAAGCCCTGGCCGAGGAGGTCGAGGACCTGTTCGGCGACCCGCCGACGCTTGGGCACGCCGTCGAGGGCCCGACCGTCCTCCTCGTGGTGGGCGTCAACGGGACCGGGAAGACGACGACCATCGGCAAGCTCGCGCGCGCTCTCGCCGAGCACGGCCGCACGGTGCTCGTCGGTGCGGCCGACACGTACCGCGCGGCCGCCGAGGAGCAGCTCGAGATCTGGGCCGAGCGCGCCGGCGCAGACTTCGTGGGGGGAGCGCGGGGGGCCGACCCCGCCGCGGTCGCCTACGACGCCGTCGAGGCGGGCCGCGCCCGCGACCGGGACGTCGTGATCGTGGACACGGCGGGCAGGCTCCACACGCAGGGCAACCTGATGGACGAGCTCGCCAAGGTACGCCGCGTGATTGCCGGGCGCCTCGAGGGCGCGCCGCACGAGACGCTGCTCGTCGTCGACGCCACGACCGGCCAGAACGGCCTGCAGCAGGCGCGGCTCTTCGCCGACGCCGCCGGGGTGACGGGCATCGCCCTGACGAAGCTCGACGGGTCGGCGAAGGGCGGCGTCGCGATCGCCATCGCGCACGAGCTCGGGATCCCCGTGAAGCTTGTCGGCATCGGAGAAGGCGTCGACGACCTGCGGCCGTTCGACGCGTCCGACTACGCTCGAGCGCTCGTGTCGTAGGCCGGCCCGCGGGCATAACCGTCCGAGGGATTGCGCGCCATCCCCCGTCCGGGGTACGCTCCGACCGAGTTCGACAACTGGGTCGAGGGGGAAAAGGAGGAGCGAGCGACATGGCCGTCACGGTCTTCTCGCGTTACCCGGGCCTGAGCCCGCAGTCGTACGACGAGGTCATCGCCACGCTCGACCTCGACGCAAACCCGCCCGTCGGGGCGATCCTCCATCTCGTCGGGGAGCAGCAGGATGGGCTCTCGGTCGCGGAGATCTGGCGCACCGAGCAGGCGTTCCAGGCCTTCCACGACCGGTTCCTCCAGGCGCTGCAGATGCGCGGCTACGTGTCGCGCCCGACGGTCGAGGTCACGGCGCTCCACAACCTGTTCGCCGTCGAGATGGACACGATCGAGCGAATGGGTGCGGTGTCGCTGCCTGCAACGTATGCGGGTGCGGCGCTCTAGGAGCGCCGCACCTTCATCGCATCGACTCCTGCACGCCTCGGCAGCCAGAGGCTTGATGCGGGTTACGGGCACGCACGGATGGGGGCCTGCGCACGGCGCATCGCGACCGTCTCGTCACTCACCGATACCTTCGGGTATCGGCGAGCACCGATCCGGCCACGCTGCTTGGCGCATGCCCTCCCCGTGCCGCACCCCCAACCCGCATCAAGCCTCTAGCCGCCTCCGCCGTGCATGTGGATCTGGAAGCCGTCGACCCAGCCGGGGCTGCCGTGCTTGATGTAGACGGTCGTCCGGACGTTGAACCACCCCTCGCCGTCGCCGACGCCGAGCTCGAACGCCGCCGCCTCGAGCGCGTCGGTCCAATGCTCGTGGAGCGGCTTGTCCCGCGACTCCGGTGGGCCGATCTCGGTCACCTCCGCCCAGCTGTGGCCCGTCTCCGGGGAACCGCGTTGGGCTCTGATCTCCGCCATTGTTCGCCTCCTCCGCCGTTGTCTCCCCGGGTGACGATACTCCCCGGTCGGATCGCGCTCAAGAGACGGAGGGTCGAACGCCTCGACGCGCCCGCGTCGCCAGTGCGTCAGCCGCTGCGGTGTTTCCCTTCGCGGCAAAGCACGCGAGCGCCTGCGCAAGGGCCGCGTCGGCGTCGTCGCCGCTGCCGGCGGCCTCCAGCGCCTCGCCGAGCACCGCGAGCGCGTCGCCGCGCAGAGAGGGGCCCTCCGTCTGATCGGCGAGCTCCACGCCTGCCTGTGCGCATGCGATCGCGTCGGGGACACGTCCGTCCGCGATCGCGAGCCGCGCAGCGACGATCCGCCAGCGCACCTGCCACTCCGGGATGGGAGGGCCGGACTCGGGGCCGTCCGTCGCGAGGGCCTGCGCCGCCTCCTCGAACCGTCCCTGCGCGTGCAGGGACTCGGCGATGAGCGGTGCCTGGATCGCCGACGAGCCGAGGCGCTCGAGGATCTCCGCTCCTCGCCGGGCCTCGCGCTCGGCCGCCACAGGGTCGCCGCCCAGGAGCTCGACCGGCACGCCGATCTGCGTGAGCACGGCCCGCGCCAGGTCGAGGCCGAGCTCGTCGAGCATCGCAGCCGCGCGACCGTACGACCGTCGCGCCGCCTCGAAGTCGCCCAGCATCGCCTCGAGCCCCGCGACGACGCCCGTCACGTTCGCCTCGAGCGTCCGCGTGCGACCGGTCGCCGCGAGGAGCTCGACACACGTCTCGAGCGCCTCCGGCGCGGGCGTCGGGCCGTAGAGCAGGCAGTTGCAGAGCGCGTCCGCGGCGCGCGCCTCCTCTCGCCGATCGCGGGCCGCTCGTGCGTGCGTGAGCGCCTCGCGCGCCGCCGACTCGGCGTCCGAGTAGGCGCCGACGCGGCGCCGGGCGGACGAGAGGCGCCGCCACGCCCTGGCAACCACGGCATCGTCGCCGGTGGCCGCGCCGAGCTCGATCACGCGCTCCGCCGCCGCCTGGACGGCAGCGAGGTCGTCGCCCGTGAACTGCTCGTGGACGAGCTCCTCGAGCTCCGCGAGGGCGACCGTGTGCTTGTCGCCCGCGTCGCGTGCCTCGGTGCGCAGTCGCTCGAGCGCCGCCGCTCCGTCGTCGGCTCTGCCGGCCTCCCACAGGGCGAGTGCGTGGTCGCGGAGCACCTCTATCCGTCTGGGGTCTCCGACCGGGACCAGCGCGGCGGCGCGCTCCAGCAGCCCGACCGCGGCCGGTAGGTCGTCCCGGTCGAAGGCGCGTCGGCCAGAGGCGCCGAGCAGGTCGCCGGCGAGCTCGGCGAGCGCGCGGGTGTGGTCGTCGGTCGGGCCGAGCTCGGTCCGGTAGCGGTACGCCTGCTCGGCGTGGTACCCGACGATCTCGTCGTGCTCGCCGAATCCGCCGGGACCCTGCGACCGCAGCCAGCTCGCAAAGCCCTCGTGCAGCTCGGCGCGGACGGCCTTCGGAATCCCCGCGTAGGTGACGTCGCGGATCAGCGAATGCCGGAAGCGGAACGTGTCCTCGCCGGGGAGCTCGGCGCGCACGGGGTGAACGAGGCCCTTGCGGGCGAGGGAGAGGAGGCGACCGGCGACCTGCGGCCGGTCGAGTGGCGAGGAGAGGTCGGCGACGGATCGCTGCCAGAACTCCTTGCCCACGACGGACGCGCGCTCGAGCGCCTTGCGCTCGTCGGGGTCGAGGCTGTCGAGCCGTGCAGCGAGCAGCGCCTGGATCGACGCCGGCAGCTCGAGATCCGCGCCGGCCGCGCGGCCCGACTCGGCGACCATCACGGCCAGCTGCTCGGCGAACAGCGGGTTGCCCTCCGCCGTCGACACGATCTGTGCGCGCAGCTCGGGGTCCTCGATGCCGAGCGAGCCGACGAGCTCCCCCGTCTCGTCGCTGGAGAGCTGCCCGAGCTCGTGGGTCGGGTACCGCGCCCACCCCGGGCGCGCTTCGAGCAGCTCCCCGCGGGCGTTGCAGAGCAGGACGATCGGGCCCGCGGCGAAGGCAGCGACATACTCGACGAGATCGAGCATCGTCGGCTCGGCCCAGTGGACGTCCTCGATGCAGACGAGGAGTGGACGGTCGCTCGCCAGCCCTTCCAGCATCCGCCGGACACCCCAGAAGACCTCGTCGCTCGGAACGACGAGCTCCGAGCCACCGATCGCTGTCCCGACCCGCTCGAGCGCTGCGTCGGCGTCGTCGAAACCGCCGATCCGCCTCGCGACGGCGTCGAGCCCGCCGAGGCCGGCGACGAGCTCGACCAGCGGCCAATACGTGATGCCCGGGCCGTAGGGCAGGCAGCGGCCGGTAGACACCAGTGCCTCCCGCGCGAACCGCGTCGCGAGCTCCTGCGCGAGACGGGACTTGCCGATCCCGGCCGGGCCGACGATCGAGACGAGCCCGCATGCGCGCTCGGCGAAGAGCCGCTCGATCGTCGCGGAGATCGCCTCGAGCTCCTCGCGGCGGCCGACGAGCCGCACGTCGAGCCGGCGCGCGTACCCGGCAGCGGTCGCATGGACGTCCTCGAGCGCCATGCGCGAAACGGGACCACTCTTCCCTTTGGCGCTGAAGCGCTCGCGGGGGCCGACCTTGACCGCGTCCTTGACAAGCGGGTAGGTCGCCGTTCCGATCAGGATCGCGCCAGGCTCGGCCGCCTGCTCGAGGCGCTTGGCGAGGTTCACGGCGTCACCGGTCACGAACGACTCGCCCGTGCCCGGGTCGCCGGCGACGACCTCCCCCGTGTTGATCCCGATGCGGCACGCGAGCACGACGCCCCACGCCGCGCGCAGCTCGACGTTCAAGCGGTCGAGCCGGCGCTGCATCTCCGTGCCCGCGCGCACCGCGCGCAGCGCGTCGTCTTCGTGCACGACCGGGACGCCGAAGACCGCCATCACCTCGTCCCCGCGGAACCGCTCGACGGTGCCGCCGTGCTCCCCGATGACCTCGGCCATCTCGTGCGCGTAGCGCGTCATCACCCTGCGCGTGGTCTCGGGATCGGTCGCCTCCCCGAGCGCCGTCGACCCGACGACGTCCGCGAAGAGCACGGTGACGGTCTTCCTGACCTCGAGCCCCTCGCGCACGCGCTCCGGGAGCGCGGCGCCGCACGCGCTGCAGAACCGCGCCTCGCCGGCGTTCGACTCGCCGCAGGTGTCACAAACCGACACCTAACGAGTCTAGGGCGCCCGCCTGCGAACGAGAAGGACGGGCTGCGGGCTCGCGGCATCGGTCATCTACCCTGAGCGCGATGTTCGACGCGCTCGCCAACCGCCTCCAGGACGCGATGGGCGACCTCGGGCGCCGCACGCGGCTCGACGAGGAGACCGTCACGCGCGCGACACGGGAGATCCGGCTTGCCCTGCTCGAGGCGGACGTCGACTTCGAAGTCGTCAAGCAGTTCGTCGCCTCGGTGCGCGAGCGTGCGCTCGGCCAGGACGTACTGAAGGGGCTCGAGCCCGGACAGCAGGTCGTGAAGATCGTTCACGAGGAGCTGACCGAGCTGATGGGGTCGTCCGACTCGAAGCTCGTGTTCGGTCGGGCTCCGACGGTTGTCCTTCTCTGCGGCCTGCAGGGGGCCGGCAAGACGACGACGGCAGCGAAGCTGGCGCTGTACCTCCGCAAGCACGAGAAGAAGAACCCGGGCCTCGTCGCCGCCGACCTGCAGCGACCTGCCGCAATCGACCAGCTCGAGCAGCTCGGACGTCAGCTCCAGGTGCCTGTCTATCGCACCGAGACGAGCGACGCCGTCGTCGCGGCGGGCGCGGGGCTCGAGCGCGCGACCGCCGACGGCTGCGACCTCGTGATCGTCGACACCGCCGGCCGGCTGCAAATCGACGAGGCGCTGATGGACGAGCTCGCGCGCGTCCGCGACGTAGTCAAGCCGCTCAACGTGCTGCTCGTCCTCGACGCGATGACCGGGCAGGAGGCGGTGACGGTCGCGCGCGCCTTCCAGGAGCGGATCGCCTTCGACGGCGTAGTCCTCACGAAGGTCGACGGCGACGCACGCGGCGGCGCTGCGCTCTCGGTCAAGGCGATCACCGGCAAGCCCGTGAAGTTCGCGTCGGTCGGCGAGAAGCTCGACCAGCTCGAGGTGTTCCATCCGGACCGGATGGCCTCGCGCATCCTCGGGATGGGCGACGTGCTGACGTTGATCGAGAAGGCAGAACAGGCCGTCGAGCGCGACGAGCAGGAGGAGATGGAGCGTCGCCTGCTCGCGGGCCAGTTCACCTTCGACGACTTTCTCGCCTCCACACGAATGCTCAAGAAGATGGGGCCGCTCCAGGGTGTGATGAAGCTCGTCCCGGGGATGAGCCAGCAGCTCGAAGGGGTCGACGTCGACGACGCGCAGATGGCGCGCATCGAGGCGATCGTGCTCTCGATGACGCCGCACGAGCGCCGCGTGCCGCACGTCATCAACGGGCCGCGGCGACGACGCATCGCGGCGGGCAGCGGGACGACGATCGAGGACGTCAACCGCCTGCTCCAGGCGCGCAAGCAGATGGAGAAGATGATGAAGGCGATGGGGAAGGGCAAGCTGCCGTCGCTCCCGCCCGAGCTCACCGGTGGGGGTGGAGCGCGCGCGAAGCGCGGCCGGCGCTGAGCTCGTCGAGTCCGGTTGGCGGGCTTCGGGCACAATCCAGCTTTCACACGAGAGAAAGGCAGTGATGGTTCGTATGCGATTGACGCGGGTCGGTTCGAAGAAGAACCCGATCTACCGCGTCGTGGTGGCCGACTCGCGCTCGCCGCGCGACGGTCGCTTCATTGAGATCGTCGGGCGGTACAACCCACAGACCGATCCGTCGACGATCGACCTCGACGCCGACAAGGTCAAGGACTGGCTCGACAAGGGCGCGCAGCCGTCCGAGCCGGTCGCGCGCCTGATCAAGGCCGCCGGCATCTCCTGACGGCACCGATGGAGGAGCTGCTCGTCTGGATCGCGCGGGGGCTCGTCGACGACCCCGACGCCGTCCGGGTGGAGCGGATCGACGAAGGGGACGTCGTCGTGCTCCGTCTCCACGTCGCCGAGGGAGACGTCGGCAAGGTGATCGGCCGTCACGGCCGCGTGGCGCGCGCGCTCCGCACCCTCGTCCGGTCCGCCGGCGTCCGGAGCGACCGTCGGCTCATGCTCGAGATCGCGGATTGAGCGACGAGGCGAGGCTCGTCCCGATCGGGCGGGTCGGGCGCCCCCACGGCCTGGACGGGGCATTCGTCGTCGAGCACGCAAGCGACGACGAGCGACGCTGGCGGGTGGGCGAAACCGTCCTCGTGGGCGGCGAGTCGGCGACGATCGAGGTCGCCCGCCGCGTCGGCGGCGGCCGTCACGCGATTCGGCTCGACCGTCGGGTCGAGCGCGGCGCCGAGCTCGCCGTCAGGGTCTCGGAGCTCCCGCCGCTCGCCCCGGACAGCTACTACGCCTTCGAGCTCGTCGGGCTCGCGGTGGTGGACGAGGCCGACGAGCGGCTCGGGCGCGTCGTCGAGGTCCACCCGGGCGTGGCGAACGACAACCTCGAGCTGGACGACGGCACGCTCGTGCCGCTGATCGAGGATGCGGTCGGGGCGGTCGACCTCCGCGCCGGGCGGATCGTCGTACGCCGCGGGTTCCTCTCCTGACTCGTCCGGATGCGCGCGAAGCCGAGGTTACGGCGCTCGTCGTGCCGCGAGGCGCTCCTGCGCGAGGGGTACCCTGGACCGCCGTGCGCGTCGACGTCTTCACGCAGGTCCCGCATGCCTTCGGCTGGCTCACCGAGCAGCGGCCGCTCGCCACCGTGCTCGGCTCGGAGCTCGAGCTCCGCCTGCTCAACTACCGCGACACGACGCCCCTGCGGAGCGGTCAGGTCGACGACGACCCGTACGGGGGCGGCGCCGGGATGGTCTTGCGGGTGGACGTGGTCGACGCCGCGCTCGAGGCCGCCTACGGCGACCGACGCCCGGACCGGATCGTCGCGCTGACGCCGCAGGGTCGCCAGCTCGACCAGGGCCTTGTCGAGGAGCTCGCGCGCACGCGCGAGCTGGCGCTTCTCTCCTCCCGCTTCGAGGGCTTCGACGAGCGCATCGTCGGGCACCTCGCGACGGACGCGGTCTCGATCGGCCCGTACGTCCTCTCGGGCGGGGAGCTTCCCGCCATGGTGCTGCTCGACGCCATCGCGCGGCGCCTGCCCGGCGCGCTGGCCGCGGGCTCGGGCGAGCACGAGAGCTTCTCGGCGGAGCTCGACGGCGGGCTCGAGTACCCGCACTACACGCGCCCGCCCGCCTACCAGGGCTGGGAGGTCCCGACGTGCTGCTCTCGGGCGACCACGGGAGGATCGACAGCTGGCGTCGCGAGCAAAGCCGGGCGAGGAGCCGCGCGTGAGCGGCGTGGACGAGCAAGAGACGCCGATCGACGGGGGCCTGCAGGGGGCGGACCCCGGCGCGCCGGCGCCGACCAACCAGCACGGCGACGGCGACGGCCACGCCGCGGGGACGGGCTGGCCCACTACACCGGCCGAGATCCCGCTCGACGAGCCGCTCGGCCGCCTCGACGACGCCCCGCCCGAGCGGCCCGTTGCGCCGGCCGCGCCGGCCATGTCGCCGTGGGCGACGGGCGAGGGGCACGCGCGACGTCACTCGCGAAACCCGGTCGACCGGCTCACCCGCGGGCTGCCAGACCCGGTCCGGGTGGTCGTCGACTGGGTCGTCACGATCGTCGGCGCCGTTGCGATCGTCCTGCTCGTCAAGGCGTTCGTCGTCAACCCCTACCGGATCCCGTCGTCGTCAATGGAGCCGACGCTCCACTGCGCCCGCCCGGCATCGGGCTGCGAAGCGCGCTTCTCCGACCGCGTCCTCGCGAACCGGCTCATCTACCACCTCCGCGACCCGCGCCGGGGCGAGATCGTCGTCTTCGACACGCCCGAGGCCGCGCGCATCAAGTGCGGCGCGGGCGGGACGTTCGTGAAGCGGCTGATCGGCCTTCCGGGCGAGACCGTCGAGGTGCGCCTCCAGCGCGGCGAGGGGTACACGTTCATCAACGGCAAGCAGCTCCGCGAGCCGTACATCGAGCCGGATCGACGGCCGACGGAGGCGTTCGGGCCGGTCAGGGTGCCTGCCGACCACTACTTCATGATGGGCGACAACCGCGCGCAGTCCTGCGACTCGCGCGAATGGGGAAGCGTGCCGCGGCAGAACCTGATCGGCGAGGTGTTCATGACGTACTGGCCGCCGAACCGCATCAGCATTCATTGACTTGTTCGCGAGCGGGAATCCACCGAGTGGATCCCCGCCGCTCGGATCCCCGCCTGCGGCGGGGCAGATCCCTGAGGGGCCCGCTTCGCGGTCGCAACCGCCGCGGCGTGGTGTCGCGAAGCTTTGTGAGCGATACACCCCTTCCGAGCGCCGGACGACGGAACGCGACACAAGGCGCTCCGACGCGGCGGGCTCCGCTATCATCCGCTGCCGGTCTCCGAGCCGACCTTCCTATGAGCACGATCATCGAGAGCCTCGAGCGGCGCCAGCTGCGTGACGTACCCGCGTTCAAGGCGGGCGACACGGTGCGCGTCCACTTCAAGGTGATCGAGGGCAACCGGCAGCGCGTCCAGGTGTTCGAGGGCATCTGCATCAAGCGCCAGGGATCCGGCGTCCGCGAGACGTTCACGGTGCGGAAGAACTCGTTCGGCGTCGGCGTCGAGCGGACGTTCCCGCTCCACTCACCGAAGATCGAGAAGCTCGAGGTCGCCATGATCGGCGATGTCAACCGGGCGAAGCTGTACTACCTCCGTGGCCGAGTCGGCAAGAAGTCGCGCGTGCGCGAGCTCCGGCAGTCGTAGCCGCCGACCGCGCGTCTTCGACGGCCGTCGTCCCGTGCGCGTCGCCCTGGCGCTCCTCGTCGTGCTCGGGGCCATCGTGGCCGCCGGATGCGGGGCCGAGGACGGCACGCAGGAGTTCGCGCGCCACGCGGTCGAGTCGCAGGTCGCCGGCAATGCCGCATACGTCGTGACCGACGTCCGCTGCACGCCGAATCCCCGGCCGTGGTTCGTGGAGGAGCAGACGAACGTCGTCCTCTGCCGCGTGCGGCGAACGGACGGCGGGTGCGACCGGTTTCGCGTCGACCTCGTCCGCGACACGGTGCGCGTGACCGCCAGGGTGCGCATGGACGAGCGCAATGCCAGCTGCGTGCTGACGCCGTAGCCCCGTACGGTCGAGCCGGAACCGGTGGAAACTCTGGCACGATCTCGTCCGAGGGCGCCGGATATCCTCGGACGGTGCCGCTCTCGACCGGGCAGCGCCTGCTCCGTCACGACCGCCGCCTCGGCGTCCGGTTCATCGCGGGTGCCGACGAGGCCGGGCGCGGCTCGCTTGCGGGACCCCTCGTGGTGGCGGGCGTCCTGCTCGACTACGGCGCGCTGCGTGGTCATCGCGTGCGGCCGCTCACGATGCTGAACGATTCCAAGCAGGTCGATCCCCGCGACCGCGAGCGGCTCTACCACACCGTGCTCTCGGTCGCGTCACAGGTCTCCGTGCGGGTGATCGCCGCCGCGGAGATCGACGGCAACGGCCTGCACCGCTCGAATCTCTCGGGCCTGCGTGCCGTGCTCGCCGATCTCCGTCCACCGGCCGAGGCGTGCCTCGTGGACGGGTTCCGGCTCGGGCCGCTCGCGCCGCCGCATACCGCGATCGTCGACGGCGACACGAAGAGCGCGGCGATCGCTGCCGCCTCGATCGTGGCGAAGGTGACGCGTGACCGTCTGATGCGCCGCCTGGGCTCGCTCTACCCGCGGTACGGATTCTCGGCTCATGTCGGGTACATCACGCCCGAGCACACCCGTGCGGTGGTCGTCCATGGACCGTGCCCGCAGCACCGGCGGTCATTCCAGGCACGCGCCTACGCCGAAACCGCCGTGTGAATCGCGGCGAGCGAGTCGCTGCCCGCCACTACCGCCTCCGGGGATATCGGATCCTGGGCGCGAACGTCCGGGTCGGGGGCTACGAGCTCGACCTGATCGCGCGGCGCGGGGGACGGCTCGTCTTCGTCGAGGTCAAGGAGCGTGCCCGCGAGACGTACGGCGGGGCCGTCGGCGCAGTCGATCGCGAGAAGCGGCGCCGTGTCCGCCGGGCAGCGGCGTCCTGGCTCCAGGCGCACCCGGAGTCGGCCGGCCTCGAGGTGCGCTTCGAGGTCGCGGCGGTGAGGGAGGGGCGGGTCGAGCGGCTCGAATTCGCGGAGGTCGAGACCCGGCGGGAATGAAGGGAACGCGCGTTCCGTTAGACTTGCTACCAACCACAACAGAGCCGGGGGGCACTATCCCCCAACGGGCGCGTTCGTCAACACGGGTTGCACGGCATGGCCGTCACGCCCCGGACGCGCCGGCCCCCTCGAGCGAGGTGGCGGGAGAAACCTCCGGCTGACAGGCACCAGACCACGTCAGCCGGAAAGGATTCGAACGTCACATGACAACCCGTACCCGCACCTGGGCCCTGCTCGCCGGGCTCTCGGCGCTCTTCGTCGCGTTCGGTGCCGTCGTCGGCGGCACGAGCGGGATCGTCGTCTTCCTCGCGATCGCAGTCGCGTTCAACTTCGCGATGTTCTGGTTCTCGGACCGCCTTGCGCTCAGGATGAGCCGTGCGCGGCCGCTCGAGCCGGGTGAGGCACCCGACCTCGTGGCCGACGTCGAGGACCTCTCGGCGCGCGCCAGGCTCCCGGTGCCTCGCCTCTACCTGATCCCGTCGCAGCAGCCGAACGCCTTTGCGACGGGGCGGAGCCCGCGCCATTCGGCGGTGGCCGTCACCGAAGGCCTCCTCGCCCTGATGCCCCGGGATCAGGTCCGTGGCGTGCTCGCGCACGAGCTCGCGCACATCCGCAACCGCGACGTGCTCGTGACGACGATCGCCGCGATGATCGGCGCCGCGATCTCCGCGATCGCGAACTTCCTGCAGTTCCAGTGGCTCTTCGGGGGCGACGACGAGGACAGCCCGCTGGGCCTCGTCGGCACGATCGCCGCGGTGCTGATCGCGCCGATCGCGGCGATGCTGCTCCAGTTCGCCGTCTCGCGCCAGCGCGAGTACCTCGCCGACGCGACGGCGGCGGAGCTCCTCGGGACGGGGCGCCCGCTGGCCGACGCGCTCGGATCTCTCCAGCGTGGCGTCGAGGTGCTCCCGATGCAGGTGAACCCCGCCTCGGCGTCGCTGTACATCGTCGAGCCCGCTCACCGGCGGAGGGATGGCCTCGCTGCTGTCGACGCATCCCCCGATCGCCGCCCGGATCGCGCGCCTCGAGGCGCTCGACGCGAGACGCGTCGCCTAGCCCAGGGAGTCGGCCATGGACGCCGAATAGGCGTCCATGGCCGCCACCCAGGAAGCGCTGTCCGGCCGGCTCGATCTCGCGCTGTCGTGGTCGGAGCAGGAGCTGCCCGAGCGCGAGCGGACGAAGCATGTCCACCGACTCCACCCGTACCTCGGCAAGTTCGTCCCGCAGCTCGTCGAGGCGCTGCTCGACCGGTACGTCGTCCCGGGCGGCCGCGTCCTCGACCCCTTCGCGGGCTCCGGGACGACGCTCGTCCAGTCGCTCGAATCCGGCAGGGACGCCACCGGGGTCGACGTCGCCGGGTTCAACTGCCTGCTGATGCGCGTCAAGACCCGACGCCACAACCTCGACGCGGTGCGCCGTGACCTCCTCTGGGCACACGCGGAAGCCGGAGCATTCGAGCCCACCGGTCGGTACCCAACCGATGCCTCGCCCTTCGTTCGCGCCTGGTTCGCGCCCCGTGCAGCCGCCGAGCTCCTCCATTTCAGGGCTCTCGCCGAGGACACCGCCTCGGTGGACGTGCTCCGAGTCGTTCTCGCGCGCGCGGCCCGGTCCGCGCGACGAACCACCCACTTCGACCTCGACTTCCCGCGCGAGCCGCAGCTCGAGCCCTACTGGTGCTACAAGCACCGGCGGACGTGCCGTCCGGTCGAGGAGGCACGACGCTTCCTCCTGCGGTACACGCTCGACGCCCTCGACCGGATCGAGAGCTTCGCAGGTCTTCGCGACGAGCGCGCTTCCGCATCGGTGCTGCACGGCGACGCGCGTGAGGTAGACCTCGGCGGGCCGTTCGACGCGGTGATCACCTCGCCGCCGTACCCCGGGCTGATCGACTACCACGAGCAGCACCGGTACGCGTACGAGCTCCTCGGGCTCGAGGAGCGCCGCGCCGTCGAGCTCGGCCGACCCGCGCACGGTGTCGGTCGCGAGGCAATTCGCGCCTATGTCGACGGCGTCGCTGGCGTCCTCGCGAACGCCCGCGACCGCCTGGTGGCGGACGCGCCCGTCTGCGTGGTTGTAAACGATCGGCGTGGGTTGTATTCGGAAATCTTGGCCCGTGCAAGGCTGCGTCTCGATGAGCGGCTCGAACGCCACGTCAACCGCCGCACCGGGCGCCGCGCGGGCGAGTACTTCGAGTCGATCCTCGTCTGCCGGGCCGTCTGAGCGCCAGAGCCCGGGTTCTGTCGTCGAGATCCAGGAGGTTCCATGCGTACGCTGCTCGCACACCGCCCGTCGCCCGCGATGGTCGTCGCCTGCATCGCCCTGCTCGTCGCCCTCGGCGGGACGAGCGTCGCCGCGGTCACGGCCCTTGCGCCGAACTCCGTCGGTACGGCACAGCTGAAGCCGAACGCGGTCGTCGCGGCCAAGATCAGGAACGCCAACGTCACGAACGCGAAGCTCGCCAACAACGCGGTCACCGGCGGGAAGGTCCGGAACGGCTCGCTGACCCGCGACGACTTCGCCGCAAGCTCGCTGCCTGCGGGCCCGACGGGCCCCGCGGGCCCGACAGGTCCTGCCGGCCCCACCGGCCCGACAGGCGTGATCGGTGCGATCACCGTCCGGCAGGCCGGCGTCGTTGTCCCGGGCGGCGTGGCGCAGAACAGCGCCTACGACACCGAGACCGTGACGGTCAACTGCAACGCGAACGAGAAGGCGATCTCGGCCGGCACCGGCTGGAGTGACGATGCCGCCGATCGCGAGCTGTGGGTGCAGCGACTCACCCCGGTCGTGACGAACAACGCCGTCACCGGCTACCGGGCGACCGGCGGGAACGACAGCGGCAACTCGAGCACGTTCACGCTCTACGTGCTCTGCTACACGGGCTAGCGCGGCTCTCGGCGGTGGGGCCTCGGGCCCCACCGCCTGCTTGCGCCGTCACGCTTTCGGCACGAAGGCGTGTCTCTCTCGTGTTGGGTGCGGCCCTATCGTCGCGGCATGCTCGGTCGCGCGGTCACGTTCGCGCTGGTCGGTCTCGAGCCGCGGCGTGTCGAGGTCGAGGCGCACCTGCGGTCGGGGCAGCCGTCGTTCTCGATCGTCGGTCTCGCCGACCGTGCGTGCCAGGAGGCGAAGCATCGCGTCCGCAGCGGCGTCCATTCCTCGCTGCTCGAGTGGCCCGGGCAGGTGATCACCGTCAACCTCGCGCCGGCCGCGCTCCGCAAGGAGGGCACTGGCTTCGATCTCGCGATCGCCCTCACCGTGCTTGCAGCCTCCGGCCAGGTGCCGGTCGACCGGCTGTCGGAGCACGCGTGCATCGGGGAGCTCGGGCTCGACGGCCGCGTGCGTCCCGTCGCCGGGACGATTGCCGCGGCCGAAGGCGCGGCGCGGGAGGGGTTCGCAACGGCTGCTGTGCTCGGCGGGCTCGTCGCCGGAGGCGGCGCTCGCGGGCGTCGAGGCGGTCGGTGTGCGCCACATCCGCGAGGTGGTCGGCTACCTCCGCGGCGAGGACGAGATCGCGCCGACCGCGGTGGAGGAGGACGTCCGTCCGCCGCCCGATCTCCCCGACCTCGCGGACGTCCGCGGGCAGGAGCGGGGCCGACGCGCACTCGAGCTCGCCGCGGCCGGCGGTCACAACCTCCTGCTCGCGGGGCCTCCCGGGACGGGGAAGACGATGCTCGGGCGGCGTCTGCCGTCGATCGTGCCTCCGCTCACGCGCGCGGAGGCGCTCGAGGTGACGCGGATCCACTCCGTCGCTGCCACGCTCCAGCCGGGGTCGGGCCTTGTGGCCGCGCCGCCGTTCCGAGCGCCGCATCACGGCGCGTCGGTAGCCGCTGTCGTCGGCGGCGGCACTGTCCCCCGTCCCGGCGAAGTGAGCCTCGCCCACCGCGGGGTGCTGCTGCTCGACGAGCTGCCGGAGTTCCCCCGCTCGGTCCTGGAGGCGTTGCGTCAGCCGCTCGAGGACGGGGTGGTATCGGTGGTGCGCGTCGGGGGACGGGGCCTGTTCCCGGCTCGCTTCAGGCTCGTCGCGACGATGAACCTGTGCCCGTGCGGGGGGAGGGGCGATCCACGTCTCGAGTGCGCGTGCACCCCGGCCAGGATCACCGCGTACCGCGAGAAGGTCTCCCGCGCGCTGATCGACCGCTTCGACCTCGTCGTCGCGATGCCGCGGCCGAGGGCAGAGGAGCTGGCCGCCGGTCCCTCCGAGGCCTCGGTCGTTGTCCGAGAGCGTGTCGTCGCGGCGGCGACCCGCCTCGGGGCCGGGCTGCCTCGTCGCACGGCGGCGGCCTCCGAGCTGCTCGACCGCGCCGTCGATCGGCTGCCGCTGACCGGTCGCGGTCGCGCGCGCGTGGCCCGCGTGGCGCGCACCGTCGCTGCGCTCGCGGGCTCGGACGACGTCTTGCCAGAGCACGTCGCCGAGGCGCTCTCCTACCGCTCGCCCGCGGCCCTGGCGAGCCCGTGACGATCCGCTCGCTCCGACGTGGCGACCGGAGCTACCCGCCGCTTCTCGCGCAGATCCCCGACCCACCGGCTGTGCTCTGGATCCGCGGTGAGGCTCCCCTCGACGTCCTCACGCAGCACCGCGGTCGCGATCGTCGGCGCGCGCGCCTGCTCGGGCTACGGCCGCTCGGTCGCGAGGCTCCTCGCCGCAGACGCGGCCGCGGCGGGCGCGGCCGTGGTGAGCGGGCTCGCACGAGGGATCGACGGCGAGGCCCATCGTGGAGCCCTTGCTGCGGACGGGACGACGGTCGCCGTGCTCGGCTGCGGCGTCGACCGCGACTACCCGGCAGCGCACGCCGAGCTCGCCCGCTCGATCGTGGCCGGCGGCGGGCTCGTCGTATCGGAGTACGAGCCCGGTGTCGAGCCTGCCCCGTGGCGCTTCCCGGCTCGGAATCGGATCATCGCGGGGCTCGCGTGCGCGACGGTCGTCGTCGAGGCCCGCGAGCGCTCGGGCGCGCTGATCACCGCGGACTTCGCGCTCGAGGACGGGCGGGAGGTGCTCGCGGTGCCGGGGGAGATCACGTCGGCGCTCAGCGCGGGAACGAACGCGCTGCTCCGCATCGGTGCGACGCCGGCGACGGGCTCGGCGGACGTGCTCGAGGCGCTCGACCTCGAGCCGTCGGTGGTCGGCGTCGCGGTGCCCGACGACGCAGCGGCGCGCGCCGTGCTCGCCGCGGTGGAGGCGGGGGCAGGCACTCCGGATGAGCTCGGCCGAGCCACCGGGCTCGGGCGGGCGAGCTCGCCGCGGCGCTCGCGCTGCTCGAGCTTGCGGGAGCCGTCGCCGTGGACGAGGGGGTGGTGCGCAGTACGATCGCCCGATGACGCCGTACTGGCTGGACGAGCCATGGTCGGCCCCGGTGCCGCGCGGCGCGTCCGGTCGGGCCGACGTGGCGATCGTCGGCGCGGGCGTGACCGGCTGCGCCTGCGCGCTCATGCTCGCCGAGGCGGGGCTCCGGGTTCGCGTGGTCGACGCGCGGCGCGTGGCGGAGGGCGCGAGCGGCCGGAACGGCGGGTTCGCGTTACGCGGGACGGCGGCGCCATACGACCAGGTGGTGGCCCACCTCGGTCGCGAGAGCAGCCCTCGAGCTGTGGCGGTGGACCGAGACGGAGCTCACCGCACTCGCGGAGCTGTCGGGCGACGCGTTCCGTCCCGTCGGGAGCCTGCGCCTCGCCACCGATGGCGAGGAACGTGAGGACATCCGCGAGGAGATCGAGGCTCTCTGGGCGGACGGGCTCGACGCCGAGTGGATCGACGCGCCCGACGGCCTTCTGTCCGGCCGCTTCACCGCCGCCATCCGGCACCCGACCGACGCCGCCTTGCAGCCGGCGCGCATGGTGCGACGTCTCGCGTCGCGGGCGGCGGTTGCGGGCGCAGAGATCGTCGAGGGTCGCCGCGTCACGGACAGGGCCGAGCTGGACGCCGACGCGGTCGTCGTCGCGACCGACGGCTACCCGAGCGGGCTTCTCGGTGAGCTCGAAGGGCTGATCGTCCCGACGCGGGGCCAGGTGATCGCCACGGAGCCGCTCGCGGAGCGGCTCTTCGACGTCCCGCACTACGGGCGCCACGGCTTCGACTACTGGCACCAGACCGACGACGGGAGAATCGTCGCGGGCGGCTTCCGGGACGTGTCCCTGGATCACGAGTTCACCGCCGAGGAGGCGCTCACGGACGACGTCCAGCGGGCGCTTTCCGGGTTTGTCGAACGACCTCGTCGGCCGCGAGCTCCGCGTGGACTACCGCTGGGCGGGCATCTTCGGGCTCGTCCTCGACTTCCTGCCCGTCGTCGGGGCGGTCCCGGGCGAACCCGGCCTGTGGGTCGCCGGCGGCTACTCCGGCCACGGGAACGTGCTCGGCTTCGCATGTGGACGCCTCATTGCGCGGGCGATCCTCGGCGATCGCGATCCGCTCCTCGACCTGTTCGACCCGGCGCGGCTGCTGGGCTGAGTCGGAGGGCGGTCAGCCGTCACGCGCGCGTCAGAGCTCGACGGTCGGGACGTCGAGCATCGCGGCCTTCGCGAAGGCAGCCTTCGCGATCGCCAGGTCCTGGATCGCGAGGCCGGTGGAGTCGAATAGGGTCACGTCCTCGGCGCTGCTCCGACCGTCGGCGTCTCCGGCCAGGACCCGGCCGAGCTCGGTCACGCGCTCGCGGGCGACGACGCCCGCGGCGACACCCGCCGCGAGCTCGCCTCCGTGGCTCGCCTGCTCCCAGTCGTCGCAGAACAGGCGCCCGCGCGCGAGCTCCTCGACCGCGACCTCCGCCTTGCCGGGGCCGTCCGCCCCCATGAGCGAGACGTGCTGTCCGATGCGCAGCGACCCGGAGGGATAGAGCACCGACGCACCCGGGGTGACGGTGATCACGACGTCCGCCGTGAGCGCCTCCTCGAGCGACCCTGCGACACGTGTGCCGATCCGTTCTGCCACCGCCGCGCGGCGGCCGGCGTCGACGTCCCAGACGAGCGGTGCAATCCCTCGCGCTGCGAGCATGCGCGCCGTCTCTGCGCCATTCACGCCGCACCCGATCACGGCGTAGGTCGAAGCGCCGGCGCGGCAGAGGGTGTCGGCCGCGAGCACCCCGGCGGCGGCCGTGCGGAGCGCCGTCACCCCCGCCGCATCGAGGACGGCCTCGAGCTGTCCCGTCTCGGCGCTCGAGAGGAGGACGAGACCCGTCACCGTGGGGAGGCCGCGGGCAGGATTGCCGGGGAACGACGTCACCCACTTGAGCAGGGCGTGGCCGCCACCGAGCGCCGGCATCGCCCGGAAGTCACCCGCCGGGTAGTTGGTCACATAGAGCTTCGGCTGCATCGTCCACTCGCCGCGCGCATGAGCGACGAACGCCTCGCGGACGGCGTCGTAGGCCTCGTGGGGCGTCACGGCCCGCTCGACGGCCGCCCCGGAGAAGAACGGGACCTGCATCGCCGCCTAGTAGAAGCCTTCGCGTCGCGCGTAGCGCTCGGCGCGCTCCGTGTCGTATGCCTCGGCGTCGAACTCGGGATTGCGGCCCCGGTGGATCTCGCCCGAGGAGGGAAGCTCCGAACGATCCACGTGTCTCGAGGCGTCCCAGAGCGCCGCCCGGAGGAACGCCTTCGAGCAATGGGTGAACACTTCCTCGACGTCCACGAGCGCCCCGAGCCTCGGCGCCTTCCCTTCGACGGCGCACGGCGCGAGCAGCTCCTCGTCCGTCACCAGCGTCGCCCGGCCGTTCACCCGCAGCGTGTCGCCGACGCCGGGAACGACGAAGAGCAGCCCGACGTGCGGGTTGGCGAGGATGTTGCGCAGCGAGTCCGCCAGCCGGTTCCCCGGGCGCTCGGGGAGGAGGAGCGTCCGCTCGTCGAGAACGCGGACGAAGCCGGGCGGGTCACCACGCGGGCTCACGTCACAGGTGCCGTCGGGCGCCGACGTCGCGAGGAGCAGGAACGGCGAGCGATCGACGAACTGCCGGGTCAGGTCGTCGAGCCGGTCGGCGATCTTTGCGCGGACGAGCTCGGTCGGCTCTCCGAGCACCGCGCGCAGCTCGCGCTCGTCCCGGATCGCGAGGATCGATCGGTCGGTCACTGCGCCTTCACCGCCGCGATCAGCTTCACGACCGAGTCCTTCGCGTTCCCGAACAGCATCGTCGTCTGCGCCTCGAGGAAGAGCTCGTTGTCGATCCCAGCGAAGCCCGGGGCCATCGACCGCTTCATCACGACGACGCTCGCCGCCTTGTCGACGTCGAGGATCGGCATCCCGTAGATCGGGCTGGCCGGGTCGCTCCGCGCCGCGGGGTTGACCACGTCGTTGGCGCCGATCACGAGGGCGACGTCGGTCTGCGGGAACTCCGGGTTGATCTCGTCCATCTCCTTGAGCTGGTCGTACGGGACGTTTGCCTCTGCGAGGAGGACGTTCATGTGCCCGGGCATGCGCCCCGCGACGGGGTGGATGGCGTACTGCACGTCGATGCCCTTCTCCTCGAGCAGCTCGGCGAGCTGGCGCACGTCGTGCTGCGCCTGCGCGACCGCGAGCCCGTAGCCGGGGACGACCACGACCTTGCGCGCGAACGAGAGCTGGACCGCGACATCCTCGGCGCTCGTGGCACGGACGGTCCGGCCGTCGTCGATGCGAGCGCTTCCGGCGCCCGCCTGGACCTGGCCGAACGCCCCGAACAACACGTTGGCGACGGAGCGGTTCATCGCCTTGGCCATCAGCAGCGTCAGAAGCGTGCCCGAGGCGCCGACCAGCATCCCGGCCACGATCAGAGCAGCGAATTCAGGACGAACCCGGTGGCGGACGCGGCGAGGCCCGTGAACGCATTGAGCAACGAGATCACGACCGGCATGTCCGCGCCGCCGATCGGCAGCACGAACATCACGCCGAACACCAGCGCGAGGACGATCAGCGCGACGAGCACCCATTGCTGATCGACGCCGGCGATGAGCGCGATTCCCAGCCCCGCTGCGCCGAGCAGGACGGCGACGTTCACGACGTTCTGCCCGGTGAACACGATCGGCCGGCCCGAGAGCAGCTCCTGCAGCTTCCCGAATGCGATCATCGAGCCGGAGAACGAGATCGAGCCGATCAGGGCCGAGAGGACGATCGAGACGATCTCCTCGCCGGCCAGGTTGCCGCTCGAGACGTGGAACTCCGAGAGCGCGACGAGCGCCGCCGCCCCGCCGCCGACCCCGTTGAACAGGGCCACCATCTGCGGCATCGCCGTCATCTTCACGGTGCGGGCACCGACCAGCCCGACGACCGAGCCGATGAGGCCGCCGGCGACGATCAGGCCCCAGTTGGAGATCCCGTCGAGCGCCAGCGTCGTCCCGATCGCGATCACCATCCCCACGCCGCCGACCCAGTTCCCCCGGCGCGCGTGCTTCGGTGACGACAGGAACCGCAGCGCGAGGATGAAGCAGACGATCGAGGCGAGGTAGAGGAGCCCGACGACGTCCGGGTCCGAGATCACTTCCGCTCCTCGGGGCGGCGCTTGAACATCTCGAGCATCCGGTCGGTGACGAACCAGCCGCCGACGACGTTCGCGGACGCCAGCACCATCGCGACGAACCCGATCGCCTTCGTGAACCCGTCGTCGGCGAAGCCGAGCACCGTGATCGCGCCCACGATGACGATCCCATGGATGAAGTTCGTGCCCGACATCAGCGGCGTGTGGAGCATCGTCGGCACCTTCGAGATCACCTCGAAGCCGAGGAAGATGGCGAGCACGAGCACGGTCAGCTCGACGACGAGGTCGATGTCGGTCATCCGCCTGCCTCCTTCGTCTCGGGTGCGCCGGCCACACACGCCCCCGCGGTGATCTCGTCGTCGAAGTCGAGGGTGAGCGTCCCTCCCGGTGCGAGGTGCTCGAGTAGCGCGCTGACGTTCCGCGCGTAGAGGCGGCTCGCGTCCGATGCCATCAGCGAGGCGACGTTCGTCAGGCCGACGATCGTCACGCCCGTGTGTGTCACCTCGCGGCCGGGCTCCGTGAGCTCGCAATTCCCCCCGCTCTCGGCGGCGAGGTCGACGATCACCGCTCCGGGCCGCATCGCCTCGACCGCGTCGGCCGGAATGAGCTTCGGTGCGGGCCGTCCCGGGACGGCGGCCGTCGTGACGACCACGTCGAACCCCGGCAGCCGCTCTTCGAGGGCGTGCTGCTGCTCGGCCTGCTGCTCGGGCGTCAGCTCGCGCGCGTAGCCACCCTCGGTCTCCTCCCCCTGCACGCCGAGGTCGAGAAAGGTCGCACCGAGCGACTCGACCTGCTCGGCCACGGCAGGTCGGACGTCGAATGCCGACACGACCGCCCCGAGCCGCCGCGCGGTTGCGATCGCCTGGAGGCCCGCCACTCCGGCGCCGAGGACGAGGACCCGCGCGGGCGCGATGGTGCCAGCGGCCGTCATCAGCATCGGAAAGAGCTTCGGGCTCCGGTCGGCTGCGAGCAGCACGGCCTTGTACCCGGTGATCGTGGCCTGCGACGACAGCGCGTCCATCGACTGCGCGCGGGTGATCCGGGGAATCGCCTCCATCGCGAACGCGACGACGCCCCGGCTCTGCAGGCGTGCGAGGCCCTCTGTGTCGGTGAGCGGCTCGAGAAAGCCGATGAGCACCACCCCGGGTCGAAGCGCGGCCACCTCGTCCGCCGTCGGCTTCCCGACCCGGACGACCGCATCGGCGTCCGCGAGGAGGCCCGAACCGTCCACGAGTTGGGCGCCCGCGTCCGCGTACTGCCCGTCCGGGTATCCGGCGAGGACCCCGGCCCCGCGCTCGACGACGATGTCGAACCCGGCCGCAGCGAGCTTCCCAGCCGCGTCGGGTGTGAGGGCTACCCGCTGTTCGCCGGGCGCCGACTCCCGGGGGACGCACGCACGCATTTGCAGGGAATCTACGGGAAGGGTTCCGCGCGCGCGCCGGGAACCAGTACGCCCGTGGCCCGACTTGCCGCCTACGTGACCGCCATGGACGTCTGCGATCCCGCCCTCGGCGCGCACGCGGCGCGTGTCGCCGCGAACGCGGAGGTCGTGGCCGTCCGCCTCGGCTGGGAGCCGGACCAGCTCGATGCGCTCAGGCTCGGCGCGGCGCTGCACGACGTCGGCAAGGTCAACGTCCGGTCGGAGGTCCTGACGAAGCCCGGGCACCTCGACGACGCCGAGCTCGCCGAGATTCGCGCGCATCCGGTCGAGGGGATGTGGTTGATCGCAGGGGTGCCGTCGCTCCAGCCCGCCCTGCCGTACGTGCTCTTCCACCACGAGCGCTGGGACGGGCTCGGCTACCCGACGCGACGCGCCGGGACGACGATCCCGCTCGAGGGCCGGATCCTCGCGGTCGCCGACGCCTTCGACGCCATGACCTCCGGACGGCCGTACCGCCAAAGCCTCTCGCCGGACGAGGCCGCCGCCGAGATCGAGCGGTGCAGCGGAACGCAGTTCGACCCCGAGATCGTCGACGCCTTCCTCGAGTCGGTGGACGCGGAGGAGATCGTGTCGGGCGGGACGGCCGTCGCGGCGTAGCGCTGGGCCGCGCTAGAGCGCGGCCCAGACCTCCAGCTTCGTGCGCGTTCGGCGGATCACCTCGTCCGTGAACGCGGTCGTCCCGTGATGGCCCCCGAGGTCCGCGGTCCGAATTCCTTCCGCCACCGCCTCGAGCGTGCCCTCGCGGATCGCCCGCCCCGCTTCCTGGCAGCGCTCGTCGTCCGTGTGGGCGAGAAGCGCGGCTGCGGCCAGGATCATCGCCATCGGGTTGGCGACATCCTTGCCCTCGAGCGCCGGCGCCGTCCCGTGCGCGGCCTCCGCCATCAGCGCGGTCGGGCGATCGACGCCTTCGTCGCCGAACGCCACGAGCAGCGACTCCGAGCCCGCGATCGAGCCGAACAGCGGGAGCACGAGGTCAGAGAGGATGTCGCCGTCCCGGTTCAGCGCAGGGATCACCATCGGCGCGCCGCTCGACGAGATCAGGAGCGCGAACGTTGCGTCGATCAGCTGAGGCTCGTACGGGACGTCCGGGTGCCGTGCGGCCGCCGCGTCCATCTCCTCCTTGAGCATGCCTTCGTAGATCGGGCTCACCGTGTACTTCGGGCCGCCGAAGACCTTCGCGCTGGTGCGCTCGGCCTGCCGAAACGCGAACTCCGCGACCGCGTGGCAGATCCGCCGCTCGATCCGCTCGGTACGGAAGGCGACCTCGTCGTCACCGTCCCCCTCGCGCCACTCCTTCGCACCGTACGCGTCGCCGACGGCCATGCGGACGACCGAGATCGGAGAGTGCACGCCGCCGACGGGCAGGACGCCGGGGATCCTCCGGCCCGTGCGGACGATGACCTTCCCGCCGATCTCCTCGCGGAGGATCCGGTTCGGCGAGCCGACGTCGTCGCGGCCCTCCGGGGTCACCGTGGCCGCCTTGAGGCCGAGGCCGTGCTCCGCGATCGCGCGCGCCGCCTCGAGAACCACTCCGTTGCGGGTCTCGCGACGCGTCGCAAGCGAGAGATCGAACCGAGGCAGCGCCACCTCGATCCCGAGCACGTCGGGCTGCAGCACGCGCACGGCGGCCTCGAGGAGCTCCTGACCGGTCTGGTCGCCCTCGAGAACCACGATCGTGCGCGCGTCCATTCCGAGCCGCACTCTACGTGGATCTGCTTCGCAGGTCCACTAGAAAATGGGGAAAAACGCCGCGTATACTTTCCGCCTATCAGAATCAGCTCTATCTAGTGCAAATCGCGTGAGCGATTTGCACAGTTTGGAGGAATCATGGCTCGAAAGACAGTCCTCGTTTGCGACAAGTGCGGTGCGGAGGTAGAGGAGGGAAAGGGCGCCGTGATGCGCGTCACGTTCAACGACGCTCGTCGCGGTGCAAAGGCGGCGGATCTTTGCGACTCGTGCGCGGGCGGGATGCCCGGCGCGGCCGTCGCGCGTCGCGGGCGCAAGCCGAAGTCGCTGGCGTGATCGTCACCGGCGTTCGCCGGTGACGATCTAGTCCCCGGCGCCAAATGCGCCGGGGCTGACCCCGACAAGCGCCCGTCTACCATGGCCCGGTGAGTCTCTCGCTCGTCGTCGGGCCGGCGCACGCCGGGAAGGTCGGGACACTGCTCGACCGCTTCGTCGCAGCGCTCGACCGGGACCCGTGGCTCGTCGTGCCGCAGCGCGCGGACGTCGATCGAGTCGAGCGAGAGCTCCTGGAGCGCCGGGGCGGTCTGCTCGCCGGCACGATCGGGACGTTCGACACGCTCTTCGAGGTGCTCGGGCGAGGTGACGGAGAGGGCCGGCGTCTCCTCGGCGAGACGGAGCGCGGGACGCTGATCCGGAGGCTCGCGGGCGGGACGTCCCTGGCGGCCGGCACCCGCCCGTCGGGCGTCGCCGAGGCGGTCGGCCGCGCACTCGCGGAGCTGGACGGCGCGCTGCTCGACCCGGACGACCTCGCCGAGCCGCTGGCGTCGCTCGCCCGCGCGTACCGTGCCGAGCTCGACCGCCTGGGCGTCTGGGACCGGGGGATGCTCCGTCGGCACGCCGTCGGCAGGTTGACCGCGGAGCTCGAGGCGTGGGGGACGAGTCCGGTCTTCGCCTACGGCTTCGAGGACCTGACGGGAGCGGAGTGGAGGCTGCTCGAGGCACTGTCGGCCCGCACGGAGGTGCATGTGTCGATCCCGTACGAGCCCGGCCGCCCGGTGTACGCGTCGCTGCGGAGGACCGTCGACGATCTCGCGTCGCTCGCCGGCGGCTCCGTCGTCGAGCTCCCGCCGCGCGCGCGAGGAGTACCTCCCGCCGGCGCTCGCGCACGTCGAGCGGTCACTGTTCGCGGACCCCACGGCGAAGGCGCCGCTCGACGGCTCGATCCGCTGGCTCGAGGGCGCGGGGGAGCGCGGGACGCTCGAGCTGGTCGCCGAGGCTGCGCTCGAGCAGATCCGTTCGGGCACGCCGCCGCACGAGATCGCGGTCGTCTGCCCGTCGGTCGACGCGGTCAGGCCGGCGCTCGGCACGGCGTTCGCCGCGGTCGGCGTGCCGGTCTCGTTCGAGAGCCGCGCGGCGCTGCCGACGACCCCGTTCGGGCACGCGCTCCTCTCCTTGCTCCGGTTCGCGTGGCTCGACGGCGAGCGACGCGCCCTCTTCACGCACCTCCGGTCGCCGTACTCCGGGCTTGCGCGCAAGGACGTCGACTGGATCGAAGGGCGGCTGCGGGGGCGCGGGATCGTCCGCGGCGACCGTGTCGCGGAGGTCGTCCGAGAGCTTCGGGAGGGACGGACGCTCCCGCCGCTCGACGTCACCCTCCGCGACGGATCGTCGATCGAGGTCGTTCGCGACGTCGCCGACGCGATGCTGCGCAATGCCCACGGCGCCACGCAGCCGCCGACCGGAGAGCACGCCCGTCTCGACCTTCGCGCGTACGACGCCGTCGCGAGAGCGCTCGACGAGCTCGAGACGCTCGCGGCCGCGGCGCCCGAGGTGAGCCGCGGCGAGGTCCTCGTGGCCCTCGACCGCAGCACCGTCCGCGGGGAGCCGGTCGGCGCACCCGGTCGCGTCGCTGTCCTCGACCTTGCACGGGCGCGCACAAGGCGCTTCGACGTCGTGTTCGTCATCGGCCTCGAGCAGGGCTCCCTCCCACGACGGCCGCGGGTCGAGCCGTTTCTCGACGAGGAGACCCGGCGCGCGCTCGACGAGCGGCGCGGTGCGCGGCTCGTCCGGCCCGATGCCGCGAGTCGTGACCGGTACCTCTTCGCCACGGTGTGCTCGAGGCCGCGCAGGAGGCTCGTGCTCGTCCGCCAGGCGGTGGGTGACGAGGGCTCGCCGCGGGAGGCCGGCCCGTTCTGGGAGGCCGTGCGGGACCTGTTCGACGAGGACGACGTTCGCCGGCATACACGACGCCGACCGCTCTCGGCACTCACGTCCGAGCTCGAGTCCGCGCCGACCGAGCGGGAGCGCCTTCGGGCACTTGCGTCCCTTGCTGCGTTCGAGCCCGACGAGGCGGCTGCGCTCGCGCGCGAGAACGGCTGGGACAGACGACTCGAGCGCGCGACACACGCCTTCGACCGGGCCACGCGGATCACGCACGAGCGCGCGCTCCGCCTGCTCGCCCGCGAGTCCTTCTCGGTCTCGGAGCTGGAGCGGATGGCGTCGTGCTCGTCCGCGTGGTTCGTCGAGCGCTACCTCAGACCCTCGACGATCGACAAGGAGATCGACCGGATGTTGCGCGGCTCGATCCTGCACGCGGCCCTGCAGCGCTTCTATTCGAGGCTGCCGAGCGCAGTTCCCGGCGCCGACCGGGTGACACCGGAGAACGTCGAGGCCGCGTTCGTGCTGATGCGCGAGTGCGTCGCGGACGCGGTGGAGACCGGCCTGCGGATCGAGGCGGGCGACCTCGATCGCCGCGAGCTCGAGCAGGGTCTCCAGCGCGACCTCGAGCAGCTCGTCCGCGACGAGGCAGCCTCGGCGTCCCCTCTCGTTCCCCGTCATCTCGAGGTTTCGTTCCGGTCGTTCGAGCTGGAGCCGGGCGTTCTCGTCAGCGGGAAGATCGATCGCGTCGACGGCGAGCCGATGGGCGCGCAGGGGATCGTCATCGACTACAAGTCGGGCGCGGCCTCCTCGGCGGCGGAGATCCGCGACCGCGACCTGCTGCAGCTCCCCCTCTACATGCTCGTGCTCCGCCGGCAGCTCGGGCTCGAGCCGATCGGCGGCGTGTACGTCCCCGTCGGCGGCGGTCGGCGCCCGCGGGGCATGCTGCGGGCGGGGCCTGAAGCCGTTCCGGGATTCAGCCCGCGGGACTACCTCGAGCCAGACGTGTTCGACGAGGCGGTCGACGCGGCACGCACGACCGCGGTCGGGCTCGTGGAGCGGATCCGCGTCGGTGACGTCCGCCACGACCCGCAGGGCGGCGAGTGCCCGCACTGGTGCGATCTCTGGCGGATGTGCAGGAAGGATCGCGCGTGAAGGCCCTCGCGAACGATCAGCAGCGCGCGGCGATCGATGCGCGGGGCAGCGTCTTCGTCGCCGCCGGAGCGGGCACCGGCAAGACGGCGGTCCTGGTCGAGCGCTTCGTCCAGGCGGTCGCCGAGGACGGGCTGGACGTCGATTCGCTCCTCGTGATCACCTACACCGAGCGCGCCGCCGGGGAGCTCCGAGCACGCATCCGGGCAGCGCTCCGAGAACGCGGCCGTGCCGACCTTGCGCTCGAGCTCGACGGCGCCTGGGTGTCGACGATCCACGGGTTCTGCCGGCGGCTGCTCGGCGCGTACCCCCTCGCGGCGGGGGTCGATCCTTCGTTCCGCGTGCTCGACGAGCCGCAGGCGCTCGTCCTCCAGGCGGAGGCGTTCGCGGCAGCGCTCGAGCGGTTCTGTGCCGCCGATGAGCCAGACCGGTGGCACCTGCTTGCGACCTACGGCGCGGTCGGGCTCCGTCAGATGCTGGTCGAGGTCTACGCGACGCTTCGCTCGGCGGGACGCGAGCTCGTGCTCGAGTCCGGCGTCCGCGCGTCGCTGTCGGACGGGGTCTCGGCGCTCCGGGATGCCGCCGCCGGGCTCGCCGACGACCCCGGGGCGACGGACGCGCAACGGGCCGCAGCGCTGGCGGCACTCGAGCTCGTCGAGTCCATGACGCTCCCCGAACGGCTGCTTGCCCTGGCCGACCTCAAGACGCGTGGCCCGCGTGCTGCGAACTTCGGCGAGGCGCGCGACGCGCTCGTGGCCGCGGCGCTCGAGGATCTCGCGGCGCGCGACCGCGAGCTCCTCCAGGAGCTCCTGGCGACGTTCGCGACCGCGTACGCGGACGCCAAGCAACGCGAGTCGGCGTTGGACTTCGAGGACCTCCAGCTCCGTGCCCGTGACCTCCTCCGCGACGACGAGACGATCCGCGGCCGGGAGCGGGAGCGCTTCCGCTCGATCATGGTGGACGAGTTCCAGGACACCAACCGGCTCCAGACCGAGCTGCTCGACCTCCTCTGCGACGGCACGGACGCCGACCTCTTCGTCGTCGGTGACGAGTTCCAGTCGATCTACGGGTTTCGCCACGCCGACGTCGCCGTGTTTCGTGAGCGCCGGGGTGCTGCCCCGACGGTGTTGCCGCTGACGCGCAACCACCGGTCGCGGCCCGAAGTGCTCGATGCCGTCAACGAGCTGTTCGGAGGGGAGTTCGGCGACGAGTTCCAGCGACTCGAGCCCGCCGATGCCTCGGACGTCCCAGCCCTGCGCAATGCCTTCGAGCTGCTCGTGACCGACAAGGCCGCTGCGCACGAGGCAGGTGTGCACTGGCGCCGCTCCGAGGCGCGACATGTCGCTCGCCGCGTCCGCGAGCTCGTCGACGCCGGCGTCGCGACGCCGGGGGAGATCGTGCTGCTGTTCGCGGCCGGCACCGACGCCGAGTGGTTCGAGGAGGAGCTGCGCGCGGTCGGACTCCCAACGTATCGCGCCGCCGGCCGGAACTACTTCGGGCAGCAGCAGGTGACCGACCTGCTCGCCTACCTGCGGCTCCTCCAGAACCGCTACGACGATGAGGCGCTCCTGACCGTGCTCGCGTCCCCCTTCGTCGGCGTCTCGAACGACGCGCTCGTCCTCGTGCGAGCCGAGGCGCACCGCCAGCCGGTGTTCCGCGCGCTCGAGCGGCCGCTGCCCGCTGATCTCGCCGAGGACGACATGCGGCTGCTGCTCGCCTTCCGCCAGCGCTACGAGCGTCTCCTCGAGACGGCGGCGTCGGCCCCCCTCGAGCTTCTCTGCGAGCGCATCCTTTCCGAGCACGACTACGACCTCGCCGTGCTCGCGCGCCCGGACGGCCGTCGGCGCTACGCGAACCTCCGCAAGCTCGCGCGCCTCGCCCGGTCGTACGAGGAGCTCCGCGGCCCCGACGTCGAGGGCTTCGTGCGATTCGTCGAGGGCCAGGAGGCGGTGGGGGCGAGGGAGTCCGATGCGGTCTCCGAGGAGGAGGGAGCGGACGCCGTCCGCCTCCTCACGATCCACGCGGCGAAGGGGCTCGAGTTCGAGGTCGTCGTCGTGGCGGACGCCGGCAGGAGCCGGCCGCCGGTGTCGGACATTCTCGCGCTGTCGGACGGGCGGTTTGGCTTCAAGGTCGCCCATCCCGCGACCGGGACGCGCGTCAGCACGGCGTCCTACCAGGACGTGAAGGCGCACCGGGAGCGCGCGGAGCAGGCGGAGCGCCTCCGTCTCTACTACGTCGCGATGACCCGCGCGAAGGAACGGCTGATCGTGTCCGGGTCGGTCGGCGGAGCGAGCGACGTCGGTGACGAGACGCCGATCGGGTGGGTGCTCAGCCGGCTCGGGCTGCTCGACGAGGCCCAAAACGGCGCGGCCGAAGGGCCGGTCGAGGTGCAGCGCGGCGCCGCGACCGTGGTGCTGCGCCTCGACCACGGGCAGCCGGATCCGGGGCCTACGGCGCACGGGCCCCCAGTCGAGCCGGTCGTCGGCGCGAATGGCCAGCTGGCGCTCTTCGAGGGGTCGGGCGAGGCCCTGCCGCCGCCGGCGCCGCGTCTCCGTGCACTGGAGACGGTGCCCGAGCCGCCGCTCCTGCGGGTGGGGCGCCTCTCCTACAGCGCGCTCTCGCTGTTCGAGCGCTGTGCGTACCGCTACTACGCCGAGCGCGTGGTCGGCATGCGCCCCGCGCCGTGGGCCCGGACGGGCGACGGCGACCGCCGCCTCCACGCGACGGAGATCGGCGACGCGGTGCACCGACTGCTCGAGCGCGTCGATCTCGCTCGCCCCGACGCACCGGCAGACCTGGACGAGCTCGTACGCGCCTGGTACCCGACGGTGACGGACGCCGAGGTCGAGCGGGTCGCGGGGTACGTCCGCGGATATTGCAGCTCGTCCCTCGCTGCGCGGATCGCGCGGCTGGACGGCGTCCGTGTCGAGCGGCCGTTCGCGTTCATGCTCGACGACGTCCTCCTGAACGGCAGGCTCGACGTGCTCCGGCGGTCCGGCGGTGACGCGCTCGTGCTCGACTACAAGACGAACGCGCTCGAGGGCCGGGATCCGGCGTCGGTCGTGGAGGACGAATACCGCGTCCAGCAGATGGTCTACGCGCTCGCGTGCTTGCGCGCCGGGGCCGACGACGTGGAGGTCGTCTACCAGTTCCTCGAGGTGCCCGAGGAGGTCGTGTCGCGGAGCTTCTCGCAATCGGACGTCGCCACGCTCGAACGGGAGCTCGGCGCCCTGGTCGGGCGGATCCGCGACGGCGACTTCCCGCCGACGCCCAGCGCCTTCGCCTGCTCCGGCTGCCCGGCACTCGATCGCGTGTGCGCCGGCCCTCGCCTCGCGCTCGTCGACGCCTGAGATTGGCCTGTAGCGTGTTTCCGCGTGAAGGTCGCGGCCCTGTACGACGTGCACGGCAACCTGCCCGCGCTCGACGCCGTGCTCGGCGACCCGCGGCTGGCCGACGCCGACGCGATCGTCTCGGGAGGCGACCTCGTCGTCGGGCCGTTTCCCGCCGAGTGCCTCGACCGGCTCGAGGCCGAGGGGGCACGCGTGCGCTTCCTTGCCGGCAACGGCGACCGCGAGGCGCACGAGCTCGCCCCCGACTCCGGGCTGGGGGAGGTCGCCCGCTGGTGCAACGAGCGGCTCGGGCCCGACCGGGTTGCACGCGTACAGGCCTGGCCCGGGACGGTCGAGATCGACGTGCCGGGGCTCGGGGCCGTGCTCTTCTGCCACGCGACGCCGGCCTCGGACCTCCCGATCCTGACTCGCGTGACGCCCGACGAGGACGTGGCCGGCGAGCTCGCCGGCGTCTCGGCGCCCGTCGTCGTCTGCGGTCACACGCACGTCCAGTACGACCGGCGCGTGGCGGAGACGCGGGTCGTCAACGCGGGCAGCGTGGGCATGCCCTACGAGGGATCGCCGGACGCACGCTGGGCACTACTCGGCCCGGACGGGATCGAGCTCGTCACGACCCCGTACGACGCGGTGTCCGCGCTCGACGTCCTCCGATCCACGACCTTCCCGCTCGTCGAGGAGTGGCTGGCACCCGTTCTCCGGGGCGAGGTGAGCGCGGAGGAGGCGACCGCCTCGTTCGAGCGCCGGCGGCGTGGCGCGTAGCTACGTCGGCGAAGCGAGGCGGCGCGGGCTCGGCTCGCGCCGGGAGCGCATCGGCCCGATCATCGACCGGTTGGCGCTCGAGCACGCGGATGCCACCATCGCGCTGCGCTTCGAGAGCGACGTCGAGCTCTTGATCTCCGTCATGTTGTCTGCACAGACGACGGACGCGAACGTGAATCGCGTCACGGAGCGGCTGTTTCGGAAGTACCACGCCCCGGCGGACTACCTCGCTGTCCCCGTCGAGGAGCTCGAGCGCGACGTCTATGCAACAGGCTTCTACCGGCAGAAGACGAAGTCGATCCGCGGCGCGATGCGTGTCCTGCTCGAGGAGTTCGACGGACGGGTGCCGCGCCGGCTCGACGAGCTGCTGCGCCTCCCCGGCGTTGCCCGGAAGACCGCGAACGTCGTCGCCGCCGAGCTCGGCCACGCCCAGGGGATCGTCGTCGACACCCACGTCCGCCGTCTCTCGCAGCGACTCGGGCTGACCCGGAACGACGACCCGGTGAAGATCGAGCGAGACCTTCAACGGGTCGTCCCGCGGGCGGACTGGGGTCGGTTCCCGCACCTCCTCATCTGGCACGGACGCAGGATCTGCGACGCACGGCGCCCGCTGTGCCCGGACTGCGTGCTGGTCGACCTTTGCCCGTCGGCGCAGCTGCGCCGATCTACGGCCTGACCCAGCGCTGGACGACGAGCCCCGAGCCCGCTCGATCCTCCGAGAGGAGCGCATAGCGGGGAGGTGAGACCACCGCGCGCGCCGTGGCGACCGCCGCAGCGGGGTCGCCGGCGACCACCACCGAGACCGCCTCCCCTCGGCCGACGAGACCGGCGCGGACGTCCGGGGCGTAGTAGTCGAAGGCCGCGCGCGCCCTGGCCGGAAGGACGACCACGGTATCCTTCGGCGTCGTCTTCGCGCGCACGACCCGTACGGCCTCACGCCAGTCCTCCTTGGGCTTCTCCGCCGCGGCAGTGCCGAGCGCGGCCACAGCGACGACGACGAGCGCAGCAACGCTCGCGAGGCGCAGGCCGCGATCGGGGATCGACACGAGCCCGATGCCGGCGGCGAGCGCCACGCCGCCGGCCGCCGCCGTGAGCGCCGTCCGCGGATAGACGGGGAGCGCGATCCCGGCGAGGAGCACGCCCGCGAGCGGCATCACCGCGAGCCCGGTCACCAGGACCGGCCGCCACAGCCCCACTCCCGAGCGACCGGCGCCCCGGAACAGCGTCACCAGGCCCCAGAGCGCGAGCGCGGCGACGACCGGGCTCCAGCCGAGCGCGCGCCCCGCGCCGCGACCGATCCCGTGGAGCGAAAGTGGGCCCGCTCCGTCCGCGGCGTCCGCACGATCGATCACCGCGGCCGCGAGGAAGAAAACGGACAGGAGCGTCGCCACGACGACCGCCGGCACGGCGAGCCGGAGGTCGACCTCGCGCCGGGCGACTACGAGCGCGGCGATCTGGGCGGCGAGCGCGCTCGCGGCGATCGGATGGGTCAGCGGCAGGAGCGCGGCGCTCACGGCGTACACGGCCCACCAGAGCGCGTTCCCACGTTCGACCGCCCGGGCGAAGAGCGCGCTCGAGAGAACGATCGCCGCGAGCGCGAGCGCGAGGGGGCCCACCGCGCGCGACACGAGCACGACGCCCAGCGACGAAGCAAGGATGAGAGACGCTGCGGCGCCGGCGTGTCGACCCGCGAGCCGCCGCCCGAGGCGGTAGACGGCGATCGCCGCCACGAGCGCGGCGACGACGGACGGGGCGCGCACCCAGAGCTCCGCGTCGTTCCAGGCGACGACGGGGTGGAGCAGCGCGATGTACCCCGCCCGCGCCGGGTCGTCGGAGAGGGCGCGCTCGACGACGTCGGAGAACGAGCCCCGCGCCGAGACGACTGCGGCAGCTTCGCCGGTGTCGAGCGGGCGATGGCCGAGCGCGATGAGCCCGAGCGCGAGCGCAAGGCCGGGGCCGAGGTACGGCAGCGCGCGGTCGAGGACCGTCGCGGCTCGTGCGGCGACGGCAACCGGCTCGCCCGTCGGCGAAGGGGTGTGGGCCGGAGCGCTCACCCCGACCGAGGGTAGCGACACCGTCGGCCGATCCGCGCAGAGGCCGCGTACGAGGCGCCCGCTGCCGGGCCTGCTAGCGCCCGATGTACTCCACCCAGTCGACAGACGTGACGCGATCCGTCGACGGCCGCTCGCCGCCCAGCCACGACGGGAACCAGGCGTTCACGTAGACGTACATCGCCGACTTCGTAATCCCCTTCGACCAGCTCTGCATCTCGACGCCGTCGACGAGGAAGCGGGCCGAGCCGGTGCTCTGCTCGATCGCGTACACGTGGAAGTCGGCGGTCGCGTCGAAGGGCAGAAGCTTCGTCACGGTGTTCGTCTGCGCCCCGCCCGAGTAGGTGGTGAACATCACCCGACGGCTCGAGTCGTTGTAGATCTCGATGTCGATCTCCGACTGGTAGTCCGGCGACTTGTAGAGGAAGAACGCGGTCAGCGACGTCGGCGCGTTCGCCACGCGCATCCGGGTGCGGAACGAGCCGTACCGGTACAGGCTCGCGGACCGGAGCTCGCCGCCGTCCAGTCTCCCGGCCGGAAGCGTGATCTGCAGCATCCCGTTCGAGACACCCACGTTGGCGGCGTCGACCGCGCCATGTCCGAAGGGCCGCGTGATCTCGACCCACTGCTGGGCGTCGAGGGACGCGAAGTCGTCATGGAAGCCGTCCGACCGCGCGGCGCTTGCGACCGACACGCCGATCGAGGCCATCACGATGGTCGCGAAGATCGCGGTGCGCCTGCCGCAAGGCACCGCGTGAGTCTGTCACCTTCGGCGTCGCCTGCCTAGCCTCTATATCCAGCGGCGCCAGCGGAAGAGCGCCAGCTGCACGATCGTCGTCGCGACGATCAGACCGACCGAGACCCCGAAGGCCCAGAACCACGCACGGAACTCGTCCGCGAAGTTCTGCCCGTAGAAGCCGACGATGAAGCTCGGCACGAGGACGAGCGACGCGATGACCGTGAGCTTCTTCCCGACCTCGTTCTGCTGCTCTTGGACCTTCGCCTGGCAGAAGTCGCGTACACCCCCGAGCAGGTCGCGCGCGACGTCGATCTCCTCTGTGACGCGGACGAGCGTCTCGTACGTGTCGACGAACCGCGCCTCGATCTCGGCTGGGAAGAGCTCCGAGCGTCCGACGTCGAGCCGACCGTCGACGACGCGGCGCGCGATGCCCCGCGTCGCGGTCGAGGCACGCCTGGCGTGGAGCAGCTCGTTGCGGAGGAACGCGAGTCTTCTGCGGACGTCCGGCGCGGAGAGATGCTCCTGATCGGTCTCGAGGCTGTCGATCGCCTCGTAGAGCGCGTCGAGGAGCTCGAGGAACGCGTCGGCGGTGTCGTCGACGGCGCCGTGGAAGACGGCGCCGGGCGGAGCATCGGCCTCGACGCGTGCGGCGACACCGTCGATCGGGGCCAGCTCCCCTCGTGGCCCTGTCTTGCGAACCGTGAGGATCGCGTCGGGGGTTGCCACGAGATCCAGCTCGAGGTAGGTCGCACGCTCCTCGCCTCGCGGCTGCGGGTAGGAGAGCACGGACAGCACGTAGCGACCGTGTCGCTCGCAGAGCGGACGGATGCCGCGGCCGTCCGCCGGGGGCTCCGCCAGGAGCTCGATCGCATCGGGGTCGAGCGGCGTGTCGAGCGCATGCAGCAGCTCGTCCCGGCTCGGGTCGACGAGATCGGTCCACTTCGCCGCCACGACCCCCGCGAGGCTAACGAGGCGGTCGGCCGTCGCCCCGCTGCGCGAGCCCTACGAAACGGCGGACGCGGTCAGCGCGGCGTGGCGCTGCTCGCTGAGCCAGCGCTCGGCGTCGAGTGCGGCAGCGCACCCGGAGCCCGCTGCGGTGACAGCCTGCCGGTAGACGTGGTCCTGCACGTCGCCGGCGGCGAACACGCCCGCGATGTTCGTCTCCGTCGACTTTCCGCGGGTGCAGGAGGTAGCCGCTGTCGGGCTCATGGTCGAGTTGGTCGAGGAAGAGAGCGGTATTCGGGTCGTGCCCAATCGCGACGAACACGCCGTCGGCGTCGATCGTCGACCCCTCCCCAGTGGCCGTGTCCGAGAGCCGGATGGCGCTGACCTTCGTGTCGCCGATGACCTCCTCCACGACCTTGTTCAGCACGAGCTCGATCTTCTCGTTCGATCGGGCGCGGTCGACCATGATCGGGGACGCGCGGAACTCGTCACGCCGGTGGATGAGGAGCACCTTGCGCGCGAAGCGCGAGATGAAGAGCGCCTCCTCCATGGCCGAGTCGCCGCCTCCGACCACGGCGACGACCTTGTCGCGGAAGAACGCCGCGTCGCAGGTCGCGCAGTACGAGACGCCGCGGCCCTGCAGGATCCGCTCCGACTCGAGCCCGAGCTGCCGCGCGCTCGCCCCGGTCGCGACGACTACGGACTCGGCGAGGTACTCGTCGTCGCCGACCCAGACGTGGAACGGCCGCTGCGAGAAGTCGACACGCGTGACGTCGTCGGTGACGAACGTGGCGCCGAAGCGCTCGGCCTGACGGCGGAAGTCCTGCATCATCGCCGGGCCCATGATCCCGTCGGGATAGCCCGGGTAGTTCTCGACGTCGGAGGTGATCATCAGCTGGCCGCCCCAGTTGAACCCCTCGATCACGAGGGGCTCGAGGTTCGCGCGGGCCGCGTACAGCGCGGCGGTGTACCCGGCGGGGCCGCCGCCGATCACGATCAGGTTTCGGACGTCCGTCATCGACTGAGTGTGCTCCTTGACGCGTGTGAGAAGGATAGGGCTCGCGGTCTCGTCCGCAGCCTCATGATTGTTCAAACGATCGCGGCGAGACGGGTGTTCCCGCGCTCATGCCGCGTCGGCGTCGGCCTTCTGGGAGACGACCTCGAGCTGGAGCGGCTGCAGCTGCGACGACGCGTGCTCGGTCAGCGGCGGTAGGTCCTCGAGCGTCGACCGCGTCGCGGCAAGGCCCTCCAGCCTGCGGGCCGAGACGAGCACGCGCGAGCCGTAGGAGCCGACGGCCTTGTTGTACGCGCCGACGGCCGAGTCCAGCCCTCGACCGACCTTTGCGAGATGCTCGGCCATCGTCGTCAGCCGCTCGTGTAGCTCGGACGCCACCGACAGCACGGCCTGGGCGTGGTCGGAGGCATTCTCGTTCTGCCATGCCACCCGAATCGTCCGCAGCATCACGACGATCGTCCGGGGGGTCGCGAGAAGCACGCCGCGCTGGTACGCGAAGCCGAACAGCTCGGAGTCTTGCTCCTCTGCAGCGGCGAGGTAGGCGTCGCCGGGAAGGAACATGAACGTGAAGTCGGGGGACGGGGTCACGTGCGCCCAGTACCCCTTGCGCCCGAGCTCGGAGACGTGGAGGCGCACCTTCCGGGCGAACTCGGCGAGCGCGGCGACGCGCTCCTCTTCGCTCGGAGCCTGGGCCGCGCGCTCGAAGGCGTCGAAGGGCGCCTTCGAGTCGATCACGACGTTCTTCCCTCCGGGCAGGTGCACGACCACGTCCGGGCGGCCGCCGTGCTTCCCCGTCTGGCACGAGTAGTCGACCCCTTCCTCCATGCCCACGAACTCGAGGATCCGCTCGAGCTGGATCTCGCCCCAGCGTCCGCGGGACTGCGTGCTGCCCAGGGCGACCGCGAGCGACCGCGCGCCCGCGGAGAGGAGCTCGAGCTGGGCCGTGAGACGCCCGCCGTCCTCGAGCCGGCGTGCCTCGGACTCGTCGACGAGCTTCCGGAGGTCGCCGAGACGCTGGTTCATCGGGAGGAGCGTCTTCTCGACGCGCTCGCCCGCCTGCGCGAGGAATGCGTCGCGCGACGCGTCGAGCGCCTCCTGCGAGATGCTGCGGACGGTCTCGGGGAGCTTGTCCTCGAGCGTCTCGAGGCGCGCCGCGGCCGCGGCGGCGCTCGCACGGGCTTCGGCGAGCGCGTCGCGTGCCGCCTCGAGCTCGGCGTCGCGGCGGGCGAGATCGTCACGATGGGCGAGCTCTCGCCGGTCGCGCTCGGCGAGCAAACCCCGGCGCTCGGCGAACAGCCAGCACGCCAGACCGCCTGCGAGGGCTGCACCGATGGCGATGAGGGCGATCATGAGGACCCAGCAACGTAGCGCCCGGGGCGGACGGAGCCGGCACGGGCGCCGCTATCGTTCCGCGACCAATGCCGCCGAAGCCGCGCTCGCAGGGAAAGCCGAAGCCGCCCTCCAAGGGCGGCGATCGCCGGAACCTCCTGTACCTCGGGATCGGCGGCGCCGCGCTCCTCGCCGTCGCTGCGGTCGTGCTTGCGTTCACCCTCGGCGGGGGCGGTGGAGACGGTGGCGACGCGCGCGGGGCCCTCGAGCAGGCTGGCTGTACGCTCAGCGCCACGCCGTCGCTCGCCGGCGACCACTCGGTGACGACGCCCTCGGGGACCTCCCCGAAGTGGAACACGGTTCCCCCGACGTCCGGCCCGCACTACCAGGTTCCCGCCGTGTACGGCATCTTCGACGAGCCCGTCTACCAGGCACAGCTCGTCCACAACCTGGAGCACGGCGCGGTCGTCGTGCAGTACGGCAAGGACGTTCCCCAGGCGACCGTCGGCGAGCTCAAGGGCTTCATCCAGACGAACTCGCGCGGCACGATCCTCGCGCCGTACCCTGCGCTCGGCGACAAGATCGCGCTCGAGGCGTGGGTCGTGCCCGACCCGTCGCAGCCTGCGGAGGGCACGGCGTATCTCGGGAAGTGCACGGCGTTCGACGAGGAGGCGTTTTCCGCGTTCCTCTCCGCCTACCAGTTCCAGGGTCCCGAGCGGTTCCCGCCCGACTCGCTCCTGCCCGGGCACAGCTAGCCTCGCCTGACGACGCCGGGGTGGCGGAACTGGTCAGACGCGGCCGGCTTAAAACCGGCTGTCCTTCGGGACATCTGGGTTCGACTCCCAGCCCCGGCACCTAGCGCCACCGGGCGGCGGGCTCCCGCCGGGCGGAGCCCGGCTCCGCCCGCCTCGCGCCGCTGAGGCCGCTCTGGTCGGGGGCCCGTGCAGAGCACTGTTCCCCTTCCCGCCGCGACCTCAGCGCCACGCCGGAGACGCTAGGCACCTGGCGCCACCGGGCGGCGGGCTCCCGCCGGGCTACACTCATGCGGCCATGGCGAGCACCGAGCACGTCCCGTCGTTCGCCCACCTCGAGTTCGACACGCCGCTCTACCGCACGGCGATAGCCCAGTTCGACCAGGCCGTCGCGCACGCCAAGGTCGACACCGGGATCGCGGAGCGCCTGCGCCATCCCGAGCGCTCGATCATCGTCTCATGCCCGATCAAGCTCGACGACGGCTCGCGTGTCGTCTACCCCGGCTACCGGGTCCAGCACTCCAGCGTCCTCGGGCCGACGAAGGGCGGCGTCCGCTACGACGCGCAGGTCACGCTCGGCGAGTGCGCCGCGCTCGCGGTCTGGATGACCTGGAAATGCGCGCTCCTGCGGCTGCCGTACGGCGGCGCCAAGGGCGGTGTCCGCTGCGACCCCCGCGCCATGTCCAAGACCGAGATCGAGCGGCTCACGCGCCGCTTCACGTCCGAGCTGCTCCCGTTCATCGGGCCGCAGGAGGACATCCCGGCGCCGGACATGGCGACGAACGAGCAGACGATGGCGTGGATGATGGATACGTACTCGATGCAGCGCGGCCACGCCGTGCCCGAGATCGTCACCGGGAAGCCGATCTCGATCGGCGGCTCCGTCTTCCGGCACGAGGCGACCGGCGCCGGCGTCGTGATGGTGATCGCCCGCGCCTGCGAGCGCCTCGAGTGGCGGCTGTCCGAGCAACGCTGCGTCGTGCAGGGCTTCGGCAACGTCGGCGGCATCGCCGCGCAGGAGCTCGTCGACCGCGGCGCCGTCGTGATCGCCGTCTCCGACGTCTCGGGCGGCGTCCACGACCCGGACGGGCTCGACATCCCGACGATGAGCGCGCACGCGCGCGAGCACGGCTCCCTCGAGGGCTGGGAGACAGGCAGACGGATCACGAACGAGGAGCTGCTCGAGCTCGAGTGCGACATCCTCGTGCTCGCCGCGCGCGAGGACCAGATCCACGGCGACAACGCTGCGCGGTTGCGCTGCCGCATGATCGCGGAGGGCGCGAACGGCCCGACGTCGCTCGAGGGCGACGCGATCCTGCGCGAGCGTGGGATCCCGATCCTGCCCGACATCTTGACGAACGCCGGCGGCGTAACCGTCTCGTACTTCGAGTGGGTGCAGGACCTCGGACGCCTCTTCTGGGGCCGCGACGAGATCCGGGCCAAGCTCGCGGAGAAGCTCAACGACGCCTTCGACCGCGTGTGGGAGATCTCCCACGAGCGCGACATCTCGATGCGGACCGCCGCGCTCGTGGCCGGGATCCGCGACGTCTCGTCGGCGCTCGAGGCGCGCGGGCTCTACCCGTGAGCTCCGAGCCGGCCTCCCGCGTCCGCGACGCCATGATCGCGGACCCCCGCTCGCTGCCCGCGTCGGCGTCCGCGCGCGACGCGGGCGAGGTGCTGACGCCGGCCGAGGTGCGCGCCGTCTACGTCGTCGGCCCCGGCGGCGAGCTCGTCGGCGTCGTCACGCGCAAGACGCTCGTCGCCCGGGTCGTGGCCCAGGGGCGCGACCCGTCGTCCACGCCGGTCGGTGAGCTCGCCGAGGCGCCGTACTACACGATCGACGCCGACACGCCGCTCGACGACGCGTTCCGCTTCATGGAGACGCAGGACGCCGAGCGTGTGCCGGTCGTCGACGACGGACGGCTGGTCGGTGTGATCTCGCGCGCCGTCCTCCAGCGACGGCTCGCCGAGGACGAGGAGTCCCCCGTCGAGGATCCGTAGTTCCTACCGAGCGGGGCGGCGGGGGTTTTTCGGTGCGCTCACCGCGCCGAACGGCATAGCATCGGCGCGGAGATGGAGCGCGCGAACGCGACCCGGAACCTCGTTCTCGCGACAGTTGCCTTCGCCGTCGCGTTCGTCGGCTGGAGCCTGATCGCGCCGCTGGCGAAGCGGTTCCAGGACGATCTCGACCTCACGAACACCCGCACGCTGATGCTCACGGCGGTGCCTGTCGTGCTCGGTGCGCTTCTCCGCATCCCGGTCGGCGCGCTGACCGACCGTCTCGGCGGCCGGGTGATGTTCCCGGTCGTGCTCGCCGTGTCTGCCGTGCCGGCGGCGATCTTCGGCTTCGTCGACGGCTACGCGGCATTGATCGTCGTCGGGTTCTTCCTGGGCATTGCCGGGTCGTCGTTCGCAGTCGGCGTCCCCTTCGTCGCAGGGTGGTACCCGAAGGAGCGGCAGGGCTTCGCGCTCGGCGTGTACGGGATGGGGAACATCGGGACCGCGATCGCCGCGTTCGGCGCGCCGGCGATCGTCAACTGGCTCGGGCGCGAGGCGCTCGGGATCGCCGCGGCGGCGCTGCTCGTGGCCACGGCCGTCCTGTTCTACCGGATGGCCGAGGACCCGCCCCGTGGGCCCGCCGTCGACTATGGCGCGGTGCTCCGCTCCGGCTGGAAGCTCTGGCGGCTGGCGCTCCTCTACTTCGTCACCTTCGGAGGGTTCGTCGCGATGGCGGTCTTCCTGCCGAAGCTGCTGCGCGACTGGTTCGACATCTCGCTCACCAATGCGGGCCTCCGCGCCGCCGGCTTCACGGTCGTGGCGACGTTCGCGCGGCCCGTCGGCGGGTTCCTGTCCGACCGGATCGGCTCGGCCACCGTCCTCACGGTCGTCTTCGTCGGCGCCGGGATCGACGCCGCCTGGCTCGCCTACATCTCCCGCGACCCCACGTGGGTTCCCGTGACGATCGCCTGTCTCACGCTCGCGGGCTTCCTCGGGCTCGGGAACGGCGCCGTTTTCAAGGCCGTGCCGCTCGACTTCCCCGAGGCGACCGGCGCGGCAACGGGGATCGTGGGCGCCGCCGGCGGGCTCGGCGGGTTCTTCCCGCCGGTCGTCATGGGAATCGTGAAGGATCACTTCGACACGTATGCGCTCGGGTTCATCGGACTGCTGCTCTTCGCGGCGATCTGCTTCGCGGTGGCGCTGACGATGCGCCGCGCGACGCAGGTGCCGCGCGGTGTCGCCGCGTGAGCCTTCTCACGCGACCTCGGTACTTCGGCAGTGGGGGCTCGGCGGACGGTTGGAGCGCGCTCCAGCCGCGAGGGCGCGAGTCGGAGCGCTTCTACCGCGAGCGCTGGCAGCACGACAAGGTCGTCCGCTCGACCCACGGGGTCAACTGCACGGGCTCGTGCTCGTGGAAGATCCACGTCAAGGACGGGATCGTCGCGTGGGAGACCCAGCAGACGGACTACCCGAGCAACGGGCCCGACGTCCCCGAGTACGAGCCGCGCGGCTGCCCGCGCGGCGCGTCGTTCAGCTGGTACCTCTACTCGCCGATCCGCGTTCGCTATCCCTACGTCCGCGGCGTCCTCCTCGAGCTGTTTCGCGAAGCGCGTGCGCGGCACGGAGGCGATCCGGTCGAGGCGTGGGCCGCGATCGTCGAGGACCCCGAGCGCGCGAGGTCGTACAAGTCCGTGCGCGGGAAGGGCGGCTTCGTCCGCGCGAGCTGGGACGACGTCGTCGACCTCGTCTCCGCAGCCCACGTGTACACCGTGAAGCGCTACGGCCCCGACCGCGTCGCCGGCTTCACGCCGATCCCGGCCATGTCGATGGTGTCCTACGCGGCCGGCACCCGGTTCCTGTCGCTGATCGGCGGGATCTGCATGAGCTTCTACGACTGGTACGCCGACCTGCCGCCGGCGTCGCCGCAGATGTGGGGCGACCAGACGGACGTGCCCGAGTCGGCGGACTGGTGGAACGCGAGCTACATCGTGCTCTGGGGCTCGAACATCCCGCAGACCCGGACGCCCGACGCCCACTTCCTCAGCGAGGCGCGCTACCGCGGTCAGAAGGTGGTCGTTGTCTCTCCCGACTACGCGGGCCACACGAAGTTCGCCGACCACTGGCTCCCCGCCGCCGCGGGCACCGATGGTGCGCTCGCGATGGCGATGACGCACGTCGTCTTCAGGGAGTTCCACGTCGAGCGCACGGTGCCCTGGTTCGACGAGTACGTGAAGCGCACGACCGACCTGCCCTTCCTCGTCACGCTGCGCGAGCGGGACGGCGCGTACGTCGCCGACCGCTTTCTGCGCGCCTCCGACCTCGGCGACACGAGCGAGCATGCCGAGTGGAAGACCGCACTGCTCGACGCTGCGACCGGCGAGCCCGTCGTTCCGAACGGCTCGGTCGGCTTCCGCTTCGGGGACGAGGGGGTGGGGAAGTGGAACCTCGAGCTGGGCGACGTCGACCCGGCGCTCACCCTGCTCGGGCGGCACGACGACCTCGTCGAGCTCGACCTGCCGCGCTTCGACGTGGGCGGCTCCCACGGTGAGACGCTGCGACGCGGCGTCCCGGTGAAACGCGTCGGCGGCTTGCTCGTGACCACGGTGTTCGACCTGCTCGCCGCCCAGCTCGGCGTCCATCGCGACGGCTTGCCGGGCACGTGGCCCGCGGGCTACGACGACGCGTCGCAGCCCTACACGCCGGCGTGGCAGGAGCTGCACACCGGTGTCGACGCAGGCCGCGTGAAGCGGGTCGCTCGCGAGTTCGCGCGGAACGCGGAGCGCTCGAACGGGCGGTCGATGATCGTGCTGGGCGCGGGCACGAACCACTGGTTCCACTCCGACCTCGTCTACCGCGCGATCCTCCAGCTCGTCGCTCTCTGCGGCTGCCAGGGGGTCAACGGCGGAGGCTGGGCCCACTACGTCGGCCAGGAGAAGGTGCGCCCGATAAGTGGCTGGTCGACGCTCGCCTTCGCGCTCGACTGGAACCGGCCGCCGCGCCAACAGGCGACGACGCCGTTCTGGTTCCTCGCGAGCGACCAGTTCCGCTACCAGCGCACGCGGGCGGACGTCTACTCGACGCCGCTCGGCAAGGGCGCGCTCGACGGCATGCATGTGGCCGACTGCAACGCGCTCGCGGCACGCCTCGGCTGGATGCCGTCCTACCCGACCTTCGACCGCAACCCGCTGGAGTTGACGCGCGAGGCCGCGGAGGCCGGGGTCGAGGCGCCCGCGTACGTGGTCGAGAGGCTGAAGGCGGGCGAGCTCCGCTTCGCTGCGGAGGATCCGGACGCCCCGGAGAACTTCCCGCGCGTTCTCACGCTGTGGCGCGCCAACCTGCTCGGCTCCTCGAGCAAGGGGCACGAGTACTTCCTCCGCCACCTCCTCGGCGTCGAGAACGCCGCGGTGCGCAACACGGAGTCGACGCCGGAGGAGCGGCCGGAGGAGGTCGTCTGGCGCGACGAGGCGCCGTCCGGGAAGCTCGACCTCTTCACGACGATCGACTTCCGCATGAACGGGTCGGCGCTCTACTCCGACGTCGTGCTGCCCGCCGCGACCTGGTACGAGAAGCACGACCTCTCCTCGACCGACCTGCATCCGTTCGTCCACTCGTTCAACCAGGCCGTCCCGCCCCCGTGGGAGGCGCGGACGGACTTCGACATCTTCGGCCGGGTCGCGGAGCGGTTCTCCGAGCTCGCCGAGACGCACCTCGGCACGCGCACCGACCTCGTCGCCGCGCCGCTCCTCCACGACACGCCCGACGAGCTCGCGCAGCCGCTCGGCGAAGTGCGCGACTGGAAGCGGGGGGAGTGCGAGCCGGTTCCCGGCACGACGATGCCGAAGCTCGTCCCGGTGGAGCGCGACTACACCGCCGTGTACCGCAAGTGGCGCTCGCTCGGGCCGTTGACCGAGAAGCTCGGGTCCTCGGCGAAGGGGATTCCGCTCCTGCCGACCGTCGAGCTGGACGAGCTCCGCGCGGCGAACGGCGAGGTCGACGGGCGTCCCGCCCTCACGCGCGACGTGCACATGTGCGAGGCCATCCTCGCGCTGTCCGGCGTCTCCAACGGCCGGCTGGCGCTCGAGGGCTTCCGCGGCCTCGAGCGGCGGACGGGCACGCGCCTCGCGGACATCGCAGAGGAGCACGCGGACGTCCGCATCACCTTCGGCGACACGCAGATTCAGCCTCGCAAGGTGCTCGCCTCGCCCGAGTGGTCGGGGATGGAGTCGCGGGCGCGCCGCTACAGCCCGTTCACGATCAACGTCGAGCGGAACGTCCCGTTCCGGACGCTCACCGGCCGCCAGCAGCTCTACGTCGAGCACGCGTGGATGCTCGAGTACGGCGAGGGCCTTCCCACCTACCGCCCTCCGCTCAACGTGCTCGGCGTGGTCGGTGAGCAGCTCTCCGGCGACTCGTCGCGCAAGGAGCTGCACCTGCGCTGGCTGAGCCCTCACTCGAAGTGGTCGATCCACTCCGAGTACCAGGACAACCTCCAGATGCTGACGCTGTTCCGCGGCGGCCCCGTCGTGTGGATGTCCGACGTCGACGCGAAAGAGATCGACGTTGCCGACAACGACTGGGTCGAGGTCTTCAACCGCAACGGCGTCGTCGTCGCGCGCGCCGTCGTGTCGCACCGCGTCCCGTCCGGGGTCGGGATGATGTACCACTCGCAGGACCGGCACGTGAACGTCCCGCTCAGCGAGCTGTCCGGCACCCGAGGCGGCACCGACAACTCGGTCACGCGCATCTCCATGAAGCCGACGCACCTGATCGGCGGCTACGCGCAGCTCTCCTACGGGTTCAACTACTACGGCCCGTGCGGCACGCAGCGCGACGAGATGGTGGCCGTCCGGAAGCTCCTCGGAGAGGTGACGTACTGATGCTCGTCCGCGCCCAGATCGCGATGGTGATGAACCTCGACAAGTGCATCGGGTGCCACACCTGCTCGGTCACGTGCAAGAACGTCTGGACGAACCGCCGCGGCACCGAGTACGTCTGGTTCAACGACGTCGAGACGAAGCCCGGGGTCGGCTACCCGAAGCAGTGGGAGGATCAGGACCGCTGGAAGGGCGGCTGGGAGCTCAAGGGCGGCAAGCTCCGGCTCAGGGCCGGCGGTCGGCTGCGCAAGCTGGCGACGCTGTTCTTCAATCCGGAGCTGCCGACCCTCGACGACTACTACGAGCCGTGGACGTACGACTACGAGACGCTGACGACGGCTGGCCCGTCGAAGCACCAGCCGGTCGCGCGCCCCGAGTCGCAGGTCACGGGACGGCCGCTCGCCCTCGAGTGGGGGCCGAACTGGGAGGACGACCTCGCCGGCGCGCCCGAGCGCGCCCGCCTCGACCCGAACCTCAAGGGCGGCGTCGAGGAGCACGTGCGCCTGGAGTACGAGAAGGCGTTCATGTTCTACCTCCCGCGGATCTGCGAGCACTGCCTCAACCCCGCCTGCGTCGCGTCGTGCCCGTCGGGCGCGATGTACAAGCGGGAGGAGGACGGGATCGTGCTCGTCGACCAGGAGCAGTGCCGCTCCTGGCGGATGTGCGTCAGCGGCTGCCCGTACAAGAAGGTCTACTTCAACTGGTCGACCGGGAAGGCCGAGAAGTGCACGCTCTGCTACCCGCGGATCGAGGCGGGCCAGCCGACGATCTGCTCGGAGACGTGCGTCGGCAAGATCCGCTACCTCGGGGTCGTCCTCTACGATGCCGACCGCGTCCAGGAGGCCGCCTCGGTCCCTGACGAGAAGGACCTCCTGCCCGCGCAGCTCTCGCTCTTTCTCGACCCCGACAACCCGGAGGTGCGGGAGCAGGCGCGCCGCGACGGGATCGCCGAGGACTGGCTCGAGGCCGCGTCGCGGTCGCCCGTCTACGCGCTCGCCGTCCGGCACAGGGTCGCCCTGCCGCTCCACCCCGAGTACCGGACGCTGCCGATGGTCTGGTACGTGCCGCCGCTCTCGCCGGTCATGAGCCTCGTCGAGGGGCCGGGATCGGAGGCCGATCCCGACGACGTCTTCCCCGCGATCGAGGAGCTGCGGATCCCGATCGAGTACCTCGCGAACCTGCTTACGGCGGGAGACCCGGAGCCCGTGCGCGTCGCGCTGCGGCGGCTCGCGGCGATGCGCAGCTGGACGCGCGAACGGAACCTCGGCGGCGAGCCGGACGGGCGGGTCGCGGCGGCCGTCGGGATGGAGCCCGCCGAGATCGACGCGATGTTCCGGCTGCTCGCGATCGCGAAGTACGACGAGCGCTACGTGATCCCCCAGACGCACGGCGAGATCGGGATCAACCCGCACTCCCGCCAGGGAGCCTGCGGCCTCGACTTCGAGGGCGGCCCGGGGAGCTGCGGCGCGCTGCAGCAGGCGAAGGACCCGTTCGGCGGCGAGCCGCTCGCGGCGCCGTCCTCGGGCAACGGCTCGAACGTCGCGTTCCTCGACTTCCGGAGGACGACGTGAACGCGAAGCTCCTGTCCGTCCTGCTCGCCTACCCCGAGGAGGCGCTCGTCGACGCAGTGCCCGAGCTGCGCGAGGCAGTGGCCGAGTTGCCCCGCGGCGAGCGGCGGGCGCTCGAGCCGGTGCTCGACGGGATCGCCTCGACCCCACTCGCCGATCTCCGCCGCGTCTACGTCGAGACCTTCGACTTCGACCGGCGCTGCGGCCTGCATCTCACGTACCACACGCACGGCGACCGCCGGCAGCGTGGCCTCGAGCTCGTTCGTCTCAAGCGGCGCTACGCCGAGGCAGGGCTCCCGTTCGAGGGCGACGAGCTCCCCGACTACCTTCCCGTGCTGCTCGAGTTCGCCTCGCTCCGGCCGGAGGAGGCGAGGGAGCTGCTCGCGTCGTTCCGCGCGCCGCTCGAGCTCGTCCGCGCCGCGCTCCACGACCGCGGCAGCCTGTACGCCGGCGTGCTCGACGCCCTCTGCGAGGCCCTGCCCCACCCGACCGCGCGCCAGCTCGAGGAGGCGCGGCGCCTGGCGGAGGAAGGCCCCCCGGCCGAGCTCGTCGGCCTCGAGCCGTTCGGGATGCCCGAGCTCGCGGAGGCACGGGCATGAGCCGTAGGCTCGACGGAGGCTCCAATGAGCGGAGGCGCCGGCTTTGCCGGCGCCGGGAGCGGGCATGAGCAGAGCCGACACGTTCTTCTGGGTGCTCCTCCCGTACGTCGCCCTGACGAGCTTCGTTGTCGGCCACGTGTGGCGCTACCGCCGCGACGGCTACACATGGACAGCCCGGTCGACCCAGCTCCTCGAGCGACGGCTCCTCCTCGTGGGCAGCGTCGCGTTCCACCTCGGGATGCTCGGCGTGATCGGCGGCCACGTGATCGGGATCCTCGTGCCGGAGTCGTGGACGAACACGATCGGGATCTCCGATCGCTTCTACCACTGGATGGCGGTGATCCTCGGCGGCGCGGCCGGCGTCCTGCTCTGCCTCGGTGCGCTCGTGCTCGTCTACCGGCGCCTTCGGATCGACCGCATCCGCGCGACCACGCTCCGGAGCGACTGGGTGATGTACCCGCTGCTCCTGACGACGATCGCGCTCGGCATGCTCTGCACCTTTCTCGGCGGCCTGATCGACGAGTACAACTACCGCGAGACCGTCTCGCCGTGGTTCCGCAGCGTCTTCACGCTCGACCCGAAAGGCTCGCTGATGGTCGACGCGCCGTTCGTCTACCAGGCGCACGTGACGATCGCGTGGCTCCTCTACGCCGTGTGGCCGTACACCCGGCTGGTGCACGTGTGGAGCATCCCGTTCGGGTACCTCACCCGCTCGCCGATCGTGTATCGCGCGAAGCGCGGTGCCACCCGCACCGCGCTCCGCTGAGGTAGACCGCGGCGCTACGGGGCGATGTTGTGGTTCAGGTGGAAGGCGTTGTCCGGGTCGAAGCGCCGCTTGACCTCGACGAGCCGGTCGTAGTTCGGGCCGTACGCCGCGCGGATGGCGCTGTCCTGATCGTCGCCGAGGTAGTTGAGCCACCTGCCACCGCTGAAGTGCTCCGAGAGCGTGGCGAACGTGTCCTTCGTCCACGCGATGTTGGCCTCGGTGTCCGCCGGGTCGACCCAGACGGAGGGGAGGAGCAGGTTCCAGCCCTCGTCGCGGTGCGGCACGGCCGTGTCGGTCGGCGCGACCCGGGTGACGGCGCCGTGGAAGTGCTCGAGCAGGATCGCGGACATCGGCGAGGGCACCGACGCGAACCGCTCCAGCATCGTGTCGATCAGCGCGTCGGGCAGGCCGGTCGTGAAGCTCGACAGCCAGTAGTTGAGGGAGCCCTCCGGGTACGCCTCGTCGAGCAGCGTGTTCATGACCGGGTAGGGCATCGGTCCGACCTCGACCATCAGCGGCGAGCCCCAGGTCTTGAACGGCGCCAGGTCCCGTTCCGCCTGGTCGGGCTCGCCCGTGTGGAAGACGACCATGCCGCCGATCTTCATCCCCGAGCCGTCCGGGGCGTGGACGAGCGCCGCGAACACCGTCAGGTCGTCCGGGCAGTCGGCGACGGCGTCCCGGTAGAACCGGAGCATGTCGCCGGCGGCATCGATCGGATGCACGATCAGGCCGCCCGTGACCATCTCGAGCGGATGGACTCGGTAGACGAGCGAGGCCGCGATGCCGAAGTTGCCGCCTCCGCCGCGCAGCGCCCACATCAGGTCGGGATGGGTGTCGTCGGACACGTTGAGGGTCGTGCCGTCGGCCGTGACGAGCTCGACGCCGATCAGGTTGTCGCAGCCGAGGCCGTGCTTCGCCATCAGCCAGCCCAGCCCACCTCCGAGCGTGTACCCGGCGATCCCGGTCGTCGAGATCGCGCCTCCGGTGACGGCGAGCCCGTGCGCGTGGGCCTCGCGGTTGAGCTCCCTCCACGTCACCCCGCCCTGGGCGCGCAGCGTGCGCGCCTCCGGATCGACGTAGATCCCCTTCATCTCCGACAGGTCGATCATCAGGCCGCCCTCGACGACGGCCCGGCCGGCGACGTTGTGGCCGCCTCCGCGGACGGAGATCTCGAGCCCGCTCGAACGCGCGAGGGCGAGGGCATCGACGATGTCCGCAGTCCCCCGGCAGCGCGCGATGACGGCGGGCCGGCGGTCGATCAGGCCGTTGTGGATCCGCCGCGCCTCGTCGTAGCCTCCGTCTCCGGGCAGCAGGGCACTTCCCGAGAGCGCCGCGGTGAACGTGTCGAGCAGCTCGACGTCGATGGTCGAGGTCGCCATAGTGGCCTCCCTGTCGTCGGATTCACCGCCAGTGTCCCACTCCGGTCGTCGGAGGTCACGGTCGCCTCGTTGCGGTTCGGGGAAGAAACGATGAACTGCCGGTTCGTCCGGTGTGGTATCCACGTCGGGCAGTGGAACGAGTCGAGGGAGTCCCGGAGCCGAGCCGGATGCTGCGCGGTAGCGCCGTGCTCGGGGACACGCTCGTCGACGAGTTGCTCGCGGCCCGCCTCGTCGGCGTCCTCGCGACCCTCGACGGGGATGGGCCTCCGCACGCGATTCCCGTCTGGTGGGCCGTCCGAGGCGCCGACCTGGTCATGGCGACCTCGTCGCGCAGCCGGAAGGTCCGGAACCTCGAGCGGGACGCGCGCGCCACGCTCGTGCTCCACGACTCGCGGCCGGGTGCCGAGGTCTGCGGCGCGTCGTTGCGCGGTCGGGTCGAGATCGTGCGCGGCGTCGCCGCAGATGCGCTGGTGCAGCACGTCCACCGTCGCTACGTGACGCCGACCGGCCTGGAGCTGCCCGAGGTCCGGGAGTTCCTGTCCTTCGACGACGTCGCGTTGGTCTTCCGGCCGGACGCGGCGTGGACCTGGGACGAGCGCGACAATCCTGCGGCTGCGGCGCTCCGCGTCTCCGGCGAGGCGCTCCCACTCGTCCCGACGAGCCCTTGCGCGACGGGTCCTGGATGATGCGCCCGTGAGCGGCGGAGGCAGGGTCGCTGCGGTCACCGGCGCAGGCTCGGGAATCGGGCGGGGCATCGCGGCCGCGCTCGCGTCGTCCGGGATGCGCGTCGTGGCGAATGACCTCGACCCGGCCGGGCTCGACGAGACGCTCAACCTCGTGCGCACGGCAGGCTCGGACGGCATCGTGTGCGTCGGGGACGTGCGTCAGCGCGAGGACGTCCAGAGGATCGTGGACGACGCGGTCTCGGTCCTCGGTGGGCTCGACGTCATGGTCGCGAACGCGGCCGTCGGCATCTACGCCGACCTCGCCGACATGAGCGAGGAGGATCTCGACCGCGTCCTCGACGTCAACCTCAAGGGCGCGCTTCTCTCCGCGCAGCTCGCGATCCCGGCGCTCCGGGAGCGGGGCGGGGGGAGCATCGTCTTCGTCACGTCGGTGCAGGCGTACGCGACGCTCCGCGGCTGCGTCGCCTACGGGGCCACGAAGGCGGGGCTCGTGGCGGCGACCCGGGCGCTCGCCGTCGAGCTCGGGGAGGACGGGATCCGCGTCAACGCCGTCGCCCCCGGAACAATCGACACGCCGATGCTCGCGCGCGACCTCGAAGGCATGAACACGGACGACGCGGCGGGCTTCCTCGACCGGGTGCGCGCCGCGAACGCCCTCGGGCGCATCGGCACCGTCGAGGAGATCGGCGACGTGGTCGCCTTCCTCGTGTCGGACGCAGCCAGCTATGTCACGGGTGCGACGCTCCTCGCCGACGGCGGCTTCCTCGCCGTCAAGGGCTTCTGATGCTGCGGCTCGCCGAGATCCTCCTCGAGCCGCGGGCCGATCCGACCTGGGCGCAGCTGCGGCAGGTCGGGGTCGAGGAGGCGGTCGGGGTGCTCCCCCGCATGACCGCGGACTGGCGCGGCCATGCGTCGGAGGCGCCGTGGGCGTACGGGCCCCTCGCGCTGCTCCGACAGGAGGTCGAGGACGCAGGTCTGCGCCTCACCGTGATCGAGGACAACCCGCCGATGGACCGGCTCCGCCTCGGCCTGCCGGGTCGCGAGGAGGAGCTCGAGCACGTGCTCGAGCTGATCCGCGTCATGGGTCGGCTCGGGATCGGTGTGTGGTGTTACAACTGGATGGCCGTTGTGCCGTGGTCCCGGACGTCGACGTCGAGGCCGGCGCGCGGCGGTGCCGTCGCGACGGGATTCGACCTCTCCGTGTGGGCCGACGCGCCCGACGCTCCGGAGGCCCCGGTCGAGGAGGAGCAGCTCTGGACGAGCCTCGCGTGGTTCCTCGAGCGGGCGGTCCCGGCGGCGGAGGAGGCCGGCGTGCGTCTTGCCCTCCACCCGGACGACCCGCCGCTCTCGCCGCTCCGCGGCATCGGCCGGATCGTCCGCTCGCTTCAGGCCTTCGAGCGTGTCTTCGAGCTCGACCAGAGCCCCGCGAACGGGATGACGATGTGCCAGGGGAACGTCGCGTTGATGACCGACGACTTGCCCGCCGCGATTCGTCGCTTCGGGCCGGAGGGCCGGATCCACTTCGTCCACTTCCGCGACGTGCGTGGCACGCCGGAGCGGTTCGTCGAGACGTTCGTCGACGAAGGACCGACCGACATGACCGCCTGCATCCGCGCGTACCGCGCGAGCGGGGTGGACGCGCCCCTTCGCACCGACCATTCGCCGGCGCTCACCGGCGACGCATGGCGCGTGCCCGGCTACCCGACGCTTGCCAGGCTCCACGCGATCGGTTACGTGCAGGGCGTCCTTGCGGCGACGGCTGATCAGAACGCGCCGGCATAGGCGTTCAGCGCCGGCTGGCCGCCGAGGTGCGCGTAGAGGACGTTCGAGCCCGGCTCGATCCGCCCGTCGCGGACGAGGTCGATGAGCGCGGCCATCGACTTCCCCTCGTACACGGGGTCGGTGAGCATCCCCTCGAGGCGCGCGCAGAGCCGGATCGCCTCGATCGTTCGCTCGTCTGGGATGCCGTACGTCCCGGCGTGCCACTCGTCGAGGAGCACGATCTCGTCGTCCCGCAGCTCGCGATCGAGCCCGATCGCCTCGGCGGTGCGCCGGGCGATCCGCTCGATCTGCTCACGCGTTTGCTCGACCGTCGCCGAGCCGTCGATCCCGAGCACGCGTCGCGGCCGCTCCTGGCCTGCGAACCCGGCCACCATCCCGGCCTGCGTCGAGCCCGTTACCGAGCAGACGACGATCGTGTCGAAGAACACCCCGAGCTCCGCCTCCTGCTCGGCCACCTCGTCGGCCCAGCGCGCGAACCCATGACCGCCGAGCGGATGATCGGAGCCGCCGGCCGGGATCGCGTACGGCGTTCCGCCCGCAGCCTCCACCGACGCGAGCGCCTCCTCCCAGCTGGGGCGGAACCCGATGTCGAAGCCCGCCTCCGAGAGCCGGACGTCGGCTCCCATGATCCGCGAGAGGAGGATGTTGCCGACCTCGTCGTAGCGTGCCTCGTCCCAGTCGACCCAGTGCTCCTGGACGAGCACGCACGCAAGCCCGAGGCGCGCCGCCACCGCAGCCACCTGTCTCGTATGGTTCGACTGGACGCCGCCGATCGAGACGAGCGTGTCGCAGCCCTGCGCGAGCGCGTCGGCGACGAGGTACTCGAGCTTGCGCGTCTTGTTGCCGCCGTAGGCGAGCCCCGAGTTGCAGTCTTCGCGCTTGGCCCAGAGGGAGACCCGACCGCCGAGGTGCTCCGTGAGTCGCTCGAGCCGGTGCACCGGTGACGGGCCGAAGAGGAGCTCGACGCGCGGGTAGTCGGCGAGCGACGCCACAGGGGAACGCTATCGACCGCGCTTGTGTTGAATCAACACAAGCGTTAGCAGCAGACGTAGGCGCCGGGTGGCGCGAGCCCTTCCTCCGGCTCGGGGAGCTCGGTCGCAGCGAGAACGGCGCCGTCGAGCAGGTCGCGCTCGCTCACCTCGATCTCGGTCGCGCCGTAGCGCGCGAGGATCTCGTGCAGCACGAGGAGCCCGGCGACGATGACGGGCGCGCGCGCCGGCTCGAGGCCCGGGACGCGTGCCCGCTCGGCGCACGGGACGGAGCCGACAGCCTCGAGCGCCCGCCGCACCTCGGTGGCCGACAGCCGTCGCCGATGCACCGAGGTGGACTCGCCGACGGAGATCGTCGCAGCTGTGATCACCGTGCCGGCGACGCCGACCAGCGTCGTCGGTCGCAGCGGCGGCAGTAGCGTGCGGACGAACGCCGCGCACGCCTCGAGCTCGTCGAGCGTCGGCGGGTCGGAGGCGAGAAAACGCTCGGTCAGTCGTACGCTCCCGGCTTCCGTGCTGACCGCCCACTCGATTCGCTCGCCGTCCGGCACCACGAGCTCGGTCGATCCGCCGCCGATGTCGACGACGAGCGTGCCCTTGCCGAGCGGTCGGTCGCTTCTGACTCCGCGCACCATCAGCTCCGCCTCCTCGCCGCCGTCCAGCATGCGGGTCGTGAACCCGTAGCTCCACTCGACCTCGCCGAGGAACGCCTCGCCGTTGTCCGCGTCGCGCACGGCACTCGTCCCGACCGCCAGCACGCGCTCGGCCCCGAGCGCCTCCGCCTCGCGGCGGTAGTCGACGAGCACGTTCCGGACGCGCGCGACGGCTGTGGGGAGGAGGATCCTCCGCCGGTCGACCGACTCGCCCATGTGCGTGATCGCCTCGCGCCGCACGACCTCCTCGACGAGGCCGTGCTCGACGTCGGCGACGAGCAGGCGTGTCGTGTTCGTGCCCAGGTCGACGGCGGCGACGCGCACGCCAACAGCCTACGACGCAGGCTCCTGCCGCGTAAGGGCCGGGCGATGCGGATCGAGCCCCGACCGCGCTGGTCAGCCGGGGAGGAACCAGAGCAGCCGACGCGCCGTGTGGCGCGCCTCGCGAACCGCCTGGAGCTGGACGTCGAGCCGCGCACGCGAGGCCGCCAGCCTCGCGGTGGCCTCCGCCAGGCGCGCGCTGGACGCCGCCCCGCGATCGAGGTGGACCTGCATCTCGGCCGACGCGTCGGCGACGCGCGCGGACTCCGCGGAGAAGGAGCTTCCGGTCCGCTTGATCTGACGCCACATCGCGATGCCGCGCACGACCGCGTAGGCGATCCCGCCGAGGATGCCGACGCCGAGCACGGCCAGCGCGATCCAGAAACCCGTCATCCGGTGCTACCATAGTGGCCGCGTCGCGGGGTGGAGCAGTCAGGTAGCTCGCCGGGCTCATAACCCGGAGGTCGCAGGTTCAAATCCTGCCCCCGCTACTGGAAAGGCCCTGGAAACGGGGCCTTTCGTCGTTCTTGGGGACGCTCGGTGCGTGAGGTGGTGCGGGTAACCGCACCCGGTCGCAAGGCTCGGACGTTCAGAGTGTCGGGCATCTGAGCGCGCCCCGAGTAGACGCCGTCCGTGGGGGAACACCCGGCGTCGAAGGGGCGCGCTCGATCAGCTCGCTCGGAGGCGTTCAGCCGCAGAGGCCGCTCGGCGTCGACGTTCCGCAACGGTTCGCCGTGACGCGGTTGCCGGAGCCGCTTCCGTCGTAGACGAGATCGGCCGGCCCGTTCTGCCGCGCCGTGTTGCCGCTGACGGTCGTCGCTCCGGGCTCGCCACCCCCGACCGACGTGGCCGACGCGAGCAGGATGCCGCCCGCGAAGGCCGTGTCCGCCGTCGGACGGTTCCCGGTCACCACGTTCCCCTCGACGAGGGTCCGCGTGGTGCCGAGAAGGGCGATCCCGGGGCCGGAGAGCGGGACCGGGATGTCCTCCGTCGGCGCGCACGCGGCGGTGTTCCGGCTCACCGAGTTGCCCGAGACCTGCCACCCGTCGACCGGACCGGCCACGGCCGTGTCGACCATTACCAGGCCGGCGCAGTTTGCCTCGAAGCGGTTGTCGCGCACCACGCCGTGCGACACGTCGCGCAGGAAGAGCCCGATGCCGTCGGCATCGTCGTTGCGGTACGCCTCGTTGCCGCGGACGAGGGCGTTCGCGCGCGGCGCGTCCCCGATGTAGAAGCCACCCTCGCCGTTGTCGTGCGAGCGGTTCTCGAGGAGCCGGATGCCCTCCACGGTGAACGCGACCAGACCGAACCGGTGGTTCCGGCCGGTGTCGACGTGCGCGACGGTCGTGTCGATCGCGTTGTAGACGACGACTCCGAACCGGGAGAACCCGCGGACGGAGAGGCCGCTGACCTGCACGCCGTGGATCGGGGCGCCCACGTCGTCGCTGCCGAGCGTGAACTCGCCCGCGACGCAGATCCCGTTGACCTCTCCGAACTCGTTGCACGGGCTCGCGTTCGGCGTCGCCGGCGCGAGAAGCACCGTGCCGCCCTCTCCGTCGCCCGCTCCCCGGAGGGTGATGCGGTCCTTCTGGATCGTCAGGTTCTCGCGGTAGGTGCCGGCCGCCACGAGGATCGTGTCGCCCGGCTCGGCAGCGTCGATCACTCGTTGGATCGACTGGCCCGGGCCGACCTCGTGGATGGTGTCCCTCGTGCCGCCGAAGGCGACGACGCTTCCCGCGAGCGCGAATGCCCCGGCGGCTGCTGCGACGATGAACGGTGTCGGTTTCATGATCCTGTGTCCTTTCGCTCGTTGGCGCGCCGCGGAAAGCGACGCTGCGGAAGACCGTAGAAAGGCGCTGCCCCGCTGACGTCGGCCGCCGGTCCGAACCGAGATCGCGTATCGGCCGATCTCTCGCCCGGCGATCTCGGACCATCGTCGGAAGCGGCTCAGACCTCCGACAGATGCGGCGCGCCGCCGGAGGGGAGTACGTTCCTGCCGTGGATCCGCGGCGCCTCCAGCGACACGCCGTCGACGCGCTCGTCGTCGTGCTGTTCATCGTCGCCGAGATCGCCGTCGCCGGCGGGTCGCCCGACGGACCGACGCTCGTCGTCTACGGCTTCCCGGCGCTCTGGACGCTCCCGCTCCTGCTCAGGCGCCGCTGGCCGAGCGCCTCGGTGCTCGTCGTTCTCGGCGCGCTGGCGCTCGAGTCCCGGCTCGCCCAGGAGGCGACCGAGTCGACGGCGGTGCTGCCGCCCGTGATCCTCGCGTTCTGGGTTGCGGGGACGATCGAGGACAGGACGCGCTCGGCCCTCATCGGCGTCGCGGGGGCCGCCCTCGGGCTCGCGATCCTGGCGGGCAACCCGGGCCCGCTCCACGTCACGGACGTCGCCTTCCTGGCGGTCTTCACGGGCGCGCCGTACATCGCCGGTGCCGCGTTTCGGTCGCGCGAGGAGCGCGCTGTCGGCCTCGAGCAACGGGCGGCGGACCTCGAGCGCGAGCGCGACGAGAGGGAGCGAGAGGCCGTGGCCGAGGAGCGCGCGCGGATCGCGCGGGAGCTCCACGACGTCGTCGGCCACTCGATCGGCGTGATGATGGCCCAGACGGGAGCGGCCCGGTTTCTCGTGGACGAGGACCCCGCGCGCGCCCGCGCTGCGCTGCTCGTCGTCGAGGACGCAGGGAGACAGGCGCTGACGGAGATGCGGCACATGCTCGAGGTGCTCCGCGACGACGGCGAGACAGACGCGCTCGGGCCGCAGCCGGGGCTCCGCGACCTCGAGCAGCTCGTAGCCGCCGGGCGGGCCTCGGGGCTCGAGGTCGACCTCGTGGTCGAGGGGACGCCGTCCGCGCTTCCCATCGGCGTCCAGCTTGCCGCGTACCGCATCGTCCAGGAGGCGCTGACGAATGTCCGCAAGCACGCCGGGACGTCGCGTGCGGTCGTCGTCCTGCGGCACTCCCCCGGCGCCCTCGAGCTCGCGATCGAGAACGACGGCGGCCCCGGTCACGGTGAACGGGTCGAGCGACTCCGGGGGCCACGGCGTGATCGGGATGCGCGAGCGCGTCGCGCTCTACGGCGGCGAGATCGCGGTCGGCCCGCGTGCGGAGGGCGGCTACGCCGTCAGGGCCCGGCTCCCTGTCGACTCCGCGAGCGCATGATCCAGGTCCTGCTCGCCGACGACCAGGCGCTCGTTCGGGGCGGCTTCCGCGTGATCCTCGAGTCGCAGGACGACATCGAAGTCGTCGGTGAGGCCGGGGACGGGCGGGAGGCGATCCGGCTCACCGCCGAGCTTCGCCCCGACGTCGTGTTGATGGACATCCGGATGCCGAATCTCGACGGCCTCGAGGCGACCCGGAGGATCGCGGCCGCGTCGGAGGCGCCGAGAATCGCTGATGCTCACGACCTTCGACGCCGACGAGCACGTGTACGAGGCGATGCGCGCGGGGGCGAGCGGGTTCCTGCTCAAGGACCTGCGGCCCGAAGACCTCGCGCACGCCGTCCGGATCGTCGCGGCCGGCGAGACGCTCCTCGCCAACGCCGTCACGCGGCGGCTGGTCGAGCGCTTCGTCCGCCGGCCGCCGCCGGGCGCGCATCCGCGACCTGCAGGAGCTGACGGCGCGCGAGACGGAGGTGCTCGAGCTGATCGCGCGCGGCAGCTCGAACGCGGAGATCGCCGCGGCGCTCTTCGTCAGCGAGGGCACGGTCAAGACTCACGTGACGCATCTCCTCCAGAAGCTCGGCCTTCGCGACCGCGTGCAGGCGGTGATCTTCGCCTACGAGTCCGGGCTGGTCGAGCCGGGCGGTTAGGGCCGCCGGCTGCGCATCTGCGCGCGCAGGGCGTCGAGTCGACGCCGGTCGCGCTTCGTCGGGCGGGCGCCGAGGTCGGCGCCGAGCGGCCGCGCAAGCCGGCGCGCCGCCGCGTGCTGCTCGCGCCGCGCGATCGACTCGGCGGTCTCCTCGTAGAGCGCCGCGGCCGCCGACGCCGGGCCGCGCTTGTCGGCCACCGCCCGGACGACGAGGTCGCGGCGGACGTCGCCGACGGTCACCTCGAGCCGGTCGCCGGCGCGGACGTCCTTCGACGGCTTGACGCGGACGCCGTTGACATGCGCCTTCCCTCCGTGCACCGCGTCGGTCGCAGCGCCCCGCGTCTTGAAGAAGACGAGCTGCCCAGAGCCACCGGTCGATTCGCACACCGTCCATGGCGCCCATGATTGCAGGCCTCCGGCCCGTCCAACGCGTAGTTCCCCGAGCGAACGATCCGGGCATTCCTCGTTGCCCACCCGCGCGCGCGGTCGTATCGGGGATCCGCTCCGTCCGCGAGGCCCTCTAGGTTCCCGGCGTGTCGCGGTGGATCAGCGCGCCCTACTGGGCTGTGACGACAGGGGCCACTGCCGTGTTCGCCAACAGGCTCCCGCCTCCGAACCTGAAGTCCGTCGTCACCCACATCTCCCCGCGGCCCGTGTTGCTCGTCTACGCGGCGCACGGCCAGGGTGGCGAGGAGCTCAACCCCGCCTACTTCGCGGCCGCAGGACAGCCGAAGCGGCTCTGGGAGATCACCACCGGCACCCACACCGGAGGGATCGTCCCCGGCCGCGTGAGTACGAGCGACGCGTGACCGCGTTCTTCGACGACGCGTTGCTCGGCCGGCCGGGCACGGCCCCGTGAGTGGTTGGACGATCGCTCATCGGGTATCACTGGGCGAAGGAAGCAAGCTCAGGAAAGGGGTCCCGATGCGCATCCTGCTCCTGGCGACGTTCGTCGCCGTCGTCTCCGCCTCTGCCGCGCTCGCCAAGGCGTCGTTCCCGGAGGTGATCGCGCTTCCCAACGGATGGCAGCCCGAGGGGATCGCGATCGGCAACGGCACGACGTTCTACGTCGGGTCGATACCGACCGGGGCCGTCTACCGGGGCGATCTGAGAACCGGGAAGGGGGCGACCCTCGTCGCCGGTGGCGCGGGACGCGCCGCGATCGGCGTCGACCACGACCGCGGACGCCTGTTCGTTGCAGGCGGCTCCACGGGCAAGGGCTTCGTCTACGACGCGCGCTCCGGTGCGCTCGTCCGGGAGCTCCAGCTCGCGACGGGCGGCGGCGTAACCTTCGTCAACGACGTCGTCGTCACGAAGCGCGCGGCGTACTTCACCGACTCGAACCGCGCCGTCCTGTACCGCGTCGCGCTCACGGCAAACGGCGCTCCCGCCGCGTCCGCGCAGGCAATCCCGCTCACCGGCGACTTCCGGCTCGTCGGCGGGTTCAACCTGAACGGCATCGACGCCACGCCGGACGGGAAGACCCTCGTCGTCGTGCAGAGCGCCACGGGGAAGCTGTTCACCGTGACCGCCGCGACCGGCGCGACGAAGGAGATCGGGCTCGGCGGTGCCTTGCTCCCGAACGGCGACGGCCTGCTCCTGCACGGGCGGACGCTCTACGTCGTCCAGAACCAGCTTAACCGGATCGCGGTCGTCTCGCTCGCCAAGGGCTACGGGTCGGGGGCGATCACGCGGACGATCGGCGACCCGGACTTCGACGTGCCGACCACCATCGACCGCCTCGGGAACCGGCTGTACGCGGTCAATGCCCGGTTCGGGACGGCGCCTGGGCCCGGCACGACCTACTCCGTGGTGCAGGTCAGCCCGTAGGAGCCGGCGCAGAGAGCGCGGGTCAGCCGCGCTGCGAGAGCGGCACGTACGGCCGCTCGTCCTCGCCCGTGAAGACCTGGCGCGGTCGCGAGATCTTCTGCTCCGGGTCGGAGAGGTGCTCTTCCCACTGGGCGATCCAGCCGGGCAGGCGACCGAGCGCGAAGAGCACGGTGAAGTAGTCGGTGGGGTACCCCATCGCCTGGTAGATGAGGCCCGAGTAGAAGTCGACGTTCGGGTAGAGCTTGCGCGAGACGAAGTAGTCGTCCTCGAGCGCGATCCGCTCGAGCTCGAGCGCGATCTCCAGCTTCGGGTTGAGGCCCGTCTGCTCGAAGACGTGGTCCGCGACCCGCTTGATGAGCTTTGCGCGCGGGTCGTAGCTCTTGTAGACGCGGTGACCGAAACCCATGAGCCTCCCGTGCCCGGCCTTGACCTGCTCGATGAAGGCCGGGACGTTCCCTGTGTCCCCGATCTCGTCGAGCATCCTCAGGACGGCCTCGTTGGCGCCGCCGTGGAGCGGCCCGTAGAGCGCGGCGATGCCCGCCGACACGGCGGAGAAGGGGTCGACGTGCGAGGAGCCGACGCCGCGGACGGCGCTCGTGGAGCAGTTCTGCTCGTGGTCGGCGTGCAGGATGAGGAGCGTCTCGAGGGCGCGCTGCAGCACGGGGTTGGGCTCGTGGCGCCCGCCGATCTCGAACGTCATGTTGACGTAGTTGCCGATGTAGTCGAGGTCGTTCCGCGGCAGGACGTACGGCAGACCGCGCGAGTGGCGGAACGCGAACGCCGCGATCGTCGGCATCTTCGCAACGAGCCGGATGCGCTGCAGCCGACGGCTCTCCGGATCGGCGATGTCCTTGGCATCGGGGTAGAACGTCGAGAGCGCGCCCACCGCGCCGAGCAACATCCCCATCGGGTGCGCGTCGTAGCGGAACCCCTCGAGGAACTTCTGGACGTTGACGTGGACGTACGTGTGGTAGCGCACTTCGTCCTCGAAGGCACCGAGCTGCTCGGATGTCGGGAGCTCGCCCTCGAGGAGCAGGTAGGCGGTCTCGAGGAATGTCGCGTCCTCGGCCAGCTGCTCGATCGGATACCCGCGATAGCGAAGGATCCCGCGGTCGCCGTCGATGAAGGTGATCGCGCTCCGGCAGGACGCGGTGTTGAGGTACGCCGGGTCGTAGGACATCAGTCCGCCGTCGCCCTCCTCGACCCCGATCTGGCGGAGATCCGTCGCGCGGATCGTCCCGTCGGCGATCGGCAGCGTGTACTGGCGGCCGGTGCGGTTGTCGGTGACGGTGAGCGTGTCCTCGGGCACGGCCTTCCCTTCGTCGTCGTCCTGCCGGGATCGTCTCAGATCGGTCGTCGACCGGGTCGCAGTCGCCACTACGGTTCTCGGATGCGACGCCTGCCGGCAGAGGTCATCCCGCGGATCCCCGAGCCGGCGCGCAAGGTCGCTCGAAACGCGGTCTGGACGGTCGGCCGCGCCACCGCGCGGTGGCGGCCGCTGCCCGACTTCCTCGTGATCGGGGCGCAGAAGGCGGGCACGACAGCGCTCTACGCCTACCTCCGCTGGCACCCCGGGATCGCGGGCCCGTCGTGGAAAGAGGTGAGCTTCTTCGACCGTCACTGGTGGCGTGGGCCGGCGTGGTATCGCGGGCAGTTCCCGCTCGGTACGGGGGGCCAGCTCGTCGGCGAGGCAAGCCCCAGCTATCTGTTCCACCCGCTCGCGCCGGAGCGCGCTCGCTCGCTCCTCCCGGACGTGAAGCTGGTCGCGCTCGTCCGTAACCCGGTCGACCGCGCGTACTCGCAGTACCAGCACGAAGTGGCGCTCGGCCGCGAAGCGCTGTCGTTCGAGGAGGCGCTCGCGGCCGAGGGCGAGCGTCTGCGCGGCGAGGTCGAGCGCCTCGTCGCCGACCCACGTGCGTTCAGCCGGGCCTGGTGGGACCACACGTACGCGGCACGGGGCCGCTACGCGGAGCAGCTCGAACGGTGGCTTGCCGCCTTCCCGCGGGAGCGGCTGCTCGTCGTCGCGACGGAGGAGCTCGGCGAGAGGCCGGCGGAGACGTACGCGTCGATCCTGGCGTTCCTCGGCGCCGCGCCCCACGCGCTCGACGAGTACCCACGCGTCTTCGATCGCGACTATGCGCCGATGCGCCCGGAGACGCGCGCTGCGCTCTCCGCCGCGTTCGCCGAGCCGAATCGCAGGCTCGAGGCGCTGCTCGGTCGCTCCTTCGGGTGGGGCTGAGCTGCGTCAGGCGTCCGACTGAAGTCGGACACCAGTCCACTCCTCCGCCAGCTCTTCGAACGGTCGCAGCGCGTCCGGGTCTGCCAGCGAGTCTCGGCTCAGCGCCGTGTCGGCGGGCTCACCGGAGAGGATGCGCTTGACCGGCACCTCGAGCACCTTCCCGGACAGCGTCCGCGGCACCGCTGGCACCGCGCGCACCTCGTCCGGGACGTGGCGGGGCGAGCAGTCCTCGCGGATCCTCGAGCGGATCCTCGCGACGAGGTCGTCGTCGAGCTCGAGGCCCGGCCGGAGCACGACGAACAGCGGCATGTAGCCCTGCGTTCCCTCGCGCGGCAGGTCGACGACGAGCGCGTCGACGACCTCGTCGAGCGCGAGGACGGCGCGGTAGATCTCCGCGGTCCCCATCCGGATGCCGCCGCGGTTGATCGTCGCGTCGGAGCGGCCCGTGATGATCGCGGTGCCACGGTCGGTGATCTCGATCCAGTCGCCGTGGCGCCACACTCCAGGAAAGCGGTCGAAGTAGCTCGCCCGGTACCGCGTACCGTCCTCGTCGCCCCAGAGGCGGGTCGGCATCGACGGCATCGGCTCGGTGATCACCAGCTCGCCGACCTCGCCCACGACCGGGTGGCCGTCCGCGCTCCAGGCCTCGACCCTCGCCCCGAGGGCGCGCGCCTGCAGCTCGCCGCGGTACACGGGCAGCGTCGGCACCCCACCGACGAAGGCGGTGCAGAGGTCGGTGCCGCCCGAGGTCGAGAAGAGCCACACGTCGGGGCCGAGCCGGTCGTAGACCCAGTCGAACCCCTCGGGGGAGAGCGGCGAGCCGGTCGAGCCGACGGCCTTCAGGCGGGACAGGTCGCGACCCTCGCGCGGCGAGACGCCCTCCTTCATGCACGCGGCGATGTAGCTGGCCGAGGTGCCGAAGCACGTGACGTCGGTCTGCTCGGCGAGGTCCCACAGCGTCCCGAGGTCGGGGTGGCCGGGATTGCCGTCGTAGAGCACGATCGACCCGTCGGTGAGCAAGGCCGCCCATCAGGAAGTTCCACATCATCCAGCCGGTCGTCGTGAACCAGAACAGCCTGTCGGCGGCCCTGAGGTCGGTCTGGAGGCCGAGCATCTTCAGGAGCTCGAGCAGGACCCCGCCGTGCCCGTGGACGATTGCCTTCGGGAGCCCGGTCGTCCCGGAGCTGTAGAGCACCCACAACGGATGGTCGAACGGGACCTGGGCGAACTCGAGCGGCGTGTCGTCGACCTCGGCCTGGAAGCGGTCCCACGTCGTCGCACGCGCGAGGCCCGCGAGCGAGGGCTCGGGGTCCAGGTAGCCGAGCACGACCGTCCGCTCGAGCGCCGGCATCGCCTTCTGCAGGGCCCGCACGACCTCGCCCCGGTCGTGGTCGCGGCCCCCGTACCGGTACCCGTCGACGGTGAGAAGGACGCGTGGCTCGATCTGCGCGAAACGGTCGTCGACGCTCCGGGCGCCGAAATCGGGGGAGCAGCTCGACCAGATCGCACCCAGGCTCGCACACGCGTGGAACGCGATCACTGCCTCGAGGACGTTCGGGAGGTACGCGACGACGCGGTCGCCGGGACCGACGCCGGCGGCCCTCAGGGCGGACGCGACGCGCCGCGTCGCGGCCTCCAGCTCGCCCCAGCTCGTCTCCGACGGCGCACGGAGCTCCGATGCGTGGCGGATCGCGATCGCCGTAGGGTCACGTCGGCGGAAGACGTGCTCCGCATAGTTCAGGCGAGTGCCCGGGAACCACGACGCGCCCGGCATCGCACGGCTCGCGAGCGCGCGCTCGTACGGCGCGGATGCCGTGACCTCGAAGAAGTCCCAGACCGACGTCCAGAACGCTTCCAGCTCGGTCGTCGACCACCGCCAGAGGTCGTGGTACCCGCCGGTCTCGACGCCGCGCGTCTCGGCGAGCCAGGCGGCATACCGCGTGATCGTCGCCCGCTCGACGCGCTGCGCGCCCGGCGTCCAGAGGATCGGCGGGGCGGAGCCCATGGAGAAGAGTAAACCGGGCGCGCCCGATGGGCGCGCCCGGTTCGCGCATCGATCAGGCGGTGAGGACGACGTTCGTCGCCTGAGGGCCCTTCTGGCCCTGCTCAGCCACGAACTCGACCTTCGCGCCTTCCGGGAGGGACTTGAAGCCCTCGCCCATGATGCCGCTGAAGTGGACGAAGAGGTCCTTGCCGCCGTCGTCAGGGGTGATGAACCCGTACCCCTTGGCGTCGTCGAACCACTTCACTGTTCCGGTTGCCATTCGCTTGAACACCTCCTTGCCTTTGACTCACGAACGGGCAGGAAGGTGCAGGGACAAGCACGACCGGACCACGCTCTATGAACGACGGGAAGGTAGCAGGCATTTCGTCCCGCAAGACGGGATTCCGCAGAAGCGGAATCCCGTCGCGGTGACGGAGGCTCAGGCCGACTCGGCGAGGTCCCGGCGGCTCCGGAGAGGCCGCGCGTCGTGGTCGAGCGCATGCTGGAGACGGGTCAGCGCCGACTTCTCGAGCTGGCGCACCCGCTCCCGGGTGAGCTCGAGAACGCGACCGATCTCCTCGAGCGTCAGGCTCTCCTGGCCGTCGAAGCCGAACCGGAGCTCGAGCACGCGCCGCTCCCGCTCGGGCAGTCCCGAGAGGGCAGAGCGGACACGCTCACGCTGGAAGGACTCGTCGGCCTCCTCGACCGGGTCGGCGGCAGTCCGGTCGGCGAACAGGTCGCCGAGCTCGCCGTCGCCGTCCGAGCCGACGGCCTGGTTGAGCGACACCGACGCCTCGACGGCGTCGAGGGCCTCCTCCACGTGGTGCAGCTTCAGGCCCGTCGCCTTGGCGAGCTCCTCGGTCGTCGGCTGGCGGCCGAGGCTCACCTCGAGGCGCTGACGGGCGCGGTTCAGCTTCTGCTGCCGCTCCTGCACGTGCACCGGCACGCGAATCGTCGCCGACTGGTTCGCGACCGACCGCTGGCAGGCCTGGCGGATCCACCAGGTGGCGTACGTCGAGAACTTGAACCCCTTGCGGTAGTCGAACTTCTCGACTGCGCGGTTGAGCCCGATCACCCCGTCCTGGATCAGGTCGAGGAACGGCACACCGTGCCCGCGGTAGCGCTTCGCGATCGATACGACCAGGCGCAGGTTCGAGTTGATCATCCGCTCCTTCGCGGCGCGGTCGCCGCGCTCGACGCGCTTCGCGAGCGCGATCTCGTCGGCGGCCGTCAGCAGCTGGTAGCGGCCGATCTCCGACAGGAACATTCCGAGCGAGTCGGTCGTCACGGGGCCGCTGCCGGGCGAGAGGTCGAGCTCGAAGTCCTCTTCCTCCTCCGCGGCGGGCAGCTGCACGCCGCGCTCGGTCAGGAGCGTCTTGAACGCCGTGATCGCGTCCTCGTCGAGGTCGTGCTCGAGGACGAGGGCGTCGAGCTCGGCGGCCTCGACCTTGCCGCGCTCCTCCGCCTCGGCGGCGAACGCGTCCAGTGCGGGAATCTCGATGATGCTGGTCTCCAAGTGTCCTCGCTTCGCTTTCGTGCGCGCGGCGCAGAGAGGCCCGCGCGGTGTGGTGTCTGTCCGTGAGGTAAACGCCGCAGCTGTGCTTCGCCTTGCCGGCGCGGCGTGACTTCCTGAGAGTGTGAACGGTCGAAGGCCCCGTGTCATTCCCCTGGGCCGTATCCGAACGAATCCTTTACGTTTAGCCTGCTACAGGCGCTCCGGACGCCGCTAATTGACCCGTGGGTCGTCGGGAAGCATGGCCACGATCGCCAGCGGGCCGCCCTCGCGACGCAGCACGTCGCTCCAGAGCGAGTCCGGCGCGGGCGTGAACACGTCCGCGCCGCGCGCCGCGACCACGATCCAGGCACCTTCCACGAGCTCGTGCTCGAGCTGCCCGGGCCCCCACCCCGCGTAGCCGGCGAAGACCCGGATGCCGCGGAGATCGCCGAGGGCCGCGGCGTCCTCGATCTCCCCCGGGAGGAAGCCGATGTTGTCGACGACCACGACCTCGGCCTGCTCGACGTCCGCGAAGTCGGCCAGCACCACGACGGCCTGCGGCTGCACCGGCCCGCCGAGGTAGACGGGCTCGTCCGGACCGGTGAGCGGGGCGATCGGCGGCACGGCCTCGCTCACGAGGGTCGCGGAGACGCGGTTCAGCACGACGCCCATCGCGCCCTCGTCGCCGTGCTCGCCGACGAGGACGACGGTGCGACGAAAGCTCGGATCGACGAGCGCCGGCCCTGCGACGAGCAGCTGACCACGGAGCGAGGACACGGCGCTATTCTCGCCCGCCCGGGGCTGTCCCCGGGCGGGCGAGTGGAGCGAGGTGCGCTACGCGCCGACCTTGATCACGAACAGCTTGGAGACAGGCGCGCCGCTCGGGCTGAACGCGAAGACGCGCAGACGGTAGGTGCCGGCCTTGAGGAGCGTGCCGGTCAGGCGTCCGGTCGTCTCGTCGAGCTCGAGCCCGGGCGGGATCTTGCCGCTGATCGCGAACTGCGCCGTCTTCGCGTCCTTCCCCGTCACGGGGATCTTCGCCGAGTAGAGCCTGTTGACAGTCCCCAGCGGGAGAGCCTTTCCCTTGGCGAAGTCGAGGAGCGGGAGGATCGTGAACGACCACGGCACAGACGCCTTCGCGCCGGTCGCGTCGGTGACGGTGATCGTCGAGGAGAACCGGCCTGCGGTCGTGCCGGCCCCCGTTAGCGCCCCGGTCGCGGCATCGAGCGCGATCCCGGGCGGCAGGGCGCCGTTGGACGAGAAGACATACGGCGCGCGGCCCCCGACGGCCTTCAAGCCGGTCGTCAGGGAGGCACTGACCGCGGCCTTGGCGGTCAGGCCGGTCGTCGGCGGCTTCTTGCCGACGAGCGTCTGCAGCTCGAGGGGCGCGAGCACGAAGATGGAGAGCTGCTTCGTGTCGCTCGTCCCGTTGCCGTTGGCCTGGACGCTGAAGGCGAACGAGCCGCTCTGCGTCGGCGTGCCCGAGATGACGCCGCTCGAGGCGAGCGTCAGGCCCGGCGGCAGCGTGCCGCCGGCGAGCGACCAGGAGTTGACCGTGTCACCCGACGCGGCGAGGGCCGGCGCCGTGTACGCCTGGTTGATGTTCCCGTCCGGCAGGCTTCCCGTCGCCACGATCAGGCGTGGCTTGGCGCCGTTGACGTTGATCACGAACTTCCGGTCGGAGTCCGAGTTGGCGCCCTTCACACAGGGGGCCACGTCGCTCCAGGACACGGTGATGTAGAACGGGAAGCTCCCACCCGCGGTCGGCGTCCCGCGGATGTTCCCCTCGGACGAGAGGGAGAGCCCGGGGGGCAGGGAGCCCGAGCTGACGCGCATGTTCGTGCAGCCCGGCCACGGCTCCTTCAGGGTGATGTCCAGCGCGTACGACTCGCCCGCGGTTGCGGTCGGACAGAGGTACGAGTCACCGGCCTGGGTGGGGCACGAACCGTCGGCGAAGTCGCTGGCCGAGGCGTTGGACGCCACGGCGAGGACGACGAGACACGCGGCTGCAGCGATGGTGAGAATTCGAAGACGACGCATCAAGCTCCCTTCGGCAGCGCCGACCGACGTCCTCCCGCGCGGAGCGGACATGGGCCGGGTCGACGCGTTGTTCGACACACAAAAGCCGCGCGGCAGGGTAGCAACGGTCTGGGAAGATTTCGTAAGGCATCCGACCGGCGTAGGATCCGACCGTGCCGACCCGGTCGCGCGAGATCCGACTCGTCGCTCGCCCGAACGGCGTGCCGCGCGCGTCGGACTTCGAGCTCGTCGAGGTCGCTCTCCCGGAGTTGCGGGACGGCGACGTCCTTGTCCGCAACGCGTACGTCTCGGTCGACCCGTACATGCGCGGCCGGATGAACGACGCCAAGTCCTACGTGTCGCCGTTCCCGCTCGGGGAGGCGATGCGCGGCGGTGCCGTGGGCCGGATCGTCGCGTCGCGGGACGACCGGTGGCCCGAAGGCTCGTGGGTCGTCCATGACCACGGCTGGCGCGAGTCGGCGGTCGTCGGCGGCCGCGGGATGCGCGCCGTCGACCCTTCGGTCGCGCCGGTGTCGACCGCGCTCGGCGTGCTGGGGATGACTGGGCTCACGGCGTACGTCGGGATCGTCGACATCGCAGACGTGCAGGAGGGTGACACGGTCTTCGTCTCGGGGGCGGCAGGCGCTGTCGGGAGCGTGGCAGTCCAGCTGGCGCTGCTGAGAAACGCCCGCGTGATCGGGAGCGCGGGGACCCCCGAGAAGGTCGCGTGGCTCGGCGAGCTCGGCGTCGAGGCCGCGTTCGACTACCGGGAAAGCGACACCCGGATTGCGCTCCGCGAGCTTGCTTCGGACGGGATCGATGTGTACTTCGACAACGTGGGAGGCGAGACGCTGGAGGCTGCCATCAGCGCGATGCGGCTTCACGGGAGGATCGTCGCCTGCGGGTCGATCTCGCGCTACAACGCTACGGAAGCCCTGCCCGGCCCGCGGAACCTCTTCATGGTCGTCACGAAGCGCCTGCGGATGCAGGGGTTCATCGTCTCGGATCACGCGAGCCGGTACCCGGCGTTCCTGGCCGAGGTTGCCCCGCGCGTCGCGGACGGGACGCTTTCCCACCGCGAGACCGTGGTCGAGGGGATCGAGCGCGCGCCCGACGCTTTCATCGGCATGCTCGAGGGCGCGAACGTCGGGAAGATGCTCGTCCGCGTGGGGCCGGAGCCATGAGCTGGCGCTGCCGCGTGCTCGGCCACAAGGTGTCGAAGGCGCGCCGGTTCTTCCTGACCGAGCGGAAGCAGCGGTGCGAGCGCTGTGGTGTGCGCGTGCGAACGCGTCGCAGCTGATCCCCGACGCGCGCGGGCCCTCGTCAGGCGTCGAGCGCAGCGCGGAGCGATGCGACGTAGTCGCCGAGTGCCGCCGGCCCGTCCTCGGCGACCTGCACCACACGGGAGCCCACCACGACGCCGTCGGCGAGATCGGCCGCGGCCCGCGCCTGCTCCGGCGTCGAGATGCCGAAGCCGGCGTAGAGCGGAAGGCCGTCCGCCAGCGCGCGTGTCCGCCTGACGAGCCCGTCGAGCGCCGAGGAGAGCTCGGTGCGCGCACCCGTCGTCCCGGTCAGGGTGACGAGGTAGAGCCAGCCGTCCGTCGTCGATGCCGCAAGCCTGATCCGCTCGTCGGTTGACGTCGGCGCCACGAGATGGACGCGCCGGAGCTCCGGCCGCTGCCCGGCGGGGACGTCCGAGACGATCAGGCTCGTGGCGCCGCGCTCCCCGGCGTCGCGCGCGAAGCGCTCCCAGCCGTACGCCTCGAGGATCGCGGCATAGGTCATCGGCACGATCGGGACGTCACCAACGAGCTCGCGCGTCTCGGCGAGGCAGTCGAGGCACCGGCCCGTCCGCATCCCGCGCTGGAGCGCGCGCTCTGTCGCCCGCTGGATCACCGGCCCGTCCGCGAGCGGGTCGGAGAACGGGAAGCCAAGCTCGACGACGTCCGCGCCCGCCTCGACGGCGGCTCGCGCGAGCTCCGGCGTCTCCGGCTCTGCGACGAGGTAGACGACGAGCTGCTTCCGGCTCACAGGCTGCTCCTAGGCGCTTTCCGCCCGCAGGGCGGAAAGCGCCTCCGCGAGGTCCTTGTCGCCCCGGCCGGAGAGGCAGACGGCGACGTAGTCGGCCTCGAGCCGATCGACGACCGCCAGCGCGTGCGCCGATTCGAGGGCGGGGATGATGCCCTCGGACCGGGTGAGGCGCTCGAATGCGGCGAGGGCCTCGGCGTCGGTGCAGGGAAGGTAGGTCGCGCGGCCGGTGTCGCGCAGCCACGCGTGCTCGGGGCCGACCCCCGGGTAGTCCAGCCCCGCCGAGATCGAGTGGGCGTCCGCGATCTGGCCGTCGTCGTCGGCGAGGATCGACGAGCGCGAGCCGTGGAGCACCCCGGTGCGACCGCCGCCGAGGGAGGCAGCGCCCGCGGCCTCGACCCCGACGAGACGCACGTCCTCGTCGGCGAGGAAGCCCGCGAACATGCCGATCGCGTTCGAGCCCCCGCCGACGCAGGCGACGACGACCTCGGGCAGCGAGCCCTCGGCGTCGAGCAGCTGCACGCGCGCCTCGCGGCCGATCACCGCCTGGAGCTCGCGGACGAGCTCGGGGTAAGGGGCCGGGCCGACGCACGAGCCGATCACGTAGTGCGTCGTCTCGACGTTCGTGATCCAGTCGCGGATCGCCGCGCTCGTCGCCTCCTTCAGCGTCCGCGTCCCGTTCTCGACCGGCTCGACCGCCGCGCCGAGCAGCTGCATGCGCTCGACGTTCGGCGCCTGCCTCCGCATGTCCTCGGAGCCCATGTAGACGACGCACTCGAGCCCGAACCGCGCGCAGGCGGTCGCCGTCGCGACACCGTGCTGGCCCGCGCCGGTCTCGGCGATGATCCGGTGCTTTCCGAGCCGGCGAGCAAGGACGACCTGGCCCAGCGCGTTGTTGATCTTGTGCGCGCCTGTGTGGTTCAGGTCCTCGCGCTTCAGGTACACCCGCCGCCCCGGAGCGAACCGCTCGACCAGCGTGATCGGTGAAGGGCGGCCGACGTACGTGCGTCCGAGCTCGTCGAGCTCCGCGAGGAACGCGCGGATCGGCCTTCGCCGCATCCCAGGCGGCGGTCAGCTCGTCGAGCGCCGGGATCAGCGTCTCGGGGACGTACCTGCCGCCGTACTCGCCGAAGGTCTCTTCGAGTGCGGTCAGCTCCGCGCCTCCTCGACGTAGGCCCGCACGAGCGCAGGGTCCTTGACACCCGGCGCCGTCTCGAGCGACGACGACGCGTCGACGGCCCACGGGCGGACGGCGGCGATCGCCGCGGCGACGTTGTCCGGGCCGAGCCCGCCCGCGAGCACGATGCGGCCCTGGGCGGCGGCCGCACGCGCCCAGTGCTCCGGGTCGTCCTCGCCCCAGGGCAGGTCGACGACGCGGGCGACGGCCTCCTCGCGGCGATACACCGTCGCGTCGCGGCCGCGCACCTTGCCCTCCTCGACCGTGTGCACCTGGTCGAGGTCGGCGTCGCTCTCGCCGGCGTGACCGACCCAGACGGCGACGGCGAGCGTCGTCGCGGGGACGGGCAGGGCTCGGGTGGCCGCGCGAGGGCTCTCCGGCGCGAGGATGAAGCCGAGCAAGTCCGCCCCTGCCTCGGCGGCGACGGCGACGTCTTCTTCGCGCGTGAGCCCGCAGACCTTGACGAGGGGCCGCGACAGGAGCTCGGCGAGCTTCTCCGACGGGTCGGGCGCGCGCATCAGCGTCGAGCCGACGAGGATCGCGTCGGCACCCGCGAGCTCCGCCGCCGCTCCCTGTGCCCGCGACTCGATGCCCGACTCGGCGACAACCACGCGGTCCCTCGGCACGGCGGCGACGAGGTCGAGCTGCGCCGCCCGGTCGATCGCGAACGTCGAAAGGTCGCGCGCGTTGACGCCGACGACCGGGGCGCCGAGCGCGACTGCGCGCGCCACCTCCGGCCCGTCGTGCGCCTCGACGAGCGTGTCGAGGCCCAGGCCTGTGGCCTGAGCTAGAAGATCTGCGACCTCGTCGTCCTGGAGGTCACGGAGAAGCAGGAGGACAGCATCGGCGCCGCTCTCCTTCGCCGTCCTGAGGTCATCCGCGGTCGAGAAGAAGCCCTTTGCGAGGAGTGGCGCGTCGGTCGCGGCTCGCGCCGCCCGGAGATCGGCCCACGAGCCTGCGAAGCGGTCGTCGACGAGGACGGAGATCGCGGCCGCGCCGGCGGCGGCGTACGCAGGAGCGATCCGCCCCGGGTCGGCGTCCGGGCGAAGGTCGCCGGCCGAGGGGGAGCGTCGCTTGATCTCGGCGATCGCACCAAGACCCGGACGACGAAGGGCGTCCTCGAAGCGGCCCATCAGGCGGGCAGCCCCTCGTTCGAGAACGCGACGAGCCGCTCGAGGGTCTCCACGGCCGCGCCGGAGTCGACGGCGGCCGCCGCCGACTCGACGCCCTCGCCGAGGTCGTCGGCGAGCCCGGCCGCCACGATCGCCGCGCCGGCGTTGAGCACGACCGCGTCGCGACGGCCTCCTCGCTCGCCTTCGAGGACGCGCCGCACGGCGTCGGCGTTCGCCCGCGCGTCGCCGCCCTGGAGCTCTTCCGGGGAGGTTGGGTAGATCCCGAGCGACCGTGGGTCGAGCTCCCACTCGCGGATCATGCCGTCGTCGATCTCGACGACGAGGCTCGGCCCCGACGGCGAGAGCTCGTCGAGGCCGCCGTCGCCGTGGACGACGAACGCCCGTCGGGCGCCGAGCTCGGCGAGTGTCTCCGCATACGTCCGGGCGAGCGACGCCGAGTAGACCCCGAAGACACCGTCCCGGGCGCCCGCCGGGTTCGCGAGCGGCCCGAGGACGTTGAACACGGTCCGGGTGCCGAGCTCCTGCCGCACGGGTGCGGCGTGCCGCATCGCGGGATGATGGACGCGCGCGAACATGAACCCGAAGCCGTGCTCGTCGATCGAGAGCGCGATCCGCTCCGGCGACTGCTCGAGCGCGATCCCGAGCTGCTCCAGGACATCCGCCGACCCGCACGCGGAGCTCGCCGACCGGTTGCCGTGCTTGGCGACGGCGGCCCCCGCCGCGGCGGCGACGAGCGCGGCTGCGGTCGAGATGTTGAACGTCCCCGCGCCGTCGCCGCCTGTGCCCACGACGTCGACGAGCGGGCGGCGGGTCGGCGTCACGCGAACGACGTGGGCGGACATCGCATCCGCGAAGCCTGCGATCTCGTCCGCCGTCTCGCCCTTGGCGCGCAGGCCGACGAGGAGGCCGCCGATCTGGGCCGGGGTGGCGTCGCCACTCATGACGACCGTCATCACCTCGCGCGCTTCGTCACGCGTCAGGTCGCGGCCGTCGGCGAGGTCGGCGATGACCTGCGCGATCACGCGAGGAAGTTCCTTGCCATCGCGGGGCCGAGGGGGGTGAGGACGCTCTCAGGGTGGAACTGGACGCCCTCGATCGGGTGCTCGGCGTGGCGGACGCCCATGACCTCGGTGTCAGCCGTGCGCGATGTGACGAGCAGCACGTCCGGCACGGTCGTGGCGGCGAGCGAGTGGTAGCGACCGACCTCGACCTCTGCGGGCAGACCCACGAAGAGCACCCGGCCGTCGTGCGTGACGCTGCTCGCCTTGCCGTGCAGGAGCGCGCGCGCCTGGCCGACCTCGCCGCCGAAGGCCTGGACGATCGCCTGGTGGCCGAGACACACGCCCAGAGTCGGCGTCGTCGGCCCGAGCCGTCGGATCACCTCGATCGAGACACCCGCGTCCTCGGGCCGTCCTGGGCCGGGTGAGACGACGAGCCGATCGGGTCGGAGCGCCGCGGCCTCGTCCGGCGTGATCGCATCGTTTCGCACGGTCACCACCTCGGCGCCGAGCTCCTCGAACAGGTGCACGAGGTTGTACGTGAACGAGTCGTAGTTGTCGATCATCAGAATTCTCATCACTCAACGCACTCCACTCACTCAACGCACTCCGCTCACTCCACGCACTTCACACTCACTCCACGCACTCCACTCTCACAACCCGGGCTGCGACCACGCTGTCCCCGCGGGGCACAGACCCTTGTGACACAGTGTCACTTGGGTGGTCGGACTCCGCTTTGGCGGGCAACCGCAACCCGTCACCGGGCGAGCTCGGTCTCCGCCAGGTCGATTGCCGCCTCCATCGCCGCGAGCTTCCGCAGGCACTCCTCGTGCTCGGCGGCCGGGTCGGAGTCCGCGACGATCCCCGCCCCCGCCTGGAGGTAGGCGACGCCGTCCCGCATGACCGTCGTCCGGAGCGTGATGCACGCATCCATGGTGCCGTTCGGCAGCGAGTAGAGCACCGCGCCCGCGTAGGGCCCGCGCCGGAACCCCTCGAGCTCCGAGATCAGCTGCATGGCGCGGATCTTCGGCGCGCCGCTGACCGTGCCCGCCGGGAAGCAGGCGCGCAGGACGTCGAACGGCGTTACGCCGTCGCGGATCTCGCCGACGACCTCAGAGACGAGGTGCGACACGTGCGAGAATCGCTCCACCTCCATGCTCCGCGCGACGTGCACGGTTCCTGCGCGGCAGACGCGCGAGAGGTCGTTGCGGCCCAGGTCGACGAGCATCACGTGCTCTGCCCGGTCCTTCTCGGACGAGAGCAGACGCTCGACGTCGCCTTCGGTCGGGTCGGTCGTGCCGGCGATGGGGCAGAGGCTGGCCCGGCCGTCCTCGCACGCGACGAGCCGCTCGGGGGAGGAGCCCACGAGGGCGATGCCGTCGAGCTCGAGGAGGAACAGGTACGGCGACGGGTTGACGCGGCGCAGCGCCCGGTAGACGTCGAGCGGTGCGGCCGACGTCGGTCGCTCGGCGCGTTGCGAGGGGACGCACTGGAAGACGTCCCCGGCGACGATGTGACGCTTGACGTCGCGCACCATCTCCTCGTAGCGCTCCCGATCCGGGAAGCGCCGGAGCGGGCCGGCCGTGCCGCGGGTCTCACGGTGCCAGGGAACACCGGCCTCGAGTCGCCCCTCGATCTCCTCCGGGTCGCCCGCGAGCACCTCGGCGGTTCCCGCGCCATGGTCGAAGCGGACGAGCGTCTCCGCGACTACGAGTCGGCTCTCGGGGAACCCGTGGCCCGTGACGGGAAGCTCGACCGTCGGCTCGAGCGCGGCGATGTGGTCGTAGGCGACGTAGCCCACGACCGGGAGTCCGAGGGCCTCGGCCTCCTCGAACGACACGAGCCGCGACCCGGCTCCCATCCAGGAGCTCCGCCCGAGCCTGCCACGCTCGACCGACTCGAGGAGAAAGCTGGCCGCGCCCATCCCGCGCAGCCTCAGGTACGCCCCGAGCGGAGTCAGGAGGTCGGTCGTGATCGTCGCAGTCGGGTTCATGAGCTCCGGAGACGAAAGAGACCTCCTGGGGGAGGTCTCGGGCGAAACGGGCGGCGCGTCGTCGATCGCTAGCGCACGCTCCCGCCTCGCCCGGGGCACCACCACCGCAACCGGTCGCAGGCGGAAGTCATCGCGAGCGAGCCTAGCGGTGCTGTGGCCTCGGCGCAACGCGGCGACGCGGCTACCCTGAGCCCGTGCCCGGCGCGGTCATCGTCTCCGCCGTCCGCACGCCCTTCGGCCGGATGGGCGGCGGCCTCGCCTCGGTGCCCGCCACCGAGCTCGGCGCGATCGCGATCCGGGCAGGCCTCGAGCGCGCCGGGATCACGGGCGAGGACGTCGGCTACGTCGTCATGGGCCAGGTGCTCCAGGCGGGCGCCGGTCAGGCCCCGGCCCGCCAGGCGGCGATCGCGGCCGGGATCCCGAAGGAGGTCCCCGCCGACACGATCAACAAGGTGTGCGCGTCCTCGATCCGGGCGATCGAGATCGCGGAGCTGATGATCGCGGCCGGACGGCACGACGTGGTCGTGACCGGCGGGATGGAGTCGATGTCGTGCGCGCCCTACCTCCTGCCGAAGGCGCGCTTCGGGTACCGCCTCGGCAACGGCGAGGTGCTCGATCACATGGTCTTCGACGGCCTGACGTCCACGTTCGACGGGCTCCACATGGTGCAGCAGGCCTCAGCGGTGGCGCGGGAGCTCGGCATCTCGCGAGAGGAACAGGACGCCTGGGCCGCGCGCTCGCACGCGCGCGCCGCCGCCGCGCAGGAGGCGGGCCGGCTCGCGGAGGAGATCGTCCCGGTCGGTGACGTGGCCGCCGACGAGGGCATCCGCCCCGACACGACGGTCGAGAAGCTCTCGACGCTCCGGCCGGTGTTCGACCCGGAGGGGACGACGACGGCGGGGAACGCTCCCGGTGTGAACGACGGGGCGTCGTGCGTCGTCATCTGCTCGGAGGAGTGGGCCGCGCGCCGTGGCATCGAGCCGCTCGCGCGGATCCTCGGTCATGCGTACGTCGCGGACGAGTTCGCGTACCTCGCGCGCACGCCCGCCGCAGCGGCGCAGCGCGTGCTCGGACGCGGCCGGGACGGACGATGGACGACGTCGCCCGGGTCGAGATCAACGAGGCGTTCTCCTCCGTCGCCAAGCAGTCGACGCGGCTGCTGGGCGCCGACGAGGAGCTGGTCAACGTAAACGGCGGGGCGGTCGCGCTCGGCCACCCGATCGGGGCCTCCGGCGGGCGCATCGCGGGGACGCTCGTGCACGAGCTGCGGCGGAACGGCGGCGGGCTCGGGCTCGCCGCCATCTGCTCGGGCGGCGGCCAGGGCGACGCTCTCCTGCTCGAGGTCTGAGCTGGCGCGCGTCTCGCTTGTCGCCGTCCTCGCCGCGCTGGTCCTCGCGCCCGGGGCGCTCGCGCTTGCGTGCCCGAACGTGCCGCTCGACGAGCGGCTCGCGGAGGTCGACGCCGCGTTCGTGGGACGGGTGACGGCCGAGCGTTCCGTTCCGGGCGGCACGCTCTACCGCTTCGTCGTCGACCAGAAGGTCAAGGGCCCGATCGGGCGCGAGGTCGAGGTCCGCGCGGTGCAGCCTCTCGTCGACGCGACCGACAAGCCGATCGTCCGCGACGAGGCGCTCGGCGTCCTCGCGAACCTCGACGGGGCCGAGCTCGTCACGGAATCGTGCCTCCTGAACGACCCCGGGACGCTCCTCGCGACCAGCGACGAGCAACGCGGGAACGCGATCAGGGTCGTGGTCGGCCTCGTGATCCTCTCCGCCGTCCTCGCGTACTCGATCAGGCGGCTCCGACACCGCCGGGCAGAGCTCGCCGCCGGCGGTAGGCTCGACCGGTGAGCTTCGAGCGCGTTCTCGTCGTCGGCGCCGGTCAGATGGGGGCCGGCATCGCGCAGGTCGTCGCCGCGTCGGGACGAGAGGTGCTGCTGCACGACCCGTTCCCCGGCGCCGTCGAGCGTGGCCTCGCGACGATCGAGCGGAGCCTCGCCAAGCTGCACGAGAAGGGCGGGCCCGAGCCCGCCGAGGTGCTCGCGCGGATCAGCTCCGTCGACGCGCTGGCACGAGGCCGATCTGATGATCGAGGCGATCGTCGAGAGCGCGGAGGAGAAGAAGCGGCTCTTCCGCGAGGCCGACGGGTCGCTTCCCGCCTCGGCGATCCTCGCGTCCAACACGTCGTCGATCCCGATCACCGAGCTGGCCGCCGTGACGTCGCGTCCGGAGCGGGTGATCGGCATGCACTTCTTCAACCCGGTGCCGGTGCTCGCGCTCGTCGAGGTGATCCGGGCCGACCAGACGTCCGACGAGACCGCGGCCGCGGTCGTCGAGCTCGCCCGCGACCTCGGCAAGACCCCCGCGGAGGCCAACGACTTCCCCGGCTTCGTCTCGAACCGGATCCTGATGCCGTTCATCAACGAGGCCGCCTACGCGCTGATGGAGGGCGTCGCCGAGCCGGAGGCGATCGACACCGTCGCGAAGCTCGGGTTCGCGCACCCGATGGGGCCGCTCGCGCTCGCCGACCTGATCGGGCTCGACACGTGCGTCGCGATCATGGAGGTGCTCCACGACGGGCTCGGCGACCCGAAGTACGCGCCGTGCCCGCTGCTGCGCCAGCCACGTCGCGGCCGGCCGGCTCGGGCGGAAGTCCGGGCGCGGCTTCTACGAGTACGGGTAGCGCGTGGACCCGCTGTCGGCTCGGGCTCGAGGCGTACGGGGCGCCCGACGGCGAGTTCGTCGAGCGCGCGTTCCGCGAGGTGCTGCGACGACCGCCCGACGACGAGGCCCGCGAGCGGGCGCTCGCGAAGCTCGCGGACGGGACGCTGTCGCGGGCGACGTTCCTGCACGAGCTGACGACGGCGCCCGAGGCCACCGCGTGCGGCAGCTCGACGACGCGGTGGCCCTCGGGCTCGGCGCGCGCGCCCGAGGCGAGCGGCTGGCCTGGCTGCAGGCGCCGGCGGGACGGACGAGCGCGTCGTCGAGATCCCCTGGGTGCTATCGCGTCTCGCGTCCGGGCGCGTCGTCGAGGTCGGCTACGCGTTCGCCGAGCCCGTCTACCTCGCGGGGCTCCTCCGGCGGGCGTCGAGCTCGTCGGCGTCGACCTTGCCGAGCGGGACGTCGACGGGATGGAGCGCGTCACGCGGACGTCCGCTCGCTCCCGCTGCCCGACCGGCGCGTCGACCAGGTGCTACTCGTCTCGACGCTCGAGCATGTCGGCGCCGACAACACCGCCTACGGGCTCGAGGCCGAGGACACCCCGTCCTCGCGTGTCGACGCGCTGCGCGAGCTGGGACGCGTCCTCCGCCCGCACGGCCGGCTGCTCGTGACGGTGCCGCTCGGCGAGCCGGGCGACCACGGGTGGTTCCGTCTCGACGACGTCGAGGGTGGACGCGGCTCTACGCGTCGGCGGGGTTGTTCGTCGAGGAGCAGGAGGCGTACGAGCTGACGGAGGAGGGCTGGCGGGCGGCGCCCGCGTTCCGCCCCGAGGGCGTCGGCTACGGCGACCGCGGCCCGGCCGCGTCGGCCGTGCTCTGCACCGAGCTCTCGGCCGGCCGGCTCCGGCGGCTCGCGACACCCGACGGTCTCGCGCGCACGGTGAAGCCGCGCCTGCGGCCATTGCGTCATCCCTCCTAGACGCCCTCACTCCCGGCCGTGGACTTCGCCCTCACCGACGAGCAGCGGGAGATCCAGGCCCTCGCGCGGGAGTTCGCCGAGGCCGAGATCGCGCCGCACGCGGCGGAGTGGGACCGCGAGCATCGGTTCCCGCGCGAGGTCATCGCGCGTCTGGGCGAGCTCGGACTGATGGGCGTGTGCGTCCCCGAGGAGCTCGGCGGGGCGGGCGCAGACTTCGTCTCGTACGTGCTCGTGCTGGAGGAGCTCTCCCGCGCGGACGCCGGCGTGGGGGTGACGGTCGCGGTGCACACGAGCGCCGCGACGCTGCCGATCGTCGCGTTCGGGACGGAGGAGCAGAAGGCGCGCTTCGTGCCGCCGCTCGCGCGCGGGGAGGCGCTCGGCGCGTTCGCGCTCACCGAGTCGGGCTCCGGGTCGGACGCGGCGTCGCTCCGCACGGCGGCGGTGCGCGACGGCGACGCCTGGAGGATCGACGGGACGAAGCAGTGGTGCACCAACGGCAGCCACGCCTCGACGTTCCTGCTGTTCGCGCGCACCGACCCGTCGACCGCCGGTGCGCGCGGCGTCTCCGCGTTCCTGCTCGATCGCGATCACGTCGAGGTCACGCGCGAGGAGGAGAAGCTCGGGCTCCACTCGTCCTCGACCGCCGATCTCCGCCTCGACGGCGCGCTCGTCCCCGGCGACCGCCTGCTGCACGAGGAGCGGAAGGGCTTCGTCGTCGCGATGGCGACGCTGGACGGCGGCCGGATCGGGATCGCGGCGCAGGCCGTCGGGCATCGCGCAGGCGGCCCTCGACACGGCGCGCGCCTACGCACTCGAGCGCGAGCAGTTCGGCAGCCGCATCGCGGACTTCCAGGCGATCCAGTTCACGCTCGCCGACATGGCGACCGACATCGCCGCCGCGCGCCAGCTCACCCTGCGGGCGGCGTGGCTCAAGCAGGCAGGTCTCCCGCACGGCGCCGAGGGGGCGATGGCGAAGCTCGTTCGCGTCCCGCGTCGCCGTCGAGCGCGAGCCGGGACGCGATCCAGGTCCTCGGCGGCTACGGCTACACGCGCGAGTTCCCCGCGGAGCGCTACTACCGCGACGCGAAGATCACGGAGATCTACGAGGGGACGAGCGAGATCCAGCGCATCGTCATCGCACGCGAGCTGCTGCGCGGCGCGGACGCGAGAGGGGCGTGACGCCATGCCGAGGAAGCGCGACGAGCCGGTCCGCCTGACGAGGATCTACACGCGCGGCGGGGACGGCGGGGAGACATCGCTCGGCGACGGGTCCCGCGTCTCGAAGCTCGACGGCCGGATCGAGGCCTTCGGCGCCGTCGACGAGCTGAACGCCGCGCTCGGCGTCGTGCTGGCCGCGACGCCCCGGTCGAGCTGCGTCCGACCCTCGAGCGCGTCCAGAACGAGCTGTTCGACGTCGGCGCCGACCTGTCGGTGCCCGTCGAGGTGGAAGGTCGGCTCCGGGTCGAGCAGGCGATGGTCGACCGCCTCGAGGAGGACTGCGACCGGTTCAACGCCGAGCCTGCCCGAGCTGCGGAGCTTCGTGCTGCCCGGCGGCAGCGCCGGCCGCGGCGGGGCTCCACGTCGCGCGGACGGTCTGCCGCCGCGCGGAGCGCGAGACCCTGCGCGCGTCAGCCGACATCGAGGTCAGCCCGCTCGTCGCCGTGTACCTGAACCGCCTCTCCGATCTCCTCTTCATCCTTGCGCGGGCTGCGAACGCGCTCGCGGGCCTCGACGAGCCGCTCTGGAAGCCGGGCGCCACACGCGACTGACGCGGTCCGGCGGAGCGGGGGAGGTCTTCGCCGTCGCGCTGCAGCTCGGTCTGACCTCCTTCGGCGGGCCGATCGCGCACATCGGCTACTTCCGCCGGGTCTACGTCGAGCAGCGGCGCTGGATCGACGAGCAAGAGCTGTCGGAGCTCGTCGCGATCACCAACCTGCTGCCCGGGCCGTCGTCGAGCCAGCTCGGGCTGGCGATCGGGGCCAGGCGGGCGGGAGCCCTCGGCGGGCTGGCCGCGTGGCTCGGCTTCACGCTGCCGTCCGCGGTTGCGATGACTGTGCTTGCGCTCGCGATCGGGTCGGCCGACGTGAGCGACGCAGGGTGGGTGCACGGGCTCGAGCTCGTCGCGGTGCCCGTCGTCGCGCTCGCCGTGCTGGCGCTGCGGCGCACGCTTGCCCCGGACGCGTCCCGGCTCGCGCTGGCCGTCGTCGCAGGCGCGATCGCGATCGCGTGGAACGGCTTCGGAGGACAGGCGACGGCGATCGCGCTCGGTGGCGTCGTCGGCGTCGTCGTCTTCCGGGATCGGGCGCCGCGGCTCGCGGCGCTGACGACCCCGTTTCGCGGCCCGGCGCTCGCGGCGGCTGGCGAGCCTCGCGGCGTTCGGCGCGCTGCTGATCGGACTCGGGCCGCTCGCGCGGGTGACGGGGAGCCCGGCGCTCGAGCTCGTGCACGCGATGTACCGCTCGGGTGCGCTCGTCTTCGGCGGGGGTCACGTCGTGCTGCCCCTCTTGCACGACGCGGTCGTCGCACCGGGGTGGGTCGGGGAGCAGGAGTTCCTTGCGGGCTACGGGCTCGTCCAGGCGATGCCGGGCCCGCTCTTCACGTTCTCCGCGTACCTCGGCGCGATCCAGGACCCGTCGCCGAACGGCGCGGCCGGCGCCGCCCTCGCGCTCGTCGCCATCTTCCTGCCGTCGTTCCTCCTCGTCGGAGGCGTGCTTCCGCTCTGGTCGACGATCCGGACGCACGGGACGGTGCAGGCGGCGCTCGTCGGCATTGGCGCAGCGGTCGTGGGCGTGCTCGCGGCCGCGCTCTGGAACCCGGTGCTGACGACGTCGATCGACAACGTGGGCGATCTGCTCTTCGCGCTCTGCCTTCTGCTCGCGCTCCGCGTGCTTCCTGTCTGGGCCGTCGTGCCGCTCGCCGCCGTCGGCGGCGCGATGCTGTTCTGACTCCGTCGGCCCGGTGTCTCAGCTGGCGATCGCGACCACCGGCCAGGTTCCCGTGAGCCAGTCGGAGAGCTTGTTCGCAGGCATCGGATGTCCGAGGTAGAAGCCCTGGGCGAGGTCGCAGCCGAGCGAGAGTGCCGCTTCCCAGGCGAGCTTGCTCTCGACCCCCTCCGCGACCGTCTCGAGCCCGAGCCCGTACGCGAGGCCGACGAGCGAGCGGACGATCGCGTCCGAGCGGCCGCCGCGGCCCGCTTCGTGCAGGAACATCGAGTCGATCTTGACCTGGTGGAGCGGGAGCGTGCGGATCGCGGCGACGGACGACGCCCGCCCGAGATCGTCGAGCGAGAGCCTGACACCGAGCTCGCGCAGGTGGCGGACGACCGTCGCGTCCAGCTCGGACCCCGCTCCCGGCCCGGACGGGACGACCTCGAGGGTCAGGCGCTCGGGCGCGATCCCCGCCTTGTCGAGCAGCGTCTCCAGGCCCGCGATCAGCTCGCCGTCGTCGATCATCCGGTACGGCACGTTGATCGCGGCCCCCAGCACGTGGCCGTGGGCCTCCCACTCGTGGAGGCGGCGAAGGGCGTCCCGCGCGACCGCGAGAGTCAGGGTTCGGACGAGCGGCGTCCGCTCGACGTGCGGGACGAACTCCGACGGTCCGACGAGGTGCTCGCCGCGCACGCGGCGTACGAGCGCCTCGACGGAGCGAACGACGCCGGACGGCAGCTCGACGATGGGCTGGTAGTGGACGACGATCTCCCCGTGCTCGATCGCGTGCTCGAGGTCGCGCACGATGCCGCCGTCGAGCGGCGGTCGCTGCACGACGGACTCGTCGCTGGCGTCGCGCTTGGTCGCGTACATCTGCCCGTCGGCGCGCGCCAGGAGGTCGATCGGTGTGACGCCGTCGCGCGGGAAGAGCGCCCAGCCGATCGACGCGTCGAGCTCGACCAGCGCGCCCTCGACGCGGTAAGGCTTGCGCAGCGCGTGCCGCAACCGTCCGGCGAGCGCCGCGGCTTCGTCGTCCTGACCGGTGCCGAGCGAGAGCACGACGAACTCGTCCCCGCCGACGCGGGCGACCGTGTCCGACTCGCGCACGACGGACTCGAGGCGGCGGGCGATCGTCTTCAGGACGGCGTTCCCGGTCTCGTGCCCGCGGATGTCGTTCACGCCCTTGAACCCGTCGAGGTCGACCACGAGCAGCGCGAACTCCTCCCCCGATCGCCGCGATCGAGCGAGCGCCTGCGAGACCCGGTCGTCGAGGAGCGCGCGGTTGGGCAATCCCGTCAGCGCGTCGCGGAGCGCGGCTCGCTGGGCCGCGAGCAGCCGCGTGACGAGGAGCGTCGTGGCGGCGCCCGCGAGTGCCGTGATCGCCATCGCGACGACGAACGCCGCGACCGGCCGCTGCGCCCGGCTCAGGTCGAGGGCGGCGATGCCCCCGAGGCCGATCAGCGAGACCGCGGCCGCCGGCCACATCAGCCAACGGCGCGCAGGCCTTCGGATATCAGGCTCCCGCACTTCCCCCTCGATTCTCACGCCCCGACGCCAAGGAGCGGGCGCGTGCTCCGCAGTGCACGGATCGTCGTGGAGACGCGCTCGGTCGACCGCCACCCGACCGGGGGATTCCCGTCCCTCGTCCGGGGGAGAGGATTATGGCTCCTCGAGGGTGAAACACGCTGCGTGCGCATGCGCGTCGCCGCTGTCGTCGTCTGGGTCGCGCTCGCGGCGTGCTGCGTCTGGGCGTTCGGTTTCACCGTCGAGGCGCTCGTCGATGCGCTCGGTTGCGCCGTCATCGTGGCCGTCACGGTCACGGATCTCGAACGGCGCATCGTGCCGAACCGGATCGTGGTGCCGGCGCTCGCGGTCGCGCTCGTCGTCCAGACGATCCGCGATCCGTCGCTCGAGTGGATCGTCTCTGCGCTCGGCGCCGGCGGGTTCTTCCTGCTGCTGGCGCTCGTCTACCCGGCAGGTCTCGGCATGGGCGACGTCAAGCTCGCGGCCTTCCTCGGCGCGTGGCTCGGATACGACGTCGCGGTCGCGCTCTTCGCGGGCTCGCTGCTCGGCGTGATCCCCGCGGTCGTGGCGCTCGCCCGGGGCGCCGACGGGCGGAAGACCACGCTGCCGTACGTCCCCGCCCTGGCCGCCGGCGCCGTGATCGGCCTGTTCTTCGGGGACGCCCTCCTCGACGCCTGGCTGGGCTGACGGGGCGTCGCGGCTACTCGAGCGACGCCGGCTCGAGCACGGCGCACCGGCGGTCGTCGCCGGGAAGCGGCGAGGTCATGAGGCGGATGCACCGGTAGGGGCCGTCGTCGAGCTCGACGAGCGTCCCGGGGATCGGCGCGGCTCCGTCGCGGACGACAAGGCGGTACCGGTCGGCCGCCGCGAGCGCGACGTGCTCGTCCTCGCGGGCCGGCGGCGACTTCGCCGCGGCGACGAGCCGGCCGAGCTCGTCCAGCTCGCGCGCGAGCTCCGCCAGCTGGCCCGCGCGGTGCTCGAGCTCCTGCTCGCGCAGACGGTGGGCCTCCTCGCGGCGTTCGACGGCTGCCGCCCGGAGCTCCACCGCGCCGAGCGCCCGTCTCCGGTCCTCGACCTTCGCCTCCTCCTGCTCGACCGCCGTCTCGCGGGTGTCGAGCTCGGCCGCCCGGACGCTCAGCTCGGCCTGCCGGAGATCGAGCTCGGCTGCGCCGTCGCGAAGGATCTCCTCGACCTTGAAATGGAGATCACGCGCTCGCGCCTCGCGCTGCGCGAGCTCTTCGACCGCCGCACGGATCTGCGTCGAGCGCGCCTCCAGCTCACGGCCGCACTCGGCGATCAGGTCGGCGACCGCGTCGGCGCCGTCGGAGGGCGCGAAGAGCCCACGCAGGCGACCACGCGCCTTGTCGTCGGGGCCACTGCGACCGGGCCACTGCTCCCACTCTCGGTCGTTGCGCGCGTGCCGCTGCATGATCCTCCGTCGAAGTGGTGCGCCGGCGACACATCCTCAGCCGTCGAGTTCGAATGGGCCGCCGGCGTGCATCGTGGTTCTCCACCTCAGGACCGTCTCCTCCCCGAAGGGGTAGGTCGACTCAACCGTCCGGGGGAGGACTGTCGCCCGCCCGATGCGTACAACGTGTGCATGGATGCCATGGGTGCTCGTCTTCTTGCCGCACGGATCGCTGCGGGCGTGCGGGTCGGAGGCGTTATCGAGCTCGTCTCGGGGGTCGACCCCGAGCTTCACCCCGGCGATCGCGGCGTAGTGCGCGGGATCGACGCAGGCGGGGCGGTGGAAGTGGAGTGGGAGCGCGGCTTCAGTCGCACGATCGACCCGCGACAGTCCACCTATCGGGCACTTCCCGCAGCGTAGGGCTCTCCCGATCCGATCATTCGCGTGCCCGGCCCCGGCCGGGCACGCATGCTTGACGATGCGTGTCGCTCGACGCCGGTCGTTCTTGGAGTTCCTAGCGGCTGCCGAGGTCGAGCGTGATGATCCACGTCGACTCTCCGCCGAACACGCCACCCGCCGCAGGGTTGAACACGATGGCGACGCCGGCGTCGCGGAAGCCCTTCCGCAGGAGGTTCGCCCGGTGGGACGGCGACCCCATCCACGCGTCGACGACGGCGCCCGCGGACGGCGTCGAGCCGCCGAACATCGCGAGGTTCTCGCCGATGGTGAACCCCTTCGAGCGAGGCACGTAGTACCGCTCGATCCGGTCGGAGAAGGACGCCCCGTTGCGTGACTCGTGCGAGAAGAACCCGTAGGTGGCCATCGCGCGCGAGTGCGCCACCGCCGAGCGCGAGAGCGCCGGTGACGCCGCGAACGGTGCGAGACCGTGTGTCACCCGCACGGCGTTGACCTGTCGCAGGACGAGGTCCTCGAGGGATGGCTGGCGCGTGACGGTCGACTGGGTCGACCCCGCGGCGAACGCCGACGACGCGCTCAGTGCGCCGACCGGCAGCGCAAGGGTCGCGAGCAGGAGCGCACATGTCCGTTTCGGGGACATCCAGTAGTTCTTATCGTCGGAGGCCGCGCTTCGTGCCTCCCTCTTTCGGGGGGGTTCCGGGGATGCTAAACGAGTTCTCGGAGGAGGGTTAGCTCCACCAGCCCCAGATCCAGCCGAGGAGCCAGAACCAGCGCCAGCCCCAGCCGGTCCCGCTGCCCTGCTGCGGCGCGCCGCCCTGGTTGCCCTGTGCGTTGCCCTGGTTGCCCTGTGCGTTGCCCTGGTTGCCCTGTGCGTCCTGCCCGTCCGTCCCGGTCTGCTCGCCCGTGCCCGTCTGTTCGCCAGGGCTGCTCGCGTCCGGCGGGCTGCCCTGGCCGTCGCCGGCTGCGGCGCCACCCTGACCCGAGTCATCCGGATCGCTCGGCGCCCGCGTCACCCGTCGGTGTGCTGCCCTGGCCGTCGCCGGCCGCGGCGCCTCCCTGACCCTGACCCTGATCCTGGCCGCTCTGGCCCGCGTCACCCGTGTCGCCGGCGCCCGGGTCAGTGGTCGTGTCCTGTCCCGCTGCGTCCGTGTCCCCCGCCGGGCTCTGGCTGCCCTCCTGCGAGCTCTGGGAGCTATTTCCACCCCCGTTGCCGTTGCCATTGCCGTTGCCGATCCCGCAGCCTGCGCCGTTCCCCGGGCCGTTGCCACCGCCCGGGCATCCGTTGCCAGGCGTGTCGTTCCCCTGCCCCGGCGACGTCCCCGTCCCTCCATCGGCGGGAGGAGGCGTGTCACCCGGCGGTGTCGACGTGCCCCCGGCGGAACCCGAGCCGGCGGCGCCGGAGCCGGTGCCGCCCGCATCACCGGACGAGCCGGAGCCGCCCGTGCCCCCCGGAGACCCGGAGCTGCCAGCGGCCCCCGAGGACCCGGAGCCGCCTGCCTGGCCGTCTCCGCTCGTGGGGGCTGCGCTCGGCTGATCGACCGGTGCCGACGGCCCGGACGACGGTCCCGTCCCGGGCGTCGTGCCGGGTTGCGGCTCGGCTCCGCCGGACGGCGGAGGTGTCGGCGTCTGCGGAGCGGCCGGCCCCGGAGCCGTACCCGGCGCGGAGCCGGCAGACGGGGGAGCGCTCGGGGGCGTCGAATCCGAGGGTGGAGCGGAAGGCGGAGCGCTCGTCGGCGGCGCCGAGCCTGCCGGGGCGTCGGGTGCGCTCGAGCCGCTCGGCGGCGCACCATCGGAGCTCGCGCCGTCGGTCCCGCCCGTGGCGCCCATGGCGCCCGCGGTATTGCCGGGATCGCCACTCGAGGGGGACCCGTGGTCGCTCGAAGGAGAGGCATCGCCGGAGACCTGCGAGACGTCGCCGCCGGTGGATGCGCCGTCCGCGCTGGAGCCGTCGGGCACGGTCGTCTCGTCGCCGCCCGCGGCGGCGCTCGTCGTCCCCGCCGCCGCCGACCCGCGCCGCGCCGGGGTCGCTCCGGTGCCCGCCGGGCTCCCGCCCTGCTCCTTCGCTGCAACGGACGAGCCGGGATCGCCGAGACTCTGAGCTCCCTTGTAGGCGACGCCCGTGGCGACCGTGGCGGCGACGATCACGGCCGCCACCTTCAGCGCAGCGGCGACCAGCGACCCGCCCACGGCAACGCCGCCCGTGCCGGTTGCCGCCCCGCCGGCGCCTGCGGCCGCTGCCGCGCCCGTGCCGTTCGAGCCGACGCCCGCGCCCGCGGCAGTGCCGATCGTCGGCAGCGAGGCCGCCGCCGCCGCGTCCGGGACACCCTTGAACAGAGCGAGTCCGATCGGCAGGGGAAGGACCGCGAGACCCTTGAAGGCACGTCGCTGTCGCTTCTGCGTCTCGGCGAGCCGGGTGCAGTCCGCGCACTCCGCGAGATGCTCGTCGAGCCGGCGCTTCTCCTTCCGCGACAGGCGGCCGTCGAGCTGCTTCGAGATCGCGAGCTCGGCGCTCTGGCACGTGACGAGGTTCTCGAGCTCCTCGGCGAGCGACCGGCGCGCGCGGAAGAGGAGCGTCTCGAGCGCCGCGGTCGTGAGACCGAGCAACTCGGCGATCTCGGTATACGAGCGTCCTTCGAGCTCGCGCAGGACGAGCGCTTCGCGCTGGGTCGGCGGGATCCGCTGCAACGCCCGCACCAGCTCGTCGAGCTCGACGTCGTCCTCGACGTCCGCGGCGGGGACGTCGTGGACGAGCTCCACTTCGGAGGGGCGCGCGGCGGCCTGCCGCCAGCGCTGCCGGACGACGTTCTGCGCGATCGCGATCAGCCAGCTCGACGCGTTACGCGGGGTCTCCCCGCGCTCCAGCGCGCGCAGCGCGTTCACGAAGGTCGTCTGGGTGACGTCCTCGGCGTCGGCGTGGTTGCCGAGGACGGCGTACGTGTAGCGGTAGACCTCGCCGACGTGGTGGCGATAGAGGTCATCGAGCGCAGCAGCGGCGCGGGTGCTGGTCTCAGTGGCTGCCATATCCGGGCCTCACGTTCATGGATTCTCGCGGGGTGCGCATCCCCCTTACAGAGTCTTTACAGACGAACGCGCAAGTTTCGCGCCGGCGCCGCATCTACGTCGGTGAAGGGCAATCACCACCATGACCAAGACGCTCTCACCTACCACGTCGACCGGCCAGCTCCTCGTCCCGACGGCTCATGCGGTCGAGCCGTCGGTGGCGCGGGCAACGGCGCCCGAGCCGACCGAGGCGACGTGGAGGACCGAACTGCGCACGAGCAACGTGCACGACAGGTGTGTGTCGTTGACGGCAAGAACACTCGCTGCGGCGCTGGCGGCCGCCGCGGCGAGGCCGTCACCTTCGACGCGGGACGCGACCGGCCTCGCCCGTGAGGGGCGGATCGCGAGGCCAACGGTCGCTCGCCGAACGAGGATCGACACCGGGCAGCTGTAGGGGTCCCACGACAGCAGGACGCTCGCCCCGGAGTGGGGGCCGGGGAGAGCAGAGCGTTGGGGAGGGCGACCGGCGGCGGCGTCCTCCCCTTCATTTGGTGTCCGACTTAAAGTCGGACACCAGGGGTCAGCGGAACGCCGACCGCTCGTCCGGCGTGACGCGCGGCAGGGCGAACGTCAGCACCGTCGGCCCGCCGGGCGCGCTGTCGAGCTCGAACGTACCCCCGAGCATCCGCACCCTCTCGCCGATCCCGACGATGCCGAGTCGCCCGCGCTGTGCGGCCCGCGCGAGCGCCCGGCCGACGTCGAAGCCGTGGCCGTCGTCGGTGATCCTCACCTCGATCGACGCCCGCCGCATCCGGAACCGGATCTCGACCGTCGCTGCGCCGGAATGCTCGCGGACGTTCGAGAGCGACTCCTGGATCGCCCGGTAGACGGCGATCCGCTGCGCGGAGGTGAGCGACTCGGGGTCGCCGCGGATCTCGAGCCTCGTCTCGATCCCGGTTCGCTCGACGAACGCATCCACCTCGCGGTGGAGGATCTCGCCGAGCGGACGCGTGATGATGCTCCGCGACTCGAGCGAGCGCGAGAGCTCGCGGAGCTGCCGGTCGAGCTCGGTGATGCGGGCGAGGATGTCGTCGAAGCGGCCGGCGGCGCGCTCCCGATGTGAGTCCGAGATGAACGGGTAGATCTGGTCCCGGAGCAGGGAGACCTCGGCGCCGAGCGAGAGGACGTCCTGGATCGGCCCGTCGTGGAGGTCGAAGCCGATTCGCATCAGCCGCTGCTCGCCCGAGCGGACGAGGACGCGCTCTCGCTCGGCAGAGCGCTCGAGGAGCAGCTCCCGCTCGTAGATCACCGACATCGCGACGGCGGTGGATCCGAGGTACGCGTCGGCACGGGAGGCGGGCTGTGACACGCGCGCGACGATCGCCGCGCACGGCGTGCCGAAGCGGCGCACGAGCGCCGACCGGAGCGAGCGAGGCCCGAGCAGGCTCAGCGAGCCGCCGCGGAGGGCGGACTTGGCCGTCGCTCGGGCGCGACGGCTCGCCGCTGCGTCGCCGAGCGAGATGATCGCGTCGGTCATGCCGTCCTCCGTGCGCCACAACGACACCTCGCTCGCCACCCCGAGAACGACGAGCAGGCGCAGCTGGATCTCGCATGCGACGAGAGGCGGCAACTCGATCAGGAGCGGGCTCGAGGATGCGATGCGGTGCGCCTCGAAGCGTGCTGCGTCTGCCGGCTCGTCCCTGGCGTCGGCTAGAGCTTCGATGGCGACTCGCGCGTCGTGCTCGTCGAGGATTCCCTCCGCCGCCAGGTACACGAGCGCGTTCGCGACGTACGTCGCCGGTTGCCAGTCGGTCCGCGGCGTCGCTGCGGCCGCCGCCCTCCAACGCGACGAGCGCGCTGCGGTGCGCCGCTCGGAGGAACGGATGCGCGCGAGCGGGGGTGTCGGCCAGAAGTGCCCGGTGGGCGCCTTCGAGCCGGTGCGGGGTACCGGCAGGTGTCCGCAGGGCGGGATCCACCCGGTCCGCCATGAGATCGTCTCCGCCGCTCGTGGACGCGGCGGACGTCACCTCGGCCCCACCGTCCCTCGGGAGGCGCTCACGGAGCTTGGCGGGGTGCGGGTTCGCCTGGTGTCCATCTCGTGCCCGCCCCCTCGTTCATCGTGTCGGCCACGACCCCTGCACGGGAACCCCCGAGACTACACGGCTTTGCGCTCGATCGCGTCCTGGATCGCCGTGACGACGCCCTCGGTGTCGTCCCACTTCTCGTAGATGCGCATCCCGGCCGGCGCAGCACCCCCCGCGTTCTCGCCGACGAGCAGGACGGTTGCCTCGGGCCTCCGCGCGCGCGTGATGTGGGCGAGGCGGAGTCCTTCCGTGACCGCCCCTGCGTCGATGACCACGACGTCCGCGGACTCGCCGCCCGCGACCTCCGCCGCCCGCGACGGCGGAACGCTCGCGACGACGCCGATCCCCTTGCCGTCGAGCAGGAAGCGGACGAGCTTGACATACCGCTGGTCACCCGAGGCCAGGACGACGGCCCCGCGACGCTCGCCCTCGAGGTCGGCGACCGCGACGGGCGCCGTCTCGTCGGCCGCCCGGGCGGCCCAGGCCACCCGGTCGCCGAGCGCGAGCCCACGTCGCTCGCACTCGCCCGCGCGAAGCTCCACGACCTCCCGCGCGCCGCGGCAGGAGGCGGTCTTGAAAGGCGCCAGGGTGGGCACGATCTTGACCACGATCTGGTCGGCGTCGAGGAACACGACGTCGATCGGAAAGCGCATGAACGCGGTGTGGATCGACCAGGCCGGGCGGAGGAGCACCCCGTGCCCCGACGGCAGGTCGCCCTTGCCCAGAAGGCCCCGCAGCCGGCGCATCGTCGAGTCTGCGACGGTGACCGACTCGGCGACGACCCTGCCGTCCTCGCGGCGCAGCGTCAGGTTCGGGACGGGGCGCACCCGGTGCCAGCTAGCCGAGCACGTCCATGATCGTGATCATCACCGGCAGGAGCAAGACGATGAAGAGCGCCGGCATGATCAGGAACATGATCGGGAAGAGGATCTTGACGGGCGCCTTCTGCGCGCGCTCCTCCGCGTACGCGCGCTGGCGCTTGCGCAGCTCGACGGCGAGGTTGCGCATGATCTGCCCCGTCGAGACGCCCATCGTCTCGCCCTGGGCGATGGAGCGCGAGAACATGCGCACGCCGGGGGTGTCGACGCGGACGAGCAGGTGGTCGAGGGCCTCGACGAGCGTGAGACCCATGTTCTGCTCCTGGAGGGTCAGACGGACCTCGGAGGCAAGCGGTTCCTTGATTTTCCCCGACGCGAGGCGGAGCGACTGAGGGAAGCTCAGCCCGGCCTCCAGCGTGACGACGAGGAGGTCGATGAGGTCGGGCAGGCCGCGCTCGACCTGCTCTCGGCGCGTGCGCGCGCGCGAGTTGACGATGTACATCGGGAGCATCCAGCCGAGCACCGCGCCGCCCACGGCGACCAGCAGCAGGAGGCCGGGGCTGGCGCCGGCGAGGCTCATGAGCCAGAGCAGGAGGAACCCGAGCCCGACCGCCGAGAGCGCCTGCGTGCCGAGCAGCCGGTCGGGCGTCCAGGTGTACATCCCCGCGGAGATGAGGCGCGAGCGGTAGTCCTTGCCGCGCAGGCGGCTGAAGTGCTCGCCGATCCACCTGCCCGCGGTCCCCGCGATGTCGTCGAGATGGGATTGCAGGCTCTTCCGAGGCTCCGCGGCCGCCGAGCCGTGGAGCGTGCCTGCGAAGCCGTAGGCGCTGATCTGCTCGATCGTCTCGGTGGACGGGCCGGCCGGGGCCGTCAGTGCGCGGATCACCATCGTCACGGCGACGGCGAGGAGGAGCAGGCCGAGGATGAGAACGACGTGGAGCATCATGGCTAGAGCTCGATCGAGACGATGCGTCGGATGATGTAGAAGCCGAGCAGCGTCATGAGGATCGCGGCGACTCCTGCGACCTGCCCGATCGTGCGGTGGAACAGGGGATCCAGGTGGCTCGGGTTGACGAGCATCAGGAAGAGGAAGATCCCGAGCGGCACGCACGCGACGACGACGGACGAGAACTTGCCCTGCGCCGTCAGGACCGTCACCAGCCGCCGGATGTCCATACGTGCACGGATGTTCTTGGTCACCTGGTCGAGCACCTCCGCAGTGTTGCCGCCGGCCTCGCGCTGCACGAGCGCGAGCACGGCGAGCTGGTCGATGTCGGTGTTCTGCATACGCTTTGCGGTCACCTCGAGGGCCTCGTCGAGAGGGATGCCGAGCTGCTCGTCGGTGACGACGCGGCTGTACTCGCGCTTCGACGGCTCCGGCGCCTCGTCGGCCACGACCCCCATGGCTCCCGCGAGGCTGTGCCCTGCGCGGAGCGCGGACGCGAGCACGTCGAGGTTCTCCGGGAGCTGCTCGGCGAACTCGTTCCGCACCTTGCGCGCCTTCCCGCGGACGACGAGGTTCAGGACGAGCGGCGGAACGATCCCGAGAATGATCCAGAAGGGTCCGAGCAGAACGCCTGCGAGCACCGCGAGCAGGAGGCCGGCCGCGACGGAGATCCAGACCATCTTGGTCGGATCCTTGTCGATCTGCGCGACGTCGACGTCCTCGGCGAAGCCGTCGAACCAGCGCCAGTTGCGCTGCCGCTGCTTCTGCTGGCCCGCGAGCGCGAGGAGCTGGTCGACCTCCTTGCGGCGTTCCTTGGCGCGCTCCTCTTCGGGGAGCGTCACGAACTCGCCGAGGCGCCTGACCAGCTGCTTGTTCTCGCGCAGGCTCCAGAACGAGCGGCCCGCGAGGGTCAGGAGGCCGAGGAAGGCGGCAACGACGAGCGGGATCAGGAGCCAGGACTGGAAGAGCTTGTCGCGGAACGCCGGCTTGTAGGGGGCGGCGGTGCCCGCGGACGGGGTCGTGTACGCGAACGAAACCGGCTCGGCGTCCGCGACCGAGACCGCGACCTTCACGTCCTTGCCGGGAGCCGACGAGGACGTGTAGCGGAGCAGGTACTCGTTGCCGAGCTCGAAGCCGAGCTGGTCGTAGATCTTCTCGAGCGCGCCGGGCGCGCTCGCGGCGGCGTACGTGCCACCCGTCTGCTCGGCGATCTTCTCGAGGTCGTCGGACGTGAAGTCCGACGACTCGATGCCGACGGTGTAGACGCGCACCCGCTGATCCTGGAGCTGCTGGATGGCCGAGTCGAGGGTCGTGACGCTTCCGACATCGTCACCGTCCGTCAGGAGGACGACGCGTGCCGCGCCGAGCGTCGAGCCGCGCACCTGCGCGACGGCAGCGACGAGAGCGTCGTTCAGCCGCGTGCCTTCACCGAGCTTCGGCGGCTTCGCAAGCACAGCGTTCACCTGCTTGACGCTGGTCGTCATGGGCAGCGCAACCGTCGGCTGGCTGTTGAAGAACACGATCGACAGCGGCTGTCCCGGGTTCCTCGCGGCGAACGCCCGTGCGGCGGTCATCGCCGCGCCGATCGAGTTCTTCATGCTGTTCGACGCGTCGATGAGGAGCACCGTCCCGATGCCGTTGGCCGAGGCCGAGGTCAAAACGGCGAGGTTCTTCACGGGCTCGCCGTTCTCGGTGACCTTCACGTCCTCCGTCGTGAGCGGCGGCTTGCGCGGCGCGGGCAGGGTCAGGACGTACGACCGGTCCGGGAACAGCGCGGTGCCGGCCTCGACGACCTGAATGCCGCTGGTGTCGTCCGCCGCGGCCGCGGGAAAGGCAACCAGGCCGACGAGGACCGCGGCAAACGCCGGGAGCAGAAGGCGGGCGACGCGGGTCACCGGCGGAGGTCCGCGACGTTAGTGGGGACGGGACGCTGCGAGAAGATGCCCGCGGGGAGATCGATCCCGCGCTTCGCGAACTTGTCGAGGAACACGGGGCGGAGCCCCGTGGGCTGGAGCCGGCCGTTGATCGTGCCGTCCGGTGCGAACGACTCGATCTTGAACTCGAAGATGTCCTGGAGCGTGATCACGTCCGACTCCATGCGCTGGACCTCGGTCACCGCGGTGACGCGACGCGAGCCGTCCTCCATGCGCTCGATGTGCACGACCAGGTCGAGCGCCGACGAGACCTGCTGGCGGATGGCGCGGACGGGCAGGTCGTACCCGGCCATCAGCACCATCGTCTCGACGCGCGCGAGCGCGTCGCGCGGGGCGTTCGCGTGGATGGTCGTGACCGAGCCGTCGTGGCCCGTGTTCATCGCCTGGAGCATGTCCAGGGCCTCGGGGCCGCGCACCTCGCCGACGATGATCCGGTCGGGGCGCATGCGCAGGGAGTTCCGCACGAGGTCGCGGATCGGGATCGCCCCTTCGCCTTCGATGTTCGGGGGGCGTGCCTCGAGGCGGAGCACATGGCGCTGGTTGAGCTGGAGCTCGGCCGCGTCCTCGATCGTCACGATCCGCTCGTTGTCGGGAATGGCCGAGGACAGCGCGTTCAGGAGCGTCGTCTTGCCCGAGCCCGTTCCGCCCGAGATCAGGACGTTGAGCTGCGCCATGATGCACCGCCGCAGGAAGTCGACCGACTCGTCGCTCAGAGAGCCGATGTTGACCATGTCCTGCAGGCCGAGCCGCTTGCGCGAGAACTTGCGGATCGTGAGCAGCGGACCGGAGAGGGAGAGGGGCGCGATGATGGCGTTCACGCGCGACCCGTCCGGCAGGCGGGCATCCACCATCGGCGAGGACTCGTCGATGCGGCGCCCGATCTGGGCGACCATCCGGTTGATGATGCGCCGGAGGTGCGAGTCGTCGTTGAAGCGCACCGTGGTCTCGTAGAGTCGGCCCTGGCGCTCGATCCAGATCTCGCCCGGGCCGTTGACCATGATCTCCGTGATCGAGTCGTCCGAGAGAAGCCGCTCGAGCGGGCCGTAGCCGAGGATGTCGTCGGCGATCTCGGCCATGAGCCGCTCGCGGTCGTCCCGCGAGATGCCCGTCTCACCCGAGAGATGCCGGCGGATGTCCGCGACCACGCGGTCGCGCATGCCGACGGGGTCGATGACCTGGCCGGTGAGCTGCGGCCCAAGCTCGCTGATCACGAGCATGTGGATCGTGTTCTTGAGGTCGGCGAACGGCTCCTTCTGCGGAGCCGCGCTCGTGGCCGGCTTGGTCGTGACGAGTCGCTCGTGGAGCTCCATGGGCTACTTCCTTCTGAAACGGAACAGGGACCGGCCGCGGCTCGACCCGGACGCTGCGGCCGCTACCGGCTCGCCGTTCGCTGCCGAGGCCGTGACGAACAGGCCGGCCAGGTCGTGGAACGACGAGGCGGCGAACGACTGCGGCCGCGAGAGGATGATCGGGACGCCCTCGTTGACCGAACGGGGGATCTCGCGGTCGGACGGGATGAAGACGTTCGGCTCGCTGCCGAGCACGGTGACGACGTCATGCTGGCTGATCCCCACGCGCGTGTCGGCGCGGTTCAGGACCAGCTGGATCTTCTTCGGGTCGTAGTCCATGAGACTGAGCGTCTCGAGCCCGAGCTTGGTGTTCTTGAGCGAGAGCGAGTCGAGCGTTCCGACCATCACGAGGTCCGAGCTCGCGTCGATCGTCGCGATGACCTCCGCGGTGAACCCGGGAGGCGTATCGGCGATGACGAAGTCGTACTTCGAGCGGGCGACGACCAGCACGTCCCGGAGGAGGTCGATCGTGATCGCGCTCGCCTGGTCGGGCCGCGCCGGCGCGAGGAGCACGTCGACGCCCGTGTCGTGCGTCATCACGTAGTCGCCCAGCTTGTCGGCGTCGAGCGACCCGCCGGAGAGGGCGAGGTCGTACATCGTCTTCTCGGGCGGGAGGCCCATGCAGAGCGCGACGTCGCCGAACTGGAGGTCGAGGTCGATGACGAAGACCTTCTGCTCTGCGAGCGCGAGGGCGACGGCGAGGTTGCAGGACGTGAGCGTCTTGCCGGTTCCGCCTTTCGGCCCGAGGACGCAGACGAGGCGCCCGTCGCGACCACCGTCGGCACCGCCAACGCGCGGCGATCGGGCAATGGCCTTGCTCATCGCAAACCGGAGCTGCTCCTTGCTCTGCGGGAACAGCGCCATGTCGGCCGCCCCGATGTCGAACGCGCGTCGGAGGAAGCCGTTGGGCGTGGTGCTGGAGAGAACGATGATCGGCAGCTCCGGGGCGATGCGGTGCACGCCGTCGATGATCTGGAGCGAGCGGTCGTCCTCGCGGCCCTGGCAGGCGACGAGGAGCACGTCGACGTCGCGCGTCTGAACCATGCGGACCGTCTCGTCGACGCCGTCCGTCAAACCGACGAGCTCGAAGTTCGCGTCGTCGGGCATTGCCCGTTCCACGTCGAAGGCATCGAGGCCTTCGACGGCAATGAGCGCGCGGATGAGTGTGTCTGCCACGGTCGGCCTACTTCGCGGTCCGGTTCCGGCTCGCCTGCGCGAGCAGCACCTTCATGTTCATGGTGAGCGGCGGCGTCTTCTTCGCTCCGACCTGCGGACGCAGCAGGAACCACAGGCTGCCGTTGTCCGAGGCGAAGGCGAGACGCTGCGCGAGCGCAGCCGGCGCCTTCATGACGTACGCCCCGCCGGCACCGGCCGCAGGGACGCGGAGGATCTCGACGTTCGGCGCGAGCAGCGTCAGCAGGTTGCCCTGGGCACCCGTGAGCTGGACGTAGACGTCGACGTGGTCGCCCTGCGAGGTGTAGCCGACGAGGCCGCGGGCGCCGTCGACGGGGATCGCGACCGCGCGCTCGGCGCCGGTCAGCGTCGTCGGGACGGCCTCCGTCGTCGCGACGCTCAGGTCGGCGGTCGTGATCTGCTGGCCGGGGAAGATGTCGGCCGCAGCGACCCTGCCGTTCAGGTACGCCGGGTCGGAGATGGCGCCGACCTTGAGGTCGTTCTTCGGCAGCGTCGCGACCTGGAAGAGCTCCTGCTTCGCGATGATCGTTCCCGAGGCGCCCCTGGGGATGAGCTGCTTCGCGACGAGCACCGGCGTCGGAGCGCTCTCCGAGTTGACGCTCGAGCGGTAGCGATTGAGGTAGACGACGAGCAGGATCGCAGCGAGCAGCGCGGCCCCGATCCCGAACGCGAGCGTCCAGCCCCGCGAAGTGCCGATCTTGCCTTTGACCGCTTGCTGCATGACGTGTGATCCTCCTGAGTCTGTCTCGCGTGGGAGAGGTTCGTGTGCCCCGCGCCGTTATTGTCGGCTGCGGGGCGGCTGTGCTTTAGACCTCCGATAGCCACGGGGTCGGCTGTCCCTCAGAGTCACGACCGTTCGCCTCCCGTGGAGCGGCGATCGGCCAGTCTTGCAGTGTCATTCGGCCAGTTTTGCGCTTTCACCGGACGAGAGCGGGCTTGCACTGGATGTTGTCGACCGTCAGGTTGCACTTCGCGTTCCCGGTGACGACCGACGGGTCGAGTGTGATCGGGTTCACGAGGTGGCCCCAGAGCTGGGCTCCCTTGTCGTCGAAGCCGCGCGGGGGATCGTCGTTGTAGGAGCAGGTCGAGAAGTTCTTTCCGCCCCAGCCGGTGACGTAGATCCGGAGGAAGCCCTCGATCGGAAGCCACCCGTTGTTCGGGACCGCGTACATGCGTCCGTAGCCGGTGAGCGGGATGTACGCCCAACGCTGGTCCGCGTCCGGCGGCAGCGGGCCTCCGGTGACCCAGTTGTTCGGCGTGCACGCGAACCTCGCCTCGGTCCCCGAGCGCACCGGGCCTGTCTTGTTGCCCTGCTCCACCTGGACACAGTCGATGGGATCGCCGGACGGCGAGGGGGAGCACGAGTCCTGGCGGGTGTTCAAGGTCAACCCCTTCTGGCAGCCGTTCTCGATGGCGTCCGAGAGGGCGCTTGCCCCCCCGTTCGGGCCGCCGCACCAGACGGCGAGCGTCCGGTTGCCGCTCGATTGCACCGAGTCGCGGATCAGGACCACGTGCTCCATGTCGACGGACTGATGCGTGAAGGTCACCGTGAAGGCGGCCGTTTGGCCGCCGGCCGGATACGAGTTCGTGGGCAGCGTCGTCGAGGCCCCAATCATTGGCGTCGACCCGAGCGGATCGGCCATGTACGTCGCCTGCTGTACGTCAGCCGCCTCACCGGAGACGGTCTCCCCCTGGAACGTCCCCGAGCAGGCCGCGTTGGGGCAGGTCTTGCTGCCGATCTTCCCCGTGGTCTGTGTCCACGAGACGCTGAAGTACGTGCGGCCGACCTGCGTGTAGTCCTGCGTGAAGCCGTTGGCCGTCGTCGTGACGTTCGGCGAGATCGTGATCGTCCCTCCAACGGTGGTGAGGCCTCCGCTGCCGGTCGTGTCGAACGGGACCGTGACCGACGAGATGCCACTGCCGGCGGGTTGCGTCGGGCTCACGGTGATCTGGCCCTTCACCTTGTTCACCCCAGTGTCGACCTCCGCCTCGAATCCCAGCGTGCACGTAACACCGAGGCTCGTTGTCGCCGTGTAGAGGAAGCCGGGGCCGCCGCACGAGCCCGGGGTGGTCTTGAAGTGCCTGAGGACTGGAGGCGCGTCCGTGCCCGGTACCGAGCCCGTCGAATAGACGTTGATCCATTCGGTCGCCACCGGCTGCAGAGCGGAGCCGACGTCGTGGGGAAGTGGGCTCTTGTTGTCCGTCGAGAAGTCGCACGGCTGGTTCCCGTCCTTGCTCCCGGCGTAGTAGCGGATCGCGACGTCGTCCTGTGCGTTCGTGAAGACGATGCGGTCGACGGTCCCCGTCCACGTTCCCGACGTGCCGGCCACCTTCGTGAGCAGGATTGGGTTGCTCGGGAGGACGGTGAAGCCCTGCGTGGTCGACCCGTCGCGTGCGCGCACGACCTGCGCCCAGACGCACTCGATCTGGTCGCCCGTCTCGTTGACGAAGGGGAGCCCGCCGTTGAGGCCGGTGATCTGGCCGAGCTCGACCCGTGCGCGCGCCGCGATGCTCGGGAGGTTGATGCCGAACGCGCCGGCGACGGTGCCGATGTTCGTCTCACGCGCGATCACGTCGGTCCAGACGCCTCCGTTGGGGCTGATCCCGTCGGGCGCGTGATCCTGGCACGGGTTGCCGCCATCCGAGTTGTCGGCGGCGGTGGGGCCCGTGGCGTTGATCTTGACCGTCACCTCGGATTGGCTGTTGACGGTCTCGTTGTAGCCGGCGCCCGCCGTTGCGCCCGCGTACAGCCGCGCCCTGTCGGCGATCGCCGTCGCGGCGGGGCCGGTCGGGTTCGTTGCGCAGTTCGCGAGCTGCGAGAGGTATTCGTAACCCGCCGCGAGCGCGCCCGCGTCCGCGCGGTTCTGGAGTGAGCGCTTGTGCGTGAACCACATGCCCGTATCGAGAACGAGCGCGGTGATGATGAGGAACCCCGGGATGATGAGTGCCGAGAGCGCGAGGATGCCGCCGCGCTCTCCGCGCAGCGCCCTCACGTGCACGCCCCAAAGGGCGCCCCTGCGAGGGGTGCGGTAGTCGTGCTGTACGTGTAGCTCGGCGTCGTCCCGTTCCCGTTCGCGAGGCGCTCGATGCGCATCGTCGCCTCGCCGCGGATCTTGATCGGGGCGATCTGCAGGATGGGAACGAACGAGAACGCCTTCGAGATCTTCACCTGGATCGGGTCGCCTGGTTGCGGCGTGGCGTTGGTGCCGAGGTAGTTGATGCAGACCTTCGCGTCGCTGAACTCGACCGTCCCGCCCGAGGCGAGGGCGTACTGCTGCAGCGTCTGGGCCGGGTTGGGGCGCCGGTCGACGGCCGCCCAGCGGGCCGTCTCGTTCGCCAGGTGGTTGGCTTCGATCCAGTAGAAGAGGACGCGGCCGAACGCAAGCAGGCCCGCCACGATCAGCATGAACACGGGCAGCACAAGCGCAAACTCCGTCATCGCGACGCCGTCCTGGCGCCTCAATGTCCTTCTATCCACCACAGTGCAACCCCCTCCTGAGGTAGGTCACATGATGCCGGAGAAATCGGACGAGGGGGCATCCGATTTCCCGACCGCAGTCATCCGCTCTTCGTCACAGACGTTAGGGCCTTGTGGAGCACTGTCCAGGTCCGGTCCGTCTTTCGTGCCGGTGACGTGGTCGTCCACCAGATGACGACGTTCGCGCCGTAGGGCCGCTTCGCCATCCAGATGTCCGTGCCGCTCATCGTGCTGTCCTTCTCCCAGTAGATGCCCCCGGCGGCGGGCGCGACGAGCTCGCCGGTGTGGGGGTCGGTCAGCAGACGGTTGACGTCGGCCGCGACATCGCCCCCGGTGACGAGGTAGATCGTGAACGTTCCGTAGCGCGCCCGCTTCGTCGTCGTCTGGACGCCGAGGTTGAACGCCGTGTAGTGGCCGGCGGTCGAGGCGACCCGGTCGACGACGAGGGTCTGCCCGGTCGCCTTCTTGAAGCCGCTCTTGAGCTGCGCGACGGTGACCGTCGACGGCGCGCCGCTCGCACCGGCCGCCAGGGAGGCCGAAACCGCGGTCGCGATGGCAATGACGAGGCTTGTCTTCTTCACGGCGGTCCTCCGGTGGCGTGGGGTCACTCGACCCGTTCGGTGGTCCGGCTGTTGATCGTGCTGTCGAAGATGACCATCCCGAGCAGGTTGACCTTGAATGGGTACGACGCGCGCACCGTGACGTCGCCGCTGGCAGCCCACGACGCGGTGTTGGTCACCGGGTCGTACGGGGTCACGGTGATGACCATCTTGCTCGTGTCGAGCGTGCCGGCGGCATCCTTCATCTTCTGGACGATGAGCGGGACGCGCTGGTTCGGGTCGGCGATCGACCGGGAGACCGACGCCTGGCGCGCCCCGACGCGGACCGAGTCGGTGAGCGCGATGTAGTCCTTGAACACGATGCCGAACTGGATGATCCCCATCACGATGAGGAGCAGGATCGGCAGGACGAGCGCGAACTCGACGTACGCCTGGCCGTCCTGACGGCGTGCGCGGGAGCTCAGTGCGCGGATGCGGATGGAATTCACGTCGAGTCCGGGAGGTTGTTGTCGACCAGGCGCGACGCGTTCGTCAGGACGTCGCCCGCGACGCGCTGGAAGAGCGTCTTGAGCTGGTTGTCGTCGGCCGTGTAGTAGAAGTTCTCCGGCTTCGAGGCGATCGCCTTGAGCGCTTCCTTGGGCGTGCAGCCCCAGGTCTGGCAGACCTCTTTGGGCTGGCTGTTGTCCTGGTGGCCGCCCGAGCCCGGCCTCTGGCAGCGCTGGGAGTTCGCCTCCTGGTTCTCGAGGTTGTAGCCGATCGAGTACACGGCCGTGTCCCCCGGCAGGCGCTTGGACGCCTCGACGCCCTGGCCGCAGGGACGGGTCGGCCACCCCGCGCTGAGGCTGTCTGTCCAGTAGCCAGCCGCGACGTCCTGCGTCGAGTTCGCGCCGCCGTCCGAGAAGAACACGATCACGTCCTGCACGTCCGCGCGCCCGTGCTCCGTGAGCTCGTGCTGTGCCTCGTCGATCGCCAGCGAGTAGCTCGTGCTGCCGCCGGACTTGATGCACGCGAGCGTCGAGACGAGCGGCGAGCTCGAATTCAGGTCCCAGATGCCGTTCGCGTCCTTCGTCACGTAGTCGTCGTTCGGATTGCCGTCGATGTCGTCGTCCGACAGCGAGGACACGACGTAGAACGCGCGGTCCTGGCTCGCGGTAGCCCGAGCTCGAGTCGGTCTGCCACCACGGCGCCCAGGCATCGAAGCCGTAGTAGTTGTTGCCGCTCGTCGGTGCTGCGCAGGCGTCGTCCGGGCTGTCAGGGTTCTTGACCTGCACCTGCGTCCACCTCGTGCAGTTCGCGTCGTTGTGTGGAAAGCGGCTCCACTGCAGGCACGGTTGTGCGTCCTGCGTGCCGTAGTCGCTCGGCCCGGTCGCCGGCGGGGTGACGGCGAGGCCGACGCGGTCGAGCTTCGGGTCCATCATCGAGATGAACGTGGCGATGCCGTTGCGCGCCGCCTCGAGGTCGATGCACTTGCCGCTCGAGTCCTTCGTGTCGCACATCGAGCCCGTGCGGTCGAGGATGAGCATGATGTCGAGCGGCCGGATCGAGCACGGGAAGCACGCCGTCGCCTGCGCAGTGACGGTCAGCGAGTTCACGCCGATGATGCGCGCGAAGAAGGTCGGGACCTTCGAGGTCGACGTCACCGTCACGGCGTTCGACTGCGAGTAGCGCGTGTTGCAGCCCGGGATCGTCGTGATGCAGCGCGTGACCGCCGTGGTCGCGCGTTGCCCACGGTGTTGACGGCGTTCTTGTTGCCCGGGGTGGGGCTGTACTCGTTGGCCGTCGCGACGGCGACCGTCTCGTCCGGGAGCTCTTGCGCCGCGGCGAGAGCGGCGGCGTCGACGCCCGCCTGGAGCTGGCGCTGGACGAGCCGCGTGTGGCCGATGTCGACCACGAGCGCGACGAGGACGATCATGATGCCGATCAGGACGCCGGTCATGAGCAGGATCTGACCACTCTCGTCCGACGCGAGCCGGCGGGGGACGGACGATCTCTTGGCAGGTGGATGTCGGGCCGCACATCGTGCGACTCAGTGAACGGCGCTCCGGAGATTGCGCCATCCCTCATCCGGGTACCCGAAAGGGGGAGCCGAGCTCGCAGGCTCGTGACCGGCGAGACGGCGGTCGTGCGCGGGACGTGCGGTGGACGACGTCGATGCGATCATCGGCGGGGCTCCTTGGTTGTCCTTCGGCGGCGCGGGGCCGCCGGCGCCGGTCACAACGACGATCGCGGCCGGCCGGCGAGATGCCGGCCGGCCGCGGGTGGTTCGGAGTGCTACGAGCTCGGGAAGCTCTGGACCGAGCTACCGGTGCTCTTGAACAGGTCGCGGATCGCCGGGCCGAGAATGATGATGCCGGCGATGACGAGGATCGCGATGCCGCCGAGGATCAGGGCGTACTCGGCCATGGTCTGGCCCTCCTGACGCTCGCGCAGCCGCGCCCACGTGTTCTGGAGATACACGACGAGTGCCGTCATGTGAGTTGTTCCTCCTTGCTGGTTAGGGGGAACGCCCCCCCGAGCGTGGTGCCTCTTGGCGTTCCCCCCGTTTGGGAGGCTCACGGATGGTGCTTGCCGTCCGGCTCTGCTGGTACTCCCAGAGGGTCTAGTCCGTGGCTAGACCTGGGGCCGAACAACTCCGGCCGGTCGAAGCCGAGAGAGCTGGTCGATGGATAGCCGGTCGTGAGAGGCACCATGGAAGCCTGGTGAGCGCACCCGACCTGCACGCCGCGCTCGCCCGAGCTCTGACGAGCCTGCGTCGGCCTGACGGCGGCCTGCCGGTGAGCGTAGAAGGGGCGTCGGAGGTCGAGCCCACCGCGCTCGCGGCGCTCGCGCTCGACGACGCGGGCGCCCGGGCGTGGCTCGCGGCCCGCCAGCGCCGCGACGGCGGCTACGAGGAGCTCGAGGGGCGCCGCGACGGTCCCACGACCGCGGCGCTCGTCGCGCTCGCGCTCGACGACCCTGTGGCCGCGCGCCGCTCGCTCGCCTACGCGATCGCCCGTCGCGGGCTGCCGCTGCCCAACGCCGCCGATCCCGAGCGTCGCACCGCCTGGGGCTGGACGGGCGACGCCCGGTCGCTCGTCGAGCCGACCGCCCGCGTCCTCCTCGGCGTGAACGCGCTGACGCCGCGCGACGCGGCGACGCGGCGCGAGGCCCTCGGGCTGCTCACGGCGCGTCAGTGCGCCGACGGCGGCTGGAACTTCGGCAACGCCTCCGTCTACGACGTCGACCTGCGCGGGTACGCGCAGACGACGGCGATGGGGCTCATCGCGCTCCAGAAGGGCCATCCGGCGGTCGTCGAGCCGGCGTTCGGCTTCCTGCGTGGCAACTGGCGCCTCGAGCCCGGCGGGCTGACCGTCGCGCAGGCGCTGGTGGCGTACCGGCTCCACGGCCGGCGCGACGAGGTGCCCGCGCTCCTGGCCGAGCTTCGAGGAGATCTCGCGGCGGCCGTCGTTCCTCGAGCGGCCGCTCGCCGTCGCCTGGGCGACCCTCGCCACCGGGCCGGACGCGCTGCTCGACCCGCTGAGGTCGCGCGCATGAGCCGTAGGCTCGACGGAGGCTCCAGGGAGCGGAGGCGCCGGCTTTGCCGGCGCCGGGAGCGGGTATGAGCATGACCCGCCGACAGCTCCTCGTCCGCGGCGGGGCCGCGGCGCTCTGGGCGAGCGCCGGCGCCGCGTTCGTCGCGGACCGGATGGGCGCGTTCGACCCCGCGCCCCGTTCGACCGCTCGGACTTCCCCGAGCCCGGCCGCTCGGCCGTGGCGGTGCTGCGCGCCGAGACGTACGACGGCGACCTCGAGGAAGTCGTGCTCGACGGGCTCCGGCTCGTCGGCGCCGACGTCCGCCGCAAGAGCGTCCTGCTCAAGCCGAACCTCGTCGAGTTCGTCAAGGGCGCGTCGATCAACACCGACCCGCGGATGGTGGTGGCCGCCGCGAACGCGCTCCGGCGCATCGGCGCCTCCTCGGTCGTCGTCGCGGAGGGGCCGGGCCATCGCCGCGACACCGAGGCGATCGCGCTGCGCCTCGGGCCTGCGCGAGGCGCTCGACGACGCCGGCCTCCGGTTCGTCGACCTCAACGACGCGCCGCTCGTGCGGACGCCGCTCCGGACGAGCTACACGGGGCTCGACGCGCTCTGGGTGCCGAAGGTGCTGCGCGAGACGGAGGTCGTCGTGTCGATGCCGAAGCTCAAGACGCACCACTGGGTCGGCGTCACGATGTCACTGAAGAACTGCTTCGGCTGCATGCCGGGGCGCGTCTACGGGTGGCCGAAGGACGTCTTCCACGTGCGCGGGATCCCGGAGTCGATCCTCGACATCTTCGCCGCCGTCCGGCCGTCGCTCGCGATCATCGACGGCGTCGTCGGCATGCAGGGGGACGGTCCGATCATGGGCGACCCGGTTCCGTCCGGCGTGGTCGTCGTCTCGCGCGACCCCGTCGCCGCCGACGTCACCGGCGCTCGCCTGATGGGGATGGACCCCGAGAAGGTCGGGTACCTGAAGGAGGCGGGACGTTTCCTGGGTCAGGGGCGCTCGGAGCTGATCGAGCAGCGCGGGGAGGACCCCGGCAGGCTGACGACCCGGTTCGCGCCGGCTCCGAGATTCGAGTCCCTTGTCGCCTGACGAGCGCGGAGCAGTGACGGCGACGCGACTCGCGGCGTGATGCGCCGCCGGCGCGGCCCACGCGGAGCCGCTGACGGACAGGGCGGGGAGCGACCGGCGCGCCTGTCCATGCGGGCGGTGGTGAGCTCACCGTGGTCGTGGATCACGGTCGTCGTCGGGGCTCTCGTTCCTCGTGCGTGCGGGCGTCGGTGCTCTGGCGGCCGGGGCCGTGGATCCTCCCCGACGAGCTCGTCTACACCGACCTGCGCCCGCAGCGTCGCCGACGGCCACCTGCCGGCCGTCCGGGGCGCGACCTCGCTCGGCTGGGGCGTCGTCTACCCGCTGATCGTCGCGCCGGCGTGGCTCCTGCGCGAGAACGGGCTGGACGCGTATCGCGCGGCGCTCGTCGTCAACGCGCTCGTCATGTCGCTCGCCGCCGTGCCCGCATTCCTGTTCGCGCGCCTGGTCGTCGCGCGGCGGGCCGCGCTGCTCGTCGCTGCGGGCGCCGTCCTCGTTCCGACGATGGCCCTCACCGGCTCCGTGATGACGGAGAACGCCGCGTACCCCCTCTTCCTCACGGCTCTCTGGCTCATGGCGCGGGCGGTCAGGTCGCCGACGCTCCCGGCCCAGGGCGCCGCGCTCGGCTGTCTCGCCCTCCTCGTGCTGACCCGCGTCCAGGGAGTTGTCCTCGCGCCGGCGTTCGTCGTCGGCGTCGCGACGTACGCGGTCCTGCTCGACGGACGGATCGAGGCGGGCGTACCTCCTGCGATTCACGCCGACCGCCGCGGTGCTGGGGCTCGGCGTCGTCGGGGCCGCCGCGGTTTCGGCGGCCGGATGGGGCGAGGACGGTGCTGGCGGGTCGCTCGGGCGCGGCCGGTGACGTCGTCCTCGCGGAGATGCCGCGCCAGCTCGACCTGCAGCTGGGCGGATTGCTCGTGATGGTGGCGGTCGTGCCGTTCGTCGCGACCGCCGTGATGATCGCGGCCGGCCTGTCGCGGCGCGCCCCGGAGCGGTACCGGCTCTTCGCGTCGATCGCCTGGCCGGCGCTGGCCGGGACGCTCGGCCTCGTCGCGATCGTCGCCACCGCGATCGACCTCGACGGCGCCGAAGGGGTCAACGAGAGGTACGTGTTCTACCTCGTGCCCCTGCTGCTCACCGGCCTGGCGGCGTGGTACGAGGCGAGGCCCCGACGCGCCCGGCTGGCGTTGCTCATCCTGACGGGGACGGTCGTCGTCGTCGCGCTGCTGCCCTTCGACGAGGCTCGCCGCGGACGCGACCTTCTATGCGCCGTCGCTCGCGCCGTGGGTCGCGCTGTCACTGCCGGGCGTCCTCGCGCAGCTGTTCGTCGGGTCGGCGCTGCTCTGGCTGGGAGTCCTCTGGCTCTGGCTCGGCGCCCGCGGCGCGCGCCCCGTGGCGATCTGGACGGCCTCGTGGCTGGCGCTCGTCGCGATCGTGGCCGCCGGCGCCTATCAGCAGCACGCCGAGACGGCGATGGCGCTAGCCGGGGGTGGGCGGACGTGGGTCGACGACGCCGTGCCGCCGGGCGAGTCGGTCGCGGTGCTCTGGGACCAGCGCTCGAAGGCTTCGGCTCCGGATCCCGACTACTTCGCCTTGATGGTGGCCGCGTCCCTCAACGACTCGGTCGGGCGGTTTCTCCGCCTCGGCGACGACACCTACTACGAGAAGTGGCTGCCGACGACGCAGGTCACCGTGGGGCCGGACGGCACCCTCGTCCATCCGACGGGAGAACGGGTGAGGCGCGGTTCGTGCTCGTCCCGTGCTCGGTCGACGTCGCCGGCCGCGTCGTCGCGCGCGGCGCGCACGGCCGCCTCGCCCTCGTGCGCACCGACGGCGCACCGCTGCGCATCGGCACGCGCCACTGCGCACGTCGGCGCTAGCTCGTCCGGGCGCGCGCAACGTCGCCGACCGTTGCGAGCACGAAGGTCGCGCCCGCGACGACGAGAACGAGCGCCGTCTGCCACGTCGCCCCGTTCCCCGTCCCCGAGCCGAACCAGAGCAGGGCGGCAGGAGCCACGCCACCGAGAGGCGCGGGCGGTACACGGCGACCGGCGCGAGCAGGAGCAGGAAGGAGTGCAGCCACACGATCGGTGACGCGATCACGGCGAGGAGCACGGCCAGCGCGAACGAGCGCCGGTCGTCGCCGCGCCGCCCGGCGACGACGCACCACGCGACGACACCGATCACGAGCGCGTACCAGACGAGCCGGCCGAGCAGAGGAGCGTGGAGGTCGTCGAAGAGCGCTCGGATCGTGTAGCTCGACGGCGCTTGCGCCGTCTGGAGCTTGTCGAGACTCGACGGATAGTCGAGCAGCCCGGAGAACCCGAGCGATGCCCAGAGGATGAGCGTCACACCGCCGGCGACCGCGATCGACGCCAACCCGACGCGTAGCGGCGGGTGGCCGCGAGCCAGACGACGAGCGGCCAGCAGATGATCTTCGTCGCGATCGCGAGCCCGGTCCACGCGCCGGCGCCGAACCGCGAGTCCCGCGCCCGCCACGCGAGCGCGGTCAGCAGGAGGAGCGGTACGGTCACGTTCCCCGTCTGCACGGCGTGAAAGGACGCGCCCCAGAGGAATGCCGCGCCGTAGCAGCGCCAGTCCCGGACCCGGAGGATCCAGAGACTCGCCGGGATCCCCGCGAGCATCGCGGCCGTGTAGAAGAGCTCGGGCGACGGCAGCAGGGTGAACGGCACGAGCGCAAAGGCGACGAGCGGGGGATACCCGTAGGCAGGGTAGGGCGAGTTGCCGTCGGCGATCTCGCGCGCCGCGGGCAGGAGCGTCTGCGTGAAGTCGATCCCGAGTTCGCCCCGCTGCCAGAAGAGTTGGAGCATGACCACGTGGAGGAGGAGCGGCAGCGCGACGAGGCCCGCGAGCGCCGCGAGCGACCCGGGCGCGTCCGTGTCCTGCGGGCGCTCTCCGGCGAGACCGACAATGAGCTCATGCCGTGGATGATCGGCCGAACCGGTCCGCCGCGTTAGCGCGGGGAATCGCGCGCCCCGGCGGCTCGGGCTCCTCCGCCCCGCCGGCCCGCTCTGCCGCGCAGAGCGACTCCGAGAACGATCGCGAAGATCCCGAGCAGCCGCGCCGAGTGCCAGAAGTCCCCGATCCCGAGGCCCGCGCCCTCGAGACCCCACGTGGCGAGCGGCGCGAACCAGACCCAAGCGAGCCGCGACCGGTAGATGCCGAGGGGAACCGCGGCGAGGGCGAAGTAGTCGAGCCACACGATCGGGGAGAGCGCAAGGGCCGCAGCGATCGCGAGGGTGAAGCTGCGGTAGCGCCAGGTCGCGACCAGGAGCGCGCCGCCGACCAACAGCATCGCCGCCCGTGCTGCCGACTCCGGAGCTCCGGCCTGCACCAGCATCCCGAACACGGTGTAGCTGTCCTGGTCGAACGCACGGCCGAGACGGAGGAGCGACCGGAGGTAGGCGTCGAGGCCCGTGTACGGCAGGACGAGCAGCAGCGAGGCGCAGACGACGGCCGCCGCCACGAGAGCATCGCGGGTACGGCGGGTGGCGGCTAGCCAGACGACGAGCGGCCACATGAGGAACTTCACGCTCGTCGCGAGGCCGATCGCGAGCCCGGGCGCCGTGCGTCCGCCGCGTGCGCCACGCGACCGCTGCCCCGAGCGCAGCACCGGAGTCAGGTGGGCGACACGCACCTCGCCGACGACCTCGGGCCAGAGGCAGAACACGCCGTAGACACGCCAGTCGCGGACGCCGACGAGCCAAAGCGAGAGCGCGAGGCCGGCGAGACCGAGCAGCGCGGTGACGACGTCGGCCGCGCCGGGCGGGAGCAGGGTCAACGGGGCGACGAGGTAGCCCGCGAGCGGCGGCCAGATGAAGTTCGGCGCCGCGAGCGGGTCCGCAGCCGGGGTCAGGGAACGGGCTGACGCCCTGGAGAAGCAGCTTCGCCTCGGGGAAGAGCTCGTGGTGGAAGTCGGCCGCGAGGGAGTCGGTGCGGATCCGGTCAGGAGCATTCCCAGGACCGCCGCGAGCGGGAGGATGCCGAGTGCAACAACCGTGCTGCCGCGTTGCAGGGCACCCAGGCGACTATCGGTCAACGGTCCTCTCTCGTCGGTTGCTCGAGATCACCACGAATGATGAACTTGGACGGTCGGACGGCATGCAGCTCGAGCGCCGTTCGTCCGCCCGACCAGGAATGCTGGCGACATGACGAAGCCGCCGCTCTGGACCATGGGCTAGCAGTCGCCGTCCCATGGGTTGGCGACTCTGCTGCGCGTGGCGGCCATCCTTGGCCGGGTGAGGGAAACGGCCGTTCCCGCGCGTGACCCTGCCGGGCCGACAGTCCGGGTCCGCCTGGAGCAAGTGTCGGGTGTGACGTCGCGGGCGCTTCCCATCGTCGCTCTCGCCGCCGGCGCGATGTTCGTCGCATCGCAGCTGAACCACGGCTGGGTGCCGTGGGACGACGGCACGCTCGCGCAGAGCGCGCAACGCGTCCTGCTCGGTGAGCTGCCGCACCGTGATTTCGCGGAGCTCTACACCGGAGGGCTCACGTTCATCAACGCCGGCGTGCTCTGGCTGCTCGGCGACAACCTGTTCTGGCTGCGCGTGCCGATGTTCCTGGCGTTCGTCGTCTACCTGCTGTGTGTCTACGTGACTCGCTCGGCGCTTCGCGCCGCCTGCGGTTGCGACGCTGGCAGCGCTCTTTGCCGTGGCGCTGGGGCCACCCGTGTATCCCGCAGCGATGCCGTCCTGGTACACGCTCTACCTCGCCGTGATCGGCGCTTTCGCTCTGGTTCGGCACCGCGAGACGACACGTGTGCGCTGGCTCGTGCTCGCCGGCGCGGTGGGTGGGCTGTCCGTCGCGATCAAGATCACCGGGCTCTGGTACGTCTTCGCCGTCGTCTTGTACCTCCTATTCTCGGACTGGAGCCCGACGCAGAGCGAACGGCGAGGTCACGGCGAGTCGCGTTGCACGTGCTCGGATACCGCGCTGTCGTCGTTGCGGTGCCGGTCCTCGTCCTCGTCGTGGTCGCCAGCGTGCTGGCGTCCAACCTCGGGCCCGCGGAGATCGTGAACCTCCTCCTGCCGGTGACGGCCGTCTGCGCGGTCGCTCTTTGGAGTGGTATTCGTCTGGCAGTGCCCGGCGCCGCGAGAGCGTGCGGTCTCGCTCCTCCGACTCATGGTCCCGTTCGTGCCGGCGTCTCGGTCCCGCTGGCGCTGCTCGCCATCCCGTACGTCGCGACAGGGTCACTCGGAGACCTCTTCGCAGGAACCCTCGTGAACCCGCAGGAACGTCTCCACGCCACATATGTCGGCACGGCCGGGCCGGCGGCGATCATCTTCGCGCTGCCTGTGATCGCCGTCTTCGTCATCTGCATGCGACGCGGACGCGCGGCGCGAGGTCTCGACCGGGCCGCATCCGTGGGTGCTCTCGTTCTCCTCGCCTCAACGGTCACCTCCGTTGGCTATCTGATCCTCTGGCATACCACGGCGGCGCTCGCTGCCCACGGGGATTCTCCTGGGCGTCGCCTTGCTCGTCGGGCGCCCCGCGGAGAGCGCTCCGACGAGCGATCGGTGATGTTCTTGTTCCTCGCGATCGCCGCATTCGCTCAGCCTTGTCCAGTTTCCATTCAGTGCACCGGTGTACTTCTGCTTCGTCGCACCGCTGGCACTCCTCGCGTGGTTGGCGATGTTCCATCTCACCGGTTTCGCGTCCCGACTGCACGGCATCTTCCCACTCGTCTTCCTCGGGTCAATCGTCGCGTTCGGCTTCGTGGTGAGTCACGGCGTGCTGTACCGCATGGGACTGCGTCCGATGTCGAATCCCCAGACCGTGATCCTGGATCGAAGGACAGCCTGGATCCGGGTCACACCCGAGGAACGATCCATCTACGGACGTCGGCGCTCCTACTACGACGACATTCGACCGGTGCGTACATCTTCGCCGGACCGGATACGCCGGAGCTTTACGTGCTAGCGGGACGACGGAATCCGACGAGGTCGCTGTTCGATCTGCTCGACCCCTCGAACTCGGCGCGAGGAGAGCACCTGTTCAGAACGCTCGAGCAGCGTCACGTCAGCGCGATCGCCGTCAATTCCCGTCCTGAATTCTCGGACCCGCTCGAGAAGGACGTCGTTGCGCGCTTGAGAGCGACATACCCGCAGCACGAGCGAGTGGGGTCGTTCGACGTGCGGTGGAAATCGGCGGTCGCTCGGCCGTAGACCGTCAGCCTGCCGGCTTGTACGCGACGGCGAAGAGGTTGCCCGCGCCGAGGCTCACCGTTCTGTCATCCAGCCGAACGGCCTCCAGTGAAGCGTGGAGGGCCGCCTTGAGACGCCCTGCGAGTGGCGCGAGCTGAAGCCAGTAGCGCAGGGGATAGCGGTTTCGCAGCGGGTGCACTTCGACGCGTTCGAAACCTGCCTCGCGGAGCAGAGCACCGATGCTTTGGTGGGAGAAGAGCTGCACGTGCTCGATGTCGAAGATCGGCGAGCGACGCTTGAGGATGCGTGCGCTGAGGGCGCGCCGATCGTGGCAGACGATCAGCATCGCGCCCGAGGGCGCGAGGGCGCGCGCGGCATCCCTGCACAAGGCGAGCGGGTCGAGGACATGCTCGATCGTCTGGAGGCAGCTGACCAGCGTGAACGCATCGTCGGGGAGCACGCCCGCGACGAAAGGCTCGGGGCGGATCAGCGACCTGACATCGGGCGCCGCCGCCTCCAGGGGCGCACTCGACGGCTCGAACCCCACCGTCCAGTCGAACCCGGCCGCCTGCAGGACGTGAAGGAACGCACCGTCACCCGCGCCGATGTCGACCGCACCCCGCAAGTCGGGGAGTTTCCCCTCGATCCTCTCGATGAGGGTCGCATACGTGGCTGCTGCGTACCTCGCCTCCTCGCCGCTCTCGTACGCGGCATCACGGTATGCATCGACGATCGAATCGAAGGTTGGGACCGGGCTGGCATACAGGAGGTCGCAGCTTGTGCACTCGAGCAGCCTGTGGTGCATTCCCTCAGGCGTCTTGCGCGACGAAAAGGACATCGCGTCGAGCCGCGACGGATCGAAGCGCGCCTCGGCGAACAGCCTCGAGTTCGCTGCGGATCCGCACAGCGGACAGAGTCGATCCTCGAAGACGAGCGTCACGGACGGACGGCGGTGACGGTGTAGCCCAGACAGTCATCGCCGCCCTTTCCGAGGAGAGACACACGAGCGGCCAGCGCGAGGCAGACGACGAACGGGACTGCGAGCAGCGCGAGCAGCTGCGCCGCGCGGGCCCCCACGCCGCCACGCTGCGGAAAGAGGTACGGGAGCACGAGGGCGATCGTCTTGTAGCACGCCACCGTGAAGGCATTTCCGCGGGCATAGACGGCGACGTCGGTGAACCCCGCTGTCTCGAGCAGGTGGCGCAGGCTCGACGGCGTGAAGCGCCAGTAATCGTTCGGAACGAAGTGCCAACGGGCCGCGAACGGGACCGTCAAGAGAAGCCTTCCCCCGCGACGGAGCGTACGGTGCGCCTCTGCGAGAAGCTTCGAGGGCTCGAGAACGTGCTCGAGCGTCTCCGTGCAGAGGACGACGTTCGCGGATTCGGAGCCGACGGGCCACGAGTCGCCGTCGAAATACAGCGTGTCCGGGATCTCGTACCCGAAGTCGGCCTTGGCGTCGGCCGTGTCGATGCCCACATAGCGCGCCGATGGGCCCGAGGAGCGGTCGGTAGGGTTGGGCACCACAACCGACGTCGAGGACGAGGCCATGGACGGCGGCGAGCTCGCCCGCGAGGTCCCGCCAGATACTTCCCGCCTGGAGGTCGATCAACCGGCGTAGCGCCGCCAAACAGCGGCGCACGAGCGTTGTCGGTTGTGAGTGGAGCGGGGGACGCCAGCCTTCGGTGCGTGCCAGCGCGAAGTTGGTCCTGTTCGCCAGGCTGTCAAGCACGGGCGCGGGAGTAGTGGGCGAAGACGTCC